>CAWFXU010000008.1:0-711321 GCA_963819895.1 uncultured Gammaproteobacteria bacterium
TAAACGCGACGAATCCGCGCAGCAATACGCAGTAAAGCTTTGGTAATTCCCAGCAGCCGCGCGCGTGGCGTAGACTCCGCGCGCGCCCGCCGCGGCGGGCGCCCTCCACGATCACGAATTGCCATGGTGAACGCATGAATGTACCGGTAGACAAGAGCAGCCCCTCACGCCCGCGCCGCCTCGCCGACGTGACGCAGTGGGACATGGAAACCGATGTCGCGATCATCGGTTTCGGCGGCTCGGGTGCCGCGGCGGCCATCGAGGCCCGCGACCACGGCGCCGAGGTGACGATATTCGACCTCGCCAGCGCCAACGGCGGCTCGACCGCGCTGTCCAGCGCCGAGATCTACATGGGCGGCAACGGCGGCACGCGGGTGCAGCGCGCCTGCGGTTTCGAGGACTCGACCGAGGACATGTACCAGTACCTGATGGCCGCCAACGGCCCGCTGGCCGATGCGGACAAGGTGCGCGCCTACTGCGAGGGCAGCCTGGATCACTTCAACTGGCTGGTCGGGCTCGGCGTGCCCTACAAGGACACGCTCTACAACCAGCGCGCCATCATGGCGCTCACCGACGACTGCCTGCTCTACACCGGCAGCGAGAAGGCGTGGCCCTACAACCAGGTCGCCAGGCCCTGCCCGCGCGGCCACAACCTGCAGGTCGAGGGCGACAACGGCGGCCCGCTGTTCATGAAGATCATGACCGGGAATGTCGAGAAGCGCGGCGTGAAGATCCTCTACGAAGCGCGCGCCCTGACGCTGATCGTCGACGACGAGCGCCGGGTGCACGGTGTGGTGGTGCGCATCGACCAGCAGGAGCGCTGTGTGCGCGCGCGCCGCGGCGTGATCCTCTGCGCGGGCGGCTTCGGCATGAACCAGGAGATGCTGCGCAAGTACTCGCCGCTGCTGCTCGGCGCCACCGAGCCGATAGGCAACCCCGGCGACACCGGCTCGGGCATCCAGATGGGCATTGCCGTGGGCGCCGCCGCGATCAACATGCACGAGGGCTTCGTGAGCCTGCCCTACTATCCGCCGTCGTCGCTCACCTGGGGCATCCTGGTCAACGCGCAGGGCCAGCGTTTCGTGAACGAGGACTGCTACCACGGGCGCGTCGGCTACTACTGCCTGCAGCAGCCGGACCGGCGCGTGTACCTGATCGCGAACGTCGAGGATTTCGGCGACTACGAGAAGACCAGCTATCTCGGTGCCAAGTTCGTGGCGACCGCGGAGGAATCCGTGGCGGAGCTCGAGAGCGAGCTGCAGCTGCCCGAGGGCACGCTGCAGAACACGATCGACGTGTTCAACCGCAATGCGGCCGAGGGGGTGGACCCGGTGTTCCACAAGACCGCGGAGTGGCTGAAGCCGCTGGAACTGCCGCTGGCCGCGCTCGATTGCACGCCGGGCCACGGCGCCTTCTACCCCTTCTTCACGCTGGGCGGCCTCGACACGCTGCCGAGCGGCGAGGTGCTCACCTCCGAGCGCACGGTGATCGAGGGGCTGTACGCGGCCGGCCGCACCGCCTGCGGCGTGCCGCGCACGGCGATGGGCTACTCCAGCGGCATCTCGGTGGGGGATGCGACCTTCTCCGGCCGCATGGCCGGACGCGCCGCGGCGATGGCGACTGCGCGCGACTGAGATTGCGATCGGGGCGGCGCGACGCGCCGCCCCGATCGCCCTGTTTCATTTCTCGAACTTCAGCACCGTCTTCCACCACAACCCGGGCGCCAGTGCGTGCCACAGGTCGAGCAGCTTCGCCTCGCCGGGGTAGATGGCCTTCTTGCCCTTTTCGAGCCCCTGCTCGATCTGCTCCACGATCTTGGCCGGATCGCCGAGGCGCCCGGACTTCTTCGCCTCGCGCAGCGCCTTGGCCGGATCGGTGTCCAGCGACTGCTGGATCAACGGCGTGTTCACCGCGGGCGGCATCACCACCGCTATGCGCAGCGCCGTGTGCCCCAGCTCGTTGGCCAGCGTCTCGCCGAACACGTTCACGGCGGCCTTGGAGGCCGCATAGGCGCCGAGCTTCGGCGTCAGCGCCGGTCGCCGACACGGAGCCGAACAGGATCACGTCGCCGCGGTTGCGCGCGACCATGCCCGGCACCACCGCGCGGATCATGTGCAGCGTGCCGAAGTAGTTCACCTCCATCAGCCGCCGCGCCACCTCGAGGGTCGTGTCGATCGCCGCGTGGCTCGGCATGATGCCGGCGGCATGGGTCAGGCGGTCGATCGGTCCGAGCTCGCGCTCGACGTCCGCGACGCGCGCCTGCACCTCCTCCCAGTCGGCCACGTTGCAGCGCCACGCGCGGATGTTCGGCGACTGCGCCGACGTCTCGGCGAGCGCCGCCTCGTTCATGTCGAAAATCGCGACCTGCGCGCCCGCCGCCGCGAGCCGCAGCGCCGAGACCCTGCCCATGCCGCTGGCGCCGCCGGTGACCAGTGCTACCTTGCCGTGGAAAGCCATCGGGATTCTCCTGTGAGTGGCCATGCAAAGCAGCGAGTGTAGCGATCTCCACGGCCAGGCCGCGCCGCGGCCAGATGACGATTTGGTTAGGCCACGTCCGATCGGGGCCACGGCGAGCGGCCCGGGGCACTAGAATGGCGCCCTGTCGTCTCCGGGTGCTTTCCCCCGCATGCAGCGCATCGGTGTTCTCTTCGTCTGCCTCGGCAATATCTGCCGATCCCCCTCCGCCCAGGCCGTGCTGGAGGATCGCCTCGAGCGGCGCGGGCTCGGGGCGCGCTTTCACGTCGATTCCTGCGGCACGGCCGCGTTCAATGTCGGCAAGCCGCCGGATCCGCGCGCGATCGCGGCGGCCGAGCGCCGCGGCTACCGCATCGCGCACCAGCGCGCGCGCCAGGTCGACGACGCGGATTTCGCGCGCTTTCGCTATATCGTCGCGATGGACGGCTCCAACCTGCGCACGCTGCAGGGCTGGGCGACGGCCGGCTTCGGCGGCGAGATCCGCCTGCTGATGCACTTCGCCGCGGGTGCGCGCGACGGCGAGGTCGCCGATCCTTACTACGGCTCCGCCGAGGCCTTCGATGTGGCCCTGGACGCGATCGAGTGCGGCGTGGAGGGCCTGCTCGACTATCTCTGCGCGCGGCATGATGCCGAATTCGACTCCCGGCAACGCGTATCGCCCCAAAATCCGCGCAAGCATTGATCCAGACGCTATCTGTGGCTCGGCGCGGCGCGCTAGGATGCTTGGCAAATCGGCTGCGCGACGGTTCCGCCATGGAAAAGCTCAATTTCCAGGATCTCGCCTTCCTCCGCATGGAGAGCCAGCAGCGACCGTTCCACGTCGCCGGGTTGCTGGTGTTTTCACCGCCAGCCTCCGCGCCGCCCGATTACCTGCGCCGACTCGCGCGCGACATCGGCGCCGGCTTGCCGCGCATCGATGCGTTGTTCCGCCGCCGCCTGGAAGCAGTCGCCTCGAGCGCACCGTACTGGGTCGAGGCCGACGACTACGACCCCGCCTACCACGTGCATCACTATGCCTTGCCGCAACCGGGACGCATGGAGGACCTGCTGGCGCTGCTCTCGCGCACCCACGAACGGCTGCTCGATCGTAGCCGCCCGCTGTGGGAATGGCATCTGGTCGAAGGCCTGCCGCGCAAGCGCTTCGGACTCTACTGCAAGGTCCACCACTCGCTGATGGACGGTGTCGGCGCGATGCGCATGATCGACAAGGTGCTCAGCCAGAACCCGCGCACCCCGTTCGGCTCAGGGCACGCCGGCGCCGCGCACAAAGCGCATGCGGGCAGCCCCTCGCCTGGCTGGTTCGCCGGTATCGCGCAGGCTGCCGCTTCGCTGCGCGACCAGGGCAAGGCAATCCCGCAGCTGGCCTCCATGCTGATGCGCATGGGCAACGACGGCCACACGGACTCGCCGCCGCTGCCCTTCACGGCGCCACGCGCGACCATGAACCACGAAATCAGCCATCGCCGGCGCCTGCTGACCGCGCAGTTTCCGCTGGCCGCGGTGCGCCGCATCGGCGCCAGCGTGGACGGCACGATCAACGACGCCCTGCTCGCGATCTGCGGCGGCGGCCTGCGCAGCTACCTGCTGGAACAGCGCAAGCTGCCGAAGCAGGCCCTGCTCGCCGGCGTCCCGGTGTCGGTGCGCACCCCCGGCGAGCAGCACGGCAACGAGCTGAGCATGATCGTGTGCCCCCTGGGCACCACCGCCCGCGATCCGCTGGCGCGCCTGCGCCACATCAGCCGCTCCACGCGCAAGGCCAAGCAGCACCTGCGCGAGCTGTCCCCGACGGCGCGCCAGGACTACATGAACATGGTCCTGCTGCCGGCGGTCCTGCTGACGGTGGCGGGTGCCTCGACCAGCGTGCCACCCCCCTTCAACGTGCTCGTGTCCAACGTCCCGGGGCCGGCCGGCCGGCTGTATATGGCGGGATCACGACTGGAGGAGATCTATCCGCTGTCGCTGGTGACCGATGCACAGGCACTGAACATCACCGCGGTGAGCTGCGGCACGAAACTCTGCCTCGGCATCACCGCCTGCCCCGACAATTTGCCGCAGATCGAGCACCTCGGGGCACACCTCGATGCGGCCTACCGTGAGTTGAAGTCCGCCGTCGCGTCCTGAACACCGCGGGTGAACCGCCCTGCCGCTTTCGCTATAATCGCGCCCCCGCTCCCCGGAGCAGCACGTGAAACAGGCAGGTTGGTGTCGCCGATGACGGACAGGACGCTCGAAGATCTCAATGTGGAAACCATCGAGGAGCTGATCACCCCCGATCAGCTCAAGGCGGAGATGCCGCTCACGCCCGCGATCAGCGAGACGGTGCGCACCGCGCGCGGGATCGTGCGCGACATCCTCGACCGCCAGGACCACCGGCTGTTCCTCGTCGTGGGCCCGTGCTCGATCCACGACACCGGCGCCGCCATGGAATACGCGCACCGGCTGCGCCGCCTGGCCGACGAGGTGCAGGACACGCTGTACCTGGTGATGCGCGTCTACTTCGAGAAGCCGCGCACCACGACCGGCTGGAAAGGGCTGGTCAACGATCCGCACCTGAACGACTCCTTCCGCATCGAGGAAGGACTGCACATCGCGCGCAAGCTGCTGATCGATATCACCGGCATCGGCCTGCCGACGGCGACCGAGGCGCTCGATCCGATCTCCCCGCAGTACCTGCAGGACCTGATCGCGTGGTCCGCGATCGGTGCGCGCACCACGGAATCGCAGACCCACCGCGAACTGGCGAGCGGACTGTCCTGCGCGGTCGGCTTCAAGAACGGCACCGACGGCGGGCTCACCGTCGCGGTCAACGCGCTGAAGTCGGTGAACAGTGCGCACCGTTTCCTCGGCATCAACATCGAGGGCAAGGTCGCGGTGATCCACACCCGCGGCAACCGCCACGCCCACGTGGTGCTGCGCGGCGGTTCGAACGGCCCGAACTACGACTCGGTTCACGTGGCGGTGTGCGAGCGCGAGCTCGAAAAGGCCGGCATCGCGCCCAACATCGTCGTCGACTGCAGCCACGCGAATTCGAACAAGGACCATGCGCTGCAGGCACTGGTGCTCGACAACGTCGCGAACCAGATCCTCGAGGGCAACCGCTCGATCGTGGGCGCGATGCTCGAGAGCAACCTCGAAGCGGGCAACCAGCCGATTCCCGCCGACCTGTCGAAGCTGCGCTACGGCGTGTCGGTCACGGACGCGTGCATGGACTGGGCCAGCACCGAGCAGGCCATCCGCTCGATGCACGAAAAGCTGCGCCACATCCTGCCCGAACGCTGCGGCGCCATCGGCAGCTGACACCGGCGCCGCCGCGAGAGCGTCGAGGGTTTCGCCGCCCTCAGAACAGTCCTTCGATCTCGCCGCTCCCGTTCAGGCGGATGCCCTCGGCCGCCGGACGCCGCGGCAGCCCCGGCATCGTCATGATGTCGCCGCACAGCACCACCGCGAACTCGGCGCCGTTGGCGAGCACCACGTCGCGCACCGACACCGTGTGGTCCGTGGGCGCGCCGAGCAGGCCCGGATCGGTGGAAAAGCTGTACTGGGTCTTCGCAATGCAGACCGGGAAGCTGCCGGCAATGGCATCGTACTGCCGGAACTTCTCCAGCACCTTCTGGTCCGCGACCACCTTCCCCGCGCCGTAGATCGTGCGCGCGACACAGCACACCTTGTCCCACAACGGCATCTCGTCGTCGTAGAGCGTGCGGAACTGCGAATGTCCGGAATCGGCAAGCCGCTGCACCGCGCGCGCCAGCGCCTCGGCGCCCGCGCCGCCGTCGCGGAAATGCGTGGCTTCGACGGCCTCGCAGCCCAGCCGTGCCGCCTGCTCCTTCAACAGCGCGATCTCGGCATCGGTGTCGGCATCGAAGCGGTTGATCGCGATCACGACCGGCACACCGAACAGCCCGATGTTGCGCACGTGGCGCGCCAGGTTGGCGCAGCCCGCGCGCAGGGCCTCGAGATTCTCGTGGCCCAATTCGCTCTTGCGCTGGCCGCCGTGCATCTTCAGCGCCCGGACCGTGGCAACCAGCACCGCGGCATCCGGGTGCAGGCCACCCTTGCGCGCCGCGACGTCGAAGAATTTCTCCGCACCCAGGTCGGCGCCGAAACCGGCTTCGGTGACCACGTAGTCGGCGAGCTTCAGCGCGCTGCGCGTGGCGATCAGCGAGTTGCAGCCGTGCGCGATGTTGCCGAAAGGACCGCCGTGGATCAGCACCGGATTGTTCTCGAGCGTCTGCACCAGGTTCGGCTGCATCGCGTCGCGCAGCAGCACCGTCATCGCGCCCGCGGCGTTCACCTCGCGCGCGTACACCGGCGAGAGGTCGCGGCGATAACCGATGATGATGTTGCCGAGGCGGCGTTCGAGGTCCGCCATGTCGCGCGCGAGGCAGAAGATCGCCATCACCTCGGAGGCCGGCGTGATGTCGTAGCCGGCCTCGCGCACCAGCCCGTTCGCCGCGCCGCCCAGGCCGACGCAGATGTCGCGCAAGCTGCGGTCGTTCATGTCCACGGTGCGCCGCCAGCTCACGCGGCGCGGATCGATCCTGAGATCGTTGGACCAGTACAGGTGGTTGTCGACCATCGCGGCCAGCAGGTTGTGCGCCGCGGAGATGGCGTGGAAATCACCGGTGAAATGCAGGTTGATGTCCTCCATCGGCACGACCTGCGCGTAACCGCCGCCGGCCGCCCCGCCCTTCATGCCGAAGCAGGGACCGAGGCTGGGCTCGCGCAGCGCGAGCAGCGTGTTGCAGCCGATGCGGTTCATGCCGTCGGCGAGCCCGACCGCCACCGTGGTCTTGCCCTCGCCGGCCGGCGTCGGCGAGACCGCGGTGATCAGGATCAGCTTGCCGTCGCGGCGCCCGTCGAGCGCATCGAGGAACGCGCGATCGATCTTGGCCTTGCTGCGGCCATAGGGGATCAGGGCATCCGCGGGGATGCCGGCACGAGCGGCGACTGCGTCGATCGGCAGCATCGTCGCGGCGCGCGCGATCTCTATGTCCGGCGGCAAGGCTTGCACCATCTCCTACCCCCAAAAACGAGCGGCGCCCTGGGGCGCCGCTCGTTGCATGGCCGATGATCAGAACTTGTAGCGGACCGACATCACGACCAGCTGCGAGCTGTAGTCCGGCCGCTCCCAGGCGAAGGCAAGGTACCTCGCGCTCGCCTGCGCCGGATCCGCGGGCGTCACGGGACCGACGACCTGGTCGCTCCAGCCCCAATCCTCGGCATCCCGGGTCTCGTAGATGTAGCGGCCGGTCACGTCGATCCTGTCGTTCCAGTGGTACACGCCCGACAGGCTCAGGCGCAACAGCTCGTCCTGGCTGTCCGGCGTGTCGCCGTAGATCGGCAGCACCGTGCCCGCCGGGTAGGTGCTTTCGGTGAACTCGCTCGCGTAGCTCGAATCCGACTCGAGATACGCCAGGTCGGCCGACAGGTCGAACCGGTCCTCGACAACTGCCCATTCCATGCTGAGGCCGAATGCGTCGACCTCGTCCTCGCTGTCCTGGCTCCAGTCGATGTAGGGCGTCGGGCCTGCCTGGTTCATCTGGCGCTGGTGCTGTTCGATTTCGTAGCTCTCGCGGCTGGCGTACGCGGACAGGTTCACCGCGTCCGACGGGCTCCAGTTGAAGCCGACGTTCCAGATGTCGCTGTCGCGCTTGTCGAGACCCAAGGTATCGTTGTCGTAGTCGTCGCTCACCACATCGTACTTGGCATACACAGAGATCCGCGCACCCAGCTCATAGTCGACCTCCACCCCCAGGACGTCCTGGTCGCGGTCGAGCAGGAAGATCGGCGTTGCACGGCGCAGCAGGCCGCCCGGAGCCACCATTTCGCCGGTCTCATGGCTGAGATCCGCGTCGATCACGTTGTATTCACCGCGCAGCTTGATCGTCAGGGCGTCGATCGTCGCGATGCTCAGTTCCGCCCACAGCTTGTCTTCCGAGGTCGAATCCGTGAACGAAGCCGGTGAATACAACTTGGCGATGGAGTCATACTCCAGCTCGTCGGTGTCGCGGTCCACATCCTCGTATTCATAGCCGCCGCGCAGCCTCACGCGCCCGGCGAAGCGATAGCCCGCCTCCGCGCCGATGGTCTGGGTCTGCTTGTCGTAGACCTTGGAAGTGAAACCCGGCGCCGTGCTGTTGTAGGTGTAGCTCAGCTCGTTGACCGGCAGCGGATCGTGCCTGGCGTCGCGGTCCTTGTAGGCGTACTGCACGCGATAATCGAAGCGTGAAAACGGCCGCCCCACGAGACTCAGCTTGACGTTGGCGCGCTCGACCTCTCCGTCGAGGTTGGAGAACGGGAACACCGGGTTCACCGACGGGTAATAGTTGGTGTCCAGCACCACGGGGAGGAAGTCCTCGTCCTGCTCGCCGCGGCTCCAGTCCGCGAACCAGCTGAGCTCGCGTCATCATGCCGACGCTGTAGCCGCCGTCCATGCCGACGCGCAGGTACTGGTTGTCCGGCTCCGAGGCGATCTGCTCGAGACCAAGCGGCCTGAACGTACCGCTCGCGTTGCCGGGCACAAAGGAGCCGGGGACTATCGCGTTCTGGTAGGCGATCGCATCGTTGCCGTTCTCGAAATCCGACAGGTACAACTCGATACCGTGCTGCAGGCAGCGGTCGGCATAGTCGATGCGCGCCCGCATCTGCTGGTGCTCGGTGTCGAGTTCCTCCGGCACCAGCGCCGTACCGCTGAAGCCCTGGTTGCCGCCGAAGACGTCATCGCCGGACTTGTCCTGGTTCTCGAAGCCGAGACTCACGGTCCAGGCGTCACCGATGTGCTTGAAGCCCTCGAGTCCGAAGATCTGGCGCTCGTGGCGGATGTCTTCCGATGAATAGTTCGCGGGGTCGTAGCTGCCGGGGGGGGCGGCGGGTATCGGAAACGACGTCGTGAACTTGTAGGTCGCCGGCAGCAGCATGGTGTCCGACGCGCCCCCGTAGACCGTGCCGGCCTCGCCGTACTCGGTCTTTTCGATGCGGTCCCCGTACAGCGAGATCCCGAAGTTGTTCTGGATGCCGTAGCTGGCCTCGAGGGCGCGCCCGTTGCCGACACCCGCGGAGACCTCCCACGCGCGCGCGGTGGCGTCGTCGCCACCCGTCAGGCGCAGTGCCCCCACCGGAAAGCCGCCCTCGTCCTGAAAGGCATCCGTGACCCCCGACGTGTACTCGCCGAACTTGCCGTTGCCGTCATCGGTGTAGCCGCCGCCGAGCTCGATGAAGTTCTCGTAGACCGGCCTGGGCTTCGCGGAGCTCGTGTCCTCGAAGCCGAACTCGTCCTGCGCCTGTGCGGCGCCCGCCATGGCGAGGCCGGCACCGACCATCGCGATCCACAGTGTCTTGCGCCTGGTGTTCATGTCTTGACTCCCCTGTTGGATACGCTTGCCCGAATCAGCGACGGAAGGTCACGCCGGAGGGGTGGTTGCTTCCATGCACGTTCGTGTGGCAGTTCGAGCAGGCCCGGCCGATCGCCCGGTTGCTAGAGGCGACATTCGCATTCGCATAGACCGTGCCGGGGTGACGCGTGTCGTTGTGGCACTGCTGGCACAGGAACGGCGGTCGTGCCGTCAGCAGCTGGTCATTCACGGAACCGTGCGGGTTGTGGCACTCGGAGCAGTCGTCCTGCACGGGTTCGTGTTCGAACAGGAAGGGGCCGCGCTTCTCGGCGTGACACTTGTAGCAGGTCTCGTTGGTCGTTGCCTCGACCAGCATGTGGTCACCCTTGGCGCCGTGCGGATTGTGACAATCGGTGCAGGCGACCTTGCCCTCGCGGATCGGGTGACGCGAGAACTTGTTCATGTTCGCCTTCTGGTCCTGGTGACAGTCCACGCAGACCTCGGTCTGCGTGAGGCGATTCAGGACCTTGTCGTTACGCGCGTGCACGTCGTGGCAGTCGCTGCAGGCAACATCCGCCCGACTGTGCTCGCTGGTCAGGAAGTGCTTCTGCGCGGTCTTGCCGTGGCAGTTCATGCAGACCTCGGCACGCGCGGCCGCGTCTTCCTCGCCGTGACCCTCGAGGGACCGCGCGACGCGGAACTTCTTCTCCTGCCTGGCGTGTTCGCCTCCGGGGCCATGACAGGACTCGCAGCCCTTGGTCGCCGCGGGCGTGCGCGGATCGGCGGCCATCCCGTGGGGACCGCTCATGATGGCCGTCGCATGCTCATCGTCGTGGCACTCGGTGCAGACCTTGGTGCCCTCGCTGTATGTCGTCGAGGCAGGCAAGGACGCGCGATCGCCCTCCGCCAGGCTGCCGCTCGCAGCACAGGCTGCCGTCACGAACAGGATCGCGCGCAGAATCCCAGACCCGAGATGGCGCATACGGTTTACTCCCCTGGTACTCTTTTTTTCAGTGTTCTTCTGCCCTCTGCGGTCCGGGAAACCCCGGGACCACAGGGGCGCGGCTCGCTGCAGATCGCGCGCTATTGCTGCTGCACGACGATATCCGCGCTGCCGGAACCCACGACCAGCGAGCGCTCCAGGCTCACGAGGTGCTTGCGCCCTTTGACGCCCGGATCGTGGATCGCCACGCCGACGTGGTACGTCTTGCCTGCATCGAGGGCAATTTCGCCTTTGCCACCGGCGGCCAGCGGGCGCTGCATCTCGGCGATCCAGCGGCCGCCCTCGACGCGCATGGTTGTGCCCGCCAGCTCGCGCTCGTGGAGCTTGTCGAGTATGTAAACGCGCTCGCCCTTGCCCGACGCGTCGACCTCGAGCAGTTCGAGGAACTCGCCTGCCGCCAGCGCGGCATCGAGTTCCGCCTGCGGACGCACGCTGTCACCGCCGCCCGTGGGCGTATTCTTGCTGCGGGAACGGGCGAGGTACTTGCCGAGCTTCTGGCCGCTGTCGCTTGCCATGCCGGGCGCATCGTCGTGACAAGCCACCCAGCAACCCGCCTGGGTGGTGGATTTCAGGGCTTCGCTGCCGAGCATCACGCCGACGTCGGGCGCCTTGTCGCCAACGGCCGGCCCGGACACCTGCAGGTGCAGGTTGCCGCCCGCGACGGCCGCCTTGAGCTGCACGACCAGCGAACTGCGACCCGCGAACTTGTCCATCTCGGCCCGCGAGGCGCCCATATCGGCTTCCTCGTCGGCATGGCAGTCGCGACAGGTCTCGCCGGCGCGAAACTTCGTGGCTCCCTTGTGCTCGGAAGCGGTCAGCGCCTTCTCCCAGGACACCTGCCCGGGATAGAAGAGAGGGATGTCGGTCGCCGTCACCTTGCCCCAGTCGACGGCCCAGGATGCAGCAGGCATGAGGAAAATGGCTGCCAATGCAGAACCGAGCAGGGCACCAGCCACTTGCGCGAGCTCGAAACGGGATCGGTGCGCCACGATAAACACCTCTTATTTTTGCTTCTTGAAGAATGTTAACAAACCATCCAGAACCTGGCATCGCCGTTCTGAATTTACTTATCCACGATCTTAGGTCATTGATTGAGATCATGCTTTATTCAATGAGCGCCCGGTGAAATTTCCCCTTTTACTGCCGGGTACTTAGAATCCGGCCCTTGCGAAGTTCCACGGACGAACGAGAAGGCGCGCCCGCCCCGGCGGCCCCATGAAACCCGGATCCTGCGCGGTCCGTTTACCGGAGCGTGAAACCATGACAATGAAACTGCAACGCAGGACCTTGACGCTCGGCGCGATCGGCACCCTGGTGGCCGCGGTCATCGGCGTGGCGGGTATCGGTGCTGCCGGCATCGTGGGTTGGGAATACTCCAACAGTGACGAATTCTGCGCCAACATGTGCCACTCGGTGCACCCCGAGGAGACGATAGCCCACAAGGGCGGTTCGCATGCGCGGGTACACTGCGTGGAATGCCACATGGGACGCAATTCGACCCTGCACCTCATGGCGCTGAAGCCCACGCACGCGAAGGAACTCTGGGGGATGATCGTCGGGTACGAGCGGCCTACGGTTGCCACCACGCTGCGCCCCTCGCGGGAAGCCTGCGAGAGCTGCCACTGGCCGGCTGCCGAGCACGACGACAGCATCATGCTCAAGCTTCACTACGGCACCGACCCCGCGAGCAGCGAGACGCGCACCAAGCTCGTCCTGCACACGGGCTTCGGCGTGTTACGGGAAGGATCCTCGAAGGGCGTGCACTGGCACATCGAGAACGACGTACGCTTCGTTTCGCTCGACCCGCAGCGCCGCGAGATCCCGTGGGTCGAGGTACGCAATGCGGACGGGAGCACGGTCACCTACACCGACGTCGATACAAGGTCCACCGCGGCAGAGATCGCGGCTGCCGAACCGCGCCCGATGGTCTGCTACGACTGCCACAACAACGTGGGGCACGTCTTCGCCAATCCGGAGGTAGCCGTGGACGAGGCGATCGCCGCGGGCAGGATCGACCGCAGCCTCCCCGGCGCCAAGGCCCGAGCCAAGGCCATCATCGACGCCGCGGGCGAACTGAGCGGCGAACGGGACAAGCGCGAGGCAGAGATCGACAGGCTGATTGCCGAGGCGAGCGCCGGGGCAGGCACGAAGCCCGAGGACCGTCAGAAAGAGCAGCAGTTCAACGCGACGATGAAGGACATCATGCTCGCATCCACCTTCGAGGCAGATGGCATCACCTGGAAGTCCTTCCCCGACCACACCGGCCACAGCGAGACGCCCGGCTGCTTTCGCTGCCACGACGGCAAGCACTTCAACGAGCAGGGCGAGGCCATTCGGCTGCAGTGCACCCTCTGCCACGGGCTACCGCAGGTGGAGCGCGAGAATGGCAGGAGCAGCGTAGCCTCCCTGGTACCTGGAATGGAACGCGAACAGCAACCGGATGGCCATGGCAAACCGAACTTCATGCACGTCCACGGCGACGAGTTGGGACCGGAATGCGAGAAGTGCCACGGCGCTCCTCTCAAGTTCGGCCGTTCGGGGGGCAACTTCTGCGCCAACGCCGCCTGTCACGGCCGCACCTGGCCGGGGGTGAACCTCGCCGAGGCCGCGAAGCAACTGCAAGGACCCGAGGCCGCCGCCGAGGAGACGCCGGAGTCCTCCGACTTCGATTTCTGAACCGGGCGGGAAAGGCGGCGGCACCGCGCGTTGCGCGGTGCCGCCGGCGCAGCGCGGCCCCGTCAGAAGAAATGCATCGCCCCGCCCAGCAAGGCCCGGAAGATCAGCACCGCGAGCCAGACACCCGCGGCCAGTGCACTGAAGCCGAACACGTACGCCACCCGCAACTGCGCCTGGCTCGGCGCCCCCACGAGATGTTTTTCCAGGGTTCCGGTATCGACCATGCGCTGATACTCGAGCGGCCGCTCGTCCCGGAAACGCTCCAGCGGCATCCGGCCCGTGAAGATGACCGGATCCAGCGGGAAGCTCTCGGGCCGCAGATGCGTGTGGAAGAAGTGGAACAGGAAAATGAAACCCGTTGCGAGCAATGCCTCGTCGCTGTGAATGATATAGGCGGCATTCAGCGTCCAGCCAGGCAGGAAGCTGGTGAATACGTTCGGGTACCACAGCATCAGGCCCGAGATCCCGATCATGGCCACGCCCCAGAAGACGGCGAGGTAGTCGAATTTCTCCCAGTAGGTCCAGCGGTCGAACACGGGCCGCGGACCGAGGTAGAGGAAGTACTTCAGGTTCGCCCAGAGATCCGCGATGTCCCTGGGTTGCGGCGTCATCGAGCGCCAGCCCCAGAAGTAGCCGCGCTCCTTCCTGAGCACCGTGTCGCGGAAGAGCATGCCGAGGTGCACGGCGAAATAGCCGAAGGTCACGATCGCGGCAAAGCGGTGCAGCAGGCCGGCGATTTCCGGCCCGCCGAGCGCGCGCATCACTCCCGGTGCCCACGCGGCGGACGAGAACTTGAGCGGCAGGCCTGTCACGGAGAGCAGCAGGAAACTCAGGACGATCGCGACGTGCAGCCACATTTGCGTGGTCGTGAAGCGTCGCACGTACTGGCCCGCACCGCCGTGTCCGGTCTTGAACTCGCCGCGCAGCCTGCCCACGATGGTCCGCTGCAGCCAGAGGAGCGCGTGGATCCCGAAGAAACCGAAGACCCCCAGCAGCAGCAGCGTCATGGACAGGTAGATATAGTGCACCCACGGGTTGCGTTCCTTGTCCATCGGATCGCTGTGCGGATCGAACGACAGGAACGACGCGTTGATCTTGCCCGCGTGGCAGCTGCTCGAGCCGCAGGTGGCCGCGAGATTGTCCGGGTGGATGCGTGGAGCGCGGATCGGTCGCCGGCAGGTTGTGGTGCGGCGTATGACAGTCCGAGCACACCGCCGCGCTCTGGTGGCCAACCCCGGTCGCCTTGCCGTGGAAACTGTCGCGGAACGACTTGGTCAGTTCGGCGTGGCAGTTGCCGCAGTCGCTCGGGAGCTGCTGCCGTGCCTCGACTGTCGTGGGTGACGCGATCGCGTGGGCTTCGTGACAGGTCGAGCAGACCGGCCCGTCCTTCCCTTCGCTCCACAGCTTGCCGTGTGCGCTCTCGGCCCACTTCTCGACGATTCCCTTGTGGCAGTTGCCGCAAGTCTCGGGGCTCTTCTGATGCGAGCTGCGCGCCTCGGGCGACTTGTGGCCCAGTATGTCATGGCTGCCATGACAGTCACTGCAGGACGGAGCGGCCTCGATGAGGCCGGAAACGAACAACGACTTCGCATGCACGCTGGAGAGGTAGCCCTCCATCATGCCCTCGTGGCAGACACCACAGTTGCGCACCTGGTTCAGCGCTGACATCGGTGCAGCGGGGTCGCGACTGCGAACGGCCGTGTGGACGCTGCCGTGGCAGCCCTGGCAGGACTTCGGCTCATCTCCCCTGGCCGCGGCGTGCACGCTGTTGCGGAAGACGCTTGTTTCGTCCTCGTGGCAGTCCATGCAAACATCGAAGGACACCGGCCCGAGCGTATTGCGCGGGTGCCTGGTGCTCAGGGCGGCGGAGTGGCATTCCACGCAGTCCAGGCGCTTGTGCGCGGAGACATCGAACTGCGCCGCGTGGACCGCCAGCGACTCGCCGGCGTCGTTCCTCATCTCGGCATCGTCGTGACAGCGCGAAGCACTTCGAATTCGGGATGCTCTGGGCCGGTTCGGCACCTTCGGCCGTTTCGGCCGTTTCGGCCATCACCGGCACCGCGGCTCCGAACGCCAGCAGCAGCGACAGGCAAAGGACGGCGTTGGCGAGAACGACCAGATCGCGGACGCGGAACATGAGTGGGGCTCCCTCTTTTTCTTCTGCCGGCATGCCGCACGCTCGCGCCAGGCTGAAGTGGAGAGTATAGAGCCGCTTTGGGTCCCGTAGAACATCCCTTCGGCGCCCCGGGACCGTCAGGCATCCAGCGCCACACCCGGCTGCGGCCGGGTTGAGGCACGACCGGACGAAGCGGAAGGTCCGCCCGCCGCGACAGGCTCTCAGGCGTAGTAGGCGTTCGTTCGGACGGAGTGATCGGTGACGTCGCGTACGCCCTTCAGTTCGGGCAGTTGCTCGAGCAGGGATTTTTCGACCCCGTGCTTCAGGGTGGCATCGACCATGCCGCAGCCCTGGCAGCCGCCGCCGAACTGCAGCACCGCGACACCGTCCTCGAGCAGTTCCACCAGCCGGACCTCGCCGCCGTGCGCGGCCAGCTGCGGGTTCACCTCGTTGTGGAGGATGTAGTTGATGCGATCGGCCAGCGAACTGCTGGCGTCGACCTTCGGCAGCTTGGCGTTCGGCGCCTTGATCGTCAGCTGGCCACCCATGCGGTCCTTCGCGTAATCGACCAGCGCATCCTCGAGGAACGGCAGGCTGCGCGCCTCGAACCAGGCGTCGAATCCGTCGAACTCGCGGCGCTCGTCGTCGCCCTTGATATCGGCGTCCCGGCAATAGGCAATGCACGTCTCGGCCCGCGGCGTGCCGGGGTCGTTGATGAATACGCGTATGCCCCTGACCTCCGCGTCCTGCTTGGCGAGCAGTCCGACGAGGTATTCCTGGGCCGATTCAGTGATCGTGATCATGCCATCGCCATCCATCGTGAAGCAGCAGACGGGAATATATTACTAATTCGCTCGGGTATTGGCGATACTCACGTGCAGGATTACTGATTCTCAGCGTGGCCCTGCCCCCCCTTTGTTAACATTCGCCCTCCACGCGCCGCGGGCTGCCCCGCACGCCGCCAATCCGGACCGAACCGAGACCACGATGCACACCGACCAGACGCTCCAGCAGGCCATCGCCGAACGCATCCTCGTGCTCGATGGCGCCATGGGCACCATGATCCAGGGCTATGGCCTGGAGGAGGCGGATTTTCGCGGCACCCGCTTCGCCGCGCACCCGGTGCCGCTGCGCGGCAACAACGACCTGCTGGCGATCACGCGCCCGGACGTGATCCGGGAGATCCACGCGGCCTATCTGGCGGCCGGTGCCGACATCATCGAGACCAACACCTTCAACTCGACCGCGGTGTCGCAGGGCGACTACGAACTGCAGCACATCGTGCGCGAGCTGAACGAGGCCGGGGCCCGCGTCGCGCGCCTCGCGGCCGACGAGTTCACGGCGCGCGAACCGCACAAGCCCCGCTTCGTCGCCGGCGTGCTCGGTCCGACCAGCCGCACCGCCTCGCTGTCGCCGGACGTGAACGATCCGGGCTTTCGCAACATCACCTTCGACGGCCTCGCCGCGGATTACCGTGTGGCAATCGAGGGCCTGATCGCGGGCGGCGCCGACCTGCTGCTGATCGAGACGGTATTCGACACGCTGAACGCCAAGGCCGCGATCTTCGCCTGCGAGCAGTTCTTCGAGGAACACGGACGCCGCTGGCCGGTCATGATCTCGGGCACGATCACGGATGCCAGCGGCCGCACCCTCTCGGGCCAGACGGCCGAGGCATTCTGGTACTCGGTGGCGCACGCCCGCCCGATCGCCATCGGCCTGAACTGCGCCCTCGGCGCCGAACAGCTGCGCCCCCACGTACTGGCACTGGCGAAGATCGCGGACACCGCGGTCAGCGCGCACCCGAACGCCGGGCTGCCCGACGAATTCGGCCAATACAACCAGGACGCTGCGACGATGGCGGCGATCGTCGGCGAATTCGCCGACAGCGGACTGCTGAACATCGTGGGCGGTTGCTGCGGCACCACCCCGGCGCACATCCGCGCGATCGCCGCGCGCGTTGCGGGCGTGGCCGCCGCGCCGCATCGAGCGCGCGCCGCCCGCGCTGCGCCTGGCCGGGCTCGAACCGCTGGTCGTCACCCCGGACTCGCTGTTCGTCAACATCGGCGAGCGCACCAACGTCACCGGCTCGGCCCGTTTCGCGCGCCTGATCCGGGAGCAGGACTACGACGCGGCCCTGGATGTGGCGCGCCAGCAGGTCGAAGCCGGCGCGCAGCTCATCGACGTGAACATGGACGAGGGCATGCTGGACTCGCGCGCCGCGATGGACCGCTTCCTGAACCTCGTGGCATCCGAACCCGACATCAGCCGCGTACCGGTGATGATCGACTCGTCGAAGTGGGACGTGATCGAGGCCGGGCTGCGCGTGGTGCAGGGCAAGTCCGTGGTGAACTCGATCAGCCTGAAGGAAGGCGAGGAGGAATTCATCGCGCACGCGCGGCTCGCGCGCCGCTACGGCGCAGCCGTGGTGGTGATGGCCTTCGACGAGCAGGGACAGGCCGATACCCTTGAGCGCAAGATCGCGATCTGCACGCGCTGCTACGAGCTGCTGGTGCACGAGGTCGGCTTCCCCCCGACGGACATCATCTTCGACCCCAACGTGTTCGCCATCGCCACCGGCATCGAGGAGCACGCGAACTACGCCGTGGACTTCATCGAATGCTGCCGCCACATCAAGCAGCATCTGCCGGGAGCGCTGATTTCCGGCGGCATCAGCAATGTGTCGTTCTCGTTCCGCGGCAACGACCGCGTGCGCGAAGCCATCCACGCGGTGTTCCTCTACCACGCGATCCGCGCCGGGCCTCGACATGGGTATCGTCAACGCGGGCCAGCTGGCGATCTACGACGAGATCCCCGCGGAACTGCGCGAGCGGGTCGAGGACGTGGTGCTGAACCGGCGCGCCGACGGCACTGAACGGCTGCTGGAAATCGCCGCGAAGTACGCGGGCGGCGCGGCAATCGCGGCTGTCGAGGACCTGGAATGGCGCAACTGGCCGGTGGAGCGGCGGCTCGAGCACGCGCTGGTCAAGGGCATCAACACCTGGATCGAGGAAGACACCGAGGCGGCCCGGCTCGGCGGCCGCACGCCCGCTCGATGTCATCGAGGGCCCGCTCATGGCCGGCATGAACGTCGTCGGCGACCTGTTCGGCGCCGGCAGGATGTTCCTGCCGCAGGTGGTCAAGAGCGCGCGCGTGATGAAGCAGGCGGTGGCCTGCCTGCTGCCCTACATGAACCTGGACCGCGCCGAAGGCGCGCGCACCACCAACGGCACGGTGCTGCTGGCGACGGTCAAGGGCGACGTGCACGACATCGGCAAGAACATCGTCGGCGTGGTCATGCAGTGCAACAACTTCGAGGTCATCGACCTCGGCGTGATGGTGTCCTGCGAGCGCATCCTCGCCGCCGCGCGCGAGCACGATGTCGACGTGATCGGCCTGAGCGGGCTCATCACGCCCTCGCTGGACGAGATGGTCCACGTCGCGAGCGAGATGCAGCGCCTGGGCTTCGACATCCCGCTGCTGATCGGCGGCGCCACGACCTCGAAGGCGCACACGGCCGTGAAGGTCGAACCCGCCTATTCCGCGGGCCCCACGGTGTACGTGCCCGACGCCTCGCGCGGGGTCACCGTGGTATCGCAGCTGCTCAGCGACACCCAGCGCGAGGAATTCGTGGCCGAACGCCGCAGCGAATACGCCCGGATTCGCGAGCGCAACGCGAACCGGCCGGCGCGCGCGGCGCTGCTCGCCTACCGCGACGCCGCCGCCAACGCCCCCGACCTGGACTGGAGCGCGTACCAGCCGCCTCGCCCCGCATTCACCGGGGTGCGCGTGTTCGAGGATTATCCGCTCGACGGAACTGCTCGACACCATCGACTGGACGCCGTTCTTCATCTCCTGGGACCTCGCGGGCAAGTATCCCGCGATCTTCGATGACGCGAAGGTGGGGGCGGCCGCGCGCAACCTGTTCGACGATGCGCAGAAACTGCTGCGCCGGATCATCGACGAGAAGCTGCTGGTTGCGCGCGCCGTGGTCGGTTTCTGGCCCGCGGCGCGGCTCGGCAGCGACGATATCGAGGTCTACACCGACGAGACGCGCAGCGCGCGCCTGGCGGTGCTGCACTGCCTGCGCCAGCAGCAGGCGCAGGCCGACGGCCGGCCCAACCTGAGCCTGGCCGATTACGTGGCGCCGGCAGGCGGCCCGCCGGACTGGGTGGGTGCCTTCGCCGTCAGCACGGGCTTCGGCGCCGACGAGCTCGCGGCGCGCTTCCAGGCCGAACACGACGATTACGCCAGCATCATGACCAAGGCGCTGGCCGACCGCCTGGCCGAATCGCTCGCGGAGCACATGCACCGGCTGGTGCGGCGCGAGTTCTGGGGCTATGCGCCCGCGGAGAGCCTCGCCAACGAGGACCTGATCCGCGAGCGCTATCGCGGCATCCGTCCGGCGCCCGGCTACCCGGCCTGTCCCGATCACACGGAAAAGCGGACCCTGTTCAGCCTGCTCGATGCCGAGCGCAGCATCGGCATGCACGCTGACCGAGAACTTCGCGATGCACCCGGCCGCCTCGGTCAGCGGCTGGTATTTCGCCCACCCCGAGTCGCGCTATTTCGCCGTGGGCAAGATCGGGCGCGACCAGCTGGAGGACCTGGCGGCCCGCAAGGGCATGTCAGTGGACGAGATGGAGCGCTGGCTGCGGCCGAACCTGGCCTAGGCCGGGCACCCGCGCAGAACATGGCCAACTGGCTGAGAGGAAACTGATGAGTCAACAGTCACCGGGAACGGAAAACAGCAGCGGCGCCGAGGGCAGGAAGTCCGTGCCGCTGCTGCGCGTGGTCAAGAGCATTGCCGCAGCCGCATTCGGCGTGCAAAGCAATCGCAACAGGGAAAGCGACTTCACCCAGGGCAACTACCGCCACTTCATCATCGGCGGCATCATCTTCACCGTCATCTTCGTGCTGACGGTCATTTTCGTGGTGTCGCTGGTGCTGAAGAATGCCGGCGTGTCCTGAGCGGCGGCACGCCGGGCCCCTGTCTTACTGTCCGGAGATCCAGAGGATCGCGGTGATCACCGCGATCGCGACCAGCAGTATGGCGCTGATGGCGTCAACCTTGCTGTCTGCGGCACGTTCCTCGGCAGAGATATCGATGGCATTGTCGGGGTTGGCCATTGGATCGGGGTTCCCTTGAGCGGATGTGGATTGCGAGGGCGCGATTGTGGCCGATTGGCGCGCCCCTCTCAAGTCTCGGTCGCGCCCTTCCCGGCGCCGGTATGGAATATCACGGATGATTATTTGGTTATAAAAATTGATTTCTTTTATAGCCATAATCGTTCTGCTAGTTTGAGCGCCATTGCCCCGATGTGATGTGCGGCGCTCTCCGCGGCGCCCGCGACAGCGGGCAGCCCCACTGGATCTCAGAGCCCCCGACCAGGAAATCATGTACCGATACGACGATCTGGACCAACGCATGCTGGATGACCGCGTGCGGCAATTCCGCGGGCAGACCGAGCGCTACCTGCGCGGCGAGCTGGCCGAGAGCGAGTTCCGCCCGCTGCGCCTGCAGAACGGCCTCTACGTGCAGCGCCTGGCACCGATGCTGCGGGTCGCCATTCCCTACGGCATGCTCGCCAGCCGCCAGCTGCGCAAGCTCGCCCACATTGCCCGCCACTACGACAAGGGCTATGCGCATTTCAGCACGCGCCAGAACGTGCAGTTCAACTGGCCGCGGCTGGAAGAGGTCCCCGACATCCTCGCCGAGCTCGCCAGCGTGCAGATGCACGCGATCCAGACCAGCGGCAACTGCATCCGCAACACCACCGCGGACCAGTTCTCGGGCGTGGCGCCGGACGAGGTCGAGGACGCGCGGCCGTACTGCGAACTGATCCGCCAGTGGTCGACCTTCCACCCGGAATTCAGCTTCCTGCCGCGCAAGTTCAAGATCGCGGTCAGCGGCTCGCGCGTCGACCGCGCCGCGGTGCGCGTGCACGACATCGGCCTGGTGATCGTGCACGATGCCACCGGCAACACCGGCTTCGAGGTCATCGTGGGCGGCGGCCTCGGGCGCACGCCGATCATCGGCACGACGATCCGCGAGTTCCTGCCGGCCGCTGACCTGCTGAGCTACCTCGAGGCGATACTGCGCGTCTACAACCAGTACGGCCGCCGCGACAACCTCTACAAGGCGCGCATCAAGATCCTGGTGAAGGCGCTGGGCGCGGAGGAATTCCGCGCGCGCGTCGAACGCGAATGGGAAATCACCCGTCAGCGCGTGCCGGCGCTCGGCGCCGCGCAACTCGAGCGCGCACGCTCGTATTTCACCGCCCCGCCCTACCGCCCGCTCGACGACGCCGCGGCCGAGTCGCTGCTCGCCGGGCAGCGCGCGGCAAACCGCGCCTTCGACCGCTGGATGAGCCGCAACGTGTCGGGGCACCGCGTGCCCGGCTACGCCATCGTGACGCTGTCGCTGAAACCCACCGGCATCGCCCCCGGCGATGCGACGGACCGGCAGATGGAGCGCATCGCGGATCTTGCGGACAGCTATTCCTTCGGCGAGATCCGCGTCACCCACGAGCAGAACCTGGTGCTCGCCGACGTCGAGAAGGAGAAGCTGTTCGCGCTCTGGGAGGCCGCGCGCGACGCGGGCCTCGCCACGCCGAACATCGGCATGCTGACGGACATCATCTGCTGCCCGGGCGGTGACTACTGCTCGCTGGCCAACGCGAAGTCCATCCCGGTCGCAGAGGCCATCCAGCGCCGCTTCGACGACCTCGACTACCTGCACGACCTCGGGGACATCCACCTCAACATATCGGGCTGCATGAACGCCTGCGGCCACCACCACGTGGGGCAGATCGGCATTCTCGGCGTCGACAAGAAGGGCGAGGAGTTCTACCAGGTCTCGCTCGGCGGCGACTCCGGCACCGAGGCCGCGCTCGGCACCATTCTCGGGCCCTCCTTCGCCCAGGAAGCAATTCCCGGGGTAGTGGCGCAGTTGCTCGACGTATACGTGGCACGGCGCAGCGAAGGCGAAACATTCCTCGAGACCTACCGGCGCATCGGCATCGAGTCATTCAAGGAGGCGGTTTATGGCGCGGCTCGTTAAGGACGGCGCGGTGGCCGCGGACGACTGGACCCGCCTCGGCGCGGACTTCGACACCGACGCGACGCTGCCGGCGGGCAAGCTGATCGTGCCGCTGCACCTCTGGGAAGCGCGCCGCGAACAACTGCTGGCGCGGCGCGAGCCGCTCGGCATCTGGCTCGACAGCAGCGAACATCCGGAAGCGTTGGCCGATGCGCTGGCGCATCTGCAACTGGTCGCGATCAATTTCCCGGTGTTCAGCGACGGCCGCGGCTATTCCTGCGCCCGCCTGCTGCGGGAGAAATACGGCTTCACCGGCGAGCTGCGCGCCATAGGCGACGTGCTGCGCGACCAGCTGTTCCTGATGCGGCGCTGCGGCTTCGACAGCTTCGAGATCCGCGCCGACCGCGATGCCGCCGACGCGCTCGCCGGCCTCGACGACTTCACCCACGTCTACCAGTGCGCGACCGTCGACCCGGAGGCGCCGCTGCTGCTGCGCGCGACCCGGGGCGCGACGCCGGTCCGCGCCGGCGCCTGAGCTATACTGGCCGCGATTCAACGCGCGGGAGAAACGGATGTCGCGGCCCACGGCGGCGGTACAGGGGAGCCGGGGCCGGCGCGCCGGCGCGCCGGCGCATTGCGTGCGCCGCGCGGCGCTGAACGGGGATCGCGTCCGTGGACCAGTCACCCGTCACCTTTTCCTTCTTCCTGATCTTCACCGGTGCCGCGGCAGTGGCGTCGCTGGCGCTCTACACGCGCCAGCCGCTGCTGATCGCCTACATCGTGCTCGGCGCCCTGATCGGCCCCTACGGCCTCGCGCTGATCACCAACCTCACGCTGCTGCAGGATATCGCGCACGTCGGGATCATCTTCCTGCTGTTCCTGCTGGGCCTGGACATGCAGCCGCGCGCCCTGCTCACCACGATGCGCAACGCCACGCTGGTGGCGCTCGCGAGCGCGTTGTGCTTCGCACTGATCGGTACGGGCGTCGCGTACGCCTTCGGTTTCTCCCGCACCGAGGCGCTGATCACCGGGCTCGCGATGATGTTCTCCAGCACCATCATCGGCATCAAGCTGCTGCCGACGACCGTGCTGCACCACCGCCACACCGGCGAGCTGATGGTCGGCCTGCTGCTGCTGCAGGACATGATCGCGATCCTCGTGCTGGTCGCGCTGATGGGCAGCCGAAGCGGCGATTTCGAGGGCGGCGCGCTGCTGCGCTCGCTGCTCGCGCTGCCGCTGCTGATCGCGCTGGCGGTAGTCTTCGTGCGGCTGGTGCTGATGCGGCTCATCCAGCGTTTCGACCGCTTCCACGAGTACATCTTCCTGCTCGCGATCGGCTGGTGCCTGGGCCTCGCCGAGCTCGCCGCCCTGATGAAGCTCTCGCCCGAGATCGGCGCCTTCGTCGCGGGCGTCTCGATCGCCTCGAGTCCGATCAGCCAGTACATCGCCATCAGCCTGAAGCCGCTGCGGGACTTCTTCCTGATCCTGTTCTTCTTTTCGCTCGGCGGCAGCTTCGACCTCGGCGTGCTCGGCAGCATCTACGTCGCCGCCATCGTGCTCTCGCTGCTGATGCTGGCGGCCAAGCCGCTGGTGTTCCGCTTTTTGCTCGGGCGGCTCAGCGAAACGCCGGCGCTCGCCTGGGACGTGGGGCTGCGGCTGGGGCAGAACAGCGAGTTCTCGCTGCTGATCGCCTACATGGCGGCCGGCTTCGGCATGATCGGCAAGGAGGCCTCGCACCTCATCCAGGCCACCGCGATCATCACCTTCGTCGCCTCCTCCTATATCGTGGTGCTGAACTGCCCCAACCCGATCGCGATTTCCGACCGCCTGCGGCGCGACTGATGCTGTTTCGCGCCCGCGGGCATTCATGAAATAGTAATAAGTTCCGGGCTTGATATTTGGGCTAGGTGGCCGCAATATCCGCCGCCCACCCCATGCCCGCCCCCTTGCGGAGGACCAGGAAGAAATTGAAAGCCAACGGCAAACCGAACTGGACCCCGGCAGATTCTGCCGAACTTTACGGCATCAGGAACTGGGGCGCCGGGTACTTCGACCTCGGGGACGACGGTGCCGTTACAGTCAGTGTGACCATCGACGGCCAGCGCGTCAGCATCAGCATTTCCGACATCATCGCGGGCATGCAGCAGCGCGGCCTGCAGATGCCGGTGCTGCTGCGCATCGAGAACCTGCTCGACTCGCAGATCACCCTGCTCAACGAGACCTTCGCGCGCGCCATCGCCGGCCTGAACTACCGCGGCAGCTATCGCGGCGTGTTCCCGATCAAGGTCAACCAGCAGCGGCAGGTCATCGAGGAGATCGCCCACTTCGGCGCGGACTACCACCACGGCCTCGAAGGCGGCAGCAAGGCCGAGCTGCTCATCGCGCTGCGCACATGCACGACCCCGAGGCCGTACATCATCTGCAACGGCTACAAGGACGAGGAGTTCATCGACCTCGCCCTGCATGCGCTGAAGCTCGGCTACCGCTGCATCTTCGTGATCGAGACGCCCGGCGAGCTGCCGGTCGATCCTCGAGCGCTCGCGCCGCCTCGGCGTCAAGCCGCTCCTCGGCGTGCGCGTGAAGCTCGCCTCCAAGGTCGGCGGCCACTGGAACGAGAGCAGCGGCGACCGCAGCATCTTCGGCCTGACCACCTCGCAGATCGTGCGAACTCGTGGACTCGCTGCGCGAGCACGACATGCTCGACTGCCTGCAGCTGCTGCACTACCACCTCGGCTCGCAGATCCCCAACATCCGCGACATCCGCAGCGGCGTGCTGGAGGCCTGCCGCTTCTACGTCGACCTGGTCAAGGAAGGCGCGGCGCATGGGCTCCTCGACCTCGGCGGCGGCCTGGCCGTGGACTACGACGGCTCGCAGACCAACTTCGAGCTCAGCAGCAACTACTCGCTGCGACGAGTACTGCGTCGGACATCGTCGAGTCGATCATGGCCACCCTCGATCGCCGAGGGCATCGCGCACCCGATCATCGTCACCGAATCCGGCCGCGCCACGGTGGCCTACTACTCGGTGCTGCTGTTCAACATCCTCGACGTGACCCGCTTCGAGCCGGGCACGCTGCCCGCGCAGATCGACCCGAGGCGCGCACGAGACTGATCCGCAACCTCGCCGAGGTGCTCGCGAGCGTCAGCGGCAAGAACCTGCAGGAGTGCTACAACGACGCGGTGTACTACCGCGACGAGATCCGCGACCTGTTCCAGCGCGGCCAGATCCGCCTGCGCGAGCGCGGTCGCTGGCCGAGAAGCTGTTCCTGGAGCATCGTCGCGCAGCATCGTGCGCGAAGTCGCAGAGCGCCAAGCACGTGCCGCCCGGAGCTCGAGGGGCTCGACGACTCGCTGTCGCGACATCTACTACGGCAACTTCTCGCGTGTTCCAGTCGCTGCCCGACGTGTGGGCCATCGACCAGCTCTTCCCGGTCATGCCGATCCACCGCCTCAGCGAGACAGCCCGACGCGCCAGGCCATCATCGCCGACATCACCTGCGACTCGCGACGGCAAGATCGACCGCTTCATCGACCCGCACGACGTGCAGAAGACGCTGCCGCTGCACCCGCTGCGCGAGGGCGAGCCCTACTACTTCGGCGTGTTCCTCGTCGGCGCCTACCAGGAAACGCTGGGCGACCTGCACAACCTGTTCGGCGACACCAACGTCGTGAGCGTGCGCATCAACGGTGACGGCAGCTTCGATTTCGTGCGCGAGATGAGCGGCGACAGCATCGCCGACGTGCTGAGTTACGTGGAGTACCAGCCGCAGCAGCTGCTGGAACAGTTCCGTCGCACCGCCGAGCACGCCGTGCGCAACGGCCGCATCACGCCGGCCGAGCGCCAGAACCTGCTGGAACTGTTCAACGCGAGCCTGCGCGGCTACACCTACTTCGAAGACTGAGAGGAACGGATCGCATGGCCAAGGTAATCATCGTCGGTGCGGGCGGCGTGGGCCAGGTGGTCGCGCACAAGTGCGCGCAGGTGCCCGAGGTGTTCTCCGAGATCGTGCTGGCGAGCCGCACCGAGGCCAAGTGCCGCCACATCGCGAGCCAGATCGCGCGCCCGATCGCGACCGCGCAGGTCGACGCCGACAACGTCGCCGAGATGGCCGCGCTGATCCGCCGCGAGAAGCCGGACCTGGTGATCAACGTGGCGCTGCCCTACCAGGACCTGCCCATCATGGACGCCTGCCTCGAGACCGGCGTCGACTACCTCGACACCGCCAACTACGAGCCGCCGGACGTGGCCAAGTTCGAGTACAAGTGGCAGTGGGCCTACCAGGAGCGCTTCGCGACGCGCGGGCATCATGGCGCCTGCTCGGCTGCGGCTTCGACCCCGGCGTGACCAACGTGTTCACGCGCGTGGCTGCAGAAGCACCAGTTCGACGAGATCGACGAGCTCGACATCATCGACTGCAACGCCGGCGAGCACGGCCAGGCCTTCGCCACCAACTTCAACCCGGAGATCAACATCCGCGAGGTCACGGCACGCGGCCGGTACTGGGAACAGGGCGGCTGGCAGGAGACCGATCCGCTGTCCGTCAGCCGCATGTTCGACTTCCCGGAGGGCATCGGCCCGAAGAAGATCTACCTGATGTACCACGAGGAGCTCGAGTCGCTCGTGAAGCACTTCCCGAAGGTGCGAGCGCGCCCGCTTCTGGATGACGTTCTCCGACAACTACCTGAAGCACCTGAAGGTGCTGCAGAACGTCGGCATGACGCGCATCGACCCGGTGATCTACAACGGGCAGGAGATCGTCCCGCTGCAGTTCCTGAAGGCGGTGCTGCCCGACCCGTCGAGCCTGGGGCCGCTGACCAGGGGACGACCTGCATCGGCTGCCTGGCGCGCGGCACGAAGGACGGCAAGCCCAAGACCGTCTTCGTCTACAACATCTGCGACCACGAGGCCTGCTACCGCGAGGTGCAGTCGCAGGCGATCTCCTACACCACCGGCGTGCCGGCGATGATCGGCGCCAAGATGATGCTGACCGGCAAGTGGCGCGGCGCGGGCGTGTTCAACATGGAGCAGTTCGATCCGGATCCGTTCATGGAGGCGCTGAACATGCACGGCCTGCCGTGGGACGTGATGCGCCTCGACGGCGGCATGGACTGAGGCGCCACGGTGCGTCATTTCGACCGCTTCGACGCGCGACGCGTTCCCTCGCCCTGCTTCGTCGTCGACGAGGTCGCGCTGGAGGAGAACCTGCAGCTGCTCGCGCACGTGCAGCGCGAGAGCGGTGCGACGATCCTGCTCGCGCTGAAGGCCTTCTCGATGTTCAGCATGGCGCCGCTGGTGCGCCGCTACCTCGCCGGCACCTGCGCCAGCGGCCTGCACGAGGCGCGGCTGGGGCGCGAGGAATTCGGCGGCGAGGTCCACACCTTCTGCGCCGCGTTCACCGAGCCCGACCTGCGCGAGGTGCTCGCGCTCTCCGATCACGTGGTGTTCAACTCCTTCGGCCAGTTCGAGCGCTTCCGCCCGCTGCTCGAGGAAGCCCTTGCCGCGCGCCCGGGACTGCAACTCGGCATGCGCGTGAACCCGCGAGCATTCCGAGGGCGCGGTGCCGCTGTACGATCCCTGCGCGCCCTGCTCGCGCCTCGGCGTGCCGCGCTCGCAGTTTCGCGCCGACCAGCTCGGGCTGCTGAGCGGCCTGCATTTCCACACCCTGTGCGAGCAGGATTTTCCGCCGCTGGCGCGCACCGTGCAGGCCTTCGAGCAGAAGTTCGGCGACTTCATCCCGCGCATGAAGTGGATCAACTTCGGCGGCGGCCACCACATCACGCGTCCCGGCTACCAGGTCGAGGAGCTGATCCGGCTGCTGGTCAGATTTCCGCGCGCGCCACGGCGTGCAGGTCTACCTCGAGCCGGGCGAGGCCATCGCCTACACGTGCGGCGTGCTGGTGAGCGAGGTGCTCGACCTCACCTGGAACCACATGCCGCAGGCGATCCTCGACACCTCGGCGACCTGCCACATGCCGGACGTGATCGAGATGCCCTACCGTCCGCTGATCACCGGCGCCGGCGAGCCGGGCGAATTCCCCCACACCTACCGCCTCGGCGGCCAGACCTGCCTCGCGGGCGACGTGATCGGCGACTACGCCTTCCCCGAGCCGCTGTCGCTCGGTCAGCGCCTGGTGTTCGAGGACATGGCCTACTACACGATGGTGAAGACCAGCACCTTCAACGGCATCAACCTGCCCTCGATCGCGATCTGGAACTCGCGCACCGACGAGCTGCGCGTGGTGCGCCGCTTCGGCTACGAGGACTTCCGTTCGCGGCTCTCCTGAACCCGCGTGCACTTCGATCCGCGCCCATCAGTTCGCAGCGGGATGCTGCGGGTGCTCAACGCACCGAGCCTGCGGGGGGAGGTTTGCCCTGAGAGGACCGTCTGTCGCCTGGACGGCGACAGTCGAGCCTACACGGACGTATTCACGGCGTGTCCGAACAGGGCGAACCGCGCACCGCAGGCGTGATCCGGAGCACCCCGTTTTCGAGGCACGGCAAAGTGTTGCGGCTCACGAACGATCGAATGCCGCCCGCACGCAGCCACAAAAAACCCGGCACGAAGGCCGGGTTTTTTGTGCTCCGCCGAAGCGATCAGAGCGCCGCAGCGAGCTCCGGCACGGCCTGGAACAGATCCGCGACCAGCCCGTAGTCGGCGACCTGGAAGATCGGCGCGTCCTCGTCCTTGTTGATCGCCACGATGACCTTCGAGTCCTTCATGCCGGCGAGGTGCTGGATCGCGCCGGAGATGCCCACCGCGATGTAGAGATCGGGGGCCACGATCTTGCCGGTCTGGCCGACCTGGTAGTCGTTGGGCACGAAGCCGGCATCGACCGCGGCGCGCGAGGCGCCCACTGCCGCGTTCAGCTTGTCGGCCACGGCCTCGAGCAGCTTGAAGTTGTCGCCGTTCTGCATGCCGCGGCCACCGGAGATCACCACGCGCGCGGCGGTGAGTTCCGGACGGTCCGACTTGGCCAGCGACTCGCCGACGAACGACGACAGTCCCGCGTCCTTCGCGATCGACACCGCCTCGATGGCAGCGCTGCCGCCCTCGGCAGGGGCCGCGTCGAAGCCGGTGGTACGCACGGTGATGACCTTGCGCGCATCAGTGGACTGCACCGTCGCGATGACGTTGCCGGCGTAGATCGGGCGCTGGAAGGTGTCGCCGCTGATCACGGCGGTGATCTCGGAGATCTGCGCCACGTCCAGCAGCGCGGCCACGCGCGGCATCACGTTCTTGCCGTTGCTGGTCGCCGGCGCCAGCAGGTAGTCGTAGCCCGTGCCGAGCTCGGCGATCAGCGCGCTCATGTTCTCGGCGAGCTGGTGCGCATAGGCCGCGTTGTCGGCGACCAGCACCTTGGCCACGCCGGGAATGCGCGCGGCAGCCTCGGCCGCCGCCTGGCAGCCGCCACCGGCGACCAGCACGTGGATTTCGCCACCCAGGGCCTGGGCCGCCGTGACGGTGTGATGCGTTGCGGACTTCAGTTCGTTGTTGCTGTGTTCAGCAATTACCAGGGTACTCATCAGATCACCTTCGCCTCGTTACGCAGTTTATCCACCAGTTCGGCAACCGAACCGACCTTGATGCCGGCCTTGCGCTCGGGCGGCGGCTCGACCTTCAGTACGCGCATGCGCGGCGACACGTCGACGCCCAGCTCCGCGGGAGTCAGCGTGTCCAGCGGCTTCTTCTTCGCCTTCATGATGTTCGGCAGCGAGGCATAGCGCGGCTCGTTCAGGCGCAGGTCCGTCGTCACGACGGCGGGAAGCGCCAGTTCGACCGTCTGCAGGCCGCCGTCGATCTCGCGGGTTACGCGCGCCTTGCCGTTCTCGATCACCAGCTCGGAGGCGAAGGAGCCCTGCGACATGCCCGCCAGCGCGGCCAGCATCTGCCCGGTCTGGTTGTTGTCGCCGTCGATCGACTGCTTGCCGACGATGACCAGGTCGACGCCTTCCTTGGCCACAATGGCCTGCAACAGCTTGGCGACGGCCAGCGGCTGCAACTCCTCGGCGGACTCGACCAGGATGCCGCGATCGGCGCCGAGCGCGAGCGCGGTGCGGATCTGTTCCTGACAGGCCTTGTCACCCAGCGAAACGGCGATCACCTCGGTGGCAACTCCCTTCTCCTTCAGACGCACGGCTTCTTCGACCGCGATCTCGCAGAAGGGATTGATCGACATCTTCACGTTGTTGAGATCTACGCCCGATCCGTCGCCCTTGGCGCGGACCTTGACGTTGTAATCCACTACGCGTTTTACCGCTACGAGAACTTTCATGGACTCTCCGGTTGGCTCGGGAAAGGTTGGTGGGGAACCTGGCGGACGGGGGAGCGTGGCCGCCCAGCTGCAAAGCCGGCGTATTTTCGGGACATGCAGCGGGCAGGTCAATAGCAGGAACGATATCGGGCGCGGTGCAAATCCGCTCACGCCGCGCGGCAACCCGACGACGCCGTCACCACGACGCGGCCAGCTTACCTTTTGCAATCCTCGCGCGCCTCGTGTATCGTCCCCGCGCATTCGCAAGTCTTTGTAGTCCATACGTTTTTTGGAGCAGCGCCGTGACTAGAGAATCCATGGAGTACGACGTCGTGATCGTGGGTGCCGGCCCTGCCGGCCTGGCTGCTGCCTGCCGGCTGCGCCAGCTCTCGAGCGACATCAGCGTCTGCGTCGTCGAGAAGGGTTCCGAGGTCGGAGCGCACATCCTCTCCGGCGCGGTGTTCGAACCGACGGCGCTGAACGAACTGTTCCCGGATTGGAAGGCACTCGGCGCGCCGCTCGACACGCCGGTCACCGAGGACGAGATCTACGTGCTGCGCAGCGCGAGCGCGGGCATCAAGGTGCCGGGCGTGCTGGTGCCGAAGACGATGCACAACGAGGGCAACTACATCATCAGCCTCGGCAACCTCTGCCGCTGGCTCGGCCAGCAGGCCGAAAACCTCGGCGTGGAGATCTACCCCGGCTTCGCCGCCGCGGAAATCCTGTTCCACGAAGACGGTCGCGTGAAGGGCATCGCCACCGGCGACACCGGCATCTCGGCCGCCGGCGAGCACAAGGACAGCTACACGCCCGGCATGGAACTGCATGCAAAGTACACGCTGTTCGCCGAAGGCTGCCGCGGCCACCTCGGCAAGCAGCTGATCAAGCGCTTTGGCCTCGACACCGGCCGCGGCACGCAGCATTACGGCATCGGCATCAAGGAATTGTGGGAAATCGAGCCCGAGAAGCACCGTCAAGGGCTGGTGATCCACAGCGCCGGCTGGCCGCTCGAGGAGAGCGGCGCGCTCGGCGGCGGATTCCTCTATCACCTCGAGAACAACCAGGTCGCGCTCGGGCTGATCACCGATCTGTGCTACAGCAATCCCTTCGTCAGCCCGTTCGAGGAATTCCAGCGCTACAAGCAGCATCCGGTGATCCGCCAGTTCCTCGAGGGCGGCAAGCGCCTGAGCTACGGCGCGCGCGCCATCACCAAGGGCGGCCCGCAGGCGTTGCCGAAGATGAGCTTCCCCGGCGGACTGCTGATCGGCTGCGATGCCGGCACGCTGAACTTCGCCAAGATCAAGGGCACGCACACCGCGATGAAGAGCGGCATGGTCGCCGCCGAGGCGGTGCATGCCGCGCGTGGCGACACACGGCCGGGAAGGCGAGGAAATCACCGGCTTCACCGACGCCTTCATGGACTCGTGGGCCGGCCGTGAACTGCAATTGCAGCGCAACTTCGGTCCCGCGCAGCACAAGTTCGGCAACATCCTCGGCTCGGCCTACGCCTTCGTGGACATCAATATCTTCAACGGCAAGCTGCCCGTGGACGCTGCAGCGACGACCACGCCGACCACGAGCAGCTGAAGCCGGCCGCGCAGAGCCGCCGTATCGACTACCCGAAACCGGACGGTGTGATCAGCTTCGACCGGCTGACCTCGGTGTTCCTCTCGAACACCAACCACGAGGAAGACCAGCCCTGCCATCTGACGCTGCGCGATCCGGATGTGCCGATCCGCCACAACCTGGCGCTCTACGACGAGCCCGCGCAGCGCTACTGCCCTGCCGGCGTGTACGAGATCGTGGACAACGCCGACGGGCGGCAAGCGCCTGCAGATCAACGCGCAGAACTGCGTGCACTGCAAGACCTGCGACATCAAGGATCCGACCCAGAACATCGTGTGGGTCACGCCCGAAGGTGCTGGCGGCCCCAACTATCCGAACATGTAGGAACCCGCCGCCGCCCCGGTGCGCGACGCGCCGGGGCTGCGCCACCCAACCGTCTCATTCCAGCGCAAAGAAGATCCCGTCACTGCGCACTCCCGCCTTCCCGCTTTCTCCATCGATCCCGGCCAGCTCCGCCATGCGGTAGAACACGTTGCGGTGCACCAGTGCCGGCATGCCGTCGCGCACCCGCTGGTACGCACGCACTTCGCCCCGTTCAGGATCCTCGCGCAGGAACAGCGGATGCTGGTGGCCCAGCAGGAACCGCTCGCCCAGGTTCGTGATCATCCAGATGTGCGACACGCTCGTCCTGCGCCGAGCACTCCATGTCGGTGATCAGGAAAGGCGCGTCGTCGACGCGCACGCGCAGCGACTGCTCCGGCGTTTCCAGCACGTAGTGCTCGCCGCGCTTGTGCAGCATGCCCGCGAACAGGCGCACCATCGCCTCGCGCTCGATGACGCTGCCGCGATAGCGCCAGATACCCTGGCGGTCGATGTGGAAATCGGGTGGCCGGCTCATGCGATCGGTCACGACGCCAAGGCGGGGGCGGCGCGCGCCGACGCTGCGGCGCGCGCCGGCACGATCAGCAGCGCGGCGGAGCAATCAGGCGCACGTTGACGACCCCTTCGACGGTAGAGAGCTGCGCGATCACCTGCTCGGACGGCGCACCCTCGACGTCGATGAGGTTGTAGGCAATGTTGTCGCGGCTGCGGTTGAGCATGTCGACGACGTTGATGCCCGCGCCGGCCAGGATGGAAAGAACGTTGCCCAGCATGCCGGGGATGTTGCGGTTCGTCACCGCAAGGCGGCAGCCGCTGGTACGCTCGAGTTCCAGCGCGGGGAAATTGACGGAATTGCGGATGTTGCCGTGCTCGAGGAAGGCGCGCAGCTGGTCGGCAGCCATGATCGCGCAGTTCTCCTCGGCTTCCTCGGTGCTGGCGCCGATGTGCGGCATCAGGATCACGTCGCGACGGCCAATCAGGCGCGGATGCGGAAAGTCCGTGATGTAGCGCGCCAGGCGCCCGCTATCGAGTGCCTGCAGCACCGCCTCGATGTCGACGATCTCGTCACGCGCGAAGTTCAGCAGGCAGGCGCCCTTGCGAAAGCTCGCGCTGCTCTCGGCATTGACCAGGTGGCGGGTCGACTCGAGCACCGGGAGGTGCAGGCTGATGAAATCGGCGCGCGCGAACAGCGCGCCCAGGTTTTCCATGCGGCGCACTTCACTCGGGAGCCGCCACGCGGCGTCGACCGACAGCGCCGGGTCGAAACCGATCACTTCCATGCCGAGGCCGATCCCGAGACGCGCCACCTTGCTGCCGATGGCCCCGAGACCGACGACCCCGAGCGTCTTGCCGCGCAGTTCGTTACCCGCGAAGCGCTTCTTTTCCTTCTCGAGCAGCGCGCCCATCTCCGCCACCGGCATTTCGGGCGACAGCGAGTTCACGTAGGAAATTCCCTCGACGATGCCGCGCGAGGCGAGCAGCAGCGCGGCCGCGACCAGCTCCTTCACCGCGTTGGCGTTGGCCCCCGGTGTGTTGAACACCGGGATGCCACGCGCGGTGCAGGGATCGATCGGGATGTTGTTCACCCCGGCACCGGCACGGGCGACCGCCTTGACCGAGGCCCCGATCTCGGATTCGGCGAGCTTGTGGCTGCGCAGCAGTATCGCGTCGGGCGTCCCGATCTCGCTGGCCACCTCGTAGCACTCGCGGCTGAAACGCTCGAGGCCCTTGACCGAAATCTGGTTGAAGGTGCGAATCCTGAACATTGCCGATCTCTCCCTGTTGATGGCTGCTTCCCCGGCCGTCGCGAGCCCGCCCGGGCGGTCCCGCCTTGCGGGGCGAAGGGCGCGTATTCTAGCGCAGCGGGCGCGCGATTCCGTGTCTCAAATGGCGGTAATCCGACTGCTGCCGCGCAGGATGCAGTCGGCGCGCACGGCCTCCCACGTGCGGCCCGGCACGACGGCGAAGCAGCGCGGTTCACCGAGCGCGGAGCCGGTGCCGGTGGCCGGCGCGCAGCGCCAGCGCGGCGCTGTACGGCCCCTCGAGACGGTACGACCAGAAAGACCAGCGCCACGGCTCGGGCTCGAGCGTCGGGAGCGCCTCGAAGCAAAGGCTTGCAGCCGGGCGATCGAAGCTGAACCAGAAATCGGCCAGCGACTGGCTGAGCCCGTCGCCGCAGGCCTTCACGAAGGCTTCCTTGAGCGTCCACAGATCGTAGAACTCGCCGGCAAGATCCGCGCCCTCGCGCCCGGGCAACCGCGCAGCCTCCACCGGGGCGAAATTGCGCGTCGCGAGGCCTTGAAAGTTGCGCATCGGTCGATGGAACTCGATGTCGACGCCGAGCAGACCGGCCCCGGCGCTGACCGCGAGCAGCGCCAGCGATCCGCTGTGCGAAAGATTGAAGGCGGGCGCGCGTTCGCGCTGCACTGGCGCCAGTTCGGGCTTGCCGTGCCTGCCCTTCAGGAAGCGCCAGCTCCCGGCTGGCTGACCGCCATAGAGAGAAAGCACGGAGCGCAGCAGCGCATGGCTGACGAGGAATCGGTGACGGTCGCGTTCGAACACCAGGCGCTGCAGCCGCTCGCTCTCGTCCGCATCCAGCAGCGCAAGGTAGTCGGCGAGCAGCGCGGAATCACGCTGTGCGTCCGTATCGCACAACCAGAGGTGCGTCGCACCGGTCGCGAGAACCGGCGCCGTGTCGCTCCAGGCGCCCGGTTCAGGGCCGGGAGTCGACACCGCGTTCCTACAGCAATTCGACGGAAGACGAATCGCGCAGGCGCTGCTGGTAATGCTCCTGGACCTCGCGCCCGCGCGAACGCTGCAGCAGCTTGCCCAGCATCTCGCGCTGTTCCGCCGGCAGGCTCGCGAGCGCACCGTCGCGGAAATTCTCGAACCGGTAGACCAGCGCGTCGCCGCTGGCAGCCACCACCGTGCCGCGTCCGGAGCCGTCGGCGCCGCGTGGTGTCTTGAACAGCGCTTCGCCGAGCTCGGCGGGAATCCCGGGCGCGTCGCGGCCGTAATGTTTCACGAGCTTCGGTTCGTAGCCCCCGGCCTTCGCGATCTCCTCGATGCTCTGCCCCTGATCGAGCCGCGCCAGCAGCTGCTCGGCCTGGGCGCGCACCTTTTCGCGCACCATGGACTCCCTGAGCAGGTCGCGGATGCGCGCCTCGACCTCGGCCAGCTCCTGCTGCCGCGAGGGCTTGTGCTCCTTCAACCTGAGCACCACCACATGTTCGTCATCGAGCTCGATGCGCTCGCTGTTCTGCCGGTTCGCGAGCACGTCCTCGCCAAAGGCGGCCGCGATCACCCGGGCATCCGCAAACATCCCCTCGCCGCCGCGACGGCCGAATTCAGGACTCAGCTTGCGCTCCAGCCCGAGTTCGCTGGAAGCCTCCGCCAGGTCATCGGAATTGAAGGTCAGGTCGGCAAGCCGGTCGGAGCGCTCGACGAACACGGGCTCCGCCGCGCGACGCTGCAGCTCGGTCTCGATGCTCGCGCGCATCTCGTCGAAGGAAGGCGCGGTCTGCTGACGCAACTCGAGCAGCTTGACCAGGTGCCACCCCGAATCGGTCTTGACCGGGGGCGACACTTCACCGGGCTTTAGCGACTTCAGCGCTGCTTCGAACTCGGCGGGGAACGCATCGCCCCTGGAAAAGCCCAGGTCGCCGCCAGTCGGCGCGGAACCGGCATCTTCGGAATTGTCGCGCGCCAGGGTTGCGAAGTCCTCGCCGGCGCTGGCGCGTTCGCGCAGCGCGGCAAGCCTGGCCTGCGCCTCCGCATCGGGCAACGACGCCAGCATGATGTGCGCGGCGTGGCGCTCCTCGGCCCCCTCGAAACTCTCGCGTCGGCGCTCGTACTCCGCGCGCACTTCCTCCCCGGCAACCGGCTGGAACAGGTCGGCAAGTTTCAGCTCGACGTATTCGACCTGCAGGGTCTCCTCGGTGCGGAACTCGGACTTGTTCTCCTCGTAGTACGCGGCAATCCGATCATCCGGCACCGCGACGCCCGCCTCGGCGCCCTCGACCGGGACGCTGAAGTACTGCACGTCCAGCGTCTGCTGCGTCAGTCGGGCGACGTTGCCCATTTCGACATCGGTGGCGAATTCGCTGATTTCGAGTCCGTTGGTCACCTGCGAGATCATCAGCTCCTCGCGCATCAGATCCTTGAACTGCGCGGGGCTCATGCCGTTGCTGGCGAGAATTCCCTGGAACCTGGCCTGCGAGAATACCCCGTTCTCGTGAAAGCTCTCGTTGTCGACGATGAGCTGGTTGAGCATCGCATCGCCGACGCGAAAGCCGGAGCGCTCGGCGACCTGCCGCAGCAGCTTGCGATCGATCAGCGTCTCGAGCACCGGGCCTCTGAGCCGCGCCTCGTCGAGCAGCGAGGCATCCACGTTGTCCTGCATCTGCGCGAGCAGGCGGCGGCGCTCGAGCTCGATGTTCTGCGCGAGCTCGGGCTCGGTCACCGCTTCGCCGTTGACGCGCGCGACCTCGGGCACACCGCCCGTGAAGAAGGCATCGATGCCGAAGGCCGCGAACGGAATCACGATCAGCGCAAGGATGATCTTCGCGAGCGGACCTTCGATTTTGTCCCGGATGTTCTGCAGCATGGGTACGTGGAGATCCTCTGCGCGAGCGACGGATGGGGATTAAGGAGGCTGGGACGGCGATGCCCCCCGGCTGCGTGCCGGAGCGGGCCGCCGCCGGGAGCGCGTGCGGGCAGACGCGCCCTGAATGCCCTAGCTGACCGCGTCCTTGAGCGCCTTGCCGGGCTTGAACGTGGCGTTGCGGCTGGCGGAGATGAGCATCGTCGCGCCGGTCTGCGGATTGCGCCCCTGACGCTCGGCGCGCTCCTTCACCGAAAAGGTACCGAAGCCGACGAGAGCAACCTGATCGCCGCCCCGCAGCGCGGACACAATACCTTCCAGCGCCGCATCCAGGGCGCGTGCCGCCGAAGCCTTGGAGATGTCCGCCTTGTCCGCAATCACGTCGATCAATTCAGCTTTGTTCACAGAAATATCCTTTATGAGTTCGCGTTCAGAAAAAGTTGTTGTGGTATCGCGCTCAGTGACCGCGCGAAGGGCCGAGGAGTTTACACCACCCTCGCCCTTCACGGTCAAGCCGCCACACGGACCTCAGTGCGTATTGATGCGGCCCTGGTCGGCGCTGCGCGCAGCCTCGTCGGCCGCCTTCTCGCTGAGCGTCTTCCATTCCTCGTCCGACACCGGTTCGGGCATGCGCTCCAGCGCGATGTCCAGCACCTGATCGATCCAGCGCACCGGGCGGATCTCGAGAGCGGACTTGATGTTGTCGGGAATCTCCTTCAGGTCGCGCTCGTTCTCTTCGGGAATGATGACCGTCTTGATACCGCCGCGATGCGCCGCCAGCAGCTTTTCCTTCAGCCCGCCGATCGCCAGCACCTGGCCGCGCAGCGTGATCTCGCCGGTCATCGCGACGTCGGCGCGCACGGCGATACCAGTCAGCACGGACACCAGTGCGGTGCACATCCCGATGCCCGCGCTCGGACCGTCCTTGGGCGTGGCACCTTCGGGAACGTGGATGTGCAGGTCGAATTTCTCGTGGAAGTCCGGCCGGATGCCCAGCGTCTTGGCGCGGCTGCGCACCACGGTTATCGCCGCCTGGATCGACTCCTGCATCACGTCGCCGAGCGAGCCGGTCTTGACCTGGCGGCCCTTGCCCGGCACCGCGACCGCCTCGATCGTGAGCAGTTCGCCGCCGACCGAGGTCCACGCGAGCCCGGTCACCTGCCCGACCTGGTTGCTCTCCAGCGCCTCGCCATAGCGGAACTTGCGCACCCCGGAGTATTCGCCAAGCATCGCGGAGTTCACCTCCACCGCGCCCGCGCTCTTGTCGAGCGAAAGCTGCTTGACCCGCTTGCGGCAGATCTTGGCAGATCTGCCGCTCCAGGCTGCGCACCCCCGATTCGCGCGTGTAGTAGCGCACCAGGTCGCGCAGCGCACTGTCGTCGAAGGATATTTCCTTCTCGCCGAGTCCCGCGTTCTTCATCTGCTTCGGCACCAGGTAGCGGCGCGCGATGTTGACCTTCTCGTCCTCGGTGTAGCCCGAGATGCGGATCACTTCCATGCGGTCGAGCAGCGGCGCCGGGATGTTCATCGAGTTCGAGGTGCAGATGAACATCACGTCGGACAGGTCGTAGTCGACCTCGAGGTAGTGATCGTTGAAGTTGTGGTTCTGCTCGGGATCCAGCACCTCGAGCAGCGCCGAGGCCGGATCGCCGCGATGGTCCATGCCCATCTTGTCGACTTCGTCGAGCAGGAACAGCGGATTGCGCACGCCGGCCTTCGCCAGTTTCTGCACGATCTTGCCCGGCAGCGAACCGATGTAGGTCCGGCGGTGGCCGCGGATCTCCGCCTCGTCGCGCACGCCGCCGAGCGCCATGCGCACGAAGGTACGGTTGGTCGCGCGCGCGATGCTCTCGCCCAGCGAGGTCTTCCCGACGCCGGGCGGACCGACGAAGCACAGCACCGGCCCCTTCGCCTTGCCTACGCGCTTCTGCACCGCGAGGTACTCGAGGATGCGCTCCTTCACCTCGTCGAGCCCGTAGTGATCCTGTTCGAGGATCTGCTCGGCGCGCGCGAGATCGTTGCGCACCTTGCTGCGCTTCTTCCACGGCACGTTCACCATCCAGTCGAGATAGCTGCGCACCACTGACGCTTCCGCCGACATCGGCGACATCATCTTCAGCTTGTTGAGCTCCGCGAGCGCCTTGGCCTCCGCCTCCTTCGACATGCCTGCACCGCGGATGCGCCGTTCGAGGCTCTCCACCTCGCTCGGCGAATCCTCGAGCTCGCCGAGCTCCTTCTGGATGGCCTTCATCTGCTCATTCAGGTAGTACTCGCGCTGGCTCTTCTCCATCTGCTTCTTGACGCGACCGCGGATGCGCTTCTCGACCTGGAACAGCTCGATCTCGCCTTCCATCAGGCCCATCAGGTGCTCGATGCGCTCGACGGTCGAATCGACCTCGAGGATCTGCTGCTTCTGCGCGAGCTCCAGCGACATGTGCGCGGCAATGGTGTCCGCGAGCCGTCCCGGCTCGTCTATCCCGCTCAGCGCGCTCAGCACCTCGGCCGGCACCTTCTTGCCGAGGTTCACGTACTGCTCGAACATCCGCATGCAGGTGCGCACCAGCGCATCGGCTTCGGCTGGCTCGATTGCCTTCTCGCCCAGCGGGCGAACGCTGGCCTCGAGGTAGCCCTCGCGCGCGTTCACGCCATCGATCTCGGCGCGCTCGCTGCCCTCGACCAGCACCTTCACGGTACCGTCGGGCAGCCGCAGCAGCTGCAGCACGTTGGCTATCGTGCCCACCCGGTAGACGTCCTTCATGCCCGGGTCGTCCTCGGTGGCACTGCGTTGCGCGACCAGCAGGATGCGCTTGTCGTCGTCCATCGCCGCTTCCAGCGCCGCGATCGACTTTTCACGGCCGACGAACAGCGGGATGACCATGTGCGGGAAGACCACGACGTCGCGCAGGGGCAACAGCGGCAGCAATGGCCGCGCGGCAGTCTCGGATTTCATTGAGTTACTCCTCGCCCCTCACGGGCCTGGGCCGGCAACTCCGCGCGGGAAACGGGAAGCTGCCGGAAGATACTACTCGAAGTGCGCAAGCCGGACTTGCGCGGCGCGGGGAACTCACTCCCCCGGGGCAGCCTTGGGCTGGACGGTTTCGTAGACTTTGAGCGGCGCCGACTCGCCCCTGATCACGGACTCGTCGATCACGACCTTGGTCACGTCGCGCTCAGAGGGAATCTCGTACATGGTTTCGAGCAGCACGGACTCGAGAATCGAACGCAGCCCGCGCGCACCGGTCTTGCGCGCCAGCGCGCGCTCGGCGATCGCGCGCAGGCCATCGTCGCGGAAATCCAGCTCCACGCCTTCCATGTCGAACAGCCGCTTGAACTGCCGCGTCAGCGAATTCTTCGGCTCGGTCAGGATCTGGATCAGCGCGGCACTGTCGAGCTCGTCGAGCGTTGCGATGACCGGCAGGCGGCCGACGAATTCCGGGATCAGCCCGTAACGCACGAGGTCTTCCGGCTCCAGTTCGCGCAGAAGCTGGCTGACGTTCTTCGCCTCGTCCTTGCCCTTGACTTCGGCGGAAAAGCCGATGCCGCTCTTTTCCGAGCGGTCGCGGATGATCTTTTCGAGCCCCGCGAAGGCGCCGCCGCAGATGAACAGTATGTTCGAGGTGTCGACCTGCAGGAACTCCTGCTGCGGGTGCTTGCGCCCGCCCTGCGGCGGCACCGATGCGACGGTGCCCTCGATCAGCTTGAGCAGTGCCTGCTGCACGCCCTCGCCCGACACGTCGCGCGTGATGCTCGGGTTCTCGGACTTGCGCGAGATCTTGTCGATCTCGTCGATGTAGACAATGCCCATCTGGGCCTTCTCGACATCGTACTCGGCCTTCTGCAGCAGTTTCTGGATGATGTTCTCCACGTCCTCGCCGACGTAGCCCGCTTCGGTGAGCGTGGTCGCGTCCGCGATAGTGAACGGCACATCGAGCAGCCGCGCCAGCGTCTCGGCGAGCAGCGTCTTGCCGCTGCCGGTCGGGCCGACCAGCAGGATGTTGCTCTTGCCGAGTTCGACCTCGTCGCGCTGCCGGTCGCCCTCGCGCAGGCGCTTGTAGTGGTTGTATACCGCCACCGACAGCACCTTCTTCGCGTGGCGCTGGCCGATCACGTACTCGTCGAGGATCTGGCAGATCTCGCGGGGCTTGGGCAACTTGTTCCTGGTGGCGTCGCCCGAGGTTTCCTGCACCTCCTCGCGGATGATGTCGTTGCAGAGATCGACACACTCGTCGCAGATGAACACCGACGGACCGGCTATCAGCTTGCGAACCTCGTGCTGGCTCTTGCCACAAAAAGAGCAATACAGCAGTTTGCTCTTGTCGCCGCCGCTTTCCTTCGTCATTACCACTCCGCCAGAATCAGCCCATGTTCCTTCGGGGTAGCGCAACCTGCATGCTCCGGCCGCACGTCCGCTCCCCCATGCTTTCGAGAGTCTAGCAGGACGGCACCAAATTGGTACCTACTTGCCCGGTCGATGGCTCAGCACCTCGTCGATGATCCCGTACTCCCTGGCCTTCTCGGGATTCATGAAATTGTCCCGTTCCGTGTCGCGCGCCACGGTTTCCACCGACTGCCCCGTATGCTTCGCCAGCAGCGTGTTGAGGCGCTCGCGAATGATCAGGATCTCGCGCGCGTGGATGTCGATGTCCGAAGCCTGGCCGTGGGCGCCACCGCTGGGCTGGTGGATCATGATGCGCGAGTTCGGCAGCGCATAGCGCTTGCCCGCCGTGCCGCCGGCCAGCAGGAAGGCGCCCATGCTTGCGGCCTGGCCTACGCACATCGTGCTCACGTCCGGCTTGATGAACTGCATCGTGTCGTAAATGGACAAACCCGCAGTGACCGAACCGCCCGGCGAGTTGATGTACAGGTGGATATCCTTGTCCGGATTCTCCGACTCGAGGAACAGCAGCTGCGCCACGACCAGATTGGCCATGTAGTCCTCGACCGGACCGACGATGAAGATCACGCGCTCCTTGAGCAGGCGAGAATAAATGTCGTAGGAACGCTCACCCCGCGCGGTCTGCTCTACCACGATGGGCACGAGACCGAGGCCGGTGATGCTGCCGCTTCGCTCGCCACGCTGATCCATGCGATGTACTCCTCGCTCGATACCAATGTCGGGAGGCGGGCACGCGCCGCGCCTCCCCGGGGATTGTCAGGACTGCGGCTGACCGGCCGACTTCGGCGGATCGGCGCGCAGCGCCTCCTCATAGCTGCTCGGAACCTCGGTGACCGTGGCGCGCTCCAGGATGGTGTCGATCACCTGGTCCTCCAGTACCACCGCCTCGACGGAGGCCAGCTGCTCGCGATTGCCATAGTACCAGTTGATCACTTCCTCCGGCTCCTCGTAGGTGGAAGCCATCTCCTCCACCACGCTGCGCACGCGCGCCGGGTCTGCCTTCAGGTTCTCGCGGCGGATCACTTCGCCCAGAAGCAAGCCAAGTGCCACGCGGCGCTCGGCCTGGGCACGGAACATATCGTCAGGCAGGATGCTCGCATCGAAACGTGCCGCATCGCCGCCGAACTGGCGCATGGCCTGGCGGCGCAGCGTCTCGATTTCCTGGCGCACCAGCGCCTGCGGAATCTCGACGTCCGTGCGCTCGTGCAGCGCATTCATCACGCGCGCCTTGACCTTGTTGCGCAACGCCTGCTTGAGCTCGCGCTCCATGTTGGTGCGCACTTCGGCGCGGAAGCCGTCCAGCCCGCCTTCGGAGACACCGAAGCGCGCGAAAAACTCCTCGTCCAGCTCCGGCAATTGCTTCCCGGCAACGCTGTTCAGCTTGACCTCGAACACCACCTCGGCACCGCGCAGGTCTTCGGCGTGGTACTCCTCGGGGAAGCGAAGTTTCAACTCGCGCGTCTCCCCCGCCACCATGCCTTCGATTCCGGATTCGAATCCTGGAATCATACGGCCGGAACCCAGAACCAGATCGCTGCCCGTCGCCGAACCGCCTTCGAACGCGGTGCCGTCACGACGCCCGGTGTAGTCGATGTTGACCTTGTCTCCGGACGCCGCCGCGCGCTCCACCGTGCTCCACGAGGCCTGCTGGTTGCGCAGCACGTCGATCATGCGGTCGATGTCCGACTCGGTGACGTCAGCCACCGGGCGTTCGACGCTGAGGCGGGTGAAATCGATCAGGTCGATTTCCGGGTAGACCTCGAAGGTCGCGATGAATTCGAGATCGCGGCCGCTGGCGAGCGTGCGCGGCTCGATGGTGGGCTGGCCCGCGGGCTTCAGGTCTTCCTGGCGCACCGCCTCGTAGAACGACTGGCTCATCACTTCGCCGAGCACTTCCTGGCGAACGCCGGCCCCGAAGCGCTGCTGGACCACCTTCATCGGCACCCTGCCCTGACGAAAGCCCTTCAGCCGCACGGTCTTCGCCGCCTTCTCCAGCCGTGCCGCCACTTCCGCCTCAACGCGCGCCGCCGGCACGCCAATGGTCAGGCGCCGGCCCAATCCCGACGTAATTTCAACGGAAACCTGCATTTTCAACCTCGCTCGAGAACTGTGACATTGATCATCGAAGGCGCGCAAAACGCGGCGCCACACAAATCCGTAGCGGAATTCGCTTTTCCGGCCCACCGCTCAGGTGCACCGGACACCAGGGCCGGAAGCATCGCCTGAGGGAATGGGCTACCGGGTATCGCTCGGAAACAAGCCGATCCGCTAGTGCGTTCGACGCGCCCGCAAGCCCATCGGGCATCGGCGCGCCAATCACAAGGGCCGGCATTCTATCATGGGATCATGAAATCCGAGAGTCGGGAAAAGCGGGAAACCGACCACCGGATCTCTCCTGCCCCCGAGCCTCTTCCAGCTGTGGTGCGAAAGGCGGGACTCGAACCCGCACGCCTTGCGGCACTGGAACCTAAATCCAGCGCGTCTACCAGTTCCGCCACTCTCGCACAGCCAGGCCAGGTCATGAGCACGGAATCAGGAGATCCGCGCAACTTGTTGTTATGCGTGCGATTTCTTGACAACGTACAGGGAGTTCCAGGCCGCGGCAGTTTGCCACACGGCCGCGCCGCAATTCAACTCGGGCGCTACCCGACAGGGATCTGCGACAGGCTTCGCCCCAGCCGCGCGAGCGCCTCCGCATGCTCCTGCGCCACCGCGCTGTGCGGGTCCTGGTGGATGATCACGTCCGCGCCGGGGTAAGCCTCGCGCAAGCGCATTTCTACCGCGTCGGCGATGCCGTGGGCGACGAGCAGCGAGGTCTCGTCCTCCAGTTCCAGGTGCAACTGGATGATGTAATGCATGCCGGAGCGCCGCGTGCGCAAATCGTGCACGCCCAGGACCCCGGGGCTGGACAGCGCCAGTCCGCGGATGTGCTGATCGACCTCCGGCGGCAGCGCCTTGTCCATCAGCAGCCCGAACGCCTCCCACCCGATCTGCACGGCTCCGCGGGAGATGATCACGGCGATGACCAGCCCCATGATCACGTCGACCTGGTATACGCCCCGCTGGGCGAACAGCAACGACACGATGACCGCCCCGTTCATCAGCAGATCGGACTTGTAGTGCAGCCGATCCGCGCTGATGGCCGTCGAGCCGGTGAGCCGTATCGCGTGTGTCTGCAGCGCGAGCAGCCCGAGCGTGCACACGATCGCGCAGACGCTGACCGCGATACCGATCCCGGTATGCTCGAGCACATGTTTTTCGGCTTGCAGCATGCGCTCCACGCAATACAGGAACAGCAGCGCCGCCGACCCCATGATGAACGCCGACTGCGCCAGTGCCGCCAGCGATTCGGCCTTGCCGTGCCCGAAACGATGCTCCTCGTCGGCGGGTTTCAGCGAATAGCGCACTGCGACCATCGACAGCAGCGACGCCATGGAATCCATGAAGGAATCGATCAGTGAACCGAGCAGGCTGGCCGACCCCGTGTACAGCCACGCCGCCGCCTTGACGACGATCAGGATCAGGGCGACCGCGACCGAACCGTAACTCGCCAGCAGCAGCCAGCTCTCGGGGGAACGACGACCGGTCACGCAGCCGTGACCCCGGACTCCGTGATCGCACTCGCTCCCTGCCGGTCCCTCGGCATCAGACCCGCTCCAGGACCGTCGAGATGCCCTGCCCCATGCCGATGCACATCGTGGCCAGCCCCAACGTGAGGTCGCGCTGTTCCATCACGTTGATGAGGGTGCCGGTGATGCGTGCGCCCGAGCAACCGAATGGATGCCCCAGCGCGATCGCGCCCCCGTGCAGGTTGACCCGGGTGTCCATGTGGTCGAGCAGCCCGAGGTCCTTGAGCACCGGGAGGGCCTGCGCGGCGAAGGCCTCGTTCAGCTCCACCGCCTCGATGTCCTTCATGGCGAGGCCGCAGCGCGCGAGCGCCTTCTGCGTCGCCGGGACCGGGCCATAGCCCATGATCGACGGATCGACGCCGGCGACCGCCATCGCGCGGATCTTCGCCCGTGGCTGCACACCGCAGGCGCGCGCCTTGCGCCCCGACATCACGATCATGGCCGACGCGCCGTCGGCGATCTGCGACGAGGTGCCCGCGGTGACCGTGCCGTTGCGCGGATCGAAAGCCGGCGGCAGCGCGGCGAGCCCCTCGAGCGTGGTGTCACGGCGCACCGTGGTGTCCTCGGTGATCAGCTTGCTGAAGCCCTCCTCGTCATGCCCGCGCACCGGGATGATCTCGCGCGCCCAGCGCCCTTCGTCCTGCGCCTTCGCCGCCAGGCGGTGCGAGCGCAACGCGAAGGCATCCTGCTGCTCGCGCGTGATGCCGTGCAGCATCGCCAGGCCCTCGGCGGTGATGCCCATCATCCCGGCGGCCTTGGCCACGTGCTTGCTCATGCGCGGATTGGGATCGATGCCCTTGTCCATCGGCAAATGCCCCATGTGCTCCACGCCGCCGACCAGGAACACATCGCCATAGCCCGTCATCACGGACTGCGCGGCGATGTGCAGCGCCGACATCGACGAGCCGCAGAGCCGCGATATGGTCTGCGCGCCGGCCGAATGCGGCACCACGGTCAGCAGCGAAAACATGCGCGCCACGTTCCAGCCCTGCTCCTCGGTCTGGTTCACGCAACCCCAGATCACGTCTTCCACCGCGGCGGGATCCACGTTCGGATTGCGCGCGAACAATGCGTTCACGAGATCCGCGGACAGATCCTCGGCGCGCACATGGCGGAACACGCCGTTCTTCGAGCGCCCCATCGGGGTGCGCGCGCAGTCGATAATCACCACATCGTCGTCTTTGAAACTCACGCCGTTCCTCCCCTGCAGACGCAGGCACCGGTGTATCAGGAATAGAAGCGCCGGCCGTCACGCGCACGCGCGCGCAGCGACTCCGGCACGCCGTAGACGGCCGCGATACCGGCATGGCGGTCCGCGGCGACACAGAACTCCGCGAGACCCATGTGGTCCATGTAACGCAGCGCACCACCGCGGAACACGGGGAAACCGATGCCCATGACCAGTGCCATGTCGGCCTCGCCCGCCGAATCCACGATATTCTCGTCGAGGCAGCGCACGAGCTCGTTGCACATCGGCACCATCATGCGCTCGACGATCTCCTGCTCGTCGAACTCGCGCGGCGCGGCGCTGATGCCGGCGATCATCGCCTGCGCCTGCGGATCGGCGGTCTTGACCGGCTTGCCACGCTTGTCCTGCTCGTAGCGATAGAACCCCGCACCGGTCTTCTGCCCGAAGCGGCCCGCCTCGAACATCAGCTCCACCGCCGTGCGGAATTCGATGCGCATGCGCTCGGGGAATCCCTCGGCCATCACGCCGGCAGCGTGATGCGCCACGTCGATGCCGACCACGTCCAGCAGGTGCGCCGGCCCCATGGGCCAGCCGAATTTCTGCATCACGCGATCGACCTCGCGGAAATCCGCGCCGTCGCGCAGCAGCGCGTTGAACGCGCCGAAATACGGGAACAGCACGCGGTTGACGAGAAAGCCCGGGCAATCGCGCACCACGATGGGTGTCTTCTTCAATTGCCGCGCGTAGGCCACGGTGGTGGCGATGGCAGCGTCCGAACTGTGCTCGCCGCGGATCACCTCGACCAGCGGCATGCGGTGCACCGGGTTGAAGAAGTGCATGCCACAGAAATTCGCCGGCCGCTTCAGTGCCTGCGCCAGGCGCGTGATCGAGATCGTGGAGGTGTTGCTCGCCAGGATCGCATCGCTGCCGAGCACCGCTTCGCACTCGGCGAGCACGCGCTTCTTCACGCCCTCATTCTCGACGACCGCCTCGACCACGAAGTCGACGTTGCCGAAGGCGTTGTAATCGAGCGTGGGATGGATGGTTCCCAGCACGCCTGCCATCGCCTCGGGCGTCATGCGCCCGCGGCTGACCTGGCCCGAGAGCAATTTTCCGGCCTCGCGCATGCCGATCTCCAGCCCCTTCTCGGCAATGTCCTTCATCACGATCGGCACACCGCAGCTCGCCGACTGGTAGGCTACGCCGCCGCCCATGGTGCCCGCGCCGAGAACCGCCGCGCGCGTCACCTTGCGCCCGGTCGACTCCCAATCCCGCGCTTTCTTCGAAACCGCCTGCTCGTTCAGGAACAGCCCGATCAGGCTGTCCGCCTCGTTGGTCAACGCCAGCCGCGCGAAGAACTTCGCTTCCACCTTCAGCGCCTCGTCGCGCGACAGGCCGACGGATTTCTCCATCGACTTCGCGGCCGTCAGCGGCGCCGGCATGTTCGGCCCCGCCTGCGCGGCCACCACGCTCTTGCCCGTCATGAAGGCCATCATGCGCTCGATGTCGTTCAGCTGCACCGGCTGCGTCTTCTCGCGACGCCGCGCCGCGTAATCCAGCGTGCCGTCGATGCACTGGCGCAGCAGGTCCAGCGCGGCCTCGCGCAGGCGCGCCGGATCGACAACGGCATCGACCGCACCCACCTTCAATGCGACCTCGGCCTTGTACTCGCTGCCGCCGCAGATCCACTCGACCGCGTTGTCGACGCCGATCACGCGCGGCAGGCGCACCGTGCCACCGAAGCCGGGGTTGATCCCGAGCTTGACCTCGGGCAGGCCGACGCGGGCGCTGCGCGACATCACGCGACCATCGGCGGCCAGGCAGAGCTCCAGGCCTCCACCCAGCGCGGTGCCGTTGATGGCGCAGACACTGGGCACCGCGAGATCTTCGAGCGCGTTGAAAATCGCGTTCGCCTCGGCCAGGTTCTCGAGCAGGGCCGCCTCACCCCGGCGGAACAGCGCGCCGAACTCGCCGATGTCGGCACCGACGATGAAATACTCGGGCTTGGCGCTGGTGATCAGCACACCCCGCACGCCGTTGTCCGCGGCGATCAGCCCGAGCGCCTCGCGCAGCTCGCCGAGGGTCAGCTGGTCGAATTTGTTGACGGCATCCGCTTTTCGGTCGAAGCACAGCTCGACGACACCGGATTCCAGTGCTCGCAGCGTGATCGCCTTGCCCTGGTATTGCATGGAATGTCCCCGTCGGTCAGCGATTTGGATGCCGGAGATTATAGGAGCGCACGCGCTCCCGGGGCCACTACCTGTTGCGTAAGCCGGCGCAGGCCATCAATCCGTGAGGCAGGCCGGATCGAAGGCGTAGCCACCTTTGAGCCAGTCGACGATTTCCTGCGCATAGGGCGAGCGGAACGCCGCGTAGCGCGCGCGCATCTGCGCGAGCCGCGCCCCGGACAGGGCGCTCAAACCTTCGTGCTGCAACGCGTCGCGGTCCGCGGCGAGCGCCGCGGCCAGCGCCTCCCCGCACTGCGCCAGCGTGCAATGCGCGAAGGCCGCGTCCGCGTCATAGGCGGGCCCCTGCTGGTAGAGCAGCGCCAGCGACTGCAGGGCGAGGCGCGACAGCCAGCACTGGTTCATCGGGTTCACGAAATGCGCCTGCGTGAGCCCGGCGAGCTCGCTCCCGCGGCCGCGGAAGGCGTCGACGCGCAGGAAATTCGACCCCCTGGCGCCGTCGTTGACCGGGTAGTTGTCCCACAGCACCGGCTTGCGCGCGAAACGCGCCGCAATCTCGCCGAGCCCCGCCGCATCGTGCGATTGGGCGCAGACCTTGTCGCCGGTCCAGAAAATGCCCGTCTCTGCAGGCAGCCCGGCGCCGAGCTCTTCCCAGTAATCGGCGGGCATCGCACCGAACACCCGTTCCAGTACCGGGTCGGTCGAGTAGTAGCTGGGACAGACCAGCGCATGCTCGGCGTGGCTGGCCGCCATCACCTCGGCGACGATGTCCAGCTGCGCGGCCGCCAGTGCATTGACGTGGCGCGGCATGTCGTCGAACAGGATGCACTGGATGCGGGCCCCGAAGCTCTCCAGGTAACGCACCTTGTCGCGCAGCCGCTGCAGCTTCGCGGGCGACGGTTCCTCGACCAGCCCTAGCGGACTGAGGCCGAAGCCCCAGGCGAGACCGGCCTCGGCGCAACACGCGGCGATCGCGCGCATGCGACGCTCATCCGCGGCGTCCCAGCGCTCGGACCAGCGGCGTCGCAGCACGGCATCGCCCTTGGGCGCGTAAAGGTAGTAGCGGTAGCCCGCGCCCGCGATGAAGCGCAGGCAGGCGATGCGGTCCTCGTCGCGCCATTGCCGGCCGTAGAAGCCCTCGACGAGCCCCAGACCGAACGGCAACTGCCTCACGGTGCGCCCTCAGGCCGCAACGGCGCGCGGGAACAGCCGGTAGAAGTTGGCCGTGGTAGCCGCCGCCACTTCCTCGAGCGGAATCTCCTTGATCGCCGCCACCGCTTCGGCGACGTGCAACACGTGCCGCGGCTCGTTGGTGCGTCCGCGATGCGGCACCGGCGCGAGGTAGGGCGAATCGGTTTCCACCAGCATGCGATCGAGCGGCACTGCGCGCACGACCTCGCGCAACGCCACGGCATTGCGAAAGGTGATGATCCCCGAGAACGAGATCAGGAAGTTCATCTCCATCGCCGCGCGGGCCATCTCCAGGCTTTCCGTGAAGCAGTGCATCACGCCGGCGTGCACCGGATCGGCATGTGCGGCGAGCAACCGCAGCGTGTCCTCGCGCGCATCGCGCGTGTGCACGATGACCGGGAGCCCCGCCTGCGACGCCGCCTGCAGGTGGGTGACGAAACTCTGCCGCTGTCGCTCCGCCTGCTCGGCGCCATGGTAGTAATCGAGGCCGGTTTCGCCGATCGCGATCACCTTGGGCTGTGCCGCGAGCGCCAGCAGCTCGGCGATGCTGACCGGCTCCCCGGTGCAGGACGAGGGATGGATGCCGACCGACGCGAAGACCTGCTCGTGCGCCTGCGCGTGGGCCAGCACGCGCGGCTGGTTCCCGCGGTCTACCGCCACCGTGAGCATGCGCCCCACCCCGGCGGCCGCGGCCGACCGCAGGATGGCGTGGATGTCCATGCCCACGTCGGGCGCCGTGAGGTAGTCCAGATGACAATGGCTGTCTATGAGCATGCGCAAACGGCCCGCGGGCCGCTTCTCACATCGTGTGGGTGGGGCGTTCGGATTCGAGGGCGCCCGCCAGGTAGGTCTCGATCTTGCGGCTTGCCGTGTCGTCCTGGCCGTTGAACTGCACGCCGATGCCCGAGGCACGATTGCCCTGCGCGCGCTTCGGCGTGACCCAGACCACCTTGCCGGCCACCGGGATCTTCTCCGGCTCGTCCATCAGGTTCAGCAGCATGAATACTTCGTCGCCGATGCGGTAGGGCTTGTTGGTCGGGATGAACAGGCCCCCGTTCTGCAGGAAAGGCATGTACGCCGCATACAGCACCGCCTTGTCCTTGATGGTCAGGGACAGGATGCCGTTGCGGGTTCCTTGCGGCGCGGTCATGGGCTGAGCGAGTCACTCCGGTGGTACTTCACGAAGAGTAGCGACTCAACCCGCATTTTGCCAGCCGGAACATCCCCGCTGCCAATCGATCAGCAAGGCCTCGAGCAGCAACTGCCGGTTCGGGTTCGCCGTCGACGCCGCATCGCGACGCGCCGCCAGGGTCCGCTGCAGCATCCGCGCGGCGTGCACGGCACCGACATGGGGCATCAGCTCGTCGTAGGCCGCGGCAGCCCGCCCGATGCGTGCCCCCGCCGTGGAGCCGTGCGCCAGCGCGCGGCTCAGGTCGGCCAGAAACAGGAACACCCAGCCGAGCAACTCGCGCAGCTCCAGGTCGCCGCATTCGCTCACCAGCGCGGGAACCCATGCCCCCGGTGATGCCGCGCGGCGCATCATGTCGGCCGCGCGGTCGAAGCCCCCGATCGCGTCCGCCTCGCGAATGCGCAGCGCGCCCAGGGGGCAACCCGCGGCGATGCCGAGCAGGTCCGCCGCATCGGCACCGCCACCAGCCGACTGCAGCCACTGCAGCGCCTGCTCGGGCGCGGGCGGCATCAGCCTGATCTGCTGGCAGCGCGAGCGGATGGTGGGCAGCAGGCGCGCCGGGGTATCGCTCAGCAGCACCATGTGCGTGCGCGGCGCCGGCTCCTCCAGGCTCTTCAGCAGGCAGTTGGCGGTGTGCGTGTTCATGGCATCCGCCGGATCGATCACGATCGCCTTGGCGTGGGCCAGGCTCGGCGTGCGCATCACGAACTCGGTGAGCTCGCCCCGGATCTGCTCGATGCGGATCTGCTTGCCCGGCTCCTCGGGCGCGATCCGCAGCAGATCGGGGTGCGAGCCCGCCGTGACCAGCTGGCAGTCGCGACACTTTCCGCAGGCCTGCCCGCGGTCCGGGTTGCGACACAGGATGGAGCGCACCAGCAGGTCTCCCAGCAGGCGTTTGCCGATGCCCGCCGGCCCGCTGAGCAGCACGGCGTGATGCAGGCGCTGATCGACAATGCGCGCACGCAGCCGCTCCCAGTCGCTGCGCTGCCAGGGCAAGGGGGCGCCGACGACGTGCGCGGAATCGGTCACGGCGTCGCACTCTGCACGAGAAAGCCGTCGATGGCTTGCGCGACGGCCGCCTGGACGGCCGGCAGCGGCCGGGCGGCGTCGATGACCCGGAACCGCCCGGGCTCCGCCGCGGCCAGCTGCAGGTAGGCAGCACGCACGCGCTCGAAGAACTCCCGGCCTTCCCTCTCGAAGCGGTCCGGCGCGCCGCGGGCGGCGAGCCGCTGCATGCCGCTGTCGACAGGCACGTCCAACAGCAGCGTGAGGTCCGGCGCGAAGTCACCCAGCAGCAGGGTGCGCAGAGCCTGGATACGCTCCACCCCCATGCGCCTCCCCGCCCCCTGGTACGCGATGGTCGCATCGGTGAAGCGATCGCTGATCACCCATTCGCCGCGGGCCAGCGCCGGCTTGATCACGCGTTCCACATGCTGCATCCGCGCGGCGAACACCAGCAGCAGCTCGGTGTCCTCGCACACCCCTTCGTCGCGCGGCGCCAGCAACAGCCCGCGGATCTCCTCGGCAAGCGGCGTGCCGCCGGGCTCGCGCGTCACGACAACGCGCAGGCCCGCCGCGTGCAGGCGCGCGCGGACCCCCTCGATGTTGGTGCTCTTGCCCGCGCCCTCGCCGCCTTCGACGCTGATGAACCGGCCTCTAGCCATGTCGCGGATCTGCCTCCGTTATTTTCCCGCCGCCGTTCTCAGCCCTGAGGTCGCGAGCGGTATGTCGTGCCACGCCGCTGCAACTGGTACTTGCGCACGGCGCGGTTGTGTTCCTCGAGGCTCGCCGAGAATTCGTGCGAACCGTCACCGCGCGCGACGAAATAGAGCGTCGATCCGGGCGCAGGGTGCAGTGCCGCATGGATGGCAGCGCGTCCCGGCAGCGCAATCGGCGACGGCGGCAAGCCGGCATTCAGGTACGTATTGTACGGACCCGGCGTGCGCAGGTGCTCGCGCGTCAGGTTGCCGTCGAAACTCTCGCCCAGGCCGTAGATCACGGCCGGATCCGTCTGCAGCAGCATGCCTTTCTGCAGACGGCGCACGAAGACGCCCGCGATCTGCTGGCGCTCCTCGGCGACACCGGTTTCCTTCTCCACCAGCGAGGCCATGATCAATGCCTCGTAGGGGGTCCGGTACGGCAAATCCGCGTCGCGACCGGCCCATTCCTCGGCGAGTACCTCGCGCAGCGCCCGGTGCGAGGCGAGCAGGATGTCCGCATCGCTCATGCCTCGGCTGTACTGGTAGGTATCGGGGAAGAATGCGCCCTCCGCGGTCGACCAGCCGCTATCGATGCCGAGCTTGCCGAGCAGGGATTCGGCCTTCGCGCCGCGCAGCGCGGGCTCGAGCTGCGGCTGCTCCTGCAGGCGGGCCAGCACCTGCCCCACGGTCATGCCCTCGACCAGCGTGACAGCGTAGACGACCACCCGACCGGCCACCAGCATGTCAAGCAGCAGACGCGGCGTGAGTCCCGGCTCGAGGCGGTACTCCCCGGCGCGAACCTTGTCGGCGACGCCGTCGATGCGCGCCTGCGCACGCAGCCAGCGCGGGTGCTCGAGCACGCCGCGCTCATGCAGATCGTCGAGGAAATGGGTCAGGTTGCCTCCCTGCGGGAGCTCCACGACCACGGGCGCGTCCAGCACGAGCGGCTGGTCCAGCCAGCGAATGAAGGTCTCCCGCGCCAGCAGGCCAATCAGCAGCGCGCACGCGAGGCCCAGCTCGACAACGCGCAGCGCGCGCTCAGGACGCAAGGAACCGCGCCACATGCGACTGCACCCTGCGCGTCACCGGCCCCAGCGGCCAGCGCTTGGACCCGAGCTGCCGCACCGGCCACACGCCGATCACCGCGTTGCACAGGAACACTTCCTGGGCCGCGGCGAGCAGCGCACGCTCGCAATGGATCTGCTCGGTGTGCAGCGCGAGTTCCGGCGCCACCACGTCGAGGATGAAACCGCGCATCACGCCCGCAACGCCGCAGTGATCGATCACCGGCGTCAACAGCCGGCCGCCACTGACCAGGAACAGGTTGGTGGAGATTCCCTCGACGATGCGCCCCTTCTGGTCTGACATCAGACCCTCGGCGATCTGTGCATCGTCCCACTCCAGGCGAGCCAGCACCTGCTCCAGACGATTCAGGTGTTTCATGCCTGCAAGCGCGCGGTTGCTCCCCAGCCGCGTGTCGCAGTGACGGATCGTGATCCCCTCGGACCACCACTGTGCGGGATGCGAGGCCAACGGCCGCTGCATCAGGATGCGACGCGGCTCGTTGCCGGCGTCGACGCGATAGCCGCGCCCGCCGTCGCCACGCGTGACAATCAGCTTGAGGATCCCGTCGTCGTTGCCGGCAGACGACAGGAAACGGGATATCTCCTCCCGCAATTCGTCGATGTCCAGCGTGATGCGCAATCGCAGTGCCCCGTCCTGCAGCCGCTGCAGGTGCCGCTCCAGCAGCGGCACGCGCGCGCCGCGCAAGCGCATCGTCTCGAACAGGCCGTCACCAAAGGCAAGGCCGCGGTCCTCGACCGGAACCAGGTTCGTTTCCGTCGCGTTGACCCAGACCCGCTGCCGCGGCACGAGCTGATTCATGATGTCGGGATCATATCCTGCGAAAGACCAGGGAGCCGTTGGTCCCGCCAAAACCGAAGGAATTCGACAGCGCGATGTCTATTTTCCGCTGCTGCGCGACGTGGGGCACGTAATTGAGCGTGCAGCCTTCATCGGGGTTGTCGAGGTTGATGGTCGGCGGCGCCACGCCGTCGCGGATGGCCAGGATGCTGAACACCGCCTCCACCGCCCCGGCGGCACCCAGCAGGTGGCCGATCATGGACTTGGTCGAACTCATCGCGACTCGGCCCGCCGCGTCGCCGAGCACCCGCTGCACCGCGCGGCTCTCGGCGAGATCGCCAGCGGGCGTCGAGGTACCGTGCGCGTTGATGTAATCGATCTCTTCCGGTGCCACCCCGGCATCGCGGATCGCGTTCTGCATCGCCGCCGCGGCGCCGCGTCCGTCTTCCGGAGGCAAGGTCATGTGGTAGGCGTCGCCGCTCATGCCGAAGCCGATCACCTCGGCGTAGATGCGCGCACCGCGGCGGCGCGCGAACTCCAGCTCCTCCAGCACCAGCACGCCGGCACCGTCGCTCAGCACGAAACCGTCGCGATCACGATCCCACGGCCGGCTCGCGGCTTCGGGGGCGTCGTTGCGCGTCGACAGCGCGCGCGAGGCCGAGAAGCCACCGAGTCCGACCGACGTGGTCGCCATCTCGGAGCCGCCGACGATCATCGCATCGACCTCGCCCCAGGCAATCAGCCGCGCCCCGATCCCGATGTTGTGGGTGCCCGTCGTGCAGGCAGTGGTCATCGCGAGATTCGGTCCCGAAAATCCGTAGCGGATCGACAGGTAGCCGGCGATCATGTTGATGATCGAGCCCGGGACGAAGAACGGGGAGATGCGCCGCGGCCCGGAATCCAGCACGATCTGGTGGCTTTTCTCTATCGACGAGATGCCGCCGATGCCGGAGCCGATGGCGGCCCCGACGCGGGGCGCGAAGGATTCCTCGACCACGAGACCGGCATCTTCCATGGCCTGCACGGCGGCGCCGAGTCCGTAGAGGATGAAATCGTCGAACTTGCGGACTTCCTTCGGCGGCAGGAAGGTATTCGCGTCGAAGCCCCGGATCGAACCGCCGAAGCGCGTCCCGTAAGCGGATACGTCGAACTGCTCGATCGGCCGGATCCCGCTGCGCCCGTTGACGATACCGTCCCAGGTTTCGGACACCGAGTTGCCAAGCGGGGTCACGACCCCCATGCCAGTAACGACCACCCGTCGTTTCATCGCCGAGGACTCCGTCTGCGAGATGCCTTGTTGGATCGGGATGCCAGCGACGTGACGCAGTCCGCGCCGAGGCGTCAAAAGTCTATCACGACCCCCTCGATGACGGACCGGCGCAGCGACCGTTCATCGATGGATCAGCTTGCCTGGCAAGCACTGTGGGAGGACGCGGGCCGTGGCACGACCGCCGCGACCTCCCGGCGGGACCGAATCAGAGATGCGATTCGATGTAGTCGATGGCGTGCTGCACCGTGGTGATGTTCTCCGCGTCCTCGTCCGGAATTTCGGTTTCGAATTCCTCTTCGAGCGCCATCACCAGTTCGACGGTGTCCAGCGAATCGGCACCGAGGTCTTCCACGAAGGAAGCTGAATTCTGGATGTCCTCTTCCTTGACTCCGAGCTGCTCCGCGACGATTTTCTTGACGCGTTCTTCGATGCTGCTCATTTTGGTCTGTTGCTCCTGTGAGTGGTTGAGTGTGCCGTTGGCCGCGGAAATCCCCATCCCCGCAATGGCTCGTTGACGCGGCGCGATTCTACCCCGAATCGCGCCGTTACATGCAATATTGACAAAGGGGGAATTGTTTCAGCACATGTACATGCCGCCATTCACGTGAATGGTCTCGCCGGTAATGTAGGCCGCCGCATCCGAGGCCAGGAAGGCCACCACGGCGGCGATCTCGCCGGCCTCGCCCAGCCGGCCGGCCGGGATCTGCTCCAGCAGCTTCTGGCGCTGGGCCTCCGGGAGTTCGCGCGTCATGTCGGTGTCGATGAAGCCGGGAGCGACGCAGTTCACGGTGATCGCGCGCGAACCGATCTCGCGCGCCAGTGCCCGCGCGAAGCCTTCCATGCCGGCCTTGCTGGCCGCGTAGTTCGCCTGCCCGGCATTGCCCATCGAGCCGACCACCGAACTGATGTTCACGATGCGCCCCCAGCGCGCCTTGGTCATGCCGCGCAGCACCGCCTTGCTCAGGCGGAAGATCGAGTTGAGATTCGTGTCGATGACCCCGGCCCACTCCTCGTCCTTCATCCGCAGCACGATGTTGTCGCGCGTGATGCCGGCGTTGTTGACCAGCACCAGCGGGGCGCCGAACTGCTCCGTCACGCGAGCGATGAGTTCGTCGACCGCGGTTGCGGAGCCGACGTCGAGCGCCATGCCGGCACCGGCGATACCCTTGGCCGCCAAGCGCTCGGAGATCGCGGCGGCGCCCGCTTCGGTGGTAGCCGTACCCACCACGGTAGCGCCGGCCGCTCCCAGCGCATCGGCGATCGCCGCCCCGATGCCACGGCTCGCGCCGGTAACCAGACAGACTCGTTGCATGTCATTCACTCCCGATGTCAGTTGGGGGCGCCGGCAGCCGCCAGCGCCTTGTCCAGGTCCTGCGGCTCTTCGCTGTAGAAGCATTCCAGCGCGGCGTCGATGCGCTTGCACAGGCCGCCGAGCACCTTGCCGGGCCCGACCTCCACGACGCGCTGCACGCCGGCATCGGCCATGAAGCGCACCGAGCCCACCCACTGCACGGGGCTGGCGATCTGCTGCACCAGCAGGGCGCGGATCTTCCCGGCATCGTGTTCCGGGCGCGCGTGCACGTTGTGGATCACGGGCACCAACGGGCTGTCGAGGCGTATCTCCGCCATGTCCTGCGCCAGGCGGTCGCCGGCGGGTTTCATCAGCGTTGTATGGAAAGGCGCGCTTACCGGAAGCGGCATCGCGCGCTTCGCTCCCAGGCTCTTGCAGGCTGCAATCGCCCGTTCGACGGCGCCCGCGTGGCCGGCGATCACTACCTGGCCGGGCGAATTGAAGTTGACCGCCGCGACGACTTCCGTCCCGGCCGCCTCGGCGCAGGCCTGCTCGATGAGCGCGTCATCCAGCCCCAGCACCGCTGCCATCGCACCCTGCCCCACGGGCACGGCCTCCTGCATGTAGGCGCCGCGGTTGCGCACCAGCCGCACCGCGTCGGCGAAGCCGAGCGCGCCGGCACACACCAGCGCGCTGAATTCGCCCAGGCTGTGCCCGGCCATGAACGCGGGCATGGCACCGCCACGGCCGCGCCACACCCGCCACAGCGCCACGCTGGCGCACAGGATCAGCGGTTGCGTGCGCTCGGTGAGATTGAGGGCTTCCTGTGGTCCGGACTGAGCCAGGTTCCACAGGTCGTAGCCGAGAACCCCGGAGGCCTCGGCAAAGGTTTCACGGACGACCGGCTCCGCTGCGGCAATCGCCGACAGCATGCCAACGCGCTGGGACCCCTGTCCCGGAAAGACACATGCGAGCAACCCCGCCATCGCAGCCTCCGTTCATGCCGTCGCACAAAAGAAAACGGCGAGCGCCGTAACCGGTCGCTCGCCGTCGATCGAGGTGCAGGCTGCGCCTCAGTCGTCCTTGCTTTCCACCACTTTCTTGCCCCGGTAGAAACCGTCCGGGGTCACGTGATGGCGACGATGCACTTCACCGGAAGTGGCATCGGTCGACAATGCCGCGCCGCGCAACGCATCGTGGGCGCGACGCATGCCGCGACGGGAACGGGTGGTTCTTGCCTGACCAACTGCCATGACTGACTCCTCACTACTTTTGAACACGCACCCACAGGGTGCTTCACTGAAATCGAATGCCCGCCCCGTGCCCGACGGGCCTCAGGATGAACTCCCCTTGATCTTCGCGAGCGCGGCAAACGGGTTCTCCCGCTCGTCGTCGTCCGCGACTTCGTCGCTCTCGACCGTTTGGCGCAACGCACATTCCCCTTCAGGATGGCGCGGCGCCAGCGGAATCGCCAGCAGCAACTCCTCTTCCAGCAACTCGTAGAGGTCGCTCAACCCTTCCCCTACCACGATCCCTTCGAAGCGTTGCGGCAACGACGGGATCTCCTCTTCGCCCCAGACCATCGCCAGGCGCACGTCGGCGTCCACCGGCAGCGCCATCGGGCCAAGGCAGCGCTGACACTGCAGGGACAGGCACGCCTGCACCCGTCCTTCTATTACCTTGTAGCCTTCGTCGTCGACGCGGAACTGCAGTTCCACCGTCGCCGCCGCACCCGAGCCCGACTCCATCGACTCGGCCCTGATGCGCGGCAGATCATCGAGCGCTACCGCACCACCGATCTGGCCGCCAAATACCGCCAGCTTGCGGAAATCAGCCTGTCTGGGAACCCGGGGTGTCGGCATAGGCGCGCAATCATAGGGCCGGTATCCGGCACTGTCAAAAAATAAATGCTTGAAAATACCGCACTTTTCTGCAAAGTTCGGGCCACACCAACCACCTGCCCCGCCATCATGCAACGCATCGTGCTCGCCTCCGGTTCCCCCTACCGCAAACGCCTGCTGCAGCGGCTCGGGCTCGACTTCGCGTGCATTTCTCCCGATATCGACGAGACCCCGGCCAGCGGCGAGCCACCCGAGACGCTGGTGCTGCGCCTTAGCGAGGCCAAGGCGCGCGCCGTGGCGCTGCGCGCCCCGGATGCCCTGGTCATTGCCTCGGACCAGGTCGGCGCGACCGACGGCAGGCTGCTCGGCAAGCCCGGCACCGTGGAGCGTGCGCAGCAGCAGCTGCGGGGCATTTCGGGGCGGGAAGTTCGATTCCTCACCGGGCTCTGCGTGCTCGACGCGCCATCGGGACGCGCTCTGACTGGCGTCGAGACCTGCACCGTGCACCTGCGCGAGCTGAGCGATACGGCAATCCGCGATTACGTGCGCCGCGAGCAGCCCCTGGACTGCGCCGGGAGTTTCAAGGTGGAAGGGCTCGGCATCGCGCTGTTCCGCTCGCTCGAACTCGACGACCCCACCGTGCTAGAGGGACTGCCACTGATACGGCTGGTGGAGTTCCTCGAACACTTCGGCCTGCACGTGCTGCAGCACTGACGCGCGGTGCCCGCGGTCAATGCGGCCGCAGTTCCTCCCAGGCGAGGATTTCGGGCAGTGAATCGACAATCCGCTCCGGCGCGTGACGCGCCAGCCTTTCCCGCGAATGCACGCCGAAGCTCACGCCGAGGCTGCAGATCCGGGCCCGCGCCGCCATCTCCAGGTCGTATTCGGTATCCCCGATCATCACCGCCTGCGCCGGCTCGGCACCGAGCGCCACCACGATCTCGTGCAGCATCCGCGGATCCGGCTTCGATGCAGTCTCGTCGGCACAGCGCGTGGCATGGAAGCAGTCGTCCAGCCCGAGCTCGCCGAGCACGCGATCCAGGCCGCGCCGGCTCTTGCCGGTCGCCACCGCGACCCAGTGCCCGCGCGCGCGCAGGGTTTCCAGCAGTTCCAGGGCACCGGGGAACAAGTGCGAGGGGCGGGCGTCGGCGGCAACGAAGCGCGCGGAGTAGGTGTTGCGGAACTGCTCGATCTGCCGCGGGTTCAGCTGGGGGTAGAGCTGAGCGATCGCCTGCGGCAACCCCAGGCCGATCACGTTCCCGAAGCCGGCGTCCCCCAGATCCTCCAACCCCTGCTCTTCGGCAGCCTGGCGCAGGCAGGACACGATGCGTCCCACCGAATCCATCAGGGTACCGTCCCAGTCGAACACGAACAGGCGCCTCATCGCGGCAGGGTCTCCAGCACCCGCGCCAGCGCGGCATCGAGTGGCGCGCTGACCACCAGCGACTGGCCGTCGGGAAGGCTGAGCTCGATGGAACTGGCATGAAGGAACAGGCGACGCAGCCCGAAATCGCGCATCTGCCGGTTGAACTCCCGCTCGCCGTATTTCTCGTCGCCGGCCACGGGATGCCCCGAGATCTGGGCGTGAACGCGGATCTGGTGCGTGCGGCCCGTAACCGGCTGCGCCTCGAGCAGGGTGGCGTCGCGATACACCTCCAGCACCCGGAAGCGGGTCTCCGAGGCCTTGCCCGACGCGTCCGCGCGCACGACCCGCTCGCCGCCGCGTACCGTGTTCTTCTCCAGCGCGACCGCCACCCGCAGCAGCCGCTTCGGCCAGCGCCCCTGCACCAGCGTGGTGTAAGTCTTGGTGATCGTGCCCTCGCGCAGCGCCTCGTGGAGATGGCGCAGCATCGAGCGCTTCTTGGCAATCATCACGCAGCCCGAGGTGTCGCGGTCCAGCCGGTGCACCAGTTCCAGCGAGCGGGCGTCGGGACGCATGGCGCGCAGCGCCTCGATCAGGCCCAGCGAGAGGCCGCTGCCGCCGTGCACCGCCAGGCCACTCGGCTTGTCGACGACCAGCAGCGCGGCGTCTTCATAAAGGATACGTGCAGCGAGCGCCTGCACCAGCCCGGCCCCGGGCTCGGCGCTGGCCCGCTCCGCCACGCGAACCGGCGGCACGCGCACTCGGTCGCCGGCCTGCAGGCGCTGATCGGGCCTGGCGCGCGAGCTGTTGACCCTCACTTCGCCGCTGCGCACGATGCGGTAGATACGCGAGCGCGGCACGCCCTTCAGGCGCGCGAGCAGAAAATTGTCCAGCCGCTGTCCGGCCTGTTCCTGGTCCACCTCGACGAGACGGACACCCTGCTGTTCCCGGACCGATTGCTCTTGCATCGCGAAAGTCTATCATTTTTGCTGCTAATTGAAGCACTTACCCGATAATGCTATAGTCTCTCCCGCATCGAACCCGCTGCCTCTCAGGAGCGTGCCCCAGGATTTGGACACCCGTCCCCGCCACCGCTGCACCAACGCGGCCCGCGGGACGCACCGACCCGGGCGCCCACAAGGGTTTCATGCATCACGCCGACGACGTGCCGCTGAGCAGGAATACAAAGCCCGGCGCGCGCGGTGTGGCTGGTTTCGCATGGGCGAGACCGGCAGGCGCAAGGTACCGTTCGAACAGCGACGGGATGCTTGTTGAGATTTTTGTGCGGGCCGGGTCGCGAATTCGCACCGCCCGCTGGACCGGAAAAGACTGAGACGCGTCCCCGTTGCAGCCAGGCAGTTTCTGGCGACTCGGGACGAAGGCAGTTCTGCGGTGCGTAGCGCCCGGAACCGCATATGCGCAATCCAGACTTCGAGGAAGCAAGAAGCCTCTGCAGAACAAGCCACTGATTCCGTAGTGCTGTAACGACGGTACCAAAGTCCCAGCAACCCGCTCAAAGGACATTGGTAACCATGAAAAGAATGCTCATCAACGCAACTCAGCCGGAAGAGTTGCGGGTCGCCCTGGTCGATGGCCAGCGACTCTACGATCTGGACATCGAGAACCGTAACCGCGTCTCGACCAAGGCCAACATCTACAAGGGTCGTATCACCCGCGTCGAGCCCAGCCTCGAGGCCGCATTCGTCGAATTCGGCGCCGACCGCCACGGCTTCCTGCCGCTGAAGGAAATCTCCCCCGAATACTTCCAGGGCAATGGCGGCGACCAGTCACAGGGCCGTCCGCGCATCCGCGACGTGGTCAAGGAAGGCACCGAGGTCCTGGTGCAGGTCGACAAGGAAGAGCGCGGCAACAAGGGTGCCGCCCTCACCACCTTCATCAGCCTCGCGGGACGCTACCTCGTGCTGATGCCCAACAACCCGCGCGCCGGCGGCATCAGCCGCCGCATCGAGGGCGACGAGCGCACCGAACTGCGCGATGCGCTGAACGCGCTGAACCTGCCCGAGGGCATGGGCATCATCATCCGCACCGCCGGTGTCGGCCGCTCGGCCGAAGAACTGCAGTGGGACCTCGACTACCTGCTGCACCTGTGGGGCGCGATCGCCGAGGCCGGCAAGAAGCGCGCGCCGCAGCTGATCTACCAGGAAAGCAACGTCGTGATCCGCGCGATCCGCGACTGCCTGCGCCAGGACATCGACGAAGTACTGATCGACGCGCAGGATGCCCACGACAAGGCCGTGGAGTTCATCGAGCAGGTGATGCCGAACTACCGCAGCCGGGTGAAGCTCTACAAGGACCCGGTGCCGCTGTTCAACCGCTACCAGATCGAGAGCCAGATCGAAACCGCGTACCAGCGCGAGGTCAAGCTCCCCTCCGGCGGCTCGATCGTGATCGACCCGACCGAGGCGCTGGTGTCGATCGACATCAACTCCTCGCGCGCCACCAAGGGCCAGGATATCGAGGAGACGGCGCTGCAGACGAACCTGCAGGCGGCCGACGAGATCGCGCGCCAGTTGCGCCTGCGCGACATGGGCGGACTGATCGTGATCGACTTCATCGACATGAACAGCACGCGCAACCAGAAGGAAGTCGAGAACCGCCTGCGCGACGCGCTGGTTCCCGATCGCGCCCGCGTGCAGGTCGGGCGCATCTCGCGCTTCGGCCTGATGGAAATGTCGCGCCAGCGCCTGCGCCCCTCGCTCGAGGAAACCAGCTCCGTGGTCTGCCCGCGCTGCACCGGCCAGGGCACGATCCGTGACACCAAGTCGCTCGCCCTCTCGGTGCTGCGCCTGGTGGAAGAGGAAGCCGGCAAGGAACGCAGCGCACAGATCCGCACCATCGTGCCGGTCGAGATCGCGACCTACCTGCTGAACGAAAAGCGTCGCGCCATCATCGACATCGAGCAGCGCAACCGCCTGCACGTGATGGTGATCCCGAACCCGAACATGGAAACGCCGCACTTCGAGGTGCTGCGCCTGCGTGACGACAACTCGCTGGTGAATAGCGAAGAGCCCAGCTTCCTGGCGATCCCCGAGGCACCGCTGCCCGTGGACCTGGTCACCCGCACCGCCGAGCCGGTAAAGGCGCCCGTCGCTGCGGTGCAGTCGATCGCGCCGCCGAAGCCGGCGCCGGTCGCTGCCCCCGAACCGGTCGCGGAAGCGGCCCCCGCCCCGGTTGCGGTGCCCGCGCCGGCGGCTGCGGCCCCCTCGGCGCAAGCCAAGCCCGGTATCGTCAAGTCCCTGCTGGGCTTCCTGTTCGGTGGCGGCGCTGCCGAGCCCGCGCCGGCAGCCCCCGCAGCGCCCGCGCCGCAGCCCGTTGCAGGCGGCCGCCGCAGACCCGAAGGCGCGGCCGCCGGCGAGCGTGCACGCAGCGAAGGCGAACGCGAGCGTAGGCGAAGGCGAACGTGCCGAAGGCGAGCGTCGCAGTGGCGGTCGACGCCGCCGCGGCGGATCCGGCCGCGGCCGGGGCGGTGAACGCGGTGAGCGCGAAGCCCGCAGTGACGCGCCGCGCAGCGAAGCACCGCGTGGCGAATCGCGCGGCGAGCCACGCGCTGAAGCACCGCGCAGCGAACGCGCTCCCCGGCCGCCACGTGACGAATCCGCCGGTGAGAGCCGGCCGCCGCGCGGCGAAGGCCGTCCGGCACAGCGTCCGGAAGGTGGTCCCGAGCGACGTCCCGCGGGCCATCAGCCACGCACACGTGGCCCGCGCCAGCGCGGCGAGATGCAGGCACCGGAAAGCGCTGCCGAACCGGCAGTAGCAGCGGTCGCGCGGACACCGATGCCGCCGCTGCCGATGCAGGCTGCGGAACCGGAGACCGAGGTCGAGGAAATCGTGGTCGCGCAAGCGCTGGCGGGCGAGGCGCAGGAAGCAGCCCCGGGCACCGAGGGCGAGCGCAGCCGTCGTTCGCGCGGACGCCGTGGCCGCGGCCGCCGCCGCGTCGAAGGCGAGCCGGTCGAAACCGTGTTCCAGGGCGAAGGCGACGAGCCAGAAGCCGCACAAATGGAACTGATCGACGCCGAAGAGGACATGACCGAGGTAGCTGCCGAAGTGGAGCTCGCCGAGGAGACGACAGAGCCGGCAGAAGTGAAAGCCGAACCCGCTGTCGAGGTTCTCGAGGTCGAGGCGCCGGTCACGACCGCAGCCGTCATTGCGGAAGCGGCTCCGGAGGCACCGCGCAGTGAGGCGGTACGCGAGCAATCGGCACCGTTGGCACCGCGCAGCGAGACGCCAAGCGAGGAAGCCGCGCCGCCAGCCGCTCCTGCGCCGGCGCCCGCAATGGTGGCACGCCCCGCTCCCGCGCCGCGTCCGGCACGACCGACCGGTCGTCCCGCCAACGACCCGCGCCTCAGCCCCCGCCGTGTCGCGGAGGTGGAAATCGTCACCGAATCGCTGGTGATCGACCCTTCCCGCTTCCCGCCGGTAGAGCTCCCGCATCCCACGCGTCCGCAGCCGCCCCGCGCGGCCAACGATCCGCGCGTTGGGAAAGCCGGTGTTGCCGCGCAGACTCGAGGCAACGCCGCGCTGGACTTGTCCGCACAATCCGAGGAAGCGGCCGAGGCAACGGAACGCTGAAGCAACGCTCAGCCGTTGCCGGGCAACCGGCAACGGCTATAATGCGCGCCGCGTCACGGAGGGGTGGCTGAGCGGTTTAAAGCACCGGTCTTGAAAACCGGCGTAGGTGAGAGCCTACCGAGAGTTCGAATCTCTCCCCCTCCGCCAATTCAATGACAATGTCGCTATGCGACTCCCAAACGGCGACCGATGGTCGCCGTTTTCGTCTCAATCAGGGACAATGAGCGCCAGCCCGCGATCCGCCGCTCACCGGAGCGCACCCCGACTGCGCTCTCCGTACAACTCTTCCGCACGCGCCTTCAGCGCACGCGCCGTGTCGTCGAATCCCCGCTTCACCCAGGATCCGGCGAATCGCATGACATGGATGCCCGTTTCACCAAGAAAGGCGTCCGTCGAGTAATACCGGCAACGATCGGGGCCGAGCGCTTCGATCACCTGGTCACGGCGCGCGGGATAGGGCCACTCCGCCAGCCAGGGTGCCTCCCAGGACAGCAGCCGCTCGGGCTCGAAGGCGCAGACGTACTCGACGACCGGTACCAGGGTGCCCGGATTGGCGTAATTGACGAGTTTCATCCGTATCGGTGCACCCAATTCCAGCGTCGACTCGGCACGTACGCACATCGGGTTCCATTCGTTGTAGTCAGGCAGATCGGTGAGCACCTCCCACACGATCGAGGCCGGCGCGTCGATTTCGATCGTGATGGAGCGCACCACGTTGTCGGGGTCATATGCCGTGCGAATATCACCGGGTTGCATGCTCAGTGGGCTCCTCGTGGTTTCGACCATGCACCATGATCGCAAATCGCCGGGCGCGCATCATCCGGACGGGCGAAACGCAGGGACGGCGTGCGCACTGAACCGCACTGATCCGCCGTGGTCATACCAGGCGCAATCGCAGAAATGCGGCAGGATCGCAGCGCCGGTTCAATTCCACCGCCGTCGGGGCTACACTGCCAACGTCTTCACCACCAGAACGGGACAAACCATGGCTACCACCGATATCCGGACCGCGAGCAGCACTGCCCTGGATGCGGGCGCCACCAGGGTGCTGCGCAACACCTATGCCCTGCTGGCCATGACGCTGCTGTTCAGCGCGGTCACCGCGAGCGTATCGATGGCGTTGAATGTCCCCTACCTGGGACTGTGGACGCTCCTGCCCTATTTCGTGCTGCTGTTCCTCGTCGAGAAGAACAAGAACTCGGCGGCCGGCCTGCTCTGCGTGTTCGCGTTGACCGGCTGGATGGGATTCAGCCTCGGGCCGATCCTCAACCACTACGTGCACATCTCCGGCTTCGAGCCCGTGTTCATGGCGCTCGGCGGCACGGCCGTGGTCTTCTTCGGGCTGTCGGCCTACGTGCTGGTAACGCGCAAGGACCTCAGCTTCGCCACCGGCTTCCTGGGCACCGGCATGCTCGTCGCCTTCGTCGCGGCCATTGCCAACTACTTCCTGCACATCCCGGCGCTGGGGCTCGCGCTCACCGCGATCTTCATGTTCCTGTCCTCGGGACTGATCATGTGGCAAACCAGCCAGATCATCCACGGCGGGGAGCGCAACTACATCTCGGCGACGGTCACGCTGTTCGTGATGATCTACAACCTGTTCTCGATCCTGCTCAGCTTCTTCGGGGGCAGCAACGAGTGACGCCCGAGGGGGCATGCGCGGCGCGGCCCCGACTCGGGGCCGTTTCGTTTCAGCGCCAATGATCTTTTCGCTGCTGGTGCAGGAATCCGCGGTCGGCAGGCAATCCAGCCACGCCGCGTACCGCTTCGCGCGCGAGCTCCTCGCGCGCGGTCACACGCTTTACCGCGTATTCTTCTTCGGCGAGGGCGTGCACAACAGCACCGCCCTCAACTGCGCCGCGAGCGGCGAAGCCGACCTGCCGGCGCTGTGGCAGCAGCTCGCGACGGAGCACGGCGTGGACCTGGTGAGCTGCGTGAGCTCGGCGCTGCGCCGCGGCATCGTCGACGAGCGCGAGGCCGCGCGCCACGCGCGCGGCGCGGCAAGCCTGCGCGAGGGCTTCGAACTGTCGGGGCTGGGCCAGCTGGTCGAGGCCTGCATCCGCTCCGACCGCATCCTGGACTTCGGCGGATGAGCGCCCGCGACAGCGCGCCGCGGCGCAGCGTGCTGGTGGTATGCCGCACCGCCCCGTACGGACGATCGCGCGCGCGCGATGCGCTCGACGTCGCGATGGCCTTCGCGGCCTTCGACCAGCCGGTCACGCTGCTGTTCCTGGGAGACGGCGTGCTGGCCCTCGCGGCCGGACAACGGCCGGTGGCGGAGTTCTCGCGCAGCCTGGAAAAGCTGCTCGGCACGCTCGCCGACTATGGCGTCGAGGCAGTGCACGCCGACGCGGCGGCGCTCGCCGCGCGCGGGCTGGACGCGCAGGCCCTCGCGCTGCCGGTGCGCCTGGCCGGGACTGAGGAGCTCCGGGAACTGTTCGCCGCGCACGAGCGCGTGCTCACGGTGTGAACCGCCGATGACCCTGCACATACTCTCCGCCTCCCCGTTCGCGGACAGCTGCCTCGCGGAATGCCGTCGCGTGATCGCCACCGGGGATGCCTTGCTGCTGACCGGTGACGGCGTCTACGCCGCGCTGGGCGACGCCGCCGCGGTGCTGCGCGAACTGCACGCCGCCGGCGTGGCGATCTTCGCGCTCGCGGAGGACTGTGCCGCGCGCGCCATCGACACGCGGCTACCCGACTGCCTCACCACGCTGGACTACGGCGGCTTCGTCGACCTCGCGGTCGCTCACCCGCGCACCGTGTCGTGGTTCTGAGATGGGCGCGAACGCACCGCTGCCGCCGCGCGATGCCGACGGTTTCCTGCTGGACCGGGCCGACTGGAACGAGCACGTGGCCACCGTGCTCGCGCGCGAGGAAGGCCTGACGCTGACGCCCGCGCACCGGGAGATCCTGCACATGCTGCAGGCGTACTATCGCGAGCACGAGCACGCACCTGCCATGCGCGCACTGGTCAGCCTGACGCGACGCACGCTGGGTCCCGACAAGGGCCGCAGCGTCTACCTGCTCGGACTGTTTCCCGGCAGCCCCGCGCGCGTGGCGGCGAAGATCGCGGGCCTGCCCCGCCCCGAGCACTGCCTGTGAGCAACCCCATGAACCTGTCCGCGCCGCCATCATCGTGCCCCGAGGAGCATCCCTTCGCGCCCTTCGTGCGTGCGCTCGGACGCGGGCGGCGCGGCGCGCGCGCGCTCGAGCGCGACGAGGCACGCACGGCACTCGGGATGATCCTCGACGGTGAGGCCGACCCGCTGCAGACCGGCGCCTTCCTGATGCTGCTGCGCGTGAAGGAGGAAACGGCCGACGAGATCGCCGGTTTCGTGCAGGCCGCGCGCGAGCGCGCGCAGCTGCCGGACGTCCCGATAGCCGTCGACCTGGACTGGCCGACCTACGCAGGCAAGCGCCAGCAGCCGCCGTGGTACCTGCTGTCGGCGCTGCTGCTGGCCGCGCACGGGCACCGCGTGCTGATGCACGGTTGCGAACCGCACGCGCGCAACCGCCTGTTCGCCGCGCAGGCATTGGAGGCGCTCGGCATCGCGCCCGCACGCGACTGGAATGAAGTTCGCGCCGGGCTGCAGACGCGCCATTTCGCCTATGCCCCGCTGCGCCTGTTCAGCCCGGGCCTGCAGGCACTGCTGAACCTGCGCCACCTGTTCGGCCTGCGCTCGCCGGTGAACACCTTCGTGCGCCACATGAACCCGCTGGCCGCGCCGGCCACCCTGCAGAGCCTGCAGCATCCCGCCTATGCCGTGCTGCATGCCGGCGCGGCACGGCGGCTGGGGCAGCCGCGCGCGCTGATCTTTCGCGGCGAGGGCGGCGAATGCGAGCTGCGCCCGAATGCCGACAGCCGCTGCATCCTGCTCGCGGACGAGTGCGAGCAGGAGATCGGTTTCGCGCGACAGATTCCCGAGCGCGGTGACGCCACCGTCGTGCCGGACGCAACGGCGCTGTCCGCATTGTGGCGCGGTCGCGGCGAGAACAGCTATGGCGAGGCGGCGGTGATCGGCACGGCGGCTGCCGCGCTGCTGACGCTCGGCCGCGCGAGCGATGGCGCGGCCGCGCTGGCGCTCGCGCGCGACTACTGGGGGCGGCGCGGTGCGTGGCCCGGAGACAGGACGTGAGATACAGCGAACAGGACTATTCCGCGCAGGCCTGTGCCGCGCTGCTCGAGCAGAAGGTGCGCGTGGTGCGCGACGCCATGCACGAGCTCGGTGCGCCCGCGCCCGAGGTGCATGCCTCGCCGCCGCGGCACTACCGCCAGCGCGCCGAGTTCCGTTTCTGGCACGACGGCGACGACGCCTTCTACGCGATGTTCGATCCGGCGAACCCGCGCGAGCCCGTGCGCATCGACGCATTCCCGCCCGCCTCGCAACGCATCAATGAGCTGATGCAGCGCCTGCGCGCAGCGGTGCTGCGTTCGCCGGCGCTCAAGCGCAAGCTGTTCCAGGTCGAGTTCCTGAGCACGCTCGGCAACGAGGCCCTGGTGGTGCTGGTCTACCACCGCCCGCTCGACGCCGCCTGGGAAGACGCCGCCCGCGAACTGAGCCACTCGCTGGATGCGCAGCTGATCGGGCGTTCGCGCGGGCAGCGCATCGTGGTCGGGGAATCGTTCGTGACGGAACGCCTGCAGGTCGACGGACGCGAACTCGTGCTGCGCCAGCCCGAGGGCTGCTTCACGCAGCCCAATGCCGAGGTGAACCGCGCGATGCTGTCGTGGGCGCGCGCGGGCTGCGGCGGCGCGCGCGGCGGGCTGCTGGAGCTCTACTGCGGCATCGGCAACTTCACCGTCGCGCTCGCCGATCGCTTCGAGACGGTGCTGGCCACCGAGATCAACAAGGTCGCGATCGCCGCCGCCGAGCACAATCTCGCGGCCAACGGCATCGACAACACCTTCATCGCGCGACTCTCCAGCGAGGAGGCCTCGGCCGCGCTGGCGCGCGAACGGCCTTTCCGCCGGCTGCGCGATTTCGACCTCGACCGCTTCGAACCCGGCACCGTGCTGGTCGATCCGCCGCGCGCCGGGCTCGATCCGCGCACGCTGGCGCAGGTCGCGGGCTTCGGGCGCATCGTCTACATCTCGTGCAATCCGCAGACGCTGCGCGAGAACCTCGCGGCGCTCGCGGCGACGCACGACATCGAACGCTTCGCGCTGTTCGACCAGTTTCCCTATACCCGTCACCTGGAGTGCGGCGTGACCCTGCAGCGTCGCACTGCCCGCTGACACCGCCACAGGACTGCCCCTCATGCGAGCGCAAAAGCTGGACGATGCCACGATCACCGCGCGCCTCGCCGCGCTGCCCGCCTGGAGCCTGCGCGAGGGCAAGCTGCGGCGCGAGTACCGCTTCGCGGACTTCAGTGCCGCCTTCGCGTTCATGACGCGCTGCGCGCTGCGCGCCGAGCAGCTGGATCATCACCCGGAATGGTGCAACGTCTACAACCGCGTCGAGATCGCGCTGACCACGCATGATGCGCACGGCATCACCGCGCTCGACTTCACGCTGGCGGAGGCGATGGAGAACTTCGCGCGGGCGCCGGGGGGCTCGGCCGGCTGAGCCCGGCCTTCTCAGTAGACCGCGAGGCCGTGCTTCAGCAGCGCGCGCGGCAGGACCTCGTCGAGACGGGACAGGTCGTCGGGCCCGATTTCCAGCAGCTTGAGGCCGTGGCGTTCGTAGACGGCCTTCTTGTCCAGCTTCGCCGTCAGCTGCCCCGGCGCCGCCTCGTCGCCCCAGTACTCGATGTAGAGGTGCAGTGAGGGCAGGTAGAAGTCGCAGCGGTAGTCACCCTCCACCGGCAGGCGACGGTGGTAGGCGTGCGCGATTTCCGACATGTACAGCCAGTGGCAGATCATCAGCTCCGCCTTGCTGTGCAGCACGTGTCCGTCGATCGCGCGCAGTCCGTCGCCGCCGTCGACGCGGATCTCGCGTTCGGCATCGCCGAACAGGTCGCGCTCCGCGGCCTCCCCGATGTGCTCGTAGGCGTGGATCACCTGGAGGTTCTCGTTCAGGACGCGATTGCCGGGCAGCGTGGCCGGCCAGCGCACGTAGGGCACGCCCGTGTCGGGGTATTCCTCCTGCACCCCGCCGAGCGCCTTGCCGCGGGCGGTGAGCTCCCAGCCCTTCACGCCCTTGCGGATCCAGCCCAGCTCGAGCAGCAGCAGGTTGGTCTGGCGCGCCGACAACCCGACCCGCAGGCCCAGCGCGGCCGCATTCAGCAGGGTCTGCTCGGGGCTCACGCTGAACAGGCGGTGCTCCAGCACCTGCTCCGGCCAGCCGATGTAGGTGCCGAAACGTTCGCTGTTCAGGTACCTGCCACCCTCGAACTCGCCCTTGCGCGTCAGGCGCCACTGTTCACCCTGGCGCACGATCCAGCCCTGCTCGGCGAGCAGCGTGAACAACTCGCGGCTGGGCATGTTCAGGCGCCGCGCCAGCGCCGATCCCGACAGGTATTGTTCAGTCCCCGGCACCGGTTTCTGGCTCCCAGTTGTCCACAATTTCTGTGGATAAGTTTGAGCATAAGTTCTGAGTATGCGCCTCTACGTCGCCTGCCTGCTGAGGCCGACTCGGATTGGTCATTTTATGATCAAATAGTATTTTATATATATAAAACAATCATGTTACGATGCTTTATTAATGTCGTTTTGGACGAAAATGACAAATTTGCTACAGATCGACATCCCTTTCTTGACTCTGCTCCGGCGGTGTGCATAACAACAACTCAGGCATTCGCGGCAGCGGTCTGCGCGTAGCGCGCCGCCAGGGCGCCGTAGAGCTCGTCTGCGTAGCGGGGACTACGGCTGTCCAGCTGCGCCCAGCAGCTCCGCCAGGTGCTCGTTGTCCTCGCGTCCCTGCCAGGTCTTGCGGTAGCTGCCGTCCTTGTAGCCGTGGTCCTGGCGGAAGAAGTTCAGCACGTTCTTGCCCACGTAGGCGGTGAACAGCGCGTCGGGCGTCATGCCGGCCGCCTGCAGCAGGGACCAGAAATGGCCGACCGCGAATTCGCGCCCCACCAGCGCCCGGCCCGCCAGGGCCTCGACGGCCTCGCGCAGTTCCATGGGCTGCGGCGGGTTGACCCGCAGTTCCTCGAGCATGCCGGCGGCGATCTGCGCCGGCGTGCTGGCGCCATCGAAGCGCATGCTCATGCCAAAGTGCCAGATATCGACGATCTCCAGCTTCACGTGCTCCCAGGCCGGCTGCTGATGCTTCCACCACTTGTAGCCATAGTGCTCGATCAGTTCCCCGCACTCGATCCACAGGGCGCGGTACCAGGCGAACTGCTGGTCGATCCAGTCGGGATGCACCTTGCGGTTCATCCGGTCCTGCATTTCCAGCATGGTCGTCAGTTGCTGCAGCATCGGCGGTGATCCGTCTATGGATTGGGGGAAGACGAAGGCAGGGCAATGCTAGCACAGCGTAGCCGGCGCACCGGAAATGCTGTGGATAAAACCGGGGATAAAAGAAGGCAGTTGCACAGACTCCGTCACGCGTACCCGCCAGCACATCTGAGATAAAAATGAGGAACAATACACATCACATTGTTTTTAAACACTAAAAAATTATTATTCAAGTTCCAGGCAAAGGTGGAGACACGCCTCCCACGCGGCGGCGTCGCACCGCGAATGTGCATAACACGCGGGAACAGGGCCAACCGTTCTTTACAAAGGGCAGCGCAATCACCAGAATACTGTATATATACACAGTAATCGACATGAACCGCTTGCTGCAAACACTGCTCGCCCGCCCCGATGTCTGGCAGGCTTCCCGTCCCCGCACGACGATTGCGGACGGGAACGCCCTGCCCAGCGGGCATGCCGCCCTCGACCGGGTCCTGCACCGGGGCGGCTGGCCACGGGCGGCGCTGACCGAGGTGCTCAGCGGCAACTGCGGCATCGGCGAGATGCAGCTGCTGGCGCCGGCGCTGGCGCATTGCAGCCGCGGCTCGCGCCGGCTGTTCTTCGTCTGCCCACCCTACCTGCCCTATGCGCCCGCCCTGCTGGCGCAAAACGTGGCGCTGGAACGGCTGCTGGTCGTGCGGGCGGAACGGGAAAGCGACACCCTCTGGTGCGCGGAACAGATCCTGCGCTCCGGTGCCGCGGCCTGCCTGCTGGCCTGGCTGCCCGAATCGCGCCTCGGCGATTACCGCGCCCTGCGCCGGCTGCAGCTCGCCGCGCAGGGCAGCGCCAGCCTGACATTCCTGTTCCGCCCACCGCAGGCGGCGCACAGCCTCTCGCCCGCCGCGCTGCGGATCGTGCTGCGGGGTACGCGGGAGCACCTCGCGGTCGAGATCCTCAAGCAGCGTGGCGGCCAGGCGGGCCAGCAGATCACGCTCGTCCGCGCCAACACGCTGCTGCAGCCGCGCATCGACCCGGCCCTGCTGCCATCCACCGTGGATCCGGCCGTAGGTCCGGCTTCAGCCGGACAATGTTCAGCAGTCTGGCTTCAGCCGGACAATCTCGGACTCACGGCCGGAACCCGCAATGCATCTGTCCGGATGAAGCCGGACCCACGACCACGCCCGCCGGGCGGCCCTGCACTGAGCCGGCACCGCCATGCTGTGGCTGTGCCTGCGCTTTCCGCTGCTGCCGCTGGAGATCTTCACCCGCGCGGGCATGCACGCGCAACGCCCCGTCATCGTCACCGAAAAACACCGCGTGCTGTGCCACGACGCGCTCGCCGGCGAGCATGGCGTGAGCCCCGGCATCTCGGCCAGCACCGCGCAGGCCCTGTGCCCCGAACTGCTGACGCTCGAGCGGCGCAAGGAACGCGAGGCCGCCGCGCTGCTCGGGCTGGCCGACTGGGGCTACCGCTTCACGTCGTTGCTGGCGCTCGAGCCGCCCGACAGCCTGCTGCTGGAAGTGAGCGGCAGTCTGCGCCTCTTCGGCGGCCTCGAGCGCCTGCTGCGGCAGATGGAAGACGAGCTGGCCGAGCGCGGCCACGCGCATCTGGACGGCCTGGCGCCGACACCGGCCGGCGCCGCCCTGCTGGCCCGCGCGCGTCCCTGCACCCCTGCGAACATCCCCTCATGGTGCGCGGGCGGGGACCCCGCCGCCTTCCACGCCGGCCTCGGCGAGCTGCCGCTGGAACTGCTCGAGGTACCGGACAGGCAGCGCCTGCGCATGCAGCGGATGGGTTTCTCCCGCATCGGCGCGTTGCTCGCGCTGCCGCGCGCCGCGCTCGGCAAGCGTTTCGGCCACGAATTCCTCGATCGCCTGCAGCGGCTGAGCGGCGAGAAGCCCGACCCGCGCCTGCCGCACCAGCCGCGGGATTTCTTCCACGCCGAACTGCAGTTCCTCGAGCCACTGCACCACAGCACGATGCTGCTGTTCCCGGCACAGCGCATGCTGCGCGAGCTGGGGCAGTTCCTCGAGCGCCGCCAGTGCTTCTGCCAGCGCCTCGACTGGCGCCTGCGCGACATCAGCGGCCGCACGCTCGCGCTCGGCCTGCCCTGTTCGCTGCAACACCACAGCCACGCGGCCCTGCTCGACCTCACGCGGCTGAAGTTCGAGTCCCTGCGGCTGGCCGAGCCGGCGGCATCGCTGGCGCTCGTGTGCCGCGACTTCGCGCCGGTGCACCAGCAGAGCGCCGCGCTGTTCCCCGACGCCGACGAGGACGCGGAGCAGGCCGGCCGCCTGCTGCTCGACCGCCTCGCGATACGCCTCGGGGAAGGCTGCGTGCATGGCATCGGCACGGCCGACGCCCACCTGCCGGAACACGCCTGGCGCAGCACGCAGGGGGCCGGATGCGCCGCCAACGGGGGCACGGCAATCCCGGCGCAGCGCCCGTCCTGGCTGCTGCCCGAACCGCTGCCGCTGGGGCGGGACGCGCAGGGCCTGCGCTGGCACGGACGCCTGCAACTGCTGAGCGGCCCGGAGCGCATCGAGAGCGACTGGTGGGCCACGGGGGGCAAACGCGACTACTTCATCGCCCGACACGAGCACAACGGCACCCTGTGCTGGGTGTTCCGCGATCACCACAGCCGGCACTGGTTCCTGCACGGGCTGTTCGGCTGAACCCGACGACACGCGCAACCGCAGCGTCCGCCGGGCACGAAACCCTCAGCCGGCGTCGCCGCCCCGACCCGCCGCCTGCGCGGCCTGCTCCGCGAGCAAATCGTGCGCGCGCTTGATCACGTAGGCATGGATCGCTTGCACGTCCTCCCTGTCGAACACCTGCGCGAAGCCGACCATGCCGTTGCGGTGACGCAGCCCGCCGCGCACGATCGCGTCGAACTCGGCGTGCGTCCCGGCCGAGGCATAGCGCAGGTCGGGCACCACGCCGCCGCCCACCGCGCCGTCGCCGTGGCAGGCGAAGCAGCGCGCCGCATACAGCGTCTTGCCGCGCGCCACCTGCTCGGGCGTCGCGGTGAGCGGCGGCGGCGCAAGCGCCTGCACCACCGCGGCGGGCTCGGGCAACTGCTGCCTGCCGTCCAGCGCATAGACCAGCAGCCGGCTGCGGTTCACCGAACCCGCCATCTGCGCCACGCGCCCGCCGGCCAGCGGCAACCCGCCGCCCCAGCCGACCACGACCGCGACATACTGCTCGCCGTCGACCGCATAGCTCATCGGCGCCGCCACCACGCCGGTCTGCACCGGCGCGGCCCAGAGGCGCTCGCCGGTGTCGGCACGATAGGCCGCGAACTCGCCGCGCGCGCTGCCCTGGAACACCAGGTTCCCCGCCGTGCTGAGCACGCCGCCGTTGAACGGCGCGCCCTGCTCGACGCGCCAGGCTTCCCTGCGCGCCACCGGATCCCAGGCGACCAGGTGGCCCTGCACGAGCTTCAGCACTTCGGCCGCCGCCGCCGGATCCTCGGGCAGCCCGGCCGCCTCGACGTCGACGCCGGTGTTCCACAGCCCGGGCTCGAACGCGAATTTGTCGTCGTGCTTGTAGACGAAGGGGATTTCCTGCACCGGGATGTAGACCAGCCCGGTGCGCGGGCTGAAGCTCATCGGGTGCCAGTTGTGCGCGCCGTGGGGCGACGGGAACACCAGCGCCTCCTTGCCGACGTAGCGCGCCTCGTGCGTTGGGGACCGGGCGGCCGCCGGCGTCGATGCCCTTGGCCCAGGTCTGGTAGGCATAGGCATCGCCCGAGAGGAACTCCCCGCTCGCGCGATCGAGCACGTAGAAGAAGCCGTTCTTCGGCGCCTGCATGATCACCTTGCGCGGCGTGCCGCCGATGGTGAGATCGGCGAGGATCAGGTGCTGCGTCGCGGTGTAGTCCCAGGTGTCGCCGGGCGTGGTCTGGTAGTGCCAGACGTAGTCGCCGGTATCCGGGTCGAGCGCCACGATCGAGGACAGGTACAGGTTGTCGCCGCCTCCCGGGCTGCGGTACTGCTGGTTCCACGGCGAGCCGTTGCCGACCCCGATGTAGAGCAGGTCCAGCTCCGGGTCGTAGGCCATCGAGTCCCACACCGTGCCGCCGCCGCCGATCTTCCACCACTCGCCGCCCGACCAGGTCGCCGCCGCCCGCTCCAGCGCGGGCGATTCGAAAGGGCTGCGCCGGATCGCCCGGCACGGTGTAGAAGCGCCATTTCTGCTCGCCGGTTTCCGCGTCGTAGGCACTCACGTAGCCGCGCACGCCCAGCTCGGAGCCGCCGTTGCCGATGATCACCAGCCCCTTCACCACGCGCGGCGCACCGGTGATCGAGTAGGGCTTGTCGACGGGCGTGGTCTGCACCGACCACAACAGCTTGCCGTCATTGGCGTCCAGCGCCTGCAGGCGCCCGTCGATCGTGCCCACGAAGACCTTGCCGCCCCATGCCGCCACGCCGCGATTCACCGCGTCGCAGCACAGGTGCACCGCCCACTGCCGCGGCACCTCGGGGTCGTGCTGCCACAGCAATGCGCCGGTCTTCGCGTCGAAGGCGTAGACCATGCTCCAGGTGCTGGTCACGTAAAGGCGGCCGTCGACCACGATCGGGGTGGCTTCCATGCCGCGGTCGGTGGGGAAGTCGAAGGACCACGCGAGCCCCAGCCGGCCCACGTTCGCGGTGTCGATGCGATCGAGCGGACTGAAGCGCTGCTCGGAATAGCTGCGCCCGTGGCTCAGCCAGTTGTGCGGTTCGCTGTCGGCCGCGGCGATGCGCGCGCCATCGACCGGGGTCACGGCAGGCACCGGCGGTCGCGACAGGCGGCGCAAGCGCCGCTGCGTCACCGGGCGCCGGCGCACGCCCCGGCTGTTCGTCGCTGCAGCCCAGCAGCACCGCCAGCAGGATGCCGCACGACAGCAGCATGCGCGTATGGCTCATCTTGTTCTCCTTGTGCCCGGGATGGCGCGAACGGCCATGTGCGTACGCTAGCGCGCGCGCCGGCGCGGCTCAAGCACCGGCAGGCCCGAGCAGCGTCACGAGCCGCTGCAGGATCCCGGGCGCCGCGTCGACGCCATCGTCGCGCAGCGACGTCTCGAGCGCGAGGCAGCGCTCGGCGAGCACGCCGCGCGTGAACATGCGCGCGACCCCGAGCAGCTGGTGCGCCGCGTCAGCGCCCCCGGCCAGGTCACTGGCGGCGACGTGGCCCTCGACCGCGCGCAACAGGCGGCGCAATTCTGCAGCCACCTCTTCACGCGTGATGCCGGCGCGCACCTCGATGTCCCACGCGTCGTCGCCGTGCGCATGGCGGCGCAGCACCTCGAGGAGCTTCGTCTCGTCGATCGGCTTGTACAGCACCTCGCGCACCCCCGCCGCCGCCAGCGCGGCTTCCTCGTTGCCGATGACGTTCGCGGTGAGCGCGTAGACCGGCAAGCGCGGATGGCGCTGCCGCAGGTGCCGTGCCAGCGTGACGCCATCCATCCCGGGCATGTGCACGTCGAGCAGCACCAGGTCGGGCGCCGCGCCGGGAAGCAGGCGCAGCGCCTCGGCCCCTCCACCGGCCTCGCTCACGGTCACGCCGAAATCACGCAGCCGCATGGCGATCATGTGCCGGTTGAGCTCGTTGTCTTCCACGATCAGGCAATGCAACTGGAGATCGGGTTGCCCGGGCGCGTCCGCCACGGGATGCCCCTCGGCGATGTGCGCCGGGCCGCCGGCGCGCCGTGCACAGGCCGCCAGCAGCTGGCGCCGCCGCAGTGGCAGCGGCATCAGGTCGGCGACGTAGCGCTGCGCCGGGTCCGTGACCACTTCGATCGGCCGCAGGCGCAGCGCCGGCGTCGCACCGCCCAGCCAGGGGTCGCAGCACGGCTCTCCCGTGTCCTCCAGTGCCAGCAGCAGATCGACCGTTCCGAACGCGTCGTCCGCGACCGGGATCATGCGCAGATCGTGCACGCCCGCCAGCTCGAAACGGCTGCCGAGATAGTCGCGCAGCACCGGCACGTGAGGGCTGTCGCTGCGACACAGCAGCGCGACGCGCAGCCGCGGCGGCGCCGGCAAACCCTCGCCCTCCTCGCCGCGGGCAGGCGCCAGCTCCAGCGGCAGTTCGAGGCGCGCGATGGTGCCCACGCCGGGAGCGCCGTTCAGGGAGAGCTGTCCACCGAGCGCGCGCGCCAGGCCCAGGCTGATCGACAGCCCGAGACCGCTGCCGCCGAAGCGCCGCGTCATGCTCTCGTCGGCCTGCGCGAAAGGCTGGAACAGCCAGTCCACATTCCCGGGCGCGATGCCGATGCCGGTATCCGTCACCTCCAGCACCAGGCGCGCACCTCCGGGCGGGTGCACGTCGGCGCTCGCCCGCACCGTCACGTGCCCGACCTCGGTGAACTTGATCGCATTGCTGATGAGGTTGCCGAGCACCTGCGCGATGCGCAGCGAATCACCGATCACGCGCTGCGGCAGCCCCGATTCGACGTGGCAGACCAGTGCGAGCGCCTTGCCGTGCGCGGCCGGCGCCTGCATCATCACCGTGTCCTCGATGCAGGACTCGAGGTCGAATTCGCGCCGCTCGAGACGCAGCGAGTCGTTGTCGATCTTCTCGAAAATCAGGATGTCGTCGACCAGCGCCTGCAGCGTGCGCGAGCCCTGCTCCACGTGGCGAAACAGCTCGGCGCGCTGCTCCGGGCTCTCGGCCTGCTGCATCATGCGCGCGAATCCCGTCACCGTGGTGAGCGGTGTGCGCAGCTCATGGCTCATGCGCGCGAGAAACATGCTCCTGGCGCGCCCGGCCGCCTCGGCGCGCTCCAGCGCCTGGTCGAGCTCGCGGTTGCGCTGCTCGATCTGGATCAGCGTGCGCGAGAGCTCGACGGTGGCTTCATCGACACGACGGTTCTGCTCCGCACTCGCCGCCTCCACCCGGTCTGCCATCGCGTTGACGCCCTCCTCGAGCTCGCGCATCTCGCCGCTGCCGGTGGGCTGCGTGCGCGCGCCGAGCTCGCCGCCGCGGATGCGCGCCACGACCAGCGACAGCCGGTGCATCGGCACCGTGAGGCGGCGCGATACCACGTGCGCCAGCGCCCAGGCCACCAGCAGCGCGCCGAGCGTGATGACCGCACTGTTCAGCAGCATCGCGCGCTGGATCGATGCCAGCTCCAGCGGATCGAAGGACAACAGCACCCGGCCGATCAGCTCGGGCGTCCGCGTCGGCGGCGCGCGCAGCGCTGAATGCCACGGCCTCGTCGCGACGCCCGGGCATGCTGGCGCGCACCTCGCGCTGGAACAGGTAGCGCTGCTCGCTGCCCGCGCAGCGCGTGGCGTCACGCCAGCACTGCCGCGCCATGTCCACTTCGCGCGGCTCCCCCGCAGCGGCAAGCACGGCGCCATCGGCATCGAGGAACAACGTGGCAACCGCCGCGCCCGCGCCCTTCAGGTTGCTCGCCGCCAGGCGCTGCAGCGTCTCGCTGTCGGCGACCAGCAGCGCGAGCTCGCTGGCGTGCGGCCAGGTAACGCGACTCGCGTTCACCGCGCGACTCCAGCTCGGCGCGGGCATCGCTCACGCGCAGGCTGGTGAGCCACGCGCTCAGGCCGAGCGCCGGCAGCAGCATCGGCACCAGGATCATCAACAGTGCGATCGAACGGATACTGAGTTTCATTGTCGGTGTTGTTGCGGCTCAGTCCGGCGCCGAGCATAGCGCAAGGGCTCACCAGAGCTGAAGCTGCCTCGCAGGCCGGGGTGCGCCGGTGAATTGCGTGCAGTCGAGCGTCGGCCAGCCGTCGCCCTCCAGGCCGCAACGACGCGCAGCCACCGTGAAGCGCCGCGCGATAAGGTCGGCGTACGGACCCGAACCGCGCATGCGCGAACCGAAGCGCGGGTCGTTCTCGCGTCCCTCGCGACTCTGGCGGATCAGGCTCATCACGTGTCCGGCGCGCTCGGGGTAATGGCATTCCAGCCACTCGCGGAACAGCTCGCGCACTTCCCACGGCAGGCGCAGCAGGATCCAGGCGGCCTTGCGCGCGCCTGCCGCGGCGCTCGCGGCGAGTATCGCCTCGATCTCGGCGTCGTTGATCACCGGGATCACGGGCGCTACCAGCACCCCCACCGGCACGCCCGCTTCGGCGAGCGCGCGCACGGCCCGCAGCCGCGCCGCGCCCGAGGCCGTGCGAGGCTCCAGCTTGCGTTTCAGCGCATCGTCCAGCGTCGTCACGCTGACCATCACCTGGCACAGGCCGCGCGCGGCCATGCGCGCGAGAATGTCGCTGTCGCGCAGCACCAGCGCGGACTTGGTGATGATCGATACCGGTTGTGCGTGGCGCTCGCAGACCTCGAGCAGGCGCCGCGTGATGCCGAGATCGGCCTCCACGGGCTGATAGGGATCGGTGTTGGCGCCAAGCGTGATGGGTTCGCAAACGTAGCGCGGACTGGCGAGCTCGCGCTCCAGCACCTCGGCAGCGTTGGCCTTGAAGCGCAGCCGGCGCTCGAAATCGAGCCCCGGCGACAGGTCGATGTACGCGTGGCTGGGCCGCGCATAGCAGTAGATGCAGCCGTGCTCGCAGCCGCGATAGGGATTGACCGACTGGCTGAAGGGCACGTCGGGCGAGCTGTTGCGCGCGATGATCGTGCGCGCCTGCTCGGGCAGGATTTCCTGCACGACGCGGGGCGCCTCGTCCGCGGGCTGCGCCCAACCGTCATCGCAGCGCTCGCGAACCTGGCGCTCGAAGCGCCCCGCGGGGTTGCCGAGCGCCGCGCGTCCTTTCAGGGGGGCGAAACGGGTTTGCATCGGGCGCGCTTCCTGCTGGATGGATCACACCCGTTAACTGTATCTATATACAGCCTTCCTGTACAGCCCGCTGCACGCGTCGCCTCAATGCGCGGTGCCCCAGAGCTCGGCGACGCGCGCATCCCGCCCGCAGCTGCGGCGGTAGTACGCGTAGCGCAGCGGGTTCTTGCGATAGTAGTCCTGGTGATACTCCTCGGCCGGATGGAATGCCGCGGCCGGTTCGATCGTGGTGAACACTTTCGCGAAGCGCCCCGAGGCGAGGAGCGCGTCGCGGCTGGCCTCGGCGGCACGGCGCTCCTCGTCCGTGGCGGGAAAGATCGCGCTGCGGTACTGGCTGCCGGTGTCGCAGAACTGGCGGTCCTCCACCGTCGGGTCGATGTGCTTCCAGAAGTAATCGAGCAGCGCGGCATAGCTGACCCGCGCCGGGTCGTAGCGCACGCGCACCGCCTCCGCATGCCCGGTGCCGCCGGCGCTGACCTGCTCGTAGTCCGGGTCGGGCACGTGCCCGCCGGTATAGCCCGACTCCACGTCCAGCACCCCGGGCAATTTCTCGAAGTCCGCCTCGATGCACCAGAAGCAGCCGCCCGCGAATACCGCGGTGGCACTCTTCGCTGACGGCGGCGCGGCCAGGGACGGGCACACGGCGGCCATCGCGAGCACGAACACCCAGGCCAGCCTCGCCGGATTGGCTCCTTTCATGTCCGCAGCTCCGGCAGCCCCTCGCCAGCGGGCACGAACCGCAGCGCCACGCCGTTGTTGCAGTAGCGCAGTCCCGTGGGCTGCGGACCGTCGTCGAAAACATGGCCCTGGTGCCCGCCGCAGCGAACACAGTGGTACTCGGTGCGCGGCAGTATCAGCCGGAAGTCGCGCCTGGTGCCCACCGCATCCGGCAATACGTCGAAAAAGCTGGGCCAGCCGGTGCCGCTGTCGTACTTGTGCGCGCTGTCGAACAGCGGCAGGAAGCAGGCCGCGCACACGAAGGTTCCCTTGCGCTTCTCGCCATTCAGCGGACTGCTGCCCGCCGGCTCGGTGTCCTCGTCGAACAGCACCGCGAAAGCGGGCGCGGGCAACAGCGCCTTCCATTCATCGCGCGTCTTGCGCAGGCGTTCGACCGCATGCGTCGCGGCGCCCAGCGACCACAGCGCCAGCGCCGCCGCTACCCGCTGAACCCCTCGCACAAGATCCCTTCGCTTCATGTTTCGCTCTCCTGCAATGCCCTGGCGCCCACGGCCACCCCCTCACGGGAATGGCGGCGCGCGCGATCGCGATGTCGTTACTGTGACGCGGATGCACCGCCGAAAGTTCCACACCGACCCTCGCCACCCGCTGCGTCGCGTCATGGCGCAGATCACTGCGCCGGTAGGCCCCCTTGTTTACGCGCTGTTCGTGCCGTTCGGATTGCTGGACCTCACCTGGCAGCCTCGTTGTCTGCCGCCGCAGCCTCCTTGCAGGTGCAAGCGCATCCACCCGAGGCTCGTATTGCGACGACGCGTCGATGCGTGGCGACGCAATGCAGGAACAGGACTGCTTTTTGCCGCGCCGAGCGCGCGCTTCAGGTAGTTCGAACGTATTCGGCCACGACGCCCAGCAGCGAATTGCGCACGTCGGCGAGCCGCGGCTTTTCTTCCGTTGCCCAGGGAATCGGCCGGCAGGCATCCATCGCGCGCAATCCCAGGCGCGCGGTGAGCAACCCGGCGCCGAGGCCCTGCGCCGCGCGCGTCGAGACACGCGCCGTGATGCCGGCGCCGAGGATGTCCATGCCGAGCTCGGCCGCGATCTCCGCCGCGCCCGCGAGCGCGATGTTGCGCAGCATGTCGCGCAGCAGCGCGATCCGCCCCCAGTAGCCGGCATCGACGCCGTAGGCCGCGGTGATCTCCTCGAACATGCGCAGGCTCCGCCACAGCATCAACAGCATGTCCAGTGCCGCGAAGGGAATGAGCGCCACACCCACCGCGGTGTCGCCCGAGCGCTTCACCACGCTCGCCATGGCGCGCCGGTCGGCCTCCGCGAGCACGAAACGGCTGTACAGCGTCAGCACCTCGCGGTTGTTGTGCGTCTGCTCCAGCATGCCGGACCAGCGCGCATAGCCCGCCGATTCCGCGACCCCGCTCTGGCGCGCCAGCGCCTGGCAGAACGCCGCGGCCTGGCCAATGCCTTCGCGCGCCAGCATCTCCTCGGCAAGGGAGCGAGCATCCCGGCGCTGCCGGATGCGGCGCAGCCGCCGCCACTCGCGCAGCACCGCGGCGCCCGCGGCCGACAGCACCACGCCACCGACGATCAACCAAGCGCCACCGAGCAGCGGCGATTCGCGCGCCTGCTCGACCAGCAGCACGCCGGACTGCACCAGCGCGAGCACCGCCATTGCAGCCACCGCGCCAGCCAGCAGGCGATGGCGCGTCCGCGCACGGGCAGCGCACGGCGCGGCCGGCGCGACCGTCTCGACGGCATCGGCTTCGGCCCCGGCAAAAGTGTCCGCGCTCGAGCGCCACGCGAGCGATGGGCAGCACCGCCGGTTGCTCAGGCGCCCCGGCACCGATCTCTTCCAGCACCCGCCGCTTGTCCGTTTCCATCGCCTCAGCCCTCCTTCACCGGCACCGGATTCACGCCATCTTGTCGCCGAGCAGGAACTCCAGCGCGGCGTCGAGGCGGATGTGCGACATCGCATGCCCGGGCGCCATGCGCATCGGCCGGAAAGCATCGAAGGTGCCCTCGCGCTCGTGCCACCACGCAGGCTGCGGCGGCGCCGGCGGCACCCCGCCCGGCGCGACGAACAGCGGCTCGCCGTCGATGCCATGCCCGCGGATGCCCGGCAATTGCGCGCCGCCGTGGCGCCCCACGCCCGCCTCGGTCGCGCGCACCGCCGCGATCGCCAGGCAGTCGGTGGTGACACCCTCGAAGCGCGCCTGTCCGCGCGCGCTCTGCACGATGTGCTGCAGCAGCGACACCATGTTGTAGTGCTGGTCCGGCGTCACGTGGTCGGCCTTGCTCGCCACGAACAGCAGCCGGTCGATGCGTGGCACGAACAGTCGCCGCCACCAGCTGCTCTTGCCGTAGGAAAAGCTCTGCATGATCCGCCCTATCGCCTGGCGCATGTCCTCGAAGCCGCCGGGGCCGGCATCCAGCGCCTGCAGACAGTCGACCAGCACGATCTGGCGGTCGAAGCCCGAGAAGTGCTCCTTGTAGAAGCCGCGCACGAGGTGGCGCTTGTACTGCTCGTAGCGATGCGCGAGCGTGGCGTACATGCTGCCTTGCGCTGCCTCGCCCGCCGGTTCGTTCCAGGCCCAGGGCACGAACTGCAGCATCGGTGCGCCGACGTATTCGCCCGGCAGCACGAAGCGCCCGGGCTGGATCAGGCTGAGCCCGAGGCGCTCCTTGCAGGCGTGCAGGAACGCGGTGTATGACTGCGCCAGCTCCGCCGCGACGCGCTCGTCGAAGGGCTGCTCCGCGCGCAACGATTGCGACAACCATGGCGCGGCCAGCTCGCGCACCACGGGATCACGCAGCGAGGCGAGCACCTGCGCGCTCCACTGCCGGTAATCGAGTTCGAGCAGCGGCAGGTCCAGCAGCCACTCGCCGGGGTAATCGACGATGTCGAGGTACAGCGTGGCGGTATCCGACAGCCGCCGCCGCAGCGCCCCGGTGGGGCGGTAGCGGATCTCGAGCCGGATCTCGGCCACCCCGCGCGTGGGCTCCGGCCAGGCCGGCGGCTCGCCGAACAGCCGCTCGAGCCCGCGCTCGTAGGCGAACGAGGGGATGTGCGCGTTCAGCTGCCCGACCCTGCGCACCCCGAGCAGCCGTCCCGAGCGCGCCACCTCCCACAGCGGCAGGCGGGCGTCGTCGCAGGCATGCTCGAGCTGGTTCACCAGCGCCGTGATGAAGGCCGTCTTGCCGCTGCGCGACAGGCCGGTCACGGCGAGCCGCACCTGGCGGTCCAGCCCGCGGTCCACCCAGTCCCCGACCCGGCGCTGCAGCGCCTTGCTGTTCTGCTTGATGAAGCCCATCCGTCATCCCGAGACTGGCATCCCGTCACGTTAACCCACCGCGCCGCGTCGTGACAGCCGGTGCCCGCGCGCGACGCGCCCGCAGGGCCGCGCGCGGCACCCTGCCTGCACGCAAGCCGGACCAGCCGTTGACGCCAACACCGGTCAGCAGCGATCCTGCGCGGCCCCAACCACCCGGACATGGAGAACACCTCGTGAACCCAGCAACATCCCACTCGCCGCGCAGCGGCGTGATCGTCACCGGCGGCGCCTCCGGCATCGGCCTCGCATCGGCCGAGGCACTCGCCGCCGTCGGGCGCCCGGTCGCGATCTGGGATCTGCGCGCCGCCGACGCCGAGCGCGCCGCCAGCGACATTGCCACGCGCTGCGGCGTGCCGACCGTCGGCCTCGGCATCGACCTGTGCGGCACGGACGGCATCGCTGCCGCCGTCGCGGCAACGCGCGCCGCGCTGAGCTCCATTGGCGGGCTCGTGCACGCCGCCGGCGTGTCGCTGGCCGTGCCGCTGCAAGAGCTCGCAGTCGCGCAGTGGGATACCGTGCTCAACGTCAACCTGCGTGCTCTGCCCTTCGTGGTGAAGGCGATCCGCGCCGACCTGGCGGCGAATGCCGGCTCGGCCGTGGTCGGCATCGCCTCGATCAATGCCACGCTCGGCAACTGGATGAATCCCGCCTACACCGCCTCGAAGGGCGGCATGCTGTCGCTGGTGCGCTCGCTCGCCGACGACCTCGGGCGCGATGGCGTGCGCGTGAACGCGGTCTCGCCCGGCCAGATCCGCACGCCGATGATGCAGCCGGTGCTCGACACGCTGTCAGACGAAGCCTTCACGAAGCGGATCCTGCTCGGGCGCATCGGGGAACCGCGCGAGATCGCCGCGGTGGTGCGTTTCCTGCTGTCCGACGAAGCGAGCTACGTCACGGCCACGGAGGTCGTGGTCGACGGCGGCAACATCTCCTCGCAGCGCGGCTGAACCCGGCGCGGAAGCGGGGCGCCGGCCGCCACGCCAGGACCGGGCAAACAGGGCACAATCGCCACATGACCCGGCGCCGCTTCCGCTCCGCCCTGCTCACCGTCGCCGCCGCGCTGCTGCTCGGCGCGCTGGCCCTGACGCTGTGGCTGCGCCAGCACCCCGAGAGCATCATCGCCGCGCTCAATGCGCGCCTGCCGCCCGGCATCGCGCTCGGCGAGCTGCGCGGCCTGCGGGTCTCCGCCATCGGCGGACGGGTGCAACTGCTCGCGCTGGACGCGAACGGCTCGCGGCTCCGCGTCGAGGACGCGCGCTGGTTCTGGCGCATCACCGGCATCTGGCCGCTCACTGTCGAACCGCAACGGGTCAGCATGCGCGCCCTGCACGTGCGCCTCGCGGCGACGGACAGCGCCGCACTGCTGCCGCGTTTCTGGCTGGCCGGCTGGTGGCCGCTGGTGGCCCGCATGAGCGCGGCCAGCGAGCAATTGCGCATCGACGACAGCAACGGCGACCTGCTGCTCGAGGGCCGCATCGACGCCAGCGATGGCGGCGCGAGCGGCAACGCCACGCTACGTCTCGGCGACTCCCCCGCGCTCACGCTGCAATGGCAACCACATCCCGACACGACCCGGGGCTGGCAGGTCGATTGGCGCGGCGAAGCCGCGGACGCGCCGAGCGGCACGCTGGTGCTGCAGGCCGCGCAATCCGGCGCCGACTGGCAGCTCGAGGCGCAGGTACCGGCAGCGCAGGCCGCCGGCGTCGCGCTCAGCGACCTGACGCTGTCCGCGCGCGGCAGCAGCGACCTGTTCGAGGGCAGCGGCCCGCTCGCCACAGCCACGCTGGAGCTCGGCGGCAAGGCCGGTACGCCGCGCGGCGAGGCGAGCTGGCAGTGCACGGGCGCACTCGGGATGCAGCAGTCCCTGCACTCCTCGCTGCACATCCCGGGTTGCACCGCGGCGCTGGCCGGCGCGACGTTCGCGCTGGCAGCACCGCTCACGCTGGTGCTCGACGCGGCGTTCACTCCCGAGCGGCTCGACACCGCCGGCGGCGCGCTGCAGCTGCGCGGGCTGACGCAAGCGGCGTGGACGCTGGAAGACCTGCAGCTGACGCTGGCGCAGGGCACGCTGTGGCGCGCGGGCGCCGCAGCGCTCGCGCTGCCCGACACGGAAATAGCCGCCGCGCTCGCGCACGCGGGCAGCGCGTCGCGCGCCACGCTGCACGGACGCCTGACCGGACTGACCGCCAATGGCGCGAACCGGGGCGCGAAGCTCGGCGGCAAGCTCGAACTGCGTAGCGGCGTCCACGTGCTGAAGGCGCTCGATCTCGATACCACCTTCGTCGCGAACCCGGACACGCTGCGCGTCAGCGGCGCGCTCTCCCGCGCCAGGCCGGGAAAGCTGCTCGCCTGGCAGGGCGACTACGCCTTCGCCGATGCGCAATACCGCGCCACGCTGACGCTGGACTCGACCGGCTGGGACTGGGGCAAGGGGCTGTTCCGCACGCTGCTCGGTGCGAAGCAGACCCTGGTGCCCGGCGATCTGCTGGCCGGCGAGCTGCGTGCCACGGCTGGTGTGCGCGGCACGGCCGACCACGTGCGCATCGCGATCGACGCCAGCGCGCGGCGTCTGACCGGCATTGCCGCGGGCATCGGCGTCGCGGGCCTCGACTGCGCGCCGCTCGCGCTCACGATCGAGGACGGTGTCATCGGCGCGTTCAGCGAGCTTCCCTGCACCATCGACAGCGTCAACGCCGGCATCACGCTGAACCGGCTGCGGGCAACGCTGCGCCATGGCGCGCCCGGCTGGTCACTGCATGAACTGGCCGGCGAGCTGTTCGGCGGCAGCTTTGCCGCCGCAGCCGTCGGCCCGCTCGGCGCGGCACCGATCGATGCCAGCCTCAGCCTGCACGCGATCGATCTCGCGCGGATCGGCAAGCTGCTGGACGACCCGGACCTGACGCTCACCGGCACGCTCGATGGCACGATCCCGGTGCACATCGAGGGCGGCACGTTCACGGTCAGCCAGGGCGAGGTGCACAGCACCGCCCCGGGTGTGATCCGCTACCGCCCCGCCGTGCCGCCCCCGGGCGAATCGGTGCAAATTGCGCTGAGCCGCAAGGCGCTGTCGAACCTGGAGTTCGACACCCTGGATGCGACGCTCGATTACGCCCCCGACGGCAAGCTCGCGCTGGCGGCGCGAATACGCGGGCGCAACCCCGACCTGGACGAAAAGCGCCCGGTGCACCTCAATTTGACTCTGGAGACCAACTTGCGCACCCTGTTGCGGAGCCTGACGACCGGCGACCGCATCAGCGAGTGGCTCGAAAAGAGAATGTAGGTCCGGATGAATCCGGGCGACAATTGTCCGGATGAAATCCGGACCTGATCGGGGACACCCGCCACATGGAGAACCCGATGATATTGCGTCACACGATACCCGTGCTCCTCGCACTGCTGGCCGCGGCCGCCTGTACGCCGACGGTGAAGGTCGAGGCGCCCGAGAAGCCGATCACGATCAACCTGAACGTCAAGATCGAGCACGAGATCCGCGTCAAGGTGGACCGCGAGCTCGAATCGCTGTTCGAGGAAGACAACGGCCTGTTCTGAGGAAGCTGTTCCGGGCGCGAACACGCGCCCGGCGATGCCTGGAGACGACTATGCGCAAGATGCTTAAAGTTCTGCTCACCGCCGCCGCGATCACCGCGGGCAGCGCCGCCCTCGCGCTCGACGTGCAGGAAGCGAAGAGCGCCGGCTGGGTCGGCGAGCAACGCGACGGCTACCTCGGGCTCGTCGCCCCCTCGGCGCCGCCCGAGGCGAAGCAGCTGCTCACCGAGATCAACCAGGCACGTCGCGCCAGCTACCAGGAGATCGCCGCGAAGAATGGCATCGAGCTGCGTGCCGTCGAGCTGCTCGCTGCCGAGAAAGCGCTGCAGAAGACCCAGTCCGGCCACTTCATCCAGGCCGAAGACGGCAGCTGGGTCAAGAAGTAGACCCGGCGTGGCCTTCCCGGGCCACGCTCTCTATAATCCCGCCTCCTTTCCCCCGGCCGGGCGCCACCGAGCGCCCGGCTCACCGTGCCGGAGCATCGCCCGATGGAAGACTCTTTCCGCGAAAGTTCGATTCGCTATCACACCGATTACCCCCCGGGAAAGCTGGCGATCCAGCCGACCAAGCCGATGGCGAACAAGCACGACCTGGCGCGCGCCTACTCCCCCGGCGTGGCCTACGCCTGCGAACTGATCGAGCAGGATCCCAACAACGCGGCCCTGGTCACCGCGCGCGGCAACCTGGTGGCGGTCGTGACCAACGGCACCGCGGTGCTGGGCCTGGGCGACATCGGCCCGCTGGCCGGCAAGCCGGTGATGGAAGGCAAGGCGGTACTGTTCAAGAAGTTCGCCAACATCGACGTCTTCGACATCGAGATCCAGGAGAAGGACGTCGACAAGCTGGTCGACATCATCGCGTCCCTCGAACCGACATTCGGCGGCATAAACCTGGAGGACATCAAGGCGCCCGAGTGCTTCCTGGTCGAGCAGAAGCTGCGCGAGCGCATGAAGATCCCGGTGTTCCACGACGACCAGCACGGCACCGCGATCGTGGCGGGAGCAGCGGTCTACAACGCCCTGCGCATCGTCGGCAAGAAGATCGAGGACGTGAGGATGGTGGTCTCGGGCAGCGGCGCGGCGAGCATCGCCTGCGTCGACCTGCTGGTCACCATGGGCCTCGACCCCGCCCACGTGACGCTGGTCGACCGCTCCGGCGTGGTCTACACCGGCCGCACCGAGGGCATGAACCCGTGGAAGCAGAAGTACGCGCGCGACACCTCGCTGCGCACGCTCGATGACGCGATGGACGGCGCCGACATCTTCATGGGCCTGTCCGGACCCGGCGTGCTGAAGGCCGCCTCGGTGAAGAAAATGGCCCCGCGCCCGCTGATCCTGGCGATGGCGAACCCGACGCCCGAGATCATGCCCGAGGAGGCGCTCGCGGTGCGCCCCGACGCGATCCTCGCGACCGGCCGTTCGGACTACCCGAACCAGGTCAACAACGTGCTCTGCTTCCCGTTCATCTTCCGTGGCGCGCTCGACTGCGGCGCCAGCACGATCAACGACGCGATGAAGGCCGCCTGCGTGAAGGCCATCGCGGGGCTCGCCGAGAAGGAAGTCCCCAACGAGGTCGCGCTGGCCTACGCCGGCGAGACGCTGAAGTTCGGCCCCGACTACCTGATCCCGAAACCCTTCGACCCGCGCCTGATCGAGGAGGTGCCGGTGGCGGTCGTGAAGGCCGCGATGGAGAGCGGTGTGGCAACGCGCCCGATCGCCGACCTCGAGGCCTACCGCCGCAAGCTGCACGAGTTCGTGAACCGCTCCGGCCTGTTCATGCAGCCCTTCATCGACGTGGCCCGCAAGAACCAGACCCGCATCGTCTACGCCGAGGGCGAGAACGAGGACGTGCTGCTCGCGGTGCAGACGGTGATCGACGAGGGCGTGGCGGAACCGATCCTGATCGGCCGTCCCGACGCGATCCAGGCGCAGATGGAACGGCTCTCGATGCACCTCGAGATCGGCCGCGACGTGCAGGTATTCAACCCGGAGGAGTCCGACAGCAAGCCCGAGTACTGGCAGCACTACCACGCGCTGGTGGGTCGCCAGGGCGTGTCGGTGGAAGCGGCGCAGATCGCCATGCGCACGCAGGCCTCGGCGCTGGCCGCGGTGATGGTGGCACGCGGCGAGGCCGACGGCCTGATCTGCGGCAAGGTCGGCGCTTTCACCGACCACCTGCGCACCATTCGCGGCGTTCTCGGCCACGGCGGCACCGATCACCGTCACGTGTCGTCGCTGTGCGCGCTGCTGCTGCCGAGCGGCCCGCTGTTCCTGGCCGACGCCTTCCTCACCTTCGACCCGACGGTCGAACAGGTGGTGGAGACCACGAAGAACAGCATCGAGCTGATGCGCCACTTCGGCGTGACGCCGAAGGTCGCGCTGCTCGCGCACTCGAACTTCGGCACCTCCAACGCACCGTCGGCGCTGAAGATGCGCGAGGCGGCCGGGATCCTGCGCGAGCAGCTGCCCGACGTGGAGCTCGACGGCGAGATGCACTCGTTCACCGCGATGACCGAGTCGCTGCGCAGGACGATCTACCAGGACTCGAAGCTGAGCGGTGCCGCGAACCTGCTGATCATGCCGAATATCGACGCGGCCAACATCGCGCTCGGGCTGATCCGCTCGCTGACCGACGCGCTGCTGATCGGCCCGCTGTTCACCGGCTTCAGCAAGCCGGCGCACGTGGTGATCCCCTCGGTGACCTCGCGCGGCATCTTCAACATGAGCGCGTTCACCTCGGCGGAGATCCACCGCGCGCGCGGCAGCAAGGCCTGAGTTCCGGCCGGCGATGCAAGGTGCCGAGATTCGCGTCCGCGGCACCGTGCAGGGGGTGGGTTTCCGCCCCTTCGTCTGGCGCCTGGCGCGCGAGCTGGGCCTGCACGGCGAGGTCCTGAACGACCCTGCCGGCGTGCTGATCCGCGCCTGGGGCAGCGAGGCGGCGCTTGCGCGCCTGTGCGAACGCCTGCTCGCCGAACCACCCCCGCTCGCCCGCATCGAGTCCCTCGAGCCGCGCGCGCTGGCGGGCGCGGCGCCGCATGGCGATTTCCGCATCGTCGACAGCGCGTCCGGCGCGGTGCAGACCGGCATCACGCCGGACGCGGCGACCTGCCCCGCCTGCCTGGCCGAGATCCGCCGCCCCGCGGACCGGCGCCACCGCTATCCGTTCACCAACTGCACCCATTGCGGACCGCGCCTGTCGATCGTGCGCGCCATACCGTGGGACCGCGCCAATACCAGCATGGCGGGGTTCACGATGTGCCCCGCCTGCCGCGCCGAGTACCAGGATCCCGCGCACCGGCGCTTCCACGCCCAGCCGAACGCCTGCCCCGACTGCGGTCCACGCGCATGGCTGGAGGACGCCTCGGGAAGCACGCCCGATCGGGCCGCGCCCGGCACGGATGACGCGATCGCGGCAGCAAGCCGCCTGCTCGCGGCCGGTCACATCGTCGCGGTGAAGGGCATCGGCGGATTCCATCTCGCGTGCGATGCGCGCAACGAGACCGCGGTCGCCGAGTTGCGCCGGCGCAAGCAGCGCCATGCCAAACCCTTCGCACTGATGGCGCGCGACCTCGCGGCGATCGCGCGCTACGCGCGCCCCGACGCGCAGGAATCGGCCTGGCTGCAGTCACCGGCCGCGCCGATCATGCTGCTCGAGGCCGCCGCGGGACACGATCTCGCGCCATCGATCGCGCCCGGCCACGACACGCTCGGCTTCATGCTGCCCTCGAGCCCGCTGCACCACCTGCTGCTGGCCGCCTGGGAGACGCCACTCGTGATGACCAGCGGCAACCGCTCCGACGAGCCGCAATGCACGGACAACACGGAGGCGCGCGAACGGCTGGCCCCGATCGCCGATTTCCGCCTGCTGCACGACCGCGAGATCGTGAGCCGGCTCGACGATTCGGTGGCACGCCTTGCCGACGGCGCTCCGCGGCTGCTGCGCCGCGCGCGCGGCTACGCCCCCGCGGCGCTGCTGCTGCACCGGGATTTCGCCGCCGCGCCCGAAGTGGTGGCACTCGGTGGCGAACTGAAAAGCACGGTGTGCCTGCTGCGCGCGGCACGCGCGGTGCCCTCGCAGCACCTCGGCGACCTCGAGGACGCGCGCACGGCCGATGAATTCGAACGCACGCTCGCGCTCTACCTCGATCTCTATCGCCTGCGGCCGCGCCTGCTCGCGGTCGATGCGCATCCCGACTACCGCGCGACGCGCTTCGGCGAGCAATGGTCGGCGCGCGCGGGGATCGAACTGCTCGCGGTGCAGCACCACCACGCGCATGTCGCGAGCGCGCTGGCCGAGCACGGTCGCGGCCCGTGCGATGCGCCGGTGCTCGGCATCGTGCTGGACGGGTTGGGCTACGGCGCCGACGGCGGGCTGTGGGGCGGCGAATTCCTGCTGGCCGGCTATCGCGGGTGCCGGCGCCTGGGACATATCGCCGCCACCCCTCTGCCGGGCGGCGCCCGCGCCATGCTCGAACCATGGCGCAACACCTGGGCGCAGATCGATGCAGCGCTCGGCTGGGAAACGTTCCGCGCGCGCTGGGGCGACCTGGAGTTGAGCGCCTGGCTGGCCGCGCAGCCACTGGCCACGCTGGAGGCGATGCGCCGCGGCGGCATCAACTCACCGCCGTGCAGCTCCTGCGGGCGCCTCTTCGACGCTGTCGCCGCGGCGCTGGGCGTCTGCCGCGAGCGCATCGGCTACGAGGGCCAGGCCGCGATCGAGCTCGAGGCCCTGGCGGCGCGGGCGCCGGCAGCAAGCGGCGCGTACGACTTCGGTCTGCGGGAATCCGCCGGACTGCAGGTGCTGGACCCGGCGCCGCTGTGGGAGCAACTCTTCGCCGACCTGCGCCGCGGCGCGCCGCGCTCGTGCATCGCGGCGCGCTTCCATCGCGGTCTGGTCCATGCGGTCGCCGCGCTCGCGCAACGGCTGGCCGGCGCGCACGCGCTCGATACCGTGGCGCTCTCCGGCGGCGTGTTCCAGAACCGCCTGGTGCTCGAAGGCGTCGCGACGGCGCTGCGCGCCGGCGGCCTTGCCGTGCTCGCGCAGCGCGAGCTGCCCTGCAACGACGGCGGCCTGTCGCTCGGGCAGGCCGCCATCGCCGCCGCGCACAAACTCGACTGAAAGCCTGAGGCGCGCGCCGGAACCTTGTTCTGGATCAAGGAGCGCTGCGAAAGTCTCTGGCACCGTTCCAGCCGCAGTAGCAGTAAAAAGCACAACAGCCTGCCGCCGGACGTCGATCCGCCACCCCGGACGCGTGACGGCCTATCTGGAGGCGTTCCATGCCGAAGCCAGAGACGTTCTACGAGGTCATGCGTCGCCAGGGAATCTCGCGACGAAGCTTCCTCAAGTTCTGCAGCCTCACGACCGCCGCGCTGGGCCTGTCGCCGGCGCTCGCGCCACGCATCGCCAACGCCATGGAGACCAAGCCGCGCACGCCGGTGATCTGGCTGCACGGGCTCGAGTGCACCTGCTGCTCGGAATCCTTCATCCGCTCGGCGCACCCGCTGGTCAAGGACGTGGTGCTGTCGATGATCTCGCTCGATTACGACGACACGCTGATGGCCGCGGCGGGCCACCAGGCCGAGGCGATCCTCCAGGAGACGCGCGCGAAGTACAAGGGCAACTACATCCTGGCCTGCGAGGGCAATCCGCCGCTCAATCAGGATGGCATGAGCTGCATCGTCGGCGGCCGTCCCTACGTCGAGCAGCTGAAGGAGATGGCTGCCGACTGCAAGGCGATCATCTCCTGGGGCAGCTGCGCGAGCTGGGGCTGCGTACAGGCCGCCCGCCCCAATCCGACCCAGGCAACGCCGATCCACAAGGTGATCCACGACAAGCCGATCATCAAGGTACCCGGTTGCCCGCCGATCGCCGAGGTCATGACCGGCGTGATCACCTACATGCTCACCTTCGACCGCCTCCCCGAGCTCGACCGCCAGGGTCGCCCGAAGATGTTCTACGGCCAGCGCATCCACGACAAATGCTACCGCCGCCCGCACTTCGACGCCGGCCAGTTCGTGGAGCACTGGGACGACGAGGCCGCGCGCAAGGGCTACTGCCTGTACAAGGTGGGCTGCAAGGGCCCGACGACCTACAACGCCTGCTCCACGGTGCGCTGGAACAACGGCGTGTCGTTCCCGATCCAGTCGGGGCACGGCTGCATCGGCTGCTCCGAGGACGGGTTCTGGGACAAGGGCTCGTTCTACGATCGCCTCACCGACATCCCGCAGTTCGGCGTGGAAGCGAACGCCGATTCGGTCGGCATGGCGGCGGCCGGCGTCGTCGGCGCCGCGATCGCCGTGCATGCCGCGGCCACGGCTGTGAAGGCGGTACGCAAAGGCAAGGAGAACGTTTAGATGAGCACCACCCCGAACGGCTTCGAACTCGACTCCAGCGGACGGCGAGTCGTTGTCGACCCGGTGACCCGGATCGAAGGGCACCTGCGCTGCGAGGTGAACCTCGACGAAAACAACGTGATCCGCAATGCGGTGTCCACCGGCACCATGTGGCGCGGGCTGGAGGTGATCCTCAAGGGACGCGATCCGCGCGATGCGTGGGCCTTCACCGAGCGGATCTGCGGCGTGTGCACCGGCACCCACGCGCTCGCCTCGGTGCGCGCGGTGGAGGATGCGCTGGGCATCATGATCCCCGAGAACGCCAACTCGATCCGCAACGTGATGGCGCTGTGCCTGCAGGTGCAGGACCACCTGGTCCACTTCTATCACCTGCACGCGCTCGACTGGGTGGACGTGGTGTCCGCGCTGAACGCCGATCCGAAGGCGACGTCGGAGCTCGCGCAGTCGATCAGCAGCTGGCCCAACTCCTCGCCCGGCTATTTCCGCGACGTGCAGAACCGGCTGAAGAGGTTCGTGGAATCCGGCCAGCTCGGTCCGTTCATGAACGGCTACTGGGGCAGCCCCGCCTACCGCCTGCCGGCGGAAGCGAACCTGATGGCGGTGACGCATTACCTGGAAGCGCTCGATTTCCAGAAGGAGATCGTGAAGATCCACACGATCTACGGCGGCAAGAACCCGCACCCGAACTGGCTGGTCGGCGGCGTGCCCTGCGCGATCAACGTGCACGATACCGGCGCGGTCGGCGCCATCAACATGGAACGGCTGAACCTGATCAGCGGCATCATCGACCGCAGCATCGAGTTCATCGACCAGGTCTACATCCCCGACCTGCTCGCGATCGCGAGCTTCTACAAGGACTGGCAGCACGGTGGCGGCCTCAGCTCCCAGGCCGTGATGTCCTACGGCGAGATCCCCGAGAACGCCAACGACTATTCTCACGCGAACCTGCGCTTCCCGCGCGGCGCGATCATCAACGGCAATCTGGCCGAGGTGCACGACGTCGACCTGCGCAATCCCGACGAGATCCAGGAGTTCGTCGCGCACTCGTGGTTCAGCTATGGCGACGAGAGCAAGGGCCTGCACCCCTGGGACGGCGTGACCGAGGCGAACTACGAGCTTGGACCGAACACAAAGGGTACCCGTACGCGCATCGAGGAGATCGACGAGGGCGCCAAGTACTCGTGGATCAAGGCACCGCGCTGGCGCGGACACGCCATGGAAGTCGGGCCGCTGGCACGCTATGTGATCGGTTATGCGAAGGGGATCCCCGAGTTCAAGGAGCCGGTCGACAAGGTGCTGACCGATCTCGGGCTGCCGCTCACCGCGATCTTCTCGACGCTGGGGCGCACGGCGGCGCGCGGCCTCGAAGCCAGCTATAGCGCCCAATTGATGAAGCACTTCCAGGACAAGCTGGTGCAGAACATCAGGAACGGCGACCTCGCCACGGCCAACGTGGAAAAGTGGGATCCGTCGACGTGGCCGAAGGAAGCCAAGGGCGTCGGTGCCGCCGAAGCGCCGCGCGGCGCGCTCGGGCACTGGATCCGCATCCGGGACGGACGCATCGAGAACTACCAGTGCGTGGTGCCGACCACGTGGAACGGCTCGCCGCGCGACCCGGCCGGCAACATCGGCGCCTTCGAGGCGGCGTTGCTCGGCACACCGCTCGCCAAGGCGGACGAACCCCTGGAGATCCTGCGCACCCTGCACAGCTTCGACCCCTGCCTCGCGTGCGCGGCGCACGTGATGGGCCCGGACGGAGCCGAGATGAGCAAGGTACAGGTACGTTGACCGGCTGCGGGCCGCGCGCGGCCCGCCCCTCGCGGAGATCGAGCAATGGCCAGCACGCAGGACATGATCTACATCTACGAGGCACCCGTGCGGATCTGCCACTGGGTCTCGGCGCTCTCGATCACGGTGCTCGCCGTCACCGGGTACCTGATCGGCTCGCCGCTGCCCAGCGTGCCCGGCGAGGCCTCGGAGCACTTCGTGATGGGCTACATCCGCTTCGCGCACTTCACCGCGGGCTATTTGCTCGCGGCGTCGATGACGCTACGGATCTACTGGGCCTTTGTCGGCAACCGCGTCTCGCGCCAGCTCTTCGTGGTCCCGGTCTGGCGCGCGAGCTTCTGGAAGGGACTCTGGACCGAGGTTCGCTGGTACCTGTTCCTCGAAAAGGAACCCCTCGTCCACCTCGGACACAACCCGCTGGCGAGCCTTGCGATGTTCCTGATGTTCGTGCTCGGCGCGCTCTTCATGATCGTGACCGGGTTCGCGCTCTACGGCGAGGGCACGGGCGAAGGCAGCTGGGCGCACAGCGCATTCACCACGTGGGTGATACCCCTGTTCGGCCAGAGCCAGGACGTCCACACCTGGCACCACCTCGGGATGTGGTACGTGCTGGTGTTCGTGATGATCCACGTGTACATGGCGGTTCGCGAGGACATCATGGGGCGCAGCCACCTGGTGAGCTCGATGCTGAACGGCTGGCGTTACTACAAGGACGACAGCGCCTGAGCGCTGCATGACGATGACGGCCGTACCCAGGATCCTGGTGCTCGGGATCGGCAACATCCTGTGGGCCGACGAGGGCTTCGGCGTGCGCGCGGTCGAGGAACTCGCGCGCCGCTACGCGTTCCCGGACAACGTGCGGCTGGAGGACGGCGGCACGCAGGGCCTCTACCTCGTCGACCTGGTGCGCGACGCGGACGTGCTCGTGGTGTTCGACGCGGTCGACTACGGACTGCCCGCCGGGACCCTGCACTGCGTGCGCGGCGACGACGTGCCACGCTTCATGGGAGCCAGGAAGGTCAGCCTGCACCAGACCGGCTTCCAGGAGGTGCTCGCGCTCGCGGGGCTGATGGGCCAGTGCCCGCGTGACCTGCTGCTCATCGGCGTGCAGCCGGTCGAGCTCGAGGACTTCGGCGGCAGCCTGCGCGAGCCCGTGAAGGCGCAGATCGAACCGGCGCTCGCGGTCGCGCTCGAACACCTCGCCGGCTGCGGCGTCGTCGCGCGGGAACGCCCGGACACCGCTCACCTCCCCGACTTCGTGCACCGCGAGGTCTCGCTGGCGGTTTACGAGGCCGGCCGACCCGGTGCCGACGTGGCCTGCCGCATCGGCGACGAACGCTTCCTGCCCGGCCGCTCCGGCGATTCCAGCGAATGTGCGTAGGCATTCCCATGCGGGTGCTGGAGAGCCCCGGCTTCGGCTGGGCCGTCTGCGATTGCGAGGGCGCGGCGCGGCGCATCGACATGCGCCTGGTCGGCGAGCAGTCGCCCGGCACCTGGGTGCTGGTGTTCATCGATGCCGCGCGCGAGGTGATCGACGAACTGCGCGCGCAGCAGGTCCGCGATGCGCTGCTGGCTCTCGATGCAGCGATGTCGGGCCAGCCCTTCGAACACCTGTTCGCCGACCTGATCGGGCGCGAGCCCGAGCTGCCCGAGTTTCTGCGACCCGCCACGGAGAAGAACTGAATGAGTTCCCCGCTGATCGACCGGCTGACTGAACAATTGGGTTACCCTGTGCTCGACGCCGCAACGCTGGGTGCCTTTCTCGACCACGACAGCGCCAGCGTGCTGTTCTTCAGCGAGGACCCGGCCAATTACCCGGAAGCGAACGACGTGGCCGTGATCCTGCCCGAGCTGATGGCCCGCTTCGCCGGCCGCGCGCGCGCCGCGGTGATCGCCCGCACGGCGGAGAAGGAGCTGCAGCCGCGCTTCGGCTTCCTGCAGTGGCCCGCGCTGGTGGTCTGCGACCGCCACCGCTGCCGCGGCAGCATCGCGCGCGTGCGCGACTGGAGCGAGTACCTCGAGGAGTTCGAACGGCTGCTGCCGGGTGCGGCGCAGTGCATCACGCTGACGGACCTCACGGCCGGCAGCTGAACAGTGACGGGAGCAGGCAGATGCATGACACCGATATCCAGGTGATCCGGATCGGACCGGGAAGCCAGCCCACGGAGGAAGACGGCAGCGAGCTCGAGTACCTGCCGATGCCGCACGAGATGGCGACCTACCGGCCCGCGCTGCTTCCCGAGCGCGAGGAGATCGCGGGCATGGAGGCCGGCCTGCGGGTACTGCGCGACATCGGCGAGCAGCTCGCCGCCTGCCGCGCCGGTGCAACCGCACGGCCGATTGCGCTGGCGCCGCTCGATGAGGCCAACCGGCGCTTCCTGCACCAGGTGCTCGGCGAAGGCGAAGTCAGCGCGCGCTCGACGCCGCACGAGCGTCTGCGCGTGCAGGAAACGCGGCTCACGGGCGTGTGGTGGGTCGGGCTCCTGGCGCAGGACCAGGCGCTGGCCCGCGAAACGCTGGAAGTGGCCGACGTACCGGCGGCGCTGCGCTCGCTCGCCTTCGCCGACGTCGCGCCGGCACCCGGGATCGCGCCGCCACCGGGCATCATGAACGCGCTGCCGGTGCTCGCCGAGCTGCGCGAGCGCTCGCGCGCGTGGCGGCCGGGCGACGCGGCGCACGTCGTCAACCTGAGCCTGCTCCCGCTCACCGAAACCGACCTGGCCTACATCGACGCCAGCCTCGGCGCCGGCGGGATCCTCATGCTCTCGCGCGGCTACGGCAACTGCCGGATCTCGGCTACCGCGCTGCCGCAGGTCTGGTGGGTACAACACTTCAACAACGACGAGAAACTGATCCTGAACACGCTGGTGGTACGCGACGTGCCGACCGAGGCCATGGCGGCCGCGGAGGATTTCGCCGACAGCGCCGAGCGCCTCGCCGGCATCCTCGAAGCCCTGCAATGAGCGGGCCGCGCTTCGAAGGCTCCTTTCTCGGCGACGCCGCGCGCATCGCCGACGACGCACGCATGGAGTGCAAGATCTGCTGGTACGTCTACGATCCGCACGCCGGCGACCCGGTGTGGCAAATCCCGCCGGGGACGCCCTTCGCGGCGCTTCCGCACGACTGGCGCTGCCCGGAATGCGACGGCGAGCGCCAGCAGTTCATGGTGCTCCGGGACGACGCATGAGCCTCGCCACGCTGGAAGGACGACTGACGGTGCGCCTCGGTGCGCGCGGCGCGACCCTGATATCCGCGCAGCGGCACCAGGCAGCGCGCCTGTTCGCGGGGCGCGGCGCGCAGGAGGTGTTGACCCTGCTGCCCACGCTCTACGCGGTCTGCGGCTGGGCGCATCGCGCGGCGGCCAGCGCCGCGATGCGGGCGGCCCGCGGCGAGGCGCTAGGGCCGCAGCAGCGACTGGCGCGCGACACGGTGGTGGATGGCGAGGCGCTGCGCGAGCATCTGCTGCGCATCCTGCTCGGCTGGAGTGCGGCACTGGAGCATCGTGTTCACCCGGAGATCCTGCGCGACGTGATGCGCTTGCCGGAACGGCTGTCGAGCGCGCTCGGCACGCAATGGAGCGTCCTTGCCGCGGCCGATCGCGCGCGGCCCGCGGCAGGCGAAACGGCTGCTGCGCTCACCGGGATCGATGCGCTGATCGAGCGCCAGATTCTCGGCTGTCCGCCCGGCGAATGGCGCAGGCTTGCCAGCGTCGACGCGGCGCTGGAGCTGTCCGGCTCGCGCGCGCTCGGCCCGCGCTTCCTGCAATGGCTGGTCGATCAGGGTCACGCGGGCGTCGGCGCGGCCATGCTGCCAGCCCTGCCCGAGTTCACGCGGCATGGGCTCGTGGCATGCTTCGAGGAGGATTTCCCGGGCACGAACCCGCAATGGCAGGGCGTGCCCTGTGAAACGGGCGCCTACGCCCGCCAGCACACGCATCCGCTGGTCGTGGCATTCAGCGCACGCTGGGGGCATGGACTGATCGCGCGCAGCGTCGCACGACTGGTGGAGATCGCCCAACTGGCCGAGCGGCTGCATGCCACGGTGCCTGGCCCGGTCGGTGCCTTCGCCGACGGTGCGACCGGATTCGGCATCGTCGAGACGGCGCGCGGCCGGCTTGCCCACCGTGTGAGGCTGCAGGGCGATCGGGTGGAGGACGCGCGGATCCTGGCGCCCACGGACTGGAACTGTCATCCGCGCGGCGTGATGGCCGCCTGCCTCGGCGCCCTGCCCTGCGACGCCCGCGCCCGCCAGCGCGCCGCGCTGGTGGTGGAGTGCATCGATCCCTGCGTGGCCTATGCGATCGAGGACGACAGCCATGCATGAGATGGCACTCTGCGAATCCATCCTGCAACTGATCGCGGAACAGGCGCGCGCGCAGTGCTTCTCGCGGGTGCGCACCGTGTGCCTCGAGATCGGCAGCCTCGCGACCGTCGAGATCCCGGCGCTGCGCTTTGGCTTCGACGTGGTCACGCGCGGCTCGATCGCCGAGGGCGCCATGCTCGACATCGAGGAAATCCCGGGGCGCGCCTGGTGCCTGCCCTGCGGCGAAGCGCACGAGATCGCCGCGCGCGGCGATCCGTGTCCACGCTGCGGCAGCTACCAGTTGCAGATCGTCGGCGGCACGCAGATGCGGGTGAAGGAACTGGAGGTCGACTGACACATGTGCAAGGTTTGCGGCTGCGGCCAGGCGGAGATCCGCCACGATCACGATCACGATCACGAGCACGAGCACGAGCACGAGCACGAGCACGAGCACGAGCACGGCCGGCTGCCGCGTACACGACCACGATCACGCACACGGCAGCGGCCTGCACGATTACGGCGGCGGCGCGGCGGGGGTGCACGTGCCCGGGCTGTCGCAGGCGCGTATCGTGCAGATCGAGCAGGACATCCTCGCCAGGAACGACGGCTACGCGCACGCCAATCGCGCGCGGCTCGCCGCTGCCGGCGCGCTGGCGCTGAACCTGGTCTCGAGTCCCGGCTCGGGCAAGACCACCCTGCTCACGGCAACGCTCGTGCGCCTGCGCGCGCGCTGCCCGCTCGCCGTGATCGAGGGCGACCAGCAGACCGCGAACGACGCCGAGCGCGTGCGCGCGACCGGCGTGCCGGCGATCCAGATCAACACCGGCAAGGGCTGTCATCTCGATGCGCACATGGTCGGCCACGCCATGGACGCGCTGCCGCTCGCACGCGGCGGCGTGCTGTTCATCGAGAACGTCGGCAACCTCGTGTGTCCCGCGGGCTTCGATCTCGGCGAGGCGCACAAGGTCGTGGTGCTCTCGGTCACCGAGGGCGAGGACAAGCCGCTCAAGTACCCCGACATGTTCGCGGCGGCCGACCTGATGCTGCTGAACAAGGTCGACCTGCTGCCCTACCTCGAGTTCGACGTGGGCGCCTGCATCGCGTACGCGCGGCGCGTGAACCCGAGCATCGATGTGCTCGAGGTGTCGGCACTGCGCGGCGCGGGGATGGACGACTGGATCGGCTGGATCGAGCAGGCGCGCGTGCGCGCCGCGGGAGCCGACTGAACATGTGCCTCGGCATCCCCGGCCAGATCGTTGCGATCATCGACGCGCACGCACCGAGCGCCATGGTCAGCGTCGGCGGCGTACAGCGCGCCGTCAACATCGCCTGCATCGTCGACGAGGCGCACACGCCGGCGCAATGCCTCGGCGACTGGGTACTGGTGCACGTGGGCTTCGCGATGGCGCGCATCGATGCGCTGGAGGCCGAGCGCACGCTCGCGATCCTCGCCGAGCTGGGCGAGATGCAGACCGAGATCGCCGCGATGCGCCAGACGGAGGGAGGCTGAAGCACATGGGCGCCAACGACGAGGCACTGCGCGCGCTCTACCCGTTCATGCACGGCGACGCGCCCGCTGCGGGGCGCGTGCAGCAGGGGCTGCTGGATTCGGTGCACGCCAAGGCCGCCGACAGCATCGCGGTGAAGCAGGCCTTCTTCGCGCGCCACGCCGAAGCCGTGATCGCGGCGGCGGAGACTGTTGCCGCGAGCTTTCGCGCCGGCGGCACGCTGTTCAGCATGGGCAACGGTGGCTCCTCCTGCGATGCCGCGCACATCGCGGTGGAATTCCGCCACCCGGTGACCACGGGACGGCCGGCGCTGCGCGCCCTCGATCTCGGCACGGACACCGCGATGATCACCGCGGTGGGTAACGACGTCGGCTTCCGCCACGTCTACCTGCGCCAGATCGAGGCCATGGCGCGCACCGGCGACTGCGTGGTCGGCTTCTCCACCAGCGGCAATTCCGACAACCTGCTCGCGGCCTTTGCGAAGGCCCGCGCGATGGGTGTCAGCACCATCGGGATCGCCGGCATGAGCGGCGGCGCGATGGCGGCGAGCCCGGACCTGGACCACTGCCTCGTGGTGGAGTCCGACAGCATCCACCGCGTGCAGGAATGTCACGTCGCGATCTACCACATCCTCTGGGACCTGGTGCACACGCTGCTCGCGGACAGCCGCGGGCCGTCGGGAAGCAGCGCATGAAATACGTCGACGAATTCCGCGATCCGGTCAGGGCACGCGCGGTGATCGAGAGCATCGACGTTCTCGCCGAGCGCATCATGCACAAGCGCACCCGGGCGCTGCAGATCATGGAAGTGTGTGGCGGCCACACGCACTCGATCTTCCGCTTCGGCCTTGCGGAACTGCTGCCGAAGACCCTCGAGTTCGTGCACGGCCCGGGCTGCCCGGTCTGCGTGCTGCCGATGGGCATCGTGGACGATTGCATCGCGATCGCGATGCGCCCGGAAGTGATCTTCACCACGTTCGGCGACGCGATGCGCGTGCCGGGCTCGCGCCTGAGCCTGCTGCAGGCCAGGGCCGCGGGCGCCGACGTGCGCATGGTCTACTCGCCGCTCGACGCGCTCGCGCTCGCGCGCGCCAACCCGGAACGCGAAGTGGTGTTCTTCGGGCTCGGCTTCGAGACCACGATGCCGAGCACCGCGCTGACGGTGCAACAGGCCGAGCGCGAGGGCATCCGCAACTTCGCGCTGTTCTGCAACCACATCACGATCATCCCGACCATCAAGGCGGTGCTCGACTCGCCCGGACATGCAGATCGACGGCTTCCTCGGACCGGGCCACGTCTCGATGGTCATCGGCTCGGCGCCCTATCGCTTCATTGCCGCGCGCTACGGCAAGCCGCTGGTCATCTCCGGCTTCGAGCCGCTCGACGTGCTGCAATCGGTGTGGATGCTGCTCGCGCAGATCGACACGGGGCGCTGCGAGATCGAGAACCAGTACGCGCGCGTCGCCGACGGCGACGGCAACACGGCGGCACTCGCGGCGATATCCGCGGTGTTCGAGCTGCGCGAGTTCTTCGAGTGGCGCGGCCTCGGCTCCATCGACCACTCGGGGGTGCGCATGCGCGAGCGCTACGCCGCGTGGGACGCCGAGCGCAGGTTCCCGCTGCCGCGCCAGCGCATCGCCGACCCGAAGGCCTGCCAGTGCGGCGAGGTGCTGAAGGGCGTGATCAAGCCGTGGCAGTGCAAGGTCTTCGGCAAGGCCTGCACCCCCGAGACGCCGCTGGGCGCATTGATGGTTTCCTCCGAGGGCGCGTGCTCGGCCTACATCCAGTACGCGCGCCGCGACGAAACCGCGCAGGGCGACGCATGAGCCGCGTGACGCTCGCCCACGGCGCCGGCGGCAAGGCCATGCGCGACCTCATCGGCGGCATGGTGCTCGGGCATTTCGGCAACCCGCTGCTGCGTCCGCTCGAGGACCAGGCGCGAATAGCGATGCACGAGCTCGCCGCGCACGGCGACCGCCTGGCATTCACCACGGATTCCTTCGTCGTGGACCCGCTCGAATTCCCCGGTGGCGACATCGGCAAGCTAGCGGTCTGCGGCACGGTGAACGACCTTGCGGTGAGCGGCGCGCGGCCGCTGTACCTTTCGTGCGGACTGATCCTGGAAGAAGGCCTGGAGCTCGCGCTGCTCGACCGCATGCTCGCCAGCATGAAGGCAGCCGCGTGCGAGGCCGGCGTCAGCATCGTGACCGGCGACACGAAAGTCGTTCATCGCGGTGCCGCCGACAAGCTGTTCATCAACACCGCGGGCATCGGCGTGGTGCCCGCGGGCGTGGAGATCGGCGCGCACCGCGCGCTCCCGGGCGACGTGGTGATCGTGAACGGCCATCTCGGCGACCACGGCGCGGCGATCCTGCAGGCACGCGGCGAGCTCGCGCTGTCGGCCACGATCGCCTCCGACTGCCAGCCGTTGCACGGACTGATCGAGCGCATGCGAGCGGCCTGCCCCGACATCCATTGCCTGCGCGACGCCACGCGCGGGGGCGTCGCGACCGTACTGAACGAATTCGCGGAATCCTCGGGCGTCGCCATCCGTCTCGACGAAGGCAGCCTGCCGGTGCGCGATGTCGTGCGCGGCGTGTGCGAGATCCTCGGCCTCGACGCGCTGTATCTCGCCAACGAAGGCAAGCTTGCCGCGATCGTGCCCGCCGGGTACGCCGAGCGCACGCTCGCCGCGATGCGCGGGCACCCGGCCGGCGCCGACAGCCGCGTCATCGGCGAGGTGATCGCGGGACCGCGCCGTCGCGTCACGCTGCGCACCGCCTTCGGCAGCGAACGCGTGGTCGACATGCTGGTCGGCGAGCAATTGCCGCGGATCTGTTGAGGCAGGAACGGGAGCGGCCCCAATGTACGAGATGTGGACGCTGGGATTCCTGATCGGCCTGCAGCACGCGCTGGAGGCCGACCACCTGATGGCGATGGCCACGCTCGCGAGCGGCGGCGGCACGCTCGGCGCGGTCGCGCGCCGCGGCATCGTGTGGGGCATCGGACACACCGCGACGCTGCTTGCGCTCGGCGGCACCGCGCTGCTGCTCGGCGAACTGGTGCCGCAACGTCTCGCCACGCTGCTCGAATTCGGCGTCGGCGCGATGCTGGTGCTGCTGGGCGCCGGCGTGCTGCGACGGCTGTGGTCACAGCGCGTGCACGTGCATCCGCACACGCATGCCGCGAACCGCCTGGCCCCCGGGGCTCCACACCTTCACCTGCACGCCCACTCGCACGGCCACGGCGCCGCCCACGCTGATGACCCGCACCTGCACCCGCATCCGCGGCCATTCCCGCTGCGCGCGCTCTGCGTGGGAATGATGCATGGCATGGCGGGCTCGGCCGCGATCGTGGTGCTCACGCTGCACACCGTGCGCTCGCCCGCCGAGGGACTGCTCTACATCCTGGTATTCGGCGCGGGCTCGGTCATCGGCATGGGCCTGCTCGGCACCGCGATCGGCCTGCCGCTCGGCTGGTCGGCGCGTGCCGCCGCGAGGGCCGCACGCGCGCTGAACGCGCTGGTCGGCTGCGCAAGTGCCGGGATGGGACTGTGGGTGATGTATTCCACGGGCATTGTCGCGATGCTCGGCTGACTGCCGCGCGACGAAACGCTTGCCCGGCTCTCAGGCCGCCGCAGCGGCGCGAGCTTTCCTTCGCGATGCCTTCTTGCGCACCTGCAGTTCGTGTTCCTGACACCACTTTGCGACGCTGGCGAGCGGCTTGATCTTGCCGGCGCTGATCGCGCGCGCCACCACCTCGTTGACGAAACCGGTGATGGCTGCGGTGACCTTGCGGGCATTATTCCCCCCACCCTCATGGGTGGTGGAAAGTATCAGGAAATGGGGGTTGATCGGGTCGGCGGACAGTTCTTCCGTGTCGCGTTCCAGCAGGACCAGGCGCACCGGCACCTCGAGATCCTGCTCGTGACGGACGCCTTCCTTTTCCATTCGCGCGCTCAGCAGGAATTCGTGCTCCTGGATGTGGCGATTGGCCGACACCATGAAATCATCCCTGTGAACAACGACCAGCAGGGGAATATCGTATTTGACGATCGCATGCAGCGCCTTCAGGTGCCGATCCTGGTATTCGTAGGGATCATGCATTGCGGCATTGACTTCTTTCAGCACTCCATAGAACGATACTCTCTTCACGACGCGGCTAGCCAGCAGACGTTGCCCATAGGGCGTATCCTCCTGCTTCATGCGTTTCTGCAGGTCTACCTTTCCGAACAAGGAGCGGACCGCCACGTTCAGTGCATTCATCACCCGTTCGGTAGCCCGGAAGTTGATGAGCTTCTGCAGCGCCGTCGGGATGGATAGCAGGCCATCGTCGTGCTCGCTGTCGAGTGCCAGATCACCGTCGGGGGTCAGGTCGTAGACGGAGGCGGGACCGGAATAATCGAGCGCCTCGTTCCGGCGCTTGTGGGCATTCAAAACCGCAAAATTCCGGCTTAAATGTCGCGTATCGCTCGGGGCCCAGGTGGCGATGTGGACGATGCCCCCGGCGCGCAAGGCCTCGATCAGTTTCCGATCTTCCGGCTCGAGTTGCGCGAATTCGGGCAGTTCGTCGTGATAATTCTCGAGTACGGACAGCAGCAGATGGTCAGAAATGCTGCCAGCCATCGAGTGACAGCAGATGGGCGTCGGTCGACGGTCGCGCCAGTTCTGCAGGATGATCTCGCGCAGTGCGTTGGCGTAGTGCGGAAAGATCTCCTCGTCGGCCAACTGCTTGGCGTATTTGCCGCGGCGCAAGGCCGAGACTTTCCATGCACTGGGGAGGCGAATCAGCAGATTGATGTAGCTGTAGAGCCCCATGAAGCCGTGCACCAGCAGGATGTGCACACCGCCTTTCTCTTCACCTTCCCGCACCTCTGACTTCACCTCGACGGTCTCGCCGTTCTCGTTGAACTGGAACCTGCCCTCCTCGAAATGCAGGGCGCGGTCGTCGGCGAAGATGTAGACCTTCCCGGCTATCTCGCGGGTCTCGCGCAACATGCGAATCGGCGTTTCCATGACGGTCTGTTCGAAATCGGCGCTTTCCTCCATCTCGAAGCGGCCGAGGGCCTTCAGCTTGAGACTGCCGGAGATGATCAGCGAGATGCACTCGGCGCTCGTCAACACCCCCCGATTGAGGGCAACGCTGACAGCGCCGTTGCTCTTTTCGAGCACAATGGCCGCCGGTTCCTTCTGCTTCAATTCCGGCGTGTAGGTCGCGAACGCGCCGATACCGCCATCCTTTGCGATACCGCTGACGATCATGTGGAAGGACATGGCCGGGCCGAGGCGCTCGCGAATGACGCCCTGATAACGCCGCGCTTCCTGTTTCGCCCGTTGCAACGCGCGTTCGCGATCACCGCGCGCGATGGCCGCTTCGACCCCGCCCATGTCGATGGGAAAGGTCATCACCTGCTCGAGTCGCCGCACGATCTCCTCGTTGGAGCTGTGTGGCCCCAGTCCGAGCTTCTGCGTGATTTCCAGCGTACCGTGCCGGGTGATCAATGCGTTCGCCAGTGGCGCAAGAAAGGTCGACACCAGTGCGTCCCGCGAGCTCTCCCGGTTCTTCTCGTTGCACGATTCCCCGAGAAAGAAGAAGCGCACATGCTCCAGCCAGTTGATATCGTAGGCGTGGTACTTCAGCAGCGCCCTGTATTCGAATTTGACGGTATTGCCGCCGCCGACTGCGATCGTGAAGTAGTCGCGCTTGAACTGGCTGTCGAACCGACTCCGGTCCGCGTCGAGCCAGGCCCCGTACCGCGCTCTGGCGAAGTGCGCCGCGTGACGGCCGGTGGTTATGATCTCGGGAGCAATCCCCAGGTGAAAACCCGGACCCTCCTGCACGAGCAAGGGCTTGTCGTCACCCTTCGGCCGGGGCCGGCAGTTCGATATCCCTGATAGCCTCATCTTTCAACCCCCGCACAGCCCGGGCATGTCGTGGAGATTGTCACCGGATGCTTCCGCCCCGGACTCAACCTCGACACTACCCGGCGCACATGATCGTATGCAAAGCCTAACCAATATTAAGTCTTTGAAAATCTGAACGTTCGATCCGGTTGCCGGATCCGGGCGCGAATGAGCGCTTGCAATGATTCAGGACATTGGCCGTTCACATTTATGGTGCAGATCCGCACGTCGGATTGCCCGGATACGCTGGCCGGCTACCGCTGCTTTGACTTGCGCCGCGGCCAGTGTGACAACAGGTCGTTGAAGATTTCTTCCGAGGCTGCCAGTCCGCCCATGTGACCTTCGCCTTCACGTTCGCGGAACACGGCATTGGGAATGCGCGCCGCCATGTGCTTGCCGTGTCCCACGGGTACGATATTGTCGGCGTTGCCGTAGAGCAGGTAAACGGGCGTTTCTATCTTGCTCAGTGGAAAGCCCCAGTCCTTGCCGAACATCACCACATCGTGGACCATCGCCTGGACCTGCTTCCTGCTGCCCAGCATCAGGTCGTCCTGCAGCATGGCCCGCAACGCGGGATCCTCGAACATCGCCTTGTCCCCTGGCGGCATGAACCGGGCGAACAGATCCACCGCCTTGTCGGCGTGAGGCTCCAGGCGTCTGATCAGCCGTACCATCAGAAAGTTGACGGGAACGCGCAGATGCTTCACCACAGGCGAGAATCTTCGCGCCAGTTTCGAAATGCCGCCCTCCGCCGCGTCTGCCCCCGCCGCTGGTGCCACCCCGCCCAGAATGGTCGCCGCCACTACCCGACCCTGCAAATAGAAGGCACAGGCCAGTGCATAGGGCCCGCCGCCTGAAAGACCGCAGACAGCGAATTCGTTGATCCCCTTGGCATCGCAAAAGGCGCGTATATCTGCGGCCCAATCTGCCAGGGATCCGTAGCTGTGTGACGTGGAATCGCCGATGCCGGGCCGCTCCACGGCTATCAGTCGCACCTTGCGGCGATTGGCCAGTGCCCTTGCTTGCGGCGCAATCTGGCGCCGCGCTCCGGGCGTACCGTGGAACCACAGGATCGGTTTGCCGTCGGCAGGCCCATACTCCGCGTATCCCAGTGTACGGCCGTCCTGCAGGCGGAAGGTGCCCTCGAAACGGGGCGGGAGAGCTTCACTCATGGCGGTGGAACCTTTCTGGCGTAAAACTCGACGAATCATACAGCACTGTCGATCGGTTCAAGCCGGCACGGGATTGCGCTTCGTCGTTGAACCAGTCGCCCACTCGATGCGCGCAAGCCCAGGCGCCGGGAGAGTCACTGCTCGATGGCAGCCGGCCAGCATTTGTCTTGCGCCAGATCAAGGCTGTACCAATGGTAACGAAAGTCCGCTTTGACGCCGGCGCGACCGGCCGTAGGATTCGAGCTTGATACTACAACCTATTAGTCTCCAGCAATGGAGCGGAGTATTCGTCATGACGAGCTGTCCTTTTGCCAATCTCATCGACCCCGATGTCTATGCCAACGGCATGCCGTACCAGGAACTGAAGCGCATTCGCGACGACGGCCCGGTCCACTACATGCAAGACCCGACGCGGGGCGTTCCGTACTGGCTGATAACCGGGCGCGAGGAAATCGATTTCATTTCCAAGCATCCCCAGCTGTTCTCCTCCGAGGCGCGCTCGGCACTCGCCGACGAATTCACGGAACAGGAACTGGAAACCATACACCGCCACATGACCATCAACATGGATCCGCCACGCCAACTGAAATCGCGGCGAATCGTGCGCGCCACCTTCACTCCCGCCGCGGTGGACTCCTACGAGGCGAGCTTCCGGGCCCATGCCAGGCGCATTGTCGATGCGGTCGCCCACCGCGGCGAATGCGAATTCGTGGAGGACGTGGCGGCGGAACTGCCGCTGCTGGCGATCCTGGAGCTGTGCGGCATCCCTGCCGAGGATCGCAAGGACTTCTTCGAATGGACCAACACCATGATGTTCAACCAGGACCCGGAGATGGCCATCAGCGCGGAACAGGCGCAGCTCGCCTCGATCAACGTGATCACCTACGCCATGAAGCTGGCCGAACAGCACAAGAACAGCCCGAAGAACGACATCATCGGCGCACTGCTCAATGGCAAGGGCAAGGAAGCGGGCCTCTCCGACGAGGAGTTCGTCTGGTTTTTCCTCATGCTGATCGCCGCCGGCAACGAATCCACCCGCACCGTCACCAGCCACGGCATGCGCCTGCTGATGGAGCACCCCGATCAATTGCAGTATCTCGTCGATCACCCCGAGAAGATTCCCGATGCCTGCGAGGAAATCCTGCGCTACAACACCGCGTTCATCCTGATGCGTCGCACCGCGATGGAAGATGTCGAGCTCGCGGGCCACAGGATCGGCAAGGGCGACAAGATCATCCTGCACTACCACACCGTCAACCACGACGAGCGCATTTTCGGTGACGATGCCATGGCTTTCGACGTGCGGCGCGCCGAACGCATGCCCGACCTGTACAACCAGCACCGTTCGTTCGGCATCGGCCAGCACTTCTGTCTCGGGACTCACCTGGCACGGCTCGAGCTGCGCGTGATCCTCGAGGAGGTGATTCCGCGCCTGCGCAACCCGCGGCTGGCCGGTGAAATCAGGTACACGCGCTCGAGTCTGGTCAACGGCATCAAGTGCATGCCCATCGCCTTTGACCCCGAGGTGAAGAGGGCCGCAGCCTGAGTCGCCGCTTTGCTGCCCGCAACAACCCGCGGGCAATCGGCGGCGCGGCGCGCGAGATCACGCGCTTGCGCAGTATCGACTGGCTGCCACGAAATCGATGTGCCGACCACGGTACTGGTCACCTTGCGCGACAACCTGTTCCCACCGACGGAGCAGCGGCGGATGGCGACGGGCAGGGGCAAGGTGGATCCGTCACTCGGGCGCGGGGGGCGGCGCCAATGCTGAGGCTGAGCGGACAGGATGCGTATTTCCTCTACCAGGAAACGCAGACCACACCGATGCACACGCTGAAGATCCTGGTCGGCAGGCCCACGGGAGAGCGGGTGCCCGGTTTCGCCGAGATCAAGCAGGCCATCGCTGCGAGCCTCGACGCGATACCCGGTTTCAGGCGCCGCATCGTGTGGGTGCCGTTCGGACTGCATCATCCCGTGGCCATCGAGGATCCCGAATTCGACATCAACCTGCACGTGCACCGGCTGGCCGCACCGGTCCCGGGTGGCTCCCGTGAACTCGACGAGGTGATCGCCCAGATTTCCTCGCATCCGCTCGATCATTCGCGGCCGTTGTGGGAACTCTGGATGATCGAGGGACTCGCGGGCGGACGCATCGCGTATGTCGCCAAGGTGCATCACGCCATCGCGGACGGGCAGGCTGCGGTGAACCAGCTGGAACGTGTCCTGGGTGTCGGGAACCGCGAGGTGCCGGCCGTGCCGGCGAAGCCCTGGCAGCCCGAGCCGGTTCCGTCGGTGAGCCGGCTGATCGTCGACGCGCTGCGGGATCAGCTCGCGGATATCCGCCAGCTTCCGGCACTGCTGGGACAGACTTTCAGGAGCCTGCGCCGGATCTACCTGCGCACCCGTGCCCGGCCACTCGACGTGGCACTCCCGGGCAATGTGCCCGCCACGCCCTTCAACCGTTCCCTGTGTGGTCAGCGCGACTTCGCGAGCCTGCGTTTCGCGCTGGCCGACTTCAAGGCGATCAAGGACGGTCTCGGCGGAACCGTGAACGACGCGGTACTCGCGGTGGTGGCCGGCGCGCTGCGTGGCTACCTCCTTGCCCGGAACCAGTTGCCCGAAAAGCCGCTCGTGGCATCCGTGCCCGCCGCCGGCGTCGAGGAGGACGGTTCGCAGCGCGTGTTCGGCAACATGGCCTCTGGAGTCACGATCTACCTGCGCACCGACATCGGGGATCCGCGCCGGCGCTACGCGGCAACGCGGGAGGCCATGGCGGCAGGCAAGGAACTGCTCGAACTGCTCGGAAGAAACACCTTCCACAGCTGGGCGAGTTATATCCCGCCGCTGCTCTACACCGCCCTGCAGCGCCTGAAAGTGCACTTCCGGCTGGCGGAACGCGGTGGCAGCGCCATGAATCTCATCGTGTCCAACGTCCCGGGGCCACGTTACGACAGGCCCCTCGCGGATTTCGAGGTCGAGGAGCTCTACTCCGGGGGTCCGCTGCTGGAAGGCGTCGGGCTCAACGTCACGGCCTGGAGCTACAGGGAGCAGCTGAATTTTGGCCTGGTGGCCTGCCGCAGGGCCGTGCCTGATCTGCCGGAACTGGCCGACCTGCTTCGCGAGGAGCACGCAACGCTGCTGAACCTGGCCAGGCAGGCGCGGCACGCTGAACCGGATGTCACCTGATTTCATGCCCCGGCAAAGATGCCCGACTGGTGAGCACGACGCGAAAGTGGACGACGATCGACGAAGCTAGCGGCAGAAAGCTGCCGGTGGCCGTGACCGGCTCCAAGTAACGGGTGTCATTGCGCCAGACCTTCATCACCAGTGCGGATCGCACCTCGCTGATGGATCCGGTCATGTTCCATCAGCCGCTGGACACCCGCATCGAGTGCTGCGCCATGGACGACTCCGGTCGTCTGCTGGCCATCGCCGGTGACGATTCCGTGCCGGAGGAATTCTGGCGCCGCTTCTGCAACATTGGCGGCGGCGAACGGTGCCGGCTCGTTTAGAGCGAATTTAAGCGCCGACCTGATGCTTTCCCCGAGCAGTCCGTTTATCTAGACTGTCCCGCGCCGGGCAAGCTTCCGCACGACAGCCGGTTCCAGGAAGAGGACGAGACAGCGCATGGACCGGCCCCGGTACGATCTTTCCGCACGCGTCGCGTTCATCTCCGGCGCGTCGGCCGGACTGGGCGCGCATCTCGCCCGGCTCTACGCGGCGGCCGGCGCCGCGGTCGTACTGGGGGCCCGGCGCACGGAGCGCTGCGAAGCGCTGGCGACGGAGATCACGGGTGCCGGCGGACGCGCGCTGGCCGTGCCGCTCGACGTGACGGACGAGTCTTCGGTCATCGCGGCCTTCGATGCCGCCGAGGCCACCTTCGGCGCGCCCGACGTGGTGGTCGCCAACGCCGGCATCGGGATCGGCGCGCGATCGACCGATGTGCCGGCGGACCGGCTGCGCACGCTGGTCGACACGAATTTCACCGGGCTCTACCTCACCGCGCGCGAAGGCGCGAAGCGGATGATCGCGGCGGGCAGCCGCGAGAACGAACGCGGGCGCATCATCCTGATCGGGTCGATGACCGCGCACATGGGTTACCGGGGGGATGCGGCCTATTCCGCGCTCAAGGCGGGGCTGGAGCACCTCGGGCGCCAGTTCGCGCAGGAGTGGATTCGTCTCGGCATCAACGTCAACACCGTGCACCCCGGCATCATGCTCACCGGGCTCAACGCGGACTGGTTCGCCAGCGACAAGGGCGACGCCCAGATTGCGGGCCTGCCGCGCCGGCGGCTGGTCGATCTGTCCGCGCTCGATGACATCATGCTGTTCTTCGCCTCAGACGCCTCGCGACAGGTCACGGGCACGGCGATCACCATCGACGACGGGCAATCGCTCTAGGAGACGAGCGAGGCCAGCGGGACGAGGCCGATTTCGGCGCTGAACAGGCGCTCACCGGCACCGGTGTAGCCAAGGCATAGATGCACACGCTGCTCGCGGCGCAGGCCGGTGGTGGTCGCACCGGTCGGCGGATGGCCGGCAGAAACCAGCATGTTGAGCGTATCGTTGCTGCGCAGGCGCATGGCGACATCCCGGTCGACCACGATGTCGTGATACGAATACACCATGGGTGCCTGCAGAAAATCGTGGCCGTGCCGGGTGCCGCGCTCGAGCAGCGCGCAGGAAACAAGGCTCACGGGAAACAATTCCGTGAACCGGACGCGATCCTCGAGCTCGTCGAAATAGATTGCCGGATCGACATTCGCGCCGAGCAGAAAATTCTTGGCGTTCGCCGTGCTCATGAACTTGCGCTTCAGGAAGTATGCTGTCCCCGGCACGTCGCTGCGATCGCGGATGCCGTTCAATCGCGACGGTTCCACCGGTGCGGGCGGATCGCCCGGCGCGTCCGGCACGAAGCGGATATGACCCGTCAGGGCGAGGCTGCGCTCCGTACGCAGCGCGATGCGGTGACTGACCGTGGTGCCATCGGCGCCGTGTTGCGCCGGCCTGATCGTGAGCTCGACCTCGTCGTCCACGCGCACCGCATCGGCAAAGGTGATACGGACGTGAAGGTAGCGTTGCGCGAGCGGCGCGGCTGCGTGCAGCATCGGTACGCCATGCAGTGCGAAGCTCGAGAGCTGGAACCCGAGCGCTATCGTCCCCCCGAAGGGGTTGCCCTCGATGCGCTGCCACTTGTTGCGATCGTGAAACGGATTGAAATCGTCGGTCGCGAAGCGCGCGACGTCGATATGCAGCGCGGAAAAGCGCGCGTACTGCGATTCCATGATCGGCTCCTCGCTTTCGCAACGATTACCAGAACTGCCAGGCCCCCGTCGTCACCACCCAGATCCCCAGCAGCACATTCGTGATCGCGTGCGCGGTCATCGCCTCGCCGAGACGTCCATGACGGATCACCAGCCACTGGTACGCCGCGCCGCACAGGATGCCGGCAAGCCATTCCTGGTGGGCGAAGCCGAACACGAGGGACGTGAACAGGAAGGGACGCCACGCGAAGTGACCGAGCGCCACCTTGTCGAATCCGCCGGCAACCAGGGAGCGGTATACGAACGAGCGGTAAAACGCCTCCTCGATGGGGGGCACGACGATGGTCGAGCCGATCACGCGCACCACCACGAAGAACCACGCGATACCCGGCGCGTCCGCGAAGGTGGCGAATGGGTTCCACACCGGCGCAGCGGCGGGCGCATCCGCCGCAGCGCCAAACAGGCCCCACAGCCCCTGCTGCGTTCCCCACCCCTGGCCGAGGCTTACCCACAGTGCGAACACCAGCACGCCGGTCAGCAGCGCGTCCCAGCCGAATCGCCAGCGCATCTCGGCGACCAGCGGCCACACCAGCCAGACCAGGCAGGCACCAACGAGCGTCTTCAGCAGGTAGACCCAGTAGAGCGAGGCCGGACCGAAGCGCCCTTGCAGCAGCGTGAGCCCGAGGAAGACGGCAAAGGGCAGGACGCGCACCAGCGCGGGCGGGATTCGAGGATCTTGCGCAATTGGGTCACGGGAGCAGCCGGGCGAACCCTTTGAATTCTCCGTTCAACATAGCAGGCGCCGGAAGACGGCGCCCGGGGATCGCCTTGTCAGCTGCCAGGGGCGATAGCGCGGATGCTCATGCCGCCCTGGCCGTGCGCACCGGACCCGGCTGCGGCTTCGGCACCGCATGCGGACGTCGCGAAGCGCGCAGCCAGTGCGCCTCGCTCGCCTCGAACTCGTGCAGGATGCCGTCCAGCGTGCGGCCGATGCGGCCGGTCATGCCGATGGCGGGTAGCTTCGGCCAGGTGGCGCGCTCGCCGGACTTGAACAGGTGGGCCATTTCGTCCTCGTTCAGCATCCTGAGGATCATGCCCAGGCTGGACAGGCCGTAGCCGGGAAAGATGTTGATGTCGCCCACGAATTGCTGGTCGATCAGGGTGTTCAGCGTGTTCAGCGCCATGCCCAGCCGCGGACCGACCGACGTGCGCCGCTGGATCCAGTCGAGGCTGCCGCGCACCACTTCCTTGGTGGCGGCGACGAATGCGTCGCGGGTGATCTGGCGCATGCCCACCGCCTGGTTCGGCTCGCGGCCCAAGCCCGGCATCACCTGGCTCACGATGAAGTGGTTGATGCCGTACATGCGTCCCAGGCGCTTGGCCGGCAGGTCCTGCGAGAACGAGCCGTCGATCCAGCGCCGCGACGGCAGGTAGGGCCGGATCTCGCCCGCCGCGTTGCGCGCCTCGAGTTGCACCGGCGCGAACACGCCGGGCAGCGCGGAGCTGGCCAGCACGGCCGAGAGCACGGTCACGTTGGGCGAGGCGATGTGGTTGAGCAGGCGCGAGGTCTGCCTGGCGCTGGAGGGCGAGATCGTGATGTTGATGCTGCGTCCCGGTCTTGCGGTACGCCTCGAGGAAGGTCATGTCCGGGATCGAGCCGCTGCATCTCGCGCTTCACCGCCTCCATGTCGATGCTCTTCTTGCTGCCGAAGCCGATCTTGATGTTGTCGGGATTCGCGGTCAGCGCGCGCGCGAGATAGTTGTCCTCGAACAATTCGAGGAACTCCTCGTCGGTACGCGTGCCCACGATGGCGGCCACGAAGGCGCCGGCACTGGCGCCCGAGATCACCGCCGGGCACAGGCCCTGCTCGATCAGCGCCTTCAGTACGCCGAGGTGGAAATAGCCCAGCGTGCCGCCGCCGCTCAGCATCAGCGCCGAGCGCCCGTAGCAGTGGCTGGCGCGCTGAAAGAACTCGATGCGCTCGGCCCACGGGATGCCCTCGAAATCGCGCGGCGCCAGGTACTCCAGCGCGTCGCTGATCTCGGTGATGTAATCCTCGATCAGCTTCTTGGTGCCGCACCTGGCGCGCTTGTAGAGCTGCGCCTTGCCCATGCCCTCCATGTTGCCGTGGATGCCTTCGTTCAGCACGAAGAGCAGGCCGTGGTCGTCGCCCTTCCTGCGCAGGCGCCGCAATTGCTGCAGCCGCAAGCGGATGTTCTCGTGGTCGTACAGCCGCGAGGCGTCGTCGCGGCGCCACTCGTCGGCGCCGGTCAGCCGGTCGTGCCGGGTGGCGAGCTTGTACCACTGCTCGTAGGTGTCGGCCGTCGCCAGGTCCCGCTCGAGGGATTCGAGCACGGGCGGGCGGAGAGCGAATCGTTCACTGAGAGAAGACATCGGAACCCCCGGCTGGCAACGAACAACCAGTGCCGCCGGACATCGTGCGACCTTTGCTGCGCCAATAAGTGTTTGTTACAGCAAAGTTCGCGGCGTCGCAAGTTCGCGACGTTCGTTGGATCAAGCCATTGGCCAAGGGTTGAGCCGGATCAAATGTGTGTCCGTATTCGGCCGCAGCTACGGGAGATCGGAGTCCACCATCGCCGCGACCTTGAAGCCCGAATCCACCGCCTGGTGCGTGCCCGAGCCGCTACCGCCGGCATCGCAACCGACCAGGTAGAGGCCGGGCAGCGGCGTGCGCGCGCAGGGCTTTGACGCACCCACCTGCCCGATCACCTGCGCGAGCCCCACTGCCTCGCCACCGGCGCCGGGAACGGCCGCGTCGCGACTCATGCCCGAGATCTGCTTCGGGCCGTAGGGCTCCTTGCGCAGGATGTGCTGCTTCAGGTCGGGCCAGAGCTCGTCGAGCACCGCGTCGGCGCGGCGGATCGCCTCCTCCCACTGCGTCGAGGCGGGATCCGCGGCGCAGAACACCTGGCAATTCGCGACCTGGTGCCCAGGCACCGGCACCAGCGAGGGATCGAACTCCGAGGGCACATCGATCGCGATCAGCGGCACGTCGGGCCACTCGCCGCGCGCCATGGCCGCGAAGCGCGCCTCGTCGAGCCAGCTCTGGTCCGAGAACACCGGGATCAGCGCGGCATCGAACACGCGCGCATCGAGCACGTAGCGATAACCGGCGATGGACCACGACGGCTCCAGCGTCTCGACGCGCTGCACGTAACCGGGAGCGAAGTGCTCGCGCCCCGCGAGCTCGAGTATCGTGGGCTGGATGCCGGCGTTGGAGATCACGGCCCGCGCGCGGATCGTGCCGGAATCCGTCACCACACCGACCGCTCGGCCGTTCTCCACCGCGATGCGCCGCGCGCGACACTTGGTGAAATAGCACCCACCGTGCTCGGTCACGTATTCCGCGCAGGCTTCGGCGACTCTTCCGTAGCCGCCCAGGTGATATCGGCCCGCGCCCCCCAGCACCTGCGCGCGCAGCACCGGGATCGCTTCCGAGGCCGCGAGCCGATCCACCGCCACCACGAACAGCGTGTTCAGGTTCATGCAGATCTGGCTTTCGAGCGGTCTGGCAAGCCCGAACTGCCCCATCCATTCGAACATGCCGACGTTCTCGAGCGCCGCCAGCTGCGCGTCGTCCACCGCGAACAACGCGCCGTAGAAATTGCCGAGCGCAGTGAGTTCCTCGTCGCCGATGCCGTAGACGCGCTTGAGGTTCTCCATCTCCTGCGGCGATCCGCTGGCGATCAGCGGCATGCGCATCGAGCGCCAGGTGCCGTCGGGCGCCTTGTAGCGTACCGACGCCGCGTCACCAGCAGGCACCACGAAAGGCACGCGCGCGGCGATACCGAGCGTCTCGACCAGTTCGTGGAAGCGCGAGTTCAACGCGGGTATGCCGACCGCGCCGAACATCTCGAAGTGATAGCCCTTGCGCTCGGTGGTCTGGGTCTTGCCGCCGGCCCGTGCGGTCTTCTCGATCAACGCGACACGCCGGCCGGCGTGGGCCAGGAGCGCAGCGACCGTGGCACCGCCGTAGCCTGCGCCGATCACGCACACATCGAATTCGTCCATGCCCCACGCCCCGGGAAGTAGTGATGCGCGGATTATTGTGCAGGGCCGCCGCGCGCCGTGATTACGGTTTGCTCAGGATCACGCGATGGCCGTGCCTCGGCGCGCGGAGTCAGGGCAGATCCCGCGCAAGCCGGAAACCGATGATGGCGCTCCCGAACTCGGGCTGATGAAAATTGCGGCGAGCAATGCGCATGGAGCGACCGCCGCTCAGCCAGTCAGCGCCCCGGCTCACGCGGAACTGGCATTCCCCGCGCATCCATGCCGAGCCGTCGACCGGGGCGCCGGCGTAGCTGCGGTTGAAGCAGTCCTGTACCCGCTCCATGACGTTGCCCGACATGTCGTGCAAGCCATAGGCGTTGGCGGGAAACGAGCCCACCGGCGCGGTTTTTTCCCAGCCATCCGCCCCGCCGGTGCGCTCGCCGTTGGCGTGGCCGGGAAGATACTCATCGCCGCTGGGGTAGTCCGCCGTGCTGCCGGCGCGAGCGGCATACTCCCATTCCGCCTCGGTGGGCAGACGGTAGTTCCCGCCAGTCTGCCTGTTCAGCCAGCGGATGAATGCCAGCATCTGCGTGAAGTCGACGTTGAAGACCGGGTGCCGTGGGCCACCATGTCCCTCGTCGTCCGGCAACTCACCCTCCGTGGCCATGCAGTAGAGATCATAGAGTTCGAACGTCACTTCGTAGCGCGACATCTGGAAGGAAGGCACGCGCACGCTGCGCACCGGCAACTCGTCGGTGTCGCCCGTGCCATTGACATCGCCCATGCGGAACTCCCCGCCCGGGATCGTCACCATGTCGCGCGCGACGGCTTCGAGGATGGCGGCACCGTTGGTCAACGCATGGGTGCGGCGCGCCGCCTCGCCCTGGAGACGCTCCTTGCGGGCTGCATTGAACTGTGCGAGCTGCACATCCGCTTCCGCCTTGCGCGCCTGGTGCAACGACTCCACGCGCGGATATAGCGGGTGCTCACGGGGGATCGTTCGCAGGAATTCCCGCATCACCGAGTAGGCGCGGGCGTCGTGGCCCGCCTCGCGCGCGGCATGCTGTTCGAGGAACAGGAACTCCGCGCGCAGCGGATAGTTGCGCTCGCGATACTCGTCCGCAAGTTCCAGCGCCACGGAATAATCCTGCGCCTTCAACGCACCGACGATGCGCTCCTCGAACGCGATGACCTGCGCTTTTCGCACCGGCGGTTGTGCCTCGGCCGTTGGCGTCCGTGCCGCATCTGCATCCTCCATCAGCAGATCCCGCGCCAGCGCGAGCGCGCGCTGCACCGCGGACGCATCCGACGACGTGATCTCGATGCGATACCTGCCGTTCACGACCAGAGCCGGAACCGATTCGATGCGATAGTCCGCCGTCGTCTGGTTCGCGCGGGCAAAACGGTCGCCATACCCGGGCGCCGTTATTGCCGAGGCCAGCGCCTCCGCGTTGCTCCCCACGGCCTGTGCGATCGCGGCAAAGCGGGCCGGCCCCTCCGGGCCGCGCGACACGACCGCGAACACCGGCAAGGGATCGGTCGCGCCCAGCGCCTCTAGCCCGTGGTGCACGGTCGCGAGCTCGCCGCGGCCGCGAAGCGTAGGCGCATCCTCCCAGGTGGCGTACATCGCCTTGAACGCGACGCGCTCCGGCAGGTTCCGCCGCCAGCCGGCGATCAGCGCCGCGGAAGCCTGGCAATGTCCACAGTCGTAACGGAAAAAGTACGCCACCTCGCGCGCGGCATCCGTCTGTCGCGGCAACCGGGCAGTCGCCTCGTATTCGACACAGCGCAGGCCCTCCTCGGGCCTCGGCGGGCACGAGGCGAAGGCGGGCAACGCCATCAGCGCCGCGGATAGGGCAGGCGGCAGCAACAGCAGGCTCCACGCCCGCAACGCCGCCGGCAGACAGGGCTCCATTGCGCGCGATCCCACCAGGGACACTCAGTTTCGCGCTGCCGCGTAGAGCTGCGGTTGGCGCGCCGCCACCATGCGGCGCATTCCCTCGCGCCAGCCCACGCGGCACGGTCCCGCCAGTTCGCGACGCCGCGTCGCATCGAGGCAGAACTGCGTCATACCGTCGGGCGATTCGACGATGCGTGCCTCGCGCCCGACCAGCTCGCCGAGGTACCGCGCCATTTCGCGCACGTCGACGGCCTCGTCGCCGCCCCAGTTGCTGATCGTCGCCGGCACCGCGGCCGCGGCGAGCAGGCCCGGCGTGTGCGCGAAGATGTCGTCATCGTGGATGGGACTCGCGATCGGCGCGCGCCCGATCGGGACGGGAATCGGCTGACCGGCGAGGATCATGCCGAGCAGGATCGCGGGCAACCCGCCGTTGTCGCCATAAGCCGCGTTCATGCGCGCGATCGTGGTCGGGAGCCCGTAGGCCTCGGCCGCGAAGCGGGCCACCGCCTCCTGCGCGATCTTCGAGACGCAGTAGGTGGGCGCGTAGGGCTGGTGGCTGACGCCGAGCGGATCGCTTTCCCGCACCGCGTGGCGCGAATCGGCCGGCGGTGCGTAGACGCCGCAGGTCGACATGACCAGGCAGGCACGCGCGGCGCGAAAGCGCCGCATGAGGTGGCCGGTGCCCCCGGCGTTGGTGCGCATCGTCGCGTCGTAGTCGAGCCCCGGAGGGATCACCGCCGCAAGGTGCAGCACGTAATCGAACCGCTCCGGCAGCCCGCTCCAGTCGGGCGCGGCGAGATCGACGGCGCGCGTCGTGATGCCCGCCGTCTCGACCCGCTCGCGCGCGGCCGCGTCAGCGAAACGCGCGATGCCCCAGACCTCGTTGTCGAGCGCGAGCCGCCCCGCCAGCGGACACGCGATCTGGCCGGCGGGGCCGGTGACCAGGATCCTGCAGTCCTTCAATTCCATGCCCGGTTTCCTCGAGACAGTGGGAAATATCCGTCGCGGGAACGGCCCGCCTACAACACGAACGGGGCGTTGGGAAGCCTGTCCGGGCCGCGCTCGGGAAAGTGCCGCGCCAGCAACTCGCCCACCGCGCGGATGCCGTCGAGCGCGCCCTGTTCGAAGCGTCCCGCGCGGAACGCGCTTTCCATGGCCTGGCAGATCGCCTCCCACTGCGCCGGGGCGACACGCGCGGCAATGCCGCGATCGGCCACGATCTCCACGTCGCGGTCGGCCAGCAGCAGGTAGATCAGCACGCCGTTGTTGTGCTCCGTGTCCCACACCCGCAGTTGCGCGAACACGTCCAGTGCGCGCTCGCGCGCCGCCTGTCCGCGCGCGAGCGGACCCAGGTCCAGCGCGGTCTCGACCGCGAAGCAGATCTGCCCGCCGTGCGTGCGCTCGGAGGCGCCGATCGCGGTCTCGATGGCCTGCATCGACGCGCGCGGCAGCGCCCGCTGCAGGCGCCACGGTGGCATCGCCAGGTGCCGCACCATGCGCAACCAGTCCATCACCATCCTCCCGAGGCGCCGCCGCCACCGAAGCCGCCGCCCCCGCCGCCGAAACCACCGCCTCCCCCGAAGCCCCCTCCGCCAAACCCGCCCCGACCGCCGCCGAAGCCGCCGCTCGACCAGCCGCCGCGGCCACCGCGGCCAGCGCCGAACAGCAGCACGAGGATGAACATCAGCAGTGCCGCGCCGAACGCCATCAGCAGCGCGTGGCTGGCCGCCCACACGATCGCGCCCATGATGCCACCCGCGATGCCCGAGCCGAGCAGGCGCCCGAAGATGCCGCGCAGCACCGTACCGGCGACCACGAGAAAGAAGAAGCCGAAGACCAGCAGATCGGGGGAAACACCCCTGCCGCGTGCCGCCGGCGCCGGCGCGGGCAGCGGCTCGCCGTCGACCACGCGCATCAGCTGCTGCATCCCGGCCTCGACGCCGCCGGGGATGTCGCCCTGGCGGAAATACGGCGTGATGGTCTCGGCGATCACGCGCTTGGCGATGGCATCGGGCACCGCGCCCTCGAGGCCGTAGCCGACCTCGATGCGCATGCGCCGGTCGTCCGTCGCCACCAGCAGCAGCAAGCCGTCGTCGACGCCCTTGCGACCGAGCTTCCAGGCCTCGGCCACGCGGATCGCGTACTGCTCGATGGTCTCGGGCGCCGTCGTGGGCACCAGCAGCACCGCGAGCTGCGCGCCTTTCAGCGCCTCGAAGGCGCGCAGCGAGTCCTCGAGCGCGCCGCGCTGCTCCGCCGTCAGCGTGCCGGTGAGATCCGTGACCCGCGCTTCGAGCGCGGGCACCGGCACTTCGGCGACCGCGAGCGTCGCCGCGGCCAGAAACGCCAGCAGCAGGCGCGCGAGTGCGGCTCGCACCGGCTCAGTTCGCCTGCGGGGCAGGTGCCGTGCCGAAATCCACCACCGGCGGCCTGGCCATCTCGCGCTCGTTCTCGACCGTGAACTGCGGCTTGACCTTGTAGCCGAACAGCATCGCGGTCAGGTTGCCCGGGAAACGTCGCACCGTCACGTTGTACTGCTCGACCGCCTGGATGTAGCGGTTGCGCGCCACGGTGATGCGGTTCTCGGTGCCTTCGAGCTGCGCCTGCAGGTCGCGAAAGCCGGCGTCGGCCTTGAGGTTCGGGTAGTTTTCGGCGACCACCAGCAGCCGCGACAGCGCGGACTGCAACTCGCCCTGCGCCGCCTGGAAACGCGCGAACGCCTCCGGGTCGTTGATGAGTTCGGGCGTGGCCTGCATGCTGCCCACCTTCGCGCGCGCCTCGGTCACGCGCGTGAGCACCTCCTTCTCGTGCGCGGCGTAGCCCTTGACCACGTTGACCAGGTTCGGCACCAGGTCGGCGCGACGCTGGTACTGGTTCAGCACCTCGGCCCAGCTGGATTTGATCTGTTCGTCGGCCGTCTGCAGGGTGTTGTAGCCACAGCCCGACAGCCCGCTCAGCAACAGCAACCACACCGTGGCGTGTATCAGCTTGCGCATGGGAATCTCCTTGATAGAGTAGCGCGGCGATTATATCCCCGGCGACCCGCCGCACCAGCGTCCGTGGCCAAGGTCGAGTTCCATGTAGTGATGATCGGGCACGCTTCCCCACCGGCCCCGCAACGCGGAACCGCGCGTTTCCACCACCCGAAACCCGAGTCCTTCGTACAACGCGCGGGCGCGCGGATTGGCGGCGGCGACGTCCAGCGCCGCGCGCGCAAAGCCGTCGCCACGCGCTCTGGCGAGAAGGTGAACGAGCAGCGCCCGCCCCACACCCTGCCCGCGCAGCGCGGGCGCCACGGCCACGTGCCCGATGTAGGCCACACCGGGCAGCGCGGGCTTCACGACACGCTCCATGCGCAGTCCGCGCAGGATCACCGCCGGCGCCGACGCCCGGTAGAAGCCGAGGATCTGGCGCGCTGCCGCCATGGTGAAGCGCAGGTTGGCGCGCGCATCCCACAGCGCCGCCACACCGACCACCTCGCCCGCGCGCTCCGCCACCACGTGGTTGCGGAAACCGAACTCGCCGCGCCCGTCGCCGAAGGCGGCGCGCAGGAATTCCAGCGACTGCGCCTCGTGACGCTGCGAGAAGACATAGCGGAAGGCGATCGGGCCAGAATCGTGGATCAGCGGTACGGCGGCCGCGGCGTCGTCCGCGGTGCAGGCACGAAAGTCGAGCGAGCCGTGATCGTTCATGACTGCGCCCGCAGCATCCACCGGCTCAGCCGCTTCCCGCGACAGGTGCGCCAGCGCGTGCGCGCTGCGCTCCCAGTTCTGCCCGTCGAAGGCCTCGATGTCGACATGCTCGATCGTGCCCTCGTCGAGACAGCGCAGGTTCACGCTGTAGCCGTCCGGGTTCGAGCGCGGCACGTAGAACGACTTGACGCCGCAGTGACGGCAGAACAGGTGCTTCGCCACGCCGGTGCCGAAGCTGTAGCTCGTGAGGCCCTCCGCTCCCTGCAGCAGCCGGAAGCGCGCCGCCGGCACGATCAGGTGCAGGAAACCCGTCATGCGGCAGATCGAGCAGTTGCAATCGCTCACCGTGACGCGCGCCGGCGCCTCGACCTCGAAACGCACCGCGCCGCAATGGCAGCCGCCGTGATGGATCGTCATGCTTGCCGTCTCCGTGTAACACCGCGCCAGTGTAAACGAAGGTGCACCCCGGCTTGTCCCCCGTCGCTGGCGCGCGAGGCCGAGCTCAGCATGTTCGGCTGAAGCCGAACCCACAAAACATTAGCGCCGCGTAACGTGCAGGCCCGCGCCTGCATCTGCGACACTCGACGGCGCAGGGATAACGACCACCCGAGGTGAACATGAGCGCAGCAGCCAGACCCGACGGCCCCGCGATGGCGCGTTCCGTCCGCGCGACCGTGATGCAGAACGCCGCCGCCAACGAGCAGGCCCGCACGCTGAACGCCGAGACGGTCGAGGCCCTGTGGAACAGCGGGCTCATGCAGTTCATGAACCCGCACTGCGCCGGCGGTCGCGAGCCCTCGTTCCGCGAACTCATCGACACCTGGCAGGAACTCGCGTGGCAGGACGGCTCGGTGGGCTGGATCGGCATCGCGAACTTCCCCGGCGCTGCCTTCGCAGCGGCCTACCTGCCCGAGGCCGGCTACGACGAGGTCTTCGTGCAGCACGGCAACCGCAGCACGGTGGGCGGGCAGTTCGCGCCCAATGGACTGGGGCAGCGCGTCGAGGGTGGCTACCGCCTGAGCGGGAGCTGGAGCTTCGGCAGCGGCACCGGGCACTCGAACTATGTCGTGGGCGGCTTCATTCCGATGCACGGCAGCGAGATGCAGATGGGCGACTTCGGCATGCCGGAAATGCTGGTCGCGGTGATGCCGCGCGAGCAGGTCACCTTCACCGACGGCTGGTTCGTGCAGGGACTGAAGGCCACGGGCAGCTACGACTACAACGTGCAGGAGCTGTTCGTGCCCGACGCACGCGTGTTCCCGCTGTTCACGCGCGCGCCGCTGCGCGGCGGGCCGCTGTACCGTTTCGGCATCATGCCGATCACCGCGGCCGGCCACGCCGCCTGGGCGCTGGGTGTGGCGCGCAGCGCGCTCGACGACGTGAAGACGCTGGCACTGGAGAAGGTGCGCATGGGCGACCTGAGCACGCTGGCGCACAGGCCCACCTTCCAGCGTGGCCTCGCGCACCACGAGGGCATGTGGCGTGCCGCGCGGCTGCTGATCACGGACACCTTCTGCGGCTTCGAGACTGCCGTCGTCGCCGGCGCGGAGGTGACGCCCGCGATGCGCGCCGAGATGCGCGTCGCGGCGACCTATGCCACCGAGGCCTGCCGCGAAGTCGTGCAATGGGCGCATCTCGCCGCGGGCACCGCGGCGATCCGCGAAGGCAACCGCCTGGAGCGCGCCTTCCGCGACATCTACACCGGCACGCAGCACACGTTTATCGGCGAGAAGACCTACACCGACGCCGCGCAGATCATGCTGGGGCTGATTGCGGACAGCCCTGCACTTTGACAACCCGACCGCGGAGTACCACTGAGCGTCCCGAGCGGTCTCGCTGGGCGGTCGCACCGGAAGGGGCCGTGCGCCGCAGGGGCGAGCCGCATCGCGGCGAGCGGGACTGCCATGGATGGCGGTCCCCGGTCTTGCCGGCGATGCAGGAACGCATCGCCGAGCAAGCGGCGCCAGAGCCTACAGGGATGTACTTGCCGCGGGCCCCGTTGGGGCGGCCGGCCAGCGAGACCAGCGACGCAGATCAGCAGACGAGCAGCAACAGCCAGAACAGCACGGTGGCAACGAAACCTTTCAGCGCGCTGCCCTGCAGTACCGCGCGGTCGATCCTGCCGAGTTCCGTGGCGGGATCGCCCCCTGCGCGCACCGCGCGGATCACCGGCCACTCGATCGCTGCCGCGAAGACTGCCCCGCCGACGGCGCCGGCGACGAGCATCGCGCGTCCCGCGGTGTCCGTCGGCACCGCAAGCCAGAGCAGCAGCACCCCCAGCGCGCCGCCCAGCTGACCGCCATAGGACATGGTCAGGAACTGGCTCGCGCTGTTGCGGGCGAAATCGAAGTTGAACACGAAGAGTCCCGGCTTGCCGGGAATGGTGTAGGCGGCGCCGACGCGGCGAGCGCCGAGGAAATGCCCCCACTCGTGCACCAGCGTGCCGAGCACGAAGCCGGCGAGGAAGGCCGTCAGCACCGAGAGCAGGCTCGCCAGCGCGAAGCCCGTCACCGCCTGCCAGGTATCCGCGGCCGCCCACATCGATAGCACCAGCATGGCGACCAGCAGGTGGCTGCCGACAATGACCAGGCGCTTGTCGCTGTCGCGCCGCTCGGGCTGCGGGGCGCTGGATGGCCCCGCGTCGGCCTGCTGCTGCGACTGCCCGGCGTCGGCGTCCTGCTCCGGTTCGTCGCCGTTCATCCGGGCTTCGTCGCTCATCTCGCCTCCCGCTCAGCGCGGATGGATACGCAGGAAGGGATTCGCCAGGCGTCCGAGCAGTCCGCCGAGGCGGATCGGGGCGTCCAGCACCGCCAGGCACAGGCAGTCGGAGTCCGCGGCGGCCACGGGTCGGTGCTCGTCGCCCGGACCCCGCACCAGGAAATCACCCTGCGCATACCGGCCGTCCTGGTCCGAAAAGCTCCCGTTGAGCACCACCGTGATCTCGCTGCCGGCGTGCCCGTGCGCCAGCACCTTGCCCCCGGCGCGGATGTGGTGCAGCGCGACTTCGCGCTGGGGATCACCGAAGCCGAGACGCGAGGCGCGCAGCGATCCGCTGATACGCTTCCAGTCGAGCTCTTCCACGCCTTCGGGCGCGAGGCTGCGCAGCGCGCGCGGCAGACCGTCGCGCGCCCGCGCCGGGCGTTTGGGCGCCACCGCTGCGACCGGCACGGCGCCCTTGCCGTCCAGCCGGTCCAGCAGCCGTGCGAAGGCATCGTCGCCCACCGGCACCGGATCGAGCTCGTTGAACAGCTCGGCGCCGAGTCGGCTGAGCTGCGCGACTTCCTCGCGGCACTGCGGGCAATACTCGAGATGCACCGCAATCGGCAGCGCCACCGCGCCCGGCAGGCTGCCGGCCACGTAATCGTTCAGCAGGAATTGGTCGGGGTGATAATGAGTCATGGTAGCGCCACTCATCTGTCCAGCATCACTTTCAGTTTGCTCATCGCGAGGCGGACCCGCGACTTCACGGTTCCCAGCGGCAGCCCGAGCTCCTCGGCGACTTCGCTGTGCGACTTGCCCTCCATGTACACCTTGGTGATGATCTGGCGCTGTTCCGCCGGCAGCCCGCCCAGCGACTCGCGCACATCGACCTCGATGCGCTTCTGGTACACCTCCTCCTCCAGCAGGTCTTCGTCGGTGCCCAGGTCCCACAATTCGTCGACATCGACCTCCTCGCGCACGCGGTACTTCTTGCGCAGCAGGTCGATGCGGCAGTTTCTCGCCAGCGTGTAGATCCAGGTGGTGGCGCTCGCCTTGCCCGAATCGAAGGTGCTGGCACGGTTCCAGATCTTCAGCATCACCTCCTGCACCAGCTCCTCGGCGAGTGCATTGGAGGACATACCGGGGCTGGAGAGCGCGAAGGATTTCAGCAGCGGCGCAAAGTGGCGGAACAGGTCGGCGTAGGCCTGGCGGTCCCGCTCGCGCGCCACCGCTTCGAGGCGCATGCTCCACGCGTCCGGTTCCCGTTCCACTGGTATTGCGGATATGTTCATGGGAGGCAATGATCGGTGCTCGGGCCGGGCATGTAAACCATGTCCCCCCGGAAAACGCAGGACCCTGGATGCTGACATCGACTTTTTCTCCGCTCGAAAGCTCGTTGATGTGCGCTTTTACGCCTGCCGTGGCGGGGCGGATCACCCGCAGTTCCGCCTTCATGCCGACGTTCAGACGCAGGCGATGTAGGTTCGCATTCATGCGAACATTGTCCGGCTGAAGCCGGACCCACAAAGCCGGACCCACGAAGCCGGCTGATCCACCGGCGCCGCGCCAGCGTAGATGCGGCGCAAGTAAGGAGTGGTAGCCGGGAGGGCGGGTGAAGTTAGGTATCGTAGGTTCGGGCATCGCGGGGCTCACGGCGGCATGGCTGCTCAGCCGCCGCCACGAGGTCACGGTGTTCGAGGGCGAGGAGCGCATCGGCGGCCACACCGCCACCATCGACGTCAGCCTCGACGGCGAACGCCATGCGATCGACACCGGTTTCATCGTCTTCAACGACCGTACCTACCCCAACTTCATCCGCCTGATGGACGAGCTCGGCGTCGCCTCGCAACCGACCGAGATGAGCTTCAGCGTCAGCAGCGACCAGGATGGCATCGAGTACGCCGGCCGCAATATCGACAGCCTGTTCGCGCAGCGCGGCAACGTGCTGCGCCCGGCTTTCTGGCGCATGCTGCGCGACATCCTGCGCTTCAACCGCAGCGCCGCTGCCGACCTGGAACAGGGCGCGCATTCCCGAGGGCATGCTGCTCGGCGACTACCTGGCGCGCAACGGCTACTCGCGCGAGTTTCGCGACTGGTACCTGGTCCCGATGGGTGCGGCAATCTGGTCGTCCGGTACGCGCGGCATGGCGGATTTCCCGGTGGAGTTCTTTGTGCGCTTCTTCCGCAACCACGGCCTGCTGACCGTCACCGACCAGCCGCAGTGGCGCACCATCCGCGGCGGTTCGCGCGAGTACCTCGGGCCGCTGACGCGGCGCTTCGCGGGCGCCATCCGCACCGGTGACCCGGTCGAGCGCATCACCCGCGAGGCCGACGGAGTCAACGTGCGAACGCGCGCAGGGGTGGACGAGCGCTTCGACCACGTGGTGCTGGGCTGCCACAGCGACCAGGCGCTCGCGCTGCTGGGCGACCCGTCCGGCGAGGAGCGTGGCATCCTGTCCGCCATCCCCTACCAGGAGAACGACGTGGTGCTGCACACCGACACCCGCGTGCTGCCGCGCTCGCCGCGCGCGTGGTCGAGCTGGAACTACCGCCTGCGTGCCGGGGCCGACGAGCTGCCCGTGCTCAGCTACGACATGAACATCCTGCAGCGCCTGGAATCGCGTCACACCTTCTGCGTGACGCTGAACGACACCGCCGCCATCGACCCGGCCCGCATCCTCGGCCGTTACCGCTACAGTCACCCGGTGTTCAGCGTCGATGGCGTGCGCGCGCAGCAGCGCTGGGCCGAGATCAACGGCGTGCGCCGCACCTGGTTCTGCGGCGCGTGGTGGGCGAACGGCTTTCACGAGGACGGCGTGGCGAGCGCGCTGCGCGTGGCCGAGGCGCTGGGAGCACCGTGGTGAGCGCCAGCGCGATCTACACCGGCGAGGTGCGTCACCGGCGCTTCACGCCGGTGACGCACGCCTTCCGTTACCGGATGTGCATGCTGCTGCTCGACGTGGAAAAGCTGCCGGCACTGTTCGCAGGCACCCGGTTGTGGTCTTCCCGGCGCCCGGCGCCGGGCTGGTTCCGCCGTCAGGACTTCCTCGGCGACCCGGCCCGACCGCTGGCCGACTGCGTGCGCGAGCTCGTCGCCGCGCGCACGGGTCGCCGCCCCGCCGGCCCGGTGATGTTGCTGGCGAACCTGCGCTATTTCGGCGTGCTGATGAACCCGATCGCCTGCTATTACTGCTACGCCGGGGACGGCGAAACGCTGGAAGCCGTGGTCGCCGAGGTCACCAACACGCCCTGGGGCGAACGCCACGCCTACGTGCTGCCCGCCGATGGCCGCGCCGGCGTGCTGCGCGCCGAGTTCGCCAAGGGCTTCCACGTATCGCCGTTCAACCCGATGGACATGCACTACCGCTGGATGAGCCGCCAGCCCGGCGAGCGCCTCGGGATTCACCTGGAAAACCACCGCGACGGCACGAAAGTGTTCGACGCCACGCTCAGCCTGCACCGCGAGCCGCTCGATGCCCGGGCGCTGCGCCGGCTGTTGCTGGTGCGCTACCCGTTGATGAGCCTGCGCATCCTCGCGGCGATTTATTTCGAGGCGCTGCGCCTGTTCATCAAGCGCGTGCCGTTCCACCCCCACCCGCCCGCACCGATGGCGATCAAGGAGTCCACACGATGACCACTGCGAGAACCCGCGAACTCGAGCTGCCGCAAACGGCGCAACTGCCCTGGTCCGCGCGCCTCGCGCGCCGCAAGATCTTCGAGCGCATCGCGGCGCTGCCGCGCGGGCGGCTGGTGATCGAGGACGCCGAGGGCACCTGGCGTTTCGGCAGCGCGAATGCGCGCGAGGAACTGGTGGCGCACGTGCAGGTCACCGACAGCGCCTTCTACCATGAGCTCGCCAGCGGCGGCAGCGTGGGCGCGGCCGAGTCCTGGGTGCGCGGTCACTGGAAGACGCCCGACCTGCTGAAGGTCATGCAGCTGATGGCGGCGAACATCGACCTGCTGAACGCCATCGACGACCGCAGCTCGGCGCTCGAGCGCGTCGCGCTGCGCGCGCTGCACCTGCTGAACCGCAACAGCAAGGCCGGCTCGCGGCGCAACATCGAGGCGCACTACGATCTCGGCAACGAGATGTTCGCGCTGTTCCTCGACCCGACCATGATGTACTCCGCGGCGATCTTCCCGCACCGCGAGGCCACGCTCGAGGAGGCCTCGCTCGCCAAGCTCGACGCGCATCTGCCGCCGCCTCGAGCTGGGGCCGGACGACCACCTGCTCGAGATCGGCACCGGCTGGGGCGGCATGGCCGATTACGCGGCGCGCCACACCGGCTGCCGCGTGACCACCACCACGATCTCGCGCGCAGCAGTACGACTACGCCACGCGGCGTATCGCGGCCGCCGGGCTCGCCGACCGGGTGACGGTGCTCTGCAAGGACTACCGCGAGCTCGAGGGCCAGTACGACAAGCTGGTCTCGATCGAGATGATCGAGGCGGTCGGCCATCGCTACCTGCCGCAGTACTTCGCGGCCTGCAACCGCCTGCTCGCGCCCGACGGCCTGATGCTGCTGCAGTCGATCCTGATGCCCGACCAGCGCTACGAGCGCTCGCGCCACAACGTGGACTTCATCCAGCGCTACATCTTCCCCGGCGGCTTCCTGCCCTCGACCGGCGCCATCGCGACGCTGACCGGGCAGCACACCGACATGCAGTTGATCGACACGCTCGACATCACCGCGCACTACGCCGACACGCTGGCCGCGTGGCGCCGGCGCTTCCATGCCGACGTCGAAGCCATCCGCGCGCTCGGCTACAGCGAGGATTTCATGCGTCTCTGGGACTACTACTTCTGCTACTGCGAGGGCGGATTCCGCGAACGCGCGATCGGCACCGCGCAGTTCCTGCTCGCCAAGCCGCAGTACCGGCCGCGCAACGCATGAGCACGGTGGTCTGGTTCCGCTCCGACCTGCGCGCCGACGACAACAGCGCGCTGGCCGAGGCCGCCCGCGACGGCGGCCGCGTGACCGGACTGTTCCTGCTCACGCCGGCCCAGTGGCGCGCGCACGACTGGGGGGCGCGCAAGCAGCTGTTCGTGTGGCAGCACGTACTGGCGCTGCGCGAGCGGCTCGCGGCGCTCGGCATACCGCTCTGGGTGCGACTGGCGCCGGACTTCGCGGCCGCACCCGAAACCGTGGCGGGCTTCGCGCGCGAGCAGGGCGCGGCCGCGGTCTACGCCAACGCCGAATACGCGGTGAACGAGGTCACGCGCGACCGCCTCGTCGCGCAAGCGCTGCGCGCCCAAGGCACCGCCTGGCGCTGCCTGCACGACTTCACGGTGCTTGCGCCGGGCACCGTGCGCACGCAGCAGGGAGCCCCGTTCAAGGTGTTCAGCCCGTTCCGCCGCGCCTGGCTGGCGCAGGTGCGCGGCGAGCCCGTGGGCTGCGTGGCCGCGCCCGCGGCGAGACCCCGCGTGGAGCCGCCGCCGCTGCCCGATTGGGATGCGCCCGCCGTGACGCTCGATCCCGACTGGTGGCCGATCGGCGAGGACGCCGCGCGGGCACGGCTGGCGGATTTCGTGGAGCACCGCCTCGCGCGCTACCACGAGGATCGCGACGTGCCGGCGCTGGACGGCACCTCGCGGCTTTCGCCCTATCTCGCGATCGGCGCGCTCTCGGTGCGCCGTTGCATCGAGGCCGCGCTGGCGCACAACCTCGGCGAATGGGACAGCGGCTCGCGCGGCGCGCAGACCTGGCTGAGCGAACTGGTATGGCGCGAGTTCTACACCCACATCCTGGCCGAATTCCCGCGCGTCAGCCGCGGCCGCCCGTTCCGTCCCGAAACCGACGCGATCGCGTGGCGGCAAGCGGGCGAGGACTTCACGCGCTGGCGCGAGGGCCGCACCGGCTACCCGTTGGTGGACGCGGCGATGCGCCAGCTCGGGGCGAGCGGCTGGATGCACAACCGGCTGCGCATGGTCACGGCGATGTTCCTCACCAAGTACCTGCTGATCGACTGGCGCCACGGCGAGCGTTTCTTCTGCGAGCAGCTGGTGGACGTCGAGCTTGCGGCCAACAACGGCGGCTGGCAGTGGTCGGCCTCGACCGGCACCGACGCCGCCCCCTATTTCCGCGTGCTCAGCCCGGTGCGCCAGGCCGAGCGCTTCGATGCCGACGGCGCCTTCGTGCGCCGCTGGCTGCCGGAGCTCGCCGCGCTGCCCGCGAAGGCGCTGCTGCAGCCGGGCCACCCGGCGCTGCTGGCGGCGGGCTACCCGGAACCGATGGTCGAACTGAAAGGCGCGCGCGAGCGCGTGCTGCTCGCCTTTCGCGCGATTGCACCGTAGGTCGGCATTCGCGTGGGTCGGCATTCGTGCCGACAGGTGGCTTGCCGCGAACGCGGTGTCGTCGCCGACGGGCAAGTGAATGGCGACCCACACGAGGCGAAGAACACATGACACGCACAAACGTGCTGAACGCGATCCTCTACCAGGCCGGCTGGATCGCCTGCGTGGCCGGCGGCAACTCGTGGGCGCTGCCCGCCGGCGCGTTGATCCTCGCGCTGCACTGGCTGCTGGTCGATCGCAGCGCGCGCGGCTGGGCATTTATCGCGGTGGCCGCGCCGCTCGGTCTCGCGATGGACCTCGGCTGGCAACGGCTGGGGCTGCTCGAGTTTCACGGTACGCTGGCAAGCGGAATCCCGCCCTGGCTCGTCATGTTGTGGCTGCTGTTCGCGACCACGTTCGCGCATTCGCTGGCGTGGCTGCAGGCACGCCTCGGGCTGGCTGCGCTGCTCGGCGCCGTGTTCGGCCCGTTGAGCTATGTCGCGGGCGTGGAACTGGGCGCCGCCGCCACCGGCTTCCCCCTGTGGCAGCTCGCGCTGGCGATGGCACCGGCGTGGTCGCTGTTGCTGCCGCTGCTGGTCTTCCTCGCGCGATCGCCGCGCGTCCTCACTGCGGAGCTTGCGCCATGAACCGCGTGGTCTTCCCCGCGCTGCTGTGGGCGGTGACGGCCGTCGCGGCATGGGCACAGCCCGTGACGCCGCAAATCATCGAAGGTGTCGCATTGCGGCTGCCCGAGCGCACCGAGGTCTATCGCGAGCGGCACGCGATCGGCGCGCTCAGCCACCGCATCGAATACCGCGCGCCGGACGGCACGCTGATCGCGGAGAAATCGCTCGATTATCGCTGCAGCCAGAGCGCGCCGGCCTTCGAGCAGCACGACTTGCGCAGCGATTCGCGCATCGGCGCACGCTGGCAGGACGGCGAGTACCTGCTGCTGCGCGGCGACGAAACGCGCGCGCTGGAGCCTGGCGCCGCGCTGGTGGCGAGCTCGGGATTCGACCGCTTCGTGCGGGCGAACTGGGACACCCTCACCGCGGGCGGGAGTATCGACCTCGACTTCGCGCTGCCCGCACGGCTGCAGACGCTGCGCCTGCGCATGGCGCGCATCGAGGCGCCGCAAGCGCTCCCCGGCGCCGCGTTGTGGTTGCGCATCGTGCCGGCGCAGCCGCTGCTGCGCGCCTTCGTCGACCCGATCGAGCTCGCCTACGACGGCGGGCGCGGTCTTGCGCTGTACCGCGGCGTGTCGAACCTGGCCGGCGCGGACGGCAAGGGGCTCGTCGTCGAGATCCGCTATCGGCAGGTGCCGCCCGACAGTCCCGGCCAGGAACGTGAACTTGCCGCAAATCCACCGCTTGCGACTGAACCGGCGGCTGAGGCCTCGCGTATACCGGCCCAGTCACATTGTTCCGAGGAACGCTCATGAGCCGCGAAGTCACGCTGGATGAAACGATCGAGGTCGCCCGCCCACTGCACGAGGTGTTCGCCTACATCTCCGAATTCTCGCGCATCGAGCAGTGGGACCCCGCCGTCGCGCGCGGCACCCGCCTGACGCCGGGTGCGCCCGGGCTCGGCAGCGAGTACCGCATCGACATGAAGGCGGGGTTCTCCCTGCACTACCGCGTCATCGGATGGGAGCCCGAGCGGCGCATGTCGATGACGGTCGACTCGCGGTTGTTCACCGCGCGCGAGGAGATCCGCTTCAGCGCTACCGCGCGCGGCACGCGGGTGCGCTACATCGCGACCTTCGATTTCCCGGCGCCGCTGGCGGCGGTGTCGCGCGCCTTCCCCGGGGTAATGGACCGGGTCGGCAAGAGCACCATGGAGGGTCTGCAGCGTGCGCTCGAAGACAATTTCGAGCCGCCGCGGGAATCGGCTGCCACCGCGCTCGCCGACCGCCTTCTGCTGCCCGGGCTGTGCCGCTTCACGCGCTTCGGCTACCGCGCCTCGCGCAAGCGCTGGAAACCGGTGTCGGCGTGGCTCGGCGACCGCCACGCGCTGGTGACCGGCGCGACCTCGGGCATAGGTTTCGCCGCGGCGCGCGAGCTCGCCGCGCTGGGCGCGCGCGTGACCATCGTGGGCCGCGATCCGGCAAAGGCCGAGCAGGCCGCGCGCGCGATCCGCGAGAGCACCGGCAACCCCGCCGTGGCATTCGAGATCGCCGATCTCGGCCTGATGGCTGACGTGCACGCCCTGGCCGAGCGCCTGCTCGCCACGGGGGAGCCGCTCGACATCCTGGTCAACAACGCCGGGGCCCTGTTCAACCCGCGCCAGCTCACGGCCGAAGGTCTGGAGAAGAGCTTTGCGCTGCTGCTGCTTTCGCCATGGCTGCTGACCGAGCGCCTCCAGCCGCTGTTGGCCAAGGCGGGCTCGGCGCGCGTGGTGAACGTGCTCTCGGGCGGCATGTATTCGCAGCGCATCGACGTCGACGACCTGCAGAGCCGCAACGGCCGCTACTCCGGCGCAACGGCCTATGCGCGCGCCAAGCGCGGGCTGATGATCCTCACCGAGGAGTGGGCCGAAAAATGGCGCGGCAACGGCATCGTGGTGAACGCGATGCATCCCGGTTGGGCCGACACGCCCGGAGTCGAGAGCTCGCTGCCGGCTTTCTACCGCAGCACGCGGGCGGCGCTGCGCAGTCCCGAGGAAGGCGCCGACACCATCGTGTGGCTCGCCGCCGCAACCGAGGCCGGCAAGGTCACCGGCAAGTTCTGGCTCGACCGCGAGCAGCACCCGACGCACGTGTTCCGCCACACCCGCGAGACGCCCGAAGAACGCCAGCGCCTGCTCGAGGCGCTCGGCGGCTACCTCGAATCGACGCGCACCGCCAAGCGCTCCCGCCGCCCGGCGTAGATCAGGCTGTACGTCGGGCCGTAGGGTCGGGCCGTAGGTCGGGCTGTAGGTCGGGCTTCAGCCCGACAAGGGTTCGGCAACGCCGAACCCGCCGCGTAGCCGCGTCACACCACGTGTCGGCATGAATGCCGACCTACACCGACAAGGGTCCGGCAACGCCGAACCCGCCAAATCGCAGCTCAAGGCAGTTGTCGGCATGAATGCCGACCTACAGGCGCGCGTCGATCAGCAGGTTGCGCGGGCTCAGCTCGCGCGAGCAGAACTCGCCCACCTCGACGCGGTAGCCCTGCTCCGCCAGGTACAGTGCGCGGTCCAGCACCAGCCACAGCTCGAGCAGGCGCCGGAACTGGTGGCGCACGAGATCGAGCGCGGTGACGCGCGCAAAGCGTTCCTCCCCCGCGCGCTCGAAGCGCGCGAAATCCACCGCGGCCGGCAGCGCAATTTCCTTCTGCCCGGCGAGCGCGCGGCACCAGGCGGCGAAGCTGCCCGCCAGCGTCGTCGCGTCGATCGGCGGCAGCGGCAGGTACGCGTCGACGCCACGCACTTCGCGCTGCAGCAGGTCGAAGCCGAGTTGCCATTGCTGCACGTGGCGGCGATGGCGGCGTGCATGCCCCGGCGCGGTCACGGTCTCCTGCACCGCGGTGCGCAGGTCCTCGGGCCGCAGCCGTGGCGCGTGCACGTGGCCCGCGGCCGAGACGACGCAGCCGACCCGCTCGAGCGCCCAGGTGATAGCAGCACGGCGCGCAGCTGATCGCGGGCGACCGCGCCGCCGCGCCCGCGCGCAGCAGGCGCAGGTGCAACTCGCCGCAGGCATGCAGCGCGAGTGCGTGCCGCGGCGCCTGCAACCACGGCAGCACGGCATCGGACAACACGTCGCAGGCATGCAGTGCGACCGGCAGCCCCGCGCGGCGTGCAAACTCCCCACCCGCCGCGACCAGCGCCTGATCGCGCTCCAGTGCCGTCACCGCTCGCCGGTTCCACTGCTGCGATACGGCGCGCGCCAGATGACCCTTGCCGGCGCACCAGTCGAGGCATTCGTGCCCGCCGTCGCGCACCGCACCGGCGAAGGCCTCGATCTGCGCCCACTTGCGCCCCGGCACGTCACGCTGGAACTCGCGCGGCCATGGCCGCAGGGCGTGGCGCGGCATGGCGCCCACCCCGGCGAGCGGCCACCAGCGCTCAACGGGCAACCAGCGCGCCAGCCAGTCACCGCCAGCACGCGGATCGGCGTGCAGCGCCTCGGCCGCCGCCAGCGGCAGCGCGCGCAGCGCCGCCGCGAGCCCGGGATGCGCCGCTTCCCACGGCAGCACCGGCTCGCGAAACGCGACCGCGCGCCACAGTGCCTCGTGAGCGTTCAGTTCGGTTGAGATTGCAGCCAGGCGCGCCGCCAGCGCATCGTGACGGAGCACGCCGTCACGTGACGGCCGGCTGGCAGAAGGCTCGAGCGCCGGATTGGCGGCTGCGCACGTGCGGGAATCAGGCATGGGAGCACGTTAGGAGGCCCCGCCGTGGCTTGTCAACGACGGCGGTGCAACGGTGGAGTAATCGCTCCGGCGCGTTGCTATCATGGCCCGATTGCGCACGACCGAGGGGACCAGCGATGCGCTGGACGTGGATTGCGACGATTTGCCTGACGCTGCTTTGCGAGACGGCCGACGCCGGGGAGTTGCGCCTGCGCAACGGTGCGCTGATTCCGGGCGAACTCAGGCGCGTCGACGGCAAGAGCATCGTGTGGCACGCGGAGCTGATCGGCGACATCACGGTAGAGACGAAGTCGATCGCCTCCGTCGACAGCACCACGGCGGCGCGGCTGCAGGTCGGCGTCGGCGAGGCGCTGGAGGATTGCCACCTCAGCGGCGACGCGAAGAACGTCTCGCTGCGCTGCACCGAGGGCACGACCGCCACGGCCCAATGGCGCGACATCGAGACCGCCGAGGCCGAGAGCAGCGGCAAGGTCACCGCCTCGCTGACGCGCGAGCGCGGCAACAGCTTCTCCGACGACTACGAGGCCGACGCGCGCGCGACCTGGCGCCGCGGACAGCGTCGCCATGAGCTCGAGGGCAGCCTCGACTACGAGGAGAAGCAGGACTATACCGCCGAGGACGAGGCCGATCTGAGTTACCAGGTGGATTTCCTGCGCCGGGACGGCTGGTACCTGTACACCAAGCTCGACTACAAGCGCGACCGCCTGGAAGCGCTGCAGGAGAGGCTCATCGCCGGTGGCGGTATCGGGCGCACCATCCATCCCTGGCACGGTGTGAACCTGCGCCTGCAGGGCGGACCCGACGTGATGCGCTTCGACCTGCAGGGCTACGGGCGCGGCATCGAGAACGGCGGCAACCTGCAATGGCGGATCGACTGGAAAACGGGGCTGCTGCGGCTCGACCTGACGCTGTTCCACGAGGGCGAGTATGGCTGGCTGTTCGTCGATACGGACATCAACAATCTCGATCACCCGCACCGGCGTGTCGATCCCGCTGATCGACCGCCTGGTCGCGGAAATCCGCCTCGACTACGACCGCATGGGCCCGCGGGTGCCGGGTATCGACAACACCGACGAGGAATGGGTGTTCGCGCTGGGCTACACCTGGTAGCCCGGTCTCAGCGCGGCCGGTTGACGCGTTGCTCCTCGAGGCGGCGCAGGAAATCCTCCATGATGAGGTGGTACAGCTCGAGCCCCAGGTACTGGTCCTCGACACCGAACTCGATGCTCGGGTTGTCGTTGACCTCGATCACCGCGATGCGCTCGCCGCTCTGCTTGATGTCGACGCCGTAGAGGCCGTTGCCGATCGGGCGCGTCGCGCGCAGCGCGGTCTCGATCACCGCGCGCGGCACCTCGTGCGTGGGCAGCGTCTGGAAGTGCCCGCTGTCGACATCGCCCGAGCTGCCGTAGCGGTAGATCTGCCAGTGATCGCGCACCATGAAGTACTTGCAGGCGAAGATCGCGCGGTTGTTCAGCACGCCGATGCGCCAGTCATAGTCCGTGTACAGGTATTCCTGCGCCAGCAGCAGCGCGGACTTCCTGAAGAGATCGCGCAGCGTCTCCTGCAGCTCGTCCTCGTTCCTGACCTTGACCACGCCCTTGGAGAAGGAGCCGTCGGGAATCTTCAGCACCATCGGGAAACTGAGCCCGGCCAGCGAGGCCATGGTGCGCGCCTGCGGCTGGCGGATCAGGATGCGCGTGTCGGGCGCGGGGATCTTGCGCATGCGCAGCAGGTCGGCGAGATAGACCTTGTTGGTGCAGCGCAGGATCGAGGTCGGGTCGTCGATCACGACCATGTCCTCGGACTCCGCCTTCTGCGCGAAGCGGAACGTGAAGTGGTCGATCGCGGTGGTGGCGCGGATGAACAGCGCGTCGTATTCCTGCAGGCGGCCGTAGTCGCTGCGCTTGATCAGGTCGACGGCGATGCCGAGGCGCTTGCCGGCCTTCATGAAATGCATGATCGCCTTGGCGTCGCTCGGCGGCTGCGGCTCGGTCGGGTCGACGAGGATCGCCATGTCGTAGCGGTAGCGCGTGCGCTCGCGCGGGCGGCGCCACACGGCGCGGCTGTAGCGCTCCAGGGCCTCCGCGAAGACGGTCTGCTCCTCGTCGCTCAACTCCGCGGGGGCCAGCGGCGTGAGCGCCACGATCTCCCAGCGCGAGCGCTTGCGGAACTCGATCTCCAGGATCGGGCAGGCGAAGCGCTCGAAGAGATCACGTGCCAGCGGCGCGAGGATCTCCTCGCGCACGGTACCGAAATAGCTCTTGACGCTGAAGGACTCGATCTCGGCGGGCGAGTGCTCCGCGACGAGCTGGTCGACGCGCTCCTCGATATCGTCGAACTCGAGGATGAAGAGCTTGCGGTTGCGCAGGATGTTCAGCGTCGCGACGTTCGGCAGCACGCGATGACCGCGCGCCTCGGCAAGCAGCGAGCAGTAATAGCCGCGCGAGAGATAGCGGTCGCTGCGGCACAGGTTGATGATGCGCAGCGGCTGCTTCAGCGGCTCCTCGGCAAGCGCCAGGTAGTCGGCGAACGCCATGACGTGTTCGCTGGGGTAGAAAGGACCCCAGTCCGCAAGGTCATCAACAACAATCTTCAGCACGGCGGCGAGGAGGAATAACAGGAAATGGACGCGGATGGTAGCAGAGCGGCCCGGCGGAAGCAGCGACGGCGAATCAAATTCACGGTTTTGCCTGCGCGCCGGCACGCCGCTAGACTGCGGCGAGCGAATGCCGCAGGGGGAGTGACCGCATGACAGCCGAGGCGCCGGAGCAAGTGTCCGCCCCTGCCGCGCGCCCTGCTGCCCCGGCCAGGCTGCGCGAGGCCACCCTCGAGGATCTCGACGTGCTGGTGCGGCTGGAGGAGGACACCTTCGACACCGACCGCATCAGCCGGCGCAGCTTCCGCCGTTTCCTGCAGAACGATACCGATTACCTGCTGGTCGCCGAAATCGAGACCGGGGTGGCCGGCTACATCCTGCTGCTGAAGCACCGCGGCACCCGCCTCGCCCGGCTCTACTCGATCTGCGTGGACGAAACCGCGCGCGGACGCGGCATTGCCGAGGCGCTGATGCGGGCCGGCGAGGAGGCCGTGCGCCAGCGTGGCTGCGCCTACCTCAGGCTGGAGGTGCGCCGCGACAACGATCCCGCCATCGCGCTCTACCGCAAGCTCGGCTACCGCCTGTTCGGCACCATCCCGCACTACTACGAGGACGACCAGGAGGCGCTGCGCTTCGAGAAGCGCATCCGCTTCTACAGCGGCTCGCGCTCGGACCTGTTCGTTCCCTACTACAGCCAGACCACCCCGTTCACCTGCGGCGCGGCCTGCCTGCTGATGGCCATGCGCGCACTCGATCCGCACGCGCCGATCGACCAGCGCGAGGAACTGCGGCTCTGGCGCGAGGCCACCACGATCTTCATGACCTCCGGGCACGGCGGCTGCGGGCCACACGGGCTGGCGATGGCGGCGCACCGGCGCGGCTTCCACGCCGAGCTGTTCCTGAACGACGACCGGGTGCTGTTCATCGACGGGCTGCGCGACGAACAGAAGCGCCAGGTGCTGGGGGTGGTGCACGAGGACTACCACCAGCAGGTGCTCGAGGCCGGGATCCCGATCAGCTACCAGTCGCTCGGCATCGAGCAGATGGCAACCTGCCTCGCCAAACGCATGGTGCCGATCGTGCTGATCAGCTCCTACCGCCTCACGCGCGAAAAGGCGCCGCACTGGGTGGTGGTCGCGGCGATCGACAGCGACTTCGTCTACATCCACGATCCCGACATCAAGGCCGAGCGCGGCGAGACCGACACCGACAAGGCCCACGTGCCCATCGACCGCACCGCGTTCATGCGCATGGCGCGCTTCGGGCAATCCTCGACCCGCGCCACGGTGCTGCTCAGCCGCAAGCGCAAGGGACGCAGCGCATGATGCCGTGGCGGCGAACACGCTGATGCACTCCGACTTCCTGCTGCAGACGCTGGTCCTGCTCGGCGCGATCGTGCTCGTGGTGCCGCTGCTGACCCGGCTCGGGCTGGGCTCCGTGCCCGGGCTACCTCGTCGCCGGCCTGCTCGTCGGCCCGCCGCTGCTCGGCTGGGTCGCCGAGTACGAACTGATCGGCAAGGTGGCGGAGTTCGGCGTGGTGTTCCTGCTGTTCTCGATCGGCATCGAGCTGCGCCCGGCGCGACTGTGGGTGATGCGGCGCTACGTGTTCGGCCTCGGCAGCGGACAGCTGCTGCTGAGCGCGGCGGCCATCGCGGGCCTGCTGCTGTGGCGCGGCCTGGAACTGCCGGCTGCGACACTGATCGGGCTCGCGCTCGCCCTTTCCTCCACCGCGATCGTCGTCCAGCTGTTGTCCGAGCGCAGCGAGCTCGCGAGCCATCACGGGCGCGTCACCTTCGCGGTGCTGTTGCTGCAGGACGTGGCCGTGGCCCCGTTGCTCATGCTGGTCTACCTGCTGGGCAAGGGTGGGACCGACGCGGCGTTCTCGCCCGCCGGCGTACTGGAGGCGCTCGCAACGCTGGCCGCCGTGCTGCTGCTCGGGCGCATGGTGTGGCGGCGCGTGCTGCCGTTCCTGGCCGCACAGCGCAACGCCGACATCCTGGTGGCGGTGGCGCTGCTGCTGGTGCTGAGCGCGGCGTGGCTGATGGAGCACGCCGGCATGTCGCTCGCGATGGGCGCCTTCCTCGCCGGCGTGCTGCTCGCCGACTCGCCGTTCCGCCACCAGGTGGTCGCCGACATCCAGCCCTTTCGCGGCATCCTGCTCGGGCTGTTCTTCATGACCGTGGGCATGTCCATCGAGCGCCAGGCCGTGCTCGACGACGGGCTGATGCTGCTCGCGCTCGCGCTCGCGCTGATGGCCGTCAAGGCCGCGGTGGCCTTCGCCGTGATGCGCGCGTTCCGGATCCAGGCGGGCGACGCGCTGCACGGCGCGCTGCTGCTGTCGCAAACCGGGGAATTCGCCCTGATCCTGTTTGCGCTGGCGGCGAGCGAGAACCTGATCAGCGCCGCGCAGCGCCAGATGCTCTACCAGGTGGTGGTGTTCAGCATGCTGCTCACGCCGCTGGCGGACCTGCTCGGCAGGCGACTCGCAGCCCGGCTGCCGCACCCGGCCGCAGCGGGCCCGCCCGCGACCGCCGCCGATCACGAGGCCGCCCACGGGCAGGTGATCATCTGCGGCTTCGGACGCGTCGGGCGCCAGATCGCGCGGCTGCTGGATGCGGCGGGCCAGCGCTGGATCGCCACCGACCTCGACAGCGAGACGATCGAGCAGGCGCGCAAGCGCAGACTGCCGGTGTTCTACGGTGACTGCAGCCGCGCGGAGATACTGCGCGCGCTCGGCGTGGAGCATGCCGCGCTGGTGCTGATCACGCTGAACGACGTCGGCGCGACCGAGCGCGCCCTGATCGCGATCCGCCAGCTCGTGCCGCAGGCACGCGTGATCGCGCGCGCCCACGACCCTGCGCAGGCGCACGCGCTGCGGATGCACGGCGTGCTGCGCGCGGTGCCCGAGACCATCGAATACAGCCTGCAGTTCGGCCTCGCGGCACTGACCGAACTGGGCCGGGAAGCCGCGTACCGGCAGGAACTCGAGGACGCGCTGCGCGCCAACGAGTACACCCGGTTGCTGACCGACCCGCCCTCACCTTAAGGAGCACCTCACCATGCACAGCATCGACCTCGGCGGCCGCGTGGCCCTCGTTACCGGCGGCAGCCGCGGCCTCGGGCGCAGCATGTCGATCGGCCTGGCGCAGGCCGGCGCAAAGGTGATCGTCGCCAGCCGCAAGCTGGAGAACTGCGAGGCGGTGTGCGCCGAGATCCGCGCCGCCGGGGGCGAGGCCGCGCCGTGTGCGGTGCACATGGGCCAGACCGACAGTATCGACCGCCTGGTCGAGGCGGCGTGGGGCGCCTTCGGCAGGGTCGACATCCTCGTGAACAACGCCGGCATGAACCCCGTTTTCGGCGGGCTCTCGGATCTCGGCGCGGATCTGTTCCAGAAGATATTCGACGTGAACACCAAGGGACCGTGGTATCTCGCCTCGCGACTCGCCCCGCGCATGGGCAAGGCCGGCGGCGGCGTGGTGATCAACGTGATCTCGGTGGGCGGCATCAAGCCGCCGGCGTACATGGGCTTCTACGCCGCCACCAAGGCCGCGCTGAACGCCCTGACGCGCGTGATGGCGGCCGAATGGGCGCCGCTCAACATCCGCGTGAACTCGCTCGCCCCGGGCAACTACCACTCGGACCTGTTCGATACCGCCGCGGCCGCCGCGGGGCCGGCGTGGGAGGATGCCGCGAAGGAGGCGACGCTGCAGAAGCGCGTGGCCGAGACCGACGAGATCATCGGCCCCGTGCTCTATCTCGCGAGCGACATGTCGAGGTTCACCACCGGCACCACCCTCGTCAGCGACGGCGGCATGCTGGTGCTCTGATCAATGGTGATGCCCGCCCGCGCCGTGCGCGTGACCGTGGGTAATCTCCTCCTCGCTCGCGGCGCGCACCTCCAGCACCTCGATGTCGAAGCTGAGCGTGCGTCCGGCGAGCGGGTGGTTGGTGTCGACGTCGGCATTGAACTTGCCGACCTTCAGCACCGTGACCTGGCGTGCGCCGTGCTCGGTTTCCACCGCCACCACCATGCCCGGCGCGAGCCGTCGTCCGGGCGCCCGGATGTGTTTCAGCGGCACGCGCTGGATCGAGTCCGCGTGGCGCAGCCCGTAGGCCTGCTCCGGCGCGAGCGTCACCGCGAGCGTATCCCCCGGCGCATGGCCCGCGAGCTGCTCCTCGAGCGCCGGCAGGATGTTGCCGTGCCCGTGCAGGTAGGCGACCGGCTCGCCGTCGTGCGAGTTCTCGAGCTCGGCGCCGTCCTCGCCGCGCAGGGTGTAGTGGAAGCTGGCGACGGTTCCGCTGGCTATCTGCATGGTCCTGGCTCCGCAAAAAAGGGCGCAAGTATCGGCCAAGGCGCCCGCCTGGCGCAACGCGCGGAACGTTTCACACGCTCTCAGATCCGGCGCAGCCAGACGGTGATCTCCTCGCGGTCGTGGTAGAGCTGGCGCGCCGAGCAGGCGTAGCGCGCGCCGCCCGTCTCCAGCTCCGCGACGATGCGCGCCAGCATCACCGCGGCGTCGCGGTAGCGCTGCTTCATCGGCAGCTTCAGGTTGAAGATCGCCTGGCGGCACCAGCCGTTCAGGAACCAGCGCTCGATCAGTTCCGCCACGCGCGCCGGCTTGTCGACGATGTCGCAGACCAGCCAGTCGACCGGATGCGCGGGGCGGAACGGGAAGGCGTCCTCCGCGAGGTGGCGCACCGCGCCCGCGTGCTGCGCTTCCAGGCTGAGCGCGCCGCGATCCACCGCGGTCACCGCGAGCCCGCGCCGCGCCAGGATCCAGGTCCAGCCGCCGGGCGCCGCACCGAGATCCACCGCGCTCATGCCGCTGCGCAGCAGCCGATCGGCCTCGTCACCGAGGAACCAGAGCAATGCCTCTTCGAGCTTGGCCGCCGAGCGGCTGGGTGCCCCCGGCAGGCGCAGGCGCGGGATGCCCATCGACCAGCGCGCGCCGTTGGCCACCGGCGAGACCCCCACGAATGCCTTGCTGCCCGAGAGGAACAGCACGTGCAGCCGCATGGTCGCACGCCTCGCGAGCAGTTGCTCCGCGCCGAGCGCTCCGTCGACACGCGCCTGCAGCCGGGTGCACAGCTTGCCGACCGAGCGCCCCTCCTCCGTGTCCACATGCTGCAGCCAGCAGCCCGCAAACGGTCCGAGCACGCGCGCCGCCGCCAGCAGCGGCGTGATGCGATCACCCACCGGCAGCTCGTCGAGCACCCGGCCCGCAAGCCAGTCGCGCGCGAAGACCAGCTCGTCGAAACGGATCGCGGCCAGCGCATTGCGCGGATCCCAGTCTTCCCCCGAGCGCACCTCCACCAGCCCGGTGCCCGCCTCGGCGCGACACCACGCCGCAACGCCCGTGCGTCCGAGGCTGTCGATGATCTCCGCACCACAGTCCTTCTCGAAGCCGGGACGGCACAGCAGCACCAGGGTGTCGGGCACAGATTCGCTCATGGGGGGATCATAACCGCACCGCGACGTGCGTCCGCATTCATGCGGACAAATGACGGCATGCACATGCGTCCGGCGGCAGGTTCGGCGTAGGTTCGGCTTCAGCCGAACATTGTCCGAATGAATTCGGACCCACAGTCCGGCTGAAACCGAACCTACGGGTGCAGGTACGGGAGCAGCAGTTCGCGCCAGCGACGGTAGCCCGCGCCATTGAGGTGCAGTTCGTCGAAGGTGAGCTCGTCGCGCAGCGAGCCGTCGGCCGCGAGGAATGCCGGATAGAGATCGATGAAGCCGACTCCCGCCTCGCGGCAGATGTCGCGCAGCGCAGCGTTGTAGCTTTCGACGCGCTCGCGGTAGGCCGCCGCGCGCGGCAGCAGGCTCTGCACGAAGACCCGCGTGTCCGGCGACTCGCGACGGATGCGCGCCACGATCTCGCGCTGGCGCGCGAGGCTCGGCGCCGGATCGAGCGAGGGGGCGATCTCATTGGTGCCGACCAGCAGGAACACCGCCGCGGGCCGCGACGCGGTGATCGTATCGAGCCGCGCGAGCACACCTGCCGTGGTGTCGCCGCTGATCCCGCGATCACGCACCGGCAGGTCCGGGAACAGCTCGTTCCACTCCGCGCCTTCGGTGATGCTGTCGCCGAGAAACACGATGTCACCCGCCGCGAGCGGCGTCACCGCGAACAGGTCCATGCGCAGGCGGTAGTAATTGCCGGGCGACCAGACGTTCGCGTCGACGTCGCTCGGCTGCGCGACGGCGATCCCGGCGGCGCCGAGAACCAACGCGACAACCAGCCGGATCGAGCGCATGCGCAACCTCCTCGGGGTGCCTGTCTGCGTGATGCGCGAATGGTCGCGCGCGGGGCGCCCTCGCACAAGGCATCATTCGCGCCGGGCACGCGCCATGACGGCGCGCGCTCGCGTTACCCGCAAGAGACTACGCGACAGCCTGGCGTTGCCGGAAGCGGTGCGTGGAAGGACTGGAGCGGGGCGCGGCGTTGCATCACGTCGCGCCGCCCCGGAGAGACGAGCCTGTCAGGTCGTGCGCGCCGCGCGCGCTGCAGGGGCGACCGGCACTTGCGGTCCGCCCAGCTTGCTGTAGCCGCTGACCCCTTTGGGAATTTGCTGGATCTCACCGCCACCGGCCAGAAAGGCAGCCGTCTTTTCGGCGATGATGCGTTGGTGTTCGGCCGTCGGCACGGCCGCATTGGCTTGGGTGCTCGACCTGCTTGGTTTTGCCATCAACTTTCTCCTCTAGCGGGCCTGCAGTGTACGCCTCATGGCGGCAAAAGTCGCCCTGAGGCCCCAGGGCGGTCCGGTAGTGCCCCGCCACAGACTCGACAACGAGGCGCCTTCGGCAACCGAATTCCCGAAAAATCAACAGGTTGAAGAATAACGTCGCCCCGGTGTGCTCTGCCGGTGTCGATGGGCGCGCCTGCTGCTACGATATGGGTCCCTTTCGCATCACGGAAAACCGTACCAGGAGTTGCCGATGGCCAAACCCGGTCGCATCAAGCCCCCGATGGGACACGACAATGCCTGGTGGTGGGAGCAGGCCGCCAAGGGCGTGCTGGCGATCCAGCGCTGCTCGACGTGCCAGACGCTGCGCCACCCGCCGCGCCCCATGTGCGGCGAGTGCCGCTCGATGGAGTGGGACGTGCTCGCCGCCAGCGGCAAGGGCACGGTGGCCAGCTACACCGTGCTTTATCACCCGCAGTTTCCCGGCTTCGAATACCCGCTGATCATCGTGCTGGTCGACCTCGAGGAAGGTACCCGGATCACTGCCGAACTCAAGGAATGCGATCCCGAGGCCGTCGCTTTCGGCATGGCGGTCACCGCGTACATCCACGAGGACGAAGACGGCTTCCGGATCCCGATGTTCCGGCCAGCCACCCAGGGAGGACTCTGAGATGCCGATCAGCATGAAGAACGAAGCGGCCATCGCCGGCATCGGTGCGACGAAATTCAGCCGGAACTCCGGCGTGTCGGAACTCGCGCTGGCCTGCGAGGCCATCAGCAACTGCCTGGACGATGCGGGACTCGCGCCCGGGGAAGTCGACGGCCTGGTGACCTACACGCTCGAGTCCAACGACGAGGTCGAGGTGGCGCGCGCGGTCGGCCTGGGTGACCTGACCATGTACGCCAAGATCAATTACGGCGGCGGCGCCGCGGTCGGCCTGATCCAGCAGGCCGCGATGGCCGTGGCGACGGGCGCGGCGAAGAATGTCGTGGTGTGGCGCGCGATGAACGGCCGCTCGGGCCAGCGCATGGGCCAGGGTGTGTCGGGCAACATCATCAGCAGCGACCTGATCCACTGGTCGTGGTACATGGCCTACGGCATGCTGACGCCGGCTTCCTGGGTGGCGATGATCGCCAACACGTATATGCACAAGTTCGGCGTCACCTCCGAGCACCTGGCGGAAGTGGCCATCGCGCAGCGCAACTTCGCGCTGAACAACCCGGCCGCGGCGGGCTACGGCAAGCCGCTGACGCTGGAGGAGTACATGAGCTCCAAGCGCATCACCGAGCGGCTGCGCATCTACGACTGCTGCCAGGAGACCGACGGCGGCGTCGCACTTCTGATCACCGGCACCGAGCACGCGCGCGACCTGAAGCAGAAGCCCGCGGTCATTCGCGGCGTCACGCAGGCCTCTACCCGCGGGCAGGAGCAGATGACCAGCTTCTACCGCGAGGAACTCGACCGCCTGCCGGAAATGGAGCTGGCGGCGCGCCGCGTCTACGCGATGTCCGGCCTCGGTCCCGAGGACATCGATGCCGCCTGCCTGTACGACGCCTTCACGCCGGAAGTGATCATGCAGCTCGAGTCCTTCGGCTTCTGCAAGCGTGGTGAAGCCAAGGATTTCGTCGCCGCGGGCAACCTGCGCCTCGGCGGTCGACTTCCCAACAACACGCACGGCGGCCTGCTGTCGGAGTCGTACATCCACGGCATCAACAACATTGCCGAAGGCGCGCGACTCATTCGCGGCACCTCGTGCAACCAGCCGGAACGCGTCGAGCACGTGCTGGTCTCCAGCGGCGTGGGCGTGCCGACCGGTGCGCTGATCCTCGGGAGCGACTGAGCCCTTTCGGCCGCCGACCGGCTGCCGCCAATGCTGTCCCCGCCCCGGCTCGACGCCGGGGTGGGAATCCTTTTGAGGGGCCAGTCCCGACTGGCCTTCCTCGCCTCTCCCGCCCAACCTTGCTCGATACCGTGACCCCGGTAGCAGTTATTCGACTTCCATCCCCCCCGATCGGTGATTTTCAGGTTGGCTTAAGGTTGCCGTGATAACAACCTTTTCTGGAATACGGGAATTTCTACCCTGCTCCATCCGTTACAGGATGAAGTCCCAGCCCAGGAGCGCATCCTCATGTCCAGCAATCGAGCAGATAACGCGTTGATTTTCGGAGCATTGATCAAGCCTGCATTTGCCGTCGCGGCCATGGCGCTCGCCAGCCATGCGGCTCTTGCCAGCACGGTCTACGGCGACCTGAACAACTTCGATACCGTCAATGACACCGGCAAGGATTGCTACGGTTTCGAGATCGAGATCGACGATGTCCGCAGCACGGACATCACCTACACCTACGACTGGAACCACTACGGACCACCGAAGATCAGGGAGGACAACAGTGATCCCGCCCATCCCCGGGTGTTCATACGCTATGAATCGGCCAAGAACGCCGACGGCACATGGAACGCTCTGACATCCACGCCGGTACCTACCCAGACGCTGCAACCGACCGATGGCCACTTCTGCACCGACACCACGAACTACAGCTTCGGCTGCGAGCATTTCGGCGTGGGCTACTACGGCACTCCCACGGCCATGAAGTTCAACTGGCTCCTCGACGACGGCGCCGGGAACCTGGTCACCGGTCCCGCGGTGAACGTGGGGGCGCCGAGCTTTACTTACGTCCCGCCGGCCGCCGCGCAGCCCGCCCAGGTCGTCGCCGTGATCCCGGCGCCGGTGGCCCCGAATCCCGAACCGGCCGATGCCGGCAAGGAGTTCGGCGAGGCGACGTGGGTGAAGGTGATCAGGACCACCACGCACAACGCGGAAAACGTCGCGCTGGCCGATCTCGTCTCGGCTGACAGCGATGACGACGGGGACGCCGACTGGCAGAACAACGAGCCCGCCGAAGTGGAAACGGAGTGGAAGCTGCTGCAGAAGCACTACGGCGGCGCCGGCGACGGTGTGAACGAGGCCCTTGAAGGCGCGCCGGACGACATGGGCGACGGCAGCGAAACCGTGACGCGCCGCTACGAGTTCTACAACTACGTGCGCGACGTCAGTGCCGCGGGCGCCAATCCGGGCGATCCGCCAGTCGATTCGCTGGACGGCGAAAACGGCGAGGCGATGTGCAGCGAAATCGACCCGACCACGAACCCCGCTGACCCGAACTACCTGCACGGCGTGGGAAGCGAAAACAATGTCGCGGTAACCGGCGTCGATGCGGGCACCGGAGAAACCTACACCTACTATATCGACTGCTCGGCCCAGGTGATGGTCGGCGACTACATCGGCGCGCAGATGGTCGGCTTCGATGCCGCGGCGCCGCTCGGAATGGTCGACCACCTGCCGGACGGGGACACGACGCAGGCCTACACGCCGCGCACCGTCGTGGTGGGCGGCAACTCGCCGTACACGATCACCGTGACGCCGGCCGGCGGCCTGCCGCCCGGCATGACGCTCGGCGACTACACGGACCCGGACACCAGCGCGGTCTCCCCGGGCGTGCTCTCGGGCTCGCCTACCACACCGGGCAGCTACAGCTTCACGGTGGATGCTACCGACGCCGACAGCAATGCCGTGAGCAGGAGCTACACGCTGAAGGTGGTCGGGCCTGCCCCGCAACAATGGACGCTCAACGTCAGCACCGTCGGCTCCGGCACCGTCACGGGCAGTGGCATCGACTGCGGCAGCACCTGTACGGTGACGCTCGACGACGGCAGCACGGCAACGCTGGTGGCCACTCCGGCCGCCGACAGCGTGTTCACCGGCTGGAGCGGCGCGTGCAGCGGCAGCGGGAGCTGCGAGGTCAAGATGACCGCTGACGCGTCGGTGACCGCGATCTTCGCCAAGAAGCAGTACTCGCTGACGGTCGAACAAGACCGGCAGCGGCACGGGCACGGTCTCGGGTAGCGGCATCGACTGCGGTGCGACCTGCTCGGTGATGCTCGAAACGGGCACCGCGGTCGCGCTGACAGCCACCGCGGATAGCCGACAGCGTGTTCACCGGCTGGAGCGGCGGCGGATGCAGCGGCACCGCGACCTGCGCGCTGACGCTGGGCGCCGACACGACCGTGAGCGCGACCTTCGCGCCGGCCCCGACGCATTACTCGCTGACCGTCACGACTATCGGGCCGGGTACCGTCACCAGCAGTCCCAAGGTCAGGGGCAGCATCAACTGCGGCAATAAATGTATCGGCAGCTTCACGGCGGGCAGCAGCGTCACGCTCACCGCGAAACCGAAGAAGAAACATGTGTTCGTCGGATGGTCGGGCGCCTGCAGCGGCACGTCGGCAACCTGCACCGTCGAGATGCTCGACGTCAAAGCCGCCACTGCAATCTTCAACTGACGCCGCCCTGTCGGGGAGCGCCTTTCAACCGCGGATAACATGATGAGCACTACAAACAACACGGCCCACAACTTCTTCCGCGCAGCGTTGGGGAGCCTCTTGCTCGCGGGCGCGGCGGCACAAGCCGCCCCGAACCTGAGGGTCAATGACGTAACGGTGACCGAGGGGACCGGCGCAACTGCCACCTTCGTAGTGTCCATCGATGCGTCCCCGTCGGCAACACGGCCGGTAACGGTGCAGGTGTCGACGCGCAATGGCAGTGCCATCGCGGGCAGCGACTACCGCAGCGTGAGCACCACGCTGACCTTCAGGAACGGGGAACCGCTGACCCGAAGCGTGCCGGTCACGCTGATCAACGACACGGTCGTGGAGCCACAGGAATCCTTCTCGGTGCGGCTTTCCAGTGTCAGGAATGCCGTGCTGGCGGACGGTACCGGCGTGGCAACGGTACTCGACGACGATGCCAGGCCCAATCATTCCCCCAGCTGCAGCATCGATACACCGACAGGCGACCTCACGCTGCTCGCGGGTGACAGCGCGAACTTCAGTTCCACCGTGACCGATGTGGATGGTGACAAGCTGACCATCGCATGGGTGTTTGGCGGCGGCAGCCCCGCGAGTGCAACTGTCGAGGATCCCGGCTCCGTGAGCTTTGCCTCACCCGGCACCTATACGGTAACGCTGGATGCAAGCGATGGCCGCGGCGGCCAGTGCACGCGTCAGTCACGTACGGTGACCGTGACGGAGATACCCGCCGTCTCGATCAATTCCACCAGCACCAGGGGACCGATACCCGGGACCTACTCGCCCGTGCCCGAGCGACCGCGCGTGACGGGCGGCAACTATTCCGTGCTTGCCGTGAACGACCTGGGGATGCACTGCGTCGATCTCGACGGTCGCATCGCCAATATCCTGCCGCCCTTCCAGGTCCTGCTCGGACAGGTGATCGAGAAGGGCGCGACGCCGAGGCTGAACCCGCAAGGCATCAGCCTCTCCTATTCCGCCGCTTCCAACCCGAACGACCCGATCCTCGCGCGCAGCGACGTGTTCAACGGCATTGCCGACGACGGCACCGTGTACAAGACGAATTTCTGGGAGGGCATCGCCAAGGGTGCCTACGATGCCTTCTACCCGCCGATCGCCACGCCGCTCGCGACGGGACCGTTCCCGGTCACCGAAGACCTCGGACTGCCGGTACCCAATGCCGAAATGCTCTATATCGGCGCCGACGGCATCGTGGACGGTGTCTCCGGCAGCCACGACGGCGGCCTCACGGTCACCCAGCACGCGATGCCGGGCGAGTCCTTCCCGCTGGTCGCCAACGAACCGCAACCGATGCTCGAGTACTACGAGAACAAGCCGTTTTTCGTGAACTTCCCCATCGGCTACGTGGCCAACGACGTGAACTGGCACGAGGCCGCCGGCATCCCGCTGTCTCCCTTCGACGACTTCGGGCGCCAGAACCCGTTCCCCATCGTGCGCGTCGAGGCCAGCAACGGCAGCAGCGTGCTGTCGACTTCCGACGTCGTGCTGCCGGTCTCCGGCGAGACGAGTTGTTCCAACTGCCACGGTAGCGCTTTCGACGTGCCGAATGCGCGCTCGAGCGGCACCGACCGACGCGCTGATCAATGCCGGCCTGCCGGTCGCGGACAGCGTCCTGGATCCCGAACTTGGAACGGTGCCGCACGCGGTGAGCATCGAGTACGGCGCCGATATCAACATCCTGCGGCTGCATGACCTGAAGCATGGCGCCAACTACGTCGGACACCAGCAACAACAGACCCGACGCCTGCACCATCAACAGCAGCCTGCCGGACGGCAGCGCGAGCTGCCTGGTCAACAAGGCGCTGGTGCAGGCAAAACCCGTGGTTTGCCAGAGCTGCCACTACACCCCGGCGCTGGATCTTGCGCAGGTGGGCCCGATGGCAGGGCCGCCCGGCAGCCCCGCGAACGGCCGCAACCAGCTCGCCCACGAGAGCAATTCGCGCGTGATGCACAATCATCACGGGGAGTTCGCCGACCTGTTCACGCCGATTCCGGCACCGCAGCAGGACCCGCTCAGCGGTGCGATCAGCAACCAGTCCGAGCGCACCGCAGCGCTGGAAAACAACTGCTACCAGTGCCATCCCGGGAAGGACACGCATTGCCTGCGCGGTGCGATGTTCAACGGCGGCGTGCTCTGCAGCGACTGTCACGGCAGCATGAAGCAGATCGGCGCCGACTTCACCGCTGGCGTATCGAGCAGCAATCTCGGCGCGTTCAAGCTGGGGCTGGGCAACTTCTACGATCCGGCCAGCATCCAACCGCGCGTTCCCTGGGCGAACGAACCCGGTTGCGGCTCGTGTCACACCGGCGACGCGAACGACAACCTCGCGGGCCAGCCCGGCGTGATGGTCAACGTCAAGGACAGCCATGGCGTGACCGACGGCATCCGCCTGCGCCAGGCCTTCATCACCGGCGATGCCAAGGCCACACCGATCGTGCCCGCGAACAAGCAGTTTGCCGAACCGGAAGTGCCCGCCGAATTCAACGGCTTCGCGAATCCGGCCGCGGGCAATCCCAAGCTCTACCGCGTGAGCAGCGGCCACGGCGGCGTGATGTGCGAAGGCTGTCATGGCGCGACCCACGCCGAATGGCCGGTGGCCAATCCGGCCGCCAACGACAACCTGCTGGCGGTCCAGCTCCAGGGGCATGCCGGTCCGATCATCGAGTGCGGCGCCTGCCACACCACCAGTGCCATGGCGGCCAATACGCTCGGCGGGCCGCACAACATGCACCTCGTGAACGACCCGCGCTTCTGGAAGGAAGCGCACAAGGACGCCGCCAAGCGCGAAAACGCCAAGAGCGGGCGGCGGCGTCTGCGGCGACTGCCATGGCGCGGATCACCGCGGGACGGTGCTGTCGCGCGCGGCGGCGGACCGCAGCTTCATGGTCGAGAGCACCGCGCGCCGGGTCAGCGCAGGGCAACCCGTGGCGTGCAACCTGTGCCACAGCATGGAAAAGAGCTTCGGACGTTAGCACCCAGCAAGGGGAAGGCCCCGCCATCAAGGCAGGGCCTTCCCTGAACCGGCGTTCTTTGCTGCCTATACGCCAGACAGATAGCTGACGCCTGTCATTGACTCCGACAAGGCCCACAACCGCTTCGCGATGTCGGCGTTTTTCGCCAGGGGATTGACCCGAGCCTTTTTGGCAGTCTTGCCGCCGATCTCCAGGAAGCCGCTCGGGCCGTAATAGTCGCCGCCGCTCACACCCTCGGCCGTTGCCGCATGGATGATCGGCCTGACAGCCTCTGCCGCAGTAGGAATCAGCGGCTCGAGCTTTCTCTGGCGCCAGGCGCGTAACCCGCTCTGGGCTTTCAGCCCGGCGCTGTTCTTGGCCACGTCGGTGTTGGCAAACCCGGGATGAGCACCCAGCGCGATGATGTTGCTGCCACTCTGGCGCAGACGGCGGTCCAGTTCCAGGGTGAAGCTCAGCATGGCGACCTTGCTTCTGCCATAGCCCTGCCATTCGTTATAAGGCGTTTTTTCCCAATTCAGGTCGTCCAGGTCCAGCTTGCCAAAGCGATGCATCAGGCTGCCGACATTGACGATGCGCGCCTGCGTGGTGCCGGTGAAGAACGGCAGCAGCGTCCCGGTGAGAGCAAACGCCCCCAGGTAGTTGGTGGCCAGCTGCATTTCGTGTCCGACGCTGTTACGCGCCAATGGCGTGGCGACAATGCCGGCGTTGTTGATCAACAGGTCCAGTTGACCCATCTGCTGCGAAAACTGGCGACCGAACTCCTGTATGGACTTCGGTTCCGACACGTCGAGAGGAATGATCACCGCTTTGGCATCGGGCACTTCGGCGAGTATTTCACTCCGTGCTTTCCCGGCCTTGTCCATGCTTCTGCACGCCATCACCACCTGCGCACCCATGCGAGAGAGAGTCAACGCCGCCTGAAACCCGATACCTGCATTCGCACCCGTAACCACAACAACTTTGTTCAGCACGACAATCTCTCTTCCCGTTGACCAGACAACAGCAAATCCGCGCGGTTCAGGCAGTGTTCACGAACACCGTGCCGTTTTCGATCGTGACCGCAAACGTGCGCACCGCCTGCGGCTCCTTCCCCATCGCCACCAGCTTCTGGCTCCACTTCGGCAGCGGAATGCCGGCCACGGAATTGACCCAGTCGACATTGGCGCCGGTCTTGACGTCGAAGCTGGAACCGTGCCACGGGCAGGTGATGCTGCCATTGCTGATGGCGCCCTTCTCCATCGACAGGCCGAAGTGCGGACACCTGTTCTCCAGCGCGAAGATCTCGCCCTTCTCCCTGATCAGCAGGATGCGCAGCTGATCGAGCTTTACGCACTTGCTCTTGCCTTCGGCGATTTCATCCACGTGCGCAGCTTTGACTTTCATCGCGGCCCCCTTTGGTTGTTATGGGTGAGGGAAAATCGCGGGCGGCCTGCCCGGCCGCCCGCGCCGACGCTACTTCGCGGTCCGCTTCGCAGGCGCCTTCTTCGCAGGTGCCTTCTTCGCGGGTGCCTTTTTGGCCGGGGCTTTTTTGGCCGGCTTCTTCGCCGCCTTGACGACCTCGATCACGGCCGCCTCCGCCTTCCTGGCCGTCCGCTTGACGGATGCGATGCCCTTGTCCAGCTTCATGCCGGGCGTCGGTGCCTTGCGTGCCGCGGGCTTCTTCGGGCTCACCGCCTTCTCGACCTTGTCGGCGGCCTTCTTCACGCGGCTCGCCGCCGTCTTCACGTTGCGCTTGACCTGCCGCTCGGCCTTGGCCGTGGCGGTCTTCACTTCCGCCTTGACGGACTTCGCCTTGCGCTCGACCGCGAGTTCCGCATCGTGCGCTTTCTTCTGGGCAGCTCGCGCCCCCTTGTTCACCGCACGCTTGGCCGCATCGACGGCGTCCCCGATGCGATCCATCAGACCTTTTTGCTTCGTCATTCCGGCCACTCCCCTGTATCAGCAATTTGCTGGCGTTTGATCGTGCATGCCGGTAATCCGGCATACCCGCGCAAACAATGGGCAATCGTCTTCACGATTGTCAAGCATCGTCAGTCACTGGACGCCTGGCGGCCTGTGGACGGCGTGCCGCTTCGCTCATCACCGCCGCGGCGTCCTCCGGCAGCAGGAGTCCCTGGCGCAGCAGCGCGTCCACGCTCGCCCTGACCTTCACGAGATACGTCACGGGGTTCGGGTACAGCGCGTCGAGCGTCGCTTGATCGAACGGCACGACGGAGCCGCTCAGCCGGCAGGCCAGGTTGCCGATGGCGAGCAGCGCTGGCGGGAGATCCGGATCGGCGACGTTGGTCGAGAGGTAGGTAGCCGTCGGTGCCCCGAGGGCAGGCAGACGCACGCCGCCGGTGACGTTGCCTTGCGCATCGCGCTGCAGCACTCCGTCCACCTGGTCCATCACCTGCCCCGCCGGCAGCCGGCGATTGACTATCTGGTAGAAACTGCGGAAATCCGCATGAGTCTCCATCCTGGCCCAGAGGGCGTTGAGCACGTGCGAGGCGAACACGGGCCCGTCCGCCGTCGTATTCATCGCGTTGGCGCAGAGATCCTCCAGCCCCAGCGCGTCCGGCCCGAGCAGGCCGGCCGGAACGAGCTCTATGTCCTTGTGCACCACGTTGTGCCCCGCGCCCGCAACCTCGAAGTAGCGAAAGGATGGCGTGTCCGGCTGCCGGCCCAGCACGTTGAAGTTCAGCGTCTCGAAATCGGTCTGCGTGATCACCTGGTAGACCGGCACCGGCAGGTCGGTCCGGACCAGGGAATCGGGGTAGACGAGTCGCGGCGTGCATGCCGGGAACGCGGGCACACCCGCATCGGCGCAGCGCGGGCCGAAGTTGATCGGGCGGGCGTGGACATTCGACTGGATGAAATAGCCGTCGTTCACCTCGTCGAGGTGGAACGCACTCGCGTAGGTGATGACCGAACCCGCCTGCTGCGACTCGCCGGCGTGAAACAGCCGCTCTACCCGGTATGCCTGCGGGAGCGGGTTCTGCGGGTCGTCGCTCTTCAGCAGGTTGGCAATCTGGCTCATCATCTCCCAGGCCAGCCCGTTCTCGGGCAGCGACAGCGTCGCATACCGGGACCCGCACGACGGCGGCAACACGCCGAAGACGCGACAACCACCGGCCAGGAACGCGATGGCGGTCGTGCTGTTGGTGACGCCGACGTAGGCGATGCCGCTGCGCGCGAAATACTCCGCCGACTGGTCCCAGACCGGGGCGCCATCGAATCCGGCGGTGGAGTTCCACCACTCGATGACGACGGTACCATTGAAGGCCGCGGGATCCGCGGGACGGCGCACGATCAGCCGTGTCGTGTACGGCACGTCGGCATCGATGGCCTCGAGGTCCGTCGGGCCGAGCGGCGGGTTGTGCGCGTAATTGAACAGCGTCGCGCGGCCTTCGACGAAGAACTCCTCCTCGACGTAGCCCGCGCCCGGCAGGTTCGCGACCAGCCGGGTACCCGGCACGAAGGCCTCCCCCGACTCCGCGGCAGGCATCGAAAGGGTCACCGGATCCGTCGGCCTCGCCTGTGCAAGGTGCGCGCCCCCCGACAGCAGCAGGAGAACCAGGACAAGGAACTGCAAAACACGCGTGTCAGTCATTCCGGCATTGCCTCGATGTGTCGAAAAAAACCCTTGCCCGGTCGCCTCAGTCCATGACCACTTTCAGCGCGAGCGAGCGCAGGCGGTTCTCCATCACGCAGGGCTCCCACGCGGGCCGTTGCGCCAGTTCGAACGAGCGGCACCGTTCGACGAAGACCGCCAGCGCCTCCTCGATGGTGTATCTCGCCATCGCCTGCCCCAGGCAGAAGTGCGCGCCGATGCCGAAGGACAGGTGCCACACATCCGGATCACGGCTGATCCTGAACTCCTCGGGATCCGGCCAGCGCCGCGGATCGCGATTCGGCGAGTGCAGCGGGATCATGATGGTGTCGTTCGTGCGGAAGGAATGACCGAAGGCCTCGAAATCGTGCGCGGCCTTCTGCGGCATCTCCGCGATGCCCGGATGCATCCGCAGCGTTTCCTCGCACGCACCGCGCTTCCATTTCCCGGGGTCGCTGCGCAACAGCGCCTGCTGCTCCGGATGCAGCGCCAGCTCCAGCAAACCGGCGTCCAGGGTGCCGGCCGTCGTGCTTCCCGATCCGAAGATCGTGGAAAACAGCGTGATCAGCTCGGGCATCGAGATCGTGCCGCGTTCGTCGTGCGCCTCCAGCAGGCTGCTCAGCAGGTCGTCGCGCGGCTCGCGGCGCCGCTTCTCGTAGAGCGATGCCACGTGGTCCATGACCATCCGGATGGCGCCGTTGGCCTTGTCGCGCATTTCCTGCGTGACGTTCTGGCCGAAACAGTCCGCCAGGCGCGCGCCGGCAAGCGGCCCCATCGAGCCCATCAGCTCGTCGGCACCGATGCCGAGGAACTCCATCATCACCAGGCGCGGCAACTGCGCGGTGAAGCCGCGCTGGATATCGACGGCACCCGAGCGCGGCATGTTGTCGATCAACCGGTGCGCGATGCTGCGGATCAACGGCCGCAGCGGCTCCATGTTCCGCTTGGACATCGCGCCCGTGACCAGCTTGCGGATGCGCGTGTGATCGGGGCCTTCCATGATGCCGAGCGCATGGCTGCGCCAGGTGTGCAGCGGATCACCGGGCCGGAAGCCGCGCGCTTCGAGCCGCTCGATCCCCTCGTTGATGAAGTCGTGCCCGCGGATCGCCCACTCGGCGTCCTCCCACCGGAGCACGGCGAGCTGTCCGGTATCGGTACGGGCGGTACGATACTTCTCGCGAAACGCGGCCAGCACCGGATGGGGGTCTTGCCAGAATGCGGGATCGCCCCAGGGAATCAGCTCTGCCGTGGTCACGCCGTGCTCCGTTGTTCAGCTGCTTGTTTTCGTTGTCGCTCGAACCCGGCTCATTCTGCCACGCGCGCGCCGTCGACGTGAAAGCGCAGGTAGGGCAGCTGTTCCCGCGTAATGCTGCCGACGCCCGCAGGCACGGCCGTTTGTCCGCCGGGCTTGAGCGTGCCCCGGAGCCGCACCGGCGAGCCCTGCTGCACGACCCGCCCGGCGTTGTTCACCAGGACGGGCGTGACCTGCACATCGCGCAATGCGACCGGCGCCTGGTTGCGGACCACGACGAACAGCTTGCCCTCGGCGTCGAACTGCCCGGTCGCCTTCACGTAGTTGCCCGGGTTCTGCGGCAGGTCCATGCGCATGAACTCCGCCGCCGCCGCCTGGCCGATGGGGCTGTTGGATTTTGCCGCGGCGCGATAGTAGGACATGGCCTTCGCCCCGTCGCCGCGATCGCGCGCGATGTTGCCGAGGTAGTAGGCGGCCGGCGCCGTGGGCAGGAGCTCGACGCTCCGGTTCAGCCACTCCTCGGCCTTGGGCTTGTTGCCGGCCTGCAATTGCGCCACACCGGCACCGAGCCAGGAACCGAAGTAACCCGGATTCAGCGCCATGGCCTTTTCGTAGTGCGGTATCGCGGCCTCGGGCCTTTTCTCCGCGAGTGCCAGCTCGCCCAGCATTTCATGGAAGCGGCCTTCGCGCGGCAGCAGCTTGATGGCCTCGCCGGTCAGTGACCTCGCCGACGCGAAATCCTTCTTGCGCGCCGCCGCAATCGCCTTGTCGTACTTGTCGTACGCCGGCTTGATCGCGCGCAGGGGCTTCATGCGCGCCGCATAGCGCTCGGCGCCGAGTTCCCCGCCGCGACCCAGCTTCTCGGCACCGAGCCGGTTCTGCGCGACGCGCTCGGCCGACGGCGGGTGCGAGGCAAACAGGCCTTCCAGCCAGCCCTGGCGCGTCGCGCCGCTCTCGGACAGGCGCACGAAGGTTTCCTGCAGGGTGACGGCAGCCCAGGGATCGTAACCGGCGGCCTTCATGTACTTCATGCCGTACTGGTCGCCGTCCAGCTCCTGGTCGCGGCTGTATTTCTGCTGCACCATCTGGGCACCGACGCCTGCCCCCTGGATGGCGAGATTGGCCACGTTCTGGTCGACGCCGCCGATGGCCGCGCCGATCTGCGCCGCGGCCATGCCGACCTGCATCAGGGTGCCGCGCTCCTGCGCCTTGGCGCCATGACGCGCCGCGGCGTGCACGATCTCGTGGCCGAGCACCGCAGCCAGCTCGGCCTCGTTCTGCAACTCGGTGAGCAGGCCCCTGTTGACCGCGATCTTGCCCCCGGGCAGGGCCCAGGCGTTCGGCACCGAACTGTTGAGCACGGTGAACTCGTAGGGCAGCTTGCGATCGGCTACCGCAGCGAGTTTCTGCCCCACTTCGTTCACGTAGTCCGTCAGTTCGGGCATCACGGTGAAATCGCCGCCCTGGCTCTGGCGGGTCGGCGCGTAGTACTGCTCGCCCATCTTCACTTCCTGGGCTTCGGAAACGAACTGGATCTCCTTGTCGCCCGTCACGGGGTTGACGCCGCAAGCGCTCAGCACGCCGGCCATCAGGATCCACAGGCATATCTTCAGGCTTCGCATGGCCGGTTCCTCCGCAGGGCGCAAGCGCCGCTCACCATCGTATATCCGACGACGGCGCAGCCGGTCAAATGCCGCTGCTGCGACGCGACGGTCGCGGGGCCCGGGATCGGGACGGCGATGTCGGCACCGTCAGGGAACCGCCGGCGCACAGTAATCCGCGAAGGGGCGTCGATACGTACGAGCGACATGGACCAATCAGCCTGCCCGTCCGGCGTCGATACCCTCTACTACGATGGCCAGTGCCCGTTGTGCACGGCCGAGATGGATCGCCTGCGCCAGCTGGCCGACCCCTCGCTGGCACTCGTGGACATCCACGGCCTCGACGACACTGCCGGCCTGCCGGACCGGGCCGCACTGCTCGAGCGCCTGCACCTGCGGCGCGCCGACAACGTTCTGCTGAGCGGGCTGGATGCGAATGTGACCGCCTGGCAGCACACGCGCTTCGGCTTCCTGTGGGCCTGGCTGCGCTGGCCGCTGCTCAGGCCCCTGGCGGATGCGATCTACAACCGCTGGGCCGCGTGGCGCTATCATCGGCTGTATGGCGACTCGCACTAGCATGAGACTCGCACGGCTGCCGAGATTCGCGCTGCTGGTGCTGCGTCACGCTGGCCGTGTCCGCCTGCGGCACGCGTTTGGTCTACGACCGCATCGATTCCCTGCTCTACTTCCATCTCTCCAGCCAGGTGACCCTGGACGACGGGCAGGCGCGCGCCCTGCGGGCCTCCCTGCGGGATCTCCACAGCTGGCACCGCAGCGCCGCACTGCCGGCGTATGCGCAATTCCTCGAGACGCTGGCGGACGACATGGCGCAGCCGATCGGGGCGCAGCGGCATCGACGCGGCCCGCGCCGGCATGGAGGCGCTGTGGCGCGATACGGTCGCGGGCGCCGCACCCGCGGTCGCTCGCTGGCTCGCCGGCATCAGCCCGACGCAGCGCGAGGAGTTCTTCGCCAGCCTGGCCGAGCGTGACGTGGAGCTGCGCCGCGAGTACTGCGACATCGGAGACGAGGAGCGCCGGCGCAACCGCGAGCGATCCGTGGTTGCCGCGCTGGGCGACTGGGTGGGCCGCCTGGACACGGAGCAACGGATGCTGGTGCGCGAGGGCCTGGCCGGGATCGATGCCAACGGATGCGACTGGATCGCGAGCCGTGCGGATTTTCGTGCCCGCTTGCGGCAGCTCGTCGACACGCATGCCGCGGATCCGCACTACGAGGCGAGGCTGGCGCGACTGCTGACGCACCCGGAAGATGGCTGGGATAGCGTCTACCGTGCGCGTTACGAGGCCAACAGCGACATCGTCGTGGCGATGCTGGCCGAGCTCGACCGGGCGCTGAGCGAGCGCCAGCGCGAGAGGCTCGGCGCCAGGTTGCGCAGCTACGCCCGCGACTTCCGCGAGCTCAGCGCCATCCCGACGGGACCACTCGCCGCAGTGCCGCCGCCGCGCTCATGAACCCGGAAGCCCGGACAGGTAGTCGCTGATCAGCCGCGCAATCTCCTCGGTGCTCCCCGGCGACAGGATGTCCCCCGCGAGCACGTGCTGCGACGGGTCGGTCGAGCGCTCGAACGCGACCAGCCGCTTGCGCGCCCCGCCCCACTGGTCGAATGCAGCGGCCACCGCCGCCGGGTCGATCACCCGGTCCCCCGGCGAGTAGATCATCAGCGTCGGGACGCGGATCGTGGACTTGTCGATCCGCTCCACCTCCTTCATCAGCCGCACCAGTTCCGGCAGCGCCCTGTAGGGATAACTCCACGTCCAGTAGCGGGCCTGCCGCTCGTTGAGCGGCTGCCAGCTGCGGTAGTCCTCGCCCAGCCAGCCCAGCAGCAGCGGGCCCGAGCAGCGGCCAGTCGAGCAGGTACATCGTGCGGTCACGCGCCGCGAAATTGGGCGAGATCATCACCAGCGCGGCCAGCGCTTCGTCGTGCGGCCGGCTTGCCAGCCAGGTCGACAGGGTGCCGCCCGTGGATGTCGACAGCAGCACCACGCGTTCGCCGATCACGTGCCCGATGCGCAGCGCCTCCCGCGCGTCCTCCTGCCACGCCGCAACCGAGCCGCTCAGCATCGCGGCGCCATCGCGCCCGTGGCCGGTGAGGCGCGTAAGGAACAGGTTCGCGCCGAGCGAGGCCGCGACACGCTCGGCGAGCGGGAACACTTCCTGGCGCGTCGCCGAGTAGCCGTGCAGGTAGACCAGCGCCAGCGGCGTCCTGGCCGGCACCCCGACGGCCCACGCCACCGCACGCTCCGTTCCGGGCGTGATGCCCGGCTCGCGTCGCTCGCGCTCCGCGAGATAGGCCTCGACCTCGTCCGGCGCGCGCGGAAGAGCCGCGCCGCACGCCGTGCCGCACAGGAGCAGCAGGCAGATGATTGCCGGCACTCTCGACATGACTTCGCGCCAAGCCCCTTGATCGATGATGCGCGCCATTGTACGCCGACGGTTGCGGCGTGCCGCGGCCCGCGTCGCGGACACAAAAAACCCCGACGTGGCGGGGTGGGAATCATGTCGTCGTCAGCGCGGCTGCCCGCACCGGTTCCATCGCACGTCACGGCTGCTCCGGCGGCTGCAGCTGGCCGTGAAGGGTATCCAGCCTGCGGTCGATCACCCGTATTGCCGGGTGCTGCTCGTAGTAGCGCGTCAGCAGCCTGGCCCGCTCCGCTTCCAGATCCCTGATCTGCGCCTCGACCTGCGCAGGACCTTGCCCGGGCGTCTCGGCCAGCGAATCCGCTTCCAGCCGGCGCATCCGGTCTTCGAGCTCGAGCACGCGCTGCTCCAGCGTCGGCGTAGCGGCCGCTTGCTGGTCGTAAGCGGCACAGCCAGTGAGCACGCACGCGAACGCAAGCGCCAGGCAATGCAGCGACAACACAGTCGGTGCAGGCAACATCGCAGTATTCCTCGCTTACCCAGCCGAGCCGGCATTCTTGCGGCGCGATGCGCCAACCGCAAGCTCCCGCTCCCGGCACCATGGTCGTCACATCGCGGGGGCCGGGCGCGTCGGCCGTTCGCCGCAGTTGGGCTATGCTGGCAGGCATCGCGCGATCGCATGAGGGCAACACTTGAAGATTCTGCTGGTCGAGGACGACAAGCGGCTGGGCGCGCGGCTCAAGGACGACCTGAAGCGCCGCGGCTACGCCGTCGACGTGGCGGACAACGGGATCGACGCCGAGCACCTCGGTATGGAGTGGCCCTACGACGCCGCGATCCTCGACCTCGGCCTGCCGCAGCGCTCGGGCCTGGAGGTGCTGCGCAACTGGCGCCGGCAGGGCATTGCGCTGCCCGTGCTGATCCTCACCGCGCGCGACGCCTGGCACGAGAAGGTCGACGGCTTCAACGCCGGCGCCGACGACTACGTGGCCAAGCCGTTCCATGTCGAGGAGCTCCTCGCCCGCCTCGGGGCGCTGATCCGGCGCGCGCATGCCCAGCCCGCGGGCATCGTCAGCGCCGACGGGCTCACGCTCGACGAGACGCGCCAGGTGGCGCTCTGCGGCGAGCGGGAGATTGCCCTCTCCGGCATCGAGTTCCGGCTGCTGCGCTATTTCATGCTGCACGCGGGCCAGGTGCTGTCGAAATCGCACCTGGCCGAGCATCTCTACGCCAGCGACGCCGACCCCGAAAGCAACGTCATCGAGGTGCACGTCAACCGCCTGCGCGGCAAGCTCGGCGCCGAGTACATCACGACCCGGCGCGGGCAGGGCTACGTGTTCGGAGCCCCGGCCTGATGCGTTCGCTGCTCGCGCCACTGGTCGCGGGACTCGTGCTGAGCCTGGCCGCGGTGTTCGGCGTGCAGTGGTCGATGTTCCGCGCCGAGTTCGATGCGATGATCGTCGATTACATCGCGCACGAGCTGACCCAGGACGCCGAGGAGATACTCGGTTCGCTGACCGTCCTCCCCAGCGGTGAAGCGACCCTGGCGCTCACCCACTTCGACCCCCCGTTCCTGCGCCCGGGTTCCGGCCGGTATTTCCAGATCCTCGTCGACGACGGCACCGTGCTGCGCTCGCCGTCGCTGGACGGGGAGACCCTGGCCATCCCGGCGGTGAATCGCGGGCGCAGGCGCGTCACGCACGTGTGCAGGCCCGCGGAACCAGGACTTGCTGATCAGCGCGGTCGGCTACGAGTTCTCCGGGCGCCAGATCACCATCGGCGTCGCCGCCGACCTGAATCCGATCCGGGCGCAGTTCCGGCACCTGATGAGCCATTTCTCGCGTGTCTCGGTGCTCATGTTCGCGCTGCTGGTCGCGCTGCAGGTCGCGATCGTGCGCCTGGCGCTCGGTACCTTGCGGCGCGTCAAAACCGATGTGGGCCGCCTCGAGCGCGGCGAAATCACCCAGCTCGGCGAGCGCGTGCCCGCCGAGGTGCTGCCGCTGGTGCAGGAGATCAATCGCCTGCTGGCCCTGCTGACGCGCCGGCTGCAGCGCTCGCGCGAGTCGCTCGGCGACCTGGCCCACGCGCTGAAGACGCCGCTCACCGTGCTGCAGCACATGGCCGACGACGATCAGTTCCAGCGCGACCCCGAACTCGCCCGGCAGATGGCGGAGCAGGTGAACATCCTGCGCAGCCGCATCGACCGGGAACTGCGGCGCGCCCGCGTCGCGGGCGGGCGAGGCACGGGCACACCGGTGGCCGTCGCGAAGGAAATCGACGCGCTGGCGCAGACGCTGCGCAAGCTCCATCGCGAGCGCAACCTCGACATTGCCTGCCGCATCGACCCCGAGGCGGCGTTCAGCGGTGACCGGGAGGATTTCATGGAGTTGTGCGGCAACCTGCTCGACAACGCCTGCAAGTGGGCGCGCTCGCGCGTGCGCGTCACGGTGCACGACGGCGGCGCGCTCGCGCTGACCGTGGAGGACGACGGCCCCGGCTGCTCACCCGAGGACCTGGACCGCATCGCACGGCGTGGCGTGCGCCTGGACGAGGCGACCGAGGGCCATGGTCTCGGGCTCGCCATCGTCGACAGCATTGCCTCGTCCTATGATGCAGCACTCGATTTCGGGCGTTCACCGGAACTGGGCGGATTCGCGGTGACCGTGAGCTTCCCCGCGACCCGGCAGTCTGTCGCGCCCTGAATCGTACAGCGGCAAAAGCGCTGCAGTCCCCGGCAACGGTGTAGGAATCACCGGGCAGTTGCCCCGGTGGCGACACCCCTACTCGGGCAGCGTCTCGCCGGAGCCGCCCATTTCGGCCGGCACGTCGCGCATCTTGGGCAGGCCATCGCGGATGCGCAGCACCGACTCGCCGTAGAAAACGTGCAGCGCCGGCTTGAACTCGAGCCCCGGCAGCAGTGCGGCGTAGACGTCGACCAGGCCCATGTGCGGATGGTCCGTCATCAGGTGCCCGCCGCAGGTCTTGCACCATTGGCGATGACTGTTGTCGGTCCTGGCAAAGGTGCCGATGTTGTCGCGTCCCTTCGTCACCCGGACCGCGTCCGGGTTCCACAACGAGAACGCATTGACCGGACCCGCCGACCAGTGACGGCAGGACTCGCAGTGGCAATAACCCATCGCGGCCGGTGCGCCGCTGACTTCGATCTCCACCGCACCGCAGAAGCACTTGCCCGCATACGTGTTCGACGTGTTCATGGCTGTAAAGCTCCGTCCGGGATTGAGAGGCTTTGGCGACGTCATTGCCGTGCGCGACGTCGGGACCAAACTCTAGCACGCAAGCCCCACCGCAGTGGTATCGTCACGCAGTACGGAGATGAGATTCGGCAACTCGACGGAGCACACCCGCGCGATGCATCGCGACATCCTGATCTACGGCGCCAACGGCTACACCGCGGAGCTCGTCATCGCGCGCGCGGTTGCCGCTGGTGCGACGCCGGTCCTGGCCGGCCGCACCGAAGCGAAGCTCAGGCCGCTGGCCGAGCGCTTCGGGCTGCCGCTGCGTGTCTTCCCGGTCGACGACGCGAAAGTGGTGGCGAGAAACCTCGCCGGCATCGCCGTGGTGCTCAACTGCGCCGGACCGTTCGTGCGCACGGCCGGGGGCATGGCCGCAGGCTGCATCCGGGCCGGCGCGCACTACCTCGACATCACCGGCGAGATCGATGTCTTCGAGGCCCTCGCGGCGCTCGGCACGGCGGCCGCGACCGCCGGCGTGATGCTGATGCCGGGCGCCGGATTCGACGTCGTGCCCAGCGATTGCCTGGCCGCGCACCTGAAGCGCCGATTGCCCGACGCGACCCGATTGACGCTGGCCTTCCAGGCCGTCGGGAGCCCCTCGCACGGCACCGCGACCACGATGGTCGAGAACCTGCATCGTGGCAGCAGGATCCGCGCCAACGGCCGCATCATCGCGGCGCCCGCCGGGTTCGCGCGGCGGGACATCGATTTCGGCCGCGGCCCCACCCCCGCCATGTGCATTGCCTGGGGCGACGTGGCCACCGCGTACCACTCGACCGGCATTCCCGATATCGCGGTGTACATGGCGGCACCGCTGCCGCTGCGATGGATGTCGCGCATCGCGAGCGGCCTGCCCGGCGTGATGGGCTCGTCCGCGGTACAAAAGGTGCTGCAGCGCATCGTCGACGCGGGGCCCGCGGGTCCGGATGCCGAGGCGCGCCGGCGCGGCCGATCGCTGCTGTGGGGCGAGGTGCACGATGCGGCCGGCAACAGCGCGCGTGCGCGTATCGAAACACTGGAGGGCTATGCGCTCACGGCGATCACGGCCTGGGACATCGCCTGCCGGGTGGCAAGCGCCAGGGTCGCGCAGCCGGGCTTTCGCACACCATCGATGGTACTGGGGGCGGACTACATTCTCGGCATCGCCGGCACCACGCGTACCGACCTGTAGAGTGACACCCTCTGCAGCTGTGGCCGGCCCGCTGGCCGCCCACAGCCGGCGCGCCCACCGCGACCTCGAGGACGTTATTGCGACGCGTCTCCTGGCTCGGGGAGCGGCTCTGCTGCAGCCGCCCGGCCAGCGGATTCGGGCGAGTAGTGCTCGCGGTAGATCGTGACGAAGGCGAGCAGGCTCGCGAGCACGATCGGGCCGATCATCAGGCCGGTGACGCCGTAGACGTTCGCGCCGCCGATGATGCCGCAGAAGACCAGCAGGATCGGCATGCGCGCGCGGCTGCCGATCAGGATGGGCTTGAGCAGGTTGTCCACCAGGCTCACCACGAAGAAGCCCCACGCGAACACGAAAATGCCCCAGGCCGGCGAATTCGTGAAGATGAAGATGCCGATGGGCGCCCACACCAGCCCGGCCCCCACCACCGGGATCATGGCGGTAAAGCCCGTCAGCACGCCGAAGAATGCCGCCAGCGGCACTCCGGCGAGCTGGTAGCCGATCATCGCCAGCAGGCCCTGGATGACCGCCGTCAGCAGCGCCCCGCGGATCACCGCCGTGACCGTCTGGTAGATGCGCAGCGCGATCGACTGCGCCTGCGCCACCGGCATCGGGACCGTGTCGAACAGCCAGTGCAGGAATCTCTCGCCGTCGCGAAAGCAGAAGAACAGCATGACGAGGATCAGCAGCAGGTTGACCAGCCCGAGCAGGATGTTGCGCGCCATGACGGCGCCGAAGTTCGCGATCTGCGCGCTGGCGGCATTGATGGTGCCGAGCATGAACTCCTGCAGGTCGAACTGCGCGAACAGACTGCTCCGGCCGGCGAACTCGCTCAGCCGGTGCCAGTAGCCCTGCAGGAATTCGGGCAGCAAACCTGCGGAAAAGGAACCGTCAGGCGACTGGAATGCGCCGACCCAGCCACGCACCGTCGGGTAGAGTTCCGCGGACTGCCGCACCACCACCCCGACCACGAACAGCGTCGGCACCAGCACCAGCAGCAGCACCGCCAGCGTGCTCAGCGCCGCGACTGTTCCGTGACGCGAGGGCAGGCGCGCCTGCAGGAACTTGTGGATCGGGAAGCAGACCAGCGCGAGCGACGAGGACCAGATGATGGCATCCGAGAACAGCGACAGGATCAGCAGCAGCTGGTAGATCAGGAACGCGAACGCGCCGAAGAAGAACCAGCGGACGATGCGTCCCTGCTCCGCTGCGACGGGTGCGGCGGGCGACGGCGTGGCGGCGGGCGGCGCGGGCGACCTGCCGGTGGCGCGGGTTCGTCGTTCATGTCGCTGCTCGCCCGTGAAGCGTGAGGGGCTTCATTGTAGCCCCGGTCGCCGCGGTATCGGCCATCGGGTTGCGGCCGCGCGGTTCCCCCCGTTCACGACGCGCGATCCGCCGTGCGGCAAGGCACCCGGCGCGTGCGCCGCGCGCGCGTCCAGCCGAGAAAATCCTCCAGGATCAGGTACAGCGCCGGTACCAGCAGCAGCGTGATCACGGTCGCGAACAGCACGCCGAAGGCGAGCGATATCGCCAGCGGCACGAACATCATGGTCGAGATGTCCGCCGTGGCCATCAGCGGCGCCAGCCCGATGAAGGTGGTCGCGGAGGTGAGCAGGATCGGGCGAAAGCGCACCGTGCCGGCGCGCAGCACCGCCTCCTCCACCGCGACCCCCGCCAGACGCTGCTGGTTGACGTAGTCGACCAGCACCAGGCTCGCGTTCACCACCACGCCCGACAGCGCCACGATGCCGAGCAGCGAGAAGAAGGCGAGCGCCTGGCCCATGATCAGGTGCCCCAGCAATGCGCCGATGACGCCGAACGGGATCGCGCTCATGATCACGAAGGGCTGCAGGTAGGAACGCAGCGGCACCGCGAGCAGCGCGTAGATGATCAGCAGCGCCAGCAGCGTCATCCCGACGAGGCTGCTCATGGCCTCGGCGCGCTCTTCCGCCTCGCCGGCAAAGGCGAACGAGATGCCGGGATAACGGGCCTGCAGGCGCGGGAACTCGGTGCCGGCCACCGAGGCCAGCACCTTTTCCGGCACCACCACCTCGCGATCCACGTCGCCCTGCACGCTCACCACGCGCTGTCCGTCCACGCGACGTATGGTCGAATGGCCGCGCCCGACCGTGGCCTGGGCCACGCTCATCGAGGGAACCTCGACGCCGTCCGCGGTCCGGATGCGCAGGTTCTCCAGGTCGCCCAGCGACACCCGCTCCGCTTCCGGCAGCCTCACCATCACGCGCACATCGTCACGTCCGCGCTGCACGCGCTGCGCTTCCTCGCCGTAGAACGCCTGCCGCACCTGGCGACCGAGATCGCGCTGCGACAGCCCCAGCAGTTCGGCCTCGGGGCGGATCGCGAGCAGGATCTCCTGCTTGCCGGCGCGGTAGGTGTCGCTCACGTCGAACACCCCGTCGTAGCGCGCGAGCGCCTCGCGCAGCTCGGCCGCCGCCTCGCCGAGCTGGCGCACGTCGCGACCGCGCAGCTCGATGTCGATCGGCTTGCCCGCGCTGAAGGCCTCGGCCGTGAACGTCAGCTCCAGCGCATCGGGAATCGGACCGGTGAGCTGGCGCCACAGCGCGGCCGCCTCCGCCGAGCCCATGCCGCCGCGCTCGGCGTAGGAGCGCAGCTCCACCAGCACTTCCGCGACGTGGCTGCCCTCGCCGGCATCGGAACCGAGCGCACCGCGACCCACGCGCTTGCCCACCGAGGCCATGACGTGTCGCACGGCCGAAGGCTGCGCGTCGTCACTGCGCCCGTGATCCAGGCGCTCGCGCAGCAGCTGCGCCGAAGCTTCCAGCCGGCGTGCGGCCTGCTGCGTCACCTCGGCAGGGGTTCCCTCCGGCATGGTCAGCGAGGCAAACAGGCGGTCGCCCTCGACCGACGGAAAGTACTGGAACACGATGCGCCCGCTGGCCAGCAGGCCGACCATGACGATCATCACGGCCACGCCGATCGCGCACACCACGTAGCGATGCGCCACCGCGCGGCGCATCAGCGGCTGGTAGCTGTCCGCGATGAAGCGCTCCAGGCGCACGGATATGCGGTCCTGCAACCGCTCCAGCCAGTTCTCGTCGCTCGCGCCGGGCGCGCGCACCTTCTGCCGCGCGAGGTGCGCGGGCAGTACCAGCTGCGATTCGAGCAGGCTGACGCACAGGCACAGCACCACGGTCAGGCCGACCGCGGAAAAGAACGACGCCAGGCCGCCCTCCAGCGTGATTATCGGCAGGAACGCCGCCTGCGTGGTGAGCACGCCGAAGATGACCGGCACCGAGACCTCGCTGGTGCCGCGTATGGCCGCCTCGCGCGGCGCCATGCCCTCGAGCTCGAAGGCGTACACGCGCTCCCCCACCACGGTGGCATCGTCGACGATGATGCCCAGCACCAGCAGGAAACCCATCAGCGACAGCGAGCTGATCGTGAGCCCCGCCGCGGGAAACATCGCGAGCGCGCCCAGAATGGCGACCGGCATTCCCACGCTCACCCACAGCGCGATGCGCAGGCGCAGGAACAGCGCGAGCACCACGACCACCAGGACGAGGCCGCTCCAGGCGCTGCCCAGCAGCGCGTCGAGCCGGTCGACCAGGTCCTGCGACTCGTCGCGCGAGATGTCGATCGTCATGCCCTCGGGCAGGGCCGCGCGCTTGCGCTCGAGGTAGTCCTTCACGGCGCCGGCGATTTCCAGCGTGTCTTCCTCGCCGACGCGCGAGACCTGCAGCAGCAGCGCGGGCTTGCCGTCGTAGCGCACGCGCAGGTCGGTGTCCTCGAAGCCGTCGACCAGCGTCGCGATCTCGCCAAGCCGCAGCGCGGTGCCGTCGGCCCGCTTCATCACCACGATGTCGCGGAATTCCTCGCCCGTGTAGCGCTGCCCCTTGGCGCGCAGCAGGATCTCGCCGCCCGCGCTCTTCACCAGTCCGCCCGGCACGTCGAGGCTGGCGTCGCGGATCGCCTGCGCGATGCGGTCGAACGTGAGCCCGTATTGCCGGAGCGTGCGTTCCGAGACCTCGACCGCGATCTCGTAGGGCCGCGCGTACTGGATGCGCACCTGGCTGACGCGCGGATCCTCCGTGAGTTCCTCGCGCACCTCTTCGGCCAGCTCCTTCAGCGCACGCTCGTCGGTGTTGCCCGAGATCGCGAGCTCCATCACGGTCGTCATCACCGTGACTTCATTGATCACCGGACGCTCGGCCTCGACCGGAAAGGTGTTGATGGCGTAGACCCGCGCGTTGACGTCGTCGAGCGCCTTGCTCTTGTTGGCGTCGTGGTGCAGCTGCACCAGCACCGAGCACAGTCCTTCCGCCGCGGAGGTGGTGATCTTCCTGATGCCCTCGGTGCCGTCGATGGCCTCCTCGATACGCAGGCACACCCCGGCCTCGACTTCTTCCGGCGCCGCGCCGAGGTAGGGCACGGTGATCTGGATGTAATCGAGTTCGAGGTTGGGGAACTCCTCCTTGCGCAGCTGCGACAGCGAGATCAGGCCGCCGGCAATGAAGAGCAGCATCAGGAGATTGGCCGCTACCGGGTTGTCCACCCACCAGGCGATGAGGCGCTGCACCGGATCAGGACTCCGCGCCCGCGTCGTGCGCCACCGGCGCCACCTGCATGCCGTCCACCACCAGTTGCAGCGGCGACACGCACACGCGCTCGCCGGCCTCTATGCCGGAGCTGACCAGCACGGTATCGCGCTCGGCGCGCAGCAGCGTGACGGGACGGAAGCGCAGGCGGTCTTCGGCGTCCACCACCAGCACGCGCTCACCGTCGCGCAGCGCGGCGCGCGGCAGCTCGATCACGCCGCGCGCGGTCTGGCCGCGGATCTCGGCCTGCACGAAGAGGCCGACCGGCAGCGGCGCCTGATCCGCCGCGTCCGGGTTCTCCACGCGCGCCACGACGTGCACCATGCGGCTGTTCGCATCGATCTCGCCCTCGGTGCGCACGATGCGCCCCTCCCAGTTCCAGCGCTGGCCGCCGAACTCGGCATGCAGGCTGACCGGCGCCGCATCGCCGCCGGCCGCGATGCCGCTGCGGATCAGCGCCGGATCGAGGAATGCGAGCTGGCGGTCGGCGATCGGCAGGCGGACTTCCATGTAGTCGGTGGCGTAGAGCGTTGCGATCCTGTCGCCACGGCTGAGCGTCTGCCCGATGTCGACGCGCGCGCTGCGCACCCGTCCGCTGAAGGGCGCGCTGACTGCGGTGCGCGCGAGGTCGAGCCGCGCGCGCTCGAGGGCGACCTCGGCCTCCTTCAGGACCGACTCCGCGACGCGGCGCGCGCGCGATGCGTTCTCGGCCTGCGAGCGGCTCGCAAGCTCGCGCGCCAGCAGCGTCGCCATGCGCTCGGACTCGAAACGCGCGAATTCCGCCTCGGCCTGCGCGCGCATCAGCACCGCCTCGGCGCCGCCGACGCCGCTGCGGTAATCGCTGTCGTCGATGCGCAGCAGCACTTCCCCCGCGGCAAAGCGCCCGCCCGAGCGCAATGACGGCGACATCCACACCACCCGCCCCGACACTTCCGGGATCAGCTCGGCCTCGGTGTGCGGTTCCACCGCGCCCTGCGAGCGGACGATGAGCGGCACGTCGATCGGGACTGCCTGCACCGTGCGCACGGCGAGCGAGCGGACGCTCGAGCTGCTGCGGCTGCAGCACCGGACGCGTGGCGTAGAGCAGGATCGCGACCAGGCAGCCGGCCGCGATCACTGCGGCGGCGAGCAGCAGCTGGCGTCGCCGGCCGACGCCCGCGGCGACAACCGGAGTCCGCGGTTCCATCGCGGTCATTCGGCGGCTCCGTTTCCTGCAGGGCCCGCGCCGGGGGCGACCGGGGACAGCTTCGCCCCCGCGTCCACCGAGCGCACGTGCAGGTCCATCTGCGGGTAGGCGATCTCGATGCCCTTCTCGCGGAACACCTCGGCGATGCGCATGTGCAGGTCGTTCTGCACCTGGAAGCGCACCGCGAGGTCCTCGACGTGGGCGAAGCAGCGCATGTTCAGCGAGCTCGCACCGAACTCGCGGAAGATCACGTTCGGCGGCGGCTCCTTCATCACGCGCCGATCGGCATGCAGGATCTCGAGCAGCGTCTCGCGAACCACGCGCGGATCGGCGTGGTAGGACACGCCCACGTCGAAGCTGAACCGCACCACCGAGGAGCGTCAGCGTCCAGTTGATCAGCCGCTCGGTGACGAACATCTGGTTCGGCACGATGATCTCGCGGTTGTCGAAATCGGTGATCGTGGTGGCGCGCATGCGGATGCGGTTGATCGTGCCGCTGAACTCGCCCAGCGTGATCACGTCGCCGATGCGCACGGGGCGCTCGAACAACATGATCAGGCCGGAGAAGAAGTTGGCGAAGATCGCCTGCAGCCCGAAGCCCAGGCCAACCGACAGGCCCGCCGCCATCCACTGCAGCTTCGACCAGCCGAAGCCGAGCATCTGCAGCGCGAAAAACGCGGCGAGCACGCCGATCACGTAGCGGATCACGGTCTGGATGGCGTACAGCACACCCTTCTCGGTGATCACGCTGTAGAACACGATGCCGATCAGCGAGGGTATGCCGGAGGCCAGCACCATGCCGAGCACCATCACCAGCAGCGCGCCGCCCACATCGAAGGCGGACACCGTGGACACGGTTTCCCTGCCGTCGACGGTGTTGGCGTAGCTCCACAGCGCCACGCTGTCGAGGATCGACAGCGCGGTGAAGAACTGCTGCCAGATCAGCACCATCAGCAGCGCCGCCACGCCCGCGACCGCCACCTGCAGCAGCGCCACGGCGCTCGCGTTCATCTTCTCGAGGTCGATCTCCTCGAAGGCGTCGCTGGCGGCGCGTGGCGGCGGCGCGGTGCCGGTGACGATCGCCGGCTCCTCCTGCGCCGTCGCCTCCTGTGCCGCAGCCAGCGAACGCCGCGCGGCGATGGTCAGCCCGAGCAGGCCGGCGTCGAGCAGCATCTTCGCCGCCACCAGCACCACGCTGCTGAGGAACACGCGCAGCTGCAGCTCGCGCGCCGTGAAGTGGTAACCCTGCACGTCGAGCAGCACCACCAGCGGCTGCGCGACGACGACCGCGACCAGCAGGATCCATCCGACGCGCGACAGCATCGGGTGGCCGCGCGAGTAGAACGCGGAGTCGAACATGTCGCGTCCGGCGCGCAGTATCAGCACCAGGAAAACGAAGAAGGCGGCGGTGACCACCAGCCCGGTCACGCGATACGCCTGGCTCGCCGCCGTGGCACCCGCGAGCAGCGCCACGGTCGCCGCGAAGAACGCCAGCGGCAGCATCACCCACAACCCGGCGCGCAGCAGGCGCCGCACGCTCTGCACCCGCGCGCTCTTCCAGCGCAGGTGTCCCCGCGCGAAGCCGTCCGTCCCCATCGCCTGCAGGATCACCAGGTAGAGGTAGCTGAGGCCGGCCGTCCTGTACGAGGCGTCCGACAGCGCGCGCGCGAGCGCGCCGCCGCCCTCCATCTGTGCGAACAGCCAGCTGGCCCAGAACAGCAGCAGCGGCACCGGCAAGGCGACCAGCAGGTGGATCCCGAACGCCATGAATCCCATGCGATAGCGGTAATCGCGCCAGCCCACGCGGCGCAGGCTGATCGCCGCAAGCCGTTCGGCCAGGGGCTTGCGGTACCACGAGACCAGCACCAGCACCAGCAGCGCGAGCAACGCGCTTGCCGGGTGCGCCAGCGCGTGCGTACGCAGCTGGCTGCCGAGGCCCGACCAGTCCTGCGCCGCGAGCAGCCCGGCGGTGGCGCGCGGCCAGGCGATGAAGTCCGCGAGGCCGAGCTTCGGATGCGATTTCATCCAGATCAGGTTGCGGTCCACGAGCTCGCGGAACTTCGCGGCCACCTCCGACTGCTCGCGATAGGCCTGCTCCAGGTCCACGATCTGTCCGGTGAAGACCGTGTAGGTACGGTTGAGCGCGTCCAGCAGCCGGTTCCTCGCGCTCAACAGGCGGTCTGCCTCGGCCACCGCGGCCGCGCGCTCGGCCGCCGACGCCGCGGTGTCGGCTTCCAGCGCGCGATAGACCGTCTCGCGCGATTGCACCTCCGCCGACAGCATCCGCGCCACCTGGAATTCGCGCAGGCGCGTGCTCGACAGCAACTCGGCGGTAGCTCTGAGGTTGCGCTCGGGCTGCTCGTAGCTGCCGAGCTTCGCATACTGCTCCAACAGCACCGGCCCGAGGGCGTCGCTCAGCGCCGCGATCTCGAGCTGCTGGCGGATGCTGTCGTAGGCGCTGCTGACCTCGGCGAGCTGCGCCGTCGCGCGATCCACGTCGGCACCCACCGATTCCGAGCGCGCGACCACGGTGACGTACTCGTCGCTGAGCGCGGCGATCTCCTCGCGCAGCGCCACGATCGCCGGATGCACCGATCCGGGCTCGGCCAGTTTTGCGCGCACCTCCTCGCGCAGCTGTTCCGCCTCGCCTATGCGCTTGAGGTTGTCCATGCCCAGCAACTCGGCCAGGAACTGCTCGGCTTGCTCGCGCTGCGCCGTGACGAGCTTCAACTCCGCCTGCACCGCGCGCAGCCGCTCGGGAATCGTGTGCGTCTCGGTCTCGAGGCGTGCGATGCGGCTGGCTTTCAGCTCGCGGTCGACCAGCCACTGGTCCATGCGCGCCTGGGTCATCGCGACGCTCTCGCCGGCCACCTTGCCGGGCGCCTTGTCGGCGGGTTCGGTCGCGGCGAGCGTGGCCTTCAACTCCTGGCGCGACGATTCCACCCGCCCCTGCAGGCTGTTCGTGCTGTTGTTCAGGGAGGCTTCCCGGGCGCGCAGATCCGCGAGCCGGGTGCGGGTCTCGCGCAGCAGCCGCTCCAGGCGCTCGACCGCCACACCCTGCCCGAGCCCCGTGGCGGATCGCGCCTGGCGCTGCAGGTCGTTCAGTTCCGCCGTGAAGCGCGCGACCTTGGCCGGGGACTCCTGGAACAGCCGCTCGTAGCGGGCATGGTTCTCGCGGTTTTCCGCGACCGTGTGCAGGTTCTGCACGTTCTCGAGATAGATCTCGATCAGCCGCGCATTCTGCGGGTCGCCGGCCGTTGCCGGCGCGATAGACCTCGAGCTGACGCTCCATGGCCTCGAGCGTCGGCGTCGCGACCACGGCGTCGGCGCTGGCGGTGCTGGCGGCGCTGGCGGCGCTGGCGGCGCTCGCGACAGGCACGCTTGCGCACGCCAGCAGCAGCAACAGGAGGGGGAGCAGCGCGCGGACGCGGCGAAAGGGCTGGAACATGGGGCGGACTCGTTGCTCGACAAGGGGCACAAGGGCCGGAAGTCTAGCGCAACGGCCCGCCCCTATGCGCGCCCGGCCGACGACGCCGCAAATCCGGCCGGCACGGGCCGCATCCGCCGCTGCGGGCGATGCGTATACTGCGCGCTGTTCACGGAGGTTGGCATGAAGCGCAGGATCATCGTCGGCATCAGCGGCGCCAGCGGCGTCATCTACGGCGTGCGCCTGCTGCAGCAGTTGCGTGCCCTGGGCGGCGTCGAGACCCACCTGGTCGTAACCGAAGGCGGCGCGCGCACGCTCGCCGTCGAAACCGACTGGCGCCTCGACGACCTGCGCGGGCTGTGCGACGTCTGGCACCGCCACGACAACCTGGCCGCCTCGATCGCCAGCGGCTCGTTCATCACCCACGGCATGATCGTGGCGCCGTGCAGCATCCGCACGCTGTCGGGCATCGCGAACTGCTACGCCGAGAACCTGCTGCTGCGCGCGGCGGACGTCACGCTGAAGGAGCGCCGCCGGCTGGTGCTGATGGTGCGCGAGACACCGCTGCACAAGGGCCACCTCGAGCTGATGCTGCGCGCGACCGATTACGGGGCGCAGATCCTGCCACCCTCGCCGGCCTTCTACCACGGGCGCCAGACGCTGGACGAGGTGATCGACCAGACCGTGGGCCGCGCCCTCGATTGCCTCGGCCTGCAGCATGAGCTGGTGCCGCGCTGGGGTCCTGCCGCCGGGACCGATCCGGGTTGAGCCGGAACCCGCGCTCACGATAGATGATCTCTATCAAACGAGATAGGAAATACCTGTTGTAATTTATCGTTCGAGCGTTATGCTGCTTTGGCTTGAACACCCGGCACGGGTCGTCTGGCACGGACCCAACCATCGAGAATTTGGAGGTAAGCATGCAACTCAAAGGCTCCAAGACTGCAAAGAACCTGGCTGACGCCTTCGCCGGCGAAAGCCAGGCCAACCGTCGCTACCTGTACTTCGCGGGCAAGGCTGACGTCGAAGGCGCACCGGACGTGGCAGCGGTGTTCCGCTCGACCGCGGAAGGCGAGACCGGCCACGCGCACGGCCACCTCGAGTATCTCGAGCAGGTGCGGCGATCCGGCCACCGGCCTGCCGATCGGCGGCACCGTCGAGAACCTGAAGGCCTCGATCGAAGGCGAAACCCACGAGTACACCGACATGTACCCGGGCATGGCCAAGACCGCCCGCGAAGAGGGCTTCGACGAGATCGCCGACTGGTTCGAGACGCTGGCCAAGGCCGAGCGCAGCCACGCCGGCAAGTTCCAGCGCACGCTGGACGCGCACCTGGCACAAGGCTGATACGACGTTTCACGTCGTTGCCGGAAGGAGCGTCGCACGGCGCTCCTTCCCCTTTCCCCGGGCCCGACACGGCGGCCCAGGGAGACCGCTCAAAACCCGAATACCTGGACACCCTGGAGATGCAGCGATGAGTTTGCGCGAAGGCGGCCTGCAGGCACCCACCCGTCACCCGCTCGACTGGCAGAGCGACGATTTCTACGACGAGGAGAAATGCGTCGCCGAGCTGGAGCGCGTGTTCGACATCTGCCACGGGTGCCGTCGCTGCGTGAGCCTCTGCGACTCCTTCCCGACGCTGTTCGACCTGATCGACGAGTCGCCGACCATGGAACTGGACGGCGTGGACAAGGCGAGATTCAGGGACGTGGTCGACCAGTGCTACCTGTGCGACCTGTGCTACCAGACCAAGTGCCCCTACGTGCCGCCGCACGAGTGGGCGCTCGACTACCCGCACCTGATGCTGCGCGCCAAGGCCATCCGCTTCAGGCAGGAAGGCTCCACGCTGCGCGACAAGGTGCTGACCGCCACCACCACGGTCGGCGCGCTCGCGAGCATCCCGGTCGTGGACGTGACGGTCAACGCGCTGAACAAGGTCGGCGTGGTGCGCAAGGGCATGGAGGCCGTGCTCGGCGTGCACCACAAGGCCAAGGTGCCGCAGTACGACAGCAACCACCTGAAGAAGCGCCTGAAGCACCACCAGCCCGGCGCGCAGGATCCGCAGCCCGCGGGCCCGACGCGCGGGCGCGTTGCGGTCTTCGGCACCTGCTACGGCACCTACAACACGCCGCAGATGGGCGAGGACCTGGTGCGCGTGTTCGAGCACAACCGCATCCCGACGCGCCTGGTGCAGGGCGAGAAGTGCTGCGGCATGCCCAAGCTCGAACACGGCGACCTGCAGAGCGTGGCGGCGCTGAAGGAGCACAACATCCCGATCCTGGCGCAGGCGATCCGCGACGGCTGGGACATCGTGGCGCCCGTGCCCTCCTGCGTGCTGATGTTCAAGCAGGAACTGCCGCTGATGTTCCCCGACGACGCGGACGTGCAGCTGGTCAAGGCGAACATCTTCGATCCCTTCGAGTACCTGGTGCACCGCCACAAGGCGGGGCTGCTGAACACCGATTTCCCGGTCAGCCTCGGCAAGGTCGCCTACCAGGTCGCGTGCCACCAGCGCGTGCAGAACATCGGCCTGAAGACCAAGGACGTGCTGTCGCTGATCCCCGGCACCGAGGTCAAGGCGATCGAGCGCTGCTCGGGCCACGACGGCACCTACGCGGTGCGCAAGGAAACCTTCGAGCGCGCGATGAAGATCGTCAAGCCGGTGGTGAACCAGGTGAAGCAGTTCGACCCGGCCGCCTACACCAGCGACTGCCCGATGGCCGGATCGCACATCGCCCACGGCCTCGGCGACGACAAGGAGCCGCTGCATCCGCTGTCGCTGCTGCGCAAGGCCTATGGCATCTGATATCGGTTGGACGCAGGTCCGGCGTAGGTCCGGCTTCAGCCGGACAATGGTCGGCGTAGGTTCGGCTTCAGCCGGACAATGTTCGGCTGAAGCCGAACCTACGGGAAATGCACTCGACGTAGGTCCGGATTCATCCGGACATTTGTCAGCCATGAGGAGAGTCGTCGCATGACCAATGTATTGACCCTGCAGGACCTGCCCGCGCTGGCGGACTACACGCGCGAGCGCGAGCGCTTTCGCGCCGAGGTGCTGGCCGCCAAGAAGGCGCGCTACGTGCCGATCGGCGAGAACGTGTCGCTGCTGTTCGAGAGCCGCCTCACCGTGCTCTACCAGGTCATGGAAATGCTGCGCATCGAGAAGACCACGGACCCGGACGGCATCCAGTCCGAGCTCGACGCCTACAACCCGATGATCCCCGGCGGCGCCGACTGGCGCGCCACCATGCTGATCGAGTTCGAGGATGCCGCCGAGCGTGCGGTGCAACTCAAGTACATGCGCCTGGTCGAGCACCACGTCTACGCCGGGATCGGCGACATCCGCGTGATGGGGATAGCCGACGAGGACATGGAGCGCTCGGACGCGGACAAGACGTCCTCGGTGCACTTCCTGCGCTTCCCGCTGCCGCCCGAGGCCATCGCGGCGCTGCGCGCCGGCGCGCCGCTCGCCTTCGGCATCGATCATCCGCGCTACCGCTTCGTCAACAACGTGAGCGATCCGGCCATCGTGGCCTCGCTCCTCGGCGACCTGCACTGAGAGCGCTGTGAGCGCATGAACATCCGCGACCTCCAGTACCTGGTAGCGGTTGCGGAACTGCAGCACTTCGGGCGCGCCGCGGAGCGCTGCCACGTCAGCCAGCCCACGCTCAGCATGCAGATCCGCAAGCTCGAGGACTACCTCGGCGTGCCGCTGTTCGAGCGCGCCGGGCGCAAGGTGCTGGTGAGCTCCGCGGGCGAGCAGATCGTCGAGCGCGCGCGCGCGCTGATCCGCGACTACGAGGAACTGCAGAGCGTGGCGCGACGGCTCAAGGATCCCGCGGCGGGCCAGTACCGGCTCGGCGTGTTCCCGACGCTGGCGCCCTATTTCCTGCCCCGCATCGTGCCCGCGATCCACGCCGAGTTGCCGCGCCTCAAGCTGATCCTGCTGGAAGAAAAGACCGAGTTGCTGCTGTCGCGCCTCAGGCGCGGCCAGATCGACATGGCGCTGCTGGCCCTGCCCGTTGCCGGCGACGACCTGCACAGCATGACGCTGTTCGACGAGCCCTTCTGCCTCGCCGTGAGCGACCGCCACCCGCTCGCCGGGCGCGCGAGCGTGAGCGCCGCGGACCTCGAGCAGGCAAGCCTGCTGCTGCTCGACGAGGGCCACTGCCTGCGCGACCAGGCGCTGGAATTCTGCAAGAGCAACGCCGTCGAGGAGAGCCGCGAGTTCCGCGCCACCAGCCTGGAAACCCTGATCCAGATGGTCGCGACCGATCTCGGCATCACCCTGGTGCCGGAGATGGCGACGCGCGAGGCGCCGCGCCACCTGCGCTTCATCCCGTTCAGCGATCCGAAGCCGCACCGCACGATCGGGCTGGTGTGGCGGCGCAAGGCCAGCCAGCATGATTTCTTCGAGCAGATAGGCGCGCTGATGCAGCGCTTTCGCGACGGCGCCTGATGCCGGGCGCCAACCCCGATCTGCGTCATTGTCTTGCGCGGCGGATCTCTGCTAGTGTCGAATGCGAACAGCATTCCGACGCAGCCAGTAAATGAACGAATCCGGGTCGAACCAGCACCAGCCGCCGCGCACCCTCTACGCGATGCTCGAGTTCGGTCGCGCGGTGCAGGAAATCACGACCCTGCTGCCCGCGAACCGCTGGCTCTCCGGGCTGCCCGGCGGTGACGGGCAGCCGGTGATGACGCTGCCGGGCTTCGGCGGCGCCGACGGCAGCACGGCGCTGTTGCGTCGCTATATCGGCAAATGGGGCTACGAGGCCCATCCGTGGGCAATCGGGCGCAACATGGATCCGGGCTCGGCCAGGGACATGGGCGGTGTCCTGGAATTCATGAACGATGTGGTCAAGGTGGTGGGCGAGCGGCTCCACGCCATTCGCAAGAAAAGCGGCAAGCGCGTATCGCTGGTCGGCTGGAGCCTGGGTGGCCTGTACTCGCGCCAGCTCGCCGCCACCTATCCCGACCTGGTGCGCCAGGTGATCACGCTGGGCACCCCGTTCGGCGACCCGCGCTCCACGATCGTGTGGCCGATCATGCGTCGCTTCATCGACTCGCCCGAGCCGCCCGAGGCCGACATGGCGCGCTGGATGGAGATGGCCAGGGCTCCCCTCGAGGTGCCGCTGTCGATCATCTGGAGCAGGACCGACGGCTTCGTGCACCCGCAGGATCGCCTGCGAGCGCGAAGGCCCCCTCACCGAGAATATCCACGTCTGCAGCAGCCACGCCGGTTTCGGCGGCAATCCGCTGGCGTTCTACGTCGTCGCCGACCGCCTCGCGCAGCCCGAGCACGACTGGAAGCCGTTCGAGCGCAGCGGGCTGGCGCAAGCTGGTCTACGGCGCGAAGCCAGAGCACCTCGACTGAACACCCCGACTCGAATACCCGGAGCACACCCCGATGATCATTGATTCCACGATCGCTGCGGCTCGTTCCGCTCGCTGCTGCTGGCGCTGCTGGCGAGCGCCTGCAGCACCACGCCCACGCGTGCAGACCGACTACAACAGCGCAGTACGATTTCGGCCGCGCACGCGCCTTCGCGATCGTCGAGCCGGCGACCGTGTCGAATTCGGTCGCGATGTCCAGCAACGACATCCTGCACAACCGGATCAGCAGCGCGATCGCGCGCGGCGCTCACGGCGCGCGGCTTCGCAGGTCGTCGAGCCGGCGCAGGCCGACATGCTGGTGAGCTTCCTGGTGACCACCGAGAACAAGACCGAGATCCACGAGCTACAACACCGGCTTCGCCTACCAGAACTGCTGGCGATGCGGTCCCTACCTCCGGGGCCAGCTCGATCGACGTGGACCAGTACACGGAGGGCACGCTGTTCGTCGATTTCATCGACCCGAAGAGCAAGCAGCTGCAATGGCGCGGCACGGTCAGCAAGCGCCTGAGCAAGTCGCGCACGATGGAAGAGCGCAAGCAGATGGTCGACGAGATCGTCACGAGCGTCATCGCGAAGTTCCCGCCAGGCCCGTAGGTCGGGCTGTGGTCGGGCCTGTAGGTCGGGTTTCAACCCGACAAGGGTTCGGCGCAGCCGAACCCGCCGCATCCGGCCGCAGGCACCCCAGTCGGCATGAATGCCGACCCACATGAACGCCGGCACCTGTCGGCATGAATGCCGACCTACGGTCGCAGTTCCAGGCCCGTGAAGAAGGCGCGCAGGCCCTGCTCGCCGCCGTTCTCCCACGCCCGCAGCGCCGCGGTGCCGATGATCGCGATGTCGGCGTGCTCGGCGATGAACGCGATGTCCTCGCGCGAGGCCACGCCGAAGCCGAGCGCGAGCGGCAGGTCCGTCGCGGCGCGGCAGCGATCGAGCAGCCGCGTCACGTCCTCGTTCATCGCGGTGCTGCCGCCGGTCACGCCCTTGCGCGCCACCACGTAGACGAAGCCGTGCGCCGCGGCGCCCAGCGTCTGCAGGCGCGCATCGGTGCTGGTGGGCGTCATCAGCACGATCGGCGCCAGATCCGCAGCCGCCGCCAGCGCGTGCAGTTCACCCGCTTCCTCGACCGGCAGGTCCGGCAGGATGAAACCGACCGCGCCGGCCTGCGCGAGGCGCCGCACGAAGACCTCGTGGCCCATTTTGAATGCGGTGTTGTAGTAGCCCATCATCAGCACGCGGAACGGGAAATGCGCGCTCACGCGGGCCATGAACTCGAAGCACTGCTCCACGGTGGTGCCGTGCGCCAGCGACTCCTGGTTGGCCTTCACGAACAGCGGGCCGTCGGCCGAGGGCTCGGAGAACGGGAACTGCAGCTCGACCAGATCGACGCCGAACTCGGCCATGATCTCGAGCTCGCGCCAGTTGTCCTCGAAGCTCGGGTAGCCGCACACCACGTGCGTCATCACCAGCAGCTTCTTGCGCGCGGCTGCGCGCCGCGAGGTGTTCACTCAACCGCATACTGTGCCGCCTTGCTGCCGATGAAGCGTTTCCAGTTCTCGTCGCCGAGCGCATCGGCCACGGTGAAGATGTCCTTGTCGCCGCGTCCGGACTGGTTGATCAGGATCACCTCGTCCCTGCCCATCGACGGCGCCTCCTTCACGGCGCGCACGAAGGCGTGCGTGCTCTCGAGCGCGGGAATCAGGCCTTCGGTGCGCATCACGAGGCGCAGCGTCTCGGCGACCTCGGCATCGGTCGCGGCCTCGAAGCGCACCTTGCCCTGCTCCCACAGCCACACCAGGATCGGGTTCACGCCGATGTAGTCGAGGCCCGCCGCGACCGAATGCGTCTCGAGCATGTTGCCCTGCTCGTCCTGCAGGAAATAGGTCTTGAAGCCCTGCGCGACGCCGACCGAGGCGTCGTGGTAGGCGAGGCGCGAGGCGTGCAGGCCCTTGCCCGGCCCGAAGCCGCCGGCCTCGCAGCCGACCAGCTCCACGCCCTCGTCGTCGAGGAAGCCCTGGAACAGCCCGATCGCGTTCGAACCGCCGCCGACGCAGGCGTAGACGCGATCGGGCAGCTTGCCCGCCGCCGCGAGGATCTGCTCGCGCGCCTCGAGGCCGATGATCGACTGGAAGTAGCTCACCATCTCCGGGAACGGGTGCGCGCCGCACGCCGTGCCGAGCACGTAGTGCGTGTCGCCCATGTTGGTGGCCCAGTCGCGCATCGCCTCGTTGATCGCGTCCTTCAGCGTGCGCTGGCCGTCCTCGACCGAGACCACCTCGGCACCGAGGTTCTCCATCCAGAACACGTTCGGCCGCTGGCGCGCGATGTCCACCGCGCCCATGTAGATGCGGCAGCGGAAGCCGAATTTCGCCGCCATCGTGGCGGTGGCGAAGCCGTGCTGGCCGGCGCCGGTCTCGGCGATGACGCGGGTCTTGCCGAGACGCTTGCACAGCAGCCCCTGCCCCATGACGTTGTTGATCTTGTGCGAGCCGGTGTGGTTCAGGTCTTCGCGCTTGACGTAGATCTTCGCGCCGCCCAGCTGTCGCGAGAGGTTCGCGAGGTAGGTCACCGGCGTCGGGCGACCCGAGTACTCGCGCATCAGCTGCTGGTACTCCTGCCAGAAGGCCGGGTCGTTCTTGCAGGCGCGAAAGCCCGCGCTCAGCTCCTCGATGGTCGAGTGCAGGATCTCGGGCAGGAAGGCGCCGCCGTACTTGCCGTAATAGCCCTCGCGCCCGGGGGCGAAATCGAACAGGCCCATGCGCTGGCACTCCCGTGAAAAGCGGTGAAGGATACGCAAAAGCGCGCCGTGCAGGAACTGCTCAGCAGCGGTCGGATTCCACCAGATGCTCGAACTGGTCCACCAGCTCGCCGCGGTCGTGCTGCGCGAGGTACAGGCCGAAGCGGCCGCGGCGGATGTCGTCGTAGGCCATCTGGATCGAATAGTTCGCGCGCGGAAACGCAACCTGGTCCCACGGCAGTTCCGCTTCGGCGAAGAAACGCACGTCGAGCGCCTCCGGCCCGGGCGCGCAGCAGGCATCGCTCACCGAGGCGCGGAACGCGACATAGACCTCGTTGATCTGCGTGATCGAGCCGAGGCTGTAGAGCCTGAGCTCGGATGGCGCGAGCGACCAGCCCGGTCTCTTCGCGCAGTTCCCGCGCGGCGGCCTCCTCGAGCGTCTCGCCGAGCTCCATGAAGCCGGCGGGCACCGCCCAGAAGCCGCGCTGCGGATCGTGCGCGCGGCGCATCCACAGCAGCCTGTCGCCCTGGAACACGAAGCAGGACACCAGCACCTTCGGCCCGGGAAGCGCGAGCGCACCGCAGGCCGCGCAGCGCGTCGTGCCGTCCAGCGGCGCGGCGAGCGCGGCGCCGCAGTTGCTGCAGAAGCGGGTCACGGCGTCAGCACGACCAGCGGGATGCGCCGCTCGGCGCGCTGCTGGTAGCCCTTCCAGTGCGGATTGTAGGCGTGGGCCAGCGGCAGCAGCCGCTCGCGCTCCTCGCCCTCGGCAATGTGCGCCCGCACGGGGATGCTGCGCCGCCCGATCTCGACGTCGGCGCGCGCATCCGCCTCGAGGTTCAGCAGCCACGCCGGAGGGTTCTCCTGACCGCCGTTGGAGCCGTAAAGCACGAAGCGCTCGCCGTCCGGCATGTAGATCAGCGGCGTGGTGCGGCGCACGCCGCTCTTGCGCCCGGTGGTCGTCAGCAGCAGCACCTGGCGGCCGAGACCGAGACTGCCGAGGATCGCTCCGCCGCTCAGCCGGTAGATCCAGGTGTGGAATTTTCCGAAGTTCCTGTAGTTCGACATGCGGGCCGTCCTTTTCCGGTGCGCGGCGCCCGCGAGTGCCGGCGCCGCATGGGGCGCAACCTTAGCGGATATCGCCCGAAGATTCATCCGCAGCGCCGCTCACCACGGCACCTCCCGACCCTGCCAGTCGAGAAAGCTGCCGGAGTCCGCCGCTTCCACGCGCTCGAGCACGTCGAGCAGGTGCGCGGCCGCATCCGAGGGCGTCATCGCGTGCTCGCGCGAGCGCGCATTCAGGAATGGCTGCGACAGCGGCGTGACGACCGTCCCGGGCTGCAGCATCACGCAGACCGTGCGCGGCTGCGCATGACGCCACTCCAGCGCCAGCGTGCGCAGCAGCATGTTGTGCGCCGCCTTGCTCGCGCGGTAGCCGTACCAGCCGCCCGCGCGATTGTCCGCGATGCTGCCTACCCGCGCCGACAGGCTTGCGAATACCGCATCGGGCGAGCGCCGCAGCAGTGGCCCAAGGTCGCGCGCGAGCAGCGCGGGCAGCGTGGCGTTGACCGCGAACAGGCGCGCGAGCGCCTCGGCGTCGATCGCGGCAATGCTCTTCTCCGGTTTCAGGGCGCCGTCGTGCAGCAGCCCGCAGCAGTTGAACACCAGGTCGAGCCGCGGCTCGAGAGCGGCGACCGCGCGTGCCACCTCCGCCGTCGCACCGCTCGCGAGCAGATCGGCGCGCAACGGCACCACACGAGCGCCGGCGACAGCAGCCGGCGGCTCGCCGCGCGAGACCACGAACAGTCGTTTGAGTCGATAGCGTTCGAGGATCTGCACGCCGAGCGCGGCGCCGATTCCTCCCGCTGCCCCAGCCACCAGGGCGACCATCCCGTCACCGTGGCTGCGCCATGCGCGCGCCTCAGGCACCGGCCTGCCCGAGCGCGACCTCGAGCCGGTTGGGCGCGCCCGCACCCAGCCCGATCATCTCGTCGTAGACGCTGTCGTGCACCAGGCACAGCGGTATGGCGCCGCAAACCGCCAGCGCGGCGCGCGCGGCCGGCAAGCTGCGGAAAACCGCCCGCCCCCGGCCGTCACCGAGCGTGCGCCGACCGCCGGCGCAGTCCAGTTCGACCAGGTAGATGCTGCCTTCCAGCGAACGGATGCGCGCCGATCGCACCTCGGCTGCGACAATCTGCGACGGGTTCACGAGCTCGACATGGGATTCACTCCGCGATGATGCTCATGTACGGTGTAAGCCACTTTCCGGATCGGATCCCGCCCATGCCCACCTCTCTTTTCGCGACCGCGCGCCGCGCCCTGCTTCTGGCCGCCCTCGCCCTGTCCGCGGCGCCTGCGGCCACGGCGTCCGCGGAGCCCGCGCCGCTGGCAACGGTGCCGGCGGTCGACATCGCCCGCTACGCCGGGCTCTGGTACGAGATTGCCGCGATCCCGATGTGGTTCCAGCGCAACTGCCTCGGCGACACCACCGCGCGCTATACCCCGAACCCCGACGCCACGATCGACGTGCTGAATCGCTGCCGTACGCGCGAGGGCAGCGACGAAGCGCGCGGACTCGCGCGCGTCGTCGACACGCGCAGCAACGCGCGCCTCGAGGTCAGTTTTTTCAGCATCCTGGGCTGGCGCCCGGTGTGGGGCGACTACTGGATCATCGCGCTCGCGCCCGACTACAGCTGGGCCGTGGTCGGCGGGCCCAAGCGCCGCTACGGCTGGATCCTGGCGCGCACGCCGGCGCTGGATGACGCGACGCTGGCCACGATCCGGCAGGAGCTCGGGGCGCTGGGCTACGATCCCGCGCGCTTCGTTCCCACCGCGCAGCAGGCCGCGCCGCACTGATGGACGGCTGGGATCATCCGCAACCCTTCCTGCACGCCGTGCGCGTGCAGCCCGCGCACATCGACGTGCTCGAGCACGCCAACAACATCGCCTACATCGGCTGGTGCCAGGACGCGGCGTGGCGACATTCGGCGGCGCTGGGCCTCGCCCCGGAGGCCTACCGCGCGCTCGATCGCGCGATGGTGGTGCGCATTGCGCGCTACGAATACCTGCTCTCGGCAGTTGCGGGCGACAACCTCGACGTCGGCACCTGGCTCACGGGCAGCGACGGCCGGCTGCAGATGACGCGTCACTTCCAGGTGCGCCGCAGCGCCGGGGGGGAGACGTTGTTCCGCGGCGACTGGGAACTGGTGTGCATCAGGATCTCGAACGGCAAACCGGTGCGCATGCCGCGAGTCTTCATGGACAGTTACCTGCCCGCGGTCATCGGCCGCTCAGGGGGCGGCGTCGACGGCTGAGTCCGGCGCGCGCGCGGGATCCAGCGCGCGGTAGCGCGCCTTCAACCGCTCCACCTCGGAGAGCACGTGCAGCACGATCTCGGCGTTGCTGCTCGGCCCGATGAAGGCGCAATAACGCACCAGCAGGAAGATGCTCCTCCTGAGTGCGTCACGCTCGTCGACGGCGGCAGCTTGCTGTGCTTCCATGAGGCATTATCCGGAAGGCGGCGGCCGATTGTAACGCGCTCAGTCGATGTTGACTTCCCCCGTGCCGTCGAGGTTGCGCACCACGCGACCGATGCGGCGCAGGAACTCGACGCTGTAGGTGGTCTCGCCGGTACGCATCGCGGCGGGCTCGCTGCAGAGTGCCAGCGCCGCCTCGGCCATGGCCTCGACCGGCTCGGCGCGGAAATTCGGATCCGACTGGTCGATGCCGAGCATCTCCACGCCCGGCGTGATCACCGCCGATACCGGCGCCAGCGTGTTGACCGCGATGTTGTGCTCCAGCAGTTCGGCGGCCAGCGCGGCCGACATGCGGTTCAGCGCCGCCTTCGAGGCGCCATAGATCCCCGAGCCGCCCGCCACGTCCCAGGGCAGGTAGGGACGCGCCGGGTGCTTCGCGGTCGCCGAGCTGATGTTCAGGATCCAGCCCTCGCCGCGCTCGATCATCGCGGGCAGGCACTGTTGCGCGAGATCGAGCGGCGCGTGCAGGTTGAGCTCGATCGAGAGGTTGAAGCGTTTGGCGGGATAGCGTGCCAGCGGCAGGTAGATCGCGGCGGCGGCATTGTTCACCAGGATGTGCGGCGCGCCGCCGGCGGCCTGTGCGCAGCGCCCGATCAGCCCGCGGCGCGATTCCGGATCGGTGAGGTCCGCGGTGAGCGCGTGCGCCCGCCCGCCGTCGCGCTCGATCATCGCGACCGTTTCGCGCAGCGAGCCGGGCAGCTTGTCTTGCGCCTCGAGCGTGCGCGCGACCACGACCACCGTGGCGCCCTCGGCGGCGAAGCGGCGCGCGATGCCCACCCCGATGCCGCGGCTCGCGCCCGTGACCACCGCAATCCTTCCATCCAGCGTTCCCATCGTGCTTCTCCTGCCGCTGACCGTGGGTTAAATTCCGCGCAGCTTAAGCATTCAACCGATCCGGGGCCAGAGAGGCGACCATGACGATGCCGCAATCCGTGTTCGACATGAGCGGGCGACGCGTGCTGATCACCGGCGGCGGCTCCGGGCTGGGACAGCGCTTCGCGCACACCCTGGCGGCCGCGGGCGCCACGGTGATCCTCGCCGCGCGACGCGCCGACAGGCTCGAGCAGACGGCAGCCTCGATACGGGCAGCCGGCGGCAGTGCGCATTGCGTGACCATGGACGTCGCCAGCGCCGCGAGCGTGGCGCAGGGCTTCGCCGCCATTGCCGCGACGGGGCCACTCGACGTGCTCGTCAACAACGCGGGCGCTGCCGCCGACAAATCCCTGCTCGAGACCAGCGAGGACGAGTGGGACCTGCTGATGGACGCCAACCTCAAGGGCGCCTGGCTGGTGGCGCGCGCCGCCGCCGCGACGATGATCGCCAACGACAGCGGCGGGACGATCGTGAACATCGCCTCGGTCCTGGGATCGGCGGTGCAGAAGCACACCGGCCCCTACTCCGCGGCGAAGGCGGGACTGCTGCACCTCACGCGCGCGATGGCACTGGAGTGGGCACGCCACGGTATCCGCGTGAATGCGATCGCGCCGGGCTACTACCGCACCGACATGGCCGCGGATTTCCTCGACTCGGCCGCGGGACAGCAACTGCGCAAACGCATCCCGCAACGCCGCCTCGGCAACCCGGAGGAGCTCGACGGCGCAATCCTGCTGCTCGCCTCCGGCGCCTCCTCGTACATGACCGGCTCGGTAATCACGGTCGACGGCGGTCTTTCGCTGGCAATCGTGTAGGTCGGCATTCATGCCGACTCGCGCTTCGCCAAACGCTGCTGTCGCCATGAATGGCGACCCACAACGCTACAGCCAGTGCTTGCGCCGGAAGAACCACATCAGCCCGGCGACGATAACGATCATCACGCCCCACACCATCGGGTAGCCGTAGTACCAGCCGAGCTCGGGCATGCCCCAGGGCGAGCGCGTGGTGTCGAAGTTCATGCCGTAGACGCCCACGATGAAGGTCAGCGGGATGAAGATCGTCGAGATGATCGTGAGCACCCGCATCACCTCGTTGGTGCGGTTGCCGATGCTCGAGAGGTAGACCTCGAGCAGGCTCGCCGACATCTCGCGGAAGCTCTCGAGCAGGTCGATGATCTGCACGCAGTGGTCGTAGCAGTCGCGCAGGAACGGCAGCGTGCTGTCGGTGATCAGCTCGATCTCGTCGCGCTGCAGCCGGCTCACGAGCTCGCGCTGCGGCCACAGCATGCGCCGCAGCAACAGCAGTTCGCGCCGGATATGGTGAATCCGCCCAATCGCATCGCGTCCGGGAGAGGCCAGCAGCACCTCTTCGAGCTGCTCGATCTCGACGCCGAACTCCTCGAGCACGGGGAACGCCGCATCGATCACGAAGTCGACGATCCCGTAGAGCAGGTAATCGATGCCCTGGCTGCGCAGGCGCGAGGTCGACGGCGGCCGCATGCGCTTGCGCAGCGGTTCGAAGGGATCCGCGTCCGTGGTCGAGAAGCAGATCAGGTAATCGGGGCCGGCGAAGATGCTGACCTGTTCGCTCACCACGCTGCCGTCGCGATGCACCGGCATCGCCAGCACCACGAAGAGCTGATCGCCGAAGATGTCCATCTTCGGGCGCTGCCCCGTGTTCAGCACGTCCTCCAGCGCGAGCTCGTGCAGGTCGAACAGGCGTCCGAGGCTGCGCAGGGTGTCGGCATCGGGGCGGCCGTTGACCTGGATCCAGGTGCGCGAAACGCGATCGAGATATGGCGTGCAGTCCTCGGCATGCTCCAGCGTGCGCTCGACGTAGTCGGTGCCGTCGTAGTCCACCAGCCGGATCTCGATCGCGCCGCGCTGACGATCGTCGAGCGTGCCCGGCGCCGTACCCGGCGGGTGGTAACTCTTGCCCAGGTAACTCATGGCGTCGTTCCGCGGCGATTCATTGCGCGAAGCTTAGCGCATGGGTGCCACGACTGCTCCCGTTGCAGCGCGTGCTATCCTCAATCCGGATGTTCAAGCACCCCTGCCCGCCCGCCACGGAGGACAACCGCATGAACGGCGACGACAAACCGCAAGCCCCTCCCGCCGTACGCAGCGTCGCCGCCGGCCGCGGCCTCGACTGGATCACCGAGGGCTGGGCGCTGTTCCTGCGCGCGCCGGGCCCGTGGATCGCGCTGGCGCTGCTGGTGTTCGTGATCTCGATGATCTGCACCGTGGTGCCGGTGCTCGGCAACCTGCTCAGCCCCTTCGTCTCGGCCGTGCTGTCGGCCGGCGCCCTGCTGGCGGCGCGCAAGCTGCAGACCGGCGGCACGCTGCAGGTGGCGGACGTGTTCGCGATCTTCTCCCACCCGGCCCTCAAGTCCGTGCTGATCGTGGCGGGCATCTACGTCGGGCTGATCCTGGTCGCGGTGATGGTGTTCGCGGGGATCACGATCGGGGCGGGCGGCATGGCGATGCTCGCGGGCGCGATGGCCGGCGACGCGTCCGCCACCGCCGGCGGCCTGCTCGGCGTGGCCTTCGCCGCCCTGGTCTTCCTGGCGCTGATGGCACCGATCACCGCGATGTACTGGTTCGCGATCCCCGCCGTGCTGTTCCAGGGCACCGAACCGTGGGCCGCGATGAAGCAGAGCCTCGTCGGCCTGCCTCGCGAACCTGATGTCGCTGCTGGTCTACGGCGTGCTCGTGCTGATCGCGTTCAGCATCGGCATGATCCCCTTCATGCTCGGGCTGCTGGTCGTGGTGCCGGTGCTGTTCGCCTCCTGGCTGATCAGCTACCAGGACATCTTCGAGCGTCGAATCAGCCCCCACCGCTTGAACCACCCATTCGGCACGGCGAGGGGCGGGTCCGTGCCGCGCGCGGCCGCCGCCGTCGCAGACATCCCTGTGCGGCGGCTACGCGTGTTGCCGAAATCGCTCCCGGCGATTTCGGCATCCACATGTCCGCTCGCGGCACGGACCCGCCCCTCGCCGCGCCTACCGGCCGTGGCTCGTGGTGCGCGTGCAGCTTCGATCGAAAAGAAAAGCCCTGTAGCTGCGGATCAGCCCGAGGCCAGTGCCAGGCTGGCTGTCTTGCGAGGACCGTCTGCGGCATGGATGCCGCAGTCGAGCCTACAAGGACGTATTTACGGCGTGTCCGCGCAGGACAGCCAGCGTGGCACTGGTCGGGGACAGAACCCCCCGGCGCGCCGGGTGGCGATCACCCCAGCGCCTGCGAAAGATCGGCGAGGATGTCGTCGATGTGCTCGATGCCCACGCTGAGCCGGACCATGCCCGGCGTGACGCCGGCGCGGGCCTGCTCCTCGGGGGTCATCTGGCGGTGCGTGGTGGAAGCCGGATGGCAGGCCAGCGACTTGGCATCGCCGATGTTGACCAGCCGCTTGAACAGCTGCAGCCCGTCGTAGAAGCGCACCGCCTCGTCCATGCCCCCCTTGACCTCGAAGGTGAGAAGCGAGGCGGGCAAGCCCGCCCGCGCAGTACTTCTGCGCCAGCGCGTGGTACGCATGCTCCGGCAGGCCCGCGTAGCTCACGGTGCTCACGCGCTGGTGGCCTTGCAGGTACTTCGCCACCGCCAGCGCGTTGCTGCAGTGGCGCTCCATGCGCAGCGCCAGCGTCTCGATGCCCTGCAGCAGCAGGAACGCGTTGAACGGCGACAGCGCCGAACCGGTGTTGCGCAGCGGCACCGTGCGCGCCCGCCCGATGTAGGCCGCCGGCCCCATCGCCTCGGTGTAGACCACACCGTGATAGGAAGGCTCCGGCGTGGTCATCATCGGGAACTTCGCCGCATGCTGCGCCCACGGGAAGGAGCCGGAATCCACGATGATGCCGCCCAGCGAATTGCCGTGCCCGCCCATGTACTTCGTGAGCGAATGCACCACGATGTGCGCCCCGAAGGCAAAGGGCTTGGTCAACATCGGCGTGGCCACCGTGTTGTCGACGATCAGCGGCACGCCGTGCGCGTTCGCCACCGCCGCCAGCCCCGCGAGGTCCGCGACATTCCCGGCGGGGTTGCCGATGCTCTCGCAGAAGATCGCGCGCGTGTCGGCGTCGATCTCGGCGGCGATGTCCTCGGGCCTGTCGCTCTTCGCGAACTTCACCTTGATGCCCTGCGCCGGGAGCATGTGCGCGAACAGCGTGTAGGTGCCGCCGTAGAGCTGCGGCGTCGAGACGATGTTGCGCCCGACGGTCGCGATGTTGAGGATCGCGTAGTTGATCGCGGCGCTGCCCGCGCTCACCGCGAGCGCGCCGACGCCGCCCTCGAGCGCCGCCACGCGCTTCTCGAGCACGTCGGTGGTCGGGTTCATGATGCGCGTGTAGATGTTGCCCGGCACCGCGAGGTTGAACAGGTCCGCGCCGTGCTGCGCGCTGTCGAACTCGTAGGCCACCGTCTGGTAGATCGGCGTCGCGACCGCGTGCGTGGTCGGGTCACCGTCATAGCCGGCATGGATCAGCTTGGTTTCATCGCGCATTTGCTGGCACCTGGTCTTGCTGTGGAGTTGATTCGCAGACCGCCATCTTAAAGAGCACGAGCGGCCATGCCAAGCACCAATCTGCGGACCGTAGCCACCGACCGCGAGGCTGGCAAGGCCGGAGCTCAGCGGCGACCGTCTGCGGCATGGATGCCGCAGTCGAGCCTACAGGGGCGAGGCGGATTCAGGCGAAGCACTGCTTTGCCCCGCCGAGCGCCCGAAATCTGCGATTTCGGGCCGGGCCCCGAAGGGGTACTTCGCGGCGTGTCGCGGCTGGAGCTCCGGCCTCGCCAGCCCGCACCAAGTTGGCCGCAACGACAACGCGATGCTTCGCCACGTTTACCCTCACACCCGCTCGATGATCATCGCGATGCCCTGCCCCACGCCGATGCACATGGTGCAGAGCGCGTAGCGGCCGCCGCGGCGCTCGAGCTCGCAGAGCGCGGTGGTCACCAGGCGCGCACCGCTCATGCCGAGCGGATGACCGAGCGCGATGGCGCCGCCGTTCGGGTTCACGTGCGCCGCGTCGTCGGGCAACCCCAAGCTCGCGCATCACCGCGAGGCGCCTGCGCCGCGAAGGCCTCGTTGAGCTCGATCACGTCCATCTGCTCGAGCTGCAGCCCCGCGAGCGCGAGCACCTTGCGGGTGGCCGGCGCCGGACCCATGCCCATGATGCGCGGCTCCACGCCCGCCACCGCCATCGCCACGACGCGCGCGCGCGGCGTCAGCCCGTGCTGCTTCGCGGCATCGCCCGAGGCCAGCAGCAGCGCGCAGGCGCCGTCGTTCACGCCCGAGGCATTGCCCGCGGTGATCGTGCCGTTGTCGCGAAACGGCGTGGGCAGCTTCGCCAGCGCCTCCAGCGTGGTGTCGGGGCGCGGGTGCTCGTCGCGGTCGATCAGCAGCGGCTCCTGCCGGCGCCGCGCGATGCTGACCGGCACGATCTCGCGGGCGAAGAAGCCGGAGGCGATGGCCGCGCCCGCGCGCTGCTGGCTGCGCAGCGCGAACAGGTCCTGGTCGGCGCGCGAGATGCCGAACTCCGCGGCGACGTTTTCGCCGGTCTCCGGCATCGAGTCCACGCCGTACTGCGCCTTGATCAGCGGATTCACGAAGCGCCAGCCGAGCGTGGTGTCGTGGATCTGCGCCTCGCGGCTGAAGGCGCTGTCGGCCTTGGGCATCACGAAGGGCGCACGCGACATGGACTCGACACCGCCGGCGATCACCAGCGAGGCCTCGCCGCAGCGGATCGCGCGCGCCGCCGAACCAACCGCGTCCATGCCGCGAGCCGCACAGACGGTTGATCGTCACGCCGGGCACCGTCACGGGCAGCCCCGCCAGCAGCGCGCTGATGCGCGCGACGTTGCGGTTGTCCTCGCCCGCCTGGTTGGCGCAGCCGTAGAACACGTCGTCGACGGCCGACCAGTCGACGCCGGCGTTGCGCTCGCGCAGCGCCCGCAGCGGCAAGGCACCGAGATCGTCGGTGCGCACGCCGGCCAGCACACCGCCGTAGCGCCCGATGGGTGTGCGCACGGCATCGCAGATGAATGCGTCCCTGGCCATGATCTGTCTCCCTCGTCACCGCCCGATGGCGCCCAGATCATGCCACAGGGCAGCGCACGCTCGTCAATTTCCCGGGACGCGAACGCGCCGCGGCCTCGATCAGGGCGAGCACGCGGGGAGACGGAAGGCTATCGCGTCACGATTCGATGGCCCGCGGTTCGGCCAGCAGCAGCAGCTGCTTGCCGGTGTTCGCGCCGCGGAACAGGCGAAGGAAGGTCCCGGGGATGTTCTCGAAGCCGTGCTGCACGTCCTCGCGGTAGCGTATCCGCCCCTCGGATACCCAGGGTGACGAGGTCGTTGATCGCCTCGGGCGCGCGCTGCATGTAGTCGATGACGATGAAGCCCTGCATGCGCACGCGGCGCGCGATCAGGAGGAACATGTTCCGGGGGCCCGGCTGCGGCGTGGCGTCGTTGTAACCGCTGATCGAACCGCACAGCACGATGCGCCCGAAGTTGGCGATGCCGTCGATCGCCGCCTCCAGGATGCTGCCGCCGACATTGTCGAAATACACGTCGATGCCCTTCGGGCACAGCGCGCGCAGGCGCCCGGCCACGTCCTCGGCGCTTGTAGTCGATCACGGCATCGAAGCCGCACTCGCCCAGCAGCCAGTCGCACTTGTCCTTGCCCCCGGCGATGCCGATCACGCGGCAGCCCTTGATCTTCGCGATCTGTCCCGCCACGGAGCCCGTGGCCCCCGCCGCCCCCGACACCACGACCGTCTCGCCCGCCTGTGGCTGACCCACGTCCAGGAGACCGAAATACGCCGTCAGACTGGTGCCGCCGAAGATCGAGAGCGGCATCGTCGGCGGCGTGCCGTCCGGCACCCGCCGAGGCGCGAACGGGGCCGCGGGATCGCCGAGCGCGTACTCCTGCCAGCCGAACATGCCCTGCACCAGGCAGCCGACCGGAAGGTCCGGGTTCGACGAGCGGATCACCTGCCCGACGCTGGGTGCACGCACGCCTCGCCGAGCGCGACCGGGGGCAGGTAGCTCGGGACGTCGTCCATCCAGCCGCGCATCGCGGGATCGAAGCTCAGGCACAGCACGCGCACCAGGACCTGCCCCCGCGCGAGATCGGGCTCGGGGATCGGCGGCCTCGCGCAAATCGAAATCGTCGCGCGTGACCATGCCGTGCGGGCGTCGCTTCAGCAGCCACTGTCGGTTCATTTGCGTCATGGATTCTCCGTTGGGGACTTGTTGTTCGTGCTCCGTGCGCACAGCTTAAGGACCTGTTGCGCGGGATGCCAGCCACGGCGGGCCGGCCACGTCCGCGCGCGACGCGGGGATCTCCGGGGTGTTCTCCTGCAGCGCGATCACGTGGCGCACGCCCGCTGGCGCCGGGCGCCAGCCCAGCGGTGGCGCGCAGTGACATGGCCCTGCTGTCAAGGTTCCAACGCCACGCGCCCACCTGTACAGTTCGGACGGACGCTCTTCGCGAGGCAGCAAATTGTCCGGACCATTCAATGCATTGCGCGGTGTCGCGGCGGGCATGGCGATGCCGCTGCAGCCGTTGCACCGTGCGCGCCGCGGTGACGGAGCCTCAGCGCGGTGAGCCTGCTGCTGGCGGTGCTGACGCCGTTCCTCGGCGCGCCGCTGGTCGCCTGGGCCGCGCGCGGCGGGCGAGCCGCGACGGCGTGGTGCGCCGCCGCGGTGACCGCGTTGGCGGCCCTGTGGCTGATACCGCTGCTCCCGGCAACCTTTGCCGGCGCCACCGCGATCGAGCGGCTGCCGTGGATTCCCGCGGCCGGTGTCGACCTCGCCTTCCGCCTCGACGGTCTCGGGCTGCTGTTCGCGCTGCTGATCCTCGGCATCGGCCTGCTGGTCATCCTCTATGCCCATTACTACCTGTCGGCGCAGGACAGCCTCGGGCGGCTCTATGCCTGCCTGCTGCTGTTCATGGGCTCGATGCTGGGCGTCGTGCTGTCGGAAAACCTGATCCAGCTGCTGATCTTCTGGGAGCTCACCAGCCTGTCGTCGTTCCTGCTGATCGCCTACTGGCGCCGGCGCGCGGCGGCGCGGCGCGGCGCGCGCATGGCGCTCACGATCACCGGCGCGGGCGGGCTGGCGCTGCTGGCCGGCTTTCTGCTGCTCGGCGACATCGCCGGCAGCTACGAGCTGTCCGTGGTGCTCGCGCGCGGCGACGCGGTGCGCGCCGATCCGCTCTACGCCACGGTGCTGGCGCTGGTGCTGCTCGGCGCGTTCACCAAGTCGGCGCAGTTCCCGTTCCACTTCTGGCTGCCGCACGCCATGACGGCGCCGACGCCGGTCTCGGCCTACCTGCACTCCGCCACCATGGTGAAGGCCGGCGTGTTCCTGCTGGCCCGCCTGTTTCCGGTGCTCTCGGGAACGCCGGAATGGACGATCTGGGTCGGCGGCACCGGGCTGGTGACCCTGCTGCTCGGCGCGGTCGTCGCGCTGTTCAGGCACGACCTCAAGGGCCTGCTCGCCTATTCGACCATCAGCCACCTCGGCCTGATCGTCGCCCTGTTCGGCGTCGGCACCCCGCTGGCGGCGGTGGCCGGCGTGTTCCACCTCATCAACCACGCCATCTTCAAGGCGGGGCTGTTCATGGCCGCGGGCATCATCGACCACGAGTGCGGCACGCGTGACATGCGGCGCGTCAACGGCATGTGGAAGTACATGCCGTACACGGCGATGCTGGCGATGGTGGCGGCAGCGGCGATGGCCGGCGTGCCCCTGTTCAACGGCTTCCTGTCCAAGGAAATGTTCTTCGCCGAGGCGGTCGCGGCCGGCGGCCAGATGCGCAACGGCTGGCTGCTGCCGGTCGCCGTCACCGTCGCGGGCATCTTTGCCGTGGCCTATTCGCTGCGCTTCATCCACGACGTGTTCTTCAACGGCGAGCCCGTCGACCTGCCGAAGACACCGCACGAGCCGCCGCTGTGGATGCGGGTGCCGGTGATGATCCTGGTGACGCTGTGCGTGCTGGTCGGCGTGTTTCCCGCCCTTACGGTGGAGCCGATCCTCTCCCTGGCCGCGGGCGCGGTACTGCAGGCGCCGCCGCCCGCGCACGACCTCGCGATCTGGCACGGCGTGAGCCCGGCGCTGTGGATGAGCGTGATCGCGCTGCTCGGCGGCGCGCTGCTGTACTCCGGGCGCCGGCCGCTGTTCGCGCTGCAACAGCGCATGGAAGGATCGCTGGACGCGCGTGCCGTGTTCGAGCGCGTCCTGGCGGGCGTGCGCGCCGCGGCGCGGCGCATCACCGCGCTGCTCGACAACGGCTCGCTGCAGCGCCAGGCCGCGCTGTTCATCGTCGCGGCGCTCGTGCTCGGCGGCGCCGGCCTGCTGTCTGCCGGGGCGCCCCTGACCGGCCCGCGAGCGCTGCTGCCGGTGGACGGCGTGAGCGTGGCGGCCGCGCTGGCGCTCGCGGCGGCCGCGCTCGGCGCAACCGTGCTGCATCGCCAGCGCCTGAACGCGCTGATCCTCACCGGCGCCGTGGGCCTCGTCGTCTCGCTCGCCTTCGTCAAGTTCTCGGCGCCCGATCTCGCGCTCACGCAACTCTCGGTCGAGGTGGTCACCATCGTGCTGCTGCTGCTGGCGCTGTATTTCCTGCCGCAGAGCACGCCGGCGGAATCGGGCCGGGGCCGCCGCTGGCGCGACGGCGCCGTCGCGCTCGCCGCCGGATGCGGCGCGGCCACGCTGGCCTGGGCGGTGCTGACGCGCCCGTCGAACCCGATCTCGGGCTTCTTCGTCGCGAACAGCGTCCCGGGCGGCGGCGGCAGCAACGTGGTCAACGTGATCCTCGTCGATTTCCGCGGCTTCGACACCTTCGGCGAGATCACCGTGCTGGCGCTGGCGGCGCTCGGCATCTTCGCGCTGCTCGACGGGCTGCGCCTGCCGGGCCCGGCCCGCGACGCGCAGGGCCGCGACTGGGACCCGGATCTCCACCCGCTGGTCATGGCCACCTTCGCGCGCCTGCTGCTGCCGCTGGCGCTGCTGGTCTCGGTCTTCATCTTCCTGCGCGGCCACAACCAGCCGGGCGGCGGCTTCATCGCCGGCCTGGTCACGGCCATCGCGCTGATCATGCAGTATCTCGCCAACGGCGCGAGCTGGGCCCAGGCGCGCCTGCCCGCCCGCACCCAGCCGCTGATCGCGCTCGGGCCTCGGCGCGGCCTTCCTGACCGGCGCGGCGAGCTGGGGCTTCGGCCGGCCGTTCCTGACCTCCGCCTTCGGTCACGCGCAACTGCCGCTGGTCGGCGACTTCGAGCTGGCCTCGGCCATGGCCTTCGATCTCGGGGTTTACCTGGTCGTGGTCGGGGCAACGCTGCTGATCCTGATCAACCTCGGCCTGGCGCACCGGGCGAGCCACGAGGGAGACCGGTGATGGAAGCCCTGATCGCGATGGCCATCGGCGTGCTCACGGGCTGCGGCGTCTACCTGGTGCTGCGCGCGCGCACCTTCGCGGTGGTGCTCGGGCTGACCCTGCTCTCCTACGCCGTCAACCTCTTCCTGTTCGCCACCGGCCGGCTGGTCGATCGGCCAGCCGCCGGTGATCGGCGCCGGTACCAGCCATACCGATCCGCTGCCGCAGGCGCTGGTGCTCACCGCGATCGTCATCGGCTTCGCGATGACGGCCTTCCTGATCGTGCTGAGCCTGCGCGCGCGCGCCGAGCTCGGCAACGACCACGTCGACGGACGCGAGGACGCATGAACGCGCATCTCGCCATAGCGCCCCTGCTGGTGCCGTTCGTGGCCGGCCTCGCGCTGCTCGCGCTGCGCCCGCCTGCCGTTCGCGCTCGAGCGCGCCGTCTCGCTGCTCGCCGTGCTGGCGCAGGCCGGCATCGCCGTGGCCTTGCTGGCCGCCGTGGCGCAGGGCGACATCCTCGTCTACCGGCTCGGCGACTGGCCGGCGCCCTGGGGCATCGTGCTGGTGGCCGACCGCCTGGCCGCCGCGATGGTGCTGGTCACCACGCTGCTGGCGCTGTTCGCCGCGATCCATGCCGGCGACGGCGCCGACCGGCGCGGACGGCACTTCCACGTGCTGTTCCAGCTGCAGCTGTTCGGCCTGGCGGGCGCCTTCCTCACCGGCGACCTGTTCAACCTCTTCGTGTTCTTCGAGGTGCTGCTGATCGCCTCCTACGGGCTGCTGCTGCACGGCGGCGGCGCCGATCGCACGCGCGCCGGGCTGCACTACGTGGTGCTGAACCTGCTCGGCTCGACGGTGTTCCTGTTCGCGGCGGGGCTGCTCTACGCCACGCTGGGCAGCCTGAACCTCGCCGACCTCGCGGTGAAGGCCGCGAGCCTGCCGCCGCAGGACGCGGGGCTGGCACGCGCGGGCGGCCTGCTGCTGCTGGCCGTCTTCGCGCCTGAAGGCCGCGCTGCTGCCGCTGCACCTGTGGCTGCCCGCGGCCTATGCCGGCACCGCCGCGCCGGTGGCGGCGCTGTTCGCGATCATGACCAAGGTGGGCGCGTACGCGATCCTGCGCACCGCCACGCTGCTCTTCGGCGACACCGGCACCGCGCTGGCCAACCTGTTCGAGCCCTGGCTGCTGCCGCTCGCGCTCGGCACCCTCGGCATCGGCATGCTGGGCGCGCTCGCGGCCGAGACCCTGGGCCGGCTCGCCGCCTGGCTGGTGGTGGCCTCGGTGGGCACGCTGCTCACCGCCTTCACGCTGGGTGCCCCAGGCATTGCCGCCGGGCTCTATTACCTGCCGCACGGCACCTTCGCGACCGCCACGCTGTTCCTGCTGGCCGACGCGATCGCAAGGCGTCGCCCGGTGAACGCGGACCGCCTGACGCCGGGCCCGGACCTGCCGCGCCACGCGCTCTGGGGCGGCCTGTTCTTCGTCGCCGCGATCGCCGCGGCCGGCCTGCCCCCGCTGTCGGGATTCCTCGCCAAGTTCCTGCTCCTGCGCGCCGCGCCCGGGCAGCCCGTGGTGTGGTCGGCGATCCTGCTGTGCGCGCTGGCCGGGGTGATCGCGCTCGCCAGCGCCGGGAGCCGGCTGTTCTTCAGTTCCAGGGCCGCCGCGGGCGAGGCATTGCAGCCATCGCTGCCGCTGGACAGCGCGGCAGCGCCGACGCCACGCGAACTGCTCGCCGTCGGTGGCCTGCTCGGCCTGATCGTGGCGCTCACGCTGGGCGCCGGAGCGGCGCTGACGTTTGCGCAGGCCACCGCCGCGCAGCTGCTCGCGCCGGCGGCCTACATCGGCGCGGTGCTGGGAGACGGCCCATGACGCGGCTCGGCGCAATGGCTGCCGCACCCGCTGCTCACGCCGGTGCTCACGGCGACGTGGCTGCTGCTGAACAACAGCCTCGCGCCGGGACACATCGTGCTGGGCCTGCTGCTGGGGCTGGTGATACCGCGCTTCACGCTGGCTTTCTGGCCCGAGCGCGTGCGCATCCGCCGCCCCGCCGCATTGTTCGGCCTGGCCGGCGTGTTCCTGAAGGATCTGCTGCTCGCGAATTTCTCCGTCGCCAAACTGATACTCGCGGGCCCGCGCACGCTGCGCCCGGCCTTCGTCGTGGTGCCGCTCGCGCTGCGCAACGAGCTGGCGATCAGCCTGCTCGCCAACATCATCTGCCTCACGCCGGGAACGGTGTCGGCACGGCTCTCGGCGGACCGGCGCGAGCTGCTGGTCCATGCGCTCGATTGCGCCGACGGCGAGGCGCTCGTCGCCACCATCAAGTCGCGCTTCGAGGCGCCGCTGCGGGAGATCTTCGAATGCTGAGCGTCGCGCTGACAATCGCCTTCGCGCTGGTCACGAGCGCATTCGTGCTGAGCTTCGTGCGGCTGCTGCGCGGGCCGCACGCGCCGGATCGCATCCTGGCGCTCGACACGCTCTACATCAACGCCATTGCGCTGCTGGTACTGCTCGGCATCCAGCTCGCCAGCCCGCTCTATTTCGAGGCGGCCCTGCTCATCGCCCTGGTGGGCTTCGTCGGCACCGTGGCGCTGGCGAAATTCCTGCTGCGCGGGGACATCATCGAATGAGCCCCGTCATCGAAGCGCTGCTGAGCTTTCTGCTGGTCGCCGGCGCGACCTTCACCTTCATCGGCTCGCTGGGGCTGGTTCGGCTGGAGGATTTCTACACGCGCCTGCACGGCCCGACCAAGGCAACGACGCTCGGCGTCGGTTGCCTGCTCGTCGCATCGTCGGTCTTTTTCAGCGTCACCGGCGAGGGCCTGAGCCTGCACGAGGTCCTGGTGTCGGTGTTCCTGTTCATCACCGCGCCGATTTCCGCGCACCTGCTGGCCAGGGCCGCGCTGCACCTGGACTTGCCCGGTGCCAACGCGCTTGCACCTCCCGATGCACCGGCACCACCCTCGCCCGCGCCGGACACGACACGCCAATGAACCGGAATCACGCCGGTATGCCAATTCGCCGCCATGCGCCTCGCCGGGGGGAACGATGAACGACTATGCAACCGAGCGCCGCGATTACCGCTGGGATTGCCCGCCACGTTTCAACTTCGCGCGCGACGTGATCGACCGCTGGGCGGCGGCCGATCCCGCGCAGCCCGCGATGCTGTGGGTCGACGATCACGGCCGCGAGGAAAGGCGCACGTTTGCCGATATTGCCGCGGCCTCGCGCCGCGTCGCCAACGTGCTGGCCGGCGCGGGCGTGGCACGCGGCGACCGCGTCGTGATGCTGCTGGGCCGGCAGATCGCGTGGTGGGAAGTGCTGACCGCCTGCCTGCGCATGGGTGCGGTCGCGAGCCCCGGCACCGCGCAGCTCTCGGCGAAGGATCTCGCCTATCGCATCAACGCGGCCAGAGCCACCTGCGTGGTGACCGACACCGCGAATGCCGCGAAAGTCGACGCGGTGCTCGGCGAATGCCCGAGCCTGAAGGCGCGCGTGCTGGTCGATGGCTCGCGCGAGCGGCTGGATCGACTACGCCACCGCGGTGCGCGCGGCATCGGAGGCGTTCGTCACGGTCGACAGCGCGGCGCAGGACGAGGCGCTGTGCTATTTCACCTCGGGCACCACGGGTCAGCCGAAGATGTGCATGCACGCGCATTCCTACGGGCTGGCGCACCAGACCACGGGGCGCTACTGGCTCGACCTGAAGCCCTCGGACCTGCACTGGAACTGCAGCGACAGCGGCTGGGCCAAGGCCGCGTGGAGCAGCTATTTCGGGCCGTGGAACTGCGGCGCGGCGATCTTCGTGCACCACACGCAGGGCTTCAGCGCCAAGCGCACGCTGCAACTGCTGGCGACGCAGCCGGTCACCACCTTCTGCGGCGCGCCGACCGTCTACCGCATGCTCGTGCAGGAGGATCTCGCGCGCTACCGCTTCCCCCGCCTGCGCCACTGCGTCGGCGCCGGCGAACCGCTGAACCCCGAGGTGATCGAGACCTGGCGCAAGGCCACCGGACTGGTGATCCGCGACGGCTACGGCCAGACCGAGACCGTGCTCCTGTGCGGCAACTATCCCGTCGCTCGCGCCGCGCCTGGGCTCGATGGGCAAGCCCGCGCCCGGCATCGAGCTCGCGGTGATCGACATGGAAGGCCGCGATGCTGCCGCCGGATACCGAGGGCGACGTGGCGGTGCGCGTGAAGCCCGAGCGCCCGCCCGGGCTGTTCCTCGAGTACAAGGGCGATCCGCGCAGGACGGCCGCGAGTTTCCGCGGCGACTGGTACCTCACCGGCGACCGCGCCACGGTGGACGCCGACGGCTACTTCTGGTTCGTCGGCCGCTCCGACGACGTGATCCTCTCGGCCGGCTACCGCATCGGCCCCTTCGAGGTCGAGAGCGCGCTGATCGAGCACCCGGCGGTGGCCGAATCGGCGGTCGTGAGCAGCCCGGACGCGCAGCGCGGCGAGGTCGTGAAGGCCTTCGTGGTGCTGGCGCCCGGCCACGAGGCCAGCGAGGCGCTGGCCGTCGAACTGCAGGAGCACGTGAAGCGGGTCACCGCGCCCTACAAGTACCCGCGCCGCATCGAGTTCGTCGACGAGCTGCCGAAGACCGTCAGCGGCAAGATCCGGCGCGTGGAACTGCGCAACCGCGAATGGGGACGCTGACGCCGTGACGCTCACGCTCAGCCATTGCAGCGGCCCGGACGAGCTGCCGCTGCTGTACCAGACCATCGGCGAGGCCTTCGTCGCCACCGCCGAACGCTTTCCCGAGCGTCCGGCGCTGGTGGTGCGCCACCAGGACATCCGCTGGAGCTACGCCGAGTACCGGCGCGAAGTCGACCGCCTGGCCGCGGCGCTGCTGGCGCTCGGCATCGAGCCCGGTGATCGCGTCGGCATCTGGGCGCCGAACTGCCACGAGTGGTGCCTGACGCAGTACGCGACCGCGCGCATCGGCGCGATCATGGTGTGCATCAATCCCGCCTACCGCCTCTACGAGCTCGAGTACGCGCTGAACAAGGTGCAGTGCAAGGTCATCATCGCGGCCGAGCGCTTCAAGACCAGCGACTATCTCGGCATGCTGCAGACGCTGGCACCCGAGCTTGCGCGCGCCACGCCCGGACATCTCGACGCGCACAAGCTGCCGCACCTGAAGACCGTGATCCGCATGGGCGACACGGTTACACCGGGGATGTTCAATTTCGCCGCGATCCGCGCCGCCGTCACCGCCGCGGACATAGCGCGCGTCGACAGCGTGGCCGCACAACTGCGCCCCGGCGACCCGATCAACATCCAGTTCACCAGCGGCACCACCGGCAATCCCAAGGGCGCCACGCTGACGCACCTCAACATCCTGAACAACGGCAGGATCGTGGGCGCCGGCATGCGCCTGACCGAGCGCGACCGGCTGTGCATCCCGGTACCGCTGTATCATTGCTTCGGCATGGTGATGGGCAGCCTCGCGTGCATCACCCACGGCGCGGCCGCGGTGTTCCCCGCGGATGCCTTCGATCCGCTCGCCACGCTCGAAGCCGTGGCCGCCGAGCGCTGCACGGCGCTGCACGGCGTGCCGACGATGTTCATCGCCGAGCTCGATCATCCGCGCTTCGCCGAATTCGATCTCGCGACGCTTCGCACCGGCATCATGGCGGGCGCCCCCTGCCCGGTCGAGGTCATGAACCGCGTGCTGACGCAGATGCACATGGCGGAGGTCCTGATCGCCTACGGCCAGACCGAGACCAGCCCCGTGAACCACATGACGCGCACCGACGACCCGATCGGCAAGCGCGTGGGCTCGGTCGGCAGGCCCGCGGCGCATTGCGAAATCAAGATCGTCGATGCCGCGGGGCACACGCTGCCGGTGGGCGAGAAAGGCGAGATCTGCTGCCGCGGCTACGCGGTGATGCACGGCTACTGGGACGACGAGGAAAGGACCCGCGAGACCATAGACGCGCAGGGATGGCTGCACTCGGGCGACATCGGGCGTCATGGACGCCGAGGGCTACGTGCAGGTCACCGGCCGCATCAAGGACATGATCATCCGCGGCGGCGAGAACATCTACCCGCGCGAGGTCGAGGAGTTCCTCTACACCCACCCCGATATCCAGGACGTGCAGGTCTTCGGCATAGCCGACGCGAAATACGGCGAGCAGGTCTGCGCGTGGATCCGGGTCCGCCCCGGCGCCGTGCTGGATGCCGATCAGGTCAGGGATTTCTGCAAGGACCGGATCGCGCACTTCAAGGTGCCGCAGTTCATCCGCTTCGTCGACGACTTCCCGATGACGGTCACCGGCAAGGTCCAGAAATTCCGCATGCGCGAGCAGATGATCGAGGAGCTCGGAGGCGGCGGCCGCTGATCCGCGCCAGCGCTACCCGAAGACCCCGAGTTCGTGCTGGCGCAGCGTATCGAGATATTCCCAGACTTCCGCGATGCGCCCGTCGTCGATGCGGAAGCGGAAGAAATAGCGGTTCTCGTAGGGTTGGCCGTTCGCGAGCCGCGCGCTCAGCGTGAACTGCGCCGCCACGTCGTGCCGGTCCGCGATCACGGCTTCCATCTTCACATCGAGGCTGCCCGGCGCGTAGATGCCCACGCCCGACGTCAGCACCTCCATCACGCCGTCGATGCCGCACTTGGGGTTCGGCCTGATCATCGGGTTGCTGGGCGGCACGTGCCAGCGCGCATCCGGCGTGAAGCATTCCGCGAGCGGTGCGGCGAGCCTGCCGCCGATGATGTCGAAATAGCGCATCACGATGGCCTTGTTGGCCGCTGCGGCATCCATGGTCTCTCCCGTGCTCCGGCCTCGAGCGGCTCAGCCGCGCCGGCGCGCGGCACGGCGCACGGCCCGCTTGCGCGTCGCCGGCCCGGCCGCGGCGCGGACCGGCTTGCGCGCGCGGGTCGCCGCCTTCCCCGCGCGAGCGGGCGTGCGCTTCGTGGCGCCGCGCGGGCGTTTGGGCGTCGCCGCAGCGCGCAGCTCCTCGAACGAGGCCACGATGCACTCGGCGTAGAACGCCGGGTCGGGCATCATCTCGCGGCAGGAATTGATGGCGATGGACACCTTGCCGTCGTAGCTCATCACGGCGTGGAACAGCCCCATGGAATCCACGATGGGACCGAATCCGGCCATGGTCACCAATCGCGCGCCGGCCAGGTACAACGGCACCTGTGGTCCCGGCACATTGGTGATCACGGTATTGATCGGCATCGCGATGCCGCTCGCCATCAGCAGGCGCGTACCGAGCTGCAGGAAGCCCAGCGACGCGAGCTGCGGCGGCACGGCATCGAGAAGCTCCAGCGCATGGCGCGGACCCAGTGCCGCGGCGATCTGGCTGGCGCCGGCCGAATCGCGCTGCACCGCCGCCAGGCGCTGCAGCGGATCCTCGATCGTGGTGTGGATCGGGAATGCCATGGCGCTCACCCTGTTGCCGCCCAGCTCGCGCGCCTCGGCTTCGCGCACGCTCAGCGGAGCGATGGTCACGGGCGACACGTCGCCGAGCTCGCCGCGCGACTGCAGGTACTTGCGCATCGCGCCGCCGATCACCGTAACCACCACGTCGTTCAGCGTGCTGTCGGGCACTGCGGCGCGGATCGCCTTCAACTCGGCGAGCGCGAAGAAGGTGCTCTCGACCACGCGGTACGATGAAATCTGCCCGTTGAACCGCGTGTTGACCGCACCCGGCGAGCGCGTGCCGCGCTGCTCGCGCACCGCCGCGACCATGCGCCCCACCGCCGGCACCAGGCTGCCCGCGAGGCGCCCCCAGCGCAGCGGCGTGCCCAGGGCGTGAAGTCCGGCACGCGCCAGCATCTCGGCGGTCGGCACTTCCCGGTCGTCGCTGTCCGGTTCACCGGTGTCCTGGTGCACGGCAACCGGCGCGGTATCGTGCAGCCGTTCGAGGGCCTTCAGCGCCGCGATGCCGTCGACGGCCGCGTGGTGCACCTTCAGCAGGATCGCGAAACTGCCGCGTGGCAGGAACTCGATGTTGTCCAGCCCCTCGATCACGGTCGCCTCCCACAGCGGTCGCGAGCGGTCGACGGGGCGCGCGTGAATCCGCGCCGCCATGATGCAGAGCTGGCGCCAGTCACCCGGCTTGGGCAGTGCCACGTGGTTCACGTGCGACTCGACGTTGAAATGCTCGTCGTGCACCCAGTAGGGATTGTCCAGCCCGAACGGTACCTCCTGCACACGGCAATGCAGGAACGGCACCTCGTGGGCACGCCCGGCGAAGACGTTCACGATGTCGCGCAGGCGCACGCGTCCGTCCCGCGCGGTCTGCTGGGAATAGAACAGCAGCGCGCTCAGGTGCGCCGGGGTGCGCGCGTTCTCCTGGGTGAGGAACAGCCGGTCCAGGGCACTCAACTGACGCATTTACATCTCCCTCTGTCATGGGCGTTGGCGACACCTCGCGATTTTCCGCCCGCCGGATCGCGACGCGATTGATCGATGTCAACCGCGCGCCACCGGCTCACGGTATGGATTCGGCGGTGTAGCGCTCGACGCGGATGGCGTCGGACCAGTGATCGGGACCCAGGCCTGCCTTCTGCTTCAGCCGCGCGAGGAATTCACGCGGCTCGGGCAGCTGCTCCCACACCGAGGGCAGGAAGGTCCCGCGCGCGTGGCGCTCGCTGAGGATCAGCCCGTCGATGCCGGGACGCAGCTGGCCGAGCAGCTCGTCCTCGGAGGCGAACGCCAGCGGCTGCGGCGGGCTCAGCACCGAGATGTGCAGTTCGATGCGCTCGAACTCCTCGACGCCGAGCGCGGGAAAGCGCGGGTCACGATAGGCGGCCGCATGCGCCATCTCGACCACCTCGAGGACCAGCGCGCGTCGCGCCTCGAGCGTGCCCATGCACCCGCGCAGGCGCCCGGCCAGGTTCAGCGTGACGAAGCTCGCGCGCTGCTCGGCGAGCGCAGGCGCGAACTCCTCGACCTCCACCCGCAGGCGCTCGCCGCCGAGCCCGGCACGGATCGAGGCGCGCGCCAGCGCCAGCAGCGTCTCGCGCTCGGCCGGTCCGAAGGCGCGCTCAGCCGACGAGCCAGGCACCATAGCCCACCACGCGCTCGCGATCGCCCGCCGTATCGCCGGAATTGCGCAGATCCACCGTGGTCACGCGCAGGCCGCGCCGGCGCGCCAGGCAGAGCAGCCCGCCGAGCGGCACGCGCCCGCAGGCGGTGTCGTGCCCCAGGTCCTCGAAGCGCAGCGCCTCGATGGCCGCGCAGGTCGCGCGGTCGAGGCGCTGTGCGGTCTCGTAATCGTGATAGTGGCTGAGGTCCGTGCTGACGACGATCAGCGTCTCGGGACCGTCCCAGACGCTCTCGAGCACCTCGGCGACTTCCTCGGCCGCGGCCTCACCGACCACCAGCGGCACCAGGCTGAACTCACCCAGCACCTCCTGCAGGAACGGCAGGTGCACCTCCAGGCTGTGCTCGTGGGCGTGGGCCGCGTCGAGGCAGACCACCTGCGGCAGCGCCGACAGCCCCGCGATCGCCGCGTGGTCGAGCTCGATGCGTCCGAACGGAGTCTCGTAGCTCTCGCAGCTGGGCACCGCAAGCCCGTGAAACGCGACCCGGTGCGAAGGACCGAGCAGCACGACGCGCTTCACGCGCCCGCGTGCCGGCGCGAGCCGCGCATAGGCCGAGGCGGCCACGGGCGCCGAATACACGTAGCCCGCATGCGGCACGATGATCGCTTTCGGGATGTCGCCGCCCGGCGGCACGGCGCGCAGGAACGCCCGCACCTCGCCGTGCAGGGTTGCGGGATCCGCGGTATAGAACACGCCCGCCACCGCGGGTTTGCGCACTGCACTCATGGAATGTCCTCCATGGCCGGTGTTTCAACATGCGCCCCTCGCCGCACATTTTCAAGCGCCGCGTACTGAACTCGTGCGCCATTCGGCGCTCCAATGGCGCATGATCAGCACCGAACGCTTCGAATCCGCCTTTCCCACCCAGTACTGGCACAGGCTCCCCGACGGGCGCGTGCAGTGCGATGCCTGCCCGCGCTTTTGCAAGCTGCACGCGGGGCAGCGCGGGCTGTGCTTCGTGCGTGGCAACCAGGACGACGCCATCGTGCTCACCACCTGGGGCCGTTCCAGCGGGTTCTGCGTCGACCCGGTGGAGAAGAAACCGCTGAACCACTTCCTGCCCGGCACGCCGATCCTGTCCTTCGGCACCGCCGGCTGCAACCTGGCCTGCAAGTTCTGCCAGAACTGGGACATCAGCAAGTCGCGCGAATGGGACACGCTGGCCGATGCGGCGACGCCCGAAACGATCGCGCGCGCCGCGCAGGAACTGGGCTGTCGCAGCGTCGCCTACACCTACAACGACCCCGCGATCTTCCTCGAGTACGCGATCGACGTCGCCGCGGCATGCCGCGAGCTCGACATCAGGTCGGTTGCCGTGACCGCGGGCTACATGACGCCGGCGCCGCGCGCGGAGCTGTTCCGCCACATGGACGCCGCCAACGTCGACCTGAAATGCTTCACCGAGGACTTCTACCACAAGCTTTGCGGCGCGCATCTCGCGTCCATACTGGAAACGCTGGTCTACCTCAGGCACGAGACGAAGGTGTGGCTGGAACTCACCACGCTGCTGATCCCGGGCCTGAACGACTCCGAGCGCGAGCTCGAGGAGATGACGCAGTGGGTGGTGGAAAACCTCGGCCCGGACGTGCCGTGGCACTTCACGGCCTTCCACCCGGAGTGGAAGATGCGCGACATCCCGCCTACCCCGCGCAGCACCCTGGTGCGCGCGCACGCGATCGCGCGCCGCAACGGCGTGCGCTACGCCTACACCGGCAACGTGCACGACGAGGCGCACGGCAGCGACCTACTGCCACGGCTGCGATACGCGGCTGATCGGGCGTGACTGGTACCGCATCACCGACTGGAACCTCGGACCCGGCGGCACGTGCCGCACGTGCGGCACCGCGTGCGCGGGCGTGTTCGATGCGGACCCGGGCACCTGGGGCGCAAAGCGCCAGCCGGTGCGCCTGCTCGATTACCACGCGTAACTCTCCGTCCGGCGTGGGTTCGGCTTCAGCCGAACATTGTCCGGCGTAGGTTCGGCTTCAGCCGAACGTGTGGCTCGTAGGTCCGCATTCATGCGGACAATAACCCGAGGGCATATCGCGCCACCCATGTCCGCATGAATGCGGACCCACATGCCGGACATCGCCGGCCAGCCCAGCGGCATCACGTTTGGGTACACTTGCCGCAACCGTAATCGGCGCCCGCGCGGCGCCCGGCAAGGAGCATCCAGCGTGAACGATATCCCGGGCAACACCCCCATCCTGGTCGGCGCCGGCCAGTACGTCGAGCGCGGCGCCAGCGCCGAATCGCCATCGAGCCTGGCGGCACGCGCCGCCGCAGCGGCGCTGGCCGACGCCGGCGGCAATGCGCTCGCCGCGGCCATCGACACCATCGCCGTGGTGCGCTTCTTTGCCGACTCCTCGCCGCTGTGGGCCTGCCCGTTCGGGCGCAGCAACAACCCGCCGCAGTCGATCGCGCGCGCCATCGGCGCAACGCCGCGCCAGCGCATCTACACCGAGGTCGGCGGCAACCAGCCGCAATCGCGGCTGATCGAGTTCGCACGCGACATCGCGCGCGGCGCGCGCGACGTGGTGCTGTTCGCCGGCGCCGAGGCGATCCGCAACCAGCGCCAGGCCGAGCGCCAGGGCACGACGCTCGACTGGAACGAGGAATTCGACGAGCCGCTGGACGACCGCGGCTTCGGCGCGGACCTCTTCACCTCGCAGGAGATCCACAACGGCCTGGTGATGCCGGTGTATGTTCTACTGCGCTGATCGAGCAGGCGCGCGCCCACGCGGCGGGGCGCTCGACCGACGGAGCAGCGTGCGCGCATCGCCGCGCTGCTGGCGTCGTTCAGCGCGGTCGCGGCCGCCAACCCCTACGCCCAGTTCCCGGGTGCGCAATCGGCCGCGGAGATCCTCGCCGCCGCGCCGATGACACATCTCTACACCAAGCGCATGGTGGCGCAGGACGGCGTGAACCAGGCCGCGGCGCTGCTGCTGACCAGCGTGGCGAAAGCGCGCGAACTCGGCATAGCGCGCGAGCGCTGGGTGTTCCTGCACGGCATGGCCGAGGGCGCGGAATGGAATCTCAGCGAGCGCCCCGACCCGGGCGAGGCACCGGTTGCCGGCGCCGTGCTGGCGCGCGCCTTCGCGCTGGCCGGGCGCAGCGTGGCGGACATCGGGCCGATCGACATCTACAGCTGCTTTGCCTGCGCGGTCAGCGCGATCGCGACACATCTCGGCTTGCCCGACGACGGCAGCCGCGCGCTGACGCTGACCGGCGGGCTGCCGTACTTCGGCGGCCCGGGCAACAACTACTCGATGCACGCGCATCGCCGAGATGGTGTGGAGACTGCGTCGCGAACCCGAGGCCTTCGGCCTGGTCACCGCCAACGGCGGCATGCTGTCGAAACATGCCGCCGGCATCTACTCGTGCCGACCGAGCCCGGTGGACTGGACCCGCGCGCAGACCGCGGTGGCCACGGAGGCGTTTGCGCGCCGGCGCATTGCCATGACGCCGGACTCGGGTCGCATCGTGTCCTGGACCGTCAACTGGTCCGGCAGCGACCCGGTGCAGGCGGTGGTGATCGGCGAGACCGCTGCCGGCGAGCGCTTCGTGGCCTGCACCGCGGCCGGCGATGCGACCACCGTGCACGCGATGCTCGAGCGCGACTACACTGGCCACGGTGTGCGGGTGCGACCGGCCAGCGGCCAGACCCTGCATTTCAGTCTGGCGTGACAAGAGCACGCCCGGCGCGAAACCATACTTTCGAAAGGTACGAACCATGCTCCGTGTTTCCAGTATGGATGCCGGCATGCTGCACGCCGAAACCCCGCGAGATGCCCATGCACACCATGGGCGTGCTGCTGCTCGAGAAGCCCGCGCATTCCGTCTACGACAGGCTGCGCCGCGCGTTGCACAAGCGCCTGCACCTGATCGAGCCCTTCCGCCGCCGCCTGGTGGCGGGACCGTTGCAGATCGGCGATCCGCACTGGCTCGAGGATCCCGACTTCGACCTGGACAACCACCTGTACCACACGGCGCTCCCCGCGCCCGGCGGCACGCGCGAGCTCGAGGCCTACGCCGGCGACCTGGCCGGCCGCCTGCTCGATCGCGCGCGGCCGCTGTGGGAGATGCACGTGGTGGAGGGGCTGCGCGGCGGCAAGGTCGCGCTGATCGTGAAGGTGCATCACGCCGCGATGGATGGCGGCAGGCTGGTCGCGCTGATGGGCGTCCTGCTCGACCCCTCCCCGCGCGGGCGCAGGATTCCACCGCCGGATCACGAATGGATCCCGGAACAGGAACCTTCGCTGGCGTGGATGGCGCTCGACGCCTCGCGCACCGTGGCAGCGAAGCCGATCAACGCGCTGCGCGCAATCACCGAGATCGGCGGCGTGCTGCTGCACAACCGCGGCGACAGCGCACCGCGTGCGGCACCGCAGGAGCACCGGGCGAAACTGTTCGAGGCGCCGCAGACCCCGTTCAATGGCCACTTGTCCGCGCAGCGCGCGGTCGCGATGGCCGACGTGTCATTCGACGACCTCACGAGCATCAAGAATGCCTTCGGCACCACGGTGAATGACGTCGTGCTGGCCGCCAGCTGCGCGGGACTGCGCGCCTGGCTGATCGCCCATGACGCGCTGCCCGGGGAGTCCCTCGTCGCGAGCGTGCCAGTCTCCGTGCGCAGCGAGGCCGGCGGTGATGCCCAAGCCGGCAACCGCGTGTCGATGATCCTCGCGCAGCTGCCGGTGCAGGACGATGACTCCGTGCGCCGCCTGCGGGCAATCAACGCCGAGACCTCTCGTGCCAAGCAGCACCATGGCAGCGGCAAGGGCGATGTGTTCCGCCAGACGTCGGACCTGCTCCTCAACGTGTCGACGCCATGGATGCTCCAGCACATCATGGCGCTGTATTCCGGCAGCGACCTGCCCGACCGGCTGCCGGTGCCCTGGAACCTGGTGATCTCCAACCTGCCGGGACCGCGCACACCGCTCTACTGCGCCGGCGCCAGGGTGCTGCGCGTTTATCCCTTCGGGCCGCTGCAACTCGGCTCCGGGCTGAACATCACGGTGATGAGCGCGATGGATCGGCTATGCGTGGGGGCGCTCGCGTGCAAGCAGCAGGATGCCGGACGTGGCACTGGTCACGCAGGCCTTCGTGGCCGAAATCGCGCAGCTGAAGACACTCGCGCGCAAGGCTCGCCGCCGCGGTTCCTGACCGGGCACGGCGCTTCCCGTTCAGCCCGTCCCGACGCCCTGCCCGCTGAATACCCACTTGGGGCAGCCGTAATAGTCGATCTCGGGCTGTGACGACGGATAGCGGCCGCAGTTGAAGTAGCGCCAGTAGAACGAGTCGTAGCCCCCGCACCGGCCGGTGTCCGGTTCGAGGATCGGGCAGCAGAGTGACTTCACCTGGCAGCAACGCCGGCAGCTGCCACAGGAGTCACCGTGAGGCCATGCGGCCGACAGCACCGCGGCGCCGCGCAGCGGCTTTGTCAGCGGCGCGCTGTCCAGCGGCACGCCGAGCATGAACGTGCCCTCCCCGCGCACGACGAGCAGCAGCAGCCGCCAGCCGTGCGGAAACAACGCCGCTCCACGGCGCCAGTAGCGCCAGAAACGCCAGTCATCGAAGAACAGATGCGTCATCAGCGGCGCGGTGAGGAAGCCTCCGACCACGCTGAACAGCGCGAAACCAACGTAGGCATGGAAAGCCAGCCGCGCGCAGGCCCAACCGAGGCGCTGCCGGCGCGTGGGCGTTCGCGCCTCCGCCGGCGGCGGCGTCCAGTACACGCCGCGCTCGACCGCGATCACCTGGGGTTCGCAAGACTGCATGACGGTCGTTTCGGGCAAGGCGTTGAACGGAGACTGCACGGGGACGCGGACCTCGGAATTCGGGCGCAGTATAGCCGCACGGCGTTGCCGTGCGCACCGGGTTGCGCATTCGACATTCACGCCCGCGCTGGCGGGCCGGCTGCCCTTCATGAACGGATCGCAATGCCGCGGAACTATTTTCCGTAGTGTCTACGGGATATAGTCGGCCGCAACGATATGCGGGGATCCGAATGTCAGCCACGCTCGCCAGCGCCGAACCGCGTCGCGCCCGGGGCCGACCACGCCGGCTCACACCCGAGGCCGTGCTCGATGCCGCGCTGACGCTGTTCGAGGACGAACCCGCGGCGGAATTCACGCTCGGGCGGCTGGCACGGCGCCTGGGCGTGCCGATCACCTCGCTGTACACCTGCTTCCCCAACCGCGACGCCCTGCTCGATGCCGCGGCCGATCGCGTGTTCGCGCGCTTCGACTGGAGGCCCGAGCCGCGGGCGCCGTGGACCGAGGTGCTGCTGTCGTGGATGCACGCGGTGCAGCGCCACTTCGAACGCTACCCGATCGCGCAGCAACTGTTGTCCTGGGACCGACGCATCAGCCCGGCGTGGCTGCGCGTGCTGGCGCCGATCATCACGCTGCTGCACGCGCAGGGGCTGCGCGGGCGGACGCTGGTGCAGACCTTCAGCTGGCTGAACAGCGGCACGATCGGCCTGATCATGTCCCACGCCTACAATTCGCGCCATCCGGCCAGGCCGGCGCTGGCCGCCGCCGAGCTCGCCGCCGATGGCGAAGGCCTGGGCGCCCAACTCGAATTCTGGAGCCACGTGAACGAACTGGATCACGACCAGTCGCTGGACGCGGGTTTCCGCGTGCTGGTGGCCGGTGTGGCCGCGGCATTGCCGGCTCCGAAACGCTGAAACAAGCCAACTACACCTCGGGAGAACAGAAGATGAGCGATATGTTGATCAAGGGCGGGACGGTGATCGACGGCACGGGTGCGCCGGCGCGACGCGCGGACGTGCGCGTGCGCAACGGCGTGATCCGGCGCATCGCACCGGATCTCGCGCCGGAGCCGGGCGAGCGCGTGTTCGACGCGAGCGGCTGCCACGTGACGCCGGGATTCATCGAGAGCCATACCCACTTCGACGGCACGATGTGGTGGCAGCCCGACATGGACCCGCTGCCCGGCTACGGCGTGACCACCACGATCATGGGCAACTGCGGCTTCTCGGCGGCGCCGGTACACGAGGATCCGAAGGTGCGCGGCGAGATGGTCTATATCTTCTCGTTCTTCGAGGACATCCCCGAGAAACCCTTCCTGAAGGAACTGCCCTGGGACTGGCGGAGCTGGTCCGAGTACAGCCGCTCGATGCGCGCGAAGGTGAAGACCGCGGCCAATTACGGCGCCTTCGTCGGGCACATCGCGATCCGCCTCGCCGCGATGGGCATGGACGCGTGGGAGCGCACGGCCACGCCGGAGGAAATCGCGCGGATGGCCGCGATGCTCGAGGACGCGCTCGCCGCCGGCGCGATGGGCCTGTCGACGAACTTCCTCGACCACGACGGCAACGACCGCCCCGTGCCCACCCTGCTGGCCGACGATGCGGAATTCAGCGCGCTGATCGAGGTGCTCGAACGCTACCCCGGCACCAGCCTGCAGGTCGTGCTGGACACCTTCATGCGCATGACCGGCCCCGCGAGCACGGCGCGCCTAGCCCGGCTCTGCGCGGGCAAGAAGGTGCGCGTGCAGTGGGGCGGCGTGCCCACGCTGATGTTCCAGAAGCCCATCCAGGGCGCGATGATCGAGCTGCACGAGCAGTTCAAGCGCGACGGGCTCGACTTCTGGACCGGCTTCGCGCACACCGGGCTCACCAGCGTGCTGTCGGTCAACCGCTCGCTGATCTTCGCGCAGTCGAACGACTATGTCTGGCACGAGGTGGTGCTGGCCGAGACCGAGGAGCAGAAGCTCGCGCTGCTGCGGGATCCGGCCTGGCGCGCGCGGGCCCGCGAGTCCTGGGACACGCAGGCGTGGGAGCACGCGCCGATGAAGAACCCCGACCGCCTGCTGCTCGAGAACTCCGACAACAACCACGGCCCGGTCGGGATCACGCTGGCCGACTACGCGCGCCAGCTCGGCGTGCACCACTCCGACGCGATGGCCGAGTGGCTGATCAACAACGGCATCCAGTCCACCGTGCAGATGGCACCCTTCGACCTCGACGAGGAGATGATCGTGCGCCTGATCAAGGACCCCTACACCGTGGGCAACATCAACGACGCGCCGGCGCACGGCCAGATGCTCTGCGGCGCCGGCGAGAACCTGGAGCTCATCACCCGGTACTGGCGCGAGCGCGGGGCGATTACGCTGGAGGAGGCGATCCACAGCATGACCGGCAAGCTCGCGCGCCACTTCAACCTGAAGGACCGCGGCGAACTCGGGGAAGGCATGCGCGCCGACATCACGGTGTTCCACCTCGACGAGATCGCCACGCGCAAGAAGAAGAAGGTCTACGACGTGCCGGATGGCGACGGCGGCTTCCTGTGGCGCTGGACCCGCGACGCCGCGCCGATGCGCCTCACGCTGGTCAACGGCGTGCCGACCTTCGAGAACGGCGCCTTCACCGAGGCCCTGCCCGGTGAAATGCTGAGCCCGGGCGCTTGCGCATGAGCAGGATCGAACCGTTGCCGATGCGCCTGCGCGCACCCGTACAAGGATTTCCCAAGGGCTGGTATCGCGTCGCCGACGCCGGGGAAGTCCTTCCCGATGCGCTGCTGCCGGTGAGCTGGCTCAACGAGCAGTTCATCGTGTTCCGCGCTGCCGACGGCCAGGCGCAGGTCGCCGATGCCTTCTGCCCGCACATGGGTGCACACCTCGCCTCGCACGACGGCTGCCTGCGCAACGGCCGCATCGTCTGCCCCTTCCACAAGTGGGAATTCGACGCCGCCGGCGGCACCCTGGCGCACATCCCCTACTCCGCGCTGCCGCCGGGCGAAGTCGGCCTGACGATGCACCCCACGCGCGAGCTCGATGGCATGGTGCTGATGTGGTATCACCCGCACGGCACCGCGCCCGAGTTCGAGCCCTTCGAGACGCCGCTGTCGCGCAACCAGGACGGCTGGGTGCTCTACGGGGTCAAGGAATGGATCACCACCTGCCCGATGCGCGACATGCTGGAGAACCTGTTCGACGGTCCGCACATCGTGTACCTGCACAACGGCGGCGGCGCTCCCGAACTGAAGTCGGTGGCGCGCACCCCGTACGGCATGCGCGTGGATTACGCCTCGGATCCGTCGCAAACGGACGCCGGCGTGACGGGCTTTCGCAGTGACTTCACCGGCATCACGATGAACGCGCAGATCTTCGAGGGCACGGCGTTCACGACGCAGTTCTACAACACCTTCACGCCGATCGACGACGAGCGTTTCGTGCTGCACTCGCGCCTGCACATCAAGGACAGCGGATCGGCGGAGATCAACGAGGCGATCGGCAAGGCTTTCACCGACCGTTTCATGTTCGAGGTGGAGCAGGATCTGAAGGTGCTCGACTACAAGCGCCACCTGGTCAAGCCGCGCCTGTGCGCCGGCGACGGCCCGATCCACCAGTACCGCAAGTACGCGGCGGAGTTCTTCGTCACCGACCCGGCCTGAGGCCCCTCGAGCGTCGTCGCCGGCTCCGGGTCCCTTCTGTTTCGTCGACCGAAACTGCACACGGCCCACGCACCACCAACCTCAGGCGCGCCGAGGGGTGGGCCCGTGCCGCGAGCGGACATGTGGATGCCCCCTCGGCGCGCCGGGTCGAATCCGTGTCCCGGCAGCTTCCTGCAAAGCGCCGGGCGCCCTCACCCCGCCAGCACCGCGCGGTACTGGTTCTCGACCTGGGTCACGCGCGGCCCGAACTCGCGCGCCTTCCACGCGCTCACGTCCAGCGGCGGCAGCACGGTGACGCGCAGCTGCAGCGGGCGCAGCAGCATGCTGCCCTTGGGCATCGCGTCGCCGCAGTTGTGCAGCACCACCGGCACCACCGGCACGCCCGCCTTGTGCGCCAGCACGAAGGCCCCGTGGCGGAACCGCGCCACGTCCTCGCCGTTGCCCCGCGTGCCCTCCGGCGCCACCGCGATCGAATGCCCGTCGCGCAGCGCCGCCATCCCGAGGCGCAGCGGTCCGCGCGCGGCCTCGCCGTTGCCGCGATCGATGAATATCGCACCCGAGGCGCGCATCAGCGGACCGAGCACCGGATTCGTCGCGAGCTCCTGCTTGCAGAAGGCGACCAGGTCGTGACGCACCAGCTGCGCCATCACCACCGCATCGAGCATGCTCTGGTGGTTGAAGATGAACACCGCGGGCCGCACGCGCTCGAGGTGATCGCGTCCCGCCACCTCGATGTCGAGCCCGGCGAGCCCCGCGCCGAAATCGCCGAGCGCGCGCATCATGCTGTTGCGCGCCTCGCGCGGGGAACGCGTGCCCAGCCATGCCGCGCCGCCCGCCGCCGCGGCCGCCAGCAGCGCGTTGCACGCCAGCCCGGTGCGAAGCGCCCCCCCCAGCGAAGGCCCGGCGCGGCTGTTGAAGCGCAGCTCCGGCCAGCCCTCCTGCTGCGCGCGTGCCGCCAGCTCGGCCTGCGCGTTCACCGCGACCGGGAATCCGACCAGGTCCATCAGTGGCAGATCGTCGAGCGAATCGGTGTAGAAAAAGCTGTGCTCCAGGTCCACGCCGAGGCGCCGCGCGACGCGCCTCCCGGCGCTCGCCTTGCCGCGTCCGAAGCACGGCTTGCCGACGACGCCGCCCGTCAGCGTGCCGCCTTTGACCTCGAGCTGCGTACAGCACACCACGTCGATGCCGAGGCGCCGCGCCACGGGCTGCGCCTGGAACTGCGTGGCCGAGGTCACCATCACGATCTCGTGACCGAGGCGACGGTGCTGTGCAATCAGCCGGCGCGCCTCGCGGTAGATGTAGGGCTCGACATGACGCTCGCAGACGCTTTCGGCGAAAGACTCGGCGTCGGGAAGCGCCGTGCCGGCGAAGTCCGCGCTGGCCTCGCCGATCAGGCGGTCGAAGCCGATGCGCGCGCGGCCGTACTGCACGTAGTTGAGGCTCTGGCGCGCGAGCTGGCGCGGCGAGAGCAGCCCGCGGCGCGCCTGCTCGAACACCAGCGCCGCCATGGTGTAACCGGCGACCAGCGTGCGGTCGAGGTCGAAAAAGGCGATGCGCCTGGCGCCCGCGGGCAGTTCGCGCAGCAGCCGCAGGTGCTCTTCGAGGGTCCGGGGCGTCGACATGGGCGATTGCTCCGCGCGTCAGTGGCAAGATGGTGCTGCAAGCGATGTGCCACGGAAAACGGGGCAATTCCCGGCGTTTCAGACCATCTCGCGCACCGCGACGGCGCACGGCGCTTCAGCGCGGTGCGCTCAGCCCCTCACAAACCCTTCATCGCGTCGAGAAACGCCTGGTTGGTGACGAGCACGGGCGTGTTGTCCTCTGCCAGGTGCGACCACTTGAGACTGATCCCGCCGTCCACGGTCAGGCACTGGCCCGTCATGTAGGTCGCCATGTCCGACAACAGGAAGAGCACGGTTGCGGCGATCTCCTCGACGTTTCCCTTGCGCCCCATGGGGATCGCCCGGCGTTCGAGCACCGGATCGGGCGGCAGCAGCGACGCCGGAGAGGCCATCGCTCCGGGCGCCACGGCATTGACGCGGATGCCGGATGCGGCCAGTTCCAGCGCCATGGTCCGCACCACCGAGAGCACGGCCGCTTTCGCCGCACCATAGGCAATGTTGTAGGGCTGCGCGCCCAGGGCGGTGATCGATGAGATCGCCACCAGCGAGCCCGGGCGCCCCTGTTCCTTCAGCTGCGCCGCGACGGCCTGGCTGATGAAGAACGTCGCGTCGAGGTTCCTGGAGAACAGCGCGTGCCAGTTCTCCCGGGAAACGGTGGTTGCAGGCCCCCACGTCGGCGGTGTGCCGCCGCCCACGACGCTGACGAGCCCATGGAGATTTCCCGGCGTGTTGCGCACGCGATCCATGACGGCGGCCACGCCTTCGGCGGTCTCCACGTCGGCCGCAACCGGGATCACCGCAAGTCCGTCCGCCACCAGGGGCCCGAGATGCCGATCGAGATTGGCCTGGTTGCGACTGACCCCGATCACGGTCGCGCCGGCACGGGCAGCCATGCGCGTGACGGTGGTCCCCAGCCCGCCGCCTCCGGCGCCCGCCACAACGACGATGCGCCCCTCGAGTTGCAAGAGATCCTGTTCCATCTGTTCCCCTCGTGGTTGTCGAACCGGGCCCTGTGGCCACGCCTGCGCCCGCTGCGCACGTGCAACGCGCAGGCGGAGTTCACGTGTTTCACGCTAGCAGGAACGATGTACCCGAACAACCGCAGCGGGAGCAAAGCGAAGCGAGGTACTGTACAATTTTTCGCAATGGCCGGCGGCGAATGCCGATGACGCAGCGTTGCGGTGGCGGAGGCGAAACGGAGGATGGATCCAGCATGTCGAACGCGGTGAATGGCGGGCGTCGAATCGTGGCGGGCAGGTCGATCCGCTGGGATGAGGAGCGCGCAAACGAGGCCTATGCGCAGGGTTTCTGGGTTCGCGAAACGCTCGCCGACGCGTTGGCGCGCGCAGCATCCGAGGAGCCGGACCGCATTCTCGTCATCGACGGGTCGGTGCGCATTGACGCCCGCAGCCTGCACGCACAGGCATCCGCCCTGGCGCAGGCCATGGCGGCGCGCTTTGCGCCCGGAAGCGTCATCTCCTTCATGCTGCCCAACTGGCACGAAGCTGCGGTCATCTACCTGGCCGCGACGCTGGCCGGCATGGTCGCGCACCCGGTGCTGCCGTCGCTGCGCGAGCACGATCTGTGTTTCATGCTGAAGGATGTCGAGAGCCGGATGATCTTCATACCGGCGGAGTTTCGCGGGCACCAGTCCGCGCAGATGCTGACGCGCGTCGTGCGGCAGCTCGATACGCCGCCGCAGGTTGTCGTCGTGCGCGGCGATTGCGGCGAGCATATCGGCTATGACTCGCTGTTCGCGGGCGTCGCGCCGCAGCCGCTGCCCTCGCCCGATCCGGATGCCGTGCGGATGATCATGTATACCTCCGGCACCACCGGCAGCCCCAAGGGCGTCATGCACAGCCACAATTCGATTCACGCGCTGATCCGCCAGCTCGGCAGGCACTGGCTGGTCGAGCCGGGCGACCAGATTCCTCGTCGCGGGTCCCGTCAGCCATATCGGCGGCTCCATCTATGCCTTCGAGTGTCCGCTGCTGCTGGGCGCAACGGCCGTGTTGATGGAGCGCTGGGATGCCGACGAGGCGGTCGGCCACCTCGTGGCCGAACGCTGCACGCATTTTGCCGGCGCGACGCCCTTCCTGGTGCAGACACTGGCCGCAGCGCGACGGGCGCAGACGCGCCTTCCGGATCTCAAGCTCTTCGTGTGCGGCGGCGCCTCCGTGCCGCCGTCGCTGATCCGCGAGGCGGCGGACTATTTCGAGCGCGCCGTGGTAACGCGGGTCTACGGTTCGACCGAAGTCCCGGTGACCACGGTTGGCGTCATCAGCCGAGATGATGTCGCGCACGCGGCGGAGACCGACGGACAGGTCGGGATTGCCACAGTCAAGCTGGTCGACGCCACCGGCGCGACTGCCGCGACCGGCGAAGTTCTGGCGCAAGGGCCGCAGATGCTGGTGGGCTACGTCCACCCCGAGGACGAGGCGAGCGTATTCGACGCCGAGGGCTATTACCGCACCGGCGACCTGGGGCGTTGGGTCGATGGCGACTATCTCGTCATTGCCGGGCGCATCAAGGACATCATCATCCGCAATGGCGAGAATATCGCACCCAAGGAAGTGGAAGACCTGCTGGTGGCGCATCCCGACATCGCCGAAATAGCCATTGTCGGCCTGCCCGATGCCAGGACCGGCGAGCGCGCGTGCGCCGTCATCGTGCCGCGCGGTACGGCGCGGCCCGACGTCGCGAGCTTGCGCGCATTTCTCGATGCCAGGGGTGTCGCGAAGTTCAAGATGCCGGAACAGGTGGCGATCTGGGATGCGCTGCCGAAGAACGAGGCCGGCAAGGTCCTCAAGCACCAGATGCGCGCCGTCCTGGCCGAGGCCTCGCCCCGCGACTGAGAGCCAGAGAGTTTTTCGCCGGCCTGTTGCGGTGGCCGCTGCAGCGCTCTTATTCGAACGGCTCTTCGCCCTGCAGCTTGGTGCGGTGCAGCAGGCGCCCGGCAGCCGGGTCATAGGGAGTGGCCCGGTGCATCGTGCCGGTGTTGTCCCACATCACCAGGTCGCCCACCGTCCACTGGTGGCGGTAGGTGAATTGCGGCTGCGTCGCCCACTCGCGCAGGCGCACCAGCAGCTGCGTGCTCTCCATTGCACTCATCCCGACCACATGATGCGCCGTGCAGCCCAGCACCAGCGACTTGCGCCCCGAACGGTGCTTCCACACCAGCGGCAGTTCCTGCTCGCCGATCGCCATCATCTGCTTCGTCATGGCCAGGCTCGGCTCGGGGTCGTAGTAGAAGAGCGACGCCCACGCCGAGTGCACCACGCGCAGCGCCTCGATCTGCTGCTTGTCTTCCTCGGCCAGCATGTCCCAGGCGGCATAGGTGTTGCAGAACTCGGTGTCACCGCCGGAGGGCGACAGCACCTTGGCCGAGAGCAGCGAGGCCAGGATCGGCACCTGGTTCATGGTGCCGTCGAGGTGCCAGTACAGCGAGCCCTTCAGATACTCGGCGCTCGCGTTGGCCCTGGTGTCCAGGGTGACCTTGTAGATCTCCTCGCCGCGCATTTCCGGCGCAAAGGTGCCGAGTGTGCGGGTGAACGCGACCTGCTCCTCGTCCGTGAACCCGATCCGCGGAAAGACCAGCACGCCGCGGCGCTCGAGCAATTCGCGCAAGTCCGTTGCATGTTCGCCGCTCAGCAAGGCGTCCTTGCCCAGACGAACCTCGCTGGCAATCAGCGGCGAGATGTCGCTGGCCTTGAGCTTTTCACTGATGGCTGCGGTCATGGCTTCGGTCCTTCAGGAGTGGTGCTGGAAAATCCGGGCCCTTGCATTGATAGAGGCTGCCCGGGCGCTGCGGCCGGCGACTAGCTGTCCGCCAGCCGGCGTGCCGCCAGCTCGCGCAGCGGCGCCGTCTTCACCTTGTTGGAAGCGGTCAGCTCCAGATCCGCCTCCTGCACGAACAGCACGCGCCGCGGCACCTTGTAGCTCGACAGGCGCGCCGACACGAAGGCACGCACCGCGTTCTCGTCGAGCGCGGCGCCCTGTTCGGGCACGATGCAGGTCACGACGATCTCCCCGAGCGTCTCGTGCGGGACGCCGACCGTGGTGGCGATCTTCACGCCCGGGCACTCGCGCAACAGCGCGTCGATTTCGGTCGGCGAGACATTCGCACCGCCGGTCTTGATGATGTCGTTGAGACGCCCGTGCCAGTGCAGGCGCCCCTCGGCATCGAAGAAGCCGCCGTCGCCGGTATGGAAGAAGCCGTCCTCGTCGAACACCTCGTCGGGCGCCATGCGCAGGTAGCTCACCATCAGCGTGGGGCCCTTGACGGCGATCTCGCCGGTCTCGCCGCGCGCCAGCGCCTCGCCGCTCAGCGGATCGACGATCTTGAAGGTGTTGCCGGGCAGCGCATAGCCGTAGTTGCCGGCGACGATGGCGGGGTCGGTGCCGCTCGGGTGGTTGGCGCTGAAGGTCAGCGTCTCGGTGTTGCCGTAGGACGACATCGGCTCCTGCCAGTTCGAGCGCACCGTGGGATGGTTGCGCAGCGGCGAGGTCTCGCCGACGTAGCGCAGCGAGCCCAGGTCCACCTCGTGGAACGCCGGGTCCTCGGCCAGCTTGACCCATTGATGCGGCCACGCCACCGGCAGCGTGACGCGCTCGGTTTGCATCAGCCGCAGCGCTTCGCCCGGATCGAAATAGCGCTGCAGCACCAGGCACCCGCCGACCGTGAACGTGGCGCCGATGGCCTGCGTGAAATTGCCCGACCAGAAGAAGCCGTTGGCCGACCAGGTGCGCACGCCGGGCTCGAGCGCGTACATGCGCGGCCAGCGCCAGCACTGGATCGTGGCGGCGCGATGCGTGTGCACCACGCCCTTGGGCTTGGCCGTCGAGCCCGAGGAGAAGAACACCAGGCCGCGATCCGAGGGCGCGACCTCCGCGGCGATCGCGTCGACCACGGCGGCCGGCGCCTTGCGCTCGCCGTGGACGAATTCCTGCCAGCTCTCGATGGCCCCGCCCAGGCCGTCCATCTCGCCGATGCATACCGCGCGGCGCAGGAAGGGCAGGCGCGGCGCATGGACATCACCGTGCGCGGTCGCGAGCTCGGGGCAGAATTCGCCGATCTCGGCGGCAAAATCGCGATTCAGCACCGAGCGCTCGAAGATCAGCAGCGAGACGTCGGCGACACGCAGCAGGTACTCGAGCTCCGCGCCCCTGGCGAAGGAGCTCAGCAGCACGGCGGTGCCACCCGCAAGGCTGATGCCGAACATCGCGGTCACCCACTCCGGGCGGTTCGTCGCCAGCACGCCGACGCGCGTCTCCTTGCTCACGCCACGCGCGAGGAGCGCGCGCGCGATCGCGAAGGCCTCGTCCCAGACCTGCGCGTACGTGAGGCGCACCACGGGCCCCGACGGCGGATGGAAAACCATCGCCTCGTTGCCGGCGTATTTGTCGCAGACCTCGCGCAGGTAGCCCCCGAGGGTCAGCGCACCCAGTTGCTCCTGCGCGAGCGGAGCACCCCGTACCAAAGTGTCCATTTATTCCTTCGCCCGTGTTGCGTGCATACGTGCCTTCACGTCCGGCGCCAACGGCTCCACGCCCGGCTCGAAGGGCACACCAAAGGTCTTGAATGCCATGGCCAGCACATCGTAGCAGCCCACCGCGAACACGATGTCCATCAACTGCTTCGAGTCGAAATGCGCGCTGAGCCGCGCCCAGGTCGCATCGCCGATGCAGGCATCCGCGTGCAGCTCGTCCACGGCGCGCAGCAGCGTCGGCGTCGACCGGGTCCCAGCCGGGCGCATCGGGGCCCGACTCGATGCGCACGATCTCCTCGTCGCTGAGGCCGGCGCGGCGACCCAGCACGATGTGCTGGTAGAACTCGTATTCCGAGCGCCGCAACCAGCCGATGCGCAGGATCAGCAGCTCGCGGATCCGCCGCGACAGGGTGCTCGCGGAGGCGACATGGTTGTTGAAGGTCAGGAATGCCTTCGCCAGCGCGGGATGATTCAGCATCATGCCCACCCCGTTCACGCCGCGGGCATCGTTGGTATTCCAGTTGTTCAGCACGAAGTCGCGCGCGTGCGGAAAGGCGCTGGCCGCGTCGTGGATCGTGTCGTCCCAGTCGGGCGGCAGCAAGGGCTGCAAGCCGCGGCTTTGTTTCGTTCGACATGCGTGGTTTCCGGTTGGATCACAGTTTCGGCGGCGCGTGACAGGCGCCGGCGCTCGAGAGCATGGGCCGCGTTAGCGCATTCCCGTCACCGGCCCGCAAGCAGGTAGCGGTCGAGCTCCTGGTGCATGTGCAGGATGATCTGCTCGTAGTAGCGCGCGAGCCAGATCTGCTTGCAGCCGCGCGAGTGCAGCCCGCGTTGCATGCGCGGGATGTTGCCCAGATCCTGGCGCGGGATCAGCCGCAACTGCTCGGGATCGGACGGATCGACGACCTTCTCCACCGTCGCGCGCGGCGGCGCGAGCGCGGCGGGATAGGTCTTGGTGGACAGGATCTCGAAGATGCAGCGATCGGGATCGGTAGCGGTGCGGCCGCACGCGGTAGATCATCGCGTTGCCTGCCTGGGGCAGGATCATCAGGTTCGGGAATACGAAAATCTCGCCACCCCACATGTCCAGCACTTCAGGCGCGGGCTTGGGCATCGGGCGGTTTTGCGCCGCGGCACTCGAGTAGAGCAGTTTCATGTACTCGCCGCCGAGGCTCGAGCCCTCCGGGATCGGCTTGCCCTTCAGCGAGCGCACCAGTTCGACGTCCTCGGCGAGCACCATCGCGTCCATGCCCTCGACCAGCAGGTTCAGGCGCGCCGCCATCATTTCCACCGGATCGCCGGGCAGCGTGACGTGACCGGCCATCGGCGTCTTCTTGCCGCCGAAGAAGCGCCCGTGTCCGTGCGCGAAGGTCTCGTACTGGTGGTAGTGGTGGCTGAAGTCCACCTCGGGCCCGCTCTGGTCGCCGAAAATGAAGTCCGCGCCCGCCGTCTCCAGCTGCGGGTGCGTGGTGGGCACGTGGTAGGACTCGAAAAAGGCTTCCTGGGCCACTTTCCAGTTGCCGGGCGCCGCGATCTCCTTCCACCAGTAATGGTGCATCTCGCCGATCGCGAGGTCCTCGATGAGCTGGCGCACCGGCGCGATGAAATCGTCGAAGGGCTCGGGATTACGGGCCAGATTGATGAATACGAAGCCGGCGAACACGGCGACGCTGACTTGCTTCAGCGCGACGTCGCTGTCGCGCAGTTCGCCGTTGCGGAACTCCTGGCGCTCGAGCACGTACTGGATCTGGCCGCGCAAGTCCCAGCGCCAGCCGTGGAACGGGCAGATGATGCGCTCGTGCTCGAACTTCCCGCAGCCCTCGCCCAGCGCGGTGCCGCGATGCGGGCAGAAGTTGTGATAGGCCTTGACCGTGGCGGCATCCACGCGGACCAGCAGCACGGACTGGTCGCCGATCTCGTAGACCGTGTAGTCGCCGGCTTGCGGGATCTCGTCGAGGCGCGCGGCGGCTTGCCAGACGCAGCTCCACAGCCTTTCGAACTCGAGGGCCGCGAACGCCGGATCGATGTAACGGCCCGAGCTGATGCTGTGCGCCGTGGTGCGCCAGCCCGGTGGCCAGGCGGCGTCATCCGTCCGGGCCGCGGGGTGGATCAGTTCGCTCATGTGCTGAATCTCCGCGTCAACTGTCTCGCTGTTGGCAGTGCCTGGATCGGCCACGGGAAGGCTGCGACTCTACCGCATGGGAAAGATCCCCTGCCAGTCGTGCCGGCGCACGCGCCGTATCCGGAGCGCCGTGGCGGCGCCCCGTCGGGGGTGCAGGCCGTCTGCGGCGCGGCAATCATAGCCTCGCACGTGATGCGGCTCAATTCATGTGTCCGGACAGCTTTGCCTTGGTTCCGGGTCTATCCCGTCGTTTCACGATATTGATATAGTGCCGCCCGTCTGAATATATCTGGACACATTCAATCCGGCGCCGATCCGGACGGGCAAGGAGAACTTCGGGATGGCACCGCAAGACGCGCGGTACGCGGCGGACACCTCGCCCGGCGTGGCCGAAGGCTGGCAACTGCGGCGGCTCACGCCACCGAGCCGCCTGTTCGGCGCCAACGGCCTGCGCACGGGCCCGGACGGGCGTCTCTACGTGGCGCAGGTTTCCGGTAGCCAGGTCAGCGCGATCGATATCACGAGCGGCGCGGTCGAAGCCATCAGTCCCAAGGGCGGTGCGATCGTCGCGCCCGACGACCTGGTGTTCGACCCGGACGGCAATCTCTATGTCACCGAGATCACCGAGGGGCGGGTCAGCGTGCGCGCGCCCGACGGCAGGACGCGCGTGCTGTGCGCGGAGCTGTACGGGGCGAACCCGATCACGTTTCACCAGGGACGCCTGTTCGCCGGCGAATGTCGCCCGGACGGGCGGATCCTGGAGCTCGACCTGCACGGGGGCCCTCCGCGGATCGTGCTGGAGAACGTGCCGATGCCCAACGCCATGGCGGTGGGGCCGGACGGCATGTTGTACCTCCCGGTGATGGGCCCCAACGAGATCTGGCGCGTCGCGCTCGATGGCGGCCTCCCGCAGAAAGTGGCCGGCGAGCTGGGCGTGCCGGATGCGGTGAAGTTCGATGCCGAGGGCTTCATCGTGTCGACCCAGGTGCACAGCGGGCAGGTGCTGCGCATCGATCCGCGCAGCGGCCGGCGCACGGTGCTCGCCGAGCTCAGCCCGGGGCTGGACAACCTGGACTTCGCCGGCGAACGGCTGTTCGTCTCGAATTTCACGGGCTCGATCACCGAAATCGTGCGACCCGGCGAGACGCGCGAGCTGTTGCCGGGCGGGCTGAACTGGCCGCTCGGGCTCGCGCTGGATGGGCGCGGCGTGCTCTACGTGGCCGACGGTCCGTTCAGCTATTCGTTGCGACCCGGCGGGGAGCTCGCGCTGGCCGGGATGCTGTTCACGCCCGGCTGCCCGGGCTACAACCGCGGCATCGCGGCCGCCGCCCCGGGCGAGCTGATCGTGACCACGGCGAACGGCCAGGTTGCGCGCTGGTGGCCTGCGCGGCAGGAAAGCGAAGTGCTCGCGGAGGGCTTCGACCGCCTCTACGGGGTGGCCATCGCGCGCGGCGCAACCGTGGTGTGCGCCGAGGCCGGCGCGGGCCGCGTGCTGTCGCTGCGCGCGGGCCAGGTCGAGGTGCTGGCGAGCGGTCTGCGCGAGCCGACGGGCGTGGCGCTGGCGCCGGACGGCAGTTGCTTCGTGAGCGAGAGCCAGGCTGGGCGCGTGCTGCGCCTGCGCGGGGGTCGCGCCGAAACCGTGCTGGACGGCCTGCTGGAGCCGCAGGGCATCGCGCGGCGCGGCGGGCTGCTCTACGTGGTGGACGTGCTCGCCAGGACGCTGATCGAATACGATACGGCAAGCGGGGCTCGCCGCACCATCGCCCGCGAACTGCCGGTGGGCGCGCCGCCGGGAGTGAGCCCCAAGTTCCTCCGCGCCATGCCGCTTTCGGGGCCGATGGGTCCGTTCGCGGGCCTCGCCGCCGCCCCGGACGGCACCCTGTATATTTCCGCCGATGCGGAGCGGCAGCATCCTGGCGCTGAGCCCGGTGCGCGGCGCCGCCTGAGAACAATCATCAACCCGACTGGAGTCACACATGACCGACAAGACGCTCGACTGTTCCGATCTCGACCGCCACATGGGCAAGCCGATCGATCCGGGTCGCCTGAAGGAACCGCTGGCGAACAACGACATCCGGCGCTGGGTGCAGGCGATGCACTACCCGAACCGCGTGCACTACGAGGACGAGTTCGCGACGCAGAGCCGCTTCGGGCGCATCGTGGCGCCGCAATCCTTCGCCGTCGCCACCGATGACGGCCACGGCACGGCACCGGCCTGTGTGGGCCTCATCCCCAATTCGCACCTGATCTTCGGTGGCGACGAGTGGTGGTTCCACGGTCCGCGCATCTACGGCGGCGACCTGATCCACAACGAGCGCGTGCCGCTCGACTACGTGGTCAAGGAAACCAAGTTCGCGGGGCCCACCTGCTTCCAGCGTGGCGACAACCGCTACTACAACGCGCAGGGCGACCTGATCGCCACGCAACGTTCCACCAGCATCCGCTATCGCGCGGATCTCGCGCGCGAAATGGGCTCGCTGGATGCCACCGAGGATCCCGAGTGGACGGATCAGCAATTGCTGAAGCTGGAGGAGGAGAAGTTCTCCTGGATCAAGATGCTGCACGAGCTGGGGCACGGCAAGCGCTATTGGGACGAGGTGAACGTCGGCGACAAGCTGCCGACCCGCGTCATCGGCCCGCACAGCATCGCGAGCTTCACCACCGAGTGGCGCGCCTACCTGTTCACGATCTGGTGCGGCGTGATCCGCCGCACCGATCTGGACATGGAAGCGCTCGGCTTCACCGCCGACATGGCCGGCAAGGAACAGGATCCGGTGCTCGAGAAGGAGAATCCCGAGCAGACGGACGGCGCCTATATCGGTCCGTCGCGCGGTCATCTCTTCCCGCGCTGGGCCCGTTATGTCGGCATGCCGCGCTCCTACGGTTACGGCGCGTCGATGGGCGCGTGGATCCTCGATTACCTCGGCGGCTGGGCCGGCGAGTGGGGTCAGGTCCTTCACTCCAACTGTGCCTATCGCGGCCCCGCATTCACCGGCGATATCACGATCATGAACGCCGAGGTGATCGGCAAACTCGTCGACGATCAGGGCCGTTCGATCGTGCAGGTCGACTTCAAGATGAGCAACCAGCTCGGCACGGTCATGTCGACGGCCAAGGCGGAAATCGAACTGCCGAAAAAGTAACGGGCCATCGCGCGGGGCCGGCGCGCAAGCGCCGGCCCCGCGACAACCGCAATCACGAGGAGACGGCATGGGTTCACTTTCCGGCAAGGTCGCCGTGGTCACCGGCGCCAGTCGCGGTATCGGCAAGGGAATCGCGCTGGCCCTTGCGAGCGAAGGGGCCACGGTTTATGTCACGGGGCGCACGGTTACGCCGGGCTCCTCGCCGTTACCGGGCACCGTCGGCGAGACCGCCGCGCAATGCAACAGTCGCGGCGGCACAGGCGTAGCCGTCCAGGTCGATCATGGCAGGGACGACCAGGTCGCAGCCCTCTTCGAGCGGGTCGAGCGCGAGCAGGGCCGCCTCGACATCCTGGTCAACAATGCGTTCGCGTTGCCGGACGACCTGACGCAGCCGAAGCCGTTCTGGGAGAAGCCGCTCTCCAATTGGGAGATGATCGATGTCGGTGTGCGCTCGAATTTCGTTGCCGCGTGGCATGCGGCCAGGATCATGGCGCCGCAGAAGTCCGGGCTCGTCGTTGCCATTTCGGGCTACACCGGCGTTGCCTACACCTACAGCGTCGTGTTCGGCACCAGCAAGTCCGCGGTGGACCGGATGGCGCGCGACATGGCCATCGAACTCAAGCCCTACCACGTGGCCTCGATCTCGCTGTGGCAGGGGCTGACGCTTACCGAGCTGGCTCAACGCAACCTGGCGACCATTCCGGGCCTCAAGGACGGAGCTGCCACCCAGCCCAAGGACGCCTGTTCGCCCGAGTTCCCGGGGCGCGTGATTGCCGCGCTTGCCAGTGATCCGGATGTCATGCGGCATTCGGGCGGCACTCACATCACCGCCGAACTCGCCCGCGAGTACGGCATCACGGACATCGACGGCAAGGTCATTCCGTCGCTGCGCGCCGAGCGCGGCGCACCGATCTGGTCGCCGATCTAGCGCCACGATGGCGAAATGCCGTGTTCAATTCACCGACAGACAGGCGGAACAGCCCATGACCGAACTCCGATTCGACAATCGCGTAGCCGTGATAACCGGCGCCGGCCGGGGGCTCGGTCGGGCCTATGCCCTGCTCCTGGCGTCGCAGGGTGCCAGAGTTGTGGTCAATGATCCCGGCGTCAGCATCAAGGGCGATGGCCTCGATGCCGGCCCCGCGCAGGACGTGGTGCGGGAGATCGAGGCCGCCGGTGGCGAGGCGGTGGCCTGCACCGAGTCCGTTGCCACGCCGGAAGGCGGCAAGGCGATCATCGAAGCGGCGCTCGAGCACTACGGCAGGATCGATATCCTCATCCACAACGCCGGGAATGTCCGCTACGGCTCGCTGAAGGAAATCAGCCACGAGGATTTCAGGGCGGTTGTCGACGTACATCTCATGGGAGCATTTCACGTTGTGCGCCCCGCCTTCCCGATCATGTGCGAGGCGGGCTACGGCCGCATCGTGCTGACCTCCTCGATCGGCGGCCTCTACGGCAACAACAATTGCGTGAATTACGGCGTGTCCAAGGCGGGCATGATCGGCCTCAACAATGTCGTGGCGCTGGAAGGCGAGGCCGAGGGCGTGAAGTGCAACATCATTCTGCCGGGAGCCGTGACGCGCATGGCCGAGGGCCTCGATACATCGATCTATCCTCCCATGGGCCCGGAGCTGGTGGCGCCGGTGGTGGGTTGGCTCGCGCACGAGTCCTGTTCCGTCACGGGGGAAATGCTGGTCTCGGCCGCCGGCCGCGTGGCGCGGGCCTACATTGCCGAAACCCCGGGGGTGTACCAACCGTCGTGGACCAGCGCGGAGGTTGGCGCGCAGATCAACGCCATTCACGACAAGTCAGTGGTGCTCGACTTCGGCCTGCACGGCCATGTCGATCATCTTCGCTACAGTTTCGGGATGGCCACCCGGGGCGCTCGGAACTCCTGAACGACCGGCGGCAGCGGCAATTTTCCTGCGAGCCTTTCGGGAGAGAAGCATGAGCGATGGCGAGACGCGCAGCATCGATGCGGACACGCTGGCCAGGCTCGGGCACCTGCTCGAGCGCCAGGACATCCTCGATTGCCTGGTTCGGTTCAGCCGCGGCATGGATCGCTTCGATCGCGAGCTCGTTTCTTTCGGGTTTCACGACGACGCCGTTATCGCCGCAGGCGAATTCGTCGGCGGACCGGTGGATCTTTACGACTGGGCGTCGCAACTGCACGATCAGGGCCAGTCGGCGACGCATCACAATTTGCTGAACCACAGTTGCGATATCGACGGCGCTGTCGCCCATACCGAGACCTATTATCTGTTCGTCGGACGCAATCGCGACGAGACGAACTGGGTTGCGGGCGGACGTTATATCGACCGATTCGAACAGCGCGCGGGCCAGTGGAGGATCGCGTTGCGCAGCAACGCCATCGAATGGTCGGGGCTGGTCCCCACGCTGCCGATGCCGTTTGCGGATGTACCGGGCATCGCCATCGCGATGGTGCGCCGTCACGCAACAGCGACGATCCGTGCTATCGACGACCGCTGACGAATCGCCGCGAGTTGCGCCTTCCCGCGGGCTGAAGCGCCACGCACCCGGTAGCAAGGCGTCATTGCGGACGCAGCGCCAGCACGCTGCCCTCGGCGTCGCCCGAGACGTAGAGCGTGCCGTCCGCTCCGGCCGCAATGCCGGCAAAGGGACCCATGGGCCCCGAGAGCGGCGGAATCGCGCGCAGGAACCTGGGCGTGACGCCCGGAGGAGCGCCGACCGGCAGCGCCGAGGCAATGCAGCGCCGCAGGCCGCGCGCCAGGTCGTATTCGATCAGCTCCTTGGCCTGCGCATCGACGATGTAGAGCAGCCCGCCGCGCAGCACGATGCCCTGCGGGCGCTGCAGGCCGTCGAGCACGGTGTCGGCGCGACCGCCGGCCAGCCTGAGCACCCTGCCCGCCCCCGACTCGGACACGAGGCAGCTGCCGTCCGCATCGATTGCCACCCCCATCGGCTGCTGCAGCCCGCTCGCCAGTTCCTCGACATTGCCCGGGCGGATCGACAGCACGCGCCCCGCGCCGCCCTCCGCGCACACCACGGCCCCGCCGGGCGCGATCGCGACCCCGTAGAGCATGTCGAATCCGCTCGCGAGCACCTCGCTCTGCTGCCTCGCGGGCCAGAAACGCGCCACGTCGCCGTTCGCGGTGCTGACCACGAGCTCACCCGGACCGGCCGCTGCCACGCCGCGCGTGTAGCCGGGAAATCCCGGGGTGAAAAACATCCCCGCGCGCTGCAGCGTGCCGCCCGGCCGCAGCGTGTAGACAAAGCCCCCGTCGGCCACGACGAGCAGGCCGTCCTCGTCCAGTGCGAGGCCCAGCGGCCAGTTCAGCCCGTCCGGCACCAGCGCACGGATCCCGCCGCCGGGCAGGACCTCGTTGATCTGCCCCGAGATGCTGGAGACGAACAGACGCTCGCCGACGAACGTGAGGTTGTCGAGCCCCGGCCCGACGTCGGCCAGCACCGTGCGCTCGCCGGTGCGCGGATCGATGCGCAGCACCTGTCCGCTCGCCACCTGGGTCGAGACGATAAAGCCCTGCGCATCGAACTTGACGGCGTCCGGCACGCCGAGGTCGCGGGCCACTGTTTCCGGCGTTCCGCCGTCGAGACCGATGCGCCAGATCTCGTTCGCGCCCATGATCGGGATATACAGCTTGCCGTCCGGCCCCACCTCCATGGCGTTGGGCATCGGCACGTTCTCCAGCAGCACCCGCGGTGCACCGCCAGCGAGGTCCAGTTCCACGATCCGCCCGCCGGGCCGGCACTCGCCCGCGAACAGCCGCCCCTGGTGGAAGGTGATCGGATTCGCGCCGGGCAGCTCGCCGTACAGCACGCGCGTCCTGCCATCGGGCGCGCGCACGCTGACCCGCCCCTCGGTGATCTCGGTGGCATAGAGGTTGCCAGCGGGGTCGAAGACCAGGTCGTCGGGCGCCACGATGTCGCCGCCCAGCGGGCTGATGGTTTCGATCGCGCCGGTCGCGACGTCGACCGCGCTGATCTGGCTGCCCGATACCTGCGCCACGTAGATGCGTCCGTCCGGCCCCGTGCGCAGGCCATTGGCGCCGAAGAGGCGACTCGGCGGCGTGATCCGCTCGAGCGTCCAGCCCTCCGCCACGCGCGGGGAACTCGCGGCCGTATAACGTCCAGATTGCGCTGCCATGCCTGAAACCTCTGCTGTCCGGGAACCACTCGACCGTGCGCACCGCGCGTCCGTCGCATCAGGACGGTCGCGTCATTATTGCGCAGACGGCAGCTGTTTAGCCCAGGGGGAAAAACGACACCGCCTGGGAGCCGGTGAGCACCGCATCGCCCGCGCGGTTCCATACGGCCATCTTCTGGCTGCTGATGCCACCGGAAGCCGATTCCGCCCGTGTCTGCATCAGCCACCAACCGTCGTGGGCAAGGATCTCGGCGCCGTGCAGATGCACGGTCCAGTTCGCGGAACTCGCCATGAACGGGCCCTGCAACAGCGGTGCAACGCCCGGCGGCAGCGCGTCGGCGACGAGCAGCAGTTCCGTCACGGGATCGATACCCTCGCGCTCGCGCAACCTCACCCAGCGCAGCAGTTCCGGCTTGCTGCGATCCCCGATCGCCATGGCATGGCGATACTCGAGCTGGCGGGTGAAGGCGGAGCCCTTGCCGCGCATGGCCGGCTCGGCATCTTCCGGTGCCGGTGCCGCCGGTGCGGCAGGCGCATCCACCCGCAGCGGCGATGCGCGATCCGCCATGAACAGGAAGGTTCCCAGCATGGCCAGTTCGCCGTCGGAGCTGACGCGCGTTTCAACAAAGGCACTGGACTTGCCTCGCCGCAGCACGGTGGCAGCAGCACGCATGTGCCCGACGACCGGCCCCAAAAAAGCCATCTGCGCCGAACGCAGCGGAGGCAGGTTCGCCTCGGCGTTGCGCGCGGCGCGATAGGCCAGCGCCGTCGACAATCCGCCATAGGCGGTGCGCCCCTGCAACCAGCCCTCCGGCACCTCGCAGGCGAACGAACCGTCCGCCTGCCGCGCGGTGGCGATGATTTCCGATGCGCTCGACATCTCAGCGTCCCCTTGTCTTCCCACGCATAGAATAACCCGACCATGCGCGCGACGGCTCGATTCCGATTCCAGTAAACTGCGGTCGAACCGGCGCAGGGCTGGCGCAACCCAAGAAATTCAGCCATCGAGTAGCCGGGGAATGGAGTTGGTCGGATGAAGGTCGATGACATTGTTTCCGCCGCACGGACGCAGACCGGTCTCACGGACATCGGCGATCCGGCGATCCTCGAGGGGCTCGGGATCCTGCTCGAGGCCTACGACAACGAGGCGCAATTCACCGACGCGGGCAAGCAGCGCGCGATCGGTGCGCTGATCAGCACGCTCGCGAACCGCATGCGGGTCGAGGACTGGCTGAAGCGGCACCCCGAACTGCTCGAGCGCCCGGTCGAGAAGCCGCTGTTCGTCTTCGGCCTGCCGCGCACCGGTACCACGCTGACGATCAACCTGTTGCACGCGGATCCCGCGCGCCGCTCGCTGCTGCGCTGGGAAGCGTTCGACTCGGTCCCGCCGCCCACGCCGCAGGAACTGCACGCCGGTCCGCGCTATGAAAAGGCGCAGGCGGCCGTCGACATGGCGCTGCAATTCGTGCCGCACATCTCGGCCATCCACCACGAGGATGCCGACAGCCCGACCGAATGCCAGTTCGCGATGACGCCCTCGTTCTGCGCCCAGGTCTACGAAGCGCAGGCCTATGTCCCGAGTTACCGCGAGTGGTTCCTGCACGAGGCGAGCTACCTGCCCGCGTTCCGCTACCACAAGCGCATGCTGCAGGTGCTGCAGGCCAACGCGCCGGGCCAGTGGACGCTGAAGAACCCCTGGCATCCGCTCTACCTGGATGCGCTGACCACCGTGTTCCCCGACGCGCAGCTGGTAATGACGCACCGCGACCCGGCCGACGTGGTCGGCTCGGTCTGCAGCCTGATCAAGGACGTCCGCCCGATCTACAGCGACGATGTCGATCTCAAGGGGATCGGCGAGACTTCATCGACACCTTCACGATCATGATCGAGCGGCCGAACGCCTATCGCGACAGGCACGGCGAGGAGGCGATCCTCGACGTCCACTACGAGCAGCAGATGCGCGATCCGATCGGCCCGATGCGCAAGCTCTACGCGCATTTCGACGAGCCGTTCACCGAGGCCGCCGGCGGCGATGAAGGCGTACCTGGCGGACAACCCCAAGGGCAAGCACGGCAAGCACGAGTACGATCTGGCGGAATACGGGTTGACGCGCGAGGGCGTGCGTCGCCAGTTCCGGGGCTACGTCGAGCGCTTCAAGATCCCGACGAAGGCGTAGCAGCGAACGCACGGCATGAACGCCACTTGGCGCGCGGTGGCACATCAACGATTCGGAGAACAACGCGTGAAAGTCCAGCCCGCCGCCTTCCTGCGCACCACCCTGCCGCTCGGAATCGACCAGCTCGGGGCGCTCGACACCGGGCGCTACCATTCGATCTGGCTGCCCGATCACATGGTGAGCTTCTGGCCCGATTCGATCTGGACGCCGGAGTTCACCGATCTCGCCACCGTCTCGCCGTCGCCGCACCGGCATCTCGACGCGATGGCGGTGGCGGCCGCCGCGGCGGTGCTGACGAAGAACGTGCCGATCGCCACCAGCGTGGTCGACACGGTGCGCCGCCATCCGGCCATGCTGGCGCAGACGGCGCTGACCATCGACCATCTCTCCAAGGGCCGCTTCATCCTCGGCCTCGGCTAGCGGCGAGACTGGAGAACACCGTGCCCTACGGCTTCGACTTCAGCAAGCCGGTCGGCCGCTTCGAGGAGGCGCTGCAAGGTCATCCGGCTGCTGTGGGAGAGCGAGGGACCGGTCGATTTCGAGGGCGAGTTCTTCCAGCTCCATCACGCGCGCCTGGACACCGAACTCTACGACGGCCGCTGCCCGCCGATCTGGATCGGCGCCAGCGGGCCGCGCATGCTGGACATCACCGGGCGCTACGCCGACGGCTGGTGGCCGGCCGGCGCCTGGACGCCGGAGGACTACGCCGCGAAGCTCAAGGTCATGCGCGACGCCGGCCGAACGCGCCGGGCGCGACCCGATGGCGCATCACTGCCGGCGTTCATCCAGATCTGCCTGATCGGCGACGACGACGAGATCGACGAGATGCCTGCAGGCGCCGCTGGTCAAGTCGATCATCCTGATGCTGACCGCCGCAGGACCTGACGAAGTTCGGCTACGAGCATCCGATGGGCCGCGACTGGCGCGGCTATCAGGACATCGATCCCGGTCATGCTGACCCGCGAGCAGATCATCCGAAGTTCTGCGACGCAGGTCGACCCGCAGGCGATCCTCGACATCTTGCCGCACGGCACGCCGCAAGCAGGTGGCGCAGCAAGCGTCAAGGCGCTACTGCGACGCCGGCCTGCGCGTGCCCAAGATCCTCGACTACGGCGGCATGGCCGGCCTGAAGTACGGCGCCGTCTCGGCGCAGAAGGTGCGCGAGGCCGAGGACGAACTGCTGCAGCTCGTGGGCGGGAACTGAACATGGCCGATCGCTCGACGCCAGCGCGCTGCTCGCCGCCGCCGAAGCCGACACCGGTCTCTCCGACTGGGGCGACCCCACGCTTCGCGAGCGCTTCGCCACGGCCGTCGACGCTGATCAACGCGCGCCAACATGGACGCCGGCGGGCGCAGCGCGCCGCCGCGGCCAATATCCACTGGCTGCTGACGCGACCGGCTGCGCTTCTTCGACGACCACGAAGCTACGGCCTCGACAGGGAGGTGATCGAGCGGCCGCTGTTCGTCACCGGCGAGCCGCGCTCGGGCACCACGCTGCTGCACGCACTGCTGTCGGTCGATCCCGATGCGCGCGCGCTGCGCTTCTGGGAGGTGATGCACCCCTCGCCGCCGCCGGGACTGGCCGCGCCGGACGATCCGCGCCGCGCGCAGGCCGACGCGGAATGGCGCGAGATCAACGCACGCCTGCCGAAGTGGCTGCACAGCCACCCCTACAACGACATGCTCGGCGACGGCCTGCCCGAGGACGAGCGCACCTGGGCCTTCGATTTTCGCGTGATGACGCCGACCGCCTGGTGGCGCGTGCCGATGGGCATGGTCGTCGGCGGCCTGCCCGTCCGACCCGCCCGCGCAATACCGCATCCACCGGATGATGCTGCAGGCGATCCAGCACGGCCGGCCGAAGAAATACTGGGTGCTGAAGGGCTTCCACGCGACGCGCTTCCCCGCGTTCTTCGACTCCTATCCCGATGCGCGCGTGCTCTACATCCACCGCGATCCGGTGCAGTGCATCGCCTCGCGCATCCAGATGGCGGCGGACCTCACCGAGGGACTGACGGGCTCCGTCGACCATGGCAGCAGCAGGCGAAGACCGCACACCGCGCTCGGCCGCGCCGGCTTCCACGCCATCCTCGACAACCCGATGATCGACGATCCGCGCATCCACCACGTGCGCTACCAGGACTTCGTGGCGGACCCGGTCGGCACGATCCGCCGGTTCTACGAGTTTGCCGGCCATGCCTGGACGCGCGCGGCCGAAGCGGCGATGCGCGACTATCTCGCCAGCAACAGGGGCGACCGTCACGGCAAGTTCGTCTACTCCACCGATCTCATCGATGGCGACATCGACGCGCTGCACGAGGAGTTCGCACCGTATCGCGAACGCTTCGGCCTCGAGATCGAAAAGCGCAGAGTGAGACCGGCGAGGCGAAAAGCCATGCACGAGCGGATCTCGATCCACCAGATGTGCTTTGCCGGCGCCGGTCTGTCCGATTATGTGCAGCCAGTGCCGGACACTCGGCGCGCGACGGATCGGCTTCATCAGCCCCGCGCTGCTCGCGCCGGGCGGGCTGGCCGAGGCGCGCGCTGCATTGACCGGCGGCGACATCGCGGTGGAGACCGTCGCTCACGTCTTCAGGGCGGGCCACCTCTCCCGCGAGCGCGACGAGTGGCGGGAGCCGCGCGAATCGCTCGCGCGACTGATCGACATCGCCGCCGAGCTGGGCGCCCGCTCCATCTACATGCTGACCGGCGGCCACGGCGGGCTGCGCTGGGAGGAGGCGGCGGACTGCTTCTGCGAAGCGATCGCGCCCTGCGTCGACCAGGCCAAGGCGGCGGGAATCGAACTGGCGATCGAGAATGCCTCGGCGCTGTACGCCGAGATCCATATCGCCCACTCGCTGGCCGACACGATCACGCTCGCCGAAATGGCCGGTGTCGGCGTCTGCATCGAGCTGTTCTTCTGCTGGGCCGAGGCGGGTCTGCCGGCGTTGTTCGCACGCGCGATGCCGCGCTGCCAGCTGGTCCAGCTCATGCGACTATGTCTACGGCGACCGCTCGCTGCCCGCGCGGGCGGTGCCGGGCGACGGCGCCATTCCGCTGCGAGCACATCGTCGGCATCGCTGCTGCGACGCCGGCTACGCCGGCACCTTCGACCTGGAACTGCTCGGCCCGCGTATCGACGCGGAGGGACCACGCCGCGGCAGTGGCGCGCGCCGCCGCGCACGCAAGCGCGCTGCTGACCCACCTCGAGGCATGACAGGGAAGCGTTATGGCGTTCGGCGACTGTTCCGATGACGCGGCATTGCGCGAAGCCTGGGGCCGGTTCTGCGAGCAGCTGCGCGAAGCCGGCGACCAGGTGTTCAAGGAGCACAATCCCGCCAACCCGCTGCAGCGGGCCGACGCCTTCCGCTTCCTGACGCAGAATCTCGGGCAGGCCTTCGATCTCGCGCTGGAGACCAAGGACACGCGTTATCCGATGCTCCACGCCTTCTGCACGCCCACGCGCAAGCTGGGCGGGGACGCAGCGGATTTCACCTACCGGCAGGCGTGGATCGACGGTCAGCACGTCTACCGGATCAGCGGCAATACCGGCACCGCGCGCTTTCTCAATTTCACCGTGCAGGGGCCGCGCCCCGCGACGCAGCCCGGCACCGGCTGGCCGAGCCTGCACGAACCCTTTGGCGATATTCCGGAAGCCAACCTGTTCAAGCACCAGCTCGAGACCGCGGCGGACGGCAGCTTCGAACTCTGGCTGGGCGGCGAGAAGCGGGGCGCGAACTGGCTGCCGACGACACCGGGCACGCGCAAGCTGTTCATCCGCCAGGGCTTCGACGGCTGGGACGAGACGCCCGCGCAGCTCTCGATCGAGCGGGTCGGCATGGAGACACCGCGTCCGCTGCCCACACCCGGGACGATGATCGATGCGATGGCCTGGGCCGGCGACTTCCTGAGCGGCATGATGCGCGACTGGCCCGACCACCCCTATCGCTACAGCGGCGGTGTCGTCGATCCGGCCTGCCTCAACCAGTTCCCGCCGGAGCGCTCCGCCAACAGCGCCGATGACGCCAGGCGCGGGCGGCTGGCGGCGCATATGTGCTGGGCGCTGGCAGCCGGACGAGGCGCTGATCGTCGAGTTCGATGCCCACGACGGCTTCTGGATGGTGTCGCTGGGCGGCGCCTTCATGAACAGCATGGATTATCTCTACCGGCCGGTGAGTTATACGCCCGCCCGCACCTGCGTCGACAGCGACAGCACGGTGCGGCTGATCCTCGCCCACGATGATCCCGGCTATCACAACTGGCTCGACACCCAGGGCTTCGCGGCCGGCAACCTCACCTAGCGCAATCTGATGAGCACGGCGACCACCACCTTCCGCACCCGGCTGGTCAAACGCGCCGATCTCGCCGCAGCGCTGCCAGCGGGCAGCGTGCGCGTGACGCCGGACGAGCGCGTGGCACAGATGCACGCGCGCTTCGACAGCATCCGGCGGCGCTACGGGTTGTAGCCTGCCACCGCCGATCCGCGCCGCGCTCCCGCGCGCGTTCCGCTCCTGCGGAAACTAGCGACAGGCGCTGCTGCCGGCGCCTTCGAAGCTCAGGAAATTGATGCTCGCCGGCGCGAGACGGAGCTCACCCGCTTCGAACGCAATACCGTGAAGCGCAGGGAGCGTGTCGTCCGGGCCGAGCGCCAGCGGCTTGCCATTGAGCGCCGCCTCGGCCGGACCCGCCGGTCCCTGCGTGAGCGCAAAGAGCTTGCCTGCGCCGTCCAGCTGCAATGAGCGCGTGTCGTTGCGATCCAGGTTGATCGCCAGCACCGCGACGCCGCCCGGCACGTTGCGCAGGCAGTGGGCGTAGACGTGCAGGCCGCTGGTGCCGGCGCCTGCATCCAGCACCGTCGTGCCCATGAACGTCCGCCAGAGCCAGGCGGCCCAATAATTGGGCCGCGGCGCGAAGCTGTGTTCGTCGAGCAGGGCGTAATCGCTTGCCGCCAGCGTGTTGTGCATGAACACCTGCACCCCTTGTCGTGCCGAGCGCGCCAGCTGATCGACGAACCTGAAGGTGTCGATGAAGTCCTTGGCCCACGGATTGCCGCCACAGGCCGACTCCCCGCTCTCGCTGATCCACAGCGGCGCGCCCGGCGCAAAGCGGTCCCGCAGCGCGGCGGTGCGCCGTACGGCGGCGTCGATACCGGCGAGCCAGTCTTCGTCCAGTGCGCCGGATTCCTTCGTGCCCAGCAGCGGCACGTGGCATCGTTGCGAGGCGCCACCGTAATAATGGAATGACACGGCGTCGGGCAAGGGTGTGTCGTTCGACATCAGCTCGTCGGCGTCGAAAACCTTCATGCGTCCACTCAGCCGGCTGAGCGTCCTGACTGGTTCGCCCAGTTCCGCCGCTCCGGGCGCCAGCACCAGGGTTTGCGGCGATGCTTCGCTGATCCACTGGTGAAAACGGCCATAGTCACGACGGTAGTCGGCGGGGGTGTAGCCTGCCGGCGGCTTGGTGAGCTCGATCATGTTCGGCTCGTTCGCAAACTCCGCGGCGGCGACGCTTCCCCCCAGGCTTTGCGTGTAGCGCAGGAGCCGGGCGGAATTGTCCGGCTGCCACACGCCGGCCGCATCGCGTGCGCCGCTGCTCGTCGCAAACGACGTGACCACGCCCGCGCCCACGGCTTGCGCAAACTCCACGGCTCCTCGCCATTGCGCACGCGTGAGCACCGTGTCGAAACCCGCGGGCGGCTGCTGCGCCATCTGCTCGCTGTCGTCGAAATATGTCGCGTTGGCCCAGGTACCGCTGTAGCGCACGTAGGATGGTGCGAGCGCAGCGGCGAGCTTGCGCAGGCGTGCATTGCCGAGATCCAGCGGGGGACGATACTCGTAGCGATCGTCACCCTTGCGGGCGCCGGCGTCGTCGTAGGGGCGCCAGAATCGCCCCCCGGTGAGCTCGACCATCTCGATGTTGTACGAGAGGAAGCGCTCGTTCACGCTCCCCGTGCGTGCAAGGGCCGCCGGCGACAGCAAGACCGGCCGCACGTGCGCGCGCCATTCGACGATACCGACCACCATCGCCGTGATTGCAGCGGCACCAAGCAGGAATACAGCTGTCGTTTTCTTCACGCTCTCGCTCTCTCCAAGGAGCCCGCCAGATCGTTGCCATTGCGGTGACTGAAAATGAAGACTGCGGGCCGTTGCCTCCACAGGTTCTCTTGTCCGACCACGTTCAGCTCGACCCCGTTTATGCGCAGGAAGGTCTTCAGCCACATGGGTATGCCGACATTGAGTCCAGCCCGCTTGTCCCGCTTCAGCAGGCCCACGCCGAGTCCGACCATGCCGGCTGGCACGACGCTGGCGATGCCTGCCATCGTGCGGAGCTGGCTGTTTTCCTTGCGGCTGTAGAACTTCTGCACTGGCCAACCGCGGCGGCGGGCGACGCTATCGAGGCGCTTGCCGGGATTGGTTGGCCGCGGCTTGCCGACCAGGTGCATCAGACCGAGCTCTTCATCTCCATCGGCATAGAAGTAACTGTCATGCAGGTCGATGTTCCGGTCCCGCGCAAACCGCTGCACGACCCTGGCCTTGCCTTCACCCCACAGGACCGGCGGATCGATTCGTCCGGTCAGCTCGCCTTGCTCGTTCAGGGCAAAGCGGTTGCAGAGTACGTGTTCGATGCCGAGATGCCGGGCCACGGGTTCGACCTGGTAGCAGGTGGCGGAGGAGCACACGGGTCGCCGTCCTTGCGGACATTGACCGGAATCGCCATGGACACCTCATCGACGGCGACGCCCTTCGCTTCGTGATAAAGACGCAACCCGGCGCCCACGCCGGCGAGATAGGCGTCGTTGACCGTGCAGCCGGCAAGTCTGGCGCTGGTCTTGATGAGCGCCAGTGGAAACTCGGTTGCAAACAATCGCCGATTCAGCCCGCGCCGCCGCAACAGCGGCGATGGTGCGGCGGGCGGATCGCCAAGTACCCGTTGGGTGGATTTCAACTGTGCCTTGAACCTGTCCAGCGACTCGCCAGGCTCGCGCACCAGGTCACGACCCTTGCTCAGCAGCCACTTCGACCTCGCACGCGCCTGCGGCAGAGCCTGTCCAACACCGCGCAGCATGCCGCGCCGCAGCACATCGACCTCGGTCAGATCGTCCGGTATCGGCAGCAACGGCATCGGTCGTGGCGCTGCGTGCGGCTCGAAGTCGTACATGCTGCGCAGCAGCTGCAATCCGCCGATACCGTCGGTAATGGCATGATGTGCCTTCAGCAGCAGTGCGGCCTGGCCTTCCTGGCCAACGAGGCCTTCCACCAGCACGACTTCCCACAGGGGGCGTCCCAGGTCCATGGGAGCCTCGAGCCGATGCAGGCAGACCGTCAGCAGGCTGCGCAGATCGCCTGGCGCAGACAGCACCTGATGACTCACGTGGTGCGCAATGGCAAAGTCGGGATCGACGGCCCAGCGCGACGCTGCCAGGGGCAGGATCGGGTGCACGACGCGCTGGCGCAGGCGGATGAACTCACGGCTGATGCGTTCGAATTCCCGCAGGACCACGTCGAAATCGGGCGCCCGGTCGAGCAGGATCGCCGACAGGGTCGTCGTCCTCGTGCGTGGGTCATGTTCGCCCTTGAGCATCAGCACATCGGCCGGCCCGAGCTCATCGGGAAAGTGAAGTTCGGGCTCACTGCTCTGTGTCATCGTGCTCGTCCTGTTCGAAAAACCTGTCCACGAAACGCAGACACTCCAGTCGTGATCTCTCCATGCGACGCGACAAAGCCCGGAATTCCCGCAGCAGCGCCTTCCTGGCGGTCTTCGTTTCCGCCGTCGTCTCTCCGGCAAGCTTGAGGTGTTCAGCGAGCCTGTAGCCGTTCTCGAACAGGAGCTTCGCTATCGATGCCTCGCTGGTAATGCGTCGCAGCAGGTAAGCCTGTCGTCCTTCGCGGAGCGCCATATCGATACAGGTATTCTGATCCAGCGAGGCACCGGGGTCCAACCCGTCGAGAATATCGAAGACGATTGTGTATGCCTCGGCAAGTGGCAGGAACACGGCGTGTCCCATCAGCGGCTGGAAGTGACTGGTCAGGCCGCGCAGTCCCGCATCGCCAGCATCCAGCCTGGCCTCCCAGTCGGGGTCGGTTCGACCGAGCTCGGCTTCCAGCTCGGCGCGGAACACTTCCTTCTCCGGATAGTAGAACTCGAATTTGAACAGGTCACGGAGACGCTCCGTCTCCTGCCAGAAGAGTTCCCTCGAGGGCATGCCCGGCAACTCGCGGGCCTTCAGCAGCGACAGTTCGATGATGGCGCGATTGAGAAAGTGGTGAATGATGGTATTGCGGTAGTAGCTCGCCATGGCGTGCCTGGCCGGCTCCACCGCAAAGACCGTTTCAGAGCCCAGGTCATAGCGGATGAACAGGCCGCTGTTCTGCAGGGCCTGCATTACGGGTTCCTGGCTCTCGAGGTCCGTGTCTTCCAGTCCCCGGCAAATCCGGATTCCGCGCGCCTCGCCCCAGTCCAGCAGATAGCGGATGACGGCGCGCAGCTCCCGCACCGTGAGTCCACGTGGCGCGCAACCGAGCAGCGCAAGGCAGATCAACGAATTCAGCGTGAACGGCGTGACACGGTTCGCCCGAACCGCGACCTCGAACGCGATTTTCGACAGCGCCAGCTTGTCTTCGGGATCAGGCGCCGTGGCGACGACGACGGGATCCCCGAAGTTGACGTAGATCCGGCCTCTGGGTTCGCGCAGCGAGCGCAAATAGCCGAGAAACCAGCTGAGTGTTTCCGGCTTCTTGAGGTCGCCCCTCTGCTCGGAGACGTAGTCTTCGACGTCCCGAATCAGGTCGAAGCTGGTCGACACCGGGACGAAGTGCAGGTCTGCAATGCCGTTGCTGTGGGCCGAGTCGATTACGTACTTCAACAGGCCGAAGCGCGGCGGCATCAGTTTGCCGAGGCGCGATCGGGTCCCCTCGAAGGCCCAGGTCATCGGGAACCGCTTCTCCAGCAGATAACTGATGTAATGTCTCAGCACCAGCTTGTAGAGATGGTTGTCCCGGAAGCTGCGTCGGATGAATATGCCGCCTGAACCGCGCATCATCGTGCTGAGTCCCGGCATGGCCATGTTGATCCCGCCGAACGTGTGAATCAGTGGCATGTCGTGACGATAGGCAATGTCGGTAGCCGCCAGGCCGTCCAGGTAGGTCTTGTGCGTGAACAGGATCAGCGTCGGCTTTTCGCGGATCAACAGGCGCAGTCGTTCCACTTCCTGCGGGTCGACGACGGGCTCTTCGTCGTAACCCAGGGACAGCATGAACCGTTCCAGCTTGGCCTTCAGATCGATGAACAGGGCCCGGGGCCTGGCGATGAGTTCGCTCATGTAGCCTTCGGCTTCCCGCTCGAGATCCTCGACAGGCTTCCCCAGCCTTTTTGCCAGGGCCATCAGGGCGTCGTGAAACCTGGGATCGGCGCGCAGCGCCTGCGCGACATACTTCGGCGCCTTGTAGCGGCTTCCGCGCAGGTCGCGTTCCGCAACGTCCAGCGCGAGTCCGGCCTGGCGCATGACAAACTGGGCGAAGGTCGCCTCGCGGTCGTTGCCGGGCGCAATGGCGCTGCGTTCGAAACGTTGCCGCAGTTCCGCGATGCTGGCCGGCTTCCCCGTGATGCACTCGGCACGCTGCTCGTTACGCAGCAGGATCATCCAGGCGCGGAGCCTGCCCGGCGCTCGAGGGTCGCCCAACAACAGGTGACGCAGGCGAATGCCACGGGATTTCTCGAAACCCGGGATTCGCCAGCTGACGCGAGCCGGGATCAGCAGAGTTTCCGGGCCATCCGTCAGCGTCGCAGAGAGTTGCTGGGATCCGGCTACCCTGCGCTCATCGGAGATGGGCAGGGCGATTGTCTTCAGCCCGCCCGCGGAAGTATCGCCGCCGTGTTCGCGTGCGAGCCACGACGTCAACTGGCGCAACTCCACACCATGCCGGACATCCAGCAGGTATACGCGGTTTGTGCAGTCGGGAGCCACGTCGCTCATGATTATCACTCCGCCGCAATCCGCCATTGATCCACATGACCAATGCCGTCCGCACCTGCGAACAAGACGCTCACGATCCGAAAATCGAGCCTGAACACGTGTCGACCCGAGGATAGGGAGAATAGAACCCCTGTTCGCCCGAAACAACCCGAAAGGGCCGCCGTTCAGGACGTTATCAAGGCAGCGGATGACCGACGGCCCCGCCAGGGCTCCCGGCGCCAGGCCCGAAAGTCGTGGCGATCGCCTCGTCCACAAGCCTGCGGGGCTCGCGCTGCAGCAGCGCTCCCAGGTGTCCACCGGTAGACCAGCTTATCCGCGGTCGCTCCCAGTGCAGCCACAGCGCCCGGATCTGCTCGATGGGCACGAACTGGTCCGCGGTCGCGGCGAACATGAAGCGTCGATCGCGCTCGACCCTGGGCGACAGGGCGAGTGGAGCCCATTCTAGAGGAGACTGCATCGTGTTCAAGCAGATTTGTTTCTTCCGCAAGCGTCCGGACATGAGCATGGACGAGTTCATGGACTATTACGAGAACCAGCATTCGCAGTTATCGAAGCGCATGGGCCGTTCGCCGTCGATCCCCAATGCCGTGCGCTATGTGCGACGTTACCTGAGGCCGGAGAAGAACCCCGTTACCGGCGAGGTGATCGACCCGGGCTTCGACTGCCTCATGGAGATCTGGTGGAACAGCAGGGAGGACTTCGAAAACTCGCAGAGGATCATCGGCGATCCCGAGCGACTGCCGTTCATCAAGGAAGACGAGAAGAAGCTCTTCGCGTCGCACAGCAATCCGGTGTGCTCGGTCGAGGAATACGATTCCCCGATGGGACCCAACGGCGAAATGACGCGCGTCGACCTGAGATACGCAGATTGAACCTGTTGTTTCGGCAGCGGGTTTGGCGCAACAATCGGCGGTGTCGATAACGAGGAGATAACGCTGTGGATCTTGGCTTGCGCGGCAAGGTTGCCATCGTCACGGGAGCGACTGCCAATATCGGTCGCGCAATCGCACTGGAACTGGCGGCAGAAGGCGTGTGCCTGGTCGCGGTTGGCCGCGATGCGCAAGCCGGGGCACGTATCGTCGGGCTGGCGCGCGAACGCGGGGCATTGAATGCCGTGTTTGTTGCCGCGGACATGCTCGATCCGGCGTCGCCCGCGCGCATCCTGGAAGCGGCGGAAAAACTCGGTCCCGTAGCAGTGCTTGTCAACGGCGTCGGCGGCAATATCGACCAGGGCTTCTTCGCCGATTCCGACCCGGCCAAATGGCTGGGTGATATCGATCTCAACTTCGGCACCGTGCTGCGCATGACCCATGCCGTGCTTCCCGGCATGATCGCGCGGCGCAGCGGCAGCATCGTCAACATCGGGTCGACCGCCGGCATCGTCGGCGATTACATGCTGCCGGTATACTCGGCGATGAAGGGCGCTGTCCACAGCTTCACCAGGGTACTGGCCAAGGAAGTGGGTCAACACGGTGTGCGGGTCAACGCGATTGCCCCTTACGCAACCTTTGCCCGCGAACCCGAAGCATTCAGCAAGGGCAGCCGGTTCAATCCCGAGAACGCCTTCTTCACCAAAAACGCCGCCAGCATGACCGATGCGGACAAGGCGATGCGCCAGCGCAAGACGCTGGTCGGCAGACCCTTCGCTGTCCCCGAGGAAATCTCCGGCCTCGCCGTCTATCTGGCATCGGATCGGGCGAGCTTCGTGACCGGCCAGGTCTGGCCGGTGGATGGCGGCTCGCTGTTGTGAAGGATTAGCCGCATTTGCGTGTCGCGGTCGGAACAGGCGCGCAGCAGGACCAGGGACAGGGAGCAGACGCGATGAAGGCAGCGTACATTCTCGATGGCACCGTCCATGTCGGCGCGGTCGACGACCCGGTACCCGCCAGGGGCCAGGCCATTGTCCGCACCCACAGCTGCGGCTTGTGCGCTTCCGACGCGCATTTCCTCCATGCCGGCCAGAACATCATCGAGCTCTCGCGCAAGCATGGCGGCCCCTATGCCGCGCTCGATCGATCGCGCCCGTTCGTGCCGGGCCATGAGTACGTCGGCGAGGTGATCGACTACGGCCCCGGCAGCAAGCGAACCGTGAAGCCGGGAAGGAAGGTCACTTCCGTGCCGATCATGCGGCAATCGGGCGCGCATGCCGTGATCGGCTTCAGCCATGACTGTCCCGGTGGCTTCGGCGAATACATGCTGCTCGACGAAGACTTCATCATGGAAATCCCGTCGGACCTCGACGATGACCTGGCGGCGATGACCGAACCGCTGGCGGTCGGCCTCGAGCATGCGCGCCGGGGACGGCCGACGCAGGAGGATGTCGCGCTCGTCCTCGGCTGCGGGGCGATCGGGCTGGGGGTGATTGCGGGCCTCGGACTGATGGGTATCGCGCCGATCGTCGCGGCCGACTTCCACCCGCAACGGCGCGCCCTCGCGATCCGGATGGGCGCCGACATCGCGATCGATCCGCGCGAAATCTCGCCGTACGCTCCGATCCCCGATCTTGGCGGACGGCACGTGAATCTCGTCTACGAAAACGTCGGCATGCCCGGCCTGTTGCAGCAGATCATCCAGTCGGTGGCCTTCGATTCCCGGATCGTGATGGGCGGCTATTGCATGGAGGCCGAACAGATCCTGGTTTTCAGTGCGCAGAACAAGCGGCTGAATATCCAGTTCGCGGGCGGCGAGGAACCGCAGGACATGGCACTTGCGCTGCGCTCGATCGCGGAGGGCAGGATCGACGTGGCCCCCTGGCTGGGCGCGCGCATCGGGCTGGCGGATGTGGGCACGGCGCTCGCCCAGATGTCGGGTCCCCTGGCTCCGGTCAGGACAGTCGTGGACCCCCGGAAAATGTGACGCCGGAGGCTCAGGGTCTCCCCGCGCGCGGGCTGTCTACTTCCGCCACGAGCAGCATGCCGTGCGGTGCGGCGGCGGCCTCGTGCGCGACCGATGTCTGCGCGGTCAGCATGAACAGGGTGCGGCCGTCATCGCCGCCCAGCATGCAGGCGTAGCAGGGCTGGCCGGTATCGATCACCTCGAGCACCGCGCCGCCCGGCGCGATCAGCGCGCACTCCGGCGCGAGCGGGTTGGCGATCCAGATATTGCCGTCGGCGTCGAGAGTGATACCGTCCGGCACGCGGGGCCAGGTCGGCGCCCAGAGCCGGCGGTTGCCGAGCGTCCCGTCGGCTCCGATGTCGAACGCGGTAAGCGCTCCGTTCAGCGTTTCGCCCACGATCAGCACCTTCCCGTCGGGCGTGATCACCGAGCCGTTCGGAAAATGCATGTCAGCCGCCGCAACACTGACGTCTCCCGCAGGGGAGATACAGGCGAGCCTGGCCGTCGCGTGGTTCGCCATCACCCACTCCGCGCCGCGCGACGCAAACTCGGCATCGATATCGAAACCGAAATTGCCGACGTAGGCTCTGCCGCTGGCATCGACGACCATGTCGTTGCAGTGCCAGGTCGCGATGTCCCCGAGGTCGGCATGCTCCGTGAACTGCCCGTCGATCGAGCGGCGCAGCACCTTTCGCTTCGTCATCGACACGACCAGCATCGAACCGTCCGGCATCCAGCCCAGTCCCGAGGGCTGGTCGTCGATCCCGAACTCCACCCGCAGGTCGCCGGCGAGCGATATCGACTTCACGGCGTGGGCGTGAAAATCGCTGAACCAGAGACGCCCCTGGTGCCAGCGCGGGCCTTCTCCGAAGTAGATGCCCCTGGCGAGAATCCGAGTCGCGCGTCCCATGGTCTTTCCCTTCATGCTGAACAAGGCAAGCCCGGCACCTGGCTGGCTTTCAATCGAGATAGCTCTTCGTGAGTTCCGTGCTCTGCTTCCACAACTGCTCCGCCAGCGCCTCGTCCTTGCCGTGGCGCGATGTGCCCGCGAGCCGGCAGTCCGCGTAGTAGCCGCCGGACTTTCCCTCGACCGCCGGGTGCGCCGCCACGAAGCATTGCGTCGCCGCTCCCTGCTCGACCGTCTTTGCCGCAAGTCGTGCAGCGAGCATCATCACGCGCGAAAACAACCCGCCGACGTCGCGCGCGAGATTGGTGTGGATCACGCCGGGATGGACGGCATTCACGCTCACGTTGCTGTCGCGCAGGCGCCTCGCCAGGGCGCGCGCGGTGAGCAGATTGGCGAGCTTGGACTGCCCGTAGAATCGCCAGGGATCGTACCCGGCAGAGGCATCGAGGTTGCCGAAGTCGATGCCGCCCTTCACCGTCAGGTTGTGGGCTGCGCTGGAGAGGATGACGATGCGCGAGCGCGACGCCGCCTGCAGCCGATCGAGCAGGCGGTTGATCAGCACGAAGTGGCCAAGGTGGTTGGTGGCGAACTGCATCTCCACGCCATGCGCGTGCGCGAGCCGTGCCGGCGCCATGATGCCGGCGTTGGTCATCAGCACGTCGACCGGCGTGCCCAGCGCGCGGATGCGCTCGGCACATTCCGCCACCGACCGCAAGTCGCTCAGTTCGCAGGGCAGCCCGATGCATTCGCCCCCGACCTGCGCGCAGGCTTCGTCCGCCTTGCGCTGTGTGCGCGCGAGCCCGAGCACCCGGGCGCCGCGCCCCGCGAGCACGCGCATCGACTCGAGTCCGAGGCCCGAGTTGACACCGGTGATGACCACCGTCGTGCCGCGCAGGTCGAGACCCGCGGTGACATTCTCCGCCGTCGAACGCTTGTCGAACTCCACGTTGCCTCCCGTCTCGATGCGGCTCAGACCAGCAGCTCCGTGATGCTGCGCCTGGTTTCCATGGATAACGCGCCCCAACGCTCCTGCTGCATCCCCATCGCCTGCTGGACCGTCAAGCCGATCCTGGAGATCGGGTCGGCGTTGCCGGCCAGGTGGAACCCGGTACGAATGCGATCGCCGCCACCGGCGATCATCACCGGGATTCCCTCGACCGCGTGGGCCTTGGCAATGGAGCAGTCAGAATGGGCCAGCACGAGGCAATTGTCGAGCAGCGTGCCGTCACCTTCCGGGATGCGCTCGAGCTCGTCGAGAAACTCCCGCCACGCGATCATGCTTCGCTGCGCGAACCAGGCCACCTCCTTCTGGTGGCCCAGCTCAGGATCGACGGGCTCCTCATGGGTCAGCGTGTGGTGTGTCGTTGATGCACCTGGACGACGCAGATTCGATGTCGTGTCCGAGAACAGGACATTGAATACGCGGGTCTGATTGCACTGCAGCGCCTTGGCGAGCAGTCCGGCCATCAGGCGGTGCGTGGCCATCACGTTGTCCATTGCGGAGTCCAGGGTGACATCCGGCGGCGCATCGGGCATCACGAAATTCTCCACCGGGGCGGGCGGCTCGAGTTGCAGGGCGAGCTGATTCTCGAGCTGCCTGATCGATGCGAAGTATTCCTCCAGGCGGTGCCGATCCTCCGCACCGACCGTCTGCATGAGGCGTTGTCGGTCTTCCCTGACCGCCGACAGCACGCTGTGATGCACCATGTCGCGCGGATCCGGCGTGAACTCGAGCGAATTCGGATCCTGGAAGCCTTCACCAAAGATGCGCCGGTACAGTACCAGCGGCGAAATCTCGCTGGGATTGGGCGAGCCCGCAGTGCGGTAGGAATATGATCGCTGCAGCCCCGAACTGCTCAACTCGAGCGATCGGAATCGCGTGCCGGCACCGATGGCATCACTGACCAGAACATCGAGCGTCGGTGCCTTTACATTCTCGTCCGGGACGGGAATGCCGGTTCTCAGACCGAAGCAACCCGTTATATGCGGCTTGTTCGGTACGCCGTCCAGCTTGACGTCGAAGCCGCTGAGAATTGCGAGCTTTCTGCGATAGGGCTCGAGGGGCGCAAGATGCGCCGGCATGACGTAGTCCGCACCCGTCGTGGCGGGTACCCACAACTCGGGAATGAAACCGCAGCCCCAGATCCAGGTCCCGAAGCGCAAGGGCACGCGCTGGCCGGTTGCCGCGAACGGCCTTGCCACTGCTGTCGAGGAAGCAATCGAGGAACGGCAGGGCAACGCCAACCCCGACACCGCGCAATGTGCCGCGCAGGAATGCGCGCCGGGAGTGATGCTTCATGTGCGGTCTCCACTGCTGGCCTGCAAGGCCACGTCGACATGGTCGGGTCCGGTATCAGCAGGCGGCGATATGGCAAAGAAATTCCTGCTGAGGGCTATGGCGCGCATGAGTTCCGGCACGCGATAGCCCTTTTCAGCAAACGTCGCGACCAGGTAGTCCATGTACGGCCGCTCTTCCCACACCGTGTCCCGTCCCACGGCAAACCGGTACATCTTCTCAACCAGACAGCGCGGGGTCTCCGGATGGTTGCGAAGTGCCTGTGCAAGCCCCTCCGTGTCATTGAAATCGACGCCGTCGAGGTCACCACTGGTATCGATCAAGGCCTCGTTCTCGCGTGTCCGGTGCGTCCCGAGCCCGTCGAAACTCTCGAGCGTAAGACCCACGGGATCCATGACCTTGTGACAGCCCGCGCAGGATGGCTCCTGCCTGTGCACCTGGAGCCTGTCGCGTGCCGTTGGCATATTGGTAGCTCGAAGAATCCTGCACCACACTGAAATTGACCTTCGGTGGTGGCGCCGGTACTTCCTGGCACAGGAAGATTTCCCGAACGGCCTTTCCCCGCAGTGTCGGCGACGAGCGACCAGGGTGCGAATGCAGTGCCAGGAAGGAGATGTTCGTATGAATACCCGCGCGCCCGCTGCTGGCGGGGAACTCCGACTCCTCCCATCCGGCTCGTGCAGCAACCGGTAGGCGGTACACAACGCCCAGAGCACGTGTGAGCCAGGTCCTTCGCGTCGTGAACAGATCCCGGTAATCACCGTCCTGTTCCACGAGATGATCGGTGATCGTGCGCAATGTCTGCTCCTGGGCATCCGCAACAACATCGGAATTGAATGCCGGATAGATCGCCGGGTCCTTCGCCAGGTCATCGAACAGCTCGAATTCGAGCATATCCCCGAAAAAGGCGCGAATGGCATCATTGAAGCGCGGCGACGCGATCAGGCGATCGACCTGAGCCGTCAGGGTATCCGCGCTATCGAGTTCACCCGCGCTCGCCGCCCGCAGCAGTTCCTCGTCCGGGGTGGAGTTGGTCAGGAAATAGCTCAGCCGTGACGCCCTGGATGCGGCGTCGAGTTGCCACGCACCGGGCTCGTCCGGCATGCGTTCAGGACGCTCGATCCGCAACAGGAACTCCGGGGAGACCATCACGCCGACCAGGGCGTAGGCAAGCCCGTCATGAAAACTGCCTAACTGCGCACTGCCCTTGCGGGCGGAATCAACGAACCTGCCGATGTCCGTCGCTGCGAGCGGTCGGCGCAACAAGCGGGTGCCGTAGCGCTCGATGAACCGGGTTGCGCAGCCTTCGTCGAACACATCGTCCTGCGGCCTGCACGGAACATACTTTTCGCGCTGTTCCTCGCTCAGGATGAATGCGGCGATACTTCGTGCCGCGGCGTCGTATTGCTCGATACTGAACGCCGACATGCCCGCCTCGCTGGTCCCGACGGCGACCAGACCGTGCGAGCGCAATCCGCGCTCGAAGCGCGCGCTGACCGGAACTTCGGGGCCGAATATGTCCGCGACTGTCGCGCGGTATTGCGATTCCGTCAGCCTGCGCATCAGGGCGGGACCGCCCACGGGATCGGGCTCCACGGCAGCACGACTACCGTCGTCGCAACCGCCCAGGCTACCGAACAGCAAAGCCAGTATCAGGAGCGCGCGACCCGCCGGCACCGACCTCGCAACATCGCATATGCCGGACGAAAAGCGGTAGCGCCTGTGGATCGCCCTCATGAGCCGCTCCCCGATTCCAGTTGTTGATCGCCGGGGATCGCGGCGTCGTTGTCGACGACGAAGGCCGGGATGGCCTTGATCCGGTACTGGGTCGAAATGGAGGTGCATTTCCCCGTCACGGCGTCCGGGTGACCGTCGGCATGCTGGTAGAGCGCATGATAAGCGCCATGGCAGGTATGCCCGAGCACGAACGCCGCACCGTTGGCCGAGCCTGATCGCAACCCGGGCGGCGCGATTTCCCCCGTGCGCGTCTTTCCATTGCGGTACCCGTACTGCAGGTCGTACATCGCCTCCACGGGCGTGTATCCGGCAAGGTAACCATCGAGAGTGCCATCATCCGCGATCGTCATCCGCACGCGGGCATCCCGCAAGGGGCGCTCGAGCAGCATGCTGTTGACGACATGGTGAAACCGTACATCGGTGGGCTCCGTTGTCAGCACACCGTCCTTGATACGACCGCGTGCCATCGCGCGAAAGCGCGGGTCCTCGCCCGTGGTGTAAGTCGCATAGGCGAGCGGTTCACGATTGGGACTCAAACGGATCGGGTCGGCATTGGCAAAGAAGCCGACCTCGACATCGTCATCATTGTGCATGTCGTCGATACCGCTCACTGCCAGCAGAACTCCCCACGATCCCGTGAGCATTTCGGTCTCGAAGGTATTCGACTGTCCGGTCGACTGGAACGAACGGCTGCAACCCACGACCCGGTAGAACTGGTTGTCTATCCCCTGCTCCCCGTCCAGCCCGACGAAATCCTCATGCACGCAGGTGCCGGGTGCTGCGGCCTGTTCGCTGCTCGATACTTGTCCGTCGAGATCGATCCCCGGCGCAGGGACGTTGCTGACCGTCACGCTCCGAAAATACGCGTCGGGACCCCCGGCCTCGGGATTCATGCACAGGTTCTGGCCGTTTGGCGCCGTGGAGAGTGATTGCACTCCCGCGCGCACACGCAACTCGTAATCCTTTTCCGACTCCCCATGACGCCGCTTGCCACCAGGAGTCTGCGCAAAGACCTCCGCCAGGCTGCGCGACAAGCCCCGCGGACAGGCACCGGTCTGCGCCGCATCACGGGGCAGCGCATAGCTGATGCTGGAAACGACAAATCCCGCCCTGCCGTGCTGCACATGGGCAGGCTCCGCCAGCGCCGAACGCGGCCAGGCATCCACCAGGAATGCCGTCAGCACGAGCCAGCACAGCCCGAACGGCATTCCCGGATGCGCGGCGGATCCCCGTGCCTGGCATGCACCGGGAAGAAACCGGCTCCGACGTCCGCACACAATCATTGCTTCATGCATCCCGCTTGCAGGGGTCGCAGGCCCGACAAGGCCCGTGGCATTGCCGAAGTGCGACCGGGCGAACACTATACTGACACGCGTGTCAGTATTATACTTACGCCAGTGTCAGGATTGTCAAGCCAGCGCATCGGGCCATGGCGAACCGGTTCTGTCCCTGGATGCACAGCGAAATTTATGGCCAGAACTCCGTCAGTCAGCGACGAGGAAATCCTCGAAGCAGCACGCAGGGTAATCGGTCGCCTGGGACCCAATGCGTTCACGGTTACGGACGTCGCTTCGGAGGTGGGACTGTCGCGCGCCGCGATCATCCTGCGCTTCAAGAGCACGCACGCGCTCAAGGTCCTGCTCCTGAACAGGATGGTCGATCAGTTCATCGAAATGCTGGCGCAGCTACCGAAGACGCCGAGCGGCGACAACCTGCTCATCGTGGCCGCCTTCATCGGCGAGCGCGCCAGCAACATAGACGTGCGCGCCAGAAAGCGGGGCCCCCTGCCCTCGTTTTTCGCAAGCTACCCGGCGAACATGGAAGATCCCGATCTTGCTGCGCTGGAACGCAGGCGCGGCGAAGCCTTGCGCGTTGCCGTTTCGCGGGTCATGCCAATGACCACGATCGGCAGGAAAGCGGCCGTTACGGCATTTTGTGCTCACATGACCGGCTCCATCATGGCCAGCCTTGCAGCAGAAGACACCGACTCGCGTGCATACCTGGTATCGCGGACCAGGGATTGGCTCCGCCTGGCGGGCATTCCCTTTGCAGAAAAAGAAAGTGCCACCGTGAATTCATCGCCGCCCGGATCGGGCAAAGCTGCTTCGACCTCGCCAAGGCCCCGCAAGCAGCGTTCGTCCAGGAAGTCGTCGCCCGGGAAGCAGGCCTCCCTGCCGCGATCGACCCGGTGACCGTTCAGATGGAGACCGTGTTGTGCACATGAAGCATCGAATGGCGTATCGACGCGCGGCTCTTGCGGGAGCAATGGCCCTGATTGCATCGATGCTGGTATACGCCTTGAAGAATTCCGGCACTTCCCCCGTTCCCGCCCCCATCGATCAACTCGACGCATCGGCGGACGCGGGGCGTTATCTGGCGAGGATCGCCAATTGCGCGACCTGTCACACGGCAGAAGGCGGGCAGCCATACGCCGGCGGGCGCGAATTCCGGACACCCTTCGGGACCCTCTATTCGACGAACATCACCTCGGACAATGAGACCGGAATAGGCGGCTGGTCGTTCCAGGACTTCCATGACGCCATGAAACACGGTGAACGGCCGGATGGAACACAGCTTTATCCCGCCTTTCCCTACACGGCATTCGCCAGATTGACCGACAGCGATATCGCCTCGCTCTATCTCTACATGCGAACCATCGAGCCCGTATCGAATACGGGAAAACCCAACGCCCTTCACTTCCCCTACAGCGTGCGTCCTTTGATGCGTTTGTGGAAAGCGCTGTTTCACGACGACGACACCTACGAGCCCGACCGCACCAGGTCCGCCCTGTGGAACAGGGGCGCTTACCTGGTCGAAGGCCCCGGGCATTGCGGCGCGTGCCACACGCCGCGCAATTTCCTCGGCGCCGAACGCGAGGATCTGGCACTCACGGGCGGATCGATCATCGACAAGGTGGGAGCCGGCAAGTTTCGCGAATGGTCCTCGGCAAACCTGACACCCGCGAAGGTTGGTCTTTCCAGGTGGAGCGAGAGCGACATTGCCGCCTATCTGAAGACCGGAAAAAACGTTCACACCGTGGTCCAGGGACCCATGAACGAGGTCGTGATGGACTCCACGAGCCACCTCGACGACGCCGATCTCCAGGCAATCGCGTCCTACCTCAAGGGGATTCCCGCAAATGCCCAGGCGTCCGGACGCGATACCCGACGAAGCAGGCAAGGAGACCGGAGAGGTCCTGTACACCGTTCACTGCGGCACCTGTCACCTGCCAACGGGAGAGGGTGACGAGATACTCGGCGTGCCACTTGCCGGCAACCCGATTGTCCAGGCGGCGAATCCGTCCTCACTGATCAATATCATCCTGTATGGGCCGCAGTTGCCACCGCCCCCGTTTGTCGTGGACCGCACCCTCATGAAGATGCACGGCAAGCGACTTTCGGATGCGGACATTGCAAGCATCGCCAGTTACATACGCACGAGCTTCGGCAATGAAGCCGGGGCCGTCACACCCGAACAGGTAAAGAGGCAGCGCTAGATGGAATCCACGGGACGTGCACCGGGAAATGCGGGCGTGTCGTTCGGCGCGCAGCTCTTTGCCATCCAGGGCGAGCTCGAAGCGGACCTGGATGGCACGCTCCGGGAAATCGCGCGGTTTGGCTATGCGGAAGTCGAGGCAGCGAACTTGCCGGACAAGGCCGGCGCCACGGCGCTCAAATGTGCCCTCGACCGGGCCGGGCTGGGTTGTCGCAGTGCGCATTTCCACACACCCGTGCTGCTCAGTGATATTCCCGGTGCGATCGAAATCGCACAGGCCCTGGGCGTCGAATACATGATTTCATCGACGCCGTGGGTATCCGATCCGTCCCGCAGAAGGTCCTCTGCTAATCCCCAGCGGGATTTTCTGGACTTGATGCAGTCGCTGACACTGGACGACTGGAAATGGAACGCGGAGCAATTCAACAGGATCGGTGAGCAGGTCCGGCAGGCCGGCCTGCAATTCGGTTACCACAACCACGGATTCGACTTCAGGATCAGCGACGGGAAGATCGCGTTCGAAGAACTGCTGCGTCTGACCGACCCGGCCTATGTGGCGATCGAAATGGATTGCGGTTGGGTCGTGAATGCGGGATATGACCCCGTGGATCTTCTGCAGCGTTACCCTGGTCGCGTGCAGCTGCTGCACCTCAAGGACATCGAGAAGAAGGAGCCTACAACGGAATTCGATATCCGGAGCGTCGCGGTGGGCAGTGGTGCCATTGACTGGAAGTCGGTTATCGGTGCGGCGCAGGCAGCGGGAGTAGCGGGATACTTTGTCGAGCTGGAGCCGCCCTTCGCGCGCCCGCCCATGGAGCAGCTCGAGGCCAGCCACGCGTTTCTCCGCTCAATCAACGGTAGGTGACTGGCCCGGCGCGCACGTCCTGTCGGCTCACCTGCGCGATACTGACCGGCCCCATCAAACCGGCCGCGACCAGCCGGTCCGCGTAATCCCTCATGTGCGAGTAATGCTCGTCGCCGGCGAGCGCACGTCCCACGAAGTAGTTCCTGAGCGGCGCCAGCACCTCGACCTGGATCGTATTCTCTCCCGGCTGCAGCGCAGGGGTGATGTCGAGCACGAACGGCGGCACGCTGGCGCGACCGATTTCCTTGCCGTTCACGCGCACCAGCGCCGATCCCTGCACCAGGCCCAGATCGAGCAGATAGCGCGCGTCGGGCGGCAATGCATCGATCGTGAAGCCGTGGGAGTATGCAGCCGGGCCACGCGCATGGCGCAGCGCGGGATCCTCGCGCCAGTCCCGCAGTTCGACGCGCCTGCCGGCGCGCCGTCGATCGCGAGTTCCCAGGCATCCAGCGGCCAGCTGCGCGCCGATTGCTCCAGTGCCACGCTGCCCGCAACGCGCGGGGCGAGCGTGGTCGGCATCGGTACGCCGCGAATCAGGAACCGGCTCTCGAAGCCACGCAACGACAGCGCCAGCGTGCCGTCCGTACCACTCGCGGGCCACGCAGCCCCGCTCAGCGCATCGAACCACCACAGTGGCTGATGCGTATCAGTCTCCAATTGCAGCGTGGCGGCCTCGGCACTCTGGTTTGCGAAAAACACGATGTCCTGGTTCGTGTCGAGCACGCGGCGGTAGCTGCGGATGGAACCCGACGTGAGGTGGCGCACGGGCGTGGAGATCTGCGCCTGCAGCGCGTCGGCGAGCGCACCCTCGGCGTTGGCGAGATGCGTCGCACCACCCGTGATCAGTTGCGCCACCAGTCGCTGCACCTCCTGATCGCCCTCTTGCGCATCGCAGGAAACCGGGCTGACGCGCGGGCAGCTCACCGGCAAACACGACGGGAACGCCAGCTGCAGAAAGCTCGGCAAGTACACGAAGCGTCTGCTGCTCGATCATCGGCGCGTTCGGCACCAGTATGGCCTGGTAGCTTCCGCCCGAGGCCACCAGCGTGCGCATGCCGAGCTTTTCCGACTCTGCAGCGAGTGATCGTTGACCCAGCCCCAGCTGATGCCGCGCCGGTCGAGCTCGCGCACGAGCGGCAAGAGCGTCTGCATCCACGCGTCGCGCTCGTCGGGCCGCGCCGGTGGCGTAGTGATCACCATACCGAGCGCCTTCTTCACACCATCCAGTTGCGCGGCACCGCTGATGTCGGTCGGCGGATCGGCATCGGGAAGCGAACCGCTCAGCAGGGGCTCGGAAACATCACCCTCGTAATCGACACTGCCAAAGCCGAGAAACGGGTAATAGATCAGCACGTCGATCGCGGAACGGCCCTGGCGCAGCAGGTTCTGGCTGCGCGCGATGTAGCGGTTCACCTCGGGCACGTCGGGCCACAGCGCCGTATTGCCGGGTCCGACGATCGAGGAAAAATGTCCCGTGGTTCTGCGGCCCGCTGAACGGCGACCAGCCTTCCTCGCCGAAGGGCTGGGCCGCATCGCCCGTCCAGGGATAGGGCGTGCCGTGGTAGACGATGTGATTCACACCGGCCAGCAGCAGCTTGTCGGCAGCGGCCTTGAGCTTGCGCGCGGTCGTGCTCCAGTCGCGCTGGCTCCACACGAAGGATTCCGCACTGACCAGGGGCCGGCCGTAGAGCGCCGCCGCCGACGAGGCCATCTTCAGCGCCAGGTCCGAGCCGCCGGCCCACAGTTGCTCGGTCTCCGGAATCGTGTTCGCGCCGAGCGCGCGCAGCACGTCGAGGTCCATGCCGTAGCTCTGGCCGCGCGAAACGAGCCCGCGCTGCGCGGCCCACGTGGCGGAGGTCTCGACAAAGCGCTCGATCACCAGATCCGAGAGCGTCTGCTGGTAGTCGTGACGCACGCGCTCGTCGAGCGGGGTCAGCGCGAACTCGGGCGCCGCGCGGATGCCCGCGATCTCGGTGAAGTACATGTTGTCATGGCCTTCGACGTAGATCGCCGGCAGCCACGGCTGCAGGTCGTAGCCGCGGCGTGCCTTGAACTCGCCCAGGATCCCCTCGACACCCATGCGCCTCAGGCGGAACTCGAGACTGTCGTTGAAGAAGCCCCTGAAACCCCTGCCATAGTGAGCCGGAAGGCCGGTGCGCGTGCCGTAGGCGTATTCGTAGTGGCCCAGCACCTGCGGTTTGCGCAGGTGGTCGACCACGAAACCCTGCGGCTTCTGGGCCGCGATCATCGGCGCCTCGCCCGAGGGCAGCAGCCAGCTCGCGATGATCAGCCAGTCACCGGGCGGCGCCTCCCAGCGCAGCACGCCATTCTCGACGCGGTCATCGAGCACCACCGCTGACGCGGGGTCGAGTTGCACGGTGTCGTCGAGATCGAACGGGCTCCAGGCATGGCCACCGTGAGTCGGGCGCGCCGCGACCACGCTCAACAGGCGTGCGTGCGCTGCGGCGAAGTTGACGGAATCGGACCCAGCCAACTCCATTACCGTCAACAGGTATTCGCTCGCCCCGGCGCGCGGCTTCGGCGGCTCCAGCGTGACGGTCTTGCCGCCCGCTGCGCGCTCCTCGCCGTAGGCGATCACGGTAAGACTGTCGTCCAGATTGACCTCCGGACCGCCCGCGGGCCAGCCGCTGAAGTGCGTGAGGTCGAGCTGCATGCCCCGCGCGGTGGCGGCGGACAACAGCGTGTCGAGCGTCCGGTAGTAGGCCGGCGTGTCGAAACCGTAGACGCGGGCCCACGTGGCCTCGTCCCTTACCGCGCCCATGCCGCCGATGAACGGCTGCACCTCGGCGCCGCCGAAACCGGCCGCGTCGAGTTCCCCGAGCTGGCGCTTCAGCGTGTCGGCATCCACATCGCCGCCGGGCCACCACCAGCGCGTCCACGCGCGTGCCGACTTCGGCGGCGCAAGGATGGAATCCCAGCTGAACCCGGAGACCAGTTCGAGTGGCTGGGCCGGTGGTGTCGGCTCGGGAACCACGTAGGAGGCAATGCCGGGCTGCCCGGTGGGATCCGGGGGCGGGTCGAGGTGCTGGCGGGTCTTGTGCACGAGCCAGCCAGCGCCGCCGAGCGCCAGCAGCAGCAAAATCCCCGCGATGGCCAACAGCGCGATCGCGAGACGCCGGCCGATGGCCTTCACCGGACCACTACCCTGACCCGGTCGATGTTCTCGATCCGCGCGTACGGCGTGGCCCGGTCACCCCCGCGTTGCGAAACGCCCTTGAGCCCCGCGAAGTAAGTGCCGGGCTTGTCGAAGCGGTGCGTGATGTCGAGGCTCACCGTGCGAGCGCCCTCCGGAACGGGAGCGCTGGTGGCGAAAGTGCCGGCGCCCTCGAGATCCCATTGCGCGGCTATCAGCGTACCCGCGCCCGGTGGCACGGCGACCGTGCCGGTGAAGGTCACGCTCTGCCCGGCCGCGATGTCGGCACGCTCACCGCCGTTGACGCTCAGTGAAACCACCGGCTGGACGCCCTTGCGCGCCTCGGCGGTCGGCGCAACGATCACCTGCCCGTCCTCGATCCGGTAACTCGTCGACTCGGGCGGCGCGATCCCCTTCTCGACCCAGGCCGAAAGGTCGCGCAGGGCCTGCTGGAGTACGCTCACATAGCCGACGATCCGGTCCGGCGCTTCCTGCACCTGCGGGGCGCTGTCGCCATGCAGCGCGTGGTCGGTGTACCACAGGCGGAAGTGTTCGTCGGCTTTCTCCCCGCGATGCTGCTCCACGCGCGAGCGATACCAGTCTGCCTGCCACGGCACCGCTTCGCGGTCCCAGAGCGAGGAGACGACGATCATCTTGCCCTCGAACTGCCCGGTCTGGAGCGATCCTGCCGTCGCCATGACGAAGTCCGGCCCGATCAGCCGGGGCCGCTGCGGATACCGCGGCGTGCCGTCGGGCTTGCGGAACTGGTCCCAGACCTCGAAGTCCGGTCCCGGCACCTGGTGGCGGTGGTAGGTTTCCATCGCCAGGAAGTTCGAGTTGTCGACCTGGACTTCGTCACCCGCCGCAATCTGCGCGGCGACGCTCGAGTCCGCTATGCCGAGAACCACCATGTCGCCGACGATCCGCGCCAACGGCAAGCGCTTGCCCTGCGCTGCGCCGCTCTGCACGATGAGGTCACCGCCCAGGAAGAACACTGCGGGAGGCGTGCCTTTCAGCCTGAAGCCGACGACCCGCTGGCCTTCGGCTCCCTCGGGAATGCGGAATGCGGTGTCCACGCCGCCGCGGTCGACTTCGCTGGAGGCATCGAGATTGAGCCGTAGCCGCGCCGCTTCCGCGGCCGTCACCGGGGCCGCGACCGCGCTCCTGAACTGGATCCGGTCACGCACGAAGCGTTCGGGATGGTCGAATCCGAGGTAGCCGGGCTTGGTCCAGAAGTCGGTGAAATAACTCGGATCCGCGGCGACCACGCCCTGGTAGAGCGCGGCAAAGCCGTGCACGCCCATGGTCTTGTAACCGAACCACGACTGCGGCGGGAAACCCATCTTCGTCACTTCGCGCAGCGCTGCGGCCTCGATGGCATCGAGACCGGCATAAGGGTTGCCGCTGCCACCCGGCTCGACCGCGTCGAGGATCTGCGGGAACCTGTCGCGCAGCACCCTCAGCGCCTGCATCCGCGCCGTGAACATGTTCGGGATCGCCATCGTCGAGCCGATGACGTAGGGCACCACCCCGTCCCACACACCCGTCGTGTTCTCGATCGAGCCGATGGTCCGGTAGCCGCCCCCCGAACCACCATAGGCGTAACCGAAGGGGCGCTCGCCGCCATACATCTGCAGCGCCACGACCCGCGAATACTCCGCGGCAGCGGCATTGGCGCGATACGCGGAGATCGTCGGATCCATCTGCGTGGTCGCAATCTTGCCCAGATCGAACTTGCCGCCGCCGTTGGTCTCGACGAAGTAGGCGCCGCTGGCGATGGCGAAGCCGATCTTGTTGTCCTCGCCCGGCGGCGCTTTCTGGGCCAGGTTTTCGTCGTCCGGCACGGGCGTGATGTGCTGGAAGAACCGCCCCTGGTAATGCGCCTTGTCGGGGAAATAGAACGAGAAGCGCGTATCCGTTCCCTTGAATCCGCCATGGACATAGCGGTGACGCACCGGTGTGCCGCGCCACTCATCGATGTCGATGTACGGCTCGGTGAATGGCGCAGACATCGCCTGTCGCTCGAGCGGGGCGGCAGCCTGGGTCGTATCGGCGCCCTGGCATGCCGCAGACTGCAACAGCGTCAGTACTGCGCCAAGAACGGCAACTTGCACCCGGCAGAAAAATCCACCCGCTCCGGGCAGGCAGGCAAAAGAGACAGCATTCATCTTCCGGTTTTCCCCTCGATACCTGGATCAATCCTGCGACGGGAAGCCGTCGTCACCCGCTCCGATCCACTTCCTGCCCCGCGCGACATTGCGTGCTGCCCATGCCGGCCGCCCAGGCGATGGCCTGCTCCAGCAACTTCAGGTGATGCGGATCCGCGTAGATCTGCGGCCGATGACCGATGGCTGAATAGAAGGACCGACCGTCACCGATGCAGCGCGTCCAGGCAATCGGATGGTCGCCCATGCGCAGGTCCTGTCCGCCCCTGCCGACGGGCGAGTAGCTCGACTCGTCGAGCGTCGCTATCACGGTCGCGCCGCTCTTGCGGGGGTTATTGCGAAACGAATACCACTCGTCGTTCATCGTCCAGCCCGGCGCGAGCTCGCGGCCAATGCCGCTGGCGCTCGATTCGACGAGAACCCGGGCGTCCTGGAATTGCGGATCCATGGGGTGCCCGGCGAAGCGGGCACCGATCAGGGTGTCGGCATACCAGCCCCAGTAGTAAACGGGATCGCCCCCCGAGCCGTGAATCCCGACGTATCCGCCGCCCTTCGCGATGTAGTCCTCGAAGGCGCGGCGCTGGGTCACGGTCAGCACGTCGCCGCTCACGTTGTTCCAGATCACCGCATCGAACTTGCGCAGGATCGATGGCGTGATCGCGCCGCCCTTGTCGGTCACGACCAGCGCCCAGCCGTTGCGCTGCGCCATGGCACGCAGCGCGGCATTGGCCGCTTCCACCGACGGCCCGTCGCGAAAGCCGGTCATTTTCTCGAACAGCAGCAGGCGGGGCTTGCCTTTCGGGATCGTGAGGCGCGGGCGTTTCGTGTCGTAGCGCGCGCAGCGAGCCTCGCGATCGGCGTCCGTGACCGGCAGCGAAGCCAGGGCGCGATCGATTCGTTCCATCGCTTCCGGGGCCGATCCCCGCATCGAGCCGAGTGTCCGCAGCGTCATGATCGCGCTGAACGCTGGCGCCTCGGTGCTGAGAAGATGGGGCGGAAGGCGCTGCAGGATCGTTGGCTCTTCACGCTCTATCGCAGCCCTGGCCTCGGGCTTCAGCATCAGGTCCATCAGCGGACTGTCGAGGGAATAGGCCTGATCGCGCAGCGGGCAATCGATAGCCGTGCGCGAATCCGCGGGAGCAACCAATCCGAATGTGGCGCCCAGCAATAGCAGTATCGCTGTCCATGAATACCCGCGCCGGGCTTCCGTGCGCCTGCAACGTGTGCCAGATTTCATGCCGAGTTCCATGTATCGCGAATCAGTCGGTAGCCCTCGGTGTAGACCTGTTCCGGATCGGGGAAGAAGTCCCGCCACACGCGTGTGGCGGCCGCGAGTTCCGGCACCGCGCGCCCGAAGGCCTCGATGGTGAGCCAGCCGTCGTAGTCCAGCGTCTTTCAGCGTCCGGATCGTCTCGCGGATCTTCGCGTGCCCTCGCCCCGGCGTGCCGCGATCGTTTTCCGAGATGTGGATGTGCCTCAGGCTTCCCGCCGCGTGCAGTTGCTTCAATGCCGCAACCGGATCCTTCTCTTCGATGTTGGCGTGGAAGGTGTCGTAGAGGATGCCGAAGTCCGGATCATTCACGCGCTTCGCATAGTGCACGGACTGCTCGACCGGTGTTCAGCAGGTGCGCCTCGAAGCGGTTGAGCGGTTCGAGCGCGCACACCAGTCCCGCGGCCTTGGCGATCGGCACGATCACGCGGTGAACTTCGGCCGCGTGCTCCAGTTCCGTCTCGCTGGGTCGCTCGCCGGTGAACTGCGCCGAGCACCTGGAACTACGGCCCGACCAGCATCGACGCGCCGAGCGCGTGGGCGCATTCGACGACGCGCTTCAGGTGCGCGATCGCGCCTTCGCGATGCGCGGCCACCGGACGAGATCGCACTGTGCTGCTCGTCCGGAAGCAGCGCGACGACGGTGCGCTCCAGCCCGATGTCGTCCAGGATCCGGCCCAGCTGGCGGTAGTGCGCGGGACTGCTCGGCATCGAACACCGGGATCTCGACACCGTCGAATCCGACGGCCTTCAGTCTCCGGAACGTGTCGCTGTGCTCTTCGGTGACGTGTCCGGTCCAGAGCAGGAAATTCATGCCGATCTTCATGCGTGTCTCCAGTAGATGAATTGCCCGCTCATGCTTCGGGATGATGGCCGAGCTTGCGCTTGCGGCCGCGCTCGACCATCCAGACCGTGCCGAAGATCACGAACAGCACCACCGGGATGATCGCGACGGTCTGGAAGGATTTCTCGGCCGCGTAGGCGAGCGCTTGCGTCAGTTCCGGTCCCGGCGACAGCGCGGCGAAGGCCTGCTCGCCGCCGGCGCGTTCCAGCTTGGCGCGATCGTAGATCTTGCCGAGTTGCGGCAGCACGAAATAGATCGCCATCGCGCCGGCGAAGCCGACGATGCCGATGGTCCACGGTCCGCCGCGGGGATAGCGGCGCGCGACCGCCGCGAGCATCGTGGGCCACATGAAGCAGACGCCGACCGCCCACAGCGTCGCGGCAACCAGCGCGGTCAGCGGCGAGTGAGGCCAGGCTCAGCAGGTAGAGCCCGATCGCCGCCGGAACGGTGCACACGCACAGCAGCCCCATATCGGAGATGCGCTGCTCCAGCGCACCCGCGAAATGGCGCATCGTGAACATGATCGCCGAGACGTAGACGAGCACGAGAATCCCCGGCATCCCCACGGTCTGCGACAGGGCCACGTCGACCCAGGAACCCGGTGCGAGTTCCGCCGAGGCGGTGAGGAACATGATCGCCGGGAAAGATCCAGAACGACGGCCGCTTGAACGGCTCCACCAGCATGGACCTGAACGGCACGCCCAGGCTGGTGCTTTCGGTGTGCGGAAATTTCTGTGTCAGCGCCCAGAGACCGAACACCACGCCGGGCACGCAGATCAGCCCGATCGCGGCCTGCCAGCCGAAATGGAATTGCTCGAACACCAGCACGCTCCACAGTCCGCCGGCGACGATGCCGGCCGGCCACCACGCGTGGAGCACGTTCAGGCGGTGGGTCTTGTCGTCCGGATAGAGCGCGGCGGTCACCGGGTTGATCGAGGCTTCCGTCGCGCCCCACGCCACGCCGCACAGCACCATGCCGATGGTCAGGACCTGGTAAACGGCGTCCGCCGCGCCCGCGTGCGGCGAGGCGATGATCAGCAGCGGGCCGACGATGTAGCACACCGAGGCGAGCAGGATCACCCGCCTGGCGCCGACGATGTCGAGGATCGGACTGATGACGAGCAGCGTGAGCGCGAAGCCGAGGAACGAATTGCCCAGCGCGGTGGCGATCATCTCGCCCGAATGCAGCGGATCGACCGGATCGAACAGCGCCGCCTTGATCGCGCCGGAGGCACCGGTGCGCAACGAGAACGACATCGCCGCCGACAGCAGCGCCAGCACGCAGATCCAGAAGATCGCGCGTCGATCGAAGCCGTCGCCGGCCGTGCGCGGGTTGTCCATCGGTCCCCCTCGTGTTGTTGTTCTTCGGTTTCAGTCCAGGCCGAGGATGCGCCGGTTGCGCGCCTGGTCCGCGCCCGCACCCGCGAAATCGTCGAATGCGCGATCGGCCTTTGTGATCATGTGTCGCGCGATGAACGGCGCGCCTTCGCTTGCGCCCTGCTCCGGGTGCTTCAGGCAGCATTCCCATTCCAGCACGGCCCAGCCGTCATAGCCGTAGCGCGTGAGCGCGGAGAAGATGGCGCCGAAATCGATCTGGCCGTCGCCGAGCGAGCGGAAGCGCCCGGGCCGGTCGACCCAGTCCGCGTAGGAGCCGTAGACACCGGCGCGCGCCGAGGGGCGGAACTCCGCGTCCTTGACGTGGAAGGCCTTGATGCGCTCGTGGTAGATGTCGATGAAGCCGACATAGTCGAGCTGCTGCAGCACGAAGTGCGAGGGATCGTAGAGGATATTCGCACGCTGGTGATGGTTCACGCCGTCCAGGAATCGCTCGAAGGTCACGCCGTCGTGCAGGTCCTCGCCGGGATGGAGCTCGAAGCAGACATCGACGCCGTTGTCCTCGAACTGGTCCAGGATCGGTTTCCAGCGTCGCGCGAGCTCGGCGAAGCCCTCCTCGACCAGCCCTGCGGGGCGTTGCGGCCAGGGATAGACGGTATGCCAGAGCAGGGCGCCGGAAAAGGTCGCATGCGCGGTGCAGACCGAAGCGCCGGCTGGCCCTGGCGGCGAGCGCGAGTTGCCCGGTGGCCCATGCCTGCTTCGCGCGCGCATTGCCCCGGATATGCTCGGGTGCGAAGCCGTCGAACAGTTCATCGTAAGCCGGATGCGCCGCCACGAGCTGGCCCTGCAGGTGCGTCGACAGTTCGCTGACTTCCACGCCGTTCCGTGCGCACACGCCCTTGAAATCGTCGACATAGGCCTGGCTCTCGGCCGCCTGCTGCAGATCGATGATGCGCGCGTCCCAGGTCGGGATCTGCACGCCCTTGTAGCCGTAGGCGGCCGCCCACTTCGTGATCGCGTCGAGCGAGTTGTGCGGCGCCGTGTCCGCCGCGAACTGCGCCAGGAAAATCGCCGGGCCTTTCATGTTGCCGCTCCCTGTCAGATGGCGAAAAGTCAGATGGAGGAAATATCGATCCAGACCGCACCCTGGTCGCTCGAGCGCTTGCAGGCGCGAACGAATTTCATGCCGACGATGGCGTCCTCCATGGTCGCGTAGCCGGGGTCACCCGCGCGTTGCGTGCCGGCGCGGATGTCCGCGCCGAAGGCCGCATACAGGTTGGCGAAGGCTTCCAGGTAGCCTTCCGGGTGACCGCCGGGTGTGCGCTGGATCGCGAGGATCCCGGGCGCCACATAGGCGCGGTTGGCGCCGGCGTGCCAGATCTCGTCCGGCCGGTCGCGCCGTCCCACGCGGAGCCGGTTCGGTTCCTGCTGGCGCCAGTGCAGGCCCGCCTCCTCGCAATAGACCGATATCGCGAGATCGTTCATGTCGCCGACGCAGACCTGGCTCGCGGTCAGCGTGCCCTTGCCACCGCCCTGCAGACGAAACAGCGCCGCGCCGTCGTCGTCGAGCAGCCGCCCGGGCAGCGCGTTCAGCTCGGCGCAGAGCTGCGTGATCCGCTCGCCCGTGATGTATTCGACGAGGTTCGCGGCATGCGTGCCGATGTCCCCGAAGGCCCCGCCCTCGCCGGAGCGCTTCGGGTCGGTGCGCCACTCGGCCTGCTTGTTGCCGGCAATGTCGCCGGCGCGCGAGAGCCAGTCCTGCGTGTACTTCACCGTCACGCGCCGCACCGCGCCGACCTGGCCGCCGGCGACGAGGGCACGCGCCTGCTTGACCATCGGATAGCCGGTGTAGGTGTGCGTGATGCCGATGAGCCTGCCGCAACGCCCGGCTGCCTGCGCGATCGCACGCGCATTCTCGAGCGTGTCGGCAACGGGCTTGTCGCAGATCACGTGGAAGCCCGCCTCGAAGGCGGCGATCGCGACCGGGGCGTGCTCGTGGTTGGGTGTCACGATCGCAACCGCCTCGATACGCTGCTCCGGCGGCAAGGCGCGCTCGCGCTCCATCATGTCGCGATACGAGTCATACGTGCGCTCGGCCGCCACGCCGATCGCCGCGCCGGAGCGACGCGCCTTTTCCGCGTTCGAACTGAAGGCGCCGGCGACCAGCGACCAGTTCCCTGCAATCGCCGCCGCCGTGCGGTGCACGGCGCCGATGAAGGCGCCCTCGCCGCCGCCGACCATGCCATAGCGCACCGGTTGCATTGTCACGTCCTCTCAGAAGCGGTTGATCAGGTTTTCGAGCCATTCCTGCCGGCCCGAGCGGGGCCGCGGCGCGAGATTGCGCCGCAGGGCGAGATCGGCCACGGCGGCGAGCGTCGCGCCCTCGCCCGCCACCTCCCGCGCGAAGTCGCCGTTCCAGCCCGCATAGCGCTCGGCCTTGAAGGCATCGAGGCGACCGTCCTCGATGATCGCCGCGGCGCGCAGCAAACCCCGTGCTACCACGTCGATGGCACCGACGTGTCCGTGGAACATGTCGACAGGCTCCATGCTCTGGCGGCGCACCTTGGCGTCGAAGTTGAAGCCCCCGGTGCTGAAACCGCCGGCGCGGACGAGCTCGATCATCGCCAGAGTAAGCTCCTCGACGGAATGCGGAAACTGGTCGGTGTCCCAGCCGTTTTGCGGATCGCCGCGATTGGCGTCGATCGAACCGAAGATGCCGAACGCTGCGGCCATCGCGATCTCGTGCTCGAAACTGTGCCCCGCCAGTGTCGCGTGGTTCGCCTCGATATTGACCTTGACCTCCTTCTCCAGGCCGTAGCGCTGCAGGAAGCCGTACACGGTCGCGGTGTCGAAGTCGTACTGGTGCTTGGTGGGCTCGTGCGGCTTGGGCTCGATCAGGATCGTGCCCCGGAAGCCGATCCGGTGCTTGTGCTCGACGACCAGCGCGAGGAATCGCCCGAAATTGTCGAGCTCGCGCCGCAGGTTGGTGTTCAGCAGCGTCTCGTAGCCCTCGCGCCCGCCCCACAGCACGTAGTTCGCGCCGCCGAGCCGGTGCGTGGCGTCGAGCGCATCGCGCACCTGCAGGGCGGCCCAGGCGAAGACTTCGGGATCGGGGCTGGTGGCGGCCCCGGCGGCATAGCGCGGGTGGCTGAACAGGTTGGCCGTGCCCCACAGCAGCTTGCGGCCATGCTGCGCCTGCAGCCGTTGCAGGTCCTCGACCGCCTCGGCGAAGAGTCGGCGGTGGCTCGCCGCATCGTGCGCTTCGGCCATCACGTCGACGTCGTGGAAGCGTGTAGAACGGAACGTCGAGCTTTTCGATGAAGCTGAAGGCGGCGGCGCGCTTGGCCGCAGCCGCTTCGCTGTCGTTCGGCACCGCGATGCCAGGGACGATCGAAGGTGCCGCCGCCGAACACATCGCTGCCCGGCCAGCAGAAGCTGTGCCAGAAGCAGACCGCGAAGCGCAGTTGATCCTCCATGCGCTTGCCCAGCACGATCCGGTCCTTGTCGTAGTAGCGATAGGCCAGGTCCGCATCGGTCCCGGGGCCCTTGAAGGTGACGGGTTCGATGCCGGCAAAGTAGTCGGTGATCATGCTGCGCTCTCGTACTGATGCGTGTCGCTGATCCGCCGATAGGCGGTGCGAAACAGCTGCTGCTTTTCGGTGAGGCGCTCCCTGAGCGCTCTGTCGGGCTCGATCACATGGGACAGCGCGGGAGCGGCAAACAGTCCGGGTGCATCAACACCCTCCACTGCGGCCCTGGCCAGCCGCGCCGCGCCCAGCGCCGGGCCGACTTCGCCGCCACGCAGGTAGCAAAGCGGCGTGTCCAGCGCCGCCGCGATGATCCGTCCCCAGTAATCGGAACGCGCGCCGCCGCCGACCACGGTGAGCTGCTCGATGCGCGTCCCCGCCGCGCGCAGTGCGTCGAGCCCGTCTGCCAGCGCGAACGCGACGCCTTCGAGCACCGCTTCGGCCAGGCGCCCCGCGTCGGTCTCGTGGTCCAGACGCAGCAGCGCACCGCGCACGTGCGGATCGTTGTGCGGCGTACGCTCGCCCGAGAGATACGGAACAAACAGTTCCGCGCCAGCCCCGGGCACCCGTTGCCTCGGCGCGCGCGAACAGCTCCGCGGGGCCGGCGGCCCCCGTCAGCCGCGCCGCCCAGTCGATGCAGGACGCGGCGCTCAGATGCACGGCCATCTGGTGCCACATTTGCGGCAGGCAGTGGCAGAAGGCGTGCACGGCGCCGCGCGGGTTGGGCCGGAACGCATCGGTCGCGACGAATATCACGCCGGAAGTGCCCAGCGACAGCAGGGCGTCGCCCTCGCGCACCACGCCGACGCCGATCGCGCCAGCGGCATTGTCGCCGCCGCCGGCCGCCACGGGCACGGTGTCCATGCCCCAGAGTCCGGCAATCTCGCGACGCAGCCGGCCGGTGATTTCCGGACCCTCATGCAGGACCGGCATATGCTCGATCCCGAGCCCGCAGGCCGCGAGGACCTCCTCGCTCCAGCGACGCCGCCCCACGTCGAGCCAGAGCGTGCCCGCACTGTCGGAGACGTCGGACGCGCAGTCGCCGGTCATTCTCAGCCGCACGTAGTCCTTGGGCAGCAGGACCGTGCGCGTCGCGGCGAACAGCGCCGGCTCGTGACGGCGAACCCAGAGGAGCTTCGGCGCGGTGAAACCGGGCATCGCGAGGTTGCCGGTGATCGCATGCAGATCCGGCACGGCGGTCTCGAGCTCGCGGCACTCGGCGAAGCTGCGGCCATCGTTCCAGAGTATGGCGGGACGCAGCGGCCGCTCGTCCTCGCCCAGCAGCGTGGCGCCGTGCATCTGCCCCGCGAGGCCGATGCCGCGCACCGCCCGGCGCAGCGTCGGGTCGATGGAGCAGACCGCGGCAGTCGTTGCCGACCACCAGCTGTCGGGGTCCTGCTCGGACCAGAGGTCCCGGGGACGCGACACGACGAGTGGTGCTGTGCCCTGGCCGGCAACGGCACCGTGATCGTCCAGCACGATGGCCTTCACCGCAGATGTTCCGATATCGATTCCGAGGTACATGCTCAGTCCTGGCGGCGCTGTCCGGTCGCGCGCATGGCGCGCTCCTACACCGTGCCCTCGCGCCAGCGCGCCGCGGCGTGATCCGCCGCGCGCGCGGTCAGCGCCATGAAGGTCAGCGAGGGGTTCACGACGCCACAGGAGCTCATGCTGGAACCGTCGGTGACGTAGAGGTTCGGCACGTCGTGAGCCTGGTTCCAGCCGTTCAGCACCGAGCTCGCCGGATCGCGGCCCATGCAGGCACCCCCCATCTCGTGGATCGCATCGCCGGGCACCGACGGCTTGACCACCGCCATCACGTTTTGCAGGCCGGCCGCCTTCAGCATGGTCTCGGCCTGCTGACCCGCATCGGTGAGCATCTTCACCTCGTTGTCGCGAAAGCGCACCGCGAAGCGCATCTGCGCAATGCCATGACGGTCCACGAGCTTCTCGTCGAGCGTGACGCGGTTGTCCTTGTAGGGCAGGCACTCGGTGAACGCGGCGATGAACACCATCCAGGCCGGCGGCTGGCGCAGCGCCTGCTTAAAGCCTGCCCCGAAGCCCGGGATGCTGGACGCGATCCGCGGGCCCCCGATGGCCATCGCCCCTCCCTGGTAGCCGTAACCGCGCAGGAAATCGCCGTCGGACCGTGCCGGGTCGAGGTTGCGAAAGCGCGGGATGTAGATGCCGTTCGGGCGGTACCCGTAGTAGTACTTGCCCATGAACTCGGTGGTGATGCCGGCCGCGAAGGCTCCGTTCACGTGATCCATCACGTAGTGCCCGAGGGTGCCGCTGCGATTGGCGAGCCCGTTCGGGAAGCTGTCCGAACGCGAGTTCAGCAGCACCTGCAGGCTGCCAACCGTCGAAGCACACAGGAACACCAGCTTCGAGCTGAAGCGCGTGCGCTCGCCGGTCACGGTATCGATGACGCGCACACCGGAGATCCGCTTCAGCGCGTGGTCGTAGTCCAGGCCTTCCACCACGCTGTTCGCGCGCAGCGTCAGCCTGCCGGTCTTGTTCGCGGCCGGCAGCGTCGAGCTCAGGCTGCTGAAATAGGCTCCCGGCGAGCAGCCGCGCTGGCATATGCCGCAGTAGTGACAGGCGGCGCGGTCACCGAGCGCTTCGGTCAGGTTCGCGGTGCGGCCGATCGTCATGCGCCGCTCGGGAAACTGTGCCTCGATGCGCTGCTTCACGGCCTTCTCGACCACGTGCATCTGCATCGGCGGCTGAAACACGCTATCCGGCAGGTGCGGCAGGTTTTCAGTCTGCCCGCTGACCCCGATAAAGCGCTCCACGTGCGCGTACCAGGGCTCGAGGTCGCGGTAGCGGATCGGCCAGTCGACGCCGTGACCATCGCGCTTGTTGGCCTCGAAATCGAGATCGCTCCAGCGATAGACCTGGCGCGACCACAGCAGCGACTTGCCGCCGACCACGTCGGCGCGCAACCAGTTGAAGGGCGCATCGGGTGCCTGCGCATAGGGCTGGTCGCTGTCCTTCATCCAGAAATGGCGCGTGGTCTCGTCGAAGGCGAAGTTCTTGCTCTGCACCGGGTAGTCGCGCGCGTACAGATCGCGCAGCGGCTTGCCGCCGAACGGGATCTCCCACGGCGGCATGTGCTCGGTCACGTAGTCCTTGCCGTGCGTGAGCGGCCGCCCGCGCTCCAGCATCAACACCTTCAGGCCCTTCTCGGTCAGCTCCTTCGCGGCCCAGCCACCGGTCACGCCGGAGCCGACCACGATGGCATCGAAGTCATTGTTCATCGCCTGTCCGCTCCCGGATATACCGTTGGTAGCAATTGCCGGTCCCTGATTCTGTCGAGCCGACCTTCATGTCCGCATGAATGCGGACCTACGCGCCTAGTAAGACCAGTGACGCCCGATCTTCGCGAAGTCGAAATCGCCTTCGTGGCGCATCGGCATCGGGTTATAGGCCATCTCCTGTTTCGCGCCGACCTCGGAGCTGTAGTAGCCGATCACCGTGAGCTCCTTGATCTTCGCGAAGAACGGCGTGTTCTCGTCGATTTCCTTGGACATGCCGCCGAGGAAGCCGCCCGGCAGCGGGCTCACGTAGCTGGCGGCCTGCTTCTCGGCGTCCGTCAGCGCCGCGACGCGCTGTTCCTCGCTCGCCGCGAGGAAGTCCTTGCCGAAGGACGCGCGGCAGAACGCATCGAGACCCGCGAGCCCCTCGAAGAAGATCTTCCGTTCGGTATCCGTGTACCAGTCGGTCGCCATCATCTCGATGAACGCCGGCGTGCCCGCCACGATCGCGCCGGGCGTGTCCGTCGTGGGTATGATCATCTCGGCGAGCGCGCTGATCATCCGCGACTGGGCGTCGCTGAAGATCGCGCGCGAGGCCTGTGGCGCTCGGCGATTCGCCGGCCATCGCGCGCAGTGTCGGCGTGCCGATCAGCACGCAGCCCATGGCCGATGCGCCGATGAGCAACAGATCGCGTCGGTTCATCATGTCCCGTGTCTCCTGTGGGTCTCTAGCTGGATTCGCAGGCGAGCGCGCCGGGCGCCGCCGCGGCCGGATCGCCGATCCGGCCTGCCCACGCGATGGCGCGCGCGAGCACTTCGCGGTACTCGGGTTCGGCATAGCTTTCCGCGGTATGCCCGAGCGCGGAGTAGAACACCCGGCCCTTGCCGACGCAGTGCTTCCAGATCATCGGGTGGTCGCTACCCATCGCCAGTTCCTTGCCGAAGAAGCTGCCGGGCACATAAGTGCTCTCGTCGATGGTCGCGAGCACGCGCAGGTCTGGCGCGCGCGGACTCTTCGCGAAGGCGTACCACTCGTCGGTGCGGCTCCAGGTCGCGGGAAGGGCCGCGACGATCGGATCCGCGGGCTGCTCGATGTGCAGCGTGGCACGCTGGAACTGCGGGTCCAGCGGATGACCGATGAAGTGCGCGCGAATCACGGTGTCCTGGTACCACGGCCAGACGTCGTGGCTGTCGTCGCCGGCCGAGTGCAAGCCCACGAAGCCTCCACCCTGCTCCAGCCAGGAACGCATCGCCTCGCGCTGCGCCGGCAGCAGCACGTCGCCGGTGACGTTGTTCCAGACGACCACGTCGAAGCGCGCCAGGTCTTCTGCATTGAACACGGCGCCGCTGTCGCTCTGGTAGACGCTCCACCCTCGCTCGGCGCCCATCTGTTCCAGCAGGGCCTTCGCGGCGGGAATGGCTTCCTTGTGGATGAACGAATTGGTCTTCGAGAACACCAGCACCGCGGGGTGCTCCAGCGCCGGCACGGCCGGCCGCTCGGTCTCGAACACCGGTTCGCGCAGGAAGCCCATGGAACGCGCCTCGCGATAGCCACCGACCGCAGCGACACCGGCAACCAGCACGAGAACGACGACCACGCCCCAGAACCACTTCCACCGCTTGCTCACCGCCGTTCTCCCGTCACGTCATTCATGAAGCATTCCGCTGCGGAGAATCCCTAGAAGGAAAAGTTTTTGCGGATACCGAGCTGCAGGACGCGACCGAGCGTCCCGCCCGCATATCCATTGGTGTTTCCATCGGTTGTGCCGCGGTATGTCGGTGGCTCCTCGTCGAAGGCGTTGTTCACGCCGAGAGACAGCGAGAGGCCCTCGGTCCAGCCGCCACCCGCGAAATCGTATTGCGCGTAGAGGTCGACCGTATCGAAGCTGTCGACGTCGTCCTGCCCGAGACCGACCGGAACGCTCAGTGGATAATCGCTGACGTGGTACAGGATTGCCTGCGCCATGATCTGATCGCCAATCCGGGCTGCCAGGTTGAACGTGAAATTGAAGTCGCTGCTGTCGATCCCGGCAGTGTCGTTCACCGGCAGGCCGGGGGCTACCTGGCTCTCGGCCAGATCCACGAAGGTCCCGTTGAAGCTGGCGGTGATCGAACCAAACGACGTGTCCCGGTAATACCGCGCGAAGACGTCATAACCCTGGTATTTGTTGAAGCCGAGGTTTGTCCGCAGAACGTCCACGACCGCATAGATCGTCTTGCCCGCGGCGTCCACGGTCGCCAGGGCGCTGTCGATTTCAGTCTGGTCCACGCCGCGCGACTGCAGGAAGCTCTCCGCTTCGGCGGACGTCGGCCGCATCAGGTAGTTGTCGGGGAAGTCCCGGTAGTAAATCGTGGGCTGGAAAATCGGCGGGATCGAAATCTGCCCTTCGTATTCGATCTGGTAATAGCTTGCCCCGAGTTCCAGTCCCTCGACGAACGGTACTTCGATATCGAATCCGACATTGAAAATGTCCGCCTCCTGCGGTGACAGCGGCAACTTGGTGCCCTCCATCGAGACAAGCCCCTCGGAATTACCATCCCAGGGTGCCACAAACGGGTTTTCGATAACCGCTATGCGAAACAGGCGGGAATTCACCGTGCTGTTCGAATTGGCGAGATCCGCCAGGCCCGGGGCCTGGAAGGCCTCGTTCATGCGCCCGCGCAGCGTAAACCATTCCACCGGTTTGTAGCTCAGCGCCAGGTTGGGCGAGTCGGCCGTACCGAAATCGCTGTAGTCGTCACGCCGGAACGAGGCAGCGAAGGTCAGCTCGTAAACTCCGGCAAGGCGGTTGCCATCGCCGACGATCGGGATATTCACTTCTGCAAACATCGCTGTTACGTCGCGGTCCGCTTCTACCAGCGGCGAGGCGGCGATGTCGGCACTGGTGCCGGTTTCCGTCTTGCCCTGGTAGCTTTCATCGAGGTATTCGGCGCCGATCGCCACGTGCACTTCACCGCCGGGAAGCTCGAACACCGGTCCGTCGAAGACGACCCTCAGGTTGTGCATCTCGTCTTCGCCGTAGCCGTACTGCCCCCACCCGAAGACGGTGGCGATGGCCGCGGGATCGGATGCCCCGGTGTTGTACGGATTGATACGGCCGCCGCTTACCAGACTGGCGAAATCCGGGTGGGCATTTGCCTCGCTCTGGCTGAATTCGGACTCGCTGTATCCGTAATTATAAAATCCTCGCATCGCCCAATCGTGTCCCAGTTCCCAGGTCACCGATGGCGTAATTCCCCATTGCTCCAGTTCCGTGGTCTGGTCGTTGTGGACCCCGTTCACCGGCGCGAAATCGAATCCCACCGTCTGGGTATCCGCTCCGGTAGCTCCGCCGGTGCTGATGTAGTTGGGGTTGGCGCTCGTCACCTGGGCGTTTGCGACGATTGGCCCCTCGTCACTGGTGTTCTCCCGCTTGGAGTACCAGGTCTTGAGGTTCAGTTCGATTGTGTCCGTCAGGGTCGCGCCAAAACCTCCGAGGACGGAGTGGCGCTGCTCATCCGGGTAAATGGTGGCTGCCTCCGAGGTGTCGCAGAGACTGGCGCCGGGCGTCAGGGTCCCGTTCGGATTGACTGTCCAGGAGTTACCCCCGGTCGCGACATTTGCCGGCGCACAGGTGCTCTGTCGCGGCAGCCCCGTGGTCCAGTCGATGTCCCTGGCATAGCCGCGATCGTCGCCATAGATCGCGTCATGCTGCGCGTAATTGTACGAGACATAAGCCGATGTGCTGTCCCAGGTATCGCCGACCGTGGCCGAGGCATCGGTGCTGTAGTACGAATCCCCGAAGCCCTGCCGCAGACTCACTTCCGCGCCTTCGTAGTCCTTGCGGGTGATGAAGTTCACCACGCCACCGACGGCGTCCGCGCCATAAACGGAGGAACCACCGTCGGTCAGGACCTCGACGCGTTCGATCGCTCCCGGCGGAACAACGTCGGGATCCGGATAGTTCTGCCCGACACCCACGCCGACCAGGCGATGCCCATCCATCAGTACCAGCGTGGGCGACGAGGCGCCGATGCCCTGCGGCAGGTTGCGGAGATTGACCCGGTTGACCGTGAGCTGCACGTTGTTGCCCCCGAGCACCGCCGGGGTTGAACCAAACGTTTCCATCTGTGGAATCGTCGCCAGCAATTCGGCCGTGGTCACGGCACCCGACGCTGCAATATCCTCTTTTCCCACATCGATCAGTGCAGCACCCGTGGGGGCCACGCCGCGCATTTGCGTGCCGGTAACCACCATTTCCTCGAGGTCGGAGCCGCCCGGACCCTTCTTCGCGGTATCGCCTTGCGTGTCCGCCTGGCCGGCGGGGCTGGCTGGATCTCCTTCTGCCGACCGGGCATCTACCGCCACGAGGATTGCCAGCGCACCGGCCACGGCAACCGCGAGCGGGGCACGCGTGGCCGACAGCCGACGGCCCTCGGGGGACCGATGAAATTGCTGCGATTGCTTCGTGTCCATGTTTTCCGTCCCCTTGTTTGGATTTATATCGGGTTGCCGCAGCGCGGTATTTCAGCCGCACATGACATGCGATTCGCTGCCTGCTGTCGATTATCAGGAAATGAGGTGCGCACGTCAACTTGAATCATTTATACTTCACGCATGAATGAAATCACCCGCAGCAGCCTGGTCGATGTCGCAACGGCCGCCGGCGTCAGCCTGGCAACGGTCGATCGCGTGCTGAACGGGCGCCCGGGCGTACGGCCGGCCACCGCCGAGCGTGTGCACCGGGCGGTGCAGCAACTGGGCTACCGGCCCGATCCGGCCGCTGCGCGGCTGGCGCGGGTCAAGCCCTGGACACTGCGCTACGTTCTGGCGGCCGGCACCAACACCTTTGTGCGCATGCTGGCCACCCAGATCGACGAATTGCAGCCGTGGCTGCGCGAACAGCGCGCCACCGCGACGGTGGACCTGGTCGATGTGTTCTCGGCCCCGGCGCTGGCCGAGCACCTGCTGGGGCTGCGCGGCCGTGCGGATGCGGTCGTGGTGATGGCACTCGATCACCCGCAGGTGCGCCACGCCATCGACAGCCTGGTCGAGGCCGGCACAGTCGTGATCACCCTGGTCTCGGACGTACCGGGATCGCGCCGCCAGCACCACGTGGGCATCGACAACGTCGCTGCCGGGCGCACCGCCGCCAGCCTGCTGGGGCGCTTTCTCGGCCCTGCGCCCGGCGAACCGGGACCGGTAGGCATCGTGCTGGGCAGCCGTGCGCTGCGCGATCATGCCGAGCGACTGTTCGGGTTCCGCCAGGTGATGGACACCGAATACGGCGCCTGGCCCCTGCTGGAGCCTATCGAGGGCCTCGACGCCACCGACCGGACCCGCCCGCTGGTGACCCGCTTGCTGGAGTCGCAGCCCCGGCTCGCGGCGCTCTACAGCATCGGTGCCGGCAACCGCGGCATCCACGACGCGCTGCTGGCCAGCGGCCGCTCCGGGGAGATCGTCTGGATCTGCCACGAACTGACCCCGCAAGCCCGCGAAGCGCTGCTGAGCGGCATTGCCGATGCGGTCATCAACCAGGATGCCGGCCATGAGGTGCGCTCCTCAATTCGCCTCGCGATGGCCTGCCTGAACGGCGATCGGCTGATCGAATCGCAGGAGCGCATCCGCATCGAGATCTTCCTGCGCGACAACATGTCGTAGGTCCGGTCCGCTGCAGGACACGCCGCCCATGAACAACACACAGCCAATCTCCGTGCTGCGGTCGCTGGCCACCCTCGCGGTTCCGATCGTGCTCGCGAACAGCGTGCAGGCCAGTCACCAGCTGATCAACACCTTCTGGGTCGGGCGGCTCGGTGCGGACGCCGTCGCGGCCGTGTCGGTGAGCTTTCCGATCATCTTTCTGCTGATCGCGCTGGGCGGCGGACTTTCGATAGCGGGATCGATTCTCGCGGCGCAATACGCGGGTGCGCGCAATGCTGCCATGGTGAACCGCGTCGCAGGGCAGACCCTGCTCGTCACTGCCGTGGTCGCACTGCTGCTGATGGTGGCGGGTTTCTACGCGGCACCGCAGATGCTGCAATTGATGCGCGTTTCACCCGCCGTATCCGGCGATGCGCTGCTTTACCTGCGCATCTCCTTTGCGGGAATCGTGTGGATGTTTGCCTTCGCCATGTACGAGTCGCTGATGCGCGCCGTGGGCGACACCAAGCGTCCGCTCTACGTGATCGCCGGTGGCGTGGCGCTCAATATCGCGCTCGATCCGCTCCTCATCTTCGGCTGGGGCCCGGTGCCGTCGTTTGGCGTTGCCGGCGCCGCCTGGGCAACGCTGATCACGCAGTGCTCCTGCGCGCTCATCGGGTTGCGGATGCTCTTCAGCAAGCGCTTTGGTCTCGAACTCGCGGCGCGCGACCTGTCGCCCGACTGGCCGCTGATCCTGCGCGTCGCGCGGCTCGGACTCCCGGCCTCGCTGACGCAAGCCATGTACGCGCTCAGCATATCGACGGTCACGGCGCTGGTTGCCAGCTTCGGCACGCTTGCCCTCGCCGCCTATGGCGTCGGCTTTCGGGTACTCAGCTTCGTGACGATCCCCGCCATCGGCATTTCGATGGCCTCTGCGGTCATGGTCGGGCAGAGCATCGGTGCGGGCGACCCGGCGCGCGCCGAGCGCATCACGCACGTCTCGGCGCTGGCCGGCTTCCTGCTGCTCGGCGCGGCAGGCGCCGCGGTTGCACTGGCTGCCGCGCCGATCGTGCGCGCCTTCGTGCCGCAGGACCCCGAGCTCGTCGCGGCGGGCGCCGAGGTGCTGCGCTGGATGTCCCTGGCTTTCGCCTTCACCGGTGTGCAGCTCAGCCTGAGCGGCACCTTCCGCGGCGCCGGCGACATGACGGCGACGCTGCTGCTGTCGGCCGTCGGGGCCTGGCTGGTACTGCTGCCGATCGCCACGATGCTCGCGCGCCACACCCCGCTTGGCGTGACGGGGGTCTGGATCGCCTATCCCGTTGCAGGCGCGATCAACACGGCTATCGCGCTGGCCTACTACCGCTACGGCCGCTGGCGCCGCATACGACTCACGGCGGAGCGCCGACTCGAATCGCAGGTCAGCGCGGAAATCCTGATCGAGGAGGGCCAGAGCTGAGACGGCCGGCCGGGAAGCCGTAAATCCGGCCCTTATTTATCCCTTGAGCCTGGGCAGGATCCTGTCGGCGAAGCGCTTCATCTGGTCGTAGACCAGTTCGTACGGCATGCCGCCAAAGCTGAAGTTCGCGACGATCTCGTAGTCGCCGACAAGTTCGGTACGGGCGAGATGCTGTTCCCACAGTTCCTCGGGCGTGCCGATGAGATTGGCTCCGATGTAGTCCTTGTAGGCCTTGTCATGCCCGCCGGCTGCTTCCGCCATTTCTCCCAACGTCACGTAAGTCCCGTAGGATGGCAGCGACTTGAAATGTTCTCCGCCGAACTCGTAATGGGTCGCGACCTGGTAAAACAATCGACTGAAATACCTGTCGGTGTATTCGATGACCTTCTGCCTGTCATCGAAGCAAACGATGAAATCGCAAATGATGAATGGTGGCGCTTCGCGGCCCTGTGTCTGCCTGAAGTGGGCCCGGTAGCCGTTGATTTCAGGCAGCGCGCGGGTCCAGTCCCCTTGCGAAAACCGCAGTGCCTTGAGTCCGTACCTGCCAGCCACTTCCACCGACGAGGGCGACATGCTGACCATGACCGCGCGGTCCCGGAAGGACCGGAACGGCCGCGGACGGATCTCGGTGCGGGGAATCCTGTACCATTTCCCGTCCGCCTCGACGATACCGGTTTCGAGCCCTTCCAGGATGATCACGGCGGCCTCGTCGAACATCTCGCGCGAATCGGCCAGCTCGACCCCGAACGACCTGAATTCCCGGCGCGCGGCGCCCCGGCCCATGCCGAGTATCGCGCGGCCCTCGCTCAATATGTCGAGCATGAGCATCTTTTCCACCACCCGCAGCGGATCGTTCCAGGGCAAAATGACGGCCCCCGGCATCAGCTTGAGGGTCTTCGTCCTCGCGGCTATATAGGACAGGAGCTGGACGGGATCCGGGCACGCCGCATAGTCCGTGAAATGATGTTCGACCGGAGCGACAAAGTCGAAGCCCATAGCTTCGGCTTCAATGGCAATCTGCGTTTCCTTTCTGAAAAATTCGGCGTCGGATATGCCATGGAGATTCTGGAATCCCAACTGCAGTCCTACTTGCATGTTCGTCCCTCGCTTTACTGTCGTCAAAGAACTGCACGCGGCGCATCGTGCGGATGTTGCCCCACATGTCGCTCATTTGATTGCCGTTTTCGACGGCGTGCCGGGCTGTTACGCGACAATCGCCCGCCGACAGAACTCCCAGATATCCGCAGCCAGTTGGGCCCGATGAGCGCGGTCCGGTTGCGCGCTCTCCTGGGAGAGCAGTTCGGTATGCACGGTGGTGGACACCAGGTTGTAAACCAGGGTCGCCAGCCGCTGGGGATTGCCGCTTCTGACCGAACCGGTGGCCATGCCATCGGAGAGTTGCCGGGCGATCAACGCAATCAGCGGGCTCAACGCCGCCTGCAGCTCATGCGGGCGCGATTCGGCCATGCGCAAGTGCTCGCGACTCAGCGCGGCACCGCGGCGATTGCTCGATGAATGATCCGCAGGGGCCAGCGAGGTCTCTGCCGAGAACGAGATGGGTGACGATCAGTTCCAGGCGCTCGATGGGGCCGGCCAGCGTGCTGATCAGCTTGCTGAAATGGAGGGTGGCCGCGCGGATGGTCTGCTCGAACACGGCGAGCACGAGATCGTCCTTTCCTTCGAAACGCTCATAAAAAGCGCGCCGGGACAATCCGGTCCTGTTGAGCACCGCCCGCACGGTCAGTCCTTCCAGCCCCTCTTCCTCCAACAGATCGTACGCTGCCTCGACGATCTTGCGGCTGCGCTCGAGAATCTGGTCGCGCCCGGCATCCGGCACACGTTTGGCCGAGCGCTGTTCCCAGTGGGCCGGGAGATCGGCAACGGCCGCGATGACAGACTGCTCGGATTTGATCGCCGGAACCATGGAAATGTAATCACGCGAGAACATAGTTCTTTTCATTAGGCGTCCGCGGATGATGCGTGTCAATCAGCGGACTCATGAATCCAATAGTTTCATTGACATTTCGACGGAGGCCCGATTCAATAACAGAGAACGTCGTTCTCTATCTAACTGCAGAATATCCTCGAGGAGAGTTCTATGGCTCTGGTGACCTACATCGAGCACAACGGTACCGAACATCACGTCGAAATTGCGAATGGCGACACCGTCATGCAGGGTGCCGTCAACAACGCGATCGAAGGGATCGTTGCCGAGTGTGGCGGTGGTCTCGCCTGCGCGACGTGCCTTTGCTTTGTCGATCCGGCCTGGACCGACAAGGTCGATGCGCCGTCGGAGGCCGAAACGCAGATGCTGGACTTTTCGCCCAATGGGGGCAGCCCGGGCAGCCGATTGAGCTGCCAGATCACCATCAATGACGAACTGGATGGCATGGTCGTGCGTTTGCCCGAGTCGCAGTTCTGATCGGCGGCGCAAAAAAACAGGTGAGTACCAGACCATCGCGGTGAGCGCGCACCCGTATACTGCCGGCGTCGGCGATGCGACGCGATTTGTGAATTCAGAGGAGAACCAACGATGGCGATCGACGCAGCACACCCCGTTCCGCCGCAATTGCCCCGGATAGCCGGCCGGGACAATATTCCCGCCCACGTGCCCAGGGAACTGGTCCGCTCGATCGGCCTCACCTTTGGCCCCGAATTCCTCGCCGCGCCGCACGATTACATGGCCAGGCTGCATGAAACCATGCCGCCGATCTACTACGACGTCAACGATTACGGCAACGCCTGGCATCTGCTGAAGTATGAGGATGCCATGTTCATGTTGCGCCATCCGGAGTACTTCTCCAACGAGGGCGCGACCCCCTTCCCGCGCGATCCGGATGACTATTTCTACTTCATCCCGATCGAGATCGATCCGCCGCACCACCGCAAGTATCGCGCGATCCTCGAACCGGTGTTCTCGCCCAAGGGCGTGCTCGCGCTCGAAGGCAAGATCCGTGACATGGCCAATGACCTGATCGACCAGATCATCGACAAGGGCGAATGCGAGTACACCACCGATTTCGGCCGACCGCTGCCGGTATCGGTGTTCCTCGACCTGATGGGCCTGCCCCAGGAAAAGCGCGACACCTTCGTGAAGTGGGCTGTCGATCTGCTCCATTCGAACGATCGCGCCATCATGGCGGAAGCCATGCGCCTGATCAGCGCCTACCTCAAGGAAGTGATTGCCGAGAAGACGAAGAATCCGGATGACCACGTGATCAGCCGCATCGTCCACGCGACGGTGGACGGCCGGCCGATGAGCCCGCCGGAGATCTTCGGCTTCGTCGTCTTCCTGTTCATCGGCGGCCTCGACACGGTGTTCGCCACGCTCAACAACATCTGGCTGTGGCTGGCCAGGAATCCCGAGCGTCGCCAGGAGATGATCAACGATCCCGCCAACATCAACGCCCAGGTCGAAGAGCTGCTGCGCGCCTGGTCGGTGACCTTCTCGGGCCGCGTGCTGGCGCAGGACTACGAGATGGGCGGCGTGAAGATGAAGAAGGGGGACCGCGTTACCGCCATCCTGCCGGCCTGCAACTTTGACCCGGAAATCTTCCCCAACCCGACCGTGGTGGACTTCCACCGGCCGCGCAAGCCGATCCTGGCCTTCACTGTCGGCGTCCACAGCTGCATGGGCGCCCACCTTGCGCGGCTCGAGATCAAGGTGGCGCTGCAGGAATGGCTGCGCCGGATTCCGGATTTTTCCCTGAAACCGGGCACCACGATCGAATACCGTCCCGGCGGCGTCGTCGGGCCGGAGCACGTACCGCTCGTCTGGTGAGGACGTTCGGGAAAATCGGCAAGGGCTTGTATTTTTTGTACGCGACGAACACCGCAAATCGCAACGAGAGGACATTGATATGAACATGAACGACATGTTGATCATCAGCACCGACGATCACATCTGCGAGCCGCCTGATTTGTTCGACAAGCATCTCAAGGGGGATGCCTTGAAGACGGCGCCCAAGTTGCTGACCGACAGGAACGGCAAGAATTTCTGGTCCTACCAGGGCAGACACCAGCCGGGCATTGGCCTCAATGCGGTGGTGGGGCGTCCGTTCGAGGAGTACGGCATGGAGCCCAACTCGCTCGAGCAGCTGCGCGATGGCTGCTACAACGTCCATGCGCGTATCGACGATATGGATGTCAATGGCATTGCCGTGCAGATGAACTTCGGCAACTCCATCGGTTTCGACAACCGGACCTTCCATCAGGCTCCCGACAAGGATCTCGCGCTGACCCACCTGCGCGCCTGGAACGACTGGCATATCGACGAATGGTGTGGTGCTTATCCGGGCCGCTTTATCCCGTGCGGGATCCTGCCGACCTGGGACATGAAGGCGATGGTCGAGGAGATCAGTCGCCTTGCCGCCAAAGGCTGCACTGCGGTCAGCGTCAGCGAGAACCCGACCAAGCAGGGGCTGCCGAGCATCCACAACGACTACTGGACCCCCTTCTGGAAGGCGATCAACGACCACGACATGACCATTGCGCTGCACATCGGCAGTGGCAACCCGCAGGTGCATGCCTCGATGGAGACCCCGATCGAAGCGTGGATCACGACCATGCCGCTGTCGATCGCCGTGGGCGCAGCGGACTGGCTGCAGCTGAAGGCGCTGCATGATTATCCGACCATGCGTATTGCGCTATCGGAAAGCAGCATCGGCTGGATCCCGTATTTCAGGGAGCGCGCCGATTTCTCCAACTGGCGCCACAAGGCCTGGACGCACTCGATTTTCCAGAAGACCAAGCCGAGTGAAATCTTCAACCGGCACTTCCTCTGCTGCTTCATCGACGATGCGTTCGGCCTGAAGCATCTCGAGGATGTTGGTGAGGATATCGTTGCCTATGAAACCGACTATCCGCACTCCGATGCCCTGTGGCCCGAAGTGCCGGAATATCTGTGGGAACAGGTCAAACACCTGAGCGACAAGCAGATCGACAAGGTCACACATGCCAATGCCATGCGCTTCTTCCGTTTCGATCCGTTCAAGCATCACAAGCGCGAGGATCTGACCGTCGGCGCGTTGCGCGCCAGAGCGCAGGCCAAGGGCGTCGACACGACACCGAAATCCTCGGGTGGCGCTCGTCCGGTGGAAGCAGGCACGGAGCGTCCGATCACCTCGGGCGACTTGATGGCGATGTTCCAGAAGCACGCGGACACCATTGCCGAGTCCGTCTGATTCCTGGCGGCGCAACCGAGCTGCAAAGCAGACGCGGGGCACAATGCTCCGCGTTTTTTTTCGCTTGGGCCTGGCCCAAAACGCAGCGCGCCGCGCTGTTGCCAGCGCGGCGCGCATCGAGCGTTGCCTTGTGAAGCGTCGGCTTATTGCGTGCCCTCGGCGTACCAGGTCCGGAATTCGGCGTATTTCGGCATTTCCTCCGAATTCGCCTTCGGGTCGATCACGACATGGACCACGCCCACCTTGCCGCTGGCATAGGCGCGCGCGATGGCCGGGGCGATGTCCTCCGCCCTGGTGACATATTCGCCGTGGCAGCCGAAGCCTTCGCCGACCTTGTCGAAGCGGACGTCCTTGCTCCAGTGCGTGCCGGTCTCGGCGGTGCCCTGGCCGAAGGTGCGCTTGTAGACGCCCACTTCCAGGCCCCACGCATTGTCCACGCCGACCACGCAGACCAGCGGCAGCTTGCAGCGCACGGCGGTTTCCAGCTCGGCGATGTGGAACATGAAGGACGAGTCGCTGGTGAGCAGCATGCCCGGACGCTGCTTGCCGGTGGCAGCCTTGTCCGCCAGCATCGCGCCGGTCGCATAGGGCAGGCCGGTGCCGATATGGCCGAAGTTCTGGTTCCAGATCACGTCGTGCGGCTTGCACTGCGAATAGGTCCACTGGAAGATCACCGTGGCACCGCCATCGCGGATCATGATGCCGTCCTTCGGGAAGGCCCTGGTCGCCTCGACGACGAAGCGCGAGGTGTGGATCGGCACGCTCCCCGTGCCGTCGCTCCTGGTCAGCGATTCCTCGGCAAGCGAGGCAAGCTCCGCCGCACCATCCTTCATGAACTTGGCCAGGCCAGGCGCAGGCGCACGCGGCGTGCCCTTGAGCGCGGCAACCAGCTGCGGCACGACACCGCGAAGGTCACCCACCAGCGGCACGTCGATCGGGCGGTTCACGCCGATAGCAGCGGGATCCTGCTCGACATAGATCCACTTGCGGATGGCTTCGTTCTGCATCCAGTACCGCCAGCGGCCATAGTGCACCGGCTCGCCGAGTTCGGTGCCGAGCGCAAGGCAGAGATCCGATTCCGTCACCGCTTCGATAGAGGCGTTGGAAAAGACGTACTGGAAGGTACGGTCTTCCAGTCCCGGGATGTAGGACGTACCACCCGAGGTCTGGATGACCGGGCAGTTCATCAGCTCGGCCAGTTCCTTGACCGCCGCGCCGCAGCGCGAGGTGTGAACGCCGTGGCCGACCAGCAGGATCGGGTTCTTGGCCGCGCGAATGAGACTTGCGGCCTCGGCGACCTTGTCGATGTCCGCGCCCTGGTTGACGAGACGATAGCGCGCGGGCGGCAGCGGCTCCGGCACGTCCAGTTCTTCGGTGATGATGTGGCTGGGATATTCGATATAGACCGGCCCCGGCGTACCGCCCATCGCCTTGCGGATGCCTTCACGGATGATCTCGTCGGTCTGGTCGGCATATTCGATCGAGGCCGAATACTTCACCGAATTCTCGAACAGCGGCATCTGCTTGACGAACTGGATGCGGCCACGGCGCACGCGCTGCTCCGTCACGCGGGCACGCTGGCCGCTGAGGAAGATGACCGGCGAGTTTTCCACCAGCGCGCACTGTATGGCAGGCGCACAATTGGCGATGCCAGGGCCCAGCGTGCCGATGCAGACGGCGGGCTTGCCGGTGATGCGCGAAGCGGCTTCGGCCATGAAACCGGCGGCAGCTTCGTGGTGCGGGGCGATCACCGTCCACCCGCGGCTCTCGGCCTCGAGGAACATGTGCACGAAATTCGGATCCGGAATGCCGAACAGGGTATTGATCCCCTCGGCTTCGAACAGCTCCAGAATACGCTTGTAGACAGGTACGCCCATGACAGATTCCACTCCCTCAAAATCGCGACACGAAAAGGTCGCTGGTTAAAATCAACTTCGTCCCGCGTCGCGGGCAACCGCAGAATCCTGGTTCACATTCAGGATGACTGGGGTCTTCGCGTGAACGTAGGCTCGTCCGGTCCGGGTATGCCCGGGGGCGGACCATAATCCGGACATTCGACGAGAGCCGCCGACAAGTCCGTTGGACCACGGTAATGGAGGCCAAAGTGGCGCCACTGGAATCGCCAGCGGCCCGCCGTCCTCGACGTAGCGGTCGTAGTAGACCCCGAGCGTCATGGCCGAACTGCCATCGGCCATCTTGGCCAGCTCGGTGATCTGAATCCGCCCGGTTGCCGTCCCCTGCCCGATCTCGAGCAACGGCGTGCCTGCGATTATCTGCACCCGGGCGCAAGCGGCCAGAAGCTTCGCAAAGGTGCCACCTATATCCGCGCGACCGCGAATGTGCATGGTGGCGATCTTCCATTCGGCATCCTCGGCAAAGCAATCAGCATAGGCCTCGGCGTCCTTGCGCCACACTGCATCGGCGAAGCGAGCGTGCAGTTGGCGGATCCCATACTCGGCAATCACGAACTCGGTCATACCCAATTCTCGAGCTTTGCCATGAAACAGCACTCTATTTATCCACCTGCACCTGCAAATGCAACCATTTTCACCGGCGACGCGCAGCTGCAATTTATCGCGGTCTTGGGCTGATAGCCGGTGAAACAGGCGCGGATTTCACTCGAGCGGTCGCGGTGCCCCGACCCCCATGTATTTCGCCAGGTTGCGGTGCAAATTGGTGACCTTGCGCTCCTGGTAAGGGTTGGGCAGATTGCCGCGAAAACCGCGCGACTTCAATCCAACCTGGACCATCTCCATGTTGGAGAAGTCCTGCGCAATGACCTTGCGCCAGTTCGCTTCGGTCGGGTCCGCATAAGTCCACTCGGTCTTCGGCTCCTTCCCTTGCGGATAGCGCTCGATCGCAAAGGCTTCGTAAATGCACTTGTCGGGGTCGGTGCCGTACGGTCGCGTGCGATAACACAGCGCGAACGTGGGCCCCTGCAATATGCCCATGTTGGGGAATACATGCCAGGCCAGGCCCGCTTTCGCCATCTGCTCGTCGCTGATCTCCGGCCACTCCACGCCCATCGCCGCATAGTCGGCCTTGCAGGCCTCCAGCCAGTGACGGTGCACTTCGTGAGCGGGAGTTCCCTCGGGCAGTTCGTCAGCCAACCGTAGCGCCGCATCGACGAGGACCTGCGTCGTGCTGGCGCCGACCGTTTCCCAGAACTCCTTCTGCATTTCGCCCATCATGACCCGCGCGTCGGCCCCCTTTCCGGTGCGGTGCACCGTTGTCGTGGCGGCGGAACCCTCGTCCTCATGGTCGGGCGCGTCATAGCCATCGTTTCCGTGCAACCCCTGCACCTTGCTCCAGGCATAGAAGTCGCCGTATTTGGTCAGCTGCGGATGGGTAGCCGCCACATGATAGGGTTCCATGAATGCTTCGAGCGCCACCTTCCAGTTGCAGTCGAAGACGGTCCATTGACGGAACCGGTAGTGCATCTTTTCGAATTTGAACGGATCGAGGATGCCGGCAGCGGGCTCGAGATATTCACGCAGGGACACGCAGTCCGGATCCATGTTGACCCAGATCCAGCCGCCCCAGGTGTCGACCTTCACGTCGGTAAGGCAAGTGCGCTCGTTCGTCAGCGTGCCCTTCCAGTCGTCCTTGTCGAGGATATGGGTATTCTTGCCTTCGAGGTCGAAGGACCAGCCATGGAAGCCGCAAAAGAATGTCTGCTTCGTCGCATTGCCGCGGGCACCGTTACCGCCTTTTGGCGTCGAAACCAGCCGGCGTCCGCGATGCGGGCAGACATTGTGATAGGCCCTGATCGTATCCGGCGCGGCACGAACGATCAGGATCGAATCATTGGCGATCTCGTACGTGATGTAATCGCCGACCTCGGGAATGTCCTCGACGCGGCCGGCATGCTGCCATACCCTGGCCCACAGCCTTTCGGCCTCGGCCTCGGCATATTCCCTGCTGATATATGCGTCCACCGGGTAGATCAGCGGCTCGTCAATTCCTCACTGGCAACCTTCGCGCGTTCGTCCACGACGACCTCCCGTTCAGTTCATGTGTCCAGAACAAGTCCCTCCAGATCGCCCTTGGCGCGCCAGTCCTCCAGAACGCGGAGAAAGGCGTCCCAGCCCGGGCCATAGAGTTCACCCAGGTAGAAACGGTATCGCTCGTTGCCGTTTTCATCGACGTCGGGCTTGCCCTCGTTGTTGAAGTAGCTCGGGGTACAGCTGGCGATCCACTCCGTCTTGTCGATTTCCGTTTCGCGCATGTGCCTGATCCACGCGTCCTGGGCTTCCTTGCTGACTTCAGCGGCAAGGGCGCCTCGATCGAGCACTTCCTTGATGATGTAGAGCATGTGCTTGACCTGCTGCTCGAAGTTGTAGGTAAGCGTCGAGTTGAGGCCGCCCTGGTAATAACCCGTGGTGAACAGGTTGGGGAATCCATGGGTCATCATGCCGTGCAGCGTCTTGTAGCCGCCGTTCCAGTTCTCGTACATGGACAATCCGCCACGCCCCTCGAAGACCGGTATTCCCCAGCGACGATCGAGGTCGCTGGTCACCTCATAGCCGCTGGCAAAGAGCATGCAGTCCACTTCGTACTCCACGCCGTTTGCCACGAAGCCGTTTTCCGTCATGCGCTGGACGCCCTGGGTCTCCGACACATCGATCAGCTTCACATTGGGACGGTTGAAGGTCTGGTAGTACTCGTCATTGGACGTGGGCCGTTTGCACTGGTAGCGGTACCACGGCTTGAGGAGCTCCGCTGTTTCCTTGTCCTCGACGATGGCGTCAACCCGGCGGCGCAGGCGCTCCATCACGCGGAAGTCCATCTCCTCGAAGCGGGCGGCAAACTCTTCCGCCGTGAGTTCAGGCCAGCCCTGTTCCTCCAGTTCCGCCGACAGATTGCGGTTCACTTCCGTCCAGATATCGCAGATCAGGTCTTTCTCGCCCTTCAGGAATCTCTCGTTGGCGCCGCGGTGGAAATTGTCACGGCGCTCGGCCTGCCAGCCCGGCTTCAGCGTTTTGACCCACTCGGGATCGGTTTCCGAGTTTCTGCGCGAGTCTACGCAAGAGGGTGTGCGCTGGAGCAGATAGAACTGCTTCGCATACTTGCCGAGGTAAGGCACCAACTGGATGGCGGTTGCGCCGGTACCGACAAGAGCCACGCGCTTGTCTGCGAGCTTGTCCAGTATCGGCTGTTTTCTCGGAGCCGCCCGTGTAATCGTAATCCCAGCGCGCGGTGTGGAACATGTGTCCCTTGAAGTCGTGAATGCCGGGGATGCCGGGCAGCTTGGGTATGTTCAGCAGCCCATTGGCCATGATCACGAAGCGGGCGCGAATGTCGTCTCCTTGCCGTGTGCTGATCCGCCAGCGCTTCAGCCCCTCGTCCCAGCGCAGCGACTCCACCATGGTGTGGAAAAGCGCGTTTTCATAGAGGTTGTACTTCTTCGCGATGCGCTGGGCGTATTCGCGGATTTCGTGACCGTCGGTGAACTTCTTCGACGGCATGAAGCCCGTTTCTTCGAGCAGCGGCAGATAGCAGTAGGCGTCGTTGTCGCACTGCAGACCGGGATAACGGTTCCAGTACCACACGCCGCCAAAGTCACCCGCATGATCAATGTGGCGGAAACTGGAGAGGCCGGAATTCCTGATGTGAACGCCAGCTGCGATGCCGGACCACCCGCCGCCGAGGACGGCGATATCGATTTCCTCGCAGACCGGTGCACGGGGAATGACCGGCGTGTAGGGATCCGCTTCATACGCATCGGCGAAGTCGTCCACAGGACGGACATACTGCTCCTGCCCTTCCTTGCGAATGCGCCGGTCGCGCTCCTGGCGGTATCGTTCCTTCAATGCCGGGATATCGATCTCGTCTACCGAGGGTAAACCCGGTGATTTCACGTTTATCATTTCCAACCCCCCAAGGGCCTAGCCCGTAACACTGATGACTGACAATGAAGCGCTATAATAAACACCGGTGTTGACTAGTTAATAGTGATTACTACCCAAATCAGACCCCTCATTGATCCGCGTCAACCTATCGACAGGTGCCTGAGCCGAAGTCGCAGGGAGCGAGCCGCCGATTGGCTCAGACGGCCGATAGCTCCCGAAGACGCCCCCCGGGTGAAGGAAAACCAGCCGTCAAAAGCCTAAACGATCGGCTCTTCCCCCTCGGTCTTGGTGCGGTGGAGCAACCGTCCGCAATCGGGGTCATACGGCATGGCGCGGTGCATCGTGCCGGTGTTGTCCCACATGACCGCATCGCCCACCGACCATTCGTGGCTGTAGACGAACTGCGGCTGCGTCGCCCAATCGCGCAGGCGGACCAGCAATTTCGTGCTCTCGGTCGGGTCCATGCCGATGACATGGTGCGCGGTGCAGCCCAGCACGAGCGAATTGCGGCCCGAGCGGTGCTTCCACACCAGCGGCAGTTCGACCTCGCCGATCCGCATCATTTCCGAGAGCTTGGCGTAACTCGGCTCCGGCTCGTAATAGAACAGGGAAGTCCACGCCGAGTGCATCGCCTTCAGCCCTGCGATCAGCTTCTTGTCCTCCTCCGGCAACATGTCATATGCGGCGTAGGTGTTGCAGAACTCGGTATTGCCACCCCACGTCGGCAGCACCTTGCTCGTAAGAACGGCAACGCCAATCGGCGCCTTGTTCATCGTGCCGTCGGCATGCCAGTAGAGCGAACCCTTGAGATATTCGGACTTCTGGTTGAGCGACTTGTCGAGCGTGATGTTGTAAACCTCCTGCCCTTCCATCTCCGGCAGAAACTTGCCCATGGTCTTCGTGAAGGCGACCTGCTCCGCGTCGGTGAAGTCGATCTTCGGAAAGACGAGCACCCCGCGGCGCTCGAGCAATTCGCGCAGCTCGGCGGCATATTCACCACTCAGCAAGGCCGCCTTGCCGAGGTGAACCTTGCTGCCGATCAGGGGGGAGACGTCTGTGGCCTGGAGCCGTTCGAGCGTGGCGGCGGCTGGTGGCAGTGGCCGTAGTCATGATTTCTTTCCTCCCGGATAGCAATGAACGCACTCGCCGGCGGCGAGCAATCTAGACACATGCGCACGGCGGGAAACAGTGAGGTTTCGTACAGCAGTCACCACCGCTACCCGCGCGGAAAATCGACGTTTACTTATTCAACAGCGTTGATTAATACCATGGACGAAGCCACGCGCTGCGGCATTGATCCAGATCAACGACCGCGTGTCGTGCAACTGCCTAGGATGCGGCCGGGTCATCGCCTGACAGGCGCCCGCAGACGCGGATCAATCACCGTACTTTTGACAGGAAAACCGCCATGAGCGCCGTATCCCGCCCCACGATTGCAACAGATTCCGCACCTTCACCGGCTGCAGGCACGGCATGGCCAACGAGCTGGCAAACGCTGGCGCAAGGCGTCAGCGTAGGCCGCTACACCGACCCTGAATTCGCGCGGCTCGAGTTCGCGAGGCTGTGGAGCCGCGTCTGGCAGGTCGCCGCACGCGTCGACGAGATTCCGCAACCGGGCGATTACACGACCTACAAGATCGGCGACCAGTCGATCCTGGTGGTCCGGGTGGACGCGTCCACGATCAAGACCTACCACAACTTCTGTCCGCACCGGGGAACCACGCTCGGCGACGGATGTGGCCACTTCGACGGCGGCAAGATCATCTGCCCGTACCACGGCTGGCGCTGGGATCTCGCCGGCAACATCAAGCTGGTGCTGGAGCGCCAGGAATTCTGCGGCGGCAAGCTGCAGGACAGCGATGTCGCGATGCGCGAGGTTCACTCCCGGGTGTTCGCGGGCTTCGTGTTCATCAACCTCGACCCGAACCCGGAATCGTTCGACGACTTCATCGCGCCGTTGCGCCAGTATCCTGGACGATATCGTGCTCGGCGACATGCGCCATATCTGGTGGAAGCGCACCGTCATTCCGTGCAACTGGAAAGTCGCGCAGGAAGCTTTCTACGAGGCTTATCACGTTTCGGCCACCCATCCGCAGCTGGAGAAAGTCGGACGCGAGGTCGTCTACGGTGACCGTCCCGACGGCCCCATGATGTACAGGGATCTGACCTACGATGCGTTTGCGCACGGACATGGCCAGTTCTACGGCGGCGACAAGACCCCGATCGCGGGCCACGTGCAGGAGCCGAAATCGCCCGACGATCTGCTGGAAGAGATGGCGGCGCGCATGAACCTGACCGCCGAGGGGCTCGGTGCCATGATTCTCAAGGAGGACATCGAGCTGCTGCTCACGTTGCGCGGCAAGCAATTGCCGCCCGGAACGAATCTCGGCGCGGAATACGTGCGCCTGCAGTATGAAACAGCGGCGAAAGTGAACCGGCCGATGCCCAAGCTGACACCCGAGATTCTCGGGCGCTGGGGCGGCGTGACTGTTGTGTTCCCGAACGTGCTGGTCCTGCTACAGGCTGGCAGTGCGGCGATCTACCGGGTATTGCCGCACCCGACCGATCCCAACCAGTGCACGTTCGAGATCCGCTCGGTCAAGACCTACCCGGCCGGGGTGCAGACACCGCGCGCCACCGTCGAGGACATCACCGACCCCGGGCAGGTCGGGCTCATTCCGCGACAGGATCTCGGCAATCTTCCGCGTGTACAGGAAGGTCTGCGCTCGAGCGGCATGAAGCAGGCGTGGCTGGCTTCCAACCAGGAAAAGCTGATCCTGAACATGCACCAGGAGCTGGACCGTTACCTGACCTCCTGACATTCTGCGACGCAAGCGAGCGCTGCTTGCGTCGCGACGCACGCAATCATCAGGAGCTGCCAGAGGGCCATGACCAATTCAGAGCTACTGGCGCGGGAATGCATCCGCCACACCATGGCGAGCTACACCATGGCCGGGGACCGTTTGCAGACAGAGGATTTCATCGCTGTTTTTACCGAAGACGCCATCCTCGAAACGGAAGGTGTGCCCGAAAGGGACGCCTTTCGCCATGCCGGTCGTCCGGCTATTCATGCCTGGATCAATCGCTGGCGCGAGCGACCAGAGGCAGATGGAAAGCCGGTACACCAGGCGAGTTTTGTGCGGCATCATCTCTCTACCAGCCTGATCGAACTGGTGGACGAGCAGACAGCAAAAGCCCGTACCTACTGGACCGCCTATACGGATATCGGCCCTGATCACTGCGGGTGTTATCTGGATCTGTTCAGGAAAACGGGTAACCGCTGGCTGATCGCCCATCGAAGGATACGGCTGGACTGGCGCTCGCCCGACAGCACGATGTTCACGGCCATAGCGAGAACACGCTGACGCCAGGCATCGAAGGCCGGAGCCACTGACGCACGCACGACATGGCGTTGTCGCGCCACGATCCATCAGGAAACAATCCGCAGTGGAGGTACATGTGCTCGAGGGCGAAAAGATTCTGGTCACGGGTGCCACCGGCAAGATCGCTTTCCCCATAGCCCGGGCCCTGGCAGGGAACAACGAAGTGTGGGGGGCGGCTCGGCTGCAGGGCGCCGGAGACCACGAGAAGCTCGCCGGTGCCGGGGTCAAGCCGCTAGCGCTCGATCTGTCCACCGGCGACTTTTCGTCACTGCCCGAGGACTTCAGTTATGTGTTCCACGCCGCTGTCGATCCGGGCCAGGGCAGCTGGCGCCAGTGCGTCAGGACCAACGCCCACTACTCCGGCGACCTGCTTTACCACTGCCGTGCCGCGAAAGGCTTCGTGTTCTGTTCCACCGGATCGATCTACGGCTATCAGGGACAGCGCCCGCTCACCGAATCCGACCCGCCCGGGGTTCCGCTGCGCGCCAACTACAGCTTCTCGAAGGTCGCGGCCGAATCCGTGTGCACCTGGATTGCAACGCACTGCGGGATTCCGCTGACGATCATCCGTATCTGTTCCACCTACGGCCCGCTGGGTGGCGCGCCGGCCGACCGGCTGGAGGCGATCCTGCAGCGCAAGCCCATCCGCCTCCATCCCGACAAGCCGAACAACTACAACCCGATCTACGAGGACGACTACGTGGAACTCGGCATTCGTGCCATGGAAGTGGCCGCAACGCCGCCGGTCGTCGTGAACTGGGCAGGCAGCGAGACCGTCAGCATCGAGGACTACTGCAGCTATATGGGCGAACTGGTCGGCATCGAACCGATCTTCGAGTACACGCCGGAGGCGCACACGCCGCTGTGGCCCGACGTCACCCACATGCACGAGGTGCTGGGTCGGACCAGGGTTCATTGGCGCGATGGCATGCGCCGCATGATCAAGGCGCTCCACCCGGAGCTGGTGCTGAAGGCAGAGCCGTGAGATGAACGACCCACACGGCAATTCTTCCACCGGGCTCGTCGGCACGCCGTCGGACCGCGTCCCGGAGATCCTCGCCGAGGGGCACGGTGGGATCACGACCCTCTTCGTGTCGATGGCGAGACGCCATCCCGACGGCGCCGATGCGCAATACCTGCGCTGGCACACCCTGGATCACCGGCCGGAACAGCACCGGCTGGCCAGCGTCCGGGCGTCACTGCGCGTCGTGTCGACAGCGGCGTGCCGCGCGGCGCGGGCGGCGAGCGACGAGCGCTTCGATGCGATCGACCATGTGATGACCTATTTCTTCGCCGGGATCGACGGGCTCAACGACTTCAACAAGCTCTCCAAAGCTCTCTCGAGCGCCGGTCGCGTGCCGTTTGTGCTCCCGCCGGTACAGCGCGGTGTCTACACGGTGGAAAGCCGGTTCGCCGCGGCGCGGGCAAAGGTAGGCTCGGACGTGCTGCCGTGGTGCCCGGCGAGGGGGGTGTACCTGCTCCTCGAACAGGGTGCGGCACCTGCGACGCAATTGACGGATGTGCCCGGCGTCGCGGGCCTGTGGTCGGCCGGCTCCGTTCCAACCGGGTTCTCCACTGCCGGGGGCGGGCAGCAGATCACCTACTGCTTCCTCGACGACGACCCCGTTGCCACGGCCGAGCGCCTGCGCCCGGTGCTGCAGCAACGATGGGCGGTGGCAGGAATCAAGCCCCTGCTTGCCGCGCCGTTCTACCCCATCGTGCCCTACGATTGGGAGCGGTATCTGCCATGACCCTATAGCCCCTCCGCCGCGACCAGCGGAAACAGCACCTTGTCGGCCAGGATGGTGCAGAAATATTCGTTCACCTGCTTGATCTTGCCGTCGCGCAGCGAGAACACCATGCAATATTCATTGCAATAGGACTCACCGTTGCAGAGCGTGGCGTTGCCGTCGAATTCGACCACCACCCGGTCGCCTTCGGCTGTCACGCTGTGGATATCGGGGTGCATACCGTTGGGCACCAGCTTGCTGAACGCCGCGATCGTGGCGAGTATCGTGTCATGCGTGCGGACGCCCGCAAATTTCCCAAAACCCTTGGCCAGCGTAAATGCGTCCGGGGCCAGGCATGGAGCGGCGGCGGCAGCATCGCCCTTGCCCATGGCTTCGATGAAGGTGAGCACGACCTGCTTGTTCTGCTCGCTCATGGCGATCTCTCCTCGTTATCGGGTGGATATTCATTGCTTCTCGCGTGCATGCCGAAGGGCGGTGCCGACTCGATATCAGCGACTACTTGCGGGACCAGCCAAGGTTCGACCCGCCATCGACCGGCAACACCATTCCGGTCACCTGCGCCGACAGGTCGCTCGCCAGGTAAAGTGCGGCGTTCGCGACATCTCGCGGCGTCCCTTGTCGCCGTAGCGGCTGGACCCGGCGGGTCATTTCCGACATGTCATAAAATGTCTGGGCCGCGGGAATATGGCCGGGCGCGATGCAGTTGACCCGGATGCCATATTCCCCGAGGTCTGTCGCGATGGACTTCGTGACGTGAATGACGCCTGCCTTGGCGGCGCGATAGCTGATCAACGGAAGCCCCGGCTTGAGTCCGGCAATTGACGTGGTATTGATGATCGAGCCACCGCCGTGCGCGGCCATATACCGGCCCGCGCACTGACTGCCTGCCATCACGCCGAAAAGATTGACGGCGATTACCCGTTCGAAATCCGCCAGATCGTCTTCCAGGAAGCGGTTGTGAACCGCACCGCTGATACCCGCATTGTTGAACATCACGTGCAGGCCGCCAAAACGCTCGACAGCAAAATCCACCAGCTCCCGGACCTGCCTGGCATCGGCGACATCTGTCCGCCTGAATGCCGCCGAAGCGCCGAGCGCACCGGCCAACGCTTCGCCGTGCTCGGCGTTCACATCCGCGATCACCACCCTGGCACCCTGTTCCACGAACAGCTCCACGGTGGCGCGACCAAGGCCGCTCGCACCGCCCGTGATGATGGCAACCCGGCCGGCAAGCAACTGGTTCATCGAGATATTGCTGGAATTGATGGATTTATCCTCGCCATTGATCAGCAACCGGCCGAGCCCGATCAGTTCAGGGGCTCCTCGCCTGCCAATATTGTCCGGTGCATCAAGCGACCGCTGTCGAGCGGGTACGGCAACGCGCGATGCATGGTTCCCGTGTTGTCCCAGATGAGCAGATCACCGACCTGCCATTCGTGGCGATAGACATATTGGGGCTGGGTTGCCCAGTCGCGCAGGCGGGCAAGCAGCGCCCGGCTTTCTTCGACAGACAGGCCTTCGACATAGTCGGCGGTTGCTCCCAGCAGCAGCGAATTGCGCCCGGATTGATGCGTCCATACCAGGGGGCAGGATTTGGATGGTGACCGTTGCCACATTTCCAGTTCCGCGTAGCTCATTTCGGGATTCACATAGAATTGCGATCTTGCAGCGCTGTGCACCACCCGCAACTTCGCGCAGGCCTTCTTCTCATCGTCCGGCAGATCATCGTAGGCCGCATAGGTGTTGCAGAATTCTGTCTGCCCGCCCGTTTCCGACAGCTTGATCGCCCGCAACAGTGCGGCCAGGTTCGGGTAAGGCTGAAGAGAGCCATCGAAATGCCAGAACAGCGAGCCCTTCAGATACTCGGCCCTCTGGTTGACGCCCTTGTCCAGCGAGATCTTGTAGATTCCGTCTTCCCCTTCACTTGCAACGATATTGCCCAGGGTCCTGGCGATTGCCACCTGCTGCTCATCGCCTATATCGAGACCGCGGAAAAACACCACGCCGCGCTGCTTCCAGGATTTTGCGTATATTTGCGGCTTCGGAGCCGCCCAGCAAGGTCGCAACATCCGTCCTGATCTCGCTGCCGACCCGCGGTGTGAGGTTGATAATTTCTAGTGTCATGATCGTTTCCCCTGGCCCATCAACTCAAACGCGTCAGAATCGTATTTGCCGAATGTTTGACCCGAGGCTGTTTCCACAGCTCGACCGCCAGCGAAACGGTGATCAATGAATAGAGCAGGTTGCGCAAGTTGGCTGCATCCTGCGGCAGCGGCTGCTGGTAATCGAACGCGTCGAGGTAGGCAACGGCTGCCTCGGCATGGGGAAACACCTCGTCGTAAAACGCCCGAATCTGCTCCATGGAGCTGTTGACGCGTTTCACATAGCGCGTATGCCCATCTTCAATGGCCCACTCGGGGACCAGATGTTCGAGTTGCGCAAATTGTTCCGGGCAACAGCGAGCTCATTTTCCGCCTCCCTTTTTCTCCTCACCCGCATTGACATAGTCGACGACGACCTTGTGCAGATGGCGCACCAGCAATTCCTCGTCGTTGAAATGAAACTCCCTGATCGCGCCGCTGTTCAGCATGGCCTGCATGCCTTCCAGGGGGCTCGAGTCCTCGAGAATGATGTCATTGAGGAACGTCACGGTCAGTTCCTGCCCCAAACGCTCCTTGTGCGTCGTCGGCGGCCGATAGAACATCTCGACTTCGATGATGTGCGAATGCGGTCCTGTCGGCCAATGGACATGGGTGGTAAAACCCGACGCACCAAAGATCAGGACGAAATTGGGAAAGAACTGGAACGAGTCGAAGCCGTATTTCTCGGAACGGGTGGGATTCAGCCCCTTGGGCAATGAGCCGACGTCGATCTTCTTGTTCCACGGGCCTGCCGCGCTCGCCTCGAACACGCATTCGATAGGCTTCGAATACGGGGTCTTTCGTGACGGCTCTCCGGCAAAGGAAAACATCCGGTGCAGGCCCTTGAGCTGGTAAGCCAATGCATCCGTGAACGGATTGGGTGCTTCCAGCGCGGCCTTGGCGGCCGCGGTCAGGTTGCCAAATGATGCGGCGTGCAGGTACGGCCCATGGTAGCTTTCCGCAAACCCGTCCATGAAGATTTTCCAGTTGCACTGGAGCTCGGCCTTGAACCTGTAGACCTGGTGCGGCCCGTCAAAGGGATAGCCTTCGATCCCATGGGCCAGCTCGCCGAGAAAATCACGTACCGACTCGGTATTGTCCGGATTCAGGTTGATGAAGATAAAGCCTTCCCAGACTTCGCACTGGATCGCGGGCACGCGACACGTGCCGGCGTCGAAGTCCAGCAGCAAATCCTTGCGTGTAGGCGCGATCAGGGAACCGTCGAGCTCGAAGTTCCAGCCGTGAAACCTGCAGTAGAGTGCGGGGGCCTGGCCCTGGACTTCCTGGAACGGGTCGTCGCGCCAGACCAGCTTGTTGCCCCGGTGCGGACAGATATTGTGGAAGGCGCGGATGACGTCGTCCTTGCCCCGCACCACGATTATCGAGGTATTCGCAAAGCCCAGCTCGCGGGTGAAATAGCTGCCTTTTTTGGGTAGCCGCTCGACGCGCCCGACGTACAACCAGGACTTCTTGAAGACATGCTCGCGCTCTTTCTCGTAAAACTCCGCGGAAACGCAGTCATCCAACGAAACAGGGCCTCGGCCCAATTCAGGATAAGCGTCGGTCCAGTGCCCGCTGCGGGGCTTGGTGACAATGGGATCCTGTTCCATAGCGGTTGCCTCGTTATTTGCGACGTCGATAGAGCCCGGTACCGACAACCGCGTCTGTGGACCCGGTGTCATCCCGATGATGCATGGACCAACCGTATCACTTGACTGCCATTGCAAAATAGACTCTGATTTTCAAAAGAGTGTTGCAAATTTGGAACAGCATGGCTTATGGGTCAGAACCTGGCTTTTGATATCGATGCGCTGCTCGTGTTCGGGAAGGTGGTCGAGTGCCGCAGCCTCTCGAAGGCAGCTTCGTTGCTGGGAATGCCCAAGTCCACCGTCAGCCGAAAAATCAGCAAGCTGGAATCCGACCTGGGCATCAGGCTGCTTCGAAAGAACACGCACCAGATCACGGTTACGGACCTGGGTGAGAAAATCTACGGTCATGGTCTCAACATCCTGGCCGAAGCCAACGATGTCCGCGCACTGGTGCAAGGCAGCCAGCAGGAGCCGCAAGGGGTGTTGCGGGCGGCCATACCTGTATTCGTCGGCATCGATTTTGCCTCGAGGGTTGGGGCGACCTTCCTGCAGCGGTATCCGAAGTCCCGGCTCGAGATTCGCCTGGTGGACAACATGGTCCACCCCATCAAGGACGGCTTTGACGTGGTTTTCGGCGCTGGCCCGCTTCAGGACTCTACGCTCATCGCCAGGAAGGTATTCACCCTCGAATGCTTTCTTTGCGCATCGCCCGATTTCATCAGGACGTTACCGGAGCCACTCACCGTTCCAACTCAATTGAACAAGCTGCCATTCATCGACTCCGGCTTTTACGACGAGCCCCGCAAGCTGCATCTGAGCCGCGGCAAAAAGCGCTACGAGTTGTCACCGTTGGTCAGGGCGCGGGCCAACAACTTTCAGATCAGCAAGCAGTATATCCTGCAGGGACTCGGCATTGGCGCCATGCCGAATCAGATCATCTGCTCGGGCGAATTGCAGGAAGGAAGTCTCATCCCGGTATTGCCGGACTGGAGCCTGGAAACGGTCGACGTATACATGATCTACCCGTTCCAGCTGTCGTTCTCCAATCTGATCAGCGCCTTTTATGAAACAGCTCTCGAGATAATCACGCAAAACACCGCGAAGAGCAGCGCGCTCGATCGCGCGTCAGCCCGTCATCACGTGCCGAAGTTGTAACGCAACCTCGCACCAAACATCTTCGGAACGCCCACCATGCGAGTCTCGAAACCCGAGGCTTCGTTTTCTTGCCGTAACGTTGCTAGAAGTTGTATTTCAAACGTGCGCCGTACATTCGTGGCTCGCCCGTCACCCGGAAATCCATCCCTATGCTCGGGTTGTCATAAAAGCCGGTGACATTGACCGGATACTCCTCGTCCGTGACATTCGTCGCGAACAGCGACACATCGAAGCCACGAGCCCGCGATACCCTTCCAGTTCGCGTTGAGGTTGAGCAGTTTGCGCGAGTCGAGCCAGCCATACGTGCTGACGATGGCGAGCTGATCATCCATGTACGTGTAGCTCGCGCCGACCGACACGTCCCCGACATCTGCAGGCAGGGGTAACCGGTAGTTCAGGGCCGCCGTTACCGTGTGGTCGGGCGAAAAGGTGAGCTCGCTGCCGGCCTCCATGAACCCTGTCACCTCGTCGTATGGACTGCCGGGCGCTATCTGCGGCAGTTCGGTCTCATCGAGCTCGGTATCGAGGTAGGTGTAGGAAAGACTGAACATCAGGCCTTCGTACAAGCTCGAGTGTCGTCTCGATCTCGGCTCCCTGGATGGTGGACGCACCGGCATTCACGATCCCGGTAGTGAACGCGGCCTCTCCTGTACTGCTCGAGTAACCGACCTGCAGCTGCTGGTCGCTGAGCTCGTTGTAGAACAACGCGACATTCAACGTGCCCGGAAGCGGCGCATCGAAGCTCCACTTGCTGCCAATCTCGTAGGCATCCACTTCTTCGGCGTCGAATTCCTGCACCCCCTCGGCCGCGAACATGTTGAGGGAACCCTGGCGATAGCCGCGCGCATATTTCGCATACAGCATGAGATCGTCGGTGGGCAGGTAATCGAGGCCGATCAGCCAGGTCGGTGCGTCGGTCTCCGTATCCAGGTCCTGCCGGCAATCGGGCGGTGCGACGCCGGTCGCGGGGGACAGGACACAACCTGGCCCGCGTGTCGGCGCCCCCGGCGAAGATCTCGGGAATCCCGCGTAGACCATCTGCGAGTTTGTTCCTTCCGTCTTGTCCACCGTGTAACGCAGACCCGTCGTGACCCGGAATTCATCGCTGATCTCGTAGGTGGTCTGCGCGTAGGCAGCCTTGTTTTCGTATTCGATCCTGGCGACGCTCGGTTGCACGAAAGCCCTGTCCGAACACATCCAGACATTGCCAGGCCGACGGATCGCTACCCTGCGGAAGTTGCGGGCACGTGAGGAAAGTGGTCGACAATATGCCCGACCAACCGTCCGGCTCGCTGTTCTCGTAATACAGGCCCGCCTGCCACTCGAGCTTGTCATCCAGCGCGTTGCCCGAGAACTGCAGTTCCTCGACAAAGGTCGTCTGGCTGCTGCTCGGCATGCCGGCATCGCCCGATGGATAGAAAGTCACGGGCGCGCCGACCAGTTCCGGGCTCGGAAGCAGGGGCGCGTAAATGGCCGGATAGCGGAAATTGGTGCCGAAATTGGCGTGCCGCATCGTCTGCTCGAGGTCGGCATAGGACAGGATGTTCTTCACGGTCAGATCATCGTGCACTTCCCAGGTGGTCGTGTTGATGATCTGCCACTGCTCCAGTTTGCTGACGGGGTTCTCTACATCGCCCTGCGCGATGGTGTAGAAATCATCCTTCTGGCTGGCGAGCGTCGGTTGGCAGAAGGCATCCAGCAGCCCGCCGGGCTTGCATACGAACAGCCCCTGGATGGTGCCGTTGTTCTCGGAGTCGGTGAAGCTGGCAATGGTGTAGTTCTCGACGGTATCCGTCACGATCCACACTCAGACTGGCGCGGCCGGCCATGTAGTCGGCATCCGTAAGCCGGTTGGGGCCGACATCGGATACGTTTTTCATGTAGCCGTCGCGCTGCATCGTGTCGACGCCGAAGCGCGCCCGCGCGCGCTCACCCAGCGGTACGTTGATCACGCCCTGCGCGCGCTCCATGTCGTAGTTGCCGGCAGACAGCTCCGCGTAACCCTCGAGTTCGCCGGTGGGCTTTTGCGGAACCAGCTGGATGGCACCGCCCGTGGTGTTGCGGCCGAACAGCGTACCCTGCGGCCCTTTCAGCACCTGCACGTTCTGCAGATCGAAAAAGGCGCCCGGACCGGCGCCATCACCGGCGGTGATCACGGCGCCACCGCGCGGTGCGACGACATCCGCAAAGTAGACGCCAACCGATGCCGTGGTGCGGAACTCCTGCGTGAAGCCGCGAATCGCGAACGATGCCTGGTCCGAGCCGAAGCGGGTATTGGCGCTCAGTGACGGCGTGTACTTGACCAGGTCCGTGGCGCTGATGACGTTGCGCTCGTCAAGCGTCTCCTGGCTGAAAACCGTCATGGATATCGGAACATCCTGGAGCGATTCCTCCTTGCGCCGCGCGGTGACGATGACTTCCTCCGCTGCTCGATCGCCGCGTGAGCCGCAGGAGCCGGCACCGTCAGACCAACACCGAGTACCGCCGTTGGCAAGCATGGCTGCCGTGTGAAATGCGCGGCTCATGCCTTTTCCGATGTTCTGCTTCATTGTGCTCCCTCTGATTATTGAAAAGCCGTATCCGGTGCTATCGAAATCGCCCCGCACTCACGCTCAAATGACACCCTCGTAGTTCTTGAGCACCTCGCTGCCGGGCAGTTCCATCTGCAGGTAGATATCGATGTGCCCGATCTTGCCGGCACTGTTGAACTCATAGACCGACACCGAATTGACGACGCTGCTGTAGTCTCCGATCCTGCTGCGCTCCTCGAGCTCGAGGAAGACGACATTCCCCACCTCGGTGACGCGCTTGAACGAGCACTCCCAATCGGATGACATCGCCCAATTGGTGAGGAAATTCACGTAGTCCTGCCAATTCATGACCTCCTTGAAATTGCCCACACGCTCGAACTCATCGATCGCCACCAGTTCAACCAGTGGCGCCCAGCTTGCGACGGAAAAGCCGGGCTGCTTGGCGCTGTCCACCATGCGCTTCATGATCTGGCTGTATTCCAGCACCTTGCGTGAAAGGCCCGTGTAATTTCCAATGACGTCGCTGACTTCCTTCAAGGCCATGAATCTTTCCTCGACCAATTGTGTTTTCGTTGTCGGTTCGGAACGCAGCCCACATCGTCGAAGGCGATGCTTCGACGATGCCGAGCGTCAGACAGGACCTGTGCTGAAACGCATTCAGGATTTCGTCGTCCCTTCCATATATCGGTCCACCACCATATGGAAACGGGCGACGTTGACTTCCTCTTGCGCCAGGTGCAGGTACTTGAGCGTGTGATTGCGCAGGCCCAGCTGCTGGCGCGGCATCTGGTCGTAGTCCTGCTGCAGAGCCTCGAAGTACGTGTAGCTGCCCGGTTCAGTGACCTCGACCAACTCGGCCCGATACTGCTCCCGCGGTCCCGGGGGCAGCCACATATAGCTGGCCACGTGCCAGATGCAACGGTTGGGGTCGCCGTCGGGATGTGGCACCGACATGATGACGTGGGCCTCGCCCGCGCGGATGGTCATCATGAAATTCGGGAACAGGAACCAGCCCTGGTTGTCGGTCATCTGGTCGTCGCTCAGACCGCTCACGTCCAGGCCCTTGCGGGTCAGGGTCACGCGCGTGGCCTGTTGCAGCAGCGTACGCCCGCTGACACCCTCGGGGTACTTCAGCGTTCCGTTCACGTCACGATGGGAGGCGACCATTTCCTCGAAAGTGGGCAACACCTCCGCCACTCCGGGGAAGGTGGCCGGCAGCGCCATGATGCCCTTGACCTCGTCTTCCGGACCAAACCCTGCTTCCATTTTCACTTCGAAGGGGGCGCAGGCCAGGGCGTGATCACCGAACCAGGCGTTCCGGTTCTTGACCACATCGGGAACAATCACGGCGAGGAGCTGCGGATGCACGCCGACGATATGGTACGCCTCGGAGAACGCGTCCATGACCACTTTCCAGTTGCACTCCAGGGGCTCGCGAACATCCATCACGGGAGTCATCTCGTCGAGCTTGTAGGGCGCCAGCAGCTCGAGCACTTCCTTCCCCAGGAATTCCGCCAGCGGCTTCGCCTCGGGATCCGGGTTGAGGAAGATGAAGCCCGCGAACGTGTCGACCGGCACTTCGAGAAGTCCGAGCTCGCTCTTGTCGATCGGACCGACCAGGTCCGGCCTGGCCACGCCCACCAGGCGTCCATCGAGACCATATGACCAGAGATGATAGGGGCAGGTGAACCGGCCGTTCGAGTGCCCCTTCTTGTCCCGGCACAGCACGTTACCGCGATGCCTGCAGGCATTGACGAAGCCGCGTATCTTCGCGTCATTGCCGCGGACGACCACATAGGACTGGTCGAAGATGCGATATTCCTTCCAGTCGCCGTTTTCAGGCAGTTCATCGACGCGGCCGGCTACCTGCCAGACCCTGGACCAGATCAATTCACGCTCGCGTTCAGCGTATTCGCGCGACGTAAACCGATCCGTCGAGATGCGCATAGTGATCTTGCTGAAGTCGAGCTCGTCCCAGGCCATCGTATGCTCGACCCAGTTTCCGGGTTTCACTGCTTGCGTAGTCATGGAATCAGTCCTCCTCTTCCTGGTTCACGATCAACCGCGATGGGAATGACTCTATTAATGTTGAATTGACTAATAAATAGTGCTTTCATCATTCAATTAATGACTGGATTGAAATAATCTGCCATGGACCGATTGCAGACCATGAAGACCTTTGTTCGCGTGGTGGACGAGGGCGGCTTTGCCGCTGCCGCGCGGGGGCTGGAGGTCGACCAGGCCCTGGTGACACGGCAGGTGGCCGACCTGGAGCGCCACCTGGGCGTCAAGTTGCTGGAGCGCACCACCCGTTGACTACCGTCGCGGAGTCGCGGCGCGCTCGACCATGATGTGGCAAACGCAAGTAGCTGGCGTTGGAGTCAGAACCTCGCAAAAACGAGGAGACCGCAGCGACAGCGGAATGACGCCAGATTACTTCAGCGCATCACCCATGGCCGGGGCGTTCCTCATCACCTTGGCGAAGAGGCGCGTGGTCGTTTCCGGCATGACCCTGTTCATCAGGCCCAGCAATTTCGCGTCGATGCCGACGAAAAGCCGGCGAGGACGGGTGTCGAGCGATGACACGATTCGCCGAGCCGCAACGGCGGGTGTCATCATCCATCGCTGCGAAGACTTTCCGGACTTGAGAGCACCCACCATCTCCCTGTGGGATTCGTCGCCTTCGGTATGCTGCGCATTTTCGAAAATGTTTGTGTCCATGGCGCCCGGGAAGACCAGCATTACATCGATGTCCTCTTTCTCGAGTTCCAACGCCAGGGCCTGCGTCAGTTGCACGCTGGCGGCTTTGCTGGCGCCGTAAAACCCCTGGCCAATCGTGGGCAGCACGGCGCCGATGCTGGCTACGTTGACCAAAAGCGGAGCCTTGCTCTTGCGCAGCAGCGGCAGGGCTTCGAGGGTCATATTCGTCGTGCCCCAAAAGTTGACATCGAAAACCCGCTCCGCGAATTCCCTGCCGAGCCTGTCGATTCTGCTGAAGCGATGCATGACGCCGGCATTGTTGATCAACAGGTCCAGGCGCCCATAAACGTCGTTAACCCGTTGCATCAGCGCGACAACATCCTCGCGTTCGACAATATTGGTCTGCACGCAAAGCGCAGACCGGCTTGCGGCCTTCAGCTCAGCCTCCAGGGCGCGCAGGCCATCGGCGTTGTAATCGACACAGACCACGGTGTAGTTCATGGCAGCCAGCTGCGTCGCGAGCTCCTTGCCCAAGCCAGAGGCCGCACCGGTAACCATGGCGACGGAAGTCGCGATCTCGGTTTTCATAAGCTGTAGCCCACCGTCGTCGACGAAGCGGATGGATCGACCACGAATTCGGCGCTGCACGGATCGCGGTAAAGCGCACCCGCTTGCCTCGCTGCCCGCATCACACAGACACGCCAGCCTCCTCAAGGGCCCGATGGAGCGCATCAATGTATGCGGTGGTGCCGTGGAAGGGACCGCGCACGCCGAGTGCGACTTCGAGGAAGGGACCGTACTCATAATCATCGACATGAGTTTCCCAACGCGTGATCTCTCCCTGGTCGTTCGTCTCAACGAAACCAATCGAATAAAAACCCATCTTGGTGCCGTCCTCTTTCGTGTGCCCCTCCCACCGGGTTTTCATTACAAAGCCATTGTCGGCCGGCCAGCATTTGAACTCTACCGGCTTCCAGTCGGAAAATTTGAGCGAGTACGCCTTCGCCTCCATCGTCGCGGATTTGGCCGGGTCCACAGGGAACGCGCTCAGCGGAAAAACCTGGTCGCCCGTAAAATAAGGCGACGCGTAAACGCCGTCGGCTGCAAACTTCCATGCCTCATACTTCTCACCGTCTTGTACCCCCTGGTGCAAGTAGGCGTTACGATAGCTTTCGGCCATCCGGCGATGCATGGCGACCCGGTCTTCAATCTTCATCCTGATTCTCTCCGTTATCTTGCTTTTAAATGGCTCTGCATTGAGCGCATCTAGTTACCGTTTCAATTCAATCGCGATCGCATCACTGTATTAATGTTGATCTTGCTGATAAATAGTGCCTTTCTCATTCTATTGATGACTGGATTGAAATAATCTGCCATGGACCGATTGCAGACCATGAAGACCTTTGTTCGCGTGGTGGACGAGGGCGGCTTTGCCGCTGCCGCGCGGGGGCTGGAGGTCGACCAGGCCCTGGTGACACGGCAGGTGGCCGACCTGGAGCGCCACCTGGGCGTCAAGTTGCTGGAGCGCACCACCCGTTCCATGCGCCTCACCGACGCGGGCGAGACCTTCCTGGCCCGCTGTCGCGACATCCTGTCCGACGTGGCCGAGGCCGAGGCCATGGTCAGTCGCTCGCATCAGGACATGGTCGGGCGTGTGCGGCTTGCCATGCCGACCGTGTTCGGCCTGGAGGTGACGGCGCAGCAGTTGACCAGGCTGCACGAGGAGTTCCCGGACATCACCGTGGAGATGGCCATGTTCGATCACGCGGTCGATCCGGTGGCCGAGGGCTTTGACGTGGTCACCATGGATGCAGCTTTCGGGGTGTCTGCCACGGCGGTGGCGCGGCCGCATCTGGAGGTACCCTTCCTGCTGTGTGCCTCGCCGGGCTATCTGCAGCGCCATCCCATGCCGACGACCCCGCAGGAGTTGTCGGCTCATCATTGCGTGGCGCAATGGGCCGCGGGTGAAGCGGACCATGCGCACGAGCGATGGACGCTGGAGCACGCCGACGGCACCCGGGAGAGCGTGGATGTGCGGGTGGCGCTGCGCACCAACACCTATGCGTTGAGCCTGGAAGCCGTGCGTTGCGGTCTGGGGGTGGGACGGCTGACACCGCCACTGGTGTCCGATGACCTGGCCTCGGGGCGACTGGTGCCTGTGTTGCCTGGCTGGCGCGCCGGGCAGTTGTCATTCAACCTGGTGTACCCGGGGCGCCGCATGATGCCCCGGCGTGTGCGTCACGTGATCGATGCCATCATGGCGCAGGTCGACGAAGCTGCCTCAGGCGAGCCTGTCGGAGGGTTGCATCGCCATCCGGGCGGTTGACGTCCGGAACGAAAGGCCCAGCGCGCGGTTGAACGCCAGGTATGCGGGGTCGCGATTGCGCGGCGTTTTCTACACCGTCAAAGCGATTGCCCGGCCGTCTCCGCGCTTTCCGGCGCCGCGCCAAGGCTCCAGAGCGCCATTGCGCTCACCCCCATCAGGACGATGGCCAGCATCAGGAATGGCGCATAGCTGTCGAAGTGATCGAACACGGTGCCGGCGGCGAGTGGGCCGAATGCCGTGCCGAGCGAGAGCGCCATCACCAGCGCGCCGTACAGCGCACCGAAATTCCTGAGACCGAAATGTCTCGCGGCGAGAAAGGCGATGACGTCGACCTCCGAACCGACCGTGAGGCCGAGCGCCGCGGCGGCGACCGCCTGGCTGAGAGGGTTGGCGCCGTCGAACAACAGCAGCAAAGCCGAGACGATCGGCAGCATGAAGGCGATCGCGCCGACGATGTGTCCGGGAAACCGGTCCAGCAGAAAGCCGGTGCCGAGCCGGCCGACAATGGAAAAGACGCCGACGAGCGCGGCGACCCCTGCCGCCGCGAGCGGTGCCGCACCGCTGTCGGTCAGGATCGGCACGAAGTGAACGACGGCGCCAATGGCGGTGAACGAGAACAGGCCGCTGGCCAGCAGCAGCTTGTAGAGCGTCGGTGAGCGCAAGCCCTCCGCCAGCGTGACACCCTTCAACACTTTCACCGGGCTTGTTGTCGTCGCGTGCTTCCTGGCCGCCGTCATCGTGGGCACCGCGAAAGCACAGCAGCAGGAACGGGAAGACCAGCGCCGCCCAGATTCCCCCCATGGCCACGAATGCCGTGCGCCAGCCGTAGGCGCCGATCAGCCACGTCGCGAGAACCGGGGCAACCGCGGCGCTGAGCGCGGCGCCGGAGAGCGTGATCGCAAACGCCAGCCCCCGCGACGCTTCGAAGCGGCTGGCGACCGCGCTGGTCCAGACCGTCGCCTGCACCCAGAGCGTACCGAGGGCGACAATCACCCACAGCGCCACCCAGTTCGCCGTCGTGCCGGTCATCGTGCCGAGCAGCGCGAACGCCCCCGACATCAACAGCACGCCGATCAAGCCGACGCGGCGCGGCCCGATCCGGTCGACGAGTATGCCGACGGGGATGCAGAAGATCGCACTGATGAACGAGGCAATGGTAAGTCCGATCGAGATCTGCGCGCGCGACCAGCCGAATGCCTGCTGCAGCGGCTCGATGAATGGTCCGATCGAATAGACGTGGATGACCGACGTGCTATAGCCAAGCGCGGCGGCGAACGGCAGTAACCAGAAGCTTCGCCATTCCGCTGCGGCGCTATTGGACATGCCCATTGGCGTTCAGCGGCCCTTCCACTGCGGGCGGCGCTTCTCGGCAAATGCCCTGGGTCCTTCCTGCGCATCGTCGCTCATGTACGCATGCTCGTGCGCTGCCCGTGCCGCCTGCAATGCCGCCGAGCGTCCCATTTCGGTGGCGAGCATCACGGTCTCGCGCGCGGCCCGCACCGACAGCGGCGCGCCGTCGAGAATGTCGGCAGCCAGTTCCAGCGCACAGTCCATCAGCGCTCCGGCTCCGCCAGCCGGTTGACCAGGCCGATCTCGTAGGCGCGCTGCGCGCGTGATCGGTTTCCCGGTCAGGATGATCTCCATCATGATCCGCTGCGGGATCATGTGGATCAGCGGCGCGGCCCACGGCGAGCCCCGGCCCACCTTCACCTCGGTAATGGCGAACTTCGCGTTCGTGCTCGCGACGCACAGGTCGCAGCCCTGGGCGATCATCCAGCCGCCGGCGAACGCCACGCCGTTGACGGCCGCGATCGTCGGCTTGGACAGTTCGATGTTGTCGTAGGGCAGCGGGAACATGTCGCGCGGCGGCACCTGCATGCCCGTTTCCACCATCTCCTTCAGGTCGCCGCCGGCGCAGAAGGCCTTCTCGCCGGCGCCGGTGAGGATGGCGACGCGCAATGCCGGGTCGCGCTCGAAACGGTTCCACGCCGCGCGCAGGCCCTCGCGCACCTCGCGGCTCAGGCAGTTGCGCGTATCGGGCCGGTCGATGGTGATGATCGCAATGCCGTCATCGCGCGCATCGAAGAGTACGGCATCGCTCATCAGAACCCCCGCTGCTGAATGGTGTGGGCCGCCCGCTGCAGTTCTTCGCGGAAATCCGGATGGGCGATTGCGATCAGGCGGCGCGTGCGCTCGGCGAGCGTCTGTCCCTTGAGTTCGGCGGCGCCGAATTCCGTGACGATCACGTCGACCTCGCTGCGCGCGGTGGTGACCGGTCCCGACAGCCCGATCGTGATGCGGCTGAGCTCGTTCCCTTTCGCCGTCGCGGGCAGCGCGATGATCGAATGCCCGCCGGGCGAGCGGGCGCCGGCGCGCACGAAGTCCACCTGCCCGCCGGTGCCGCCGAGATAGGCAGCGCCGCTCTGCTCGGCATTGACCTGGCCGGTGAGGTCCACCTCGAGCGCCGAGTTGATCGTCACCAGCCGGCTGAGACGGGCGAGCACGGCCGCGTCGTGCGTGTAGGCCGTGCTGCACATGCGGATCGCGGGGTTGCGCTGCGCCCAGGCGTAGAGACGCTTCGTGCCGATCAGCGCGCCGTTGATCGACACCCCGGCATCGACTTCCTTGCGCGCATTGGTGACGACGCCGGCCTCGACCAGTTCCACCAGCCCGTCGCCGAGCATGCCGGAATGCACGCCGAGGTCCTTGCGGTCGTGGAGCAGGCGCAGGATGGCATCCGGCACCGCGCCGACGCCGGTCTGGATCACCGAGCCGTCGCCGATATAGGCGGCGCAGTGGCGGGCAATCGCCTGATCGGTCTCGGAGATCCTGCCGGCCGGCACTTCCACCGGCGCGCGCGAGACCTGCACCGCCACGTCGATCGATGCCGCGGGGATCGTCTCGCCCGGCGTATGCGGCACCTGCTCGTTCACCTCGGCAATGACGACGCGGGCCCTGTCCACGGCGGCGCGAACATGGTCGCTGATCAGTCCGCAGCTGTGATTGCCGTTTTCATCGGCCGGGCTGACCTGGATGAACGCCACGTCACAACCGATGATGCCGGCGCTGATCATCGGGCCGATCTGGCTGACATGGGCCGGGATCACCGCCAGCTTGCCCGCCTTGGTCATGCCGCGCAGCGCGCCGATCGCCCCCATGCTGGACAGCGCGAAGCTGGCGGCTGTCTCGGGCGTGAACAGCCCGGAAAAGCTGGTGGCGATGAAGGCCGAAAGCCCGCCGATGTCCTTGCCCTGGGCGATCAGCGCCTCGACCAGCGTGGTCGGCTCGCCGCAGGCCTGGCCCATGACGATACGGTCGCCGGGGCGCAGGAAGCGCGCGAGATCCAGCCCCGCGGCGTCGGTGACGAGCGTCATCAGCGCCCCGCCTGCTCGAGCAGCAGCCGGGCCCGCGCGAGGTGCGGACGATCGAGCATCGCACCCTTGTGGCCGATGGTGCCTACGCCGGGATTGGCGGCGAACAGATCGACGATCTCCTGCGCCGCCGCGATTTCCTCTTCGGTCGGCGTGAAGGCCGCGTTGATCACCTCGACCTGCGCCGGGTGGATCGCCAGCATGCCGCGATAGCCGTCGCGGCGGACCTTCTCGGCGCGCGCCTTCAGGCCGTCGAGATCGCGGAAATCGCCCTGGATCGTTTCGATCGCGGCAACGCCCGCCGCCGCCGCACCGAGCAGGCACAGGCTGCGCGCCAGTTCGTAGGTGAAGGAGTAGCTGCCATCCGGGTTGCGGTTGGAGCTCGCCCCGATCGAATCGGCGAGATCCTCTGCGCCCCAGCTGAGGGCGACGACACGCGGCGCGCCGGCGTAGCTGCCAGTGGTGAACATGGCCTCGGCCGTTTCCGTCACCAGCACGATCACCCGGGTCGAGCCCTGCTCGATCCCGTTGGCGACTTCCAGCGCCGAGAGGTAGTGGTCGAGCAGCTCGACATCGGCGCGGCCGCGCGCCTTGGGCAGCATGATGCCGCCGGGATGGGCCGGCATGATCGCCGCAAGGTCCGCCAGCGTGTGCGGACCGTCCAGCGGGTTGACCCGGACCCACAGCCGTTCGCGGCCGTCCGCATGGGCCTTCAGGAAATCGGCGATCAGGGTGCGCGCCCTGGGCTTTTCCTCCGCGGCAACGGCATCTTCGAGGTCGAAGATAACGATGTCCGCCGCGCCCGCGCGTGGCCTTTTCCATCTTCTTTTCGCTGTCGCCCGGCGCAAACAGCCACGAGCGCGCGCTGAACATTTCTCCCTGGGTCGCCTTTTCCATCACCAATTCCTCGACTGGATCACGCACCGGCATCAGGCCGGCATCAATAGGACTTGGGAAGCTCCAGGACTTTCTCGGCGAGGAAGTTCAGGATCATGTGCGGGCTCACCGGCGCGATCCTGGGGATCAGGACCTCGCGCAGGTAGCGCTCGACATGATATTCCTGCGCATAGCCCATGCCGCCCAATGTCAGCATGGCGGTGTGGCAGGCCTCGAAGCCGGCCTCGGCAGCCAGGTACTTCCCGGCGTTGGCCTCGACGCCACAGTCCTGTCCCTTGTCGAACAGGGTCGCGGCCTTCATCACCATCAGGTTGGCCGCCTCGACCTGGGCCCAGCACTTCGCCAGCGGGTGCTGGATGCCCTGGTTCATGCCGATCGGGCGATCGAACACGATGCGTTCCCGCGCGTAGCGTGCCGCGCGCTGGATCGCCACGCGCCCGAGCCCGATCGCCTCGGCACCGAGCAGAATTCGCTCGGGATTGAGGCCGTGGAGGATGATCTTGAAACCATCGCCTTCGGCGCCGATCCGGTCCTCTTCGGGTATGAAAAGGTCATTGATGAACAGCATGTTCGAACCGACCGCGTGCCGCCCCATCTTGGGGATGAGACGGTGCTCGATCTTCGACGCGGTCGAGATCGGTGAAGAACAGCGAGAGGCCGTCGGTCTTGCGCTTGACCTGGTCGAGCGGCGTGGTGCGCGCAAGCAGCATCATCTTGTCCGCCACATGGGCGTTGGTGATCCAGATCTTCTCGCCATTGACCCGGTAGCCGCCGTCGCACCTTTCGGCGCGCGTCTTGAGCTTGGTCGTGTCGAGGCCGATATTGGGCTCGGTCACCGCGAAGCACATCTTCTGCTCGCCCGTCAGGATCGGCGGGATCATCCGCTGCTGCTGCTCCTGCGTGCCGAAGCGCGCGATCGGCTCCAGGCTGAATACCGGGCCATGGATGCTGGAGGCCGCGGTCATGCCGCCGCCGGACTCGGCGACGGCCTGCATCATGATCGCCGCCTCGGTGATGCCGAGGCCGGCTCCGCCAACCGATTCCGGCATGGCGATGCCGAGCCAGCCGGCTTCGGCCATCGACTTGTGGAAATCGTGCGGAAAGACGGCGTCCCGGTCGCGTTCGAGCCAGTAATCGTCCGTGAACCGGGAGCAGATGCTTCAGTACCGCTTCCCGAATGTTCTGCTGATCCTGCGTGAGCGATAAATCCACGATATCAATCCTTGGCGCCCGAAAATGTTGCTGCCGATCCGGCATGCTAAACCCCTGTACGGTCTTGCCGCGCTTCCGGGGCGTCAGATGATTCCACCCGACGGGAAATCGTGCGACACCGCGCTGTCATCCAGCGCGCGTCAGGCCCAACTCCTCCAGCACCTCGCGGGTGTGGGCGCCGAGTCTCGGCGCAGGGCCCGCCGACATGCCCCGGTGTTTGCGAGAACCATGTCGGCACACCCGGGAAGCGCACGGGTCCGTTGGGCGTTGCCACCGTCTCGAAGAAGCCGACCGCGTTCAGATGAGGATTGTCGAACAGCTCATCGGGTGTGCGCAGCGGCGCCGCGGGTATGTCCAGCGATCGGAGCAGATCCAGCCATTCCCGCGTCGTTCGCTCCTTGAAGGTTTCCCCCAGCAGGGCATACACGGTGTCGATCTGCCGCGCCCGCTGCGCAAGCGTGGCGTAGCTGTCGCTGGCCCATGCCGGGCGCACGGCCTCGATGAACGCAGACCATTGCTTGTCGTTGTAGACCAGCGCGGAAATATGGCCGTCCCTGGTGCGATACGGCCGGCGGTTGGGCGCCACCACGCGCGGGTAGACCGCCGGGCCGAGCGGCGGATCGAACATGGCGCCATTGGCATGTTCGACCAGCATGAACGCCGCCATGGTTTCGAACATGCTGACCTCCACCTCCTGGCCCTCGCCGGTGCGCTCGCGGTGGAACAGCGCCATCGTGGTGGCATAGAGCGCCGTCATGCCGGCGACCTTGTCGGCGATGATCGTGCCGACATAGTTCGCCTCGCCGGTCAGCATCTGCTGCACCACAGGCAATCCGCATTCCGCCTGGATGGTGTCGTCGTAGGCGGTCAGGTCCGCATCCGGGCCGCGCCGCCCGTAGCCGTAGCAATTCGTGTAGACGATCGAAGGATTGATGGCGACGACGTCCGCATAGCTGAATCCCAGCCTGGCGATCGCCTTGGCACGCATCGAGTGGATGAAGACATCGCCCTGCTTGACCAGCTCCCGCAATGCGTTCTTGCCGGCGTCGGAGCGCAGGTCGAGCACGACGCTGCGCTTGCCGCGGTTCACATTGACGAAGACGCCGCTCATCCCCGGCTCCGGCCCGACGGAGATATTCCGGGTATTGTCGCCCTCGGGTGCCTCGATCTTGATCACGTCCGCGCCCATGTCGGCCATGATCTGGGTGCAATAGGGCCCCATCACCATCGCCGTCAGATCGATCACCCGCACGCCGGACAGCGGTCCCGCTTTCTTCACGCCATTGCTCTCCGACATGTTTCGGTCCGGCAAGGAAGTGCCGCGCATAGCTGCGCAGCACGGTTCACTCGAGCTCGCGCGGCGCGCCGGTGCCCATGTATTTCGCCAGGTTGCGGTGCAAATTGGCGGTGCTGCGCTCCATGTACGGATTGGGCTTCAAACCGCTCAAGCCCAGGGATTTCATCCCTTGCTGCACTGCAGCCATGTTCGAGAAATCCTGGGACAGCACGTAGCACCAGTCTTCGGCGGTCGCCTCGCAGTATTCCCACTCCGTCTGCGGTTCCTCGCCCTTCGGGAACAGCTGGTAGACAGCGGCCTCGAAGATGCACTTGTCGGGGTCGTAGCCGCAGGGCCGCGCGGTGTAGCACAGGGCATTGTTGACGGAGTGCCCGATCTGGAAGTTCGGGAAGATCTGCCAGGCGGTTCCACTCTTGCCGACATGCGCGGGATCGACGGTTGGCCAGACCACGCCGCGCGCCTCGTCGTCGCGCCGCGCCGACTCGAGCCAGTGTTTGAGCACCTGATCGGCGGGCGTTCCTTCCGGCAGTTCGTCTTTCAGCCGCAGCGCCGCATCGACAAGCGTCTGCGTCGTGTTGGTGTTCGCTTTCTGCCACGTATAGAGCTGCATTTCCGCGGTCGAGATGCGCGGATCGCCCTTGCCTACCCGCAGCTTGGCTGCCTGGTTCTCGTCCATGCCCTTCGGGGCGTCATAGCCGATGTTGCTGTGCTTTCCTTGCGCCCTGGCCCAGCCGCGAAATTCCCCGAACTTCATGAATTCCGGGTGCGTCGTCTGGACATGGTAGGTCTCGTTGAATGCCTCCAGGGCGACCTTCCAGTTGCAATCGAAATAGCCCCACTTGCGCCATCTGTAGCGCATGTTCTGCAGCTGGAAGGGGTCGAGCATGGTGGCGGCGGGCTCGAGAAAGTCGCGCAAGGACTCGCAATCGCGATCCATGTTGATCCAGACCCAGCCGCCCCAGGTATCCACGTTGACCTGGCTCAGCCCGGCACATTCGTCCGTCAGCGCGCCTTGCCAGTCTTCCTTGTAGGGCATGTGCGTATTCGCGCCCTCCAGGTTGAACCGCCACCCGTGGTAGCCACAGATGAACTGGTTTCTCGTGCCCCTGGCGTTCTTGGCTCCCTGGGGGGTATCCACGAGTCGGCGGCCGCGATGCGGGCACACGTTGTGATAGGCGCGGATCCGGTCCGGCGCCGTCCGCACGATCAGCACCGAATCGTCGAGAATTTCATAGGAAAGATAATTGCCGACCTCGGGGATGTCCTCGAGGCGACCGGCCATCTGCCATACCTTGCGCCACAGTTTGTCACGCTCCGCACGGGCATACTCTTCGGAAATATAGGCCTCCGGCGAGTAGATCACCGGGTGCGCCAGGTCCTCAGCCGTTTCGACAATCCTGAGCTTATCACTCATCGCATTCTCCCTCTCTGTGACTGGCAAACTCGCCGCTGCCCATGCGCGACTCCTCTCTAGCCATTCGAATTGGGCAACATGTCCGGACTGCTAAGCTCGCATGTTTTTTCGATCCGGGCAATATATTTGCCTATTTTTCGCATCGATTGACATTTTTGTCCGGACAGATTTGAATTGCGCATATCGTGCACCGAAGCGGCGGGTGCGGCCGGGACACGGCCCGTCGTGTTGCGCGCAACAGCTGAGGGGGGATCATGAAATCCAGGGTTGAATCCGGCGCAGCGCGCGCCAACGCAGCGCAAGATGCGCGCGGGGTGCCCGGCCAGGCCAGTGTCAGGTCCGGGGTTCCGCTTTACCTGCGGATCGCGCGCGCATTGAAGGAAGAGATCGTGAGCGGCGCGTACATGGTCGGCTCGCTGCTGCCGACCGAGGACGAGTTGTGCACACGTTTTTCGGTGAGCCGCTATACCGTGCGCGAAGCGCTGAGACTGCTGCGCGAAGACGGGCTCGTGTCGTCGCGCAAGGGAGCCGGCACAGTCGTCATCCCTCCCCGCTCCTCGGGTTCCGACATCCACCAGGTCATGTCGATCAACGACCTCCTGGCTTTTGCGGCCGACACGCGCTTTGCGATCGAGTCGATCAAGACGGTCGTGATCGACGCAAAACTCGCCTCCCGGACCGGATTGCCGAGCGGCGAGGAGTGGCTGGAAGTCTGTGGCTACAGACATTCGGAAGGCGTCGATGCGCCGGTTTGCTGGACGGAGTATTACATCAACCGGGCTTATGCCGCGGTGGGGAGGCTTCTGCAGCGCCACACCGGCCCGATATTTCCCCTGATCGAGGACATGTTCGGCCAGAGCATCATCGAGGTTCAGCAACAGATTTCCGCCACGCTGATCTCCCCCGCGCTGGCCGCCGGTCTCGAGGTCAAGGACGGATCGGCAGCGCTCGAGGTACGACGCGCATACAAGACCACCGACGGGAAAATTGCCCAGGTCACGATCAACACTCACCCGGCATCCCGCTTCCAGCACGCGATGACGATGCGTCGCGCCAAGGCCTAGCAGCCTGTCGGACTTGGGACTGTCCTACTGCGGCGGCCCGACCCGGGACCCGGATGGCGAGCGCTGTGCCGCGGCCTCGCGCCGGTGCCTGATCACGCCGATCACGGCGGGCATCAGGGAGAGCACCACGATCGCGACCACGACCAGGCTGAAGTTCTGCTTCACCACCGGCACATTGCCGAAGTAGTAGCCCGCGAAGACGCAGATCCCCACCCAGAGCAGGGCGCCGACCACGTTGTACGCCAGGAACCTGGCGTAGTTCATCGCCCCGATGCCCGCCACGAAGGGCGCGAAGGTGCGGATGATCGGAATGAAGCGCGCGATGATGATGGTCTTGCCGCCGTACTTCTCGTAGAAGGCGTGCGTCTTCTGCAGGTGCTCGGGGTTGAAGAAGCGCGACCTCGGGTAGTGGAACACCTTCGGACCGAAGTAGCGGCCGATCGAATAATTTACCGTGTCGCCGAGGATCGCCGCGACGCTGAGCAGCCAGAACAGGAGCCACACATCCAGGCTGCCGAGCGCCGCGAAGGCGCCGGCCGCGAACAGCAGCGAATCGCCCGGCAGGATCGGCGTCACCACCAGCCCCGTCTCGCAGAACACGATGGCGAACAGCAGCGTGTAGGTGTGCACGCCGTACTGCGCGATGATCTCGGCGAGATGGCGATCGAGGTGCAGGAAGAAATCGATGAACCAGTGAACGAATTCCATGGGGTCTCCGGGCAGTGCCTCCCCGCTGCGGGGCGGCAACGGGAGGCATTCTAGACCGAATGCCGCGCCCGCGCGTCCGCGACCGCAGCGGCCGGCGCTGCCTGCGCCGGCGTCGGGGCGATGCTAAACTTCGCCGCCGGCTCCGGAGCGCTGCGCAGCGCCGGGCCGATGCGACAACACGACCGCACTATAACGACGGAACGGAAACTTCCTGATGCTCGGCATGAATCGCTATCAATGGACGGTGCTGTTCGCGGCCTGGCTGGGCTGGGGCTTCGACGTCTTCGACGGGCTGCTGTTCAACTACGTGGCGCCGAACGCCGTGCCCACGCTGCTGGGTCTCGAGATCGGCTCGCCCGAGGCGCGCACCGCCACGCTGTACTGGACCGGCGTGCTGACCTCGGTGCTGCTGCTCGGCTGGGCTGCCGGAGGCGTGCTGTTCGGCTACATCTGCGATCGCATCGGGCGCAAGCGCACGCTGCTGATCACCATGCTGCTGTATGCGCTGGGCACCGCGGCCTGCGCGTTCGCGCCGAACATCTGGGTGCTGCTGGTGTGCCGCATCGTCGCGGCGCTCGGCATCGGCGGCGAATGGGCCGCGGGCGCCTCGATGGTTGCCGAGGTGGTGCCCGAGAAGCGCCGCGTCGAGGCCGGCGCCCTGCTCTACACCGCCGCGCCCATGGGCCTGTTCCTGGCCACCTACGTCAACTTCGGCGTGGCGGGCGTGTGGATGGTGGATTCGCCCGAGACCTCGTGGCGCTTCGTGTTCCTGTTCGGCCTGATACCGGCGGCGGTGGCTTTCTTCGTGCGCCTGTTCCTGAAGGAGCCCGAGCGCTGGAAGCAGGCCACGCAGAACGCCGCCCCCGTGCGCCTGGCCGAGATCTTCGAGCCCGGCCTGCGCCACATCACCTTCGCCGGGGTGTGCATGTCGCTGGTGGCGCTCATCGCGTGGTGGAGCTGCAACGCCTTCATCCCCACCGTGGCCACCGGGCTGGCGCAGGACGCCGCGGCCGCCGACGGACTCGACAGCGCCGCGACGCGGGCCCTGGTGGAAGAATGGAAGTTCCGCGCCACCTACTGGTTCAACATGGGCGGCCTGGTCGGCACCCTGCTGACGATTCCCGTGGCGAAAATACTGGGCCGGCGCGCGCTGTTCGGCATCTATTTCGCAGCCAGCGCCGTGGCGATCTTCGCCACCTTCGGCATCGACTGGGAACCAACCGTGCGGCTGTACTGGTACTTCGCGATCGGCGCCTCGGTGTTCGGCATCTTCGGCAGCTTCACCTACTACCTGCCCGAGCTGTTCCCCACCCGCCTGCGCGCCACCGGCGCGGGCTTCTGCTACAACATCGGCCGGGTGCTGGCGGCGGTGGGTCCGTTCGCGGTCGGCAGCATCGCCGCGCAGGGCACCGACACCGTGCTGCAGACGCTGTTCTACGTCGGGCTGGTGCCGGCGCTCGGGCTGTTCCTGCTGCCGTGGGTGGTTGAGACGCGCGACAAGGTGCTGGAGGACTGATCGACCGGGCTTGTGGGTCGGGTTTCAACCCGACAAGGGTTGCGCAACGCCGAACCCGCCAGGCCCACCGCACCCGTCGGCATGAATGCCGACCCACATCACATCAGACGTCGAGCCGCTTCGGCAGGTCGGGGACGGGCTCGACGCCCGTGACGATCTCGCCCTTGCCGAGCTTCGAGTGCCGCAGGCCGTAGACGAAATACAGCAGGATCCCGCAGCCCAGGTAGACCAGGAAGAAGTCGCGCGTCTCGGCGTGCGCCATCAGCGACATCAGCAGCAGGCCGCACATCAGCGCGCCGAGCACCGGCATCAGCGGGAACAGCGGTGCGCGGAACGGACGGTCGAGCGCCGGCTGCGTGAAGCGCAGGTACAGCACCGTGAGGCAGACCATGGCGAAGGCCGCCAGCGAGCCCACGTTGGTCAGGTTGGCCAGCGCGTCGAGCGACATGAAGCCCGCGAAGCCGGCGGCCACGACGCCGACGATCAGCGTGTTGATCCACGGCGTGCGGAACTTCGGGTGCACGCGCGCGAACGCCGCGGGCAGCAGGCCGTCGCGCGCCATGGTGTAGAAGATCCGCGTCTGCCCGTAGAGCAGCACCAGCATCACCGAGGAGAGGCCGGCGATGGCGCCGATCTTCACCAGGATCGCGAACCACGGCAGGCCCATCGCGTTGACCGCCATCGCGATCGGCGCCGGCGTGTCGAGCTCGGCGTAGGGCACGATGCCCACCAGCACCGCCGAGGTGAGGATGTAGAGCACGGTGCAGATCAGCAGCGAACCGAGGATGCCGATCGGCATGTCGCGCGCGGGATTCTCGCGCCTCGGCGCCGGCCGTGGACACGGCCTCGAAGCCGATATACGCGAAGAAGATCGTGGCCGCGCCGGTGATGAGGCCGCCGATGCCGTAGCGCGAGGTGTTCTCCGCCGTGATCACGTCCACCAGCGCGCGCCAGATGTCGGCCCAGAGGCCGCGCTCGGCGCCCTCGGGCGGCGGCGGCATCTGCGTCGGGGATCAGCGGGTGCCAGTTGGACGGGTCGACGAAGAACGCGCCGATGACGATGAAGGCGATGACGACCGACGAGCTTGATGACCACGACGATGTTGTTGACCGTGGCCGACTCCGAGATGCCGACGACCAGCAGCGCGGTGACCGCGGCGATGGCGAGTATCGCCGGCACGTTCACGACACCGTGGGCGACGACCGCGCCGCCCTCCTTCACCTCCACACCCGGCGCCGCGGTCAGCTCCGGCGGGATGTTGATGCCGATGTCGTGCAGCAGGCTCACGACGTAGCCCGACCAGCCCACGGCGACGGTCGCGGCCGCGAGGCCGTATTCCAGCACCAGCAGCAGCCCCATGATCCAGGCGACGAGCTCGCCCATCGAGGCGTAGGAGTAGGAGTAGGCGGAGCCGGAGACCGGCAGCATCGCGGCGAGCTCGGCGTAGCACAGCGCCACGAAGGCGCAGAGCACGCCGGTGATCACGAAGGAGATCATGATGCCGGGGCCGGCGAATTCGGCCGCGGCCCGCCCGGTGAGCACGAAGATGCCGGTGCCGATGATGCAGCCGATGCCGAGCAGATACCAGGTTGAGCGCGCCGAGGCTCTTCTTCAGTTCGCCCTGCGCGTGCTCGGCATGCATCTGCGCGACGGACTTGCGGATGAACAGCCGGCGCAGCCCGGTGGCTGTGGCAGGGGCTGGCGTAGCGGCCATGAGGGACTCTCCGGGGATGTTGCGCGCAAGTATAGCCGCAGCCTTGCGGCAGGTCCGGCCTCCGGCCGGACCTGGTCATGTGGGTCCGGCTTCAGCCGGACAAATGTCCGCATGAATGCGGACCTACGGCAGGCCGTGTTCGACTGAAGTCGAACCTACGCAGGACCCTGCAGGTTCCTCACGCGCTGACCGATCGGCGGCGCGATTTCGGCATCGACCAGCACGTCCAGCAGCACCGGGCCATTGCGCGCGAACAGGCTCTCGACGCCGAGCGCATCCAGCTCGTCGAGGCTGCGGATGCGGTAGGACTCTATGCCCATCGCCCGCGCCATCAGGGCGAAATCGGTCGCGGGCAGCTCGTTGGCGGTGTTCTCGAGTCCGCGCATGCGCTGGCCGTGCATCACGGTGCCCAGCACGCCGTTGTTGAGGACGAGGAACACCACGTTCAGCCCGCGTTGCTGCGCGACGGAGATCTCCTGCGCGTTCATCAGGTAGCTGCCGTCGCCGGTGATGCAGAGCACCGGGCTGCGCGGATCCGCGAGCTTGCCGCCGATGGCCGCGCCGATCGCCCAGCCCATCGCGGCGAACCCCATGGAGACCGGCATGCGGTTGACCTCGACCACGCGTTCGCCGCGCGGGTGCCAGTAGTGCAGCGCCCAGAAGAACGCGTTGCCGGCATCGGCGTAGAGCCGCGTGCGCGGCGGCACCATCTGGCACAGGCGCCAGAACAATCGCCGCGGGTTGACCGGCACCGTGTCGCGCCGAGCAGTCCTCGACGTGCAGCAGGCTGACGTGCTCGGGCAGCCCGCCCGCGCCACGCAACGCGGGCAGCTCCGCGGGTGCGGCTGCCACGGCCGCGCGCGCCGGTGCCGGCGCTCTGCTGGTTCAGGTACGCTGAACACGATGCGCGGACTGCCCAGCAGGTTCAGCTGCGCCATGTACGAGCGCGCCAGGTGCTCGGGATTGCTGCTGATGTGCAGCAGCCGCCGCGACAGGATCGTGCTGCCGTCCCAGCCGCAGGTGGCGTTCTCGTCGAGGTTGGCGCCGACCACCAGCACGATGTCGGCCTCGGCCGCGGTGAGCGTGCGCCGCGCCGACTCGTGCCCGGCGGTGCCGAACACGCCGCGATACAGCGGATGATCCGCCGACATCAGGCCGCGCCCGGCCGGCGTGGTGACTATGGGCCAGTCGCGGTGCTCGGCATAACGCAGGATCTCCGCCATTGCGCCCGCCGCAGCCCTCGCCGATCACGAGCACGCCGCGACGGTAGGCGCGCAGCAGGATGCCGAGGCGGTTCAGCAGCAGGCGATCGGGGGTGATCTCCTGGCCGAAGAAGGCATAGCGCGACATCGGGTTGCGATTCGGTCTCGCTGGGCGCGCTGAAGATGTCCTGCGGAATGCTGAGGTGCACCGGCCCCGGCGTCGGGCCGGTGGCATGGCTGAGCGCCGCCAGCAGGTTGTGCTCGAGCTGTGCGGGATGCGAGACGAGGGTGTTGTAGCGCGTGCAGCCCCGGAACATCAGGATGGTGTCGGCGCCCGATCCGCCGCCTTCCTGCATGGCGCCGCGTCCGAAGGTGCTGATCGCGCTCTGCCCGGTGATCACGAGCATGGGCACGCCCTCGACGTAGGCACTGCTGACCGCCGTCAGCAGGTTGGTGCAGCCCGGCCCGGAGGTGGCGCTGCACACCCCGATCACGCCACTCGCGCGCGCAAAGCCGTCGGCCATGAAGCCGGCTCCGGCCTCGGAGCGCGTGAGCACCCAGCGCACCCCGCTCGCCTGCTGCTGGCGCGCCAGCGCGCTGAGCAGCGGATCGATGTTGCCGCCCGGCACGCCGAACACGTAGGGCACGTTGAGCAGCGCGAGATACTGGACGATGAGGTCGGCGCAGGTGGTCGCCGCGATGCTCCGTTCGTCGGCGTCAGTCGTGCTGGGTGTCATCTGGCCCCGTCGTGCGTGCAGTCCCTCGAACGCCGGGGCCGCCGCCCCGCGCGCTGCAACCCCTTTTTCAGCGCATCGTAGCGTGGCATTCCGGATGCAACACGCCCGCGCCGGCGCCACCGGGCGACAATCTCGCCAAACTGTTAACGGCTTGGCACTTCCGGCGGCATCGCCGCATGGACTGCCATTCCGCCGCCGCAGCCGATATATTTGCGCCCGCGCGCATCACCACAGGCACCACGCTCCCATGACTTCCACCCGCAGCGGCAGCACCGCGAAACACTGGACCACTTTCCGGGGCGCACGCGCCCTCAAGTCCTCGCACCCGGAGGTGCGGCGGCTGAAACGCCAGAGCGAGGACCCGAGCCTGCACGGCAACAAGGTCTGGCACTCGAGCTTCGCACTGATCGACTACCTGCACCGCCACCCGCTGCCACGCGGCGCGCGCGTGATCGATGTCGGCTGCGGCTGGGGGCTCACCGGGATCTGGCTGGCAAAGACCTTCGGCGCACGCGTGCTGTCGGTGGACGCCGATCCGGCGGTCGAGCCCTACCTGCAGCTGCAGGCACGCGTGAACGGCGTGCACGTCGAGTTCATGGCGGGCCGCTTCGAGCAGCTCGATGCCCGCCTGCTGACGGGCGCCGGGCTGCTGATCGGTACCGATATCTGCTTCTGGGACGAAATGGTCGATCCGCTGTACAAGCTGCTGCGCCGCGCGGGCAACGCCGGCGTGACGCAGGCGATCATCGGCGATCCGGGCCGCCCGCCGTTCTGGAGCCTCGCCGAGCGCGTCGAGCGCAAGCTCGGCGGCCACGTGCTCGCGCACGCGAGCGGCCGGCGCGGCAGCGCGCCCAAGCAGCTGCTGGTCACCGATTTCGCCAGGTTGCGTCGCTGAGCCGACCATGCGCGCGCATGCATCGCGAGTGCCGCGCTGGGAACACTACCCGCACGAGGCCGACATCGGCGTGCGCGGCATCGGCGCGACGCGCGAGCAGGCTTTCGAGCAGGCGGCGCTGGCGCTGACCGCGGTGGTCACGGACCCGGCGCGGGTGGCGGCGCGCGAAGCGCTCGCGATCGACTGCGAGGCGCCGGACGACGAGCTGCTGCTGGTCGACTGGCTGAACGCGCTGGTCTTCGCGATGGCGACGCGCGGCATGCTGTTCGCGCGCTTTCGCGTGACGATCGACGGGGCACCGGCTGCACGGCCACGCGCCTGGGGCGAGCCGCTCGACGCGCGCGCGCCACCAGCCGGCGGTCGAGGTCAAGGGCGCGACCTACACCGCGCTGCGCGTGGCCGCGGACGACGGCCGGCTGGATCGCACAGACCGTGGTCGACGTGTGATGGCACCGCGCGCGTGAGCGGCCGGGCGGAGGTATTCGATGGACCTGAATCTCCTGCAGCGGCAATGCGAATTCGCCTGGGAGATCCCCCGCCACGGCGCGATGCGCGTGCCGGGCATGATCTACGCCGAGCGAGCAGCTGGTGCGCGACATGGACGACAAGGTCTACGAGCAGGTCGTCAACGTCGCCACGCTGCCCGGGCATCGTGCAGGCCTCCTACGCCATGCCCGACGCGCACTGGGGCTACGGCTTCCCGATCGGCGGCGTCGCGGCCTTCGACGCCGACGCCGGCGGCGTGGTGTCCGCCGGCGGCGTGGGCTTCGACATCTCCTGCGGCGTGCGCTGCCTGCACACCGGCCTGCGACTGCGACGACATCTGATGGCCGTGCAGCGCGCACTGGCCGACGCGCTGTAGCCACGCAGGTGCCGGCCGGCCTCGGCAGCACCGGCGCGATCCGCCTCGACGCGGCGGAGATGGACGCGATGCTCGCGGGCGGCGCGCGCTGGGCGGTGGAGCAGCGGCTGGGGCGAGGAAGCCGACCTCGAGCGCATCGAGGAGCACGGCCAGATGCTGCGACGCGCAGGCCCGGCATGCGTCTCGGCGCAGGCCAAGCGAGCGCCAGCGCGACGAGATGGGCACGCTGGGCTCCGGCAACCATTACCTCGAGGTGCAGGAGGTCGACGCAGGTCTTCGACAGCGACGACCGCCGCGGCATTCGGCCTGCGCGAGGGCGACGTCGTGGTCAGCATCCATTGCGGCTCGCGCGGCCTCGGCCACCAGATCGGCACCGAGTTCCTGAAGCGGATGGCGGTCGCGGCGCCGCAGCACGGCATCAGCGCTGCCCGACCGCGAGCTCGCCTGCGCGCCGATCGACTCGCCGCTCGGCCAGGACTACCTCGGCGCGATGCGCGCGGCGATCAACTGCGCGCTGGCCAACCGCCAGATCCTCACGCACCTGGCGCGCGAGGTCTTCGCCGAGGTGCTGCCGCAGGCGCAGCTGCCGCTGCTCTACGACGTGTCGCACAACACCTGCAAGCTCGAGGAGCACACGCGTCGACGGGCAAGCCGCGCCGGCTCTACGTGCACCGCAAGGGCGCGACGCGCGCCTTCGGCCCGGGCCACCCGGACCTGCCGGAGCCATTGCGCGCGGTCGGCCAGCCGGTGCTGATCGGCGGCTCGCATGGGCACCGGCTCCTACGTGCTGGCCGGCACGCGCGAGGGCGAGGCGCGCTCCTTCAGCTCCGCCTGCCACGGCGCCGGCCGCGCGATGAGCCGCCACCAGGCCACGCAGCCAGTGGCAGGGCCGCGCGGTGATCGACGATCTCGCCGCGCGCGGCATCCTGATCCGCAGCCCGTCGCCGCGCGGCGTGGCGGAGGAAGCGCCCGGCGCCTACAAGGACGTCACCGCGGTGGTCGACGCGGCCGAGGCCGCGGGACTGGCGCGCAAGGTGGCGCGGCTCGAGCCGCTGGTGTGCATCAAGGGCTGATGAGCGTCCACAACGCCGACATCGCGAAGGTCTTCGGGCAGATCGCCGACCTGCTCGAGATCGAGGGCGCCAATCCGTTTCGCGTGCGCGCCTACCGCAATGCCGCGCGCGAGCTGGAAATGCTGGGCGTGGCCGCGGCCGACATGCTGGCGCGCGGCGAGGACCTGCGCGAGTTGCCCGGCATCGGCGACGACCTCGCGGCGAAGATCGCGGAGATCGTCGCCACCGGCAGCTGCAAGGCGCTGGAAAAGCTGCGCCACGAACTGCCGCCGACCATCACCCAGCTGCTCGAGATCCCGCGCCTCGGCCCGAAGCGGGTGCGCGCGCTGTACGAGCGGCTCGGCGTGACGACCCTGGAGCAGCTGGCCGAGGCCGCGCGCAGCGGCAGGATCCGCGCGCTCGCGGGCTTCGGCCCGAAGACCGAAGAGGCCATCCTCGAGGCGCTGGCGGTCCACGCCACCACGCCCGCGCGCATCGAGCGCGCGATCGCCGCGCAGTACGCCGAGCCGCTGCGCGAGCTGCTGGCGCGCGTCGCCGGCGTGCGGCAGGCGGTGATCGCGGGCAGCTTCCGCCGCGCGCGCGAGACCGTGGGCGACATCGACATCCTGGTCAGCGCCGGCGCGGCCGCTCCGGTGATGGAGCGCTTCGTGCGCTACGACGAGGTGGCCGAGGTGCTGGCGCACGGCGAGACGCGCGCCACCGTGATGCTGAGACTGCGGGCTGCAGGTCGACCTGCGCGTGGTGGAGCCCGCAGAGCTACGGCGCCGCCCTGCTCTACTTCACCGGCTCGAAGGCGCACAACATCGCGCTGCGCCGCATCGCGCAAGCACGCGGGCTGAAGCTCAGCGAATACGGGGTGTTCCGCGGCAACAGGCGCATCGCCGGCGCCACCGAGGAATCGGTGTACCGCGCGCTCGGGCTGCCGTGGATCGCGCCGGAGCTGCGCGAGAACCGCGGCGAGATCGAGGCCGCGCGCGCGGGCAGGCTGCCGCGCGCTGATCGAGCGCGCCGACCTGCGCGGCGACCTGCACGTGCACACCCGCGCCAGCGACGGCCACGACACGCTGCGCGCGATGGCCGAGGCCGCGCGCGCCGCCGGGCTCGAGTACATCGCGATCACCGAGCATTCGCGCCGCCTCGCGGTCGCGCACGGGCTGGATCCCGAGCGGCTGCGCCGCCAGATGGCCGAGATCGACGCGCTCAACGCCGAGCTGGAAGGCATCACGCTGCTGAAGGGCATCGAGGTCGACATCCTCGAGGATGGTCGCCTCGACCTGCCCGACGAGGTGCTCGCCGACTGCGACCTGGTGGTCGGCGCCGTGCATTCGGCCTTCGATCTGCCGCGCGCGAAGCAGACCGACGCATCCTGCGCGCGCTGGAGAATCCGAACCTGTCGATCCTCGCGCACCCGACCGAACCGCGTGATCGGCACGCGCGCGGCCTGCGACATCGACATGCTGCGCGTGGTGCGCCAGGCGCGCGACAGCGGCTGCTTCCTGGAACTGAACGCGCATCCCGAGCGCCTCGACCTGCTCGACACGCATTGCCGGCTGGCGCGCGACGAGGGCGTGCTGGTCGCCATCGGCTCGGATGCGCACGGCGTGCGCGACTACGCCAACCTCGACTGGGGCGTCGGCCAGGCGCGGCGCGGCTGGCTCGGCGCCGACGACGTGCTGAACACGCGCCCCCTGGCGCAACTGCGCAAGCTGCTGGCGAGGCGGCGCCGGTGAGCGCGAGCATCCGGCCAATGCGGGCTGCCTGTGCGCGCTGCTAGAACGGGATGAACCCACGCTGGCGGGCGTAACCCGCGCGCAATTGCGATTGCCAAAGAGCAGTACAGATCCGCTCAGGACTTTTTCTGTCGCTCCGGCGGAGTCTGCGGCGCCGTTACCGGCCAGAAGCGGAATGTCGAGAAGGTCGCTGCAGAGCAGGCTCCCGCCTTGCGTTGCGACCCCTCACCCTTGCCACGGCCGCGCGCGGCCTTCACGAACTCATCCTTGTTGCCACTGCTTCCCTTCATCCAAATACCCCTTTTTTTACTGCGGTTTCATGATCGCCCCATCCTCTGCACCAAACGTTGCGCTGGATCAACCATGGGCGGCCTTGAGTATCGAAGCTGATCCGCCATGCGCGAGACCGATCCTGCCGCAAGTGTGCTCCGGATCACACAATTGCCCGGCAACTGCTGCAACAGGAAACGGCGGCAGGCTGGCGGCCTGGCACGAACCGCGACGAGGCTTGAGTCGCGCGCGGGAGCTGAGGCACCTTAGGTACGCGTCGGCGCCACGGCGCGCACGACCACATCCTCATCACCGCCAGAACGGATCGCGCATGCAAAGAATCGTCGCTTCCGCCGCCCTCGCGGCCGCCCTGCTCGGCTGCGTGTCCACGGCATCGATGCAACGGCCCCTCGACTACCCCGAGACGCTGCGCGGCGACGTCGTCGAGGACTACCACGGCACGCGCATCGCCGATCCCTACCGCTGGATGGAGGACCTGGATGCGCCGGCGGTGGCCGACTGGGTCGCCGCGCAGAACGCCGTGACCACGCCCTATCTCGCCGCGCTGCCGCTGCAGGCCCATTTCCGCGAGCGCCTCACGGCGCTGTGGAACTACACGCGCACGGGTATCCCGCAACTCGAAGCCGGCCGGCTGTTCTACTCGCGCAACAGCGGGCTGCAACGCTCAGGCACCGGTGTACATGCGCGCCGCGCCCGACGCCGAGCCCGAGCTCGTGCTGGATCCCAACGCGATCTCCGCCGACGGCTCGGTCTCGCTGGCGCAATACGCGCCCTCGCCCGACGCGAAGCTCCTCGCCTACGCGCTGGCCCAGGGCGGCGCCGACTGGCGCACGATCCGCGTGCGCGATATCGCCTCGGGCAGGGATCTTGCCGACGAGGTGCGCTGGATGCGCTTCTCGGGCATCGCGTGGACCCGCGACGGCAAGGGATTCTTCTACTCGCGATACCCGGAACCTCCCGCGAACAAGGTGCTCGAAGCGGCACTGTCGGGGCACGCGTTGTACTACCACCGCATCGGCACGCCGCAGGCCGAGGACGTGCTGGTCTACGAACGCCCCGACCTCGCGGGCTGGGTGCTCGGTGGCAGCGTCACCGAGGACGGCCGCTACCTGCTGATCACGCTGGCCGAGGGCGCGGGCAACAACAACCGGCTGCATTACGCGGACCTCGTCGATCCGCTGGCGCCGCGCATCGACGCGCCGGTGCGCGCGCTCGTCGAGAGCGACGACGCCGAGTACGCCCCGATCGGCAACGTGGGCGCGCAACTCTACCTGCGCACCGACAGGGACGCGCCGAACCGCAAGGTCGTGGCCATCGACACGCGCGCGCCCGATCCGGCGAGCTGGCGGATCGTCGTGCCCGAGCAGCCGCAGGCACTGGAGAACGTGGCGCTCATCGGCGGGCGCGTCGCCGCGCAATACCTGGTCGACGTGAGCAGCCGGCTGCGCCTGTTCGGGCTCGACGGCACGCCACAGGAGGAGATCGCGCTGCCGGGCGTGGGCAGCGTGTTCGGGCTGAGCGGGCGCCAGGACACCAGCGATGTCTGGTACGCGTTCAGCTCGCCGCTGATGCCGACCACGGTCTTTCGCTACGATCCCGCCACGCGCCACAGCACCGCCTTCGAGCCGCCCGAGGCGCCGATCGATGCCAGCCGCTACGAGACCACCGCGGGATTCGCCACCTCGCGCGACGGCACCCGCGTGCCGTTCTTCATGACCGCGCGCAAGGGCGTGCGCCGCGACGGCGCCAACCCCGTGATGCTCTACGGCTACGGCGGCTTCTCGGTGAGCACGTTGCCCGCCTACCGCGCGGACGTCCCGGCCTGGCTGGAACTGGGCGGGGTCTGGGTCACGGCGAACCTGCGCGGCGGCGCCGAATACGGCGAGGCCTGGCACCGCGCCGGCATGCGCGGCAACAAGCAGCGCGTGTTCGACGATTTCATCGCGGTCGCGGAGCACCTGGTGCGCGAGAACATCACCTCGCCGGCCCGACTCGGCATGATGGGCGGTTCCAACGGCGGCCTGCTGGTCGCGGCCGTCGCCAACCAGCGCCCCGATCTCTTCGCCGCCGCGCTGCCCGCGGTGGGCGTGCTCGACATGCTGCGCTACGACCGCTTCACCGGCGGCAAGCTCTGGGTCGAGGAGTACGGCTCGGCCGGCGATGCGTCGCAGTTCCCGTTCCTGCTCGCCTACTCGCCGCTGCACAACCTCGAAGCCCGACACCTGCTACCCGGCCACGCTGGTCACCACCGCCGACCACGACGACCGCGTGGTGCCGAGCCACTCGTTCAAGTACACCGCCGCGCTGCAGGCCGCGCAGGGCTGCGCGCGCGCGGCGCTGATCCGCGTCGAGGTCGCCGGTTCGCACAACTACCGGCCCACCGACAGGCTGATCGCCGAGCGCGCGGACCAGTGGGCATTCGCGGCCGAGGCGCTGGGAGTCCGCACGCCCTGAGCGCCGGCACAGGCCCCGATGCGCCGCCTCGCGGCGCGCGCATTGACACCCGCCGCGCGACGGCGATAGCGTGCGCCTGCCTGCACGCATGACACAGACCACAATGACCACTGCGCAGGAGCGGACGATGGCGGGCTGCCCTTTTCACGAGCTGATCGAACCGGCGACGTTCCAGTCCACGCCATTCGCGAGCTATCGCCGCCTGGCCGAGACCGGCAAACCGGCGTGGATCGACGACGCCACGATGCCCGGGGGCGGCGGCTGGGCAGTCGCGAACCGCGATCAACTGGATTTCGTGTCCTGCAACCCGGCGCTGTTTTCGAGCAGCGCGAAGGGCTTCCTCTACCGCGACATTCCCGCCGAACGGATGGGCTTCATGCGCATGCTGCTGCTCGGCATGGACCCGCCCGCACACCGGCGCCACCGCAAGATCGTCGCCGGCGTGTTCAAGGCGCAGGCAATCGATGCGCTGATGCCGATGATGCGCGAACGCGCGCGTGCCATCGTGGATCGCGTGGCACCGCGCGGCGAGTGCGAGTTCGTGCAGGAGGTCGCGGCCGAGCTGCCGCTGCAGGTGATCTGCGAGATGGTCGGCGTGCCACAGCAGGACCGCCACGACATCATGCATTGGGCCAATGCGATGATCGGCCGCGACGATCCGCAGTACAACCCCACCGGCCGCGAATCCGAAGCGGCCGAGGTGCGGCTGTTCGAATACGGCATGGCGCTGGGCCGGCAGTTGCTCGAGGACACGCAGTCGACGGCGCTCGCGCGCCAGGTGCTGCTGGCCGACATCGACGGCGACCGCATCACGCCCGATGAATTCTGGGCCTTCTTCTACATCCTGCTGCTCGGCGGGACCGAGACCACGCGAACCGCGCTCACCAACGGCATGTACCAGCTGATCCATCACCCGGAGCAGCTCGAGCGCCTGCAGCGCGAACCGCAGCTCATTGCCGGCGCGATCGAGGAGATGCTGCGCCTGGATCCGCCGGTCACGAAGATGCAGCGCACCGCGACCCGCGACGTGGAACTCGGCGGCGTGACGATCCGCGGCGGCGATCGCGTGATCCTGTTCTATCCGGCGGTCGGCCAGGATGCCGCGCTGTTTCCGTGCCCCGAGCGCTTCGACATCGCGCGCGGCGAGGACCCCGAGTTCGCTCGCGAGCACCGCGCCTTCGGCGTGGGCGAGCACTACTGCCTCGGCCACAAGCTCGCGCGCGCCGAGATGCTCGCGATGTTCGAGCAGATCGTTGCGCGGCTGAAGAACCCGCGGCTGCTCGGCCCGATGAGCCGCATCACGTCTCCCGAGCTCACCGCGGCGCGCGAGATGCGCATCGCTTTCGATCCCGAGCCCTGAACCCTGAACCGCGCGTCACCGTTGCGCGGCGGCAGTCAGCCGTGGTCTCCCTGCCTCAGACCGGCACGGGTCCCGCTCCCGCGAGATAGGCGTGGATTTCCGCGATCCTCTGCGCATCCTCTGGCCTGGCCTGCTTCTCGTACTCGCGCGTCGAGGGGCTGCGACGCGCTGGCGCCAGGCCGAGCAATTGCCGCAGCCGCGACACCGCCGAATCGATGCCCTCCTCCATGATGTCCTCGTAGCTCAGGCACAGGTCCGTGCGGGAGCGGAAGTGCGTTGCGAAAATCTCGCGCCATTGCGTCAGTTGCGCCGCGGCATTCAGGACGGCAGAGGTCTCGACCACCAGGTGCGGGTTGCTCAGTTCCTCGACCTTCCTTTCCTGTTCGGTGTATCGCGAAAACACATTGGTCTTCAGGCTGCGCACGTAGGAATAGGCCTGCGCTACCACGTCACGTCGCTCCAGCCAGATCACGGCATCGAATCCGAGCTCCATCAGGTCGAACTGCTGCTCGTTGCGCAGGCGAATCACCTGGTCAAGTTGCGCCTTCAGGCCGAACACGCCGTTCGGCGTCGTCGAACCGGCGAGAACGAGATCGCTGTAATGCCTCCTGTCGAAGGGTCTGCCCAGGCGACCGAGAACGCTGCCGATATAAACGGGGCTGAACCATTCGTAGGGATAACCCAGCTCGCCCTCGCTCCTGAGCTCGTGCGCCAGCCAGTTGGAGCCCGTGCGGGGTGTGGACAGCAGCAGATATTTTTTGCGCACCTCGGCAGGCTGGCCGGCGGCCGCTCGCGCAAGGAAGGAATCGACGTAGCTTGCCACCCTGTCTTCGGTCGCCTTGCGCCCGAGCACCCGGATGTCTATCCGTGCCATGAGCAGTTACCCCGTTCCCCGGTCGTGCAGGGCCCCAACCGCCGCCCAGGTGGACACGCAGTAGGGCACGATATAGGTGAGCACGATGCGCGCCAGCGTCGGCGCATCGATATCGATCGCGAGCAGGCGGCCACCCTGGTTGATGAGCGTGAGCAGCGTGCCCACCACCAGCGCGACGCGCACGCTGCGCTTCACGATTGCGGGCCGGGTGGCGATGGCGAACCAGACCTTCAGTGCGCTCATGCCCTCGCCGCCCCGCCGGGCACGCTGCGCAGCACCGGGAAGCCGACTAAGGCGCGGTTGCGCGCGGATGCCGCGCGCATCAGGACTCCAGCACCAGCGCTTCCAGCTGCCGGTGCCCCGTCAGGCCCGGCTGCTGGCGCTTCAGCACGCCGCCGCGGAAAACGGCGAAGTTGGGAATGCTCTGCACCCGGTAGCGCTGCGCCAGCGCGGGCTGCTCCTCGGTGTTGACTTTCAGCACCAGCGCGCGGCCGGCCAGATTCGCCGCCGCCTTTGACACCTCCGGCGCAGCCGTGCGACAAGGTCCGCACCACGGTGCCCAGAAATCCACCAGCACCGGCACCGCGGCGCCGCCGATCACCTCGTCGAACAGCGCGGCATCCGCCTCGAGCGCTTCGGCCGGCGGCGGGAGCGCAGCCTTGCACGCGCCGCAGCGGCCCGTGTCGCAAAGCCTTGCCGCCGGCACCCGGTTCGCGGCACCGCACGCGGCACATTTCCTGATCATCGGGCATCCTCCGCGCCGGCCGGCCAGTCGACCACCACCGCGCCGCGCAGCTCGCCGACGGCAAAGCCCGTCGCGGCATCGGCGGGATACTGATCGCGCAGCGCCTGGCGCACCGGCTCGGCAATGTTGTCGCCGTGGCAGACCAGGCAGGGCGGCTGCATCACGATCGCCGTCATGAAACGTGCGCCGCCGTCGATCGCGGGCGCGAAATGCTCCAGCTCCCCGGGTGCGGCGCCAGCGCGCAGCCGTTCGGTGAACTGTTCCAGCACGGCCCGGCTCGCCTGGTCCGGCGCGTTGGCCGGGTTGCGCAGCCTGAGCGCGGTGCGCGACACGCGCACGCCGGCGGCGCTGCCCGCCTGCCCGGCGATGGCCGGAGCGCGCGTCCGGCACACCGCGATCGCGCCCACCGGGCCGGCGCTTGCCATGGCCTGCATCAGTTCGCCCTTCAGCGCCGACTGCATGCTCATCGCGATGTCGCGCGAGGCCGCCAGCCGCGCATCCTCGGCAGCAGCGGCGCTGGCGAGCGCCACGAAACCCAGGATCGTGAATAAGACCATCATCGCACGCATGCGCACCCTCTCCCCGATTCGGGCTAATAGTTCGTACAGTCTATCGTGCGGGCAGCATGGCCGCCCCATCACGGCAACATTAGATTAGCCCCACCCGATATACAAAGGGATGACGCCCCGCATGACGGCAACATCAGTCAGCGACAATTTCCAGTCACCTTGTCGCCGATACACAGGAAATGGGTCGCCACGCCGAGCGCGCGGCCGCCATGCTCAAGTGCCTGGCCAACCCGCACCGGCTGATGGTTCTCTGCACCCTGTGCGAAGGCGAGTTGTCGGTGGGCGCACTGAACGCGCGTATCGCCCTGTCCCAGTCGGCGCTGTCGCAGCACCTGGCGGTGCTGCGCGCGGAGCGCCTGGTCGACACGCGGCGCGAGGCGCAGACCATCTACTACAGCGTGCACCCCGGCCCTGCGCTCGACGTCATCCGCGTGCTGCACGAGCATTTCTGCGCCGAATCGGCGGAACGACCCGACGCGGTGATGCCGCATTCATGACGGCGCTGGTCGTCGCGCGACTCCCGGGGCGCTGCGCGCCGCCTAGCCGGCGCCGACTCGTTGCGCGCGCGCGCCCCGGTCAGCAGCCGCTCGCTGGCGATGATCGCACGCGTGTGCGAGCCCTGCCCGATCAGGCCGCCCTTGTCCCACGCGTTCAGTTCGAAGCAGTAGAGTTTTCCCTGCATGCCGGTGAACGTCGCCTCGGCGCGCACCGTGACCCCCATCGGCGTGGCCGCGAGGTGCGAGACGTTCACGTTCACGCCGACGGAGAGCTGTCCCGGGCGCAGCAGCGGCTTCATGCAACGTTCCGTTGCACCGGCGGTTGCCGGCACCCTGGCGCTACGCGCTCGCCTCGACCGGCGGCGGCAGCGTCACTTCCATCACCGGCACGAACTCCGGCATGCCGCCGAGGCTGACGGCACATTTGGAGCTGGCGTTGAATGTCGCCAGCGCCACCGCCATGTGGCAGATCTGCTCGTCGGAGAACTGCTCGCGCAGCCGCGCGATCAACTGCGGATCGAAATGCCCGGGATCGCGCAGGTACACATCGGCGAAACCGAGCACCAGCTTCTCGACCTCGGAGAGCCCGCTGGCTGGCGAAGCCGTCGTCGATCTGCGCGACCTTGTCCTCGGTCAGCCCGTCCTGACGCGCCACGTCGTAGCGTGCGGCCTTGCAGAACACGCAGTTCACGGTGCGCGCATTGCGCAGGCGCAGCATCTCGACCAGGGCGAGGCGCACGCTGTTGCGCCGCCACACGCTGTCGTTGAGCCGCACGATCGGGTCGATCAGCTGCGTCGCCAGCCCCATGCTGCTGTCGCGGATCACGTTGCCGGTGACGGTCGGCGGCGTTCCCGCCCGTGGATTGCCCGTACCCATCGCTTCCCCTCAGTGTGCCGTGGCGGCGCCGAGCGCCGTGAACATCAGGGCGAGACGGATGCGCCCCTCGATGAAACCCAGCGCCTCGATCAGGCACACCAGCCCGCTTCGCCGAAATGCCGCTTCACGCCGTCGGCGAGCTCGTCGGTGAGGGCGCCCGGATCCTGCGCGTAGATCTCGGCAAACTCCAGCACCGCCTGCTCCGCGGCGTCGAAGCGCGCGCTGCGGTGATAGCGCCGCTGCGCACCGCCTCGATCCGCTCGGGGTCGCGCTCGATGCCACGCGGCGCATCGAGCTCGGCGCTGGCGCCGAGCAGCTGCGCCAGCCGCAGGCGGCAGAGCTCGAGCAGCCGTGGCGGCACGTGGTCCTGCCGCCACAGCTGCTCCCACACCGCGTTGAAGTCGCGCGCCATCGCGCCGCCGGGCGCGAGCGCGCCGGACAGGGTTTCGCTGGTCAGGGCGGAATCTGCCGGCATCTCTGGCTCCTCGTCGTGGTACTGGCGCGGCGGCTCGCGCACGGTCGCGCGCCAGCCGTTGGCTGTCATCGAGCGGCAACGCTCCCATGCGCGTCCGCGAACGTCAAGCGGCCGTTCCCGTGCCGTGGTCGCTGCGCCGCTGGCTCTGCTATGCTCGCGCCGCGGCTGCTCGCTAGCGGGTGGGACCGCGGCACCGCGAACGGAGGATCGTATATGCGCTGGAAGCGAAGAACGTCGCAGCGAGAACGTCGAGGACCGCCGCGGCCAGAGCGCCTCGCCGCGCCTTGCCAGCGGCGCCCCGGTGCTGCTGCAACTGCTGCCGATGCTGCTGCGCTCGCGCGGCGGACGCTACCTGCTCGGCATCCTCGCGGTGGTGGTGATCGGCGCACAGTTCCTCGGCGTGGACATCCTCTCGCTGCTGACGACCGGCGGGCCGGGCGTGCAGGCGCCCTCCGGCCAGCAGGCCGCGCCCTCGGCCGCGGAGCAGGAGCGCGCGGAGTTCGTCGCGCATGTGCTCGGCAGCACCGAGGACACCTGGCGCCAGCAGTTCGCCGCGCTCGGGCGCAACTACGAGGATCCGCGCCTGGTGATGTTCAGCGGCAGCGTGCAATCGGCCTGCGGGTATGCGCAGGCCGCGATGGGGCCGTTCTACTGTCCCGCCGACCACAAGGTCTATCTCGATCTCGTCGTTCTTCGACGAGCTGCACCAGCGCTTCGGCGCGCCGGGCGATTTCGCCCAGGCCTACGTGATCGCCCACGAGGTGGGCCACCACGTGCAGACCCTGACCGGCATCTCGGCGCAGGTGCAGGCCGCCGGCCGCGGCGCCTCGAAGGCGCAGGTGAACGCGCTGTCGGTGCGCCAGGAACTGCAGGCCGACTGCTTCGCCGGCGTCTGGGCCAACCACGCCGACAGCTCGCGCCAGATCCTCGATCCGGGCGATCTCGAGGAGGCGCTGGGCGCGGCCACCGCGATCGGTGACGACCGGCTGCAGAAGCAGACGCAGGGCTATGCGGTGCCCGACAGCTTCACGCACGGCAGCTCCGAGCAGCGCGTGCGCTGGTTCCGGCGCGGCTTCGAATCCGGGGACATCGGCAGTTGCGACACCTTCGCGGCGCAGCAACCCTGATCCGGCCTGCGGCCACAAGGCCCAGATGGGCTACGACGCAGGGTGAATTTTCTACCGCCTGAGTCGCCGCTGCTCGTTTGAATTCAACGCAGCCCTCGCTAGGCTTGGCTTGTCGAACGCCCGCCGCAATTCACAGGGACGCGAATGGATTCCATGCTCTACACGGCCGCCGCCGTCGGCGCCGCTGCTGCCGTCACCCTTGCCGCCACCGTGATCCTGACGCGCGGCGCGAAGTCCGAGACGCGGCGCCGCAAGCCGGGCACCGCGCCGGCGGAACGGCGCCGCGCGGTGGCGACCGATACCGGCGCCGGCACCGCGCCAGCGCCACCCGGCGGCCTGGCAACCGAAGACCCCGCGCCGCTTCCCGACGCCCTGAACGGCTTCTGGCTCGCCGACGAGCACGAGATCACCACGCAGCGCAGCACACAGCTCGCCACGCAGCTGCGGCACGTCGCGATGCCGCCGCGCGGACTGCAGCACTTCATGGCGGCGGACATCATGTCGGGCAACGCGCCCAGGAGCTGTTCCGAGCTCGTGATGAGCGAGCCGCGACTGGCGGCGAAGGTGCTGGGGCGGGCGAACTCGCCTTTCTACGGCCTGCAGTCACCGATCGCGAGCGTTGCCCACGCGATCACCTACCTCGGCATGAACACGGTGCGCAGCATGGCGCTCAGCTTCGTGCTGCAGGAATCCTTCGCGGTCGAGGAGGCCGCGCTTGGGCAGCTATTGCGACAGCGTCTGGGAGGCGGGAAGGATGGCCGCGGAACTCTGCGCGCTGCTCGCGCCCAGGCTCGGATTCACCGACACGGGCACGCTCGGCACGCAGACGATACTTTCCTTTCTCGGCGATCTCGCGGTGCCTTCGCTGCTCGGCAACGAAGCCGGCGCGATCCGGGAGCTCGATCTGGTCGAGCGGCTTCGTTTCGAGCAGGAGCAGCTCGGCGCCAGCTCGGTGCTGCTCGGCACGATCGTGATCCGCGCGTGGGGACTGCCGCCGCCCATCGTCGATGCGGTGGCGGCAGCGGGACGCATCGTGGTGACACCCGTGGGCCAGAGCGATCCCGCCCAGGCGCCGCGCAGCGCGCTGATCTACGCCTGCGCGCGCATCGGCGAGGCGATCGCGCGGCAGCGCGTCGAACGGGCCGAGGAGATCGAGCTGAGGAATACCGGGGCACCCGAACTGCACCACCTGCAGGGCTACCTGCGCCTGCCGCAGCTGGCACGGCTGCCCGAATTGCTGCACGCGCCCGACGTGCGGCTGGCGCTGGCGCGCATGATCGCGGCCGTGCACAACGAAGCGGCGCCGGACTGAGGCGCTGTCGCGGCGGCGCCCGGAGGCCGCCGCTGCGATCAGGGCTCCAGCAGTGCGCGCATCACGCGCTGCATCACGCGGGCGGTGGCGGCGCGATCCATCCCGGGATGACGCACGCCGCGAATCTGCAGTCCTTCGTAGAGCGCGGAGAGAACCTCGACGCGGCCGTCGGGATCGCTGAGCTCGTCACCGTGACCGCTGGCAATGCGCAGGGTTTCACCGACCTTGCGCCGGACCTCGGCGTCAGCCTGCTGCACCAGCGCCGCCACCGCCGGGTTGCGGGCCGCCTCCGCCAGCACCTCCAGCAGCAGCGGACCGCGCGTGCCCTTCCACGGCGCGCTCGAGTCCCGCGCGGCACGTGCTCGACCATGGCACGGGCCCAGTCCTCGTGGCTGCGGATCTCGTCGTCGATGGCCAGGATCTGCTGCTGGTCGCCCGCCACGATGGCCGCGATGATCGCTTCCTTGTTGGCAAAGTAGTGGTAGATGTGGCCGACGCTCATCCCGGCTTCGTGCGAGATCTGCGCCATGCTGGCGCCGTGGAAGCCGTGGCGCTGGAAGCACGCCGCGGCCGCCTTCAGCACCTGCTCCCGGCGCATCTGCGCCCGATCCTTGTCACCGCATGCAATGGCCATTATCGGGTTCCCGGTTCGTGCCGCCTGTCCACGAATGGTAGCTTGACGCAAAGCATAGACGAAAATAGAATGAACGCTCAACCTATTTTTCGGCGAACCCCCTGCCTGTCTTACCGAGGAGCGTTCGAATGATCCAGACCCTGCTGCGCCGGACAGTCCTGCTGTCAGCCCTGGCCACGGCCGTGCTGTCTGCGGTGATGCTGCTCGCCGGCTGCGGCAACGGCGGTACCGAGGCTCCTGCCGCACCGCCGCCGCCCGAAGTGGGCGTGCTCACCGTGGAGCCGCAGGAGCTGCAACTGAGCGTCGAACTGCCCGGCCGCACCTCGGCCTACCTGGTGGCCGAAGTGCGGCCGCAGGTCAGCGGGATCATCCGCGAACGCCTGTTCACCGAAGGCGCGGAGGTTGCCGCGGGCGCCGCGCTCTACCTGATCGATCCCGACACCTACGAGGCCGAGGTGAGCACCGCCGCAGCCGCCCTCGCCAAGGCCGAGGCCGCCGCGCACACCGCGAGCCTGCGCGCCAGGCGCTTTCGCGAACTGGTCGACCAGGCACGCCGTGAGCCAGCAGGATGCCGACGACGCCATCGCCGTGGAGCAGCAGGCCGCCGCGGAAGTGGCGCAACAGCGCGCGCTGCTGGCACGCGCGCGCATCGACCTGCAGCGCACGCGCATCACCTCGCCGATCCGCGGCCGCATCGGCAAGTCGGACGTCACGCCCGGCGCGCTGGTCACCGCCGACCAGGCACAGGCCATGGCCACGGTGCAGCAACTCGATCCGATGTACGTGGACATCACGCGCTCCAGCCAGGACCTGCTGCGGCTGCGTGACGACATGCAGGCCGGGCGCCTGCAGGGCGCTGAAAGCGACGCCGCGCCGGTGACGCTCGTGCTCGAGGACGGCAGCACCTACCCGCACCAGGGGCGCCTGGCGTTCTCCGACGTGACCATCGACCCGAGCACGGCCAGCGTGACGCTGCGCGCGGTGTTCCCGAATCCCGAGCAGCGGCTGCTGCCCGGCATGTACGTGCGCGCGATGCTCGCCGAGGGCGTGCGCGCCGACGCGATCCTGCTGCCGCAGCAGGCGCTGATCCGCGACGCGCAGGGCAACGCCGCGGCACTGGTCGTGGACGAAAACCAGACAGCCACGCTGCGTCCGTTACGGGTGGGCCGCAGCGTGGCTGGCAACTGGCTGGTCGAATCCGGCCTGCAGCCCGGTGACGTCGTGGTGCTCGACGGGCTGCAGAAAGTGCAGCCCGGCAGCCGCGTGGCGCCGGTACAGCGCCCGGTGCGAACCGGCGGCGGTCGCCGGAGCGGCAGCGCACTGATGGCCGGCTTCTTCATCGAGCGGCCCATCTTCGCGTGGGTCATCGCGATCGTGGTGATGCTGGCCGGCGCGCTGGCGATCCCCACGCTGCCGGTGAGCCAGTATCCCGAGATCGCCCCGCCGTCGGTCAACATCAGCGCCTCGTATCCGGGCGCCTCGGCGCGCACGCTCGAAGACACCGTCACGCAGGTGATCGAGCAGAACATGAAGGCGCTCGACGGGCTGCTGTACATGTCCTCCACCAGCGACTCGTCGGGCAATGCCCTCGTCACGCTGACCTTCACACCGGGCACCGACGTCAACATCGCCCAGGTGCAGGCGCAGAACAAGCTGCAGCTGGCCACACCGCTGCTGCCGCGCGAGGTGCAGCAGCAGGGGCTGCGCGTGACCAAGGCCACCGCCAACATCCTGCTGGTTGTCGCGTTCTACTCCGAGGACGGCAGCATGGCCGAGCTGCAGATCGCGGACTACATGGTCTCGAACATCCTCGACAGCGTCAGCCGCGTGAAGGGCGTGGGCGACATCCGCATACTCGGCGGTGCGCAGGCCGCGATGCGCATCTGGCTGGATCCGGCGAAGCTCTACAGCTTCTCGCTGACGCCGGCCGATGTGCGCGCGGCAATCGAGGCGCAGAACGCGCAGGTCTCGGCGGGCCAGCTCGGCGGCACACCCGCCATTCCAGGACAGCCGATATCGGCCACCATCAGCTCGCAGTCGCGGCTGCAGACGCCCGGGCAGTTCGGCGCCATCCTGCTGCGCGTCAATACCGACGGCTCGACGCTGCGCCTGCGCGACGTGGCGCGCATCGAGCTCGGCAGCGAGAGTTACAACCTGCGCAGCCGCTTCAACGGCAAGCCGGCGGCAGGCCTCGGCATCATGCAGCAATCCGGCGCCAATGCGCTGGAGACCGCCGCGGCCGTGCGCGCGCACCTCGCCGAGCTCGAGGCGCACTTTCCGCCGGGCCTGCACGTGGCGATCCCGCACGACACCACGCCCGTCGTGAAGGAATCCATCCACGGCGTGGTGATCACGCTGCTGGAGGCGATCGGGCTGGTCTTCCTGGTGATGCTGCTGTTCCTGCAGAACTTCCGTGCCACGCTGATCCCCACGCTCGCGGTGCCCGTGGTGCTGCTCGGCACCTTCGCGGTACTGGCGGCCTTCGGCTTCGGCATCAACACGCTCACGATGTTCGCGATGGTGCTGGCGATCGGCCTGCTGGTCGACGACGCGATCGTGGTGGTCGAGAACGTCGAACGCGTGATGCGCGAGGAAGGGTTGCCCGCGCGCGAGGCGACGCACAAGGCGATGGGACAGATCAGCGGCGCGCTGGTCGGCATCGCGCTGGTGCTGTCGGCAGTGTTCGTGCCGATGGCCTTCTTCGGCGGCTCCACCGGCCTGATCTACCGCCAGTTCTCGATCACGATCGTCTCCGCGATGGTCCTGTCGGTGCTGGTGGCACTGATTTTCACGCCGGCGCTGTGCGCCACGCTGCTGCGCCCGCACGCGGGTGGTGACGCGGCGCGTGGCCCCTTCGGCTGGTTCAACCGCGCGTTCGCCGCGGCCACCGAGGGCTATACGCGCACCGTCGCAGCGTGGCTGCGCCGCGGACTGCGCTATCTCGTGCTCTATGCGCTGCTGCTCGCCGCGCTGGCCGTGCTGTTCCTGCGCCTGCCGACCGCCTTCCTGCCCGACGAGGACAGCGGCTTCATCATCACGATGGCACAGCTGCCGCCGGGCGCGACCCTGGAGCGCACGCAGAAGACCATGGAGCAGATCAGCCGCCACTACCTCGAAAACGAGGACGGGCTGGTCACCAAGGTCTTCGCCACCAGCGGCTTCAGCTTCGCCGGCAGCAGCCAGAACGCCGGCCAGGCCTTCGTCGAGCTGCGCCCCTGGGACGAGCGGACAGAACCGTCGCAGGGCGTGCAGGCGCTCGCCGAACGCGCGCGGCAGGCGTTGCGGTCCCTCCCCGACGGCATCGCCTTTCCGCTGGTTCCGCCCCCGGTGCGCGAGCTCGGCAATGCCACCGGCTTCACGCTGTACCTGCAGGACCGCGGCGGGCTGGGCCATGCCGCGCTGATGGACGCGCGCAACCGCCTGCTCGCGCTGGCGGCGCAGCATCCGCAACTGCGCGGCGTGCGCCCGAACGGGCTGGAGGACACGCCGCAGCTGCAGCTCGACATCGACCACGACAAGGCCAGCGCGCTCGGGCTGTCCATCGCCGGCATCAACGACGTGCTCTCCACGGCCTGGGGCGGCCGCTACGTCAACGACTTCATCGACCGCGGCCGTGTGAAGAAGGTCTACGTGCAGGGCGAGGCCGGCGCGCGCATGCAGCCCGAGGACCTCGACAAGTGGTACGCGCGCAACGACAAGGGCCAGATGGTGCCGTTCGCGGCATTCGCCTCCGCGCGCTGGACCTACGGCTCGCCGCGACTCACGCGCTACAACGGCATTCCCGCCGTGGAGATCCAGGGCCAGTCGGCGCCGGGTGTCAGCACCGGGCAGGCCATGCAGGCGATTGCCGGCATCATCGCCGAGCTGCCGCCCGGCATCGGCTTCGAGTGGACCGGCGTCTCGCTGCAGGAGCAGCAATCGGGCGGCCAGGCGCCGCTGCTCTACGCGCTGTCGCTGCTCGTGGTGTTCCTGTGCCTCGCCGCGCTCTACGAGAGCTGGTCGATTCCGTTCGCGATCATGCTCGCGGTGCCGCTCGGGGTGCTCGGCGCCGTGCTCGCCGCAACGCTCGCCGGCAAGGCCAACGACATCTATTTCCAGGTGGGGCTGCTGACCACGATCGGCCTGTCGGCGAAGAACGCGATCCTGATCGTGGAGTTCGCCAAGGCCCGCCAGGAGCACGGCGTGGGCCTGCTCGAGGCCACGCTGGAAGCGTGCCGCCTGCGGCTGCGCCCGATCCTCATGACCTCGCTGGCCTTCGTCTGCGGCGTGCTGCCGCTCGCCATCGCCAACGGCGCCGGTTCCGGTGCGCAGAACGCGATCGGCACCGGCGTGGTCGGCGGCATGATCTCGGCCACCGTGCTCGCGATCTTCTTCGTGCCGCTGTTCTACGTGCTGGTGCGACGCCGCTTCGGCACACCCACGTAGGTTCGGCTTCAGCCGAACAGTCGGCGCCGGACCGGGCTGCGTCCGGATTCAGCCTGACATTGGATGTTCGAGAGGCACCGCACCTCGACCTGCCACGGCGAGGCGCGCGAGCAGCAGTTTCTCGCGCGTAGCGCGCCGTCGCGATGTTGCGCTCCTTCACGTGACCGAAGCCGCGCATCGTCTGCGGCAGCGCGGCGATCTCGACGAGGGTCGCGTGATTGCGCGCATCGAGGCGTGCCAGCAGGCCATCGATCCGCGCTTCGTATTCGCCGATAAGCGCGCGCTCGAGGCGCCGTTCGGCGCTGTAGCCGAAGATGTCCAACCGCGTGCCGCGCAGGCGACGCAGCTTCGCCAGCAGCGCGAATACCTTCATCATCGCCGGACCGAATTCCTGCTTGCGCAGGTGTCCCGTCGCCGCATCGCGCTTCGCCACGAGCGGCGGGGCGAGATGGAATTTCAGCGTGTAGTCGCCCTCGAACTGCTGCGCCAGCTCGCGCAGGAAACTGCCATCCGTGTACAGCCGCGCGACCTCGTACTCGTCCTTGTAGCTCATCAGCCTGAACAGCGAGCGCGCCACGGCATCGGTCAGCGCCAAGCCGCCCGCCGTGCCCAGCGCCTGCTCCGCCGCCCTCACCTTCCCGACCAGCGCGCGGTAGCGCGCCGCCCACGCCTCGTCCTGATAATCGCGCAGGAACGCCGCGCGCGTGGCGATGACGTCGTCGAGCGTGGGCTCGTCGGACTCGTCTCCCGCATCCAGCCCTGCGACCGCGAGCACCGCCGCCAGATCGTGCGCGGCGCGCCGCCCCCACAGGAAGGCCTGGCGATTGAACGCTATCGAGACACCGTTCAGTTCGATCGCGCGCTCGATCGCGTCAGCCGACAGCGGCACCAGTCCGCGCTGGAACGCGAAGCCGAGCAGGAACAGGTTGGCCGCGATCGCGTCCCCCAGCAGCGCCGTGGCGATCCGGGTGGCATCGATGAAGGCGCTCTTCCCGGCGCCCACCTCCTCCTCGATCCTGGCCTTCATCGCCGCGGCGGGGAAGTCGACGTCGGGATCACGCGTGAAGGCCGCCGTGGGCGACTCGAACGCGTTCACGATCGCATGCGAGCGCTCGATGTCGACCTTGGCCAGCGGATCCCCGGCCGCGCTCACCACCAGGTCGCAGCCGAGCAGCAGGTCCGCATCGCCCGCCGCGACGCGCACCGCGTGGATGTCGGCCTGCCGGCGCCCGATGCGCACATGGCTGACGACCGGGCCGAATTTCTGCGCCAGGCCGGTCTGGTTCAGCACCGTGCAGCCCTTGCCTTCGAGATGCGCCGCCATGCCGAGGATGGCGCTCACGGTCAGCACGCCGGTGCCGCCGATGCCGGTGACCACGGTGTTCCAGGGCTGCGCCAGGGCGGGCAGCGCGGGCTCGGCAGCGCGGGGAACCCGACCTCGCCCTGCACCGCGCGACTCTTGCGCAGCCGCCCGCCCTCGCACCGTCACGAAGCTGGGACAGAAGCCCTTGAGGCAGCTGAAGTCCTTGTTGCAGGCGCTCTGGTCGATCATGCGCTTGCGCCCGAAGGCGGTTTCCTTCGGCAGCACCGACAGGCAGTTCGACTGCACGCCGCAGTCGCCGCAGCCTTCGCACACGAGCTCGTTGATGAACACGCGCCGGTCGGGATCGGGATCAGCCGCCCTTCTTGCGCCGGCGCCGCTTCTCGGCCGCGCAGGTCTGGTCGTAGATGATCACGGTGGTGCCGGGGATCTCGCGCAATTCGCGCTGCACGGCGTCGAGCTCGTCGCGGTGATGAATGGTCACTCCGGCGGCGTGATGCAGCGCGCGCGGGTATTTTTCCGGGTCGTCGCTGACCAGCGCGATGCGCTGCACGCCCTCGCCGTGGATCTGCTCGATGAGCTGCGCCACCGTGAGCTCGCCGTCGATCGGCTGGCCGCCGGTCATCGCGACCGCGTCGTTGTACAGGATCTTGTAGGTGATGTTGACGCCGGCGGCCACCGCGGCGCGGATCGCGAGGATGCCGGAGTGGAAATAGGTGCCGTCGCCGAGGTTCTGGAACACGTGCTTCGTCGCGGTGAACGGCGCCTGCCCGATCCAGGTCGCGCCCTCGCCGCCCATCTGCGTGAAGGTGTCGGTGCTGCGGTCCATCCACGTGACCATGTAGTGGCAGCCGATGCCGCCGCCGGCGCGGCTGCCCTCGGGCACCACGGTCGAGGTGTTGTGCGGGCAGCCCGAGCAGTAGTGCGGCGTGCGCTCGATGATCGCGCGCGGCGCGGCCAGCGACTGTTCCTTGCGGTCGAAGAAATCGAGCCGCCGCTGCATGTCCTCGCTCTGGTAATAGCGGCCGATGCGGCTCGCGATCGCGCGCGCGACCATCGCCGGCGTGAGCTCCGCCAGGTTGGGCAGCAGCGAGCGGCCGTGCTCGTCGTACTCGCCGATCACGCGCGGGCGGCGCTCCACCGGCCAGTTGTAGAGCTGCCCGGTGAGCTGGTCCTCGATGATCGAGCGCTTCTCCTCGACCACGAGGATTTCCTCGAGCCCCTCGGCGAAGGCGTGGGTGGCCACCGGCTCCAGCGGCCACGGCATGCCGACCTTGAACACGCGGATGCCGAGCTCGGCGGCCTTGTCGCGGTCGATGCCGAGATCCTCGAGCGCCTGCAGCACGTCGAGGTAGGACTTGCCGGTGGTCACGATGCCAAGACGCGGACGCGGGCTGTCGATCGCGATGTAGTTCAGGTTGTTCACGCGCGCGAACTCGCGCGCCGCGTAGATCTTGTAGAGGTTCAGGCGCTCTTCCTGCGCCAGCGGCGTGTCGTGCAGCCGGGCGTGCACGCCGCCGGGCGGCAGCCGGAACTCCTCGGGAATCTTCACGCTGACACGGTGCGGGTCGATGTCGACGGAGGCGGCGGCATCGCAGTTCTCGGTGATCACCTTGAAGCCGACCCAGCAGCCGCAGTAGCGCGACAGCTCCCAGCCGAACAGGCCGAGGTCGAGAATCTCCTGGACGTTGGCAGGGTTGAGAACGGGAGCAGAAGCGCCCATGAACGCGTGCTCGCACTGGTGCGGCAGCGTCGAGGACTTGCAGGCGTGGTCGTCGCCCACCACCGCGAGCACGCCACCGTACTGCGAGGTGCCGACGGCGTTGGCGTGCTTCAGCACGTCCATGCTGCGATCGAGCCCCGGGCCCTTGCCGTACCACATCGCGTAAACGCCATCGACGCGCGCGCCGGGAAACAGCGTGACTTCCTGCGTGCCGCACACCGCGGTCATCGCCAGGTCCTCGTTGACGCCGGGACGGAACACCACGTCGTGCCGCGCGAGATGGGGACGGGCCTTCCACAGCGCCTGGTCGAGGCCGCCGAGCGGCGAACCGCGGTACCCCGAGACGAAGCCCGCGGTGTTCAGCCCGCGCGCGCGGTCGCGCTCGCGCTGCAGCATCGTCAGGCGCACCAGCGCCTCGATGCCGGTCATGTAGGCGCGCCCGCTGGCGAGGGTGTACTTGTCATCGAGAGTGACGTTGTGTTGCAGCATGACGAGGCTCCCTGTCATCCGGGGTTGCCGGCATGGTTGGTCCGTCAGTTCGGCGCCCCGCCATAGCCGAACGGGTCGAATCCCGCGGCCAGCATGAGCACCCACGCGGTCGCGCAGGTGCTGGGCAGCGGGTTGGCGTACCAGCCGAACGGTATCGCGTAACGGCGGCTGGCATAGACGTAGGGCTGCACGGCCGGGCCGAGCGGCAGCAGGCGCTGGTACTGCGGCGGCTTGCCGGCAAACGGGGTCGCGAGGTAGGCGTCGAGGCGCAGCCGCTGGATGCCGGCGAGCATGGACTGCTCGTCGCGGCGCAGCTCCTCGAGGTAGCGCTGCGCCTCGGCGTACCGCGGCTCGTCGCGCGCGATGCGGCCGTAGTGCGCGATCATGCTGCGCACCATGGTGATCGCGCCCGCGGTCCACTCCGAGGAAAGGATGCCGGAGCGGTAACGCGCCGTTGGCGTCGATGCCGTTGCCGTCGAGCTCGGAATAGCCCACCCCCCACAGCGTGGCGCCCTCGCCGTAGCCACCCCAGCGCTTGAGCTGCTGCCAGTTGCGCACGGCCGCGCCAAAGCCGAACCAGCCGTCGATGGTGCCCGGGCCCAGCGCAGCCACGCCCCAGGTGTTGGCATCGACGGCGCGCGGGCTGGTGGTCGGGAGCCAGGCGTTGCCCTCCTGCGGTCCGAGCGCGAGTCCGCCCTGCACGAACTCCCCGTCGCGCCAGGCGTGCTCGCGCAAGAAGGCGAGCAGCCCGGCGGTGGGCGCGGCGTCCGGGTTCTGTCCGCCGTGGAGCATCACGGCGATCAGTGCGAGCGCACGATCGATGGCGGCCCGGTCACCGGGATCGAGGGCACGGTCGTGCTGCAGCTGCGCGCGCAGCGTGGCCTCGAGGATCCTGAGCCCCGCGTAAAGCGAGACGTTGTTCTCGACCACGATCTCGCGCGGATCGACCGCCTCGTCGAGCCGGTTGCGCAGCGTGCCGGAGGGCGCGTAATGCACGCCGCCGATCGGCGCCTGCATCACGGCGAACGTGGGCAGCAGCTGCAGCGCCGCCTGCACCGCGGACTCGCGCCACGGCACGTACGCGAGCCCGCGCTGGCGCACGTAATGGATGTGCGCGGCCTGCAGCGGCCCGATCAGGAAGGCCCAGGCGTTCTCGCCGGTGAAGGCCTTCCAGTCGCTCCAGCTGACCTTGCCCGCGCGGTAGTCGGGATTGCCCGCGGGCAGGTCCGTGGTGCGGATCCAGCCGGCGTGGCGCGTGTCGATGAACGGATCGTCGGCCAGCCAGCGCCGTCCCGGCATGCGGTACGCGAAGGCGCGCTGCGCATCGGTGATCGCCCGGCCGTTGTAACGGAACAGTTCTCCCCGGGTGACCGCGCGGTTCGAGCCCGGCGCAAAGTGCGGCGCATCGGCGTCGTGGCCCGCGGCGAGCAGCGCGTTCTGCCCGCTGGCCAGTGCCCAGGCTTCCTGCGGCGCCGGCCCGGGCAGACGCAGCACCACGCTGCCCAGCATCACCGCGATCTGCCAGGTCGCGGCATCGTAGATGTTGGCGCCGTTGTGCACGAAGACGCGTTCCGTCTGCAGCTCGCCGGGCGTGCCGCGCGGCGGCACCAGCGTGTAGGCGCTCGCGTCGAAGACATCGAGCACCGCGCAGTCGTGCCCGGGCAGCCGGCACACGTAGTCGCCCCAGTAGTCCGCGCTGTCGACGTAGCTCAGCGGCAGCTGCAGGCCACTCAAGGTTCCGGCAGTGGCGGTGAACAGCGCACCGCCCTGCGCGGCGCGGTCGCTGACCAGGAAACGGTAACTGGCGTCGAGTCCGTCGATGGCGGCGGCAGCCCGCGCGCTCACCGGCGACGCAGTGATCAGCAGCGCGATCAGCGCGGCGCGCAGGCCCGGATGGAAGAGTTCAGATGGCACGATATGCGTCCTGTCCAGGCCCGATTGCATCACAACGAGCGGTCCACGCCACTTCCCCTCGGCGGCCCCGGGACGGTAAAGTGCCGCCATTCGTGCACGTCCGCTGCCCATGCCGCGATCGCACGCCGCTGTCGCACCCCCGCTCGCCCGCTACGCTGGCAGCTGCTCGCTCGCGCGTCCTGGGCTACGGACGCTGCTCGCCGGCCACGATCCGACGCCACGTCGACGCCGACCAGAGCCTGCGTGCGATCTGTGTCGAGGCACGGGTTCCGGCGCGCGGTGACCACCGCGTCCAGTCGCCGCTCCCGCCGCTCCGCGCCTTCGCCCCGCGCGGCGCCGCAGCCCGTGCCGGTGCCCGCTTCCTCTCGCCGCTCACGATCCGGGGTCCTCCTCGGGCCACCTCGGTCCGACCCGTGCCGCGACGATCCCGCCCGCCGCATCGTGCCCGCTGCTCGGCCCGAGCTCGCGACCCGGCGCGCACGCGCGGCACGACCCCGCCCCGACGGAGCATTGAGCGATGCAACGACTGTTCACCCGTGCGGCCCTCGCGGCCGCAATCACGCTGTCCCATGGCGCCTCGCAACCACCGCCGCAGGACGAGGCCGCCGCACTGCGCGCGGAACTCGATCCACGCGCAGCGCCTTCCAGGCGCGTATCGATGCGCTCGACCCGCCGCCCACTGGCACCTCGGGCATGCTTCGTCCGCGGCGCGATGCGCGGCGCCCTGCAGACCGACCGGCTCGAGGCATCGCGAGCCGCCTCGAGCGCGTGAAGAAGCGTCGCCGCGGCGCCGGCGGCTCCCGCCCCTTCGGCCTTCAACCCGCAGATGTCGGTGATCCTCGGGGCAGTTGGAGCAACCGTCCGACGATCCTGAAGACTACGTGCTGAGCGGCTTCATTCCCGGCGGCGAGGAGATCGGACCGGGCGCGCGCGCTTCAGCCTCGGCGAGGGCGAATGACGCTGAGCGCCAACTCGACCCGCGCTTCTACGGGCAGGCGACCTTCGCGGTGTCGCCCGACAACGAGATCGGCACGGAGGAAGCCTTCTTCCGCACCACCGGACTTCCTCGGGGCCTCACCGCCGCAGGCCGGGCGTTTCTACTCCGCACTCGGCTCGTGAACGGCCAGCACGCGCACGCCTGGGATTTCGTCGACCTGCCGCTGGCCTACCAGGCCATGTTCGGCGGGCAGTACTCGACCGACGGCGCCGCACGTGAAGTGGCTCGCGCCGCTCGACACCCGTGGAACTCGGCGAGGACTCGGCAACGGGCACGCGTTCCCGGCGCCGACAACGTCAACGGCGTCGGCGGTGGACGCTGTTCGCGTCCGCGGGCAACGACATCGGCATCAGCGCGAGCTGGAAGGCCGGCGTGTCGACCGAGCAGCGACGCCGAGGAGCGCGGGTCGAGGAACGGTGCACCGCCTCGATGCGGCCGTCCCCCACCTCGTTAGCGGCGACTCGGCGCTGTGGAACGCCACGCGGTCTACGAGTGGGCTCGCGACGGCAATAGCCGCGAACGCAACCTCAAGCTGCAGCCGAGTATTTCGACCGCACCGAGGACGGCGCGCTCAGCCAGCGAACGCCACGCTGGGCGCCGGGCTCGCCGATTACCGGTCCGAACAGTCGGCTGGTACGTGCAGGGCGTCTACCAGTTCATCCCGAACTGGCGCCTCGGGCTGCGCTACGACCGCCTCGATGCCGGCAGCACCCGTCTCGCGTTCCGCGAGGGCCTGCTCAGCGCGGCCGATTTCCCGACGCTGGAGGACTACAGTCCCGAGCGCAGCAGCGGCATGCTCGACTGGTCGCCGAGCGAATTCAGCCGCCTGCGCCTGCACACGCGCGACGAAGCGCGCCCGAACACCCGAGACCGATCGGCGCAGTACCTCGCCGCCGCACGGCGCCACCAGTGCAGGCATCTCGCTGATCTGCGATCGATCCCTCGGGGCCTGCTGCCGCCACGCCGCGCACGTGCCGTTGCGAGGCGGAATGCGACTGTCGCGACCGATCTCGGGCGCGCAAGCCGTCAGACGCGAGCAGCGCGAGATCGGCCGCAGCCCCACCGCATCGAGGCCGCCCCAGCCCGATCGCCCCGGCGTGCGCCGCCGACCTCGTAGGCTCCGCACGGGTGCGAGCTCGAGCACCGGCTGGCGCCCGGCGGTTGTCGATCAGGCGACCACGACCGCCGATGGCGCCGCTGCCGTCGAGCAGCGTGGCCGGTCCGCGCCGGCACCTCGATGCGATCGGCCAGGCACGTGGCCGGCGGCAATCCGCTCATCGGCGCTCGACTCGGCGACGTCGCCCACCGCCGAGGCGTTCGCGCGCCAGCACGCCGCGCTCGATCCCGCGGATCACGGGCTGTACGCGAGCCGGCACCGGATCGAGGCGCGCGGGACGCCGAGGCTGCGCTGGCAGCATCACGCCGACGCCGCTGAGGGCGCCGGCGTGATCACGCACCACAAGGACATGGTTACTGCTCGACTGGCTGGGTATGCATGAACTCGGCCTGGAACCCAAACCCGGGCTGGAGCCGGGCAGCTTCCACCTGGCGGATCTGCTGCAGCAACTGCAGCAGCAGCCCGCCCGGCTGGTGCTGCGCACGCCGTACCAGAGCGAGCGCGCCTCGGAGGGCTCGCCGGGAAGGGCGGGATCCCTGCGCTGATGCTGCCGAATACCGTGGGCGGTTCCGACGCGGCCACCGACCTGTTCACGCTCTACGACGACATCCTGCAGCGGCTGCTGGGAGCGCTGAAATGACGACGCCCTCGCTGCTCGACCTGACGATCGTCGCGCCGGCGCTGGTCGCCGGCACGCTGGTGCTGGTCACGCACGTACCGCTCGGGATGCAGATCCTGCGCCGGGGCATCGTGTTCATCGATCTCGCGCTGGCGCAGATCGCCGCGCTCGGCGTGATCGTCGCCGGCCTGTTCGATTTCGATCCGCAGGGGCTCGGCACGCAACTCGCGGCGGCCTGCGCGGCGCTGCTCGGCGCCGGCCTGCTCACGTGGACCGAGCGGCGTTGGCCCGATGTGCAGGAGGCGCAGATCGGCGTGCTGTTCGTGCTGGCCGCCACCGGCGGCCTGCTGCTGCTCGCGAACAACCCGCACGGCGGCGAGCACCTGCGCGACCTGCTGGCAGGGCAGATCCTGTGGGTTCGCTACGACCAGTTGCTGGTGCCCGCGATCGGCACGGCGCTGATCGCCGCGCTGCTCGTCACGAAGCGCGCGCAACTGCACCCGCTGCTGTTCTACGTGGTGTTCGCGCTTGCGGTGACCGCCTCGGTGCAGCTCGTCGGCGGTCTACCTGGTGTTCGCGAGCCTGATCGTACCAGGCCTCGCCACGCGCCGCTTCGGCCGGCGCCGGCTCGCGGCGGCCTACGGCGTGGGCCTTGCCGGCTACGCGGCCGGCCTGCTGCTCTCGACGCTGGTCGACCTGCCGTCCGGCGCAATGATCGTCTGGTGCATGACGGCCTGCGCGATCCTCACCTTTGCTCTCGGCCCCCGCGCGAGTCACCCGCTGGCCGCTTGATCGAATCGGCCGGGGCACTCGTTTAGACTGAGCCAACCCGCGGCCCGCGATCGCGCGCCGCGGCACCAGCCATCCAGCGCGGGAACCTGCCCATGAAACTTCGACTGCCGGCCACGTGGCTGTCCGGTCTGCTGCTCGCTGTTCTGGCCTGCACCGCCGGCGCCAAACCGCCGCGCCGCCGCGCGTCGGGCTCGTGCTCGCCGGCGGCGGCGCGCGCGGGTTGGCGCACATCGGCGTGATCAAGTACCTCGAGGAGCACAACATCCGCGTCGATGCCATCGCCGGCACCAGCATGGGCGCCGTCGTGGGCGCCATGTACGCCTCGGGGCTCGACGGCGCGGCGATGGAGGAGATCGCGACCACGCTCGACTGGAAATACGCCTTCGACGACAACACGCCGCGCGAGCAGCTCTCGTTTCGCCGCAAGCAGGAGGATCTCGACTTCCTGGTGCGCGCCAAGCTGCGCTTCAAGGACGGCAAGCTGCGCCTGCCGATGGGCGCGATCGAGGGCCAGCACCTGAACATGGTGCTGCACGACATCGTCGGCCACGTGTCGCGCATCCGCGATTTCGACGCGCTGCCGATCCCCTTCCGCGCCGTGGCCACCGACACCGAGACCGGTGATCCCGTGATCCTCGCGCGCGGCGACCTCGCGGTCGCGATGCGCGCGAGCATGTCGATCCCGGGAATCTTCTCGCCGGTCGACATCGACGGCAAGCTGCTGATCGACGGCGGCATCTCCAACAACATCCCGGTCGACGTGGTGCAGGCGATGGGCGTCGACCGCCTGATCGTGATCGACGTCGGCACGCCGCTCTACGACCGCAAGAAGCTGGAAAACGTGCTGTCGCTCATGGACCAGCTCACCACCATCATGACGCGCAAGAACTCCGAGCAGCAGCTCGCGCGCATGGGCCCCGGGGACGTCCTGGTCTCACCGGCACTGGACGAGGCCGGCGTGCTCACCATGGGTTTCGACAAGGCCGAGCTGGCGATTCGCCTCGGCTACGAGGCCGCCGCGGCAATGGCGCCGCAGCTCGCAACGCTCGCGGCCGGTCCCGATGAGCGACGCGTGGCCGAGCGCCCGCGCCTCAGGCTGCCGCGCATCGACGAGATACGCGTCGAGAGCGATGCCCCGGTATCGAAGGCGCTGCTGCGCAACATGATCAAGCAGCCGATCGGCGAGACGCTCGACCGCGCGCAGGTGGAACGCGACATCGCCGAGATCTACGGCCTCGACGAATTCTCGCGCGTGGATTACGACGTGGCGCGCGAGGACGAGCGCTACGTGATGACGCTGCGCGCGACCGCACACCCCGGGGGGATCAGCTACCTCAGGCTCGGCATGAGCTGGGACCAGGACAGCCGCGGCAGCAGCGAGTTCGGCCTGCGCGCGAGCTGGCGGCAGAAGGGCATCAACCGCCTGGGCGCGGAGTGGTACACCGTGGGGCAGCTGGGCGGGCGCTCGCGCTTCGGCACCGAGTTCTACCAGCCACTGGACATGAACCGGCGGTTCTTCCTCGACGCCAGGTACGACTACCAGCAGCGGCTGCTCAACCTCGCCGACACCGGCGAGCTGCGCGCCCGCGCGGTGGTCGACGACCACCGCCTCGAGCTGGCGCCCGGCATGAACTTCAGCAACCTCGCGTCGCTGCGCGCCGGTGTGTATACCGGCACCGCGAACACCGACATCCAGATCGGTTCACCGCTGCTCAGCTCGAGCAGCGAGGACGACGGCGGCTATTTCGCCGAGCTGCGCTACGACTCGCTCGACCGCTCGTATTTCCCGCGCCATGGCATGCGCCTGAACAGCCGTTATGACGACGGCCTGGACTCCTGGGGCGCGGAAGCCGATTACCAGGCCTGGAGCAGCAGCGCCCTGGTCGCGCGCAGCTGGGGACGCCACACCGTCAACGCGAGCGCGCGCTGGTCGCAGCTCGATCTCGATGCGGACCGGACCATCCTCACGCTGCCGTCACAAGTGTTCACGCTGGGCGGTTTCCTGTCGCTGTCGGGATATACGCGCGATGCGCTCGCCGGAAACTACCTGGGCCTGGCGAACCTGGTGTATTACCGCCGCCTCAACCAGCAGTCGATCCTGCCGACCGATCTGCCGGTCTACCTCGGCGCGAGCCTCGAGGCCGGCAACACCTGGTTCTTCAAGGACGACGCCAGACTGGACGACCTGATCTACGCGGGCAGCCTGTTCCTGGGCGTGGATTCCCCGCTGGGCCCGGTATTCCTCGGCGTGGGTGTGGGCGAGAACAGTCAGCGTGCGCTGTACCTGCAGATCGGGCAGGTCTTCAACTAGCACGGCTGCGCCGCCACCCGGCTCAGGAATCCAGCCACGCCCGCAACAGCGAATGCGCCAGCGCGACCGGCGGCGGTGGCGCGAACGGCGCCGCCGGGTCGCCGGCGAGCGCGGCCTCGACGTCGGCGCGACCGACCCACATCGCATCCTGCAGCTCGGTGGTGTCGAGCGTGATGGCGTCGTCCAGCGCCTCGGCCACGCAGCCGATCATCAGCGACGAGGGGAACGGCCACGGCTGGCTCACCACGTAGCGCACCGCGCCGGTGCGGATGCCCGCCTCCTCGAAGAGCTCGCGCCGCACCGCCTCCTCCAGCGATTCGCCCGGCTCCACGAAACCGGCGAGCGCCGAGAAGAACTTCGGCGGGAACATCGGCTGGCGCCCGAGCAGCACGCGGCCACCGAACTCGGCCAGCATGATCACCACCGGATCCACGCGCGGGAAGTGCTCGGTGTTGCAACGCGCGCACTTGCGGCCCCAGCCGGCGCGAAACAGCGCAGTCCCCGCACCGCAGCGGGCGCAGAACAGGTGGCGGTAGTGCCAGTCGATGACGCTGCGCGCGCCGCCGTAGAGCGCGGCATCCGCGGCGCTCAGGCGCGCCAGCACCTGCATCACCGCCATCGAGCGGTTCACGCTGTCGGCCTCCTCGAGCCTGAGCTCCGCAAAGCGCGGCTCCTCGCCATCCAGGCCGAGCAGCACGAGCTCGCTGGCCGCGGCGGCCTCGGGCATCGGCTTCCACAACAGGCCGCCGTCGCCGCCGATCAGCGGCTCCAGGCCGTTCAGGCCGAGCAGCCGCGCGCGCGGGTCGGCCCTGGCCGCGGCGAGCTTCTCGTCGTTGGTGCGCAGCGCGTCGGCGCGATCGAGCGTCGCGCCGGTGAATCCGGGTTTGGGTTCCATCGTGTTCGTGATCCGTTTGATTATCGTGGTTCGCGTGCCGCGCGACGCTCAGGCGCGCACCAGCGCGGCGTCGAGTGCGCCCAGCCACGCGGCCCAGCGCGCGGCGTCGGAAGGAAATTTCGGGTGATCGAAACGCGTGGCCAGCAGCTCGACGCCCTGGTGACGGTAGCGTACCGCCGCGACCAGCGCGAGCTGCGCGCGATAGCTGGCGCGGTGCTCATCCGCGACCCACTTCGCCGGCGCGCCGGACCACAGCCCGGCTGCGCGCAGGCGCTGCGCCATGTCCTCGGCCAGCGCCGCGTGTCCGGCGCCGCGCGGCACCGCGAGATAGAGGCTGCCGTTGGCCTTGTCGCCGGCATCGAAGCACAGGTCGAAACCATCGACGATGGACGCGCAAGAGAATTCCGGATCCTGAGCTCGAGCCTGCATCGGCGGCGCTTCCGGGAAGTGTGGGTGGCGCGGGGCAGGATAGCCCGCAACGACTCCCCGCACAATTGAAAAAACATTTGATCCGGGCGGTTTTTTTTGGTCAGATGCGGACTCGCCGCGGCGCGCACCGCTCGCGGCACGGCAACAGCGGAATCACGCGGAACACGACCCGATGAGCGAAACGCGCAGAGTCCTTGTCACCGGCGCCAGCGGCCTGGTCGGCGCGTGGGTGACGGCCGCGCTGTGCGCGCAGCCCGAGCGCTTTCGCGTGCGCGTGCTGGTGCGCTCACGGGACAAGCTCGCGAAGGCGCTGGCGCCGCTCGGGGTGGGCGTAGACACGCTCGAAGTCGCCGATGGCGACATCACGGACCCCGCGGCCGTCGCGCGCGCCGTCGCGGGCTGCCATGCGGTGGTGCATTGCGCGGGGCTGTATTCCGCCGACGTCACCGAGCTGCCGCTGCTGCGCCGGACCAACGTGACCGGCACGCAGATCGTGCTGGATGCCGCGCGCGCGGCAGGGGTCGATCCGGTGGTGCACGTCTCGAGCTATCTCGCGATGTTCCCGCCGCGCGCCGCGTGCAGCGCGCCGACGATCCCGTGACCGAACCGAAGAGCGCGTATGCGAAGACCAAGGCCGAGGCCGAGCGCATCGCGCGCCGCCACCAGGACGCCGGCGCACCGGTGGTCATCGTGTACCCGGGAGCGATCCACGGCCCGCACGACCCGACCTTCAGCGCGACGCCGGCCTACCTCGCGGACGCGATCCGCAAGGACGAGCTGCTGGTCAACGAGGGCGGCCGGCCGTACGTCGACGTGCGCGATATCGCGCAACTGATCGTCAAGGCGCTCGAGCCCGGGCTGGGGCCGCGCCGCTTCATGCTCGGCGGCCCGTTCGTGCGCGACGAGGAATTCCTGCGGCTGCTGTGCGAGCTGCTGCAGCATCCGGTGACGGCCAGGCGCGTGCCGGGCTGGCTGCTGCGCGCGATCGGACGCCTCGGCGACCTGCGGCGCGTGCTCACCGGCCGCGAACCGCAGCTGACCTACGAGGCCGCCTGCGTGATCACGCGCAGCGTGCCCTGCGACGACGCCGCGGCGATCGCGCTGCTGGGCCGCCCGCTCACCGATATACGCACGCTGCTGCACGACCTGCTGCTGTGGATGTACCAGGCCGGGCACCTCGACGCCGCGCAGGCGGGGCCCGCGCTGGTCGCCGAAGCACGACAACCCGAAAACCGGACGGAGCTGAGCCGATGAAATACTGGCAAGTGGTCGCGATGACCGACATGGAGCAGATCCCGGCGCTGGCGCTGAAGGCCGAGGAGATCGGGCTCGAGGGGATCACGCTCGGCGATCACCTGATCACCTTCCAGGAGCAGTACGAAGCCTACCCCGAGAGCGAGGACGCGATCATCCGCTGGTACCCCGAAACGCACTGGCCCGACCCCTGGGTGCAGTTCGGCGCGCTGGCGCAGATCACGAAGCGCATCAAGTTCCTCACCACGATCTTCGTGCTGCCGATGCGCGATCCCTTTTCCATCGCCAAGTCGCTCTCGACCGCCGCGCGGATCAGCAACGACCGCATGATCCTCGGCACCGGCATCGGCTGGCAGGAATCGGAGTTCGCGCTGGTCGAGCGCGAGTTCCGCAATCGGGGCGCGCGCTGCGACGAGATGCTCGAAGTCATGCGCCTGCTGATGAGCGGCGAGGTGGTCGAGTTCCACGGCAAGTACTTCGACTTCCCGAAACTGCAGATGTCACCCGGCACCGTGAAGCCGGTGCCGATCTGGATCGGCGGGTACAGCGACGCGGCGCTGAAACGCGCCGCGCGCCACGAGGGCTGGGTGGGCTCGATGCACGACATCGCGGGGCTGCGCGAGATCATGCTGAAGCTGCGACGCGAGCGCGAGGCGATCGGGCGTGGCATGGAAGACTTCAACGTCATCCTCGCCGTGCACGACAAGGGCAGGACCGCGGACCTCTACCGTGCCGCCGAGGATCTCGGCGTGAACCACGTCTACAAGCCCGCGTGGCTCGACGAGAAGGGCCGCGCCAGCAGGCTCACGCTGGACGAGAAACTCGCCGAGATGGACCGCTTCGCGGAGCGATTCCTGTAGGTCGGGCTGTGGGTCGCCACCTGTGGGTCGCCATTCATGGCGAACATGTGCCTGGCAGAAATGCCGACCCACGATCGGCACCGTCGGCGAATGCCCACAGGAACTCAAACCCCGATCGCGATGGTCTTGGTCTCGAGGTATTCCTCGAAGCCTTCGGGCCCCATCTCGCGTCCCAGCCCGCTCTGCTTGTAGCCGCCGAACGGCGCGTCGGCGGCGTAGAAGTTGCCGCCGTTCACGTTGATGGTGCCGGTGCGGATGCGCCGCGCCACGCGCAGCGCGCGCTCCTCGTCGGCCGACCACACTGCGCCCGACAGACCGTAGACCGAATCGTTGGCGATGCGGATCGCATCCTCCTCGTTCTCGTAGGCGATGACCGCGAGCACCGGACCGAAGATCTCCTCCTGCGCGATCGTCATGTCGTTCGTCACGTCGACGAACACCGTGGGTTCGACGTAGTAGCCCTGCGGCAGATGCGCCGGCCGGCCGCCGCCCAGCAGCAGGCGCGCGCCTTCCTGCCTGCCGCGCTCGATGTAGCCGAGCACGCGCTCCTGCTGGCGCTTGTTGATCAACGGCCCCATGATCTGGTCTTCCGCCGCCGGGTTGCCGTACTGGATGTAGCCGAAATACGTCTTCAGCAGCGCCTCGACCTCGGCCTGGCGGCTCCCGGGAACGAGCAGGCGCGTCGCGATCGCGCAGCCCTGCCCGGCGTGGAAACAGACGGCGAGAGCACTCAACAGCGCGTTGCCGAAATCGGCATCGTCGAGCAGGATGTTCGCCGACTTGCCGCCGAGCTCCAGGAACACCTTCTTCACGGTCGCGGAGGCGCGCGCCATGATGTGCTTGCCGACCGCGGTGGAGCCGGTAAAGGACACCATGTCGACGCGCGGGTCGCCCACCAGCTGGTCGCCGACCATCCGCGGATCCTCCGAGGTGATCACGTTGAACACGCCGGCCGGGATGTCGGTGTGCTCCTTCACCAGGCGCCCCAGCATCGTCGCCGACCACGGCGTGTCGGGCGCGGCCTTCAGCACCACGGTACAGCCGGCGGCGAGTGCCGGGATGCACTTGGCGAGGTTGATCTGCAGCGGCACGTTCCAGGGCGTGATGCAGGCGACCACGCCGATCGCTTCCTTCTCGACCAGGCGGCGGCTCTTCAGCGTGCCGAACTCGCTCAGCCCGATGTCGCGGCTCCACCGGAACGTCGGCAGCGTCTCCAGCGTGTAGTCGATGAAGCCGATCGGCACGTCGCACTGCGGACCGCCGGCGCCGCAGATGCCCATGGGGCTGCCGGTCTCGGCGGCGATCTGCTGCTTGAACTCGTCCTTCACCGCGCGCAGCGCATCGCGCAGCTGGCGGATGCAACGCAGGCGGAACTCGTGGTTGGTCGACCAGTCGGTGGTGTCGAACGCACGGCGCGCCGCGGCGATCGCGCGCTCCATGTCCTCGGGTCCCGCGTCGGCCACGTGACCGATCACGTCCTCGGTCACCGGGCTGATGTTCGGATAGGTCTTGCCGGAAGCGGCCGGTACCAGTTCGCCGTCGATGAACAGGCGGGATTCGGGATTCATTGTTCGCTATTCCTCGTGTCCGTGATCAGGAGCTTCGTTTGCGTCCGCGCCGCCGGGGCTGTCAGTCGAGCGTGCCGAACAGCCTGTCGTAGAGCAGCGTGATCGTGGCGTAGTTGCCCTTCTGCATGTCGATGTGGTGGACGTGGTGCTTGTAGCTGATCCAGTTCAGCACCTTGTAGGAGCGGCCCGGCAGCTCGAACTTCACGTGGTTGAAGGTGTTGAGCTGGATGTAGATGACCGAGGCGATCGCCACGCTCACGACGTTGAAGTCGCCGAGCGCAAGCCCCAGGCACAGCACCGTCAGGTGGAACAGCAGCTGGCCGACGGTTGTCTCCACGGGGTGCACGTAATAGGCATCGATGTGCGAGGGATCGCGCGCCTGGTGGTGCACCGCATGCACGCGGCGGAAATAGCGCAGCACGGCGAAGCGGCTGTCGGTCGCGGCGTGGAACACGAAGCGGTGCGTCAGGTAGTAGAAGAAGTCGTAGACCATCAGGATCAGCACGATGTCGAACAGCGCGCGCCACAGCGAAGCGACCTCGAAGGTGAGCACGAAAGGCGCCATGACGAAGAAGAACGCCACGTTGGTCCACATCCCGGCGCGCATGCTGCGCTTGATCATGGCCGGGTATTTTTCCTTCGCCAGCCTGAGCTTGTCCTCGGCGCGATTGAGCTCGCGCATGCGCTGGAACGCCGGCACCTTGAAGGCCAGGAAGCGTCCCGCCTTGCTGAGCGCCACCACCAGCACGATCAGGACCAGCCCTGCCTTCCAGTCGTAGGCTGCCAGCAGCCAATCGAAGTTCATCGTTCAATCCTCCTGTGAGGAGCCGCCGAGCAGGCGCGCGAGTTCGCGCGCGCCCTGCGGCCCGAGTTGCTGTCTGAGTTGTCGTGCCAGTGATTCCAGGTCCGGTCGCGCCTGGAACACGTCCGATTCGAGCTGCAGCGCCGCGTACAGCGCCGCCGCGAGCGTGCGCAGCCGCGCCAGCCCCGTGTCCCCGATGATTGCGGCGAATTCGCGCTCCAGCTCGTCGACCGAGGCCACCGAGTCGGTGAGCAGCTGCAGGCCGGCGGGGCTGAAGCAAAGCCGCTGCACGCGCGCATCGGCGGGATCGGCGCGGCGCTCGATGTAGCCGAGCCCCTCCAGTTCGCCGACCACGGCACCCACTGCCTGCTTGCTCACCTGCTGGATGTGCGCGATCTGCTGGATGCGCCCGCCTCCGGGCCCGATCAGGCCGAGCACCTGCGCGAAGGACATCTTGAGCCGCGGGTGCCCGCGCGCTCCGGTGAGCTCCATCAGCCGCTGCTGCACGTAATCGCTGAGGCGCCCGAGCAGCGCGCCCACCACGTCCGCACCGTTGTGCCGCGCCACGCGATGCACCGGGCGCACGAACTCGAGCCCCGCGCACAGGCGATCGACCAGCCCGGTGAACCCGGCGTAATCCGCCTCGCCCACCAGCGCGCGGTAATGCGCCTGCACCGCCTCCGAGGCCGCCGCGCCCTCGCTCAGCAGCCGCCGTCCGCGGCCCGTGAGCTGCAGTACCTTGGCGCGGCCGTCGCCGGGATCCGCGTCGCGGCGGACGTAGCCCGCCTGCTCGATCTGGTTGATGGTCTGGTTGCAGGCCTGCTTGCTGGTGCCGAGCCAGCCGGCGAGCTCGGTGATGCGTACACCCTGCTCGCCGATCAGCGTGATGAACGGCTCGAAGCTGAGCCGCAGCCCCGCGTGACCGGAACGCCGGGTCAGCGAGCGCATCACCTCGGACTGCAGGTGGCGCGCAATGCCCATCAGGTGCCGCGGCAGGTTGGCGCGGTAGCGGCTCCAGGTGTCCTGGCCGATCTCGAGAGGCACGACAGGGGCGTTCATGGCCCCAGATAGTAAATATGTGTTGTCTTATCGTCAACCACGATTGACTTGTCAGCCGGCAGCCCTCGTACAGCGCGCGCAGGTTGCGCTTGAGGATCTTGCCGCTGGGGTTGCGCGGCAGGTTGTCGGCGAAGATCACGCGCTTGGGGCACTTGAAATGGGCGAGATGATCCCTGCAGTGCGCGATCACGGTGGCCTCGTCGAGCTCCTCGCCGTCCTTGACGACGACCACGGCCGTCACCGCCTCGACCCAGCGCGGGTCGCTCAGCGCGACCACGGCAACCTCGGATACCGCCGGCAGGCGGTAGATGGTTTCCTCGACCTCGCGGCTCGCCACGTTCTCGCCGCCGGTCTTGATCATGTCCTTCTTGCGGTCCACGACCGTGATGTAGCCCTCCTCGTCCATCACGCCGAGATCGCCCGAGTGGAACCAGCCGCCGGCGAAGGCCTCGGCCGTCTTCGCCTCGTCGCGGAAATAGCCGGTCAGCAACTGCGGCGAGCGATGCACGATCTCGCCCACCGTGCCGCGCGGCACCTCGTTGCAGGCATCGTCGACGATGATCGTCTCGACGTTCAGCACCGGCTTGCCGGCGGAGCCCGCCTTGCGGATCTGGTCCTCGGGCGCCAGCACGGTCGCCGTGGGCGCGATCTCCGTCTGGCCATAGATGTTCCAGAAGCGCGCACCGGGCAGGCGCTGCTGCATCTCCTGCAGTATCGCCACCGGCATGATCGAAGCGCCGTAGTAGCACTTCTGCAGGCTCGACAGGTCGTGCGCCTCGAAGAGCGGCGAGCGCAGCAGCGAGATCCACACCGTGGGCGGCGCGAACAGCGACGTGATTCCGTAGCGGCCGATCTTCGGCAGTATCGATTCCGGTGCCGGCGAGGCGGTGATGACGTTGGTGGCGCCGTTGTAGATGCAGGGACCGAAGAAGGTGTCGAGCTGCGCGCAGTGGAACAGCGGCATCGCGTGCAGCATGGTGTCGGCGGCGGAATACCCGGCCGCCGTCATCACGCTCACGTACTGCGCGATCACCGACTCGTGCGTCAGCATTGCGCCCTTGGGCAGCGACTCGGTGCCGCTGGTGTAGAGGATCTGGGCCAGCATGCCGCCGTGCAGTTCGGGTTCCGCGCGCGGCGCATCGGCGCCCGGCTCGAGCAGCGCCTCGAAGGGAATCATGCCCTCGCAGGGCTCTGCGGGTATCTCGCCCGGCAGCCAGATGAACTGCTCGATGGCCGTTCCTTTCGCGGCCGCCGCGCGCGCCAGCTCCGCGAGGCCCGAATCGGTGCACAGCACGCGCGCCCCCGAGTGACCCAGGATGTAGGCCAGCTCGTCGGCATTCAGCATGAAGTTGACCGGCACCAGCACCGCGCCGGCGCGCGCGATCGCAAAGCGCATCGCGATGAAGGCATGCGAGTTGCGCGCGAGTATCGCGACCTTGTCGCCCACGCCGACGCCGATGCCGCGCAGCCCCCGCGCCACGCGGTCCACGATGGCATCAAGTCCGGCATAGCTCCAGCTCACGTCGCCGCACACCACCGCGGTACGCTCCGGCACACGGCGCGCGCTGCGCCGCAGCAGGTCCCCCAGCGTCTGTCGCCTGGCAACCGATACACTCATCTGACTCCCCCCGCAAATACCACGAGACAATTATCTTACCCATAAATCCTGGAGGAAGTCTGCGCTGACAGTCCGGTTTCCTGCCGCAATGCCGCCGCGGCACCGCCGGGCCGGGAGCAGAATCCGGTGGCGCCGGCACGGCGATTGAACGACGAGCCGGGGATCGGGCATGACGGATACAATTGCACGGCCGCTCGGGAACCGGGATCGCCGACCCGGAAATCCTGTACGCCGAAGCTCCACTCGCAATCCGATCAGGGGACAAACAGCATGGACTCCATCGTGCGAAAGATGATTTTGCTGATCTCGGATGATGTCGATTCCGACACGCTGGCCGAACTGGTATCGCAACTGGAGAAGCTGGAGATCCAGCAGCCCTGCCGCACCGCCCTGAACGAATGGCTCGATGATCCGCAGCAGGACGTGCGTCTGCTGTGCGCATTGAGTGACGCAGAAATTCGCCGGCTGCTGGCACACGAGAGGGTCGGCGAATGGGAGGTTGCCATCCTGCCAATACCATCCAATCGCGACGCGCAGGCCAGCTTCGGCGTGCCTGCCAATCTGGCCTCGGCCCTCAAGGGCGCGTGCTCCATCGAACGGAGCACTCCGATCGATCTTCTGGTGTGCAACGGCCGCGTCGTGCTGGGCACCATCATCACCGGCAATGTCTGGGGACTACACTCGGACCGGATGGAAGAGCATTTCTGGCGCCGTATGCGCGAAACCCTGTCCCATCTCGGCAGCCTGCGCCTCGAGCCGTATACGATCACCACCGCAAAGGGGAAGGCCCAGGATCTCGCAGCGATGGGAATCATGGTTTTCGGGCACCATTTCGCCGGCACTTCCGCCACGGCCATCAGCGAAGCAATCACGCCAAATGATGGCAGGCTCACCGCCCTGGTGTTGTCACCCACCAGCGTGGCGAGCCATCTGTGGTTTCTTCTCAAGTTTCGTCTGCTGCGACGGATATCGCTGAAAGACCTGCCCGACAGCGTGGGATTCGTCCGCACCAATGCGCTCAGGATATCTGGCTGCAAGCACGTTGAGGCCACGCTGGACGGTGAAAACATCGAAGCCGACCAGCTCGACGTCGAAGTGCGCAACGGCGCCGCCAACATCGTCGTCGGCAGGAGATTCAGGGAAATCGATGAAGAATCGAGCGATACGCGTGAATCCCTGCACACCACCCATTTGCCGTCCATCGCCACCAGCCGCATGCTGCGAGACAGGAATCTGCCGCTGTTCCCGCGCGCCGCCGAAGGGGATTTCCGCGGACTGTTCCTGACCCTGCGGGAAAGCGCCCGGACGAGCAACGCATTTGTCGTGTTGATGATACTCAGCGTGCTGCTGGCTGCGACGGGTCTGTTCCTGGATTCCGCCTCGGTGATCATCGGCGCCATGATTCTTGCGCCCCTGATGTCACCCGTGATCTCCCTGGCCATGGGCATTGCGCGCATCGATCCCGGGCTGATCCGGGCAAGCCTCAGGACCCTGGCTGTCGGATTGATGCTTGCAATCGGTTGCGCAGCGATTTTCGCACTGCTGACGCCGCTGCAAACCATCACGCCGGAAATGGACAGCCGCATGCACCCGAGCTTGCTGGACTTGCTGGTGGCGCTGCTATCCGGTGTGGCCGGCGCCTATGCGAGCGCCAAGGAGCAACTGGCGCGAAGCATGGCGGGAGTCGCAATTGCCGTCGCGCTGGCGCCACCGCTGGCAGTAACCGGGATCGGCATTGGCTGGATGAATGCCGACATGATCATCGGTGCGAGCCTGCTGTTCCTGACCAACCTGATCGGCATCATGCTGTCAGCAAGCCTCACATTTCTCGTGCTCGGGTTTGCACCGATCAGTCGCGCCCGCAATGCCCTGGTGATGAGCCTCGGGTTGCTGGTGCTCATCTCCATTCCATTGGGACTCAGCTTCAATGCGCTGATCAGGCAAAACGCCATCCGGACCGCGATCAATGAGCTGGCGAACATGAACCCCGCCGATGGCTTGCTGGAGGTGCGTGACGTCGCAATGCGTGGCAACAAGCCGGTGGCGCGACTCATCATTCGAACAAGCGGTGAGTTGACCGAAGAGATGATCACACGTCAGAAGGCGCGCATCGTGGAGAAGCTCGGGCACGACATCGACGTGGAGTTTTTCGCGGTTTATTCACGATAGGCATCGTGTCGCCATTACCTGGTTCGGCTCCCCGCGGCACGCCAGACCAGCGGTTCGGCCGCGGACAGGCATCCGTCGCCGGGAAGCGGCTCCGGCACACGTGCAGGTCGCGCCAGCAGATCAGCGCCGTCGGCCGGCGCCCGCATCGGCTCGTACGGCAGCCCCGCCTCCATCTCTTCCTCGAAGAAGAACCGCCCCTCCCCGAAAGCCGGACGGAGTTCGTCCAGCCAGGTGGCCGTGGCGTCGTATTGCGCGAAGAATGGCCGCTGCACCCAGTCGGGATTGCGACCCTGCAGGAAGCGCAGCACCATCAGCTTCTCGCCATTGATCTCGCTCACCCCCAGCATCTGCACCTTGCCGGGATCGGCTGACATGCTGGGGCCGCGCACGGTCCGGCACAGGCCGCTCACGCGCTGGTAGGCCTGGCGGAAGATCTCCCAGGCCTGCACGAGCGGCAGCCCGAAATAGTGCTGCGCCCCGGTGTCGCGCGACAGGAACATGTAATACGGTACACAGCCGAGGTCGACCTGCTCGTTCCACATGCGTGCCCAGAGCGCCGCGTCGTCGTTGACGTGCCGCAGCAAAGGCGACTGGGTGCGGATCACGGCACCGCTTCCACGTACGCGCGCGATAGCCCTGCGCACCGGCTCGGGTTCCAGTTCGCGCGGGTGATTGAAGTGCGCCATCAGCGCCAGCTGCACGCCGCTGCGCGCCACCTTGGCGAACAGTGCCAGCAGTTGCGTCGCATCGTCGTCGCTCAGGAAACGGTAGGGCCAGTAGCTGAGCGCCTTGGTGCCGATGCGTATGCGCCGCAGGTTCGGCAGCCCGGCGTCCAGCAAGGGCTCGAGGTACTGCGCGAGGTTGCGCGCCGACATGATCAACGGGTCGCCGCCAGTCAGCAGCAGGTCGCTCACCTCGGGGTGCGAACGCAGGTAATCGATCAGGCGATCCACCTCGCGACTGGCGAACTTGAGATCGGACATGCCGACGAACTGCGGCCAGCGGAAGCAGAAACTGCAGTAGGCATGGCAGGTCTGCCCCTGGCTGGGGAAAAACAGCACCGTCTCGCGATACTTGTGCTGCATGCCATCGAGGCTCTCTCCCTCGAGCGTGGGGATGTTGTGGCTCGATTGCCCTGCCGGGTGCGGATTGAGCTGCAACCGGATGCGGTTGGCCGCCACCCTGATCGCGGCGGCGTCGGCCCCGCTCCTGAGCAGGCCGGCGATTTCCTCGTAGTGCCCGGGAAGCAGCATGTCGCGCTGCGGAAAGGTCAGGATGAACATCGGGTCGTCCGGTACCCGCTCCCAGTCGATCAGTTGCTCGACCACGAAGTTGTTGGTCTTGAACGGAAGCACGCGCCCCACGACCTCGATGTCGAACTTCGTCTCCTCCGGCAGGCGCTCCATCTGCGCGAATGGCGCGAAAGTTCGCGAGCGTGTACGCCTTGTACCTGATGCTTCCAGGCATTTATTTCTCCTTGTCGTGCGAAAAAAAACGTCAACCGGCGGCGGCCTGCTGCAGCGCAGCCGTACCTGCGCGCTTCGGCTCGCCGCGGAAAATCGTGAGGTGCGGGAACGGGATCTCGATGCCGCGACGATCGAAGGCCTTCTTCAGCCGCTGCAGGAAGGCACGCCTGACTGTCCACTGCTGCAAGGGCTGCACCCTGAACCGGCAGCGGACAATCACCGCGGAATCCGCCCAGGCATCCACGCCGGCGATTTCCAGATCGTCCAGGATCAGCGGTGCCAGCGTCTCGTCCTCGCGCATCGCGGCCGCGACTTCGCGCATCACGCCGAATACCTCGTCGACGTCCTCGCGGTAGGCAACGCCGACATCGATCACGGCGCAGGCGAAACCGCGGCTGCGATTGGTGACCGTGGTCACCTCCCCGCTGGGGACGAAATGCACGCTGCCTTCGTAGTCGCGCAGACGGATGTAGCGCAGCGTGATCTCCTCCACGAGACCGCCCTTGCCTGCGATCTCCACCACGTCGCCCTGGTGGATCTGGTCCTCGAGCAGCAGGAACAGGCCGTTGAAGTAGTCCTTGATCAGGCTCTGCGCGCCGAAGCCGACGGCAATGCCCAGCACCCCCGCCGAAGCCAGCAGCGGCGCGATCGTCACCCCCAGCTCGGCCAGCACCAGCATGCCGGCCACCACGCTGATCACCACGGCGAGCACATACCGCAGCACGCGTCCCAGCGTATCGAGCCGCTTGATCTGCTCCGGATCACCGGCGCGCTTCTGCATCTGCCGCTTGAGGGCCGGCACTACTCGCCGCGTCAGCATCAGGCCGCCCCATGCCACGAGCAGGATCACGGCAATGCGCAGCATCACGCCTGCGGACTCGTTCCAGTCGATGAACTCGCCCGCGAATTGCAGCAGTTGCTCCATGCAACCTCCTCAGTCGATGCCGGCCAGTGCCCTGAACTGCAGGTGATAGAACATCTGCAGGTAACGCGCGGTCTCCTCGCGCTCGAGATTGCTCACGAACTTCCAGAAGCCGTAGATGCGCGACAGCGTCATCATGCGTTCCGCGTAGCGCCGCCAGGTGTAGCGCGCATCCACACGCGCCAGCGCGGCCTGCGAAACACCCTGCCAGTGCGCGGGGTCCGCGGCGCTGCGTTCCAGGAAATCGGCGATCGCGGCGGCGGCTCCGGCCCCGTCGGTGGGGTCGATGTGGAAGCCGGAGACGCCGTGCTGGATGATCTCGCGCGGCCCACCGTGGCAGGTCGCGAACACCGGCAGTCCCGAGGCCATCGCCTCGATTACCGTGAGCCCGAAGGCCTCGAACAGCGCCGGCTGCACGAAGACGCCCCGGCCGTCCGCCACAAAGCGGTAGATCTCGCCCGCGAGCGCCTTGTCGAGGCGCGCGCCCAGCCAGCGCACCTCGGCGTCGAGCGCGTGGCGATCCATCAGTTCGTGCATCTGCAATATCTGTTCGCGCTCCTCCACGTCGGTGGAGGCTTCCGGATCGATGTGCCCGCCGATCAGCAGCAGGTTGGCCTGCCCGCGCAGGCGCTCGGAGCCGCCGAACCAGTCGGCGAGGCCCGTGAGGTTCTTGATGCGGTCCATGCGCGCCAGGCTGAAGATGATGGGCTTGCCCGGATCCTCGAAGCGACCCCGCCAGGCCTGCCCGGGATCTTCGCCGTACAGCAGCCGCTCGATATCGGGCTGCAGCGAGCGCAGCCGCCTGCTTTCCTCGCTCCAGGGGAAATACACGCGCTCGTCCGCGCCGGGCGACACGATGTTGAACTTCGGATCGAAGGCGTCGATGCCGTGCACGACCCGGTACAGGCCCGGCATCGTGAAGGACTGGTAGCTCTCGTACTGGCCCACCGTTTCGCTGGTGCCGGCAATCTCCTGGTAGGTGCTGGTGATGATGAAATCCGCGCTGTTCATCGCGATCAGGTCCGCGGTGTACTGGCACGAGAAGTGATAGGCGGACTCGTTCTCCTGCCAGTACAGCGCCGAGTGCAGGTACTTGTTCTGCTCCAGCGCGTGGGCGATGTTGCACTGCGTGACCCCGAGCCGCTGCGACAGCAGCGAGGCGACCAGGTTGCCGTCGGAATAGTTGCCCACGACCAGGTCCGGCCGGCCGCCGAACTGCGCCAGCGCTTCGCGCTCGACCTCGCGCGCGAACCCCTCCAGGTAAGGCCAGATCTCGAAGCGCGATATCCACTCGCGCACGATCTCGCCCCCGGGGCGGCGGAACGGCACGCGCACGATCGCGGCGCGTTCGCAGCCGAAGATCTTCTCCAGCGGCTGGTTGCAGGTGGTGTCATCGGCGTCGGGGAGCAGGCGCGTGAACACCAGCACCTGCGGCTCCACGGCCACGCCCTGCACCGCCAGACGCTCGCGCATCTCCAGCTCCAGCGCCCGCACCTGGTCGAGGATGTAGACGACCTGGCCGCCGGTGTCGGGGCGCCCCAGCACGCCGTCCTGCGCGAAAAAGCCGTGCGGCGACAGGATCAGGATGCGCGAGATCATCGGGATGCGCGCCAGGAAGGCCTCCAGCGTCTGCGCCGAGGGTGCTTCGAGGATGTCGGTCAGCAGGCTCATGGTGTCGGCGACGCGTGCCGCGCTGTCGCCCCAGCCGGGCGCGAAGCCCAACCGTCCCAGCGGTTCCGCCAGCGCCTGCCAGGGAGTGGAGAGCGGGTGCCGCTCGAGCATCTGCTGCGCGTGGCGCAAGGCCGAGCGCAGCGAGGCGACGTCGCCGATGTGCTCGTAGAGCATCAATTGCCGCCCCTCCAGCGCGTGCAGGCGCAGGAAGTTGAGCAGCCGCGCGTGCCCTTCGCCGGTGCGCTGGAACATTGCCGCCGCGAGGTGGCGGTTGAGGAAATGCACCCCCTGCCCGATGGAGCGGATCTCCTTCAGACGCGGGAACTCGCGGTTGAATGGCGCGAAATCCACTTCGAGTACCGGATCGCCGCCGAGCTCGGGCCGCACCAACCCCTCCTTGAACCGCAGGTACTGCGCCACGTCGATGGCCTCCGGCACGACATCGTCGAGATGCGCACGGAGGTAGTGCCAGGATCCGGCCTCCTCGCGCACCGCGAAGCAGGCCCACGGCGCCTGCAACACGGCTTCCTGCAGCAGTCGCACGACACGGTCCAGCGGCGAGCCGGGTCCGGCATCCAGCCCGAGCTCGGCCAGCCCCGCGAAGATGCCGCGCAGGTCGGTCTGCAGCAGCAGGGGACGCTCCTCGGCAAAGCAGCGGCGCAGGAAGGCCTGCATCTCGTCACGGTGACAGTTAATCCAGGTGCGCAGGTTCTCGATCATCCGGCCTCCATGGAGTAGCCCTGGCAGACAAAACCGTAATGCGCGACGCCCTCCAGGATGCCGGCCGCATGCGAGGCGCTGGCGAAGTAGACGCGCTCCAGCCCGCGCAGCGTGGCGAGTTCGGGACTGTGATTGCCGACCACCACCGCGAGCGTATCGCCGAGCAGCATTTCCTCGTCGTTGCCGGAGTCGCCCGCGACCAGGAAATCGCCGAGCGGCAGGCCCCATTTGTAGGCCAGGTAGCGCACTGCCTGGCCCTTGGACGCGCGTACCGGCAGAACGTCCAGGAAGGACTGGTGCGAGTAGATCAGCTTGGCGCCCAGCCGCTGCGCCCGCAGCATGGCCTGGAGCGTGCGCAGCGGCGGCATGACGTCGGGATCGACGTCGTAGCTCAGCTTGAACTCGCGCTGGTTTTCCGGCCGCTGCAGGCTCAGCCCGGGAACCTCGGCAAGCGCCTGCGCCAGCGCGTCGCGCCGCCACTGGTGACGGATGTGATTGCGCCAGCCCACATCGGGCTTCAGCTCGCGCCCGTAATGGATCTCGCTGCCGACCGAGGTGATCAGCACGTCCGGTACCCGCACACTCCACTGCCTGAGCACGCGCAGCGTGCTGTCGAGGTTGCGACCCGTGGCGACCGCGAAGCCGAGCTCGTGCCCGCACCGCTGCAGCATGTCCATCAGCGTCACGAGGCTCGGCTTGTCGCCGATCAGCGTGTTGTCGATGTCGCTCACCAGCATGCGGCGCACGAAGGGCAGCGGACTGGGACCGGGGTGCAGATGGTTCGCCAGGTGGCGCCGCACCTGCTTGCGGTTGCGGCGCAGCATGCGCCCGAGGTGCTTCAGGTACTTCGCAACGTGCGCATCCCAGGTGTAGTGCCTGGCCACACCCGCGATCCCCCTGCGCGCGCGACGCTGCCATGCCCGCGGATCGGACAGCACGGCTTCGATTCCGGCCGCGATAGCGGCCGGGTCCATCGGATCGACTAGCACGCCGTTGTCGCAGGCGGCAACGATGTCGCACGGGCCGCCATCCGCAGTGGCCACGATCGGCAGGCCACTGGCGGCCGCCTCGATCAGCGTCAGCCCGAAGGGCTCGGTGAGGGCTGCATTGACGAACACGCCCCGGCGCGATGCGGCGAGCCGGTACAACTGGGGAACGTCTTCGCCACCGTGCTGCTTCGGCAGCGCAACGCGGCCCCACAGGTCGTGCCGATCAACCTCCAGCAGCAGATCGGTGAGCACCTTCGCCTGGTCTTCATCCAGCGCTCGGATGTCCTCGCGCTGACCCGCTACGATGGCGAGGTTCGCCATCTCGCGCAGCCGCGGTGATCCGCCGAATGCCGCCACCAGACGCCCGAGGTTCTTGCGCATCTCCGGCCGGGCAATCGCGAGTATCAGCGGCTTGCGCGGTTGTGCCAGGAAGCGATCGATCATCGCCGTGACGCGCGGTTCGACCGGCATCCGGCCCGGCGGCATGAATCGCGAGGTGTCGGTGCCGGGAGGGATCACCACCGCGCGGGCACTCTGGTAGCTGTCGTACAGCGCGTACTGTTCCGAGCTCTCCTGCTGCGTGCTCGTCACCACCAGGCTGGCGTGTGCCAGTACCTCTTCCTCGGCGGCGATGCGGCGGCTGAAGTTGTACTGCCGCTCCAGAGTCTGCGCGCTGCGGCCCAGCGCCAGCAGGCGCTGGCGCTTGCAGCGGCCCAGCGAATGACCGGTATGCACCAGCGGAATGCCGAGCAGCTGCGAGAGTTGCACGCCGACATAGCCGGCGTCGGCGTAATGGCTGTGGATGACGTCCGGCAGGCGCCCCAGCTGGCGCAGGTAGCTGACCGTGCGATCCACCATCTGGTCGAGGTGGTTCCACAGCGCTTCCTTGCGCAGGTAACGGCACGGGCCGAAGGGCAACCTGACCAGGCGGGCGCTTTGCCCCAGGTGCTCCTCGGCTAGCGCGTAGTCCGGCGCGACGCGCGGATCCTCGACGAGACGCGTCAGCAGGTCCACGCGATCCACCGCCGGATTTCGCCCGAGCGCACGCGCCAGCTCCAGTACGTAGAGCGTCTGTCCGCCGGTGTCGGCGTCCACGCCGAGCTCCGGCTCGTCGGCACGTATCAATCCGTGCACGCTCAGCATCAGCACGTAGAGCCCGCTCATTGGCATTGCTCTCCACCCAGGCCCCAGGCTGCCAGGAAAGGCGCGTAGAACCCGTCGTCCTGCGGGACTGCGCCGCGCAGCCGGCACACCTCGCCGGCAAAGCGATGCGCGCGCTCGAGGCGTTGCCACACGTTCCAGCCCTGCACCAGCCCGAGCATGAACACGGCGGCAAACGCGTCGCCCGCGCCGACGCTGTCGCGGAACTCCGTGACCGGTCTGGCTACGGGCGTGCGAAAACGGCAATGGCAGTCATCGAGGAGCCACGCCCCCTCCGCGCCCTGCGTCACCAGCAATTGCCTGATGCCGAAGGCATCGAGGAGGCGCTTGCCCAGCCCGGTGGGGCAGCGCTCGCGCATCCCCAGCGTTTCACCGACTCGATGCAACTCCTCCTCGTTCACCTTGACGACTTCGGCCTGCGTCAGCGACCAGCGCAGCATTTCGTCATCGATCCGCGGTTCGCGCAGGTTGACGTCGAGGAAACCGCTGGCGCGGGTGGCCGCGAACAGCGACCGCAGGGCCTGGCGCGACGCGCCGCGCTGCGCCAGCGTCCCGAAGTAGATCCACCGCGGCCGCCGCGCCATCGCCGCCTGGCGCGCCGCGTCGGCATCGATGAAGTCCCATGCCTGTCCGTCAGGGATTGCGAAACGATGTCCCTGCGAATCGCGGTCGAACGTCACGTCGACGCGTCCGCTGGGATGCACGGGATCGGACTGCAACTCCGCGGTCGTCAGGCCCGCCGCGCGCATGCGCTCCAGCAGGAAGGCGCCACGTGCGTCGGCGCCAATCCTGCTCACCAGGACCGGGTGAACGTTCGCACGGCGCCCCAGGCCGGCAAGGTGATGAGCCACGTTGAACGGCGCGCCGCCCGCGCGCTCCCCGTCCGGAAAGCAGTCCGCAAGCACCTCGCCGAAGAGCAGCACGACCGATGCCGGGCCCGCGACCGGCGCGCGGGACACCACGGTCAAATTCCCTCTCGCGATACCAGCCTTCTCGGCTTCGCGCCGGCCCGCGAAGCGCGCTCCGCTTCTGCTGGCCGTGCGATCATCATGCCCACCATCGCTCGCCCCTTTATCCTGTTGCGTGCTTGTTCGACTGCTCGCTAGCGATAAAGTTTCTATACAAAACTATTTTGTATAATATGTTATTATTTGTGAATATGCTGACTCAGGGGGGCCGTCTATCCGGATGACATCGGCTCCGTACATGGCGACAATGAATCCACGTCCAGCCAGCCAAGGCGCCACAGGACTCCATGCCAAGCGAACCGCCTCCCGGGGCACACCCGCGCGCCTCCTCCCCTGTGGCAATGGAAATCCTGAAGAAATTCCGCATCATCATCGGCGCGGTGCGGCAGCATTCGCGTGAACTGGAGAGCGCCTGCGGCGTGGGAGGCGCACAGGTCTGGATGCTCGCGGCGATTGCCGAAACACCCGAAATCACCGTGTCCAGGTTGAGCCGCGCACTATCGATACACGTGTCGACCGCCAGCAACCTGCTGGACAAGCTCGCAAAGCGGGGGCTGGTGGAACGTATGCGCAGCGACGACGACAGGCGGGCCGTACGCTTGCGGATCACGCCTGCGGGTCAGACGATTCTCGACCGCGCGCCGCAGCCGGCGAGCGGGCTCATCATCGACGCACTGAGCCGTATGCCGCGCGAATCCCTCGCCAGACTCGACGAAGACCTCGCCTGCCTGATCGGCCACATCAACACCACGGATCCGTCCGCGGCCAACGAACCGCTTTGACCACCCGGAGCGCCGACGGGTTATTTCTTCTCTTCGAAGATCAGCACCGGGATATGGCGCACGCCCTCGCAGCGCGCACGGTATTCGGCGAACTCGGGATACATCGCCTCGAGCTTCGGCCACAGCTGCGCTTCTTCCGGCGGGCTGGCCTCGCGCGCGATCATCGTGCGCTTGCGCGCGCCGATCTGGATCTGCACCTCGGGGTTGGCCTTCACGTTGTGGTACCACACCGGCGCGGTGCTCATGCCGCCCTTGGAGGCCGCCATCACCACGCGGTCGCGGTCCTCGATGTAGAGCAGCGGTGTCTTGCGCGCCTGGCCGGACTTGCGCCCGATGACGGTCAGGATGGCGACCTGTCCGCCGCGGAAGGTGTTCCACACCCGACCGCCCGTCAGCTCGTAGACCAGCGTCTGCAGGCTGCCGATGCGCTTGATCAGCGGAGGTGCCGAACCGCTCCTGTCCAGGGGTGAATCGTTCAACGGGCTTGTGCGTGCTCATGCGGGGCGAATCCGGGGCAATGGAAGGTGCCGCAGAATCTACCCGGTTTTGCGCCGCGCAGCATGAAACATCGGTAAGCACGACGGGCGCCGTGCCGAGGCAACTTTGTCAGGATTTCACGTTTGACGCGCGCATGCCGGCGCGCCGATGCGTATCTGCCTATTGTTTTTGCATCGACCCGGCGACGTGCAAGCAACGGAGCATCAGCGATGAACGCACAATGCAGCTGGCCGAACCAGAACTGCTGGTTGCCCGAGGACCACTTCCCCGTGGAACTCACGCGCCAGCACGACGCCGCTACCGAATGCCTTCCCGTCGAACGTGACAGCCACGCCGCACACCGGATCGACCTTGCGGCAAACCCCGCCGCAGGTCACGGCGCGGACTGGTCCGTCTGGTCCGGCTGCTGGCCGACCTGCTGGCGCGGCCGCTGAAGCGCCTCAGTCGCTTCGGCTCTCCACGTAGAAATACTCGGGCACCGCGTCGATCAGGATCTCGACCTCGCCGGAAAACGACTCGCTGTCACCGGTGCGCATCAGCGGCACCCCCTCGACCGACGCGCCCCCGATCTGCACACCGGTGCGATCGAAGAACATGATGCGGATTCCCGGCATCACCGGCCGCGACTGATTGTTCTCGACCACGACCCGGTATTCGTAGCCGGTCTTGTCCCCGGAGTGGGTCTCGGTGAAGAGGATGTTCCGCACGTAGCCGTGGTTGAGCGGGATGACCTTGTCATGCTCCAGCGTCTTGAGGTTCGGCAGCCGCTCCGCGACCAGGGCGTCGAACTCGGCCGTTACCCGCTTCAGCTCGGCACGCAGATCGCGCAGCTCGGCATCCTTCTGGCTGAGCTCCGCGCGCTGCAGGTTGTTTTCCGAGCCGTACCTGGCGATGGTGCCGAACAGGTACAGCAGCAGCGAAATGACCGCGACCGCACCCACCGCCGTCAACGCGATCACGGGCAACAGGCTGCGCGACGAACGCCGGCTGCGATGACGCGAACCGTGCCGGCGCGATGCCGGGCGGCCGGGCGAATCGTCGCCGACACTGGTGCCCGCGGACGGCTGTTCGCCCTCCGTGATCTTTACATCGTTCATTCCAGGCATCCCCTTAACGCCCACTCGAGCCACTACCGATGCTTTATAGGTGTATATCTGCGCAATAGATATAACCACAAAGCCCGCCCGGCGCAACGATACGCCGGAGCGTTGCGACACCGCTCGCCACGCGCTGCAGGGTCTGCGGCAACATCGGACCATGGTGCGGCCGCAGGCGCTCAGTAAACGAGTGACTGCTCCTGGATCCGGTTCTTGTTCCGCATGTACTCTTCGTACTCCTCGTACGAGCGCCGCGGCTCCTTGCGGAAATCCTCTTCCAGCGCGTTCATCGCACGCACGTTGGGAATCTCGTACGCCGCAGCGCCGGCACCCGCCGCCGCCACGACAGCCCACGCGGCGCAGCCCGTGCACAAGGCTCCCACGCCGATCATCAGACTTGCGGCAGTCAACGCTCTCACGAGATAGCGATGCATGGTCGACCTCCCGTATGGCTACTTTGTCCCGACCAGGCGCGGGGAATGATGTCATTCCAGATCGTCACGTGGTCCTGCGGCCGGCCTTGCGTTTTGCAGTGCCGGCCTTTGCACTGGCGGCAACAACTCTACGTTTGGCGGCGCCCGCGCTGCTTTTGACAGGCCCGGCCGTGCTTTTCGCTACGCTGGCCTTGCGGTTGGTGCTGCCGCCTGTCCTCGCGCCGCTGACCGGCTTGATGGTGTTCTCGAGTTCCGCCAATCCGTCCTCGAGATAGTCGAGCAGTCGCTGCATGCGCGGAACTGTCTTGCGACAGGCGATCAATCCAAAGTCGACCACATCAGGGCGACTGATCACCGTTATGTTGAGAGCGCCGCCATCGATGATCAGCGAAAGCGGGTACACGCCGCTGAGCTTCGCGCCCTGCCAGTACATGTCCTGTCGCGGGCCAGGCACGTGCGAGATGACCACGTTGCCGAGTGTCTTGTCCGGGTTGCGTCCCAGCAAGCTGTTCAGTGCGCCAGGCATCAACATGGTGGCAGCGTAGGCCGTCAGCTGACCGGGGGACAACTTCTTCATGCGCTCCTTGTTGTAATCCATGCAATCCTTGATCGCGAGGAGGCGCTTGGCCGGGTCGTCCAGGTGTGTTGCCAGGTGCGTCAGCGTGAAAGCAACCTCGTTGCCTGCGTGACTGCCCCGACGCCGGACCGATACCGGTACGCCGGCGATCAGGGGAGCGTCCGGAAGGGCGTCGACCTCCGCCAGATAGCGACGCAGGGCACCGCTGCACATGGCCAGGATGACATCGTTGCTGGTTGCCTCATAGGCTCTGGCGACGGCCTTGATGCGCGACGTCGAGTAGGACTGCGCCGCAAACCGCCGTGTACCGGTAACCGGCTCGTTGAACAGGCAGCGCGGCGCCTGGCCTCCGATCACCAGGTCTGGATTGCTGGCCCGGTAATCGTCGATGCTGCGGCGCAGCTCGCGCAGTACGGGCATCAGCGACTTCACGCCTTCGCGCGTCAGTGACCGCAGCGCAGTAATGCTGCCGGCCGCCGGCGTCGGCACGGGCAGCGGTTGCGCCGTGTCGGACTTCATCGTCTCGACTTCCCAAAAGGCAGGCAGGCGCAGGGATTCCTCGACGCTCGTTGCCATGGATTTGACCAGCAAGCGGATGCCGGCAACGCCGTCGACCACTGCGTGGTGGATTTTCACGTAAACGGCAATGCGACCGTCTTCGATACCTTCGATCAGGTAGATGCGCCACAACGGGTACGCGCGATCGAGGTGGCCGCCGTGGAGACGGGAAACCATGGCAAGCAGTTCACGGATGCGGCCAGGTGCCGGCAACGCCAGGTGCACGAAGTGGTGTGCAAGGTCGAAATCGCCGTCTTCACGCCAGTAGTGCAGACCATTGCGGCGAACCAGGCGCCAATTGAAGGGCGGCGCGGCCTTGGTGGACTGGCGCAATTTTTCCGCCAGCTGGGCCGCGAAATCCCGGGGAGCCCCGGCGGGGGGCTCGAAAAGCATGAGCACGCCCACGTGCAGCGGTTGCCTGCGGCTCTCCAGGCGCAAGAAAGCGTCGTCAATCATGCCGAGCTTTTTCATGACGATTCCACACCTCGCGTTTTGGGCAGCCTCGCCTGTTGGAGAATACCAGCCGAACACCTGCTCCTGCGACTATTGACCTGTTTCCAGCGGCACATGAGTCTGGAGCAGAAGGCGTGATTCCAACGGCACATGAGCCTGGGGGGCGGGTTCACCTCCTGCGGCCAAAACGAAAACAGCCGCCTGGACTCATCGTCCAGGCGGCTGTTCTGATCGGGGAATTTGGTCGGAGCGGCGGGATTTGAACCCACGACCACCACCCCCCCAGAGTGGTGCGCTACCAGGCTGCGCTACGCTCCGAAAACTGCCTGCTTTCGCAGGATCTGCCGGCTCCCGCCGACAGGCCGCGCATGATACCCGAAGTCGTGCGCGATGTGTACGCCAGATTCGGACCTCAGTGGCGCAGCGTCGTGAGGACTTCTTCCAGTTCCGAGATCATCTGCCGGATCAGCTGGCGGTAGTGCGAATCTTCCTTGCCCGACTCGCCTTCCATGCGCTGGCGCGCGCCGCCGATGGTGAAGCCCTGCTCGTAGAGCAGGCTGCGGATCTGGCGGATCAGGATCACGTCCTGGCGCTGGTAGTAGCGGCGATTGCCGCGGCGCTTGGTCGGCTTCAGCTGCGGGAATTCCTGTTCCCAGTAGCGCAGCACGTGGGGCTTGACCGCGCACAGCTCGCTCACCTCGCCAATGGTGAAGTAGCGCTTGCCCGGGATCGGTGGCAGTTCGTTGTTGTTACTCGCTTCCAGCATACGCTTCCACCCTGACTTTCAGTTTCTGACCCGGGCGGAACGTGACCACGCGCCGGGCCGATATCGGAATTTCCTCGCCGGTCTTCGGATTGCGGCCCGGGCGCTGACGCTTGTCGCGCAGGTCGAAATTTCCGAAGCCCGACAGCTTGACCTGCTCGTTGGTCTCGAGCGCCTGGCGGATTTCCTCGAAGAACATCTCGACGATCTCCTTCGCTTCCCGCTTGTTCAATCCAAGGTCTTCGAACAGCTTTTCGGCTATGTCGGCCTTGGTCAGCGCGTTCCTCATGTGCTCAATACCTTAGGGCTGCTCCACAATGTTCTGCGAGCGCCGCGACCATGCGGTCCATCGTGGCGTTGACCTCTTCATCGGTCAGGGTGCGCTCGCGGTGCTGCAACACCACGCCAAGCGCTATGCTTTTCTTTGTCTTATCAATGCCTTGCCCGCGATATACGTCAAACAACTTCAAGTTCACGAGCAGTTCTCCCGCCGCCTGCCGCGCCGGCTTCCAGCACGCGCGCGCCGGACACTTCCTCGTCCAGCACGATGGCGATATCACGTCTGACCTCAGGAAATTTAGATAATCCTTTGAAACTTGGCAAGTTTTTCTTGCTCGCCAGCGCGAAATCGAGCTCGAAAAGGTAAACCGGCCCCTGCAGGTCGAACTGTTTCAGCAGTTCCGGATGCAGCGCACCGAGGTAACCGAGCGGCTCGCCCTCGCGGCGCAGCAGCACCGACTGCCCCGGATGCAGCGCCGGGTGCGTGGCCGGCTCGAACGCGTATTGCGCCGCGGTCGGATCGATATCGAGCAGCGCCTCCACGTCGCCCTTCAGGTCGAAGAAATCGAGCGCGCCGCCCGGGCTGGCCCAGCCCTCCTGGCCGCGATCGCCGCAGGCGACGCCGGCAACGGCGAGGCGCTGCTCCAGCCCGTCCGGGCCGGGCAGGAAGCGCAGGCCGGACTCGAACAGGCGCAGGCTGCGCTGCTGACGATTCTGGTTGAACTGCGCGGCCTTGATCAGCCCTGCCCACAGCGTGGTGCGCATCACCGCCATGTCGGCCGAGATCGGGTTCGCGACCGGGACCGGGGTGCGCTGCGGATCCAGCAACGCCTGGATGCGCGGCTCGACGAAGCTGTAGGTGATGGCTTCCTGGTACCCCAGCGCATTCAGCCGGTGGCGCCACGCGGCCAGCGAGTGCTGCGCCTCGGAGCGCGGGCGGATCGGCACCGCGGCGCTCTGCACGCGTACCGGTATGCGGTCGTAGCCGTGCACCCGCGCAATCTCCTCGATCAGGTCCACCTCGATGCGGATGTCGAAGCGAAAGCTCGGCGGCCGCACCAGCCAGCCCGCGCCGTGTCGCTCCACGCCGAGACCGAGGCGGCGCAGGATGTCCTCGACCTCCCCGCTCGGCAGGCTGACGCCGAGCATGGTGTCGAGGCGCTCGGCACGCAGCTGGATAGCGTTCAGCGCCGGCAGGTGCTCCTCGGCGCTGGCCAGCACCACGGGCCCGGCCTGGCCGCCGACAATGTCGAGCAGCAGCTGCGTCGCGCGCTCGATCGCCGCGACCTGCAGCTCAAAGTCCACGCCACGCTCGTAGCGGTGCGAGGCGTCGGTGTGCATGCCCAGCGAGCGCGCCTTGCCGGCCATCGCGCCGGGGCTGAAGAACGCCGACTCGAGGAAGATGTCGCGGGTGTGCTCGCCCACCGCGGTGTGCTGCCCACCCATGATGCCCGCCAGCGCCACGGCGCCATCGTTGTCCGCGATCACGAGCATGTCGGGACGCAATTCGCGCTCGCTGCCGTCCAGCAGCGCCAGCTTCTCGCCCGGGTGCGCCATGCGCACCGTGATGTGGCCGCCAAGCTTGCGCAGATCGAAGGCGTGCAGCGGCTGACCCAGCTCGAGCAGCACGTAGTTGGTCACGTCGACGACCGCGTCGATGCTGCGCACGCCCGCGCGGCGCAGCCGCTCCTGCAACCACAGCGGCGAGGGCTTGCCGATGTCGACGCCATGGATCACGCGACCGGCGTAGCGCGGGCAGGCCGCGGGTGCGGCCAGCGTGACGTCGAGCGCGTCGGTGATCGTCGCCGGCACGGCCGCCGCAAGCGGGGCGCGCTGCTCGATGCGGTTCAGCGCGGCCACCTCGCGCGCCAGCCCGGCAATGCTCAGGCAGTCGCCGCGGTTCGGCGTGAGGCCGAGCTCGATCACCTGGTCGTCCAGGTCCAGCAGCGCGACGATGTCCTGACCGACCGGCGCATCGGCCGGCAGCTCCAGCAGGCCGTCGACGCGACTCTCGATGCCGAGCTCGCCGGCCGAGCACAGCATGCCGCAGGACTCGACCCCGCGCAGCTTCGCGCGCTTGATCTTCAGCCCCGGCAGCTCCGCGCCCTCGCGCGCGAACGGCACGCGCAGGCCCGGCGCGCACGTTGGTCGCGCCGCAGACCACCTGGTATTCGGCGGCACCGTCCGTGACGCGGCAGACGCTGAGGCGCTCGGCGTCCGGATGGCGTGCGACCTCGAGCACCAGGCCTACCACGACGCCGCTCACCGTCGCGCCGGCCGGCGCGATCGCGTCGACCTCGAGTCCCGCCATCGTCAGCTGGTCTGCCAACTGCTGCGTCGACAGCGCCGGGTCCACCCACTCGCGCAACCACTTCTCACTGAACTTCATCTGCTCACCAATCGCGGCAATCAGCCGCCTAAATTACATGAGGTTTCGAACGTAACACACTGATTCAATTGAACTGCCTGAGAAACCTCAGGTCATTTTCATAAAACAGACGCAAGTCATTGACGCCATAGCGAAGCATCGCCAGGCGCTCCACGCCCATGCCGAAGGCATAACCGGTGAAGCGCTCGGCATCGATGCCCGACATCTCCAGCACGCGCGGATGCACCATGCCGCAGCCCATGATCTCGAGCCAGCCGGTGCCCTTGCAGACGCGGCAGCCGCCGCCACCGCAGATCACGCACTGCATGTCGACCTCGGCAGACGGCTCGGTGAACGGAAAATAGGACGGCCGGAATTTCACCGCGCAGATCGCGCTCGAAGAAGGCGCGCAGGAAATCGACGACCGTGCCCTTGAGATCCGGCATGCCGGTGCCCTCGGCGATCACCAGCCCTTCCACCTGGTGGAACATCGGCGAGTGCGTGAGGTCGGAATCGCAGCGGTACACCCGCCCCGGGCAGATCACGCGGATCGGCGGCTCCGTCGACTGCATGACCCGCACCTGCACCGGCGAGGTGTGGGTGCGCAGCACCGTGGTCGGGTCGATGTAGAAGGTGTCGTGCATCGCGCGCGCGGGATGCTCGGGCGGGATGTTCAGCGCCTCGAAGTTGTGCCAGTCGTCCTCGATCTCCGGGACCTTCGACCACCTCGAAGCCGACCGACTCGAAGAAGGCCTCCATGCGCTCGATGGTGCGGGTCACCGGGTGCAGGCCGCCCATGGCCTGGCGGCGCCCGGGCAGGGTCACGTCGACGCGCTCGCTCCACAGCTTGCGCGCCAGTTCCTGCGCTTCGAGCTGCTCCTTGCGCGCCGCGAGCCCCTGCTCCAGCTGCTCCTTCAGCGCATTGATCTCGGCACCGCGCGCGCGGCGCGCGTCCGGATCCAGCTGGCCCAGCTGCTTCAGGTGCTGGGTCAGCTCGCCCTTCTTGCCGAGGTAACGCACCCGCTGCTCGTCGAGCTCGGCGAGCGAGGCGGCGGCCGCGATCGCGGCGAGCGCGCTGGAGACCGTTTGCGTCAATTCATCCATACCGAAACTTCCTGTGCGGGAACGGGATGGCCGGCGAGGCCATGCACCAAGCAAAAAAATAGGGAAAGAACTCGCGCCCTTTCCCTACCTTGTTCGAATGATCGACGACGGCAACGCGCCGCAGCTGCGGCGCGCTCGCCAAGGTTCAGGCGAGAGCCGCCCTCGCTTTTTCGACGATCGACGCAAACGCGTCCTTGTCATGCACGGCCAGATCCGCCAGCACGCGGCGATCCAGGCCGATCTCGGCCTTGCGCAGCCCGGCGATCAGGCGGCTGTAGGTCAGGCCGTTGGCGCGGGAGGCAGCGTTGATACGCGTGATCCACAGCGCGCGGAACTGGCGCTTCTTCTGACGACGGTCACGGTACGCGTACTGGCCGGCCTTGATGACGGCCTGCTTGGCAACGCGATAGACGCGACTGCGGGCACCGTAGTAACCCTTGGCGCGGTCGAGAATCTTCTTGTGTCGGCGTCGGGCAACGACGCCACGCTTGATACGGGGCATGAGTTATATCCTCAGGTCAGATTGCTTGAATTCACCGGTCACGCAACATGCGCCCGACCTTCGGCTCGTCCGAAGGGCTGAACGCGTCGGTGCCGCGCAGCTGACGCTTGCGCTTGGTGGTCATCTTGGTGAGGATGTGGCTCTTGTTCGCATGCTTGCGCTTGTAACCGTCGCCGGTCTTCTTGAAGCGCTTCGCTGCTCCGCTATGTACTTTCATCTTGGGCATTTTCTGTAACTCCGCATTTGCTTTTGACTGCAACGCAATAGAAGTGGGCAAAGCTCACTTCTTCTTCTTCGGTGCCAGCACCATGGTGAGTTGACGGCCTTCCATCTTCGCGTGCTGTTCCACCGCCGCATGCGGCTCGAGATCGGCTTCGATGCGCTTGATCAGCTGCATCCCGATCTCCTGGTGGGCCATTTCGCGACCACGGAAACGCAACGTCACCTTGGCCTTGTCTCCTTGCTCCAGGAAACGTACCAGGTTGCGTAGTTTGACCTGGTAATCCCCCTCCTCCGTCCCTGGCCGGAATTTCACTTCCTTTACCTGAATGATCTTCTGCTTCTTCTTTGAAGCAGCCTTCTGTTTCTTGGCTTCGAAAATATGCTTTCCGAAGTCCATGATCTTGCACACGACCGGATCGGCATCGGCCGCGATCTCGACCAGGTCGAGTCCCGCCTGCTCGGCGGTCTTCAGTGCCTCTTCTATGGACACGATCCCCAACTGCGTGCCTTCCTGATCGATCAGACGCACCTGGCGGGCGCGAATATCGCCATTGACCGCAAGCTTCTTGTTGTCAGATTTCAATTGTTTATCAACCTTCCAGGGCTAATTGACCGCGACGGGCTACTGCCGCGTCGAGGTGGGTCGAGAACTCATCCAGAGTCATCGTGCCCAGATCGTCGCCGCGTCTAGCCCGTACGGCCACTGTTTCAGTTTCGGCTTCCCGATCCCCTACTACCAACAGGAATGGCAGCTTGTCGAGAGTGTGCTCGCGGATTTTAAAGCCGATCTTCTCGTTTCTCAAGTCGGAAATGACCCTGAAACCCTTGTTTTTCAAGGACTCTTCGACTTTGAGGGCGTATTCACGCTGGGCGTCGGTAATATTCATCACCACGGCCTGCACCGGCGCGAGCCACGCGGGGAAAGCCCCTTCGTGGTGCTCGATCAGGATGCCGATGAAACGCTCGAAGGAACCGAGCACGGCGCGGTGCAGCATCACCGGCGTCTGGCGGCTGCCGTCCTCGGCCACGTACTGCGCGTCCAGGCGTCCGGGCATCGAGAAATCGACCTGGATCGTGCCGCACTGCCAGACGCGACCGATGCAGTCGCGCAGCGAGAACTCGATCTTCGGGCCGTAGAAGGCGCCCTCTCCCGGCAGCAGCTCCCACGCCAGGCCCTGGGCGTTCAGCGCGTCCGCCAGCGCCTGCTCGGCCTTGTCCCAGATCTCGTCGCTGCCGACGCGGTTCGCCGGGCGCGTCGAGAGGCGGTAGATCACGTCGCTGAAGCCGAAATCGGCATAGACCTCGTGCAGCAGGTCGATGAACTGCGCCACTTCGTGCCTGGATCTGCTCCTCGGTGCAGAAGATGTGCGCATCGTCCTGCGTGAAGCCGCGCACCCGCATCAGGCCGTGCAGCGAGCCCGAGGGCTCGTTGCGGTGGCAGGAGCCGAACTCCGCCAGGCGCAGCGGCAGGTCGCGGTAGCTCTTCAGCCCCTGGTTGAACACCTGCACGTGGCAGGGACAGTTCATCGGCTTGACCGCGAAGTCGCGCTCCTCGCTCTTCAGCGCGAACATGTTCTCGGCGAACTTGTCGGCGTGCCCCGAGCGCTGCCACAGGCTGAAATCCACCACCTGCGGCGTGCGGATCTCCTGGTAACCGCGGCGCTGCAGCTTGGCGCGCATGTACTGCTCGATCGCCTGGTAGACCGCCCAGCCGCGCGGATGCCAGAACACCATGCCCGGCGCTTCTTCCTGGGTATGGAACAGGCGCAGCTTCTTGCCGATGCGCCGGTGGTCGCGGCGCTCGGCCTCCTCGATGCGGTGCAGGTAGGCCTTCAGCGCCTTGGGATCGGCCCAGGAGGTGCCGTAGATGCGCTGCAGCATCTCGTTGCGCGAATCGCCGCGCCAGTAGGCGCCGGCCAGCTTGGTCAGCTTGAAGGCCTTCAGCTTGCCGGTGCTCGGCACGTGCGGCCCGCGGCAGAGATCGATGAAATCGCCCTGGCGGTACAGCGAGAGGTCCTCGCCCTGCGGGATGCTCGCGATGATCTCGGCCTTGTACTCCTCGCCCATGCCGCGGAAGAACGCCACGGCCTCGTCGCGCGGCATCACGCTGCGCTCGACCGGGATGTCGGCGGCGGCCAGCTCTTCCATCTTCTTCTCGATCGCGGCCAGGTCCTCGGGCGTGAAGGGACGCTCGAAGGCGAAATCGTAATAGAAGCCGTCCTCGATCACCGGGCCGATCGTGACCTGCGCCGAGGGGAACAGCGCCTTCACGGCCTGCGCGAGCAGGTGCGCGGTGGAATGGCGGATGATCTCGAGCGCATCGTCCGATTTGTCGGTGACGATGGCGAGCGCTGCGTCGTGCGCGATGGTGTAGGAGGTGTCGACCAGTTTGCCGTCGACGCGCGCGCCGAGTGCGGCCTTGGCCAGGCCGGCGCCGATGCTGGCGGCAACGTCGCGGACGGTGACGGGCGCGTCGAATTGACGCTGGCTGCCATCGGGCAGGGTGACAGTGACGGACATACAGGAAACCCCTGGCGGTGGTGACCCTGACGAGAGGCCTCTTCTCCACCGAAACGTATTGCGAACTCGACTCTTTGCCAACCCCGCCGGAGCGGAAACTTCCGGGAACTGGAAGTGGTAGGCCCGACCGGATTCGAACCGGTGACCTCTACCATGTCAAGGTAGCGCTCTAACCAACTGAGCTACGGGCCTGCGAGCAGGCGCGCATTATACTGACTCGGCCCGGGGGTGCAAATGATTATCCACGGGCCGGACTAGCGCCGTGGGCCGGGCCTGCACGGTAATTGTGCGAATGCTCACCCAAAGGTTTGCCGGTATGATTCAGCAATTGCCCCGTTCGGGCTGCAAGCCTTGCCAATTCCAGCGCCATCGGAGCCCGGCATCACGCGCATGTCCACTTTCTTTCACGGCGACAACCTGCAGATGCGCTACGAGCCGTTCCCCATCGGCCAGATGCGCCCCGTGGTCGATGCGGCCGAATACAGCGAAATGGTCGAGAACTGGCCGAAGAAGGAACTCTTCGAGTACATGCCGCGGCTCGGCAACAAGTACTCGCTGTCGGACAAATGCAATCCCGCCAACTTCGCCGCCGTGCTGCGCACGACGCCGATCTGGTCGCGCTTTGACGCCTGGATCCGCAGCCCGGCCTTCGTGGCCGAGGTCATGCGGACCCTCTCCGCCCGGCACATCGACCTCGGCTACCGCGAAGGCGTGTCGAAGACCCGGCAGACGCTGAAGAACATCCTCGGGATGGTGCGCGGGCGCAGCTCGCACCGCGGGGCGCGCTTCGCGGGAAACTGGGAGTTCCAGATGATGCCGGCTGCGGGCGGGCACATCCTTCCCCACACCGACACGCCCGAGCAAGATCGTGACCATGACGCTGGCGATCATCGGGGAGAACGAGTGGAATCCCGCCATCGGCGGCGGCACCGACATCAACCGCCCCAGGGATCTGCGCCTCGCCTACAACCAGTTGAACCGGCAGGCGGGCTTCGAGGACATGGAGGTGCTGGACACCTTCGAGTTCCTGCCGAACAGCGGCGTGATCTTCATCAAGACCTTCAACTCCTGGCATTCGGTGCGACCGATGCAGAGCACGGACCCCGAACTGATGCGCAGGAACATCATCATCAACATCAAGTCGGTCTGAGTCGCGCGGCCCGCTATTCCCTCACCTCGCGCCGCAGCATCGCGATGTACTTGCGCATGCGCGGCACGCCGGCATGCTTGAACGCGCAGCGCTTGAGGAACAGGTGCAGCGTCGCGCCCGTTCTCACCGCGAAATAGTCGAGCACCCGGTAACTGTCCGGCGAGACATAGGCCGTGCGCTGACCGTCCGCGGCCGGAATCACGTCGTCGCACAGCACGTGACCGCCATCGCGACACAGGTGGTGGGCCGCCGCCAGGTCCCAGGCAACCTCCGGGTAGAGGTGGCCGCCGTCGACCCAGACCAGGTCGAACGGCCCCGCGACATGATCGAGCAGGAACGCCGAATTGAACTGCCGGAACCGGATGTTCGGCGCGGCCAGGTTCGCGTCGCGCGTGGCCACGAAACGCCGGTACGCCGCATCGGCATCGCGCTGGTAGGTGCTGCGCAGGATCGGGTCGGTTTCGGGCAGATCGACCGTGGTGATCTCCGCCGCCGGGAACAGCCGCGCCAGGATCGCGGTGAACTGGCCGTCGTAGGTGCCGATCTCGAGGATGCGCGACACGGCGGGCAGCGAATCGGCCAGGCAGGCGAACACCAGCCAGTGCACCGAATCCCTGCCGAAGTCGAAGGGCCGGCCGCGCGTGTCGCCGAGCGCCGCGTCGAGAAGCTGCAGACCCCGCACGCAATCGAGCCCCGCAGCCTCTATTGCGGCGCGCACGGCCCGCTCTTGCGCCGCCTGGGAGAAGCCCCGACCAAAACGCAGGCGCAGCAGCGTGGCGCGCATCTTCTTTCCGATCCGGCCGATTACCGGCATGCACCTGTCCTCCGAAATACCCGGCATCCGCCGCCGCGACGCCGGCGTCGCATCAGTCCGCGCCCGCCAGAAGCGCACGCACTTTAGCCGCGAGCCCCCGGGCGAATCCAGCCGCCGGCGTCTCAGGCGCTGACAAACAGCTTCTCCTTCAGCGCTACCAGCTGGTCACGCACCCGCGCCGCTTCCTCGAACTCGAGGTTCTTCGCATGCTGGTACATGCGCTCCTCGAGGCGCGCGATCTCGCGGTGCACCTCGGCCGGGCGCATGTCCTCGGCGTGGCGGTAGTCGGCCTGCGGCTCGGCAGCCATGCGCTGACGACCGCGCCCGCGCTGCGCCGCACCGTAGGCGCCCTCGAGGATGTCGGTGATCTCCTTCGTCACACCCACCGGCACGATGCCGTGTTCGGCGTTGTGGCGCAGCTGCTTGTCGCGCCGGCGCCCGGTCTCGTCGATAGCGCGCTGCATCGAACCGGTCATCCTGTCGGCGTACAGGATCGCCGTGCCGTTGAGGTTGCGCGCCGCCCGCCCGATGGTCTGGATCAGCGAACGCTCGGAGCGCAGGAAGCCTTCCTTGTCCGCATCCAGGATCGCGACCAGCGACACCTCGGGCATGTCGAGCCCCTCGCGCAGCAGGTTGATCCCGACCAGCACGTCGAATTCCCCGAGCCGCAGGTCGCGGATGATCTCGACGCGCTCGACCGTCTCGATGTCGGAGTGCAGGTAGCGCACGCGCGCGCCGTGCTCGTGCAGGTACTCGGTGAGGTCCTCGGCCATGCGCTTCGTGAGCACCGTGACCAGCACGCGTTCGCTCTTCGCGACGCGCAGGCGGATCTCGGAGAGCAGGTCGTCGACCTGCGACGACGGCCGGGCGCACGATGATCTGCGGATCGACCAGCCCCGTGGGCCGCACGACCTGCTCCACCACGCGACCGTTGTGCGCCATCTCGTAGGGACCGGGGGTCGCCGAGACGAAGATCAGCTGCGGCACGCGGCGCTCCCACTCCTCGAAGCGCAGCGGCCGGTTGTCCAGCGCCGACGGCAGGCGGAAGCCGTATTCGACCAGCGTTTCCTTGCGCGAGCGGTCGCCCTTGTACATGCCGCCGAGCTGCGGAATGGTGACGTGCGACTCGTCCACCACCACCAGCGCGTCCTTCGGGATGTAGTCGAACAGCGTCGGCGGCGGTTCGCCGGCAGCTCCGCCCGAGAGATGCCGCGAGTAGTTCTCGATGCCCGTGCAGTAGCCGAGCTCGCGGATCATCTCGACGTCGTAGCGCGTGCGCTGCTCGAGGCGCTGCGCCTCGACCAGCTTGTCGGCGGCGCGCAGCTCGGCGAGGCGCACCACCAGTTCGGCCTCGATCTTGTCGATGGCCCCGAGCAGGGTGTCGCGCGGCGTGACGTAGTGCGTCTTGGGGTAGATCGTGACCCGCGGCAGGGTGCGCAGCACCGCGCCGGTCAGCGGATCGAACACCGTGATCTGCTCGACCTGCTCGTCGAAGAGCTCGACGCGCACGGCCTCCTGGTCGGATTCGGCCGGGAAGATGTCGATCACGTCGCCGCGCACGCGGTAGGTGCCGCGGTGGAAGTCGACGTCGTTGCGCTGGTACTGCAGCTCGGCGAGACGCCGCAGCAGGTTGCGCTGGTCGATGGTGTCGCCGCGATCGATGTGCACCACCATCTTGAGGTAGGAGCCCGGGTCGCCGAGACCGTAGATCGCGGAGACCGTGGCCACGACGATCGCGTCCGGGCGCTCCAGCAGCGCCTTGGTCGCGGACAGCCGCATCTGCTCGATGTGCTCGTTCACCGAAGCGTCCTTCTCGATGAAGGTATCGGAGGACGGCACGTAGGCTTCGGGCTGGTAATAGTCGTAGTAGGAGACGAAATACTCGACCGCGTTCTCGGGAAAGAATTCGCGGAATTCGCCGTAGAGCTGCGCCGCCAGCGTCTTGTTCGGGCGCCAGCACGATCGCCGGGCGCTGGATGCGCTCGATCACGTGCGCCACCGTGAAGGTCTTGCCCGAGCCGGTGACGCCCAGCAGCACCTGGGCGAGCAGGCCGGACTCGATGCCGTCGACCAGTTCGTCGATCGCCTGGGGCTGGTCTCCCGCCGGCTCGAACGAGGAGTGAATCGTGAATCGCTTCATGGGTTTCGGGGGCTTCCGGGGCCGTCCAGCAAGTCGGGCCGTCGCGGCGACGGCGCAAAGCGCCCATTCTACGCGCAGAACGCGATGCGCGATTGCCCGCGCCGGAGCTGCTGCGCAGCAGCGCCCCGAAGGTCGCCCCGGCGCCAGCCTGAACGGGAGCGCGATGCCACTTAATTCCGCTTTGCGGATGTGTATTGACCTCGCCCCACCCCCTCATTAAGATACGCCGCCTCGACGAGCACCGGTTTATTCCGCCTTAGCTCAGTTGGTAGAGCAGCTGACTGTTAATCAGCGGGTCGTTGGTTCGAGCCCAACAGGCGGAGCCACATTGCAGTGGTAGACGAAGGGGTCAGCGCAAGCTGGCCCCTTTTTCGTTTCAGCCTTTCCTCGACGCCGCTGCCAAACCAGCGCTCCGGGACCGACCCATACTGCCTCGTGGCCGGTCCGCGGGCGACACCCGCATCCGGCGCGTTCACGGCAACCCGGAAAATTACCGTGCAATCGCCGGCTGATCGGCTTCAATAGCCGCCATGACTGCAACGCACGTCCCGCCATCAGCGCAACGACCGTCGGCCTCGACGCGCCTTCGCATCACCGGCCTGCTGCTCGCGCTGTTCGCCGCGCCTGCACTCGCCACCGGCACCCAGTGCTGGCGCGAACTGCGCTTCTCGGCCAGCAACGGCTGGCTCGGCGCCTCGTCGACGCTGCGATACGATCCGCCCGTGCCGCTGGCGCGGTCGGGCCTTTCCGCGCCGCAGCAAGGCGAGGCGCTGCAACCGCGGGGAGCAGCAGGTCGGCAGAATTCACGCGACCTTCGAGGCGATGAGCAACACCGGCGAGCTGGACACCTGGTTCGACCCGCAGACGCTGGGGGTGCTGCAGACCCGGCGCCTGAGCCAGGGCAAGAACAGCCGCCTCAAGACCCACCGCTTCCTCGACAACGGCGTCTGGCGCGAGCGGCTGGAGCCGGCGGATGCAGACCAGGCCCGTGACGAGACGAAGTGGACGTCGCGCAGCGCGGCGCTGATCCCCTATCCCGCGCACGCGGACGCGGGCGCTCCCGTGCTCACGCCCGTCATGCTGGTGGCGCGCGCTGCCGAACTGGTGCGCGCGGGCCGCAAGGCCTCCGATCAGCTGGTTTTCACCGACACGCAGCTCTATCACGTGCGGCTCGCCACCGCGCCGCCCGACAGCATCGACATCAGCTTCCGTCTCGTGGTCGACGGGAAGGAACGACGCGTCCGTGAAATGCGCCAGGCACAGCGTGTCGCCGTGATGCCGCGCCTGCTCGGGACCGCGGCGGAGAAGGAAGCCTTCAGCCTGCTGGAGCTGACCGGGCGACCTCGCGATTTTCATCGATACCGAGAGCGGACTGCCGCTGCGCATCCAGGGCACCTGGCTGCGCGCGGGCACGGTCCCCGCGGACCTGGCGCGCGCCGAACTCGCGCCCGGCTGCGCCGGCTGAGCGCCGTCGGCCGCGCGCCGCGCGGCTATACTCGCAGCCACCATGCACGCAACAACGCCCGCCACAGCCCGCGGATTCCCGGCCGGATCGGGCGCCGCGCTGCGCCTCGGCGTCATCACCAACCCGCACAGCGGCCGCAACCGCCGCCAGCTGGCCGAGGTGCGCCGGCTGCTGGAAAGCTCCGGCCGCGTGCACCACATCGTCACCGAGGACAGCGCCGCGATATCCGCGCGCACTGGCAGCGTTCGCCGACGAGGGTGTCGGCATCGTCGGCATCAACGGCGGCGACGGCAGCGTGGCGCACGTGCTGACGACGCTGATGCACGCCTCGCCCTTCGCCTCGCCACCGCTGCTGTGCGCACTGCCCGGCGGCACCACGAACGTGACGGTGGGCGATGTCGGCATCCGCGGCGGACTGTGCGATGCGATCCTGGCGCTGCTGGGGTGGATGCACAGCGGCAACGCCCGCGCGGCGGTCGTGCAGCGCCCCGTGATCGGCGTGAGCGGCGCCGGCGGCGCGCCGCTCGGCTGCGGGCTGGTATTCGGCGCCGGCGCCGTGGTCGACGGCATCGAGTACTGGCAGGAGCAGGTGCGCTCGCGCGGCATGCGCAGCGAACTGAGCTCCGGCGTGGCGATGATCCGCACGCTGTGGGGCATGGTCCACGGCCACGACGGTTTCGGCGAGGCGCTGCGCATCGGCATCACGCCGGCCGGCGCGGCGCGCAGCGACGGCGAATTCATGCTGCTGGTGATCAGCGCGCTGGAGCGCCTGTTTCTCGGCATACACCCCTTCTGGGGCGGCGGCGACGGGCGCCTGTATTTCACCGCGATCGAGCGCCATGCCGCGCACTTCGCGCGCGCCCTGCCCTCGCTGCTGCGCGGCCGCGCGGCGGCGTTCATGAGCCGCGACAACGGCTACCACAGCGCGCGGCTGGATTCGGTGCAGCTCGACTTCCGCAGCGCCTTCACGCTCGACGGCGAACTGCACCACCCGGCGCCGGCCGACGCGCCGATGCGCGTCGGCTGCGCGGGCACGGCCTGCTTCCTGAGGATCTGAGCAATGCCGGTGTTCGGTCCGCTGTACCAGGGCGACGAGCGCGCACGCGCCGCGCTCGCGGCGCTGCTCGCGCGCGCTGCAGTCGCGTCACGCCGGCGCCGTCGATGCGGTGCTGTTCTACGGTTCCTGCCTGCGCAGCGGCGACCTCTACGACGGACTGGTCGACCTGTACGTGATCGTGCGCGACTATCGCAGCGCGCACCGCACGCTGGCGCGCGGCGGCCGCGAACCGCGCGCTGGCGCCCAACGTCTACTACCTGCAGACACCGGCACCGCGGCGGCATGGTGCGCTGCAAGTATGCCGTGCTCTCGATGGCAGACCTCGAGCGCGGCGTCTCGCGCGACTGGTTCGAGTCCTACCTCTGGGGCCGCTTCTGCCAGCCCGTGGCGGTGGCGAACCATCGCGACGAGGCCACGCTCGCGCGCGTGCGCGCGGCGCTGCGCACGGCCACGATCACCTTCCTCGATCGCACGCTGCCGGGCATCGCCGCCGAGCGGCACGATCACGGCACTGTGGACCGATGCGCTCGCGCTGAGTTACGCGACCGAACTGCGCGCCGAGAGCGGCAAGCGCTCGGGGACGCTGGTCGCGATGGGCGCGGAGTATTTCGCCGCCGCGACGCGCGAGGTCGCGCCGGCCCTGCGCTGGCCGCTCGCGCTCGACGCCGAGCGCTACACGGCGACCATACCGCCGGCGCAACGGCGCGCCGCCACGCGTCGCCTGGGGCGTGCGGCGCGTGCAGGGCAAGCTGCTGTCGGTCGCGCGGCTGCTGAAGGCACTGTTCACCTTCGAGGGTGGCTTCGACTACATTGCGTGGAAGCTCGAACGTCACAGCGGCAGGCCCGTGGTGATTCCGCCGCGGGTGCGCAAGTACCCGCTGATCTTCGTCTGGGGCCTGATGTGGCGCCTCTACCGCGAGGGAATCCTGCGCTGATGCACGACACCGAACCGAAGGAGACGGCCGGCGCACACCCCGTGATCTGGCTGCTGCTGGCCGACAAGCAGGGCGACAACAAGCAGGTTTTCAGCCTGGCCGACAATCTCGGCTACCGCTACGAGACGCGCTTCGTCTACCCGAAGCCGCAGTTCGCCAGGGGCAAGCCGTTCTTCCGCCCTAGCATCGCGCACATCGACCGCGACCGTTCGGACCCGCTCGAGCCGCCGTGGCCCGACGTGATCATCACGATTGGCCGCCGCCCGACGATGGCGGCGCTGTGGATACGGCGCCGCTCGGGCGGACGCACGCGCATCATCCTGATCGGCCGCCAACCGCGCTACCTGCGCGAATTCGCGCTGGTGATCGCCTCGTGCCAGTACGTCACCGCCGACGATCCGCGCATCGTGCGCATCGCGCTGCCGCTGGACGACGGATTGCGGCGCGTGAACGCGCCCGCCGCCGGAGAGGCCGCGTCACCGGGGCCGGCCAGCGCCGCTGCCGCGGAAACGGCCCTGCTCGTCGGCGGCCCCACGCGCAGCTTCCGCCTCGGCGTACCCGAGGCACAGGAGATGCTGCGCCTCGCCAGCACGCACGGCGACGGCGCGCCGCTGCGCATCGTGACCAGCCGGCGCACGCCGGCCGATGTCTGCGCGTGGTTCGGCGCCAACCTGCCGCCCGGTTCCCGGCTGTGCGCCTGGCAGCCCGGCGCGCACACCACCTCCGACTACGCCGAGGCGCTGGCGCAGTGCGAACGATTCATCGTCACCGGCGACAGCGTCTCGATGATCTGCGACGTGGTGCGCGAGGGCAAGGCGCTCGCGATCTACCGCCTGCCGTTTCGCAACGCGCTCTACGACCGCTGGCACCGGCTCATCCTCGCCGTGGCCCCGATCGACGACGGGCGCGTGCGCACGGGCTGGCTGGCCGCGCTGACCAAGGGCATCGTCGACAGCCGGCTGATACGCCTGCCGCGCAGCTTCGACGCGTTCTATTCCTATCTCTTCCGCCACGGTTCGGCCTCGGATCTCGCGCGCGGCTTCCTGCCCGCGTACAGCTTCACGCCGGAGCAGGACCTCGAGCGCGCCACGCACCATGCGCGTCGCGTCGTGGAAGGCTGCCGCGGCTGAACGCGCGCGGGAGGCCGCCTGCAATTTCTACCGCCGCCGAGGGGTGGCCGGTGCCCGGACACGACCCATATAATGCGCCGAGCTATCCATGACGCGCGCCGCTGCACGCCGCGCCGTTTCGGCCCATCCGGCACGCATTCACCATGACGCTCCGCATCCTCGATTGCACCCTCCGCGACGGCGGCTACTACAACAACTGGTGCTTTGCGCGCGATCTCGCGCAAGACTACCTGCAGGCCATGGCGGCGGCGGGCGTCGACATCGTCGAGATCGGTTTCCGCAATTTCCCGCAGGCGAGCTTCCTCGGTCCCTACGCCTATTCGACCGACGCCTTCCTGGACACACTGGACGTGCCCGCCGGCCTCACGCTCGCGGTGATGGTCGACGCCAAGGCCCTGCTCGGCTGCGGACTCGCGCCGGCAGCGGCCGTCGACGCGCTGTTCCCGCCGCGCGACAGCTCCCGCGTCGAATGGGTGCGCATCGCCGCGCATCTCGGCGAAATCGAGCGCTGCCGCCCGCTGGCGGCACGGCTGCGCGAACTGGGCTACCGCGTCGGGCTGAACATGATGCAGGCCGCGGGCAAGCCCGCCGGGCGCATCACCGCGCTCGCGCGCGAGGTGGCGTCGTGGGACGCGGTCGCGGTGCTCTACTTCGCCGATTCCTTCGGCTCGATGGACGGCGCCGAGGTCGCGCGCGTGGTCGACGCGCTGGCCGCGGGCTGGAACGGCGCCATCGGCATCCACACGCACAACAACAAGTCGCTGGCGGTGCAGAACACGCTGGCCGCGATCGAGCGCGGCGTGAGCTTCCTCGACGCCACCGTGACCGGCATGGGACGCGGCGCCGGCAACGCCGAGCTGGAGATCCTGCTGTGCGAGCTCGACGCGCGCGGACTCAAGGCCTCGCGCCTCGAGGAGCTGAGCTCGCTGTGCGTGAACGGCTTCCAGCCGCTCAAGGACCAGTACGGCTGGGGCGCGAGCTTCTTCTATCACTACTCGGCGCTGCACGACATCCACCCGATGTTCGCGCAGACGCTGATGACCGACCAGCGCTACAGCGCGCGCGAGAAATTCTCCGCGCTGCGTTCGCTGGCCGCGCGCAACTCGACCAGCTTCAGCCTGACCGAGGTCGAGCGCTCGCTGCATTCCTTCCGCGACGACCACCCGCTCGACGTGTCGGCGCCCCCGACGGATCTCGGCCCGTTCCGCGATGCCGACGTGCTGCTGGTCGGCGCGGGCCCCAGCGTGCAGCAGTATGCCGCCGACATCGAGCTCTTCATTCGCGACCACCGCCTGCTGGTGCTCACGCTGAACCACCAGGGCGCGATCGATCCCGCGCTGGTCGACGGCATCATCTGCGTCGACCAGTTCCGGCTGCTGTACGAGGCCGATTTCCTCGCCGGTTGCGGCAAGCCGATCTATTCCGCGCGCCGTTTCCAGGACGAGGGCACGCGCGCTGCGCTCGGCGCCACCGAGTTGCACGAGTACGACTGCGTGCTGCAGCCCGGCAGCTTCGAGGCGCGCCCCAACGGCTGCGTGATCCCGGTGCCGCTGGCCTTTGCGTACGCGCTGGCGCTGTGCATCGCGGGGCGCGCCCGGCGCATCTTCCTGGTCGGTTTCGACGGCTTCCATGCCGACGACTCGCGCCAGGCCGAGATGCTGCAGCTGTTCAGGGCCGTGGCGCCGGCGCTGGACGCGATCACGCTGACCGCGCTCACGCCCACCAATTATCCCGTGGCCCAGGGTTCGATCTATGCCAGCTACCGCTAGGCCGGACTGCGCGATCGTCATCCCGGCGCGCTTCGCCTCCTCGCGCTTCCCCGGCAAGCCGCTCGCCGACATCCTCGGCAAGCCGATGATCCGCCACGTCTGGGAGCGCTGCGTCGAGGCGCTGGGGCGGGAACACGTCTACGTCGCCACCGACGATGCGCGCATCCGCGAGGCCTGCGAGGGCTTCGACGCGCGCGTGCTGATGACCTCCTCCGCCTGCCTTACCGGGCACCGACCGCGTGGCCGAGGCCGCGCGCGCGCTCGACTACGAGTTCCTGATCAACGTGCAGGGCGACGAGCCGATGCTGGACCCGGCCGACATCCTCGCGGTGGCTCACGCCTGGCGCCGCCACGGCGGCGCGGTGGTGAACGCGATGGCCGCCATCGCCGACGAGCGCGAATACTGGTCGCGCAACGTGCCCAAGGTGGTCGCCACACAGGACGGACGGCTGATGTACATGAGCCGCGCCGCGATCCCCGCGAACAAGGGCGGCAGCTTCGAGAGGGCCTGGAAGCAGGTATGCATCTACTGCTTCTCGCCGGCGCAGCTCGCCGCCTTCGCCGGCGTGAGCGCGAAGGGGCCGATCGAGCAGATCGAGGACATCGAGATCCTGCGCTTCCTCGACCTCGGCTTCGAGGTGCGCATGGTCGAACTGGCCTCGGCCAGCATCGCGGTCGACACCCCCGAGGACCTGGAGCGCGTGGTCGATGCACTTCGCGGCCGCTGACTACGACACGCTGGTCTTCGACTGCGACGGGGTGATACTCGACTCCAACCGCATCAAGACCGCGGCCTTCCGCACCGTCACCGCGCCCTTCGGCGCGGCGGCGAGCGCGCGCTTCCTCGACTACCACCACCGCCACGGCGGCATCAGCCGCAACGAGAAGTTCGCGCATTTCCTCGACGAGATCGTCGCGGTCGGGCCCGCGGAGCGCGAACGCCTGCTCGGCGGCTTGCTGCGCGACTATGCCGCCATCTGCGCGCGCGAGCTGCTCGCCTGCCCGCTGATACCCGGCATCGAGGCGCTGCTCGCCGCGATTCCGCCGCGCGTCGCGGCGCACGTGGTCACGGGCGGCGCGCAAAGCGAAGTCCGCGCGGTGTTCGCGGCACGCGGCCTCGAGGCGTATTTCGCCTCGATCCTCGGCAGCCCGACCAGCAAGCGCGACAACATGCGCCTGCTCGCCGAGGCCGGCGCCTTGCGCGGACGCGCGCTCTATTTCGGCGACGCCGAGCTCGACATGCGCCTGGCGGAGGAGTTCGGGCTGGAGTTCGTCTTCGTCCACGGCGTCTCCGACTGGCCCGACGGCCGCGCGCACTGCCCGCACCCGCAGATCGCCGACTTCACGGAGCTCTGCCTGCGCGACGCCTCTCCCCGCATCACCGCCACGGAGGACAGCGGGACATGAACGTGAACCTGTTCGTGCTCAGCACCGGCTTCCAGTACTACTTCTCGACCCTGCTGATCGAGCACCTGGGGCTCACCGACGTCGCCTACGCCATGTACCAGCCGCGCGAGGGCATCGAGCGCCGCGCCGCCGCCCGGCACCCGGTGGTGTTCGCCGATGCCAACGACACGGCGACGCGGCTGTTCGGCAAGAAGGTCGGCAAGCTGCACTTCGCGCGCACCGTCTTCGACACGCTCGGACTGCGCGGCAGGCACGTGCGCGTCTATTCGCCCTACTACAACGAGTCCTTCGTCTACGCGCTGCGCCGCCTGTTCGAGCGGCACTGCGCCAGCGTCGAGTACAACATGATCCCCGACGGCGCGGCACTGCTGCGCCACCTGCCGGGCAAGGCCAAGGGTGGTGCGCTCACCGACCGGCTGATGCGGCACCTGCTCGGCGTCGAGCCCGCAGACGTGCGCCACAAGTCGGGCTCCTGGAGCCCGTTCCTCGCGCACGTCTATCACTTCGCGGCGAAGCAGATCCACGCCGACCCCGCGAAGGTCGTGATCGTGCCGCTGCGCCAATCCGAGCAGCCGCCCTCGGACGAGGTGCTGGTGCTGGGCGGACTGCGCGGCATCAGCCGCGAGTTCGTGCTGGCGGCGCGGGAGCGCTCACGCGGGCACCCGGTGCGCTTTCGCCTGCACCCGAAGAACCGCCGTGGCGTGGAGTTCATCGCCGCCGAGGCGCCGGACTGGGTCGAACTCGCAGCTCACCGGCATCCTGGAGGAGCACCTGCTGGCGCACCCGTACAGCCGGGTGATCGGCTATTACTCCTCCGCGGTGATGTTCAATCACCTGTTCGTGAGCAACAGCCGCTCCGAGTTCGTCGTCGAGGCAGCCAGCGAGGATCCCGACTATCACGCCACGGCCGATGCCTGCGGCATCCCGGTGACGGTGGTCTGAGCGGCGCCGCGCGCTCAGGCTCTCAGTACATCCCGCGCTCTTTCTCCGCCACCAGCGGCTTGCCCTTGAGCAGGCGGTTCACGCGCTTGACCAGCATGCGCGAGCGCCGGTAGTCCTCGAACACCACGATGAAGACCTTGCGCAACGCGCCCTCGGGGCACTCGATCGCGCGCACGCCGTGCCAGGAGTTGCCGCGGCGCCCGAAGATCAGGCTGCGGTTGTCCATGGTCTCGGCGGCCCAGGCCGCGTCGAAATCCGCGAAATCGGGGCTGGAGTCCACGGCGAAACGGCCGTGGTCGTCGAGCACGATGGTCTCGCCGCCCCAGGCCGGATCCCAGCTGTCGCGCGTGTTCAGGTAGAAGATGTGCGAGCCGAGCTTGGTCCGTGAATCGCAGTGCGGCGAAACGCTGCAGGCGCGCGGCGTGTAGTGCCAGTGGAAGCGGAAACGGAAATGGCGGTGCCCGAGCAGCCGCGCGATGAACGAGCGGTAGGCGTCGCCGCGCAGCTCGTCGATGAACTCCTGCCACGGCGCCGGCAACTCCATGCCATCGAGGTACTCGAGCACGTAGCGGTCGTGGTTCTGCTGGCCGTACTTGCGCTGGCGCGTGTAGTCGATGGCCGAGGTGAAGCGGCTCACGTCGGGAAGGTTCGCGACCAGCCGCGCAAAGCCGTCGGCGCTCAGGAAACCGGCCGGATTGATCCACGGAAACGGATCCGTCTGCTGGAACGCGCGCGGATCGATCGCCGCCAGCGCCTTCGCGTCGATGTATGCCACTGCCACCTCCGTCGGCCCGGCGCGAATGCCGCGCGAGCGCTTTGCCTGAACGCCATTACAGCGCAAAATGCTACCAGACTCGCGCCCGCAATCCATGTGCATTTGGCGGCTTCCGCGCGGCGCGCGCGCGCCGCGGCGGCGCGGGCGTCCCGCCCGCACAATTGCGCGTTTTGCGGCAGGCAAAGTACCGCGGATAGCGGGTGAGCGCGGCGGCGGGCACCTGCTAGTATTTTTTCCCAACATTTGTGCGGCTTTTCAGATGCATACGGTATTCAAGAAGGTCTCGCGCTTCCTCATCCTCGGCCTCTGTTTCTGGATGCCGGCGGAGCGGAAGATCCGTCTCGAACGCTGGCTGCGCGGCACGGAGGAGTTCCACAAGCTCGAGCTGCGCCGACTGCGTGGTCGTCTCGTTCGGCAAGAGCGGCCGGACCTGGCTGCGGGTGCTGCTGTCGCGCTTCTACCAGCTCGAGCACGACCTGCCCGAGCACAACCTGATCGGCTTCGACAACCTGCACCGCAAGAATGCCGCGATCCCGCGCATCTTCTTCACGCACGACAACTACCTGAAGGACTACACCGGCAACGTCGACTCCAAGAAGGACTACTACGGCAAGAAGGTGATCCTGCTCGCGCGCAACCCGCTCGACACCACGGTCTCGCAGTACTTCCAGTGGAAGTTCCGCATGCGTCCCGGCAAGAAGGCGCTGAACGACTATCCCGAGCACGGCAGCGACCTCGACATCTTCCCGTTCATGATGGATCGCGACGCCGGCCTGCCCAAGGTCATCGACTACCTGAACCTGTGGGCGCGCGAGGCGCCCAAGTGCGCCGACTTCCTGCTGGTGCGCTACGAGGACATGCGCGCCGACACCGCGGGCACGCTGGAGCGCATCGTGAAGTTCATCGGCACGCCGGGCACGCGCGGAGCAGATCCGCGGCGCGGTGGAATTCGCCTCGGTCGAGAACATGCGCGCGATGGAAACCAGGCGCACGTTCTGGAAGAGCGGCAGCCGCATGGTCGCCAAGGACGCCAGCAACCCCGACTCCTTCAAGGTGCGCAAGGCCAAGGTCGGCGGCTATCGCGACTACTTCGACGATGCGCAGGTGCTCGAGATGCAGGCGCTGGTCAAGAAGGAGCTCGCCGGCTTCTACGATTTTCCGCTCGAGGAACTGAAGGCCGCCTCTCCCGCGGCCTGAGACCGCGCGGCCCGGCGGCGAACGTCGCCGGCGCCCGGAGCCACAGACTTCGTCCAACCTGAATGGAGGACCGGACCATGCAGAACTGCGTTTTCATCCAGACCAACCACAAGCAGATCACCGGCGCGATCGTCGCGCAGCATGCGCTGCGCCGCTACTCGACGCACAACGACCAGTTCGACGTGCAGCATCATCGAGAAGAAGGACTACCCGTACTTCGACGCCCGCGAAGGCCAGACCTACCTGCGCGACGGCGTCAAGCGCGTGTGGCTCAACGACGACCTGCAGTCCTTCACGCTGACCCGCTTCATGCCGCCCGAGCTGATGGGCTTCCAGGGCCGCGCCGTGGTGATCGACCCGGACGTGTTCGCCTGCGCCGACGTGTGGGAACTGTTCTCGCGCGACATGCAGGGCAAGGCCGTCATGTGCCGCCCGCGCTCGGGCACCAAGGGGCTGATCGACAAGTGCCTCGCGACCAGCGTGATGCTGCTCGACTGCGCGAAGCTGCACCACTGGAAGGTGGAGGAGCGCTTCGACCAGATGTTCGACTTCACCTTCGACTACATGGACTGGATCTGCCTGAAGAGCGAACCGCCCGGCACGGTCGGCCTGCTCGAGCACGAGTGGAACGATTTCGACAAGCTGACGCCCGCCACGAAGATGCTGCACACCACGCGCCGCCGCACGCAGCCGTGGAAGACCGGGCTGCCGGTGGATTTCCGCATCGCCGAGCGCTTCCGCCTGTTCCCGCCGGCGGCATGGCTGATGAAGGCGCGCCGCCACCTGTTCGGCGAGTACGGCCTGATGGGACACTACCGCCAGCACCCCGACGTCAACCAGCAGAACTTCTTCTTCGGGCTGCTGAAGGAGTGCCTCGACAACGGCATGGTGACCGAGAGCTTCCTGCGCGAGGAAATGCGCCTGAACCACGTGCGCCACGACGCCATCGAGGTGCTGAAGAACACGCCCGACCTGCCGCCGGCGCCGCGTCACCCGCTCGCCGGCGTCATCAAACAGGCCGCCTGAGGGCCGCTCTCAGGCGCTGCTCGTCGTGAACAGCGCCGCCACGGCGAGCGCCGCGCGGCGCGCCTCGTCGACCGGATCCCGCGCGCTCGTTGTCGGCTCGCCGTCGCCCAGCCAGCAGGCGCGCCCGTCCGCCACGAGGCGCCCGATTATCCGTCCGGTGTCGCGACGCATGCGACGCGGCCCGATCGCCATCGCCAGCCGGTGCGCCAGGGCGTTGAAGCGGTAGTTGTAGCGCCGCTTCCACCAGTCCGGACCGTCTTCGAGGCTGAACAGGAACAGCGGCTTCGCGGCAAACAGCGCCTCGGCGATCATCGACATGCTGTCGGCCGTGACCACGAACTGGTCCGCGAGGCCGAGATAGCCGAGGTAGGGATTGTCCTCGCGCGGTCCGCCCCAGCGATGACAGTGCACGGCGACGTCGATCTGCGCGAGGAACGCGTCGGTCACGCCGGCCGGCGTGCGCGCGCTGTCGGTCACCAGGACCGAGCCGTGCTGCGATCGCGCCAGTCCGTTGACCAGCCGCCCGAGCCGGCGCGCCTTCTCCGGCGTGAACACGTACGCGCCGCTGTTGCCCCCGAGCAGCACCGCGATGCGCGGCACCGCGAGCGCCGCAAGGCGCGGTCGCCAGCGTTGCGCCTCCGCCTGCGAGCCGCTCGCGCCGCAGGCGATGCATCGGCAGCTCGTTCTCGAGCACGTTGGCGCGCTCCGGCAGGTTGTACTGCGGCGTGGTGACGATCAGGTCGAAGGCATCCAGCGGCGCCCACGGCCTGCCGACGTGCACGAGCCGCACGCCCGGCGCCTGGCGGCGGATCCACCGCGCCACCGGTTCGTTGCGCCGCCCGGAGCTGATCACGAGGTCCGGCCACGGCGGCTCCAGCGCGCTCGAGGCGCCACGATCGATGCCGCGCAGCGTCACGCCGAGCAGCCGGTTGCTCAGCAGCTCCCACGGCCGGTAGACGATCCGCTTTTCCTCCCACGGCCAGGCGAGCGCTTCGGCAAGCGCCAGCACCTGGTTGTTGTCGCCCGCCTTGTGGCCGAGCAGCAGCCAGACGCGCGGCGTCCGGCTCGAATGCGCCTTGTCTTCGTTCACGCCGGGATATTCCCTTCCTTCGTCGTGCCAGCCCCTGATCCGCTGCATTACAATAGCAACGCTGCCCGAGGCGCGCGACCACCGCCCCTGTTCGCGCCGCGCCCGCTCGCGCAAGCCGGCGCTCCGGCACCATTCATGGACTGTGACCACGGACATCAGCCACTCGCATGCTTATCGAGCGCTACATCACCTCCGAGATCGTCCGCCCCTTCGCGGCCGGGCTGGCGATCCTGGTGGCCGTGTTCATCGCGTTCAGCGCGGCGGTGAAGCTCTCGGAGGCGGCATCCGGCGAGATCGCCGCGCACGTCGTGGCCCAGCTCATCTTCCTGAACACGCTGATCGCGATGGAAGTGCTGGTTCCCACCACGCTGTTCCTCGCCATCCTGTTCGCGATCGGCCGCATGTACCGTGACTCCGAGATGGCGGCACTCAGCGCCGCCGGCGTCAGCGAGGCCAGCATCCTGCGCGCGGTCGGCAAGCTGGCGCTGCTGTGCGCCATCGCCGTGGCGCTGCTCTCGGTATTTGCGCGGCCCTGGGCCTACGCGAGGACCTACGCGCTGGAGCAGCAGACCATCAGCCGCTTCGACCTCTCGAACATCCGCCCGGCCACGTTCACCGACATCGGCAACGGCGGCTACGTGCTCTACGCGCGCGAGGTCGATGTGGAAGCCGACGAGATGCGCGGCGTCTTCGTGCAGGTCGAGCGCGAGCAGCGCTCGCAGGTGATCTCGGCCGAGCGCGCGCGGATACACGACATGGACGAACAGGGCTCGCGCTCGGTGGAATTCTTCGACGGTCATGCCTACCTGCTGGAGCGCGGCGGCTCGCGCGACGTCGACATGCGCTTCAACAGCTTCCTGATCCGCTTTCCCGAAGAGGAGCGCATCAGCAAGTTCCGGCGCAAGGCCGTGGATACCGGCACGCTGCGCGACTCGGACCAGCCGAAGGACGTCGCCGAGTACCAGTGGCGCCTGACCACGCCGCTCGCGACGCTGCTGCTCGCGCTGCTCGCGGTGCCGCTCAGCCGCGCCAGTCCGCGCCAGTCGCGCACCGGCATCTTCGCGGTCGCCATGGCCGCCTACCTGCTGGTGTTCTCCGCATCCGGCGTGGTGCGCAACGCGCTCGAGAACGGCGACATCCCGCCCTTCCCCGGGCTGCTGCTCGCCTACCTGCCGCCGGTGGCGCTGCTGGCGGTGCTGATGCTGATGCCGCGACTGCGGCACACGGGGATGGCGCCGGTGATCATCCGCCGCTTTCTGGCCGGGCAGCTCGCGCGCGGCTGGTTCATCGTGTTCCTCGTGCTGACCGCGCTGTTCGGGCTGCTCGCGCTGATCGACGAGATCGACAACCTCACCGAGCGCTACCGCTTCACGCACGCGCTGCACTACGTGCTGCTGACCACGCCGCAGCGCGTGCTCGAGCTGGCGCCCGTGATCGCGGCGCTCGGCACCATCCTCGCGTTCGCCACCCTCACGCGCAACAGCGAGCTCGTCGTGATCCGTGGCGCCGGGTTCTCGCTGCGCCAGCTGCTGCACATCTGCGCGGTGCCCACGCTGGCGATGATGCTCGCGCTCGGCTTTGCCGAGGAATTCCTGGTTGCCGACATGCACCAGCGCGCCGAAACCGAACGCATGGTGCGGCGCAGCGGCAACCTCGACCTGCTCGACGGCCAGGGGCTGTGGTCGAAGAGCGGCAACCGCTTCTTCAACGTGAGCAACCTGCGCGCGGGACACATTCCGGAGCAGATCTCGCTGTACGAGTTCGGACCGGACAACGAGCTCCTGCGCGCGATCGACGCGCGCGGCGCGGAGCTCGTCGGCGAGCGCGAGTGGAAGCTGATCGACGTGCAGTTCAAGGAATGGCAGGACGGCAAGGTCAGCACCAGGAACCTGCCCTCGCTCGAGCTCGGGCCGTTCTGGTCCGCCGCGGAACTGCCGGCGCTGGGGCAGTCGCTGGCCGCGATGTCGCCGAGCGCGCTCTACGCCTACGCCAACCACCTGGAGCAGAGCGGCGAGGACGACGGCAAGGTGCGCATGGCCTTCTGGCAGAAGGCCGCGCTGCCCTTCTCCTCCGCGGCGATGGTGCTGCTGTCGGTCGTGATCGGTGTCGGCTTCGGCACCACGCGCAGCGCCGCCTTCGGCTGGCGCGTGCTGGCCGGCGCCGTGATCGGTGTCGGCTTCTATCTCCTGACCCAGATATTCCACACCGGCGGACAGCTGCTGGGGCTAGGGCAGTCCGTCGTGGTGCTGATCCCGATCTGCCTGGTGGTGCTGGCGGCGGCCGTCGTCGCCCAGATCACGCGCGGCCCGCGCTGATCCGCCCGAGGTTTCACGATGCGACTGATGCTGAGTTTCTACCGCGCCTATCCCTGGCAGACGTTCTTCACGCTGCTGGCGCTGTCGGTGGCGGGACTGGCCGAGGGCGTCGGGCTCTCGGTGCTGCTGCCGCTGCTGAACATGGCCATGGAGGGCCAGGGACAGGCCTCGCCCGCCGGCGACAACGAGTTCTCGCAGAGCGTGCGCGACGCGCTGGACTTCCTCGGCATCGCTCCGACGCTCGGCAACATGCTGCTCATCGTGGTATTCGCGATCGGCTGCAAGAGCCTGCTGCTGCTGTTCGCCAAGCGCCAGGTCGGGTACACCGCGGCGCGCCTGGCCACCGACCTTCGCCTCGAACTGCTGCGCGCGATCATGCGCAGCCGCTGGGAATACTTCCTCGGCCAGCCCGTGGGCAAGCTGACCAACGCGCTGGCCACCGAGGCCGCGCGCGCCTCCGAATCCTTCGTCAATGGCGCCACCGCGCTCACCTTCCTCGCGCAGGCGGTGGTCTACGGCGCCGTGGCGATCGCGGTGTCGTGGAAGGCGACTGCTCACCGGCATCGTCGCCGGCTCGCTGATCATCGGCCTGTCGCACTCGCTGGTGCGCATCACCAAGAAGGCCGGGCGCAAGCAGACCTCGGTGCTGCTGTCGCTGATGGCCACGATGACCGACACGCTGGGCTCGGTGAAGCCACTGAAGGGCATGGGGCGCGAGCATCTCGCCGATGCGGTGCTGTCGATGGAGACCACGCGGCTGAACCGCGCGCTGGAGCGCCAGGCGCTCGGCAGCGCGCTGCTCGAGTCGACGCAGGAGTTCCTGTTCGCGCTGATCATCGCCGGCGGCATCTACGTGGCGCTGGCGAAATTCGCGATGCCCTTCACCACGGTGATGGTGCTGGTGGTGGTGGTCGGGCAGATGGTCGCGCTGCTCGGCAAGGTGCAGAAGCAATACCAGAAGATGACGCTGAGCGAGAGCGCCTACTGGTCGATGAAGCGCACCATCGCCGAGGCGCAGGCCGAGGAAGAGGAGCTGCGCGGCGGCGCGCGGCCCGTGCTGGCCGGGCGGCTGTGCATGGAAGGCGTCTGCTTCGCCTACGACGAGCGCCGCGTGCTCGACGAGCTCAGCCTCGAGATCCCGGCCGGCCAGCTGGTGACGCTGATCGGTCCCTCCGGCGCCGGCAAGACCACGGTCGTGGACCTGCTGATCGGCCTGATCCGCCCCGACGCGGGCCGCATCACGCTGGACGGCGCCCCGCTCGATTCGATGGACATCAAGCAGTGGCGGCGCTCGATCGGCTACGTGCCCCAGGAAACGCTGCTGCTGCACGAGAGCGTCGCGCACAACGTGAGCCTCGGCGACAGCGAGCTGTCGCAAGCCGATATCGAGCACGCGCTGCGCGCCGCGGGCGCCTGGGACTTCGTGAGCGCGCTGCCCGAGGGCGTGCACAGCAGCGTGGGCGAACGCGGGGGCCGGCTCTCGGGCGGACAGCGCCAGCGCATCGTGATCGCGCGTGCCCTGGTACGCCGCCCGCAACTGCTGATACTCGACGAAGCCACCAGCGCGCTCGACCAGGAAAGCGCCGAAGCCGTGCGCCAGACCCTGGAGCAACTGCGCGGGGCGCTCACCATCCTCACCATCACGCACCAGAGCGGCCTGGTCGATATCGCGGACCGCGTGTATCGCCTCGAGAACGGGCGCGCCGTGCTGCAGCCCTCCGCTCAGGCCTGAGCCAGCAGCGCCTTCACGCGCGCCACCGCGCGATCGATGTCGGCGTCGACGGCGCCGGCGCCGGGCAGCGGCTCGCCCGACGCGCCCAGCCAGGCGGCACGCCCGTCGCGCAGCAGCTGTTCGTGCACCAGGCCGATATCGCGACCGAGCCGGCGCGGACCAAAGCGCATCAGCAGGGCATAGCCCAGCGAGCGCAGGCTGCGGTCGGCACCGCCCGGCCGGGCGCCGGCGCCGTGGTCGCGCGCCAGATCGAACATGTAGACCGGACGGCCGGTGGCGCAGGCCTCGGACAGCATCGAGATGCTGTCGAAGGTGACGATCAGGCGATCGGCGCACGCGAGGTACGCAAAATAGGGATTCTGCGCATCCCCCGCCTTCCATTCGTAGAGCTCGTGCGGCGCCGCTGACGCTCGCGCGCAGCGCGGCGAGCGCCGCGCGCGGCGTGCGCGCGCTGGTGGTGATCATCAGGCTGCCGCCGAGCGCCTCGGCCAGCCGCGACGCCTGCTGTCCGAGGCGCGCCCCGGCGCGCCGGCCGAAGGCATAGGGCCCGCTGGGGCCGCCCACGATCACGGCAATGCGCGGCGCGGGCAACGCCGCGAGCCGCGCGCCGTGCTGCTCGCGCGCCGCCGCGAGGCGTTGCGGCGTGACGCGATGCAGCGTCAGCGTGTTCTGCAGCACGCGCGGATCCGCGGGCAGGCGGTACTGCGGCGTGGTGATCACCAGGTCGAAATGGTGCGCATCCGCCCACGGCCGCCCGATGTGCACGATGCGCGTCCTGCCGCCCGATGCCTTGCGGATCCAGCGGCACACGGGCTCGTTGCGCATGCCGGCAGCGATCACCACGTCGGGCCACGGCGCGCCGAGCGCGCGAGGACGCCGCCACGTCGATGCCCCGAAGCCCGGTGCCGCGCACGAGGTTGAACAGCGCGCCCTGCCAGCGATGGCGCAGCTGCTTGACCTCGAACGGCCAGCCGATCGCCTCGGCGAGCGCGAGGAGCTGGCTCTGCTCGCCGGCGCGGTAGGCGGCGATCACCCACACGCGCGGCGCTGTATTCGTGTTCGGTTCGGGCACGGGTCTGAAAATCACCAACATTAGGGAGAATGCGGGAGGATGCGTCCCGCGGTCGGCTCAGTATAATCCGGGGCGACGGCGCAACTGACCGCATCGACTCGGGAAAACGCACGATGGCAAGCTACGAACCCTGCCTGGCGCGGGTGCTGGAAATTCTCGGCTCCCTCGGCAAGGCCAAGACCACGATCACCGAGGGCAGCGACCTCGCCGGCGAGCTCGGCCTGTCCTCGATCGACGTGATGGAAGTCATCGAGCAGGTCGAGGACGAGTTCGACATCTCGTTTCCGCTGAACTCGCTGTCGGGCATCCACACCGTGAGCGACCTGGCGCGGGAAATCACGAGGTTGTCCGCATCATGAAACTCCTCGAGAAATTCCAGGCGATGGCGGGCGTGCGCGCCGAGCTCGACGGGCTCGGCATCCGTCCCTTCGGCGCGGTCACCGAGAAGATCCTCTCCCCCACCGAGGCGATCGTCGACGGGCGCCGCGTGATCCTCGCGGGCACCAACAACTACCTCGGCCTCACCTTCGATCCGGATTGCATCGCGGCGGCGCAGCGCGCGCTGGCCGAACAGGGCACCGGCACCACGGGCTCGCGCATGGCCAACGGCACCTTCGCCGAGCACGTCGCGCTGGAGCAGGAGCTCGCGGCGTTCTACGGCCGCCGCCACGCCATCGTGTTCTCCACCGGTTTCAGCGCGACCATGGGCATGGGCGCGACGCTGGCCGGCAGCGGCGACGTGGTGATGCTCGATGCCGACAGCCACGCCAGCATCTATGACGGCGTGCGCCTCGGCGGCGCCGAGATCATCCGCTTCCGCCACAACGACGCCGAAAACCTCGAGCGCAAGCTGGCGCGCCTGGGCGAGCGCGCGGCGAACACGCTGGTGATCGTCGAAGGCCTCTACAGCATGCTCGGCGACATCGCGCCGCTGGCGGAGATTGCCGCGCTGAAAAAGAAGTACGGTTTCTGCCTGATGGTCGACGAGGCGCATTCGCTGGGCGTGCTCGGCGAGCGCGGCCGCGGCCTCGCGGAAGCCGCGGGCGTGGAGGATGACGTGGACTTCGTGGTCGGCACCTTCAGCAAGAGCCTGGGCTCGATCGGCGGCTACTGCGTGAGCAACCACGCCGAGCTCGAGGCCATCCGTTTCTCGATCCGCTCCTACATCTTCACGGCTTCGTCTTCCCCCGCGGTGATCGCCTCGACGCGCGTGGCGCTGCGCCTGCTGCAGGAACGCCCGCAGCTGCGCACACAGCTGTGGCACAACGCCGAACGCCTCTACGCGGGACTGAAAGGACTCGGCTTCACGCTCGGACCGCAAGCCAGCCCCGTGGTCGCGGTGAGGATCGAGGACCGCGAGACCGCGCTGCGCTGGTGGCCGCAGCTGCTGGAGCAGGGCATCTACGTGAACCTCGTGGTGCCGCCGGCGTCGCCCTCCGCGTTCAGCCTGCTGCGCTGCAGCGTGAGCGCGGCGCACAGCGAGGAGCAGATCGACCGCATGATCCGCGCCTTCGCGACACTGCGGGCCGGCGCGTGAGCGAGCCGCTCGCGGACGCCCCGGCGTTCCGCTTCGCGCAGATCTCCGACCCCCACCTCTCGGACCTCTCCGCCGTGCGCTGGCGCCAGCTCGCCAGCAAGCGCGCGCTCGGCTACCTGTCGTGGCGCCGTCGCCGCCGCCACGAGCACCGCCCCGAAATGCTCGCGGCGCTGCGCGCCGACCTGCACGCCATCGCCCCCGCGCACACCGTGGTCACCGGTGATCTCACGCACATCGCGCTGCCCGAGGAATTCCGCGAGGCCGGCGACTGGCTGCGGCAGCTGGGCGCCGCCGATACCGTGACCGTGGTGCCGGGCAATCACGACCGTTACGTGCACACGCCGTGGGCGGAGTCGCTCGGCTTGTGGAGCAGCTTCATGAGCTCCGACGGCATCAGTGCGGAGCACGGGGCGGAGCAGCTGTTTCCGCTGCTGCGGGTGCGCGGGCCGCTGGCCTTCATCGGCCTCGACAGCGCGGTGCCCTCGCCGCCGTTCATGGCTACCGGGCGGCTCGGCGCGCGCCAGCTCGAGCGTCTCGCGGATATCCTGCAACGGCTGCGCGGCAGCGGGTTGCTGCGCGTGCTGATGCTGCATCATCCGCCCGTGCCGGGCGAGGAGAAGTGGCGCAAGCGCCTGGTCGATGCGCCCGCGCTGTGCGCGCTGCTGGCGCGCCACCCGGTCGACATGGTGCTGCACGGACACCGTCACCGCGCGCTGCAGAGCGTGATCCGCATTCCCGGCAGCGATATCCCGGTATTCGGCATTGCCTCGGCGTCCGCCGCCGGCGTGCTGTCGAACTACCCCGCCGAATACAACCTCTACGACGTGCTCCGCGACGGCGCGGCGTGGCGGGTACGGGTCAGTGCGCGGCGCTTCGACGCCGCGACGCGCGCCTTCGCGACCCGCGAGGTCGCGAGCTTCGCCGGTACGCAACGCCACGTCGCGCTGAGCCGCGCTATCAGGATGCGCCCCGCCGCGCGCGCAGGCGCTGCTGCACCAGTTCGTGGTCGGAGAGCGAGTCGACGTCGACCGCCGCGTCGCCGAAAGGCATCCTCACCACGGCGAGCCTGAGCCCCATGCGCCGCGACAACGCGCGCTCGGCGCCCGCGAGCGACAGCCAGCCGAAGCGGTAGCGCAGCACCGAGAGCCAGCCCAGCATCTTCATCACCTTCAGCGGCGACTTGCGCTCGGCCTCGACCGCGCGCCAGCGCTCGGCCATCTGCCGGCCGGCCGGCGTGAGGAAGGCGAACAGGTTGCAGCCGCAGTACTCGTCGTCGCTGAAGCGCAGCACCGTCTTGCGCATGTCCGGGAACAGCTCGCGCACCAGCGCGTAGGGCGCGAGCCCGACCACGGCGTCGGCACCGCTGGCCAGTGCCTCGCGGCAGAAGTGATCGATGATGTCGGCGCGCAGCAGCGGATGGTCCGCGGTGGTGAGCAGCACCGGCGTGCCGGGCGCCGTCGCGGCCAGTGCCTGCCAGGCGCTGGTGCTGGGAGTCGCCTGCGGCGCCTGCCAGCCGATGCGCTGCTCCGCGATCAGGCGCTCCAGGCGCGGCTCGGTGGCGATGCTCTCCCGCGAGGGACCGCAGATCGTGATCGCTCCCACCGTGGCCGACTGCCCGAGCGCATCCAGCACGCGCAGGATCATCGGCGTGCCATCGATGTCCACCAGCGCCTTGCAGCCGCGCCCCGACGCCGCGACCAGCGGGTCGCTGCTCGAACGGTCGCCCGAGAGCACCACCGCGGCGAATTGCCTGTTCCTGCCGTTCCCGTTCATGGGCTATAGCGCCTTCTCGTAGATGCGGTAGCGCTTGTACACCTCGCCGCCGATGGCCTCGATGATGCTGCGCATGCCGGCATTGTCCTCGAGTATCCACGACAGCTCGACTTCGCGCACGCCGCGCGCGCACAGTCCCTTGCGCACCGCGTCGATCACCATGAACGCCAGGCCCGGACCGAGCCGCGACTGCTGGAACTTCCTGCGCACGCCCATCAGGGGTACCCGCGCGCTGTGCGGATGGCGCACTTTCACCCCCCACAGCAGGCGCAGCCAGCCGAGCGGCAGCAGGCGCCCGCGCAGCCCGGCGGTCACTTCGTTTATGTTCGGCATCGCCACGATGAACGCGGCCGGCTCGCCGTCGACCTCGGCGATCTGCACGTAATCGGCGGGCAGCAGCAACGTCATCAGCTTGCCGACGTCGTTGAACTCCTCCACCGTGAACGGCACGAAGCCGTAGTTCTGCGACCAGGCGTCGTTGAAGATGTCGCGCAGGATCTCCAGCTCGCGCGCCTTGTCGCGCCGGTTCAGCGGGCGCACCCGCACCTGGCCGGAAATCGACTCCGCGAGCCGGCGCATGACCCGCGGCGCCTCGAAATCGGGCGCGACCCGGTAGGCGAGCAGGTCGCGCGACGCGCTCCAGGCCGCAGCCGCGCAGCAGGGCGTCGTAGTACGGGCGCGCGTGGCCCATCATGATCGAGGGCGGCGTGTCGAAACCCTCGACCAGCAGCCCGCACTCCTCGTTGACCGAGAGGTTCAGCGGTCCGCGCACACGACGGGCACCGTGGCCGCGCAGCCACGCCGCCGCCGTGTCCAGCAGTGCCGCGACCACGGCGGGGTCGTCCTCGGCCTCGATCAGCCCGAAGGATCCGCTCATGTCGTCGTGGTATTGCTGCTGCAAGCGGTCGAACTGGGCGCTGATCCGGCCCACCGCACGTCCCTGCGCATACGCCACCCAGGCCTGCGCGCTGGCGTGCTGCAGGAAGGGATTGCCTCCCCACAGGCGCTCGCGCAATTCCACCTCGAGCGGCGCGACCCAGTGCGGATCATTCGCGTACAGGCGCTGCGGCAGGCGCAGGAACTCGCGCCTGGCGCGGGCGGAGTCGGCCGCCTGCACGGTGATCGGTGGATGCATGGACATCTGCTGCTGGTGCCTCCGGGACTCTTGCCGGCGGGAATCGCCGCGCAGTATACAGGCGGCTCCCGGGGCCGGCCCGCGCAGCGTCACTATTCACCTGCACGGCACTCGCATTGTCGCGGATTTTCTTCATTGAAATCCGATAATTAGCTGCTACGGAGGAACCCCGAAATGCGCCTGTCGCGGCCAAATAGTACCACTCGGCGCAGGTTGATTTGGACGCGATCCCAACGAAGAATAAGAGGGTGGTCAACGGCTCCAGGCGAGTCCCGCCAATGCGTGGCGGACGGCGGGGACGGGGAGTAGCGCGAGGACGTAGCCCGGAGTACTCGGGAAGGCGACTTTCGTGATGGCAAACAACAAGGGAAAGGTAACGTTTTGCACACCGAATCCACACCTACCAGACATTCCCTGCCGTTCCGCGGGGCTGACTTCGCCACGCTGGCCGAGGCACTCGACTACGCAGCACACGGAGACACCGGAACCAATTTCTACAGTGGCCGCGGCCAGTTGTACGCTGCGTTGTCCTATTCGGATCTGCGCGCGCAGTGCCTGGTGCTGGCACGCAAGTTCACGGGCCTCGGCCTGGCAAAGGGTGACCGGGTTGCGATGGTGGCGGAAACGCACCCCGATTTCCTGCGCGTGTTCTTCGCCTGCCAGTATGCCGGGCTGATTCCTGTCGCCCTGCCCGCAACCATCAATCTCGGCGGACACCAGAGCTTCGTCGCGCAGCTGCGCGGCCTGATCGAGAACAGCGGCGCGGCGGTCACGATCGCCTCGGAGGCCTTCATGCCCTTCGTGGTCGAGGCGACCGAGGGCCTCGAACTGCGCATGATCGGCGAGCCGGCGGAATTCGACGCCCTGCCCGAGAGCCCCGACGCGTTGCCGGCCATCGGGCCCGACGACATCTCGTACCTGCAGTACACCTCGGGCAGCACGCGCTTCCCGCGCGGCGTGATCATCACGCACCGCTCGGTGATGAGCAACCTGTCGGGGATCATCGCGCACGGCGTGAAAATCGGCGAAGGCGACCGCTGCTTCTCGTGGCTGCCCTTCTACCACGACATGGGCCTGGTCGGGCTGGTGCTGGTGCCCGTGGCCTCGCAGATGTCGGTCGACTACATGGACACGCGCGATTTCGCGATGCGCCCGCGCCAGTGGCTGGCCCTGATGTCGCAGACCAAGGCGACGATATCCTTCAGCCCGTCCTTCGGCTACGAGCTCTGCGCGCGACGCCTGCGCGAGGGCGAAGCCGCGCGCTACGACCTCAGCAACTGGCGCGTCGCCGGCATCGGCGCCGAGATGATCCGCTGGGAAACGCTCGACCGCTTCGCCGAGGCGCTGGCGCCCGCGGGCTTCGATTCGCGCGCCTTCCTCGCCTGCTACGGCATGGCGGAATGCTCGCTCGCCGTCAGCTTCGCGCCGCTGTTCACCGGCTACCAGACCGATCGCATCGACCTCGATCACCTGGCGGACGAAGGCAAGGCCCTGCCGGTCGCGGAGGGCGACGAGTCGGGGCGCTACGCGCGCCTTCGTGAAGTGCGGCGAGCCGCTGCCGGAATACGAGATGGAAATCCGCGACGAGCGCGGCGCCCTGCTGCCCGACCGGCACACCGGCACGATATTCGTGCGCGGCCCCAGCGTGATGTCGGGCTACTTCAACGCCCCGCAGGACATCGGCGGCGCGCTCAGCGCGGACGGCTGGCTCAATACCGGCGACATCGGCTACTCGGTCGAGGGCAGCCTCGTCATCACCGGCCGCCAGAAGGACCTGATCATCATCAACGGCCGCAACATCTGGCCGCAGGATCTCGAATACCTCGCCGAGCACCAGGACGAGACCCGCGTCGGCGACGCGCTGGCGTTCTCGGTGCCGGGCCCGGAGAGCCGCGAGGTCTGCGTGCTGGTGGTGCAATGCCGCGAGACGAACGCCAACCGCCGCGTCACCCTGATCGACCGCCTGACGCGACTGGTGCGCATCGAGATGGGCATCGACTGCTACGTCGAACTGGTGCCGCCGCACACCCTGCCGCGCACCTCCTCGGGCAAGCTGTCGCGCTCCAAGGCGCGGCAGAACTTCATGGATTCGCACGACCTGGCCGAAGTGGCCGCCATCGCCGAAGGCATGTCCCTGAAACAGGCCTCGGCCTGAGTCCGCTGCGCGCACCTGCAGGGCCGCCGACGGGCGCCGGGGTGCGCATCGCGATCACCGGGGCGACCGGGTTCATCGGTCGCCGCATCTGCTCCCTGCTGCAATCGCCGCAATACCGCGTGCGCGCTCTCGCGCGCGACGCGGCCGCGGCGCGCCGCCTGCTCGCACCGGGCGTGGAGATCGTGCCCGGTGACCTCGCCGCGCCCGAGGCGCTGCGCGCGCTGGTGCGCGACGCCGACGCCGTGCTGCATCTGGCCGGCGCCGTGCGCGGCGCCACGCGCGCGGACTTCGATGCCGCCAACGTCGATGGCAGCGCCGCGCTGCTCGCCGCGATGGACGCCGCCGCGCCACGCGCCCGCCTGCTCTTCTTCTCGTCGCTCGCGGCGCGCGAGCCCGCGCTCTCGCATTACGCCGGCAGCAAGCGACGCGCGGAGCAATTGCTGCGCTCGCGTGCCGCCGCGCGCCCCGTCACGATCCTGCGCCCGCCGGCGGTCTACGGTCCGGGCGATCGCGAGATGCTGCCGGTGTTCCGCTTCATGGCCCGCACGGGGCGCGCGCCATGCGCGGGCAGGGCCGCGGACCGCCTGTCGCTGATCTTCGTCGACGACCTCGCGCGCGCGGCGCAGGCCTGGCTCGACGCCCCCGTGGCGCCCACCGCCACCTGGAGCCTGCACGACGGCCGCGCCGGCGGCTATGACTGGACGGCTGCTGTGCACGATCGTGGGCGCGGCCTGCGGACGCGAGATTCGCGCCTGGGAGATTCCGCGGGTGCCGCTGGACCTGATCGCGCGCGGCAACCGCGCGCTGGGCAGCTGCTGGGACGCGCGCCGATGCTGACGCCGGAAAAGCTCCGCGAGCTGCGCCACCCCGACTGGGTGTGCGACAACAGCGGCGATCACCGCCGCACTGGACTGGACACCCCGCACCGCAGCTGGCCGAGGGCCTGCGCCAGACGCCAGGCTGGCACGACTGAGCACGACCGGGATTGCCGCGCTGCGCCGCGAAGGACCGCCATGCGTTCCACGGCAGCGCGAGATCGACGGCGCGTGTCCAGGGCCGGCTCGAGCGTTGTTTCCCGATCGGCGCGAGCAGCGAAATGCAGGGCTCATCCGGCGCCTATCGATTTGATTTTTGTCAACTTTTTTTACATTGCAGCCGGCCGTCGACGCTCCCCCCGGGAGGAAGCGTATGATTAGTCCGTCATTTTGTTGCCGGGCACATAACTTGCTTCCGATACCAAAAACCACGCAACGCCAGAAAACCGATGACGTACTGCAGGGCCGGCGAGCCAAATCCATTCCAGTTCCGCTCGGACCGCTTCTGCCAGATCAACGGACAATGGTTCTTCGTCACCCGCGAGAAGACGCAGGAAGGACCCTACCCGTCCCGCGACCAGGCCAATGTCGGCGCCGAACGCTACATCGCGCGCATGCAGGGACGGGCCTGATCGCGCAGCCCCCGCTTGGCGGCGGCGCGCCGGCGCATCGCGTGCCCGCCGGTGCCGCTCCCTGCATCCCGCGCATCCTGCCCATGAAGACGCCGCCCGACATTCCCGCGCTCCGCTACCAGCAGCGCAAGTCCCGCTTCGGGCGCTGCCTCACGGTCTATGGCCGCAAGACGGTCCTCGAAGCGCTGCACGCCGAGGGTGTGGCCTGCGAGCGACTGCACCTGGCCAGGAGCAACAAGCCCGCGCCGCTGCTCGAGGAGATCGAGGCGCTGGCGCGCGCGCAAGGCGCGGAGGTCGTGTTGCACGAGCGCGCCGAGCTCGCCCGCATCTCGCGCCACGCGCGCGAGGACCAGGGGGTCGCGGCCGACGTGCGCACGCCGGGCTACCGCCAGCTCGCCGAACTGATGCCGCTGGCGCCGAGGCCGGGGCCGCGCTGCTCGCGGTCGATGGCGTCACCAACCCGCAGAACCTCGGCATGCTGATCCGCTCGGCGGCGGCCGGCGGCTGCCAGGGCATCGTGCTGCCGCGCCGCGGCGGCTGCGACATCTGTCCGCTGGTGATCAAGTCCAGCGCGGGGACGGTGTTCCGCGCCCCGCTGCTGCGCTGCGACAGCCTGCCCGAGGCGCTGGCGGAACTGCGCCGCGGCGGCTGGAAGATCAGCATCCTCGACGGCCACGCGCGCCTCAGCCTGTTCGATCCCCGCGACGACGGGGCGCGGGTGTTCGTGCTGGGCGGCGAGACAGCAGGCGTGAGCCCCGCCGTGCGGGAGCTGGCCGACGAGAGCCTGCGCATCCCGATGGCCAACGGCGTCGAATCGCTGAACGTGGCCGTGACCGCGGCGCTGGTGGCCTTCCGCGCGCGGCTCGGCCGCTGACTGCCGGGGCTCTCAGCGGCTCAGGTACCCCATCGCATCTTCCATGCCCTTCAGCGTCATCGGGAACATGCGGTCCTCGACGAGGCGCCGCGTGATGTCGATCGATTGCGAGAACTCCCAGTGGTCCTCGGCGATCGGGTTCAGCCAGACCAGCTTGGCGTAGGTTTCGGCGACGCGACGCACCCACTGCTCGCCCGGATTCCTCGTTCCAGTGCTCGATGCTGCCGCCCGGCTGCAGGATCTCGTAGGGTGACATCGAGGCGTCGCCGACGACGATCACCTTGTAGTCGTGCGGGTACTTGTGGAGGATGTCGATGGTCGGGATCTTCTCGCTCTGACGCCGCATGTTGTTGCGCCACACCGAGTCGTAGATGAAGTTGTGGAAGTAGAAATACTCCATGTGCTTGAACTCGGTGCGCGCGGCCGAGAACAGCTGTTCGCAGGTGCGCACGTGCGGGTCCATGGAGCCGCCGACGTCGAAGAACAACAGCACCTTCACCGTGTTGTGCCGCTCGGGCACCATCTTGAGGTCGAGCAGGCCGGCGTTCTTCGCGGTGCAGCGGATGGTGTCGGGCATGTCGAGCTCTTCGGCCGCGCCGCTGCGCGCGAACTTGCGCAGCCGCCGGAGCGCGAGCTTGATGTTGCGCGTGCCAAGCTCGACGGAATCATCGAGGTTCTTGAATTCGCGCTTCTCCCAGACCTTGACCGCGCGCCCCTGGCCGCCCTCGGAACCGACGCGGATGCCTTCGGGGTTGTAGCCACCGGAGCCGAACGGCGATGTGCCGCCGGTGCCGATCCACTTGTTGCCGCCCTGGTGGCGCTCCTTCTGCTCGGCGAGACGCTTCCGGAACTCCTCGATCAGCTTGTCGAGGCCGCCCAGCGACTGGATCTTCGCCTTCTCCTCCTCGCTCAGGAACTTCTCGAATTCCTTGCGCAGCCACTCGTCGGGAATCAGCGCCTCGAGGATGTCATCCAGCGTGTCGACATCCCTGAAATAGGCCGCGAAGGCGCGGTCGAACTTGTCGAAGTACTTCTCGTCCTTCACCAGCACCGCGCGACTCAGGTAATAGAACTCGTCGATGTCGGCGAAAACGAGCCGCTGGCGCAGCGCGCCCAGCAGATCCAGGTATTCCCGGATCGACACCGGCACGCCGCCGTTGCGCAGGCCGTGAAAGAAATTGAGGAGCATCGCGCAATACCGGTCCTGCGTGCCCGACGCCCTAGCGCCGGCTCTCGCGCCGGTGCATGAACGCCAGGCGCTCCAGCAGGTGCACGTCCTGCTCGTTCTTCACCAGCGCGCCGTAGAGCGGCGGAATGGCCTTGCTGGCGTCGTGGTTCTTGAGCACCTCGTCGGGGATGTCGTCGGCCATCAGCAGCTTCAGCCAGTCGATCAGTTCCGACGTCGAGGGCTTCTTCTTCAGGCCGGGCACGCTGCGCACGTCGAAGAAGATGTCCAGCGCATCGCTGACCAGCTCGCGCTTGATGCCGGGATAGTGCACGTCGACGATGCGCATCATCGTCTCGCGGTCGGGGAAACTGATGAAGTGGAAGAAGCAGCGGCGCAGGAAGGCGTCGGGCAGTTCCTTCTCGTTGTTGCTGGTGATCACCACGATCGGGCGCAGGCGCGCGCGCACGGTCTGCCCGGTCTCGTAGACGTGGAACTCCATGCGGTCGAGCTCGAGCAGCAGGTCGTTCGGGAATTCGATGTCCGCCTTGTCGATCTCGTCGATCAGCAGCACCGCCTGCTCGGGCGCGTCGAAGGCCTCCCACAGCTTGCCCTTGCGGATGTAGTTGGCGATGTCGTGCACCTTCGCGTCGCCGAGCTGCGAGTCGCGCAGGCGCGAGACCGCGTCGTACTCGTAGAGGCCCTGCTGCGCCTTGGTGGTGGACTTGATGTGCCACTGGATCAGCGGCTTGCCCAGCGCAATGGCGACTTCCTCGGCGAGCAGCGTCTTGCCCGTGCCCGGCTCGCCCTTGATCAGCAGCGGACGCTGCAGCGTCACGGCCGCATTGACCGCCATCTGCAGATCCGCCGTGGCGACGTAACGTTCGGTACCCTTGAAACTCATTCGATCCGGCTCCGCATCAGTTGCTCCGCGTGCGCGCAGGCACGCGCTTCCTGCGGCGCAGTCTAAACGAAAACGGGCCGGCGACGGACTGTCCAAAGTGCTCATCGCGCGCCGCGATTCCGCTCAGGGGCGCGTGGACTTGCCGCGGCGCCGGTAGTAGCCTTGAGCGCCCCGGTCGCATGACCGCAGCAGCATGATCCGAGCAGAGGACCGCCGCGATGAACATCTTCCCCGACAACAGTTACTCGATCGGCAACACCCCCCTGGTGCGCCTCAACCGCGTCGCCGACGGCAAGGTCTACGCCAAGCTCGAGAGCCGCAATCCGGCCTTTTCCGTGAAGTGCCGCATCGGCGCCAGCATGATCTGGGCCGCCGAGGAAGACGGCAGCCTGAAGCCGGGCATCGAGCTCGTGGAGCCCACCAGCGGCAACACCGGCATCGCGCTGGCCTTCGTGGCGGCCGCGCGCGGCTACCGGCTCACGCTGACGATGCCGCACACGATGAGCCTCGAGCGGCGCCAGCTGATGACGGCGCTGGGCGCCAACCTCGTGCTCACCGACGGTGCGCTCGGCATGAAAGGCGCGATCGCCAAGGCCGAGGAGATCGTGGCCTCCGACCCGGCGCGCCACCTGATGCTGCAGCAGTTTCGCAATCCCGCGAATCCCGCGATCCACGAGCGCACCACCGGCCCCGAGATCTGGCGCGACACCGAGGGCAACATCGACGTGTTCGTGTCCGGCGTCGGCACCGGCGGCACGATCACCGGCGTGTCGCGCTACATCAAGAAGACCATGGGCAAGGCGATCACGGCGGTGGCCGTGGAACCCGCCTCCACGACGATGATCACCAATACGCTGGCGGGAAAGCCGCCGACCCATGCGCCGCACAAGATCCAGGGCATCGGTGCGGGCTTCGTGCCGGAGAACCTCGACCTCTCGCTGGTCGACCAGGTGGAACAGGTGAGCGACGACGAGGCCATGGAGTACGCGCACCGGCTGATGCGCGAGGAAGGCATTCTCGCGGGCATTTCCTGCGGCGCCGCGGTCGCCGCCGCGGCGCGGGTGGCGCGCCAGGCGCAGCACCAGGGCAAGACGATCGTGGTGATACTGCCCGACTCGGGCGAGCGCTACCTGCGCAGCCCGTTGTTCGAGGGCCGCTTCGGCGAGCGCGAGCTGGTGCAGGCGATAGGCTGAGTCGCTCAGGAGCGTCCGCGGCCGCCGCTGCGCTCGCGGATGTCGACCGCGCGCAGCTGCGTCGCGCGCGTTTCGGGCGCCGGCTCCGCGCGCGGCCCCGGGTCGCGCCGGCGCCCGTGACGGCGTGTCCGTGCGCCGGCTGGCGACCAGCCAGTACCACAGCGCACGCAGCAGCCACGCCACGAGCACCGCGATGATCACGAACAGCAGCAGGCGCACGCCGAGCAGCGGTCCGATCCCGCCTTCCTCGGCGGTGAGCAGTTCGAAGGCCACGATGAAGATCGCCGGCGCAAGGAAGTTGCCATCGGCATCCACGCTGCCTGGCGTCAGCAGCACCACCGCCGTCACCGCGCGCAGCGGATCCTTGATCCAGGACCAGAAGCGCGCGCTCAGGCCCCACACCGTGAACAGCACCACCGCGCACGCGAGCAGGTAGAGCGACCACGCGAGCGCGTAATCGGTGGCGTTCATGATGTCGCGTCCCTGCCCTGCACCCGCAGCGTCTCCGGCAATGGCGGCATCTGCAGATAATAGCCCTGTTCGCGGATCGCGCGCAGGACCTCGGCCGCGCTGGTGCGCGCCAGGCGCCGCTCCGGCGTCAGCACCAGCGTCATCGCGCGCTCGGTGCCGCCGAGCTCGCGCTGCAGCGCCTCGGGCACGCGGCTCAGGCCCTCGTGGTGATCGACGTAGAGGTAGGTATCCGGATTGCGGCGCGAGCGGAACACCGCGCAGATCGTCTTCATGCCGTCCCCTTGCGCGCCAGCGCGAGCAGCTCCTCGCCGATCACCCCGAGTCGCCAGCCGCCGAGCACGGCGGGGGGCTGCGCACCCTCGGGGCCGTCGCACCAGCGCAGCAGCTCCTCGAAATCGCGTCGCCGCGCCAGCATTTCCGGCGCGACACCGAGCGTCTCGCCACGCGTGATCGCGTGCGCGCGCAGCGCCTTCAGCCGCCGGCCCTGGGCGGTATCCAGCGGCGGCGGCAACGCCGGCGGCAGCTGCGCGGCGTCGAGCGCGAGCGCCGCGGCAACCTGCTCGACGATGGCGCGTCCGTAGCGGCGCCGCACGCCGTCGGGCAGCTCCTCGACCGCGCCGAGTTGCTCCTCGCGCTGCGGCCGCAGTTCGGCGAGGCGCAACAGCACCGCGTCCGGCAGCAGCCAGCTGCGCGGCAGGTCGCGCGTACGCACGGTCTCCTCGCGCCACGCGTGCAGCGCGCGCAGCACCGCGAGCGCGCGCGGGTCCAGGCGCCAGGCACCGCCGATCGTGCGCCAGTCGGCACCGTTGCGCGCCCGGAACCGGGCCAGGGTCGCGGCGCATTCCTCGCGCGCCCAGGCGTCGGCCGGCTTGCCGGCCAGGCGCTGCGCGAGCACGCGCCACAGCGCGGGCAGGAAGGCCACGTCCTCGGCGGCGTAGTGGATCTGGGCCGGCGACAGCGGCCGCTGCAGCCAGTCGGTGCGCGTCTCGGACTTGCCGAGGTGCACGTCGAATTCCGCGGCGAGCATCTTCTGGTAGCCGACCGACAGCGGGTAGCCGCAGAACGCCGCGACGATCTGCGTGTCGACCAGCGGGTCCGGCAGCGTGCCGAGGTGACGGTCGCAGACCTCGAGGTCCTCGGAGCAGGAATGCATCACCTTGAGCACGTCGCGCGCATCGAGCAGGCGCGCGAGCGGCGCCAGGTCACCGACCGCGAGCGGATCGACCAGGAAGCAGGTTTCGCCGTCGCACACCTGGAACAGCGCCGCCTGCGCGTGGAAGGTGCGCACGCGCATGAACTCGGTGTCCAGCGCCACCACCTCGCGCCGCAGCCAGCCGGCGGCCGCGGCCTCGAGCGCGTCCTGCGCATCGATGTAGTGCACGGGCATGCCGTTGAAGGTTTCCACGATGCCTGAAGTCATACCGGTTTGCGTCCCTGGAAGGCGTGCTGCAGCGTGCCGCCGTCGACATATTCGAGCTCGCCGCCGAGCGGCACGCCGTGCGCGATGCGCGATACCGCGACCCCGGCACCGCGCAGCTGCTCGGTGATGAAATACGCGGTTGCCTCGCCCTCTACCGTGGGATTGGTGGCGAGGATCACTTCCTTCACGCCCTCGTCCCTGACGCGCCGCGCCAGCAGGTCGAGCCCGAGCTCGGCCGGCCCGATACCGTCGATCGGCGACAGCCGCCCGAGCAGCACGAAGTAGAGTCCGGCGTAACCGCCGGCCTGCTCCACCGCCAGCACGTCGGCCGGCGTCTCGACCACGCACAGCACGCTGCGATCGCGCCGCTCGCTGGCGCAGATCGGACAAAGCTCCGCCTCGCTGAGATTGCGGCAGCGCGTGCAGCGGCCCACCCGCGCCAGCGCCCGCTCCAGCGCCTGGGCCAGGAACTCGCCGCCCGCGCGATCACGCTCGAGCAGGTGCAGCGTCATGCGCTGCGCGGACTTCGGGCCCACGCCGGGCAGGCACTGGAAGGCCTCCATCAGCTGGTCGATCAACGGACCGAATCGCATCGACTGGAATCCCCGCGCTCAGAACGGCAACCTGAAGCCATCGGGCAGCGACAGCCCGCCCGCCGCGCCCGCCAGTTTCTCGCGCTGCAGCGCCTCGACGCGGCGCACCGCGTCGTTGACCGCCGCCGCGACGAGGTCCTCGATCACTTCGCGATCCTCGCCGAGCAGCGAGGGCTCGATATGCACGCGGCGCACGTCGTGACGCCCGGTCATCGTGACGCGCACCAGCCCGCCGCCGGCCTCGCCCTGCACTTCCTGGCGCGCGATGTCTTCCTGCGCATTCTTCACCTGCTCCTGCAGTTGCTGCGCCTGCTTCAGCAAATCGTTCAGGCCTTTCATGCACCTTCCCTCCCGGTGTCGGCGGGCTCCGGCACCGTGATCGAGTCGCGGTGCAGTTTCCCGGAAAAATTCTCCATCAGCAGGCGCACGTTGGCGTCGGCCTCGATCGCGGTGACTGCCTGCTGCTGGCGCTCGGCGGCGATGCGCGCGGCACGCGCCGCCGGCGTCTCGCCCTCGACCCGGCCCGGGCGCACGCGCACCGTGACGGCATGCCCGAAGCGGGTCGCCAGCGCCGCGGCGATGCGCTCGTCGCACTGCGGCTGGTACAGGATCTCGTGCTCCTGCTGCAACAGCAGTTGCAGCGTCGCGCCCTCCACCGCCTCGGGCAGGCAGTGCGAGGCCACCGTGCGGGGCATGCCGCCCAGATCGCTCTCCGCCAGCACCCGATGCCAGTTGCCCGCGTTCACGTCGACCAGCCGAACAGCGGGCGCGGTATCCGGCTGCGCGGCTGGCAGCGTCGCCGCAGCCGCGGGAACCGCCGGCGTCGCTGGAGCCGCTGCCGGCGCCGCAGCGGTTGCGGGGATCTCGGCAGGCACAGCCGGCGCTGCAGCCGGACGCGCCGCCGCGGTGCCCGGCCCGGCCGGAGCCGGGGGCTGGGGCTGCGGGGGCAGCGCGGACACCGGCAGGCTCGCAAGCCGCCGGTTCAGGCTTTTTTGGCGGGGCCACCGCCCCCTGCCCGGCGGGTTCGCTGCGCGGTGGTGCGGCGCGCACCGGCGCCGGCGCGGCGGCGATCCGCGCATCGCCCGGCTGCGCCGGGCGGAACGCCAGCATCCGCAGCAGGGCCATTTCGAGCCCGCTGCGCGCATCCGGCGCATACGGCAGGTCACGACGGCACATCAATCCGATCTGGTAATACAGCTGCACGTCGGCCGGCGAGGCGAGCGCGGCCCAGTGCGCGAAGCGCTCGCGCTCGGCGTGCATCGCGGCGAGCGTCGCCGGCACCGTCTGCGCCAGCGCCACGCGGTGCAGCACCGCCAGCAGTTCGCTCAGTGCGCGCTCGAAGTCGGCGCCGTGCGCCGCCATGTCGGCCACCACCGCAAGCACGTTCTCGGCCGAGGCCTGCAGCAGCGCCTCGACCAGCGCGCGCAGGAGCTCGCGCTCGATGTAGCCGAGCATCTCGGTCACCGTCGCGGTGGCCACGCTGCCGCCGCCGTGCGCGATCGCCTGGTCGGTGAGGCTCAGCGCATCACGCATGCTGCCTTCGGCCGCGACCGCGAGCTCCCACAGCGCAGGCTCCTCGAACTCGATGGCTTCCTCGCGCAACACCTGCGCAAGGTGCGCGGAAATCTGCTCCGGGCTCAGGTTCTTCAGGTGCAGCTGCAGGCAGCGCGAGAGCACGGTGGCCGGGAGCTTCTGCGGGTCCGTGGTGGCCAGCAGGAACTTCACGTGCGGCGGCGGCTCCTCCAGCGTCTTCAGCAACGCATTGAAGGAGTGCGTCGAGAGCATGTGCACTTCGTCGATCAGGTAGACCTTGAAGCGCCCGCGTGCCGGCGCGTACTGCACGTTCTCGAGCAGGTCGCGCGTGTCCTCGACCTTGGTGCGCGAGGCTGCGTCGATCTCGAGCAGGTCGACGAAGCGACCCTCGGCGATCTCGCGGCAGGCCGCGCACTCGCCGCAGGGCGAGGCCGAGATGCCCTGCTCGCAATTGAGGCACTTGGCAATCAGCCGCGCCAGCGTGGTCTTGCCGACACCGCGGGTACCGGTGAGGAGATAGGCGTGGTGCAGGCGGTTGCGTTCGAGCGCATTGACCAGCGCGCGCAGCACATGCTCCTGACCGACCATCTGCGCGAAGGTCTGCGGGCGCCAGCGTCGCGCGAGTACCTGATATGACATTGCGACCTGAGGGTCCTGGATTGCGTGGAGGGGCGGGATTATACCCGCCCCGTCCGCTAAGGGTGGCAGCCCCGGCCAGCCACACCCCGGCACACGCATCAACGACTACCGTTGCTCCCTTCCGGGCCTGGCGGGATTCATCGTCCAGCGTTGCGAGGGGACCGACCGGGGCCACCATTGACAGGGAGCCGCCGTCCAAACGAGCGCGGCATTATGCGCGAACCCCCCCTGTGCGGCAAGGCCGCCAGACCCCTGCGAACGGCTGCCGCCGAGCCGTCAAGGAGTACGCGAGAATGTGCTTGACATTTGATTTTCCAAATGGAAAGAATGCGGCGCCTCGCGCCAGGAGCCCACAGCCGCGCCCTGTCCACCCCACCCGCGGCTGCGGCAGAGATGCCCGACAACAGAGGTCCCGGATGCCGCAATTGTCTCTCGTCGAATCCGACAAACGCGTTCTGAAAGAGGATTACTGCAATTACGACCTGATCGCCCGCTTCTGGAACGATGAGTACCGCGGACGCGTGTGGAAGAACAAGGAGCGCGTCGCCGATTACGAGGGTACCGACCTCGAGGAGATCATGGACGCGCTGCGCGCCATCGTCGACGAAATACAGCAGGAAAAGCGCAAGCAGCGCGGCAAGAAGAAGCCTGCCGTGCGCGAGATCGCCGATGCGATCATCGGCATCGAACCCAAGCTGTCGCGGGCGCAGAAGATGATGCTCGCGATCCACGGCAAGTCGCCGGGCCAGCGCCTGAACGTCAAGGCCATCAGCCGCGTCGGCGACTACGCCAGCGCCGAGGGCGCGTTCGCGGAGTACGCCGAGGTCGCGCGCCGCGTCTGCGACGAACTGGCGTACAGCCCCGGCAGCCGCAAGAAGGATCACTACCCCGGCACCGCGCTGTTCTTCGAGGAGGACATCACCATCGGCTCGGTGAACGCCGATACCGTGCTGACCCTGCGCCCGGAGATCGCCAGGGCGCTCGAAATCCTCAAGTGGTGAGCCGCGCGCTCTCAGCCGGGCTGCCAGTCCAGGCGCAGCGACGCGGTACCCGGCGGCGCCGCAAAGCCCTCGCACACGCACAGGTCGGCCACCGCGGCGAGTTCCCCGTCGACGTACAGCAACGGCAGGCGAGCGCGCAGCCACGGCGGTACGCCGTGCTCCTGCGCCAGCTGCTTCAGCGTCTTGCCCGGGCGTCCGGCGGGACGGCAGTGCCAGCCCGGCGCCCCGAAACCGATCCGGTACGCGTGACCGGGACGCACCCCACCCTCGCAGCCCGAGCCCAGCACGATGCGCCCGACGCCGGGCAGGCACAGAGGCGCATCCGGCACGATGGCGGCGCCGGCCGGCGCCTCCGGCTTCGCATCGGCGCCGGGAGCGCGTAGAGGCGCTCGCGGTAGCGCCGCACCACCACGGCGCCGAGCACGAGGCAGGGCTGGGCATCGCGGCGCGCACCGATCACCTCGCGCTCCAGCGTCGCGAGCGTCTGCGCATCCGGCCAGCCGGCGCCGTGACGCGCGAGCCAGGCGCGCAGCGCGGCCGTGGCGCGCGCCACGCCGAGCGCGCGCCAGGGCGCGAGCGCCAGGAAGGCCTGGCCGAAGCGGTCGCTGCCGGCGCATTCGCGCAGGTCCTCGTCGCGCGCGCTCGGCACAGATCGCGGCGGCCTGCGCCAGGCTGTGGGCGGCGCGCGCCACGCTCGCCGCGGCGCCGGGCCAGCGCGCGGCGAGCAGCGGCAGCACGCTCGAGGCGCAGGTAATTGCGGTCGTAGTCGGGACACTGCGTTGCTGGGATCCTCGATCCAGCGCAGCCCCTGCGCCTCGGCATAGGCGCGCAGCTGCGCGCGCCCGGTCTCCAGCAGCGGCCGGCACAGCCGCGCGCGGCCGCAGGCACGCTCGCGCGGCATGCCGGCCAGGCCGGCCACGCCGGCGCCGCGCAGCAGGCGCAGCAGCACGGTCTCGACCTGGTCGTCACGGTGGTGTGCGAGCAGCAGCAGGTCGTCATCCGCGCAGAACTGCTCGAACACCCGGTAGCGCGCCGCGCGCAGCGCATCCTCGGAGGGCCGTGCGGCGTCGGTGGGCGCGCAGTTGCGCCGGCCGCGCGAAGAAGGGGATCCCCAGCCCGCCGGACACGGTGGCGCAGTGCGCCGCCCAGGCGTCGGCTTGCTGCTGCACGCCGTGGTTGACGTGCAGCGCCACCACCGGCGGCACGCCCGGGTGCGCGGCGCGCAACCGCGCGCACAGGTGCAGCAAGGACGTGGGAGTCGAGACCGCCGCTGTAGGCGACCACCCAGCGCCGTGCCGCCGGGAACTGCTCCAGCAGCGGCAGGCACAGGGCGGGGGCGATCACGGCATCGCGGTCAGCGGCTGCCGTAGGACATCAGGCGCTGGAAGCGGATCTCGCGCAGCTCGTCGAGCGGAATGGCCCGGAGCCGCGCGAGTTCGCTCACCAGGTGCTCGCGGACGCGCGTCGCCATCGCGTCGACGTCGCGGTGCGCGCCGCCGAGCGGCTCGGGGATCGTCGCATCGACGATGCCGAGCTCCTGCAGCACGCCGGAGGTGACGCCCATCGCCTCCGCGGCCTCGGGCGCCTTCTCGGAGGTCTTCCAGATGATGTTGGCGCAGCCTTCGGGCGAGATCACGAAGTAGGTCGAGTACTGCAGCATCGCCAGGTGATCGCCGACGCCGATGCCGATGCGCGCCACCCGAGCTGCCCTCGCCGATCACCACGCAGATGATCGGCGTGCGCAGGCGCGACATCACGGCCAGGTTCTGCGCGATCGCCTCGCTGATGCCGCGCTCCTCGGAGTCGATGCCCGGATAGGCGCCGGGGGTGTCGATCAGCGTGATCACGGGCAGCGCGAAACGCTCGGCCAGCTGCATCAGCCGCATCGCCTTGCGATAGCCTTCGGGCTTGGGCATGCCGAAATTGCGCCGCACCTTCTCCGGCACGCTGCGGCCCTTCTCCTGGCCGATGACCATGACCGGGATGCCGTCCAGGCGCGCCATGCCGCCCACGATCGCGTTGTCGTCGGCGAAATGGCGGTCACCGTGCAGTTCGTCGAAATCGGTGAAGATGCGCTCGATGTAGTCGAGCGTATAGGGCCGGCGCGGGTGGCGCGCAACCTTCACGATCTGCCACGGCGTCAGGCCCGCGTAGATCTTCTCCGTGAGACGGTCGCTCTTCAGCCGCAGCTTGTCGATTTCCTCGGTGATGTTGATCTCGTTGTCGTTGCCGACCAGCCGCAGCTCCTCGATCTTCGCCTCGAGCTCGGCAATGGGCTGTTCGAAATCGAGAAAATTGGGATTCATCGAGGGCCGGGATCCTGGGGCGCGCAAAACGGGAGGCCAAGCTTAGCAAGGCGTCCGCAAAACTTCCATGCGCAGCAAACCCGCCTCAGGCGTAGCGCAGCCGGACGCGCTCGCGGGCCGAAGCGCTCGCGCAGCCGCGCCAGCGCCTCGTCGCTCGGCGACAGGCGCCACTCGGCGCCGAGGCTGATCTCGGCCCTGGCCTCGGGCGCGCTGTAGACCACGCGCACCGCGCAGCCCTCGCGCGCGCGCCCGCCGCCGAGCAGGCGTCCCAACGCCTCCGGGAAATCGGGCCCGAAATCCTCCGCGCCCAGCTGCAGCACCAGCTCGCGGGCGAAGCGCCGGCGCGCCTCGCCCAGCGTGTAGGCCTCGTTGGCGCGCATGCGCAGCGCCCCGGAGAAGTCGTCGAGGCTGACCACGCCCTCGACCACGAGGAAACTGTCCTTGACCACGTGCTCGCGGCAGGAACGGTAGACGTCGGAGAACAGCGTCACCTCGATGCGCGCGGTGCGGTCGTCGAGCTGCACGAAGGCGATGTCGTCGCCGCGCTTGCTCTTCATCGTGCGCATGCCGACCACCAGCCCCACGATGCGCTGCGGCTCCTGGTCGGCGCGCAGCTGCACGATGCGGGTGCGGATGAACTGCGCGATCTCCTGCTCGTGGTCGTCGATGGGATGCCCGGTCACGTAGAGCCCGAGCGTCTCCTTCTCGCCACGCAGCCGCTCGCGCGCGCTCCACGCGCGGCGCCTGCGCGAAATCGGCGTACACGTCGGCGGCGGCCGCTGGCGCCGCGGTGTCGGCGAACATGTCGAGCAGCCCCACGTCGAGGTTGCGCGCCTGCTGCTCGGCGGCCTTCAGCGCCTCGCCCATGGCGGCCATCAGCACCGGCCTGGACGCGCCGAGACCGTCCAGCGCGCCGGAGCGGATCAGCGCCTCGAGCGCGCGCTTGTTGACCTTGCGCGGATCGGTGCGGCGGCAGAAATCGAACAGGTCGCGGAACGGCCCGTCGGCTTCGCGGGCGGCGACCAGGCTCTCGACCGGCCCCTCGCCGATGCCCTTGATCGCGCCGAGCCCGTACACCACCTCGCCGCGCCCGTTCACGGTGAAGCGGAACTCGCTGGTGTTCACGTCCGGCAGCACCAGCGGCAGCTTCATGTGGCGGCATTCCTCGATCAGCACCACGACCTTGTCGGTGTTGTGCATTTCCGAGGACAGCACCGCGGCCATGAACTCGGCCGGGAAATGGCGCTTCAGCCAGGCGGTCTGGTACGACACCAGCGCGTAGGCGGCGGAGTGCGACTTGTTGAAGCCGTAGCCCGCGAACTTCTCCATCAGGTCGAAGATCGCGCCGGCGACCTCGGGATCGATCTGGTTGCCGCGCGCGCCTTCGAGGAAGATCTCGCGCTGCTCGGCCATCTCCTCGGGCTTCTTCTTGCCCATCGCGCGGCGCAGCATGTCGGCGCCGCCGAGCGTGTAGCCGGCGAGCACCTGCGCGATCTGCATCACCTGCTCCTGGTAGAGGATGACGCCGTAGGTGTTCTCGAGGATCGGCTCCAGCCACGGGTGCGGGTAGCGCACCGCCTGCTTGCCGTGCTTGCGGTCGATGAAGTCGTCGACCATGCCCGACTCGCAGCGGACCCGGGACGGAACAGCGCCACCAGCGCCACGATGTCCTCGAAGCAGCTGGGCTTCAGGCGCTTGATCAGGTCCTTCATGCCGCGCGATTCGAGCTGGAACACCGCGGTGGTCTCGGCGCGCGTGAGCAGCGCGTAGACGCTGGCGTCGTCGAGCGGGATCGCGGTGATGTCGATGGGCGCGCGGCCCTCGGCGGCGAGGCGCCGGTTGATGATCGCCAGCGCCCAGTCGATGATCGTGAGCGTGCGCAGCCCGAGGAAGTCGAACTTCACCAGGCCGACCTTCTCGACGTCGTCCTTGTCGAACTGCGTCACCAGGCCGCCGCCGGAGTCGTCGGAGTACAGCGGCGCGAAATCGGTGAGCGTGGTCGGCGCGATCACCACGCCGCCGGCGTGCTTGCCGACGTTGCGCGCGAGGCCTTCGAGCTTGAAGGCCATTTCCATGATCTCGGCGACCTCCTCGTTCTGCCCGACGAAGTCGCGCAGCGCCTGCTCCTGCTTCATGCGCCTTCTCGAGCGTCATGCCGACCTCGAAGGGGATCAGCTTCGAGAGCTTGTCGGCCATGCCGTAGGGCTTGCCCTGCACGCGCGCCACGTCGCGCACCACGGCCTTCGCCGCCATGGTGCCGAAGGTGATGATCTGCGACACCGCGTCGCGGCCGTAGGTGTCGGCCACGTAGGCGATCACGCGGTCGCGCCCTTCCATGCAGAAGTCGACGTCGAAGTCCGGCATCGACACCCGCTCGGGGTTCAGGAAACGCTCGAACAGCAGCTGGTACTGCAGCGGATCGAGGTCGGTGATGCCGAGCGCGTAGGCCACCAGCGAACCCGCGCCCGATCCGCGCCCCGGCCCCACCGGCACGCCGTTGTTCTTGGCCCAGCGGATGAAGTCCATCACGATCAGGAAGTAGCCGGCGAAGCCCATCGAGTTGATGGTCTGCAGCTCGAAGTCGAGCCGCGCGCGATACTCCGGCTCGCGCGCCTCGCGGTCGGCAACGCGCGCGAGGCGCTCCTCCAGGCCTTCGTGGGCCGCGCGGCTGAGGAAGGTGGCGATGTCCATGCCCGCGGGCACCGGGTAGTCCGGCAGGTAGACCTTGCCGAGCTCGATGCCGATGTTGCAGCGCCGCGCGATCTCGACGCTGTTCTGCAGCGCCTCGGGCAGGTCCGCGAACAGCTCGGCCATCTCCGCGGCGCTGCGCAGGTACTGGTACGGGCTGTACTGGCGCTGGCGGCGCGGATCGTTCAGCGTGCGGCCCTCGTGGATGCAGACCCGCGCCTCGTGGGCCTCGTAGTCGCTGCGATCGAGGAAGCGCACGTCGTTGGTCGCCACCACCGGGCAGCCGTGGCGTTCGGCGAGCGCGACCGCGAGGTGCAGGTAGTCCTCTTCCTGGGGACGGCCGGTGCGGCTCACCTCGAGATAGAAGCGGTCCGGGAACAGGGCCATCCAGTAGTCGAGCAGCTGCACGGCCTGCTCCGCCCTGCCCCCGAGCAGTGCCTGGCCGATATCGCCCTCGCGCCCGCCGGAGAGCGCGATCAGCCCGCCGGCGAATTCCTCCACCCACGCGCGCTGCAACACCGGCCGCCCGAGTTGCTGCCCCTCGAGCCAGCCCCTGGAGATCAGCCGGATCAGGTTGCGGTAGCCCTCCTGCGCGCCGACCAGCAGCGTGAGCGCATGGGTCTGCCCCTCGTGCTCCACGCGCACGTCGCAGCCGACGATCGGCTTGATGCCGGCCGACTGGGCTTCCTTGTAGAACTTGATCAGCGCGAACAGGTTGGTGTGGTCGGTGAGCGCGACCGCGGGCATGCCCAGCTCGACCGCGCGCTCGACCAGTTCCTCGACGCGCACCAGCCCGTCGATCAGCGAATATTCCGAATGCAGCCTGAGATGTACGAAACCCGCGCTCATGAGAGCCTCATTCCTGGTCCAGCGCGCATTGTGCAACCGCGGCGCGCACCGGCGCAAAGGAACGTCGGTGCACCGGGCTCGGACCGAGGCGACGCAGCGCCGCGAGGTGCTCCGCCGTGGGGTAGCCCTTGTGCCCGGCGAAGCCGTAGCCCGGATACAGCGCATCGAGCGCGACCATTTCCGCATCGCGCCCGACCTTGGCCAGCACCGAGGCGGCGCTGATCGCCGCCACGAGGTCGTCGCCGCCCACCACGGCCAGCGAGGGATGCGCCCACGCCGGGCAGCGGTTGCCGTCGACCAGCACGAACTGCGGCGCCAGCGCGAGCGCCTCCACGGCGCGCCGCATGGCGAGCAGGCTGGCCTGCAGGATGTTCAGGCGATCGATTTCCTCGACGCTGGCCCGCCCGATCGCCCAGGCGAGCGCCGCCTCGCGCACCGCGGCGGCCAGCTGCGGGCGGCGCGCGTGGGAGACTTTCTTGGAGTCGCGCAGGCCCGGCACGGGCCGCGCCGGATCGAGGATCACGGCAGCGGCGATCACGTCGCCGGCGAGCGGACCGCGCCCGGCCTCGTCGACACCGGCAACGAGCAGGCCCGAGGCCAGCGCCTCGCGCCAGTCCTTCACGGGCGGGACGCGCGCCGCACGGGCAGCCAGGGCGCGCAGGTCGGCATGCGGGACTGGACGGCGCGCGGCGTGCGCAGCAGGCGCGCGATCAGCGCTTGCGGTCCGCGCAGAGTATCGTCGCCTCGCAGGCCGTCTGGCCGTCGACGCTGGCGCGGCAGGAGAACTTCCAGATGCCGCGCTTCTCGGTGACTATCGAGGCTTCGAGCTGCAGCCGGTCGCCGGGCACCACCGGGCGCTTGAAGCGCAGGTCGTCGGCGCCGACGAAGTAGTAGATCGAGCCGTCGGCGGGCTTCTTGTTCATGGTGCGAAAACCGAGGATGCCCGCCGCCTGCGCCATGGCCTCGACGATCAGCACGCCGGGCATCACCGGGAGATCGGGGAAATGGCCCTGGAAGAAGCCTTCGTTCACGCTGACGTTCTTGTACGCGACGATCGACTTGCCCGGATCCAGCGCCACGACGCGATCCACCAGCAGGAACGGGTAACGGTGCGGCAGGTATTCGCGAATCTCGTTGACATCCATCAGCATCCGGCTGCCTCCTGTTCGGGTTGATCGGTCCCGGCACCGGCGCGAGTGCAGGCGGGAAAGTGGCGGTGGCGCGGAGGAGCCGGAGGGCCGCGGCGGCGTGGCGCCGCGGCCGGATGTGAGCCCGGGGCTCGGTCTCCCCGGGGTCGCGTCACTTCTTGGTCTGGTTCAGCTTTTCGGTGACCTTGGCATCGAGGCTGAAGCCGGGCTCGGCGAACAGTGCCGCCTGTGCGTTCAGCAGCAGGCCGACGCCTTCGGCCTTGAGCAGGTCCATCACGACGGTGTTCGCGCGCGGCATCATCTCGCGCATGATGCGCTGCGCCACTTCGCGCTCGGACTGCTGCAGCTTCTTGGCCACGAACTCGAGGTCGGTGCCGATCTGCTTGATCTTGCGCCCCTGCTCCTCTTCCTGCTCGGCGCTCATGACCTCGCGGTTCTTGTTGAACTGCGCCACCAGGTCCTCGTACTGCTTCTTGAGGCCTTCGGCTTCCTTCTTGTTGGCAAGGTACTCCGGCGTCTGGCGCAGCGCGTTGATCTGCGTCTTGGCTTCCTCGGTGTTGAACACCGCGGCCTCGAGGTTCAGCACGGCAACCTTGCCCTGCGCGAACGCAAGACCGGGAGCAAGGGTCATCAGGCAGGCAATTGCGGCAACACGACCAAAGCGCTTCACGTAGGAACTCCAAAAATGCGGATGTGATTCGGGGAAAGTCCGTCAAAAACCCTGACCGAGCGAGAACTGGAACACTTCACTCTGGTCGGTGCGCTCGTCGTTGAGCGGCTTGGCCAGGCTGAAGGTGATGGGTCCGAAGCCGGTGATCCAGGTCACTCCGAAGCCCACGGAGTAACGCAGTTCACCCAGATCAAGGTCGGAGCATATTACTTGCGTGGCATAGCAATTAGTATCAAAAACATTACCGAAATCCATGAACACGCCGGTGCGCACCGACCTCTGGTCCTTGATGAAGGGCAGCGGGAACAGGATCTCGGCGCTGCCCTCGAGCAGGATGTTGCCGCCGAAGGGACGGTTGGTGTCGCTGTTGCCGGTGTAGACCTGGCTGCACGATGATTTTTTCGTCGTCGGCCGGGCCCCTGCAGTTCGCGAGCTGGCCGTCGGAGCCGTAGACCGGAGAGCAGGTCACGTAGACGTACTTGTCCTCGAGGTCGACGATGTTCCCGTTCGCGTCGTAGCACCGGCACGTTGAGGATCTGGTAGCGGTCGGCGGGCGTGCTCCGCGGCCCCAGGGTGTTGCTCTTGAAGCCACGCACGGAGCGGAAGCCGCCGGCGAAGAAGTTCTCGTAGAAGGGCAGCTGGTCCGTCTGGCCCCAGCCGTCGCCGTAGCCCAGGTCGGTCCTGAGGCGCAGCGTGAACGGATCGAACAACGGGATGAATATCTGGCCGTTGTAGGTGAGCTTCCAGAACTCGAGGTCGCTGCCGGGCACGCTCACCTGCATCGCCAGGCTCTGCGAGTGGCCGCGCGTGGCGAGCTGGCCGCGGTTCAGCGCCGACTGCGACCAGCTGAAGGTGACCGGGAAGTTAAGGTAACTGTCGCCGTACTCGTCGAGGAAGCCGACCGGAATGTCGGTCCGGAAGAAGCTGTCGGGCACCGGGCTCTGGATGGTGCCCTGGCCGGGATAACCGCTGGAATTGAGGTCATCGATGTTGACGAAGCCCACGGTGTCGTCGATCTCCCGCGGGCTGCCCTTGATCTCCTGCACCGCGCCGATACCGGCGTTGATGTCGGTGCTGTTGATGCCCAGGCTGAGTCCGAGGCGCTGCGTCTCGCTGATCGGGTAGCCGAAGCTCATGGTGGCGCCGACGGTGTCGGTGGTGTAGCTCGCGACGTTGATCTCCTCGAGGTCCGTGGCGCGGTAGAACACCGAGAAGCCGCGGCTCACGCCGTCCTCGGTAAAATACGGGTTCACGTAGTTGAAGCTGTACAGATCCTGGTACTTGCTGGAATTCAGCCCGATGCCGACCTGCTTGCCGGTGCCGAGGAAGTTGTTCTGCTGCAGGTTCGCGCCGAGGATCAGGCCCGCGTCCTGCGCATAGCCGACGCTCGCGCCGATCGAGCCCGAGGACTGCTCCTCGACGGTGTACTGCACGTCGATCATGTCGTCGGTGCCGGGTACCGGGACGTTCTCGGTCGTCACTTCCTTGAAGAAGCCGAGGCGCTCGAGGCGCACGCGCGACTGCTCGATCTGCGCCGAGGAGGCCGGCGCCGACTCCATCTGGCGCATCTCGCGGCGCAGCACCTCGTCGACCGACTTGGTGTTGCCGCGGTATTCGATGCGCCGCACGTAGGTCCGCTTGCCGGGATCGACGAAGAACTTCAGCGCGACCGTCTTGTTCGCGTCGTCGATCTCGGGAATCCCGCTGACCTTGGCGAAGGTGTAGCCCTCGACGCCGAGGCGCTGCGTGATCATCTCCTCGGTGTTCGTGACCTGCACCTGCGAGAAGTCCTGCCCGTCGCGCAGCAGCAGGTAACCGCGCATCTCGGACTCGGGAATCACGATGTCACCCGAGAGATCGACCTTGGTGACCGTGTACTTCTCGCCCTCGGTCACATTGACCGTGACGTAGACCGCCTTGCGGTCCGGCGTGATCGCGACCTGGCTCGAATCGATGTTGAAACGGATGTAGCCGCGGTCGAGGTAGTACGAGCTCAGGTTCTCCAGGTCGCCCTTGAGCTTCTCGCGCGAGTACTTGTCGTCGCCGCTGAGCCACGAGAACCAGCCGGAAGTCTTCAGCTCGAACAGCTCGACCAGGTCGCCTTCGCCGAACACCGAGTTGCCGACGATGTTGATGTGCTTGATCTTCGCGACGGTGCCTTCGTTGATGTCGATGTTGACCGCGACCCGGTTGCGCGCCTGCTCGGCGACCTCGGTCTCGATCGTGGCGTCGTAGCGCCCCTGGCTCACGTACTGGCGCTGCAGCTCCACGCGCATCTGCTCCAGCGTGGCGCGCTGGAACACCTGCCCCACCGCGAGCCCGGCACCCTTCAGGCCCTCGAGCAGGTCCTCGGTCTTGATCGCCTTGTTGCCGTCGATGTTGATCTCGCTGATCGACGGGCGCTCCACCAGCGTGATCACCAGCACGTCACCGTCGCGGCCGATCTGCACGTCGTCGAAATTGCCGGACTTGAACAGCGCGCGCGAGGTCTGCGCGATCGCGTCCTGGTCGATGCGGTCGTTCACCTTGATCGGGATGTCGTTGAAAACACTGCCGGGCGAGATCCGCTGCAGGCCCTCGACACGGATGTCGGTGACGACGAAGCTCTCGGCGAACACGGCATGGGCAAGCCCCAGCAACAGGGGAAGCAGGATCAGGAAACGCTTCATGGGGAGTTCTGGGAGGTCCTTTGCTGAGGTTTGAGCCTGCTCCGCTGCCGCTCTCAGTTGGCAGCGAGCCGGTTGATGTCGTTGTAGAACGCCAGGAGCATCACGCCTACCAGGATCACGAGACCGACCTGGTAGCCCAGCATCTGCGCCCGCTCCGACACCGGGCTGCCCTTGATCATCTCGATGAGGTAATACACCAGATGACCGCCGTCGAGCACGGGAATGGGGAACAGGTTCAGCACGCCTAGGCTGATGCTCAGCAGGGCCAGGAAGCTGATGTAGCTCTCCGGTCCCGAGCGCGCCGAATCGGTCGCCACTTTAGCAATCGTGATGGGGCCGCTCAAGTTTTTCGGCGAAATCAGCCCCTCGAACATCTTCTTCACGGAATCGACGGTGAAGGCGGCCAGCGACCACGTCTGCGCGAGCGCCGGGCGCCATGCCGCGAGCGGCCCGTAACGGTCCACGCGCAGCAGCTCGGGCGGCCACTGCGGTTCGGCGACGCTGACGCCCACCTGCCCCGCGCTGCTGCCGTCCTTCTGCTGCACGCTGGCCGGTGTGACGCGCAGCATCACGCGTGCCTGCTCGCGCTCGACCTCGACCGCGAGCTCGGTGCCCGCATTCGCGCGCACCACGCCGACCCACGCCTCCCACGACGGCACCGCCTCGCCGTCGACCGCGACGATCAGGTCGCCCGCGCGCATGCCGGCGCGTTCGGCGGGGCTGCCGGCGACGACCTCGGCGACGCGCGCGGGCACCTCGGGCAGCAGGTAGGACATCCCCAGCCCGCCGAGCAGGTCGGGATCGTCCTCGCCCTTGAGCCAGTCCTCGATCCGGGCCGAGGACTCGTAGGTGAGGCCCGCCTGCGTCTGCGGGTAGCGCACCGAGAAGCGGATCTCGCCGCTCTCGCCGAGCCGTTTCAGCAACTGCATCGCGACCGCCTGGCGCGTCGGCGTGGGCTCGCCGTCCACCGCGACGATCTCCTGTCCGCGCTCGAGCCCCGCGGCTTCGGCGACCGAACCCGGCGCGATGTCGCCGATCACCGGGGCCAGCCCGGGCACGCCGATCATGTAAAGCACATAGAACGCGACGATGGCGAGCACGAAATTCGCCGCGGGGCCGGCCGCGACGATCGCCATGCGCGCGGACACCGGCTTGCGGTTGAAGCTGAACGCCAGCTCCTCCTCCGCGACCGGGCCCTCGCGTTCGTCCAGCATCTTCACGTAGCCGCCCAGCGGCACCGCGGCGATCACGTACTCGGTACCGTCACGCCCGGTGCGCCGCCACAGCGCCTTGCCGAAACCGATCGAGAAGCGCAGCACCTTCACGCCGCAGCGCCGCGCGACCCAGAAATGGCCGAATTCGTGCACCGCCACCAGGATTCCCAGCGTCACCAGGGTGATCAGCACCGTGTACAGCAGTTCCATGTCTCCCCCCTCCTCAGACGTGCTTCAGCAGGCGCTGCGCGACGGCGCGCGCCTCGAAGTCTATGGCTTTGACATGTTCCAGCGATTCCGGTTCGGTGCCGGCCAGCGCATCGAGCACCCCGGCAATGGTGGGCGCGATGCGGGTGAAGCCGATGCGCTCGTCGAGGAAGGCCTGCACCGCGATCTCGTTGGCGGCATTCAGCACCACCGCGCAGGAGCCCCCCGCGCGCGCGGCGTCCATCGCGATCGCCAGGCAGGGAAAACGCGCGAGATCCGGCGCCTCGAAGGCGAGCGACGCGCCGGCGACCAGATCGAGCGTGCCAGCGCCCGATTCGATGCGCTCGGGCCATGACAGCCCGCAGGCGATCGGCACGCGCATGTCCGGATTGCCGAGCTGCGCCAGCACCGAGCCGTCGACGAACTCGACCAGCGAATGCACCACGCTCTGCGGGTGGATCAGCACCTCGATGCGCGAGCTCGGCATGCCGAACAGCCAGCAGGCCTCGATCAGCTCCAGCCCCTTGTTCATCATGGTGGCCGAGTCGACCGAGATCTTGCGCCCCATCACCCAGTTCGGATGCGCCACCGCCTGCGCCGGCGTCACGTGCTCCAGCTCGGCCAGCGGGCAGCTGCGAAACGGCCCGCCGGAGGCGGTGAGCAGCAGGCGGCGCACCGCCGGCGATGGCTGCCCGGCACGATAGCCCGCCCGGCAGGCACTGGAAGATCGCGTTGTGCTCGCTGTCGATGGGCAGCAGCGCGGCATTGCCCTCGCGCACGGCGTCCATGAAGAAGCGCCCCGCCATCACCAGCGATTCCTTGTTCGCCAGCAGCACGCGCTTGCCGGCGCGCGCGGCGGCGATCGTGGGCATCAGCCCGGCCGCGCCGACGATGGCCGCCATCACGACGTCGGTGTGCGGGTGCGCGGCGACCTCGACCAGGCCGGCCTCGCCCTCCAGCACCTCGACCCGCAGCCCCTCGGCACGCACCGCCGCGCGCAACGCGGTGGCCGCGGCGTGGTCCGCGACCACCGCGTACTCGGGTGCGTGGACGCGGCACTGCGCGAGCAGCTCGCGCCAGCGCGAGCCGCAGGCCAGCGCGAACACGCGATAGCGCGCGGCATGGCGCGCGATCACGTCCAGCGTGTTCTCGCCGATGGAGCCCGTTGCCCCCAGCACCGTGATGCGTTGCCGCCCGTCGTTCACCAGAAACTCCCCGCCTGCAGCAGTCCGAAGGCGAGCACCGGCAGGCCCGCGGTGAGGCTGTCCAGCCGGTCGAACAGGCCACCGTGTCCGGGCAGCAGCGAGCCGCTGTCCTTCAGTCCGCCATGGCGCTTCACCATGCTTTCGAGCAGGTCGCCGAACACCGAGACCAGGGCGCTCGCGCCCGCCAGCGCCACCCACGCAGCCAGCCGCACCCCGCCCAGCCCCGCCAGCGTCCCGACCACCAGCGCGAGCGCCAGGCTCGCCAGCATGCCGCCGCCGAAGCCGGCCCAGGTCTTGCCGGGGCTGACCCGCGGCATCAGTTTCGCGCCGCCGATCGCGCGCCCGGCGAAGTAGGCGCCGATGTCCGCGAAGGCGATCACGGCGATCGCGTAGATGACCAGGTATTCGCCGTGGGCGAGCGAGCGGATGAACAGCACCGCGATCCACGGCGGCACCAGCACCAGCAGCCCGATGCCGGCGAGCGCGCCGCGGCCTCCCCAGGCGACGGCGCCGCGCGGATAGGCGAGCACCGCGCAGCGCCGCCAGCAGCCAGAAGCCGAGCACCGGGCAGAGCATGCGCGCAATCGCCGCGGCATCGATCCCGGCCGGCGCCCCGACCAGGCGCGCCCCCAGGATCAGGGCCAGCGCGACCAGCGCGACGTAGCCCAGCCGCGCGCCGCGCGTCGTGAACCCGGCGAGCGCGGCCCATTCCCACGAGGCGCCCAGCACCAGCAGGCCGAACAGCGCCGCGGTGAGCGCGACCGGGGCGTACAGCACCACGCCGATGACCAGTGCGGCGAACACCAGCGCGGTGAGCACGCGCTGCTTCAGCATTGCGCCGCTCCCGCTTCGGTCGCGGCTGCCGGGCGCCCCCCGAAGCGGCGCTCGCGCGCCGCGTAGTCGCGCAGCGCCGCCGCGAATTCCGCGGCGCCGAAATCCGGCCAGAAGCACTCGGTGAAATACAGTTCCGTGTAGGCGAGCTGCCACAGCAGGAAATTGCTGATGCGATGATCGCCGCCGGTGCGGATCAGCAGGTCGGGGCGCGGCAGGTCGGCGAGGCCGAGATGCGCCTCCAGCGAGCCGACGTCGATCTCGCTGCGGCTGCAGGCGCCCGGCAGCGACCTCGGCGGCCAGCGCGCGCGCCGCCTGCACGATGTCCCACTGGCCGCCGTAATCGGCGGCGATCACGAGGGTGAAGCCGGAATTGGCCGCGGTCAGCGCCTCCGATTCCTCCATCAGCCGGCGCAGCCGCGGCGCGAAACGCGTGCGGTCGCCGATGATGCGCAGGCGGATGCCGTTGCTGTGCAGTTCGCGCACCTCGCCGCGCAGGTAGCGCATGAACAGCGCCATCAGTGCCGCGCACCTCGTCGCGCGGGCGCTGCCAGTTCTCGCTGCTGAAGGCGAACAGCGTGAGCACCCGATGCCGTGTTCGCGGCAGGCGCGCAGCAGCTTGCGGATGACCTCGACGCCGGCGCGGTGGCCGGCCACCGCCGGCAGGCCACGCGCCCTCGCCCAGCGCCCGTTGCCGTCCATGATGACGGCCACGTGGCGCGGGATCCGGGGCATGCCGTCGCCGGCGGGCGTGGAGGGAGGCAGCACGGTGGCGCTCGGCTGTCGCGCGGCGCTCAGATTTCCATCAGGTCCTTTTCCTTGGCGGCAAGCTGCTGGTCGATCTCGGCGACGAAACGGTCGGTGAGCTTCTGCACGTCGTCGAGCGCGCGGCGCTCCTCGTCCTCGCGAGATCGCCTTGTCCTTCAGCAGGTCCTTGAGGTCGCCGTTGACGTCCTTGCGGATGTTGCGCACCGCGACGCGCGCGGCCTCGGCTTCGTGCCGCGCCTGCTTGATGTAGCCCTTGCGCGTCTCCTCGGTCAGCGCGGGCATCGGCAGGCGGATCACGGTGCCGGCGGTCGAGGGGTTCAGGCCCAGATCGGACTTCATGATGGCCTTTTCCACGTCGGGCACCATGTTCTTTTCCCACGGCGTGACGACCAGCATGCGGCCGTCTTCCACCGTGATGTTGGCCACCTGGCTGAGCGGCATCTCGCTGCCGTAGTAGGACACGCGCACGCCGTCGAGCAGGCTCGGGTGCGCGCGGCCGGTGCGGATCTTGTTCAACGCGGTGCCGAGCGCCTCGACGCTCTTGCGCATCCGGGACTCTGCATCCTTCTTGAGTTCGTTGATCACGCTGGATTCCTCTGCTGCTTATTCGATCAGGGTGCCTTCGTCACCGCCCATGACGATGTTGAGCAGCGCACCGGGCTTGTCCATCTCGAACACGCGCACCGGCATGTGGTGGTCCTGGCACAGGCAGATCGCCGTGAGGTCCATCACGCCGAGCTTGCGCGCGAGCACTTCGTCGTAGCTCAGGCGCTCGAAGCGCACCGCGTCGGGATTGGCGAACGGGATCGGCGGTGTAGACGCCGTCGACCTTGGTGGCCTTCAGCACCAGTTCCGCGCCGACCTCGATGCCGCGCAGGCAGGCCGCGGAATCGGTGGTGAAGAACGGGTTGCCGGTGCCGGCGGCGAAGATGACCACGTCGCCCTGCGAGAGCTGGCGGATCGCCTTGCGCCGGTCGTAGTGGTCGACGACGCCGCTCATCGGGATCGCCGACATGATGGCCGAGGAGATGTTGGAGCGCTCCAGCGCATCGCGCATCGCGAGCGCGTTCATCACGGTGGCCAGCATGCCCATGTGGTCGCCGGTGACGCGGTCCATGCCCGCCGCGTGCAGCGCGGCACCGCGGAACAGGTTGCCGCCGCCTATCACCAGCCCGACCTGCACGCCGATGCCGACCAGCTGGCCGATCTCGAGCGCCATGCGGTCGAGGATGCGCGGGTCGATGCCGAGACCGTCGCTGCCCAGCGCCTCGCCGCTCAGCTTGAGCAGGATACGCTTGTATTTCTTGTCCTTGTGCTTGTGCATCGACGACGCCCGACTGCCAGTTGACCGCGCGCAAGTCTACAGGTAACCGCGCGCGGCGTCTGCGGAACATTTGCCGGCAGCGCGCCGGCGCGGTGCAGACAAAAAAAGGCGCCCCCCCTGCGGGGAGGCGCCCTGGCGGCTGCCGTGGCCGGCGAGCGCGCTCAGCCCTTGAGCTGCGCCGCTACTTCGGCGGCGAAGTCCGTCGCTTCCTTCTCGATGCCCTCGCCCACCTCGAAGCGCACGAAGCCCGCGAGCTCGGCACCGGCCTGCTTCAGCAGCTTGCCGACGGTGGTGTCGGGGTCCTTGACGAACGCCTGCTCCGACAGGCTGATCTCGGACAGGAACTTGCGCACGCGGCCCTCGATCATCTTGGCGACGATGTCGGCCGGCTTGCCGCTGTCGGCGGCCTGGGCGATCAGGATCTCGCGCTCCTTCTCGACCACCTGCCGCGGGCACCTCGGCCGGCGTGGCGTACTGCGGGTTGATCGCGGCGATGTGCATGGCCACGTCACGCGCGAGATCGGCCGAGCCGCCCTTCAGGCCGACCAGCACGCCGATCCGGCCGTTGCCGTGCACGTAGCTGCCAACCACGCCGCCCGCGACGTCGAGCGTGCGTGCGCGGCGCACCGTGATGTTCTCGCCGATCTTCTGCACCAGCGCCTCGCGCTCCGTTTCCAGCGCGCCGCCCATCAGTGCCGCCACGTCATCGCTGCGGTTCGCGAGCGCCTGGTCGGCCACCTTGTTGACGAAGCCGAGGAAATTGCCGTCACGGGCCACGAAATCCGTCTCGCTGTTCACCTCGAGCAGCAGCCCGAAGCCGGGCTCGGCCACGCGCACGCAGACCACGCCGTCGGCCGCGGTACGGCCGGCCTTCTTGGCCGCCTTCATGCCGCTCGACTTGCGCAGCTCCTCGATGGCGAGCTCGATGTCGCCGTTCGCCTCGACCAGCGCCTTCTTGCACTCCATCATGCCCAGACCGGTGCGCTCGCGCAGATCCTTCACCATACCAGCCGTGATATCAGCCATCCCGATGTCCTCCGAAAAAACAGGTTATGCAAGCGAAAGCGGCGGCCACTTGGCCGCCGCAGTCAATACGATGCCGGCCGCCAGACGCCGGCCGGCAGGTTCCGATCAGACGTTCTGCGCTTCGGCACCGAGCTCGACGAACTCGTCCCTGGCCACCACGCCGCCTTCCTGGCGACCCGCCACGCACGCATCCGCCACCGCGGACACGTAGAGCCTGATCGCACGGATGGAGTCGTCGTTGCCGGGAATCAGGTAGTCGATGCCTTCCGGGTCGCTGTTGCTGTCGCAGACGCCGATGACCGGGATGCCGAGCTTGTTGGCTTCGGTCACCGCGATGCGCTCGTGGTCGACGTCGACCACGAAGATCGCGTCGGGCAGGCCGCCCATGTCCTTGATGCCGCCGATGCTCTGCTCGAGCTTGGCCATCAGGCGCGTGCGCATCAGCGCTTCCTTCTTGGTCAGGCGCGCGAAGGTGCCGTCCTGGCTCTGCTGCTCGAGCTCGCGCAGGCGCTTGATCGAGGCGCGGATCGTCTTGTAGTTGGTCAGCATGCCGCCGAGCCAGCGGTGGCTCACGAAGGGCATGCCGGCGCGCTGCGCCTCTTCCTGCACGATCTTGCTCGCCGAGCGCTTGGTGCCGACGAACAGCAGGCGGTTCTTGTTGGAGGAAAGCTGCTGCACGAATTCCAGCGCGCTGTTGAACGCGGGAACCGTATGCTCCAGGTTGATGATGTGGACCTTGTTGCGGGCGCCGAAGATGTATTGCTTCATCTTCGGATTCCAGTAGCGGGTCTGGTGGCCGAAGTGGACGCCAGCCTGCAGCATTTCCTTCATGGAAACGGACGTAGTCATGATTGCACCTTGTAGTATCAGGGTTGAGCCTCCATGCACCCCATGGACTGACCCGCGCTGCGCCTGGCGTAGCGACGGGCACCCCAGCCATGTGCCGGTGCATGTGTGACGTTCGGACCCGCTCGTCCGGCGCCGTGCCGGATGGCAACGGCTGCCGCGGCAGCGTCCCGCCCGGAGGGGACGAGTCCCCTGCGAAGCGGCCGGCTTTATACCACAGCCACCCCGGGAACTGAAGCCGGGGCGGCTTCACCGGCGATTATTGACAGTCTTGGCGGGCCCGCGCGGTGCGCGCAGGCAATTGCGAATGGTTTACAATCGGCCTCGTCCCCCCCGCAGCCCAGCACCAATGCACTCCACCCGGGAGCCCGAGAGCAGCATGAGAAGCCAGCCGAACCCGATGCCGGGATTCATCAAGACCGCGGCCGAGGTCGAGCGCATGCGCGTGGCCTGCCGCCTCGCCGCCGACGTGCTCGAGATGATCGCGCCGCACGTGCAGCCAGGCGTCAGCACCGGCGAGCTCGACCGCATCTGCCACGAGTACATCGTCGGGGTGCAGCAGGCGATCCCGGCACCGCTGAACTACCACGGCTTCCCCAAATCGATCTGCACCTCGGTGAACCAGGTCGTCTGCCACGGCATCCCGAGCGACAAGCGCGTCCTCAAGCACGGCGACATCGTCAACGTCGACATCACGGTGCTGAAGGACGGCTACCACGGCGACACCAGCGCGATGTTCCTGGTCGGCAAGGTCGAGCCGCACGCCGAGCGCCTGGTGCGGATCACGCAGGAGTGCCTCTACCGCGCCATCGAACTGGTGCGCCCCGGCGCGCGCCTCGGCGACATCGGGCACGTGATCCAGCAGCACGCCGAGGGCAACTACTACTCGGTGGTGCGCGAGTACTGCGGCCACGGCATCGGCGCGCAGTTCCACGAGGAGCCGCAGGTGCTGCATTACGGCCGCCCCGAGACCGGCATGGAACTGCGGGAAGGCATGACCTTCACGATCGAGCCGATGATCAACGCCGGCAAGCGCCACACCAAGCTGTCGCAGCGCGACGGCTGGACCGTGGAGACCAAGGACGGGCGGCTGTCCGCGCAGTGGGAGCACACGCTGCTGGTGACCGCCGGGGGCTGCGAGGTGCTGACGGCGCGCCGCGGCGAACCCTGGCGCACCGACTGAGCCATGCAGGAGCCTCCCCGCAGCGCAGAGGAACTGGCCGAGCGGCTTGCCGGCGGCGCGCCACTGCTGCCGACGGTGCGCGAGCAACTGGCGCGCGTGCGCGCCGACCTCGACGCGCGCTTCGTCGCCGGCGAGAACATCCGCACCCTGGTGCGCGAGCGCGCGCAACGCCTCGATGCCCTGCTGGCCTGCCTCTGGAGCCACTTCGGGCTGGCCGGCGAACCGGGCATCGCGCTGCTCGCCGTCGGCGGCTACGGTCGCGGCGAGCTGCACCCCCACTCCGACATCGACCTGCTGGCGCTGATCGCCGACGAATCCCTGAAGGAGCGGCATACCGCGGCGCTGGAATCGTTCATCACCTTCCTGTGGGATACCCGGCTCGCGATCGGCCACAGCGTGCGCACGCTGGACGAATGCCGCGAGGTCGCCGCCGGCGACATCACGATCGCGACCGCGCTGATGGAGGCGCGCACGATCAGCGGCGACGCCACGCTGCTCGGGCGGCTCGCCGCGCTGACCGGTCCGGAACAGATCTGGCCGAGCGCGGAATTCTTCCGCGCCAAGTGGGACGAGCAGAAGGCGCGCCACCGCAAGTTCAACAACACCGAGTACAACCTCGAACCGAACATCAAGGGCTGCCCGGGCGGCCTGCGCGACGTGCAGACCGTGGGCTGGGTGGCGAAACGCCACTTCCATGCCGCCAGCACGCTGGAGCTGGTCGCGCGCGGCTTCCTCACCGCGCACGAGTACGAGGCGCTGGCGAACGGGCAGGACTTCCTGTGGCGCATCCGCTACGGCCTGCACATGCTGGCCGACCGCGCCGAGGACCGGCTGCTGTTCGACCACCAGCTGAGCCTGGCGCAGCTGTTCGGCTACACCGACGACGAGCGCGGCCTCGGCGTCGAGCACTTCATGAAGGACTACTTCCGCTGCGTGCTGAAGCTCGGCGTGCTGAACGAGATGCTCACGCAACTGTTCGACGAGGCGATCCTGCGCGCCTGCGAGCCGGTCAACCTCTACGAGATCAACAACCGCTTCCGCGTGCGCAACGGCTACATCGAGGCGGCGCACGACAACGTGTTCCGCAACGCGCCGTGGGCGCTGATCGAGATGTTCACGCTGATGGCGCAGCACGACTTCATCGTCGGCGTGCGCGCCTCGACGATCCGCCTCGTGCACGGCTCGCGCCGGCTGATCGGCGCCGAGCTGCGGCGCGACCCGCGCGCCAACCGCCTGTTCCTGCAGCTGCTCGGCTCGCCGTATCGCGTCGCGACCCAGCTCGACCGCATGAAGCGCTACGGCGTGCTCGGGCGTTTCATCCCCGAGTTCGGCCGCATCGTCGGCCAGACCCAGCACGACCTGTTCCACGTCTACTCGGTCGATTCGCACACCATCCGCGTGGTGCGCAACATGCGCATGTTCCTGCTGCCGCGCGCGCGCGAGGATTTCCCGACCGCCTCGCACGCGATCAAGCGCCTGCCACGCCCGGAGCTGCTCTATATCGCGGGGCTGTACCACGACATCGCCAAGGGCCGCGGCGGCGACCACTCGAACCTGGGCGCCGCGGACGCCGTTGAATTCTGTCGCCGCCTCGAGTTGAGCCAGCGCGAGGCCAACCTCGTGGCGTGGCTGGTGCGCAACCACCTCGTCATGTCGACCACGGCACAGCGCAAGGACATCTCGGACCCGGAAGTGATCATCGCCTTCGCGCGCCTGGTGTCCGACCAGGTGCACCTCGACTACCTGTACACGCTGACCGTGGCCGACATCAACGCGACCAACCCCACGCTGTGGAACAGCTGGCGCGCGAGCCTGCTGCACTCGCTCTACGTGCAGACCAAGCGCGCGCTGCGACGCGGCCTCGAGAACCCCGTCGACCGCGGCGAGCGCATCGCCGAGACCCGCACCGCCGCACTCGGGCTGCTCGCGGGCCACGGCGTCGCACCCGCGCCAGCCGAGGCGCTGTGGGCGCACATGGGGGCGGACTACTTCCTGCGCGAGACCGCGGCCGACATCGCCTGGCACACCGAGGCGATCCTGGCGCGCGCCACGCCGGACGCGCCGGTGGTGCTGACCAAGGCCGCCGGCAGCCGCTTCGACCCGGTGACGCAGATCTTCATCTACACGCGCGACCGCGACTACCTGTTCGCGGTGATCACGGCGACCATGGAGCAGCTGGGACTGAACGTGTACGGCGCGCGGCTCTATTCCTCGGCCGACCGCCACACGCTGGACACCTTCTTCGTGCTCGAGCAGGACGGCCGCCCGGTGCCGCCCGACGGGCCGCGCGCGGCCGCCATCAGGCAGGCGCTGGTCGAGCACATCCAGAGCGAGGAGCATTATCTCGACGTCGTGCAGCGCCACACCCCGCGCGCGCTCAAGCACTTCAGCGCGCCCACGGAGACGCGCCTCAACGCCGATCGCGACAAGGGCTACTCGATACTCGAGGTGATGACACCCGATCGCGCCGGACTGCTCGCGCGCATCGGGCGCGTGTTCCTCGCCTTCGGCATCAAGGTGCAGAACGCGCGCATCACCACGCTCGGCGAGCGCGTCGAGGACGTTTTCTTCATCACCGATGCCGACCAGCAGCCGATCGAGGACGCGGAGATGGCCGAATCACTGCAGCGCGCGATCCGCGAGGCGCTCGACCAGGGCGGCGCGGCGCCCGCAACCGCAAGGCGCGCGCTGGCATGAACCCGGACCTCGCGCGCCTGCATCCCTACCCCTTCGAGCGCCTCGCCGCGCTGCTCGAGGGCGTGCAGCCGGCCGCGCTGGCGCCGATCTCGCTGTCGATCGGCGAGCCCAAGCACGCCGCGCCGGCCTTCGTGCTGGAGGAACTGCACCGCCACGCCGCCGGCTACTCGCAGTACCCGAAGACCCAGGGCAGCGCGGAGCTGCGCGAGGCGATCGCGGCCTGGCTCACGGCGCGCTACCGCCTGCGCGCGGGCAGCCTGGGCGCGGCGGCGCACGTGCTGCCGGTCAACGGCAGCCGCGAGGCGCTGTTCGCGTTCACGCAGGCGGCGATCGACCGCAGCCGCCACGCCGCGCCGCTGGTCGCGATGCCGAACCCGTTCTACCAGATCTACGAGGGCGCGGCGCTGCTCGCCGGCGCCTCGCCGCTGTTCCTGCCCGAGCGCGCCGACCGTCCCGGCATCCCCGACTTCGCGGCGGTCGCCGCGGCGGACTGGGCACGCTGCCAGATGCTGGTGGTCTGCTCGCCCGGCAACCCCACCGGCGCGGTGCTGGACCTCGAGGACTGGCGCACGATCTTCGCACTGGCGGATCGCCACGACCTCGTGGTGGTATCCGACGAATGCTATTCGGAGCTCTACCCCGACGAGGCAGCGCCGCCCGTGGGCGTGCTCGAGGCCTGCCGCCACCACGGGCGCGAGGGCTTCGAGCGCTGCATCGCGTTCCACAGCCTGTCGAAGCGCTCCAGCCTGCCCGGCATGCGCTCGGGCTTCGTGGCCGGCGACGCCGCGCTGATCCGCGCCTTCCTGCTCTATCGCACCTACCACGGCTCGGCGATGCCGCCGCCGCACCAGGCCGCGAGCACGCTGGCCTGGCGCGACGAGGCGCACGTGCGCGAGAACCGCGCGCTGTACCGCGCGAAGTTCGCCGCGGTGCTCGCCGAGCTCGACGGCTGCCTCGAGGTGAACGCCCCTGCCGGCGGTTTCTACCTGTGGCCGCGCACACCCTGCGACGAACGCGAGTTCGCGCGCGAACTGTACCGGCGCTGCAACGTGCTGGTGCTGCCGGGCAGCTTCCTCAGCCGCCCCACGCCGCACGGCGATCCCGGCGCGCGACGCGTGCGCCTGGCGCTGGTCGCCGGACTCGGGGAATGCGTCGAGGCAGCGCGCCGCATCCGCGGCTTCGTGGCGACGCTCTGAACGCGGCGGCTCCCGGGGTTTCCAGCCCGGGAACATTGCGGGTATAAATACCCCGAAGCACACGCACAGGCCGAACGGGTGTCCGCCGCGCACGCACCAGATTCCGTGATCCTGCGAGAATCCCTCGCCAGCACCGAGCGGCTGATATCGGAGACGATCTCGCGCGCCGAGGACCTGCGCGCGCTCGCGCTGCTGCCCGACCTGGAGAGGTGCTCGCTCGCCGCGGCACGCGCCTCGGACTGCCTGGCCGCCGACTGGTCCGGCGACCGCCAGCGCCTGCTGCACGACCTGCGCAACCACATCGGCGCGATCAGCGGCTATCTCGAGCTGCTGCTCGAGGAACACCCGGACATCGACCGCCGGCTCGCGACCAACCTCGAGGCGCTGCGCGCGCAGGTCGGCGAGCTGCTCGCGGCGACCGCGCCCGAGGCGAACGCCGCGCTGACGCCGCCGCCGCCCGCGCCCGAGGGCGGGAGCGGCACGCTGCTGGTGATCGACGACAACGAGCTCAGCCGCGAGCTGCTGGGGCGCTACCTGCGCCGCCAGGGCCACGCCGTGCTCGCCGCCGCCTCGGGTGCCGAAGCGATCGCGATCCTGCAGCGCAGCGCCGTGGACCTGATCTTTCTCGACCTCGTGATGCCCGAGATGAGCGGGCTGGAACTGCTGAAGCGCATCAAGTCCGACGAGCGCCTGCGCGCCGTTCCCGTGATCATCGTCTCGGGCATCGCGGAGAGCGACGGCGTGATCGGCTGCATCGAGGCCGGTGCCGAGGACTACCTGTCCAAGCCCTTCAATCCCACGCTGCTGCAGGCGCGCCTCAACGCCGGCCTGCAGCGCAAGCGCTGGCACGACCGCGAGGAAGCGTACCGGCGCGAGCTCGAGCGCAACCAGCGCTTCATCCGCAACACCTTCGGGCGCTACCTCTCGGACGAGATCGTCGATGCGCTGCTCGAGTCGCCGCAGGGCCTCGATCTCGGCGGCATCACCTGCCGGGTCACGATCCTGATGGCGGACATCCGCAACTTCAGCCATGTCTGCGAAAGCCACTCGCCGCAGCAGGTGGTGAAGCTGCTGAACAACTACCTCGGCGGGATGTCCGCCGTGATCATGGCGCACAACGGCACCGTGGACGAATTCATCGGCGATGGCATCCTCGCGATATTCGGCGCCCCGGTCGGGCGCCCCGACGACGCCCGGCGCGCCACGCGCTGCGCGCTCGCAGATGCAGGCCGCGGTGCACGGCATCAACGCGCGCAACCGCGAGCAGGGACTGCCCGAGATCGCGATCGGCATCGGCCTGAACACCGGCGTGGTCGTCGCCGGCAACATCGGCTCGGAGCAGCGCAGCAAGTACGGCGTGGTCGGGCACACCGTCAACCTCACCGCGCGCATCGAGTCCTACACCGGCGCCGGCGAGATCCTCGCCTCGCAGAGCACCCTCGACGAGGTCGGCCCCGGCCTCGAGACCGGGCGCAGCTTCCGCGCGCGCCCCAAGGGCATGGCCGCCGAGGTCCTGATCCACGCCATCACCGGGCTGCGCGGCGACGACGCCGGAGCGTCCCCCGTCGCCACCGACGCCGGCACGGAGCACAGCGCGCCATGACACGGATCCTGCTGGTCGAGGACAACGAGATGAACCGCGACATGCTCTCGCGCCGCCTGGCGCGCAAGGGCTTCGAGGTGCTGCTGGCGATCGACGGCGAGCAGGCCGTCGCGATGACCGTGACCGGGCAGCCCGACCTCGTGCTGATGGACATGAACCTGCCGCTGAAGGATGGCTGGAGCGCGGCGCGCGAGATCCGTGCCGACGCGCGCTGCCGGGGCATCCCGATCATCGCGCTCACCGCGCACGCGATGTCCGACGACCGCAGCCGGGCGCTGGCCGCGGGCTGCGACGAATACGAGACCAAGCCGCTCGACTTCGCGCGGCTGCTCGACAAGATCGCGGTCCTGCTCGCAGCCCGCGGCGCCGCGGACGCCCCGGCATGAGCCTGCTGCAGCGGCTGACGATCGCCATCTTCAGCGTGCTGCTGCTGTTTGCGGTCAACGTCGTCAGCTACTCCATCGGCAACCGCACCATCCGCGAGTCGCTCGACGCGGTCAGCGACGCGGTGCAGGGCCAGATCAACGCCAGCACCGTGCGCCAGCACATGGACGACGTGCACAAGCAGCTGCTGGTGCTGGTGACACTGCAGGACTCGACCGGCCAGGGCATCTCCGCCGCCGAGGCCGGGCGCACGCGCGAGGCAATCGCCGGGCTGCGCCAGCTGATCGGGCGCATGCAGCGCAACACCAACGCGGATTCCGCCGCGGCGCACGCAGCGCTGCAGGCGCGCGCCGAAACGCTGTTCGCCGACTGGGAAAACGTGCTGTCGGAGCTGCGCCGCCAGGGCACGCACGGCCTGTCAGCGGCCGAGCTGAAAGACGCCTACGCCGGCTTCGAGCGTGCGCTGGCGGATTTCGAGGAAGCCGTGATCACGGTCTCGCGCGCGCAGAGCGAGCACGTCGAGTCGACCGGCCGCCTGATCGGGCGCGTCACCGTGATCATCTTCCTCAGCTCGATCTTCGTGACCAGCCTGCTCGGCTTCCTGCTGATCCGCCACACCAACGAGTCGCTGATGCGCCTGCGCGAGGGCACGGTCAGGATCGGCGGCGGCGACCTCGACTACCGCATCACGGTGCCCTCGCACGACGAGTTCGGCCAGCTCGCCGCGGCCTTCAACGACATGTCGGAGAAGCTGCGCACCGCGGTCCTGGAGGTGCAGGAGGCCAAGGAGCAGGCCGATCGCGCCAACGCCGCCAAGAGCGGCTTCCTCGCCAACATGAGCCACGAGCTGCGCACGCCGCTCAACGCGATCATCGGCTACAGCGAGATGATGGTCGAGATGGCCGCCGAGGAGGAGGATCTCGCCGGCCGCCGAGCTGACCGGCGACATGCAGCGCATCCTCACCGCGGGCCGGCACCTGCTCTCGCTGATCAACAACGTGCTCGACCTCGCCAAGATCGAGACCGGCAAGATGACGCTCTACCGCGAGCCCTTCGACGCGATCGAGGTGCTGCACGAGCTCGGCGCCACGATGCACACGCTGGCCGCGCACAACGGCAACACGATCCGCATCGCCGCCACGCCGCACGAGGCGGCGCTGGTCAGCGACCAGACGCGTTTTCGCCAGATCTTCGCCAACCTGATCAGCAACGCCTGCAAGTTCACCACGGACGGCGAGATCACGGTGGATACCGAGCCCTTCGTGCGCGAAGGCGCGGACTGGCTGCGCTTTCGCGTGCGCGACACCGGCATCGGCATGACGGCCGCGCAGCTCGACAGCGTGTTCGAGGCCTTCGTGCAGGCCGATTCCTCGACCACCAAGCGCTACGGCGGCACCGGGCTCGGGCTGTCGCTGTGCCGCGAGTTCTGCCAGCTGCTCGGCGGCACCATCGGTGCGGCCAGCGAACCGGGCCGCGGCAGCGTGTTCACCGTCGAGCTGCCGGTGGACGCCACGACCGTGCCGGAACTCTTCTTTGCCGCGGCGTTGCCGGGCGCCGAGCCTGCGGCCGCGCAGCCCGCAGGCGCCAGCGGGCGCGCAGACGGTGCTGGTGATCGACGACGACGCCGATGCGCGCACCATCAGCGCGCGCGTGCTGCGCGGCGAGGGCTGCCGCGTGCTCGAGGCCGAGAGCGGCGACGAGGGCCTCAGGCTCGCGCTCGCGCACCGGCCGGACCTGATCGTGCTCGACCTGGTGATGCCGGGCATGGACGGCTGGGCCGTGCTCTCGGTGCTGAAGGACAACGAGGAGACGCGCGACATCCCGGTGGTGCTGCAATCGATGCTCGATGCGCGCGAGGAGGCGATCGGCAAGGGCGCGGCGGACTTCCTCGACAAGCCCGTGAACCGGCGCCGGCTCGCCGAGACGCTGGAGCGCCTCGCCCCGCGCGACCGCAGCGGCCACGTGCTGCTGATCGAAAGCGAATCGGAGGCGCGCGAGGAACTGATCGCGGGGCTGCAGGGACAGGGCTGGTACGTGAGCAGCACCGAACAGGCCGGCGAGGCGCTCGCGATCGCGCGCCAGAGCCGCCCGGACCTGATCCTGCTGTCGCTGGGACTGCCGAGCGAGGACGTGTTCGCGCTCAGCGAGGAACTGGGCCGCAGCCCGGTGCTGAGCCAGGTGCCGGTATTCGTGCTCGCCGGCGCCGACATCCACGCCGATGCGCACGCACGCCTGGCTTCGCACCTCGACCGGCTGGTGCTGCACGACGCCGGCTCGCTGGAATCGCTGCTGGAGCAGACCCGGCAGCTGAGCGCCGCGGCGCAGCGCCCTTCCTGAGAGCCCGTAACGCTTGCACCGCCCTGCTGCGGGCGCCTCCCCCCGTGGGTCCGGTTTTAACCGGACATTGTCCGGATGAATCCGGACCCACGCGGCGCAGCACACGTCGGGGTGCGCCGGCTCTCAGCTCAGCCCCATCAGTTCCACCAGCCCGTGGCTGTGGCCGGCGGTGTAGCCGCCGTCGACCACGAGCGCCTGCCCGGTCATGTACGAGGAGTCGCTGCCGGCCAGGAAAAAGGCCACCGCGGCGATCTCCCCGGGCGCGCCGAAGCGCTGCATCTTGGTCTCGGCGCGGATGCTCTCGCGGTAATCGCGCATGAAGTCGTGGCCGACGGTGTTTTGGAACAGCGGTGTCTCGATGAAACCGGGGCAGATCGCGTTGCAGCGGATGCCGAGCCGCGCGTAGTCCATCGCGACGTTGCGCGTGAGCAGCACCACGCCGCCTTTCGAGGCGTTGTAGGAGCTGCCGCCTTCGCTGCCGACGATGCCCTCGATGCTCGCGATGGTCACGATGGAGCCCGTGCGCTGCGCCATCATCGCGGGCAGTACCGCCTTGATGCTGAGGAAGGTGCCTTTCAGGTTGATGTCGAGGACGCGGTCCCACGCCTTCTCCTCGACCAGGTGCACCGGTCCTGCGTCGGCAATGCCCGCCGCGGTCACCAGTACATCGATCCGTCCGTGCCTCGCGAGCGTCGCTTCCACCGCCGAGGCGAGCGCCGCGGCATCGGTGACGTCCCCGGCATGGAACGAGCCCCCCGCCGCCACCCCGGCAAAGGCGCTTTCGCCCTGCAGGTCGAAGCCGGCGACCGCGGCACCCTCCTGCGCGAAGCGCGCGGCGCACGCGAGCCCGATGCCGGAACCGGCACCCGTGACGAAGGCCACCATTCCCTGCATCCGCCGATCCATGAGCCGTCTCCCCGCCAGAGCATGTGCGCTGCAGTATTGCGCAGCGTTAATCCGGCGTGCGTTACGATGCGGTTACCATGCGGCGCAACCCCCGGCGCCCTTCGCAGGATCCCTCGCATGAACCTGACCCGCACCCAACGCATCGAGAGCCTGCGCCGGATGCTGCGCATCCGCCGCTTCGAGGAAGCCGTCGCGAAGGCGGTGCGCGCGGGAGAGATTCCCGGCGCCTGCCATTCCAGCGCCGGCCAGGAGGCCGCCATCGTCGGCGCCTGCATGGCACTCGGCGAGGACGACTACGTGACCGGCACGCACCGCTCGCACGGCCATCCGATCGGCAAGGGCGCGGCGCCTCGCGCCGCTGATGGCCGAGCTCATGGGCAAGGCAGACGGCATCTGCGGCGGCCGCGGCGGCTCGATGCACCTCGCGGACGTGAGCGTCGGGATCATCGGCGAGTCGGCCATCGTCGGCGGCGGCATTCCGCTGGCGACCGGCGCGGCGCTGTCGGCGCAGGTGCTCGGCAACGGCCGCGTCTCGCTGTGCTTCTTCGGCGACGGCGCCGTGAACCAGGGCACCTTCCACGAGTCGCTGAACATGGCGGCGCTGTGGCGCCTGCCCGCGGTCTACGTGTGCGAGAACAACGGCTACGCGGCCACCACGCCGCTCGCGCTCTCCCACAGCGTGCCCGGGATCGCCGCCCGCGCGAGCGCCTACGGCATGCCCGCCGAGGCAGTCGACGGCCAGGATCTCGAGGCCGTGCAGGCGGCCGTGGCGCGCGCGGTGGCGCGCGCACGCGCGGGCCTGGGGCCCGAGCCTCGTGGAGGCGAAGACCTATCGCTACGACGAGCACGCGGTGAACCTGCTCATCCCGGCGCAATACCGCAGCCCGGAGGAGATCGCCGCCTGGCGCGCGCGCGACCCCGTGACGCTGTATCGCGAGCGGCTGCTGGCGGAGGGCGTGCTCGAGGACGCCGCGCTGGCGGCGCTCGAGGCGGAGGTTGCCGGCGAGATCAGGAGCGCGCTGGCCTTCGCGCGCGCCGCGCCCGAGCCCGCACTGGCCACGGTTTTCGACCACCTCTACGCCAGCCCGTGCGGCGCGGCACCGGAGATTCGCTGATGGAAGCGGAACGCGAACTGAGCTATTTCGAGGCGATCTTCGAGGCCGAGCAGCAGGAGATGGATCGCGACGAGCGCGTGATCCTGATCGGCGAGGACATCCACCTCTACAGCGGCAGCGGCCTGCTGCAGGTCGATGCGAAGCGCCTGCGCAGCACGCCGATCTCCGAGAACAGCTTCTGCGGGCTCGCCGTCGGCGCCGCCATGACGGGGCTGCGCCCGATCGTCGACCTGACCATCGCGAGCTTCGCCTACCTCGCGTCGGACCAGATCATCAACCAGGCGGCGAAGCTGCACTACATGACCGGCGGGCGCGCGCGCATCCCGGTGGTCTTCCGCGCCTCGATGTGGCACAACGGCTCGAATGCCGCGCAGCACTCCGACCGGCCGTACCCGATGTTCATGAACGCGCCCGGCCTGAAGGTCGTCGCACCGGCGACCCCCGCCGACATGAAGGGATTGCTCAAGTCCGCGATCCGCGACGACGACCCGGTGATGGTGTTCGAGGACAACGATCTGTGGTTCCGGCGCGGGCCCTGCCCGGCGGATCCGGATTTCCTGGTGCCGATCGGCGTCGCCGACGTCAAGCGCGCGGGCGGCGACCTCACGATCGTTTCCGTGGCCGGCTGCCTGCCGCACGCCCTGGAGGCCGCCGATGTGCTGGCGGCCGAGGGCGTCGCCGCGGAGGTGATCGACGTGCGCACGCTGGTGCCGCTCGATCGCGAGACCATACTGCGCTCGGTCGCGAAGACGGGGCGGCTCGTGGTCGTCGATTATGCGCACCGCACCTGCGGCGCCGCGGCCGAGATCGCCGCCATCGTCGCCGAGGACGGCTTCGCGTCGCTGCGCCGCCCGATCCAGCGCGTCACCACGCCCGACGTCAACATTCCGTTCGCGCCCGCGCTGGAAAAGCCGCTCTACCCGTCGGCCGCACGCATCGCGGCCGCGGCCAGGAGGATCCTGTGAGCACCACCATTCGCATGCCGCAGTGGGGCATGGGCATCACCGAGGCGGCCGTGCTGCGCTGGCTGAAGCAGCCCGGCGATCCGGTTGCCGAAGGCGAGGCGATCGCGGAGATCGAGACGGCGAAGGCCGTCGAGGAACTGGAGTCACCCGTGGACGGCACCGTGCGTGAACTGCTGGTGCCCGCGGGCGCGACCGTGCCGGTGCGCGAGCCGATCGCGATCGTGGACTGAGAGCCTGAGCCCGCCCGGGGCGAAATCTCAGCCGCCGTCGACGCTCAGGGCGCGCAGCTGACGCACCAGCTCGTCCTTCGCCGCGAGCTGCGCGGCGAGCTTGCGGTTGGATTCGCGCAGCGCCTGCATCTCGCCCTCGCGCGCCTGCAGCAGCCGCAGCAGCGCGAGCTGGCCGTAGTATTCGTGGCGCAGGTCGTGCGCGGCGAGGCGCAGGTCCAGCTCGCGCATCACGACCGCGGCAGCCGCGGCATCCGCAACCTGCGACGAGGGCATCAGCCGCAGCGTCGCCATGCCGATCAGCGCGCGCACCTGCTCGCGCGGCTCCGTGGCGCGTCCCAGCACGCGCTCGTAGAACAGCAGCGCGCTCTTGTGATCACCGCGCTCCCACGCCGCCGCTGCCTGGCGCAGCACCTGGTCGTAGTCGTCGCGCACCTGCTCCGGCGGCGTGTCGGGCAGCGCCGCCGGTGCCGGCGCGCTCGCGGGCTGCGCGGGCGGCGCCTGCTCGCGTACCGGCGCCTCGGCCGGTGTGCCCTGGCAGCCGCCGAGCACTGCGGCCAGCAGCGCGGGCCGCAAGCAGCGCGCGCACGGCGGCTGTCCTGCACCGGCAGCAGCGCATGGTCGTCAGGCCTGCGGCCGCATGTGCGGGAACAGCAGCACGTCGCGGATCGAGGGCGAGTCGGTGAGCAGCATCACCAGGCGGTCGATGCCGATGCCCACGCCCGCGGTCGGCGGCATGCCGTATTCGAGCGCCGTGATGTAGTCGCTGTCGAAGTGCATCGCCTCGTCGTCGCCGCCCTCCTTCATCGCGACCTGCTCGCGGAAGCGCGCCGCCTGGTCCTCGGGGTCGTTCAGCTCGGAGAAGCCGTTGGCCAGCTCGCGCCCGCCGATGAACAGCTCGAAGCGGTCGGTGACGAAGGGATCGTCGTCGTTGCACCGCGCCAGCGGCGAGACCTCGGTCGGGTAGCCGGTGATGAAGGTCGGCTGGCGCAGGCGCGTTTCGACGGTCTTCTCGAAGATCTCGATCTGGATCTTGCCCAGCCCGTAGCCGGGCTTCACGTCGATGCCCATGTGCTCGGCAACGTGGCGCGCGCGCTCCCGCGAGGCGATGTCGTCGCCCGCGAGCGTCGGGTTGAAGTGCAGGATCGAGTCGAACACGCTCATGCGCGCGAACGGCGCGCCCAGATCGTACTGCTCGCCCTGGTAATCGACCAGCGTGCCGCCGGTGCCGCGCAGCGCCGCCTCGCGCAGCATGCCCTCGGTGATGTCCATGGCATCGCGGTAGTCCGCGTAGGCCATGTAGAACTCGATCATCGTGAACTCGGGGTTGTGGCGCGTCGACAGCCCCTCGTTGCGGAAGTTGCGCGCCACCTCGAACACGCGCTCGAAGCCGCCGACCACGAGGCGCTTGAGGTACAGCTCCGGCGCGATGCGCAGGTACATCTCCAGGTCGAGCGCGTTGTGGAAGGTCACGAAGGGCCGCGCGGTCGCGCCGCCCGGGATCACCTGCATCATCGGCGTCTCGACCTCGAGGAAATCGCGGTCGGTGAGGTAGTCGCGCAGCGCGTCCAGCACCACCGAGCGGGTGCGGAACAGCTTGCGCGTATCCTCGTTCATGATCAGGTCGACGTAGCGCTGGCGGTAGCGCGTCTCGAGATCGGCGAGGCCGTGGTACTTGTCCGGCAGCGGCCGCAGCGCCTTGGTCAGCAGCCGCGCGCTGTCCATGTTGACGTACAGGTCGCCCTTGCCGGAGCGCGCGCAGCGGGCCGCTGGCGCCGACGATGTCGCCGATGTCCCAGGTCTTGATCTCGGCCAGCGTGGCGGCGGGAAGCGTCTCGCGGTTCACGTAGAGCTGGATCTGCCCGCTGACGTCCTGCGATCACCAGGAAGGGCCCGCGCATGCGCATGATGCGCCCGGCGACGCTGACGCGCTTGCCCAGCGCCTCGAGCTGCTTCGCGGCTGTGCCCGGCGTAGCTCGCGCTGCAGCTCGTCGGCGTAGCGCGTCGCGGCGGAAATCGTTGGGGAAGGCGTTGCGTTCGCGCGCGGATCGCGTCCAGCTTGGCGCGGCGCTCGGCGATCAGCCGGTTCTCGTCCTGCTGCGTGCTGCTCGGTTCGGTCATGGTGTGTATTCCGTTCGGGTCAGAGGCCTGACTTCAGCGAGGCCTCGATGAAGCGGTCGAGGTCGCCGTCGAGCACGCCCTGGGTGTTGCTGGTCTCCACGCCGGTGCGCAGGTCCTTGATCCGCGACTGGTCGAGCACGTAGGAGCGGATCTGGCTGCCCCAGCCGATGTCGGACTTGCTGTCCTCCAGCGCCTGCGCCACGGCGTTGCGCTTCTGCATCTCCATCTCGTAGAGCTTGGCGCGCAGCTGCTTCATCGCGAAGTCGCGGTTCTGGTGCTGCGAGCGCTGCGCTCTGGCACTGCACCACGATGCCGGTGGGCACGTGCGTGATGCGCACCGCCGAGTCGGTCTTGTTGACGTGCTGGCCGCCGGCGCCGCTGGCGCGGTAGGTGTCGACGCGCAGATCGGCGGGATTGATCTCGATCTCGATCTCGTCGTCGATCTCGGGCGAGACGAACACCGAGGCGAACGAGGTGTGGCGGCGGTTGCCGGAATCGAACGGCGATTTGCGCACCAGGCGGTGCACGCCGGTCTCGGTGCGCAGCCAGCCGAAGGCGTACTCGCCCTGGAAGTGGATGGTGGCGCTCTTGATGCCGGCGACCTCGCCGGCGCTGCACTCGATCAGCTCGGTCTTGAAGCCCGCTGGCCTCGCCCCAGCGCAGGTACATGCGCAGCAGCATCTCGGCCCAGTCCTGCGCCTCGGTGCCGCCGGAGCCGGCCTGGATGTCGAGATAGGCGTTGGCGGGGTCGTGCTCGCCGCTGAACATGCGGCGGAACTCGAGGGTCTCGACCTGGCGCGCCAGCGCCTGCACGTCGGCCTCGAGGGAGGCGAAGGTCTGCTCGTCGTTCTCGGCCGCGGCCATTTCCAGCAGCTCGGCGCTGTCGCCGAGGGTACCCTCGAGGCTGTCGAGGGTGTCGACGATCGCCGCCAGCGCGGCGCGCTCGCGCCCGAGCTCCTGCGCGCGCTCGGCGTTGTCCCAGACGCTGGGTTCGCTCAGCTCGAGCTCGACTTCCTTCAGGCGGTCCTTCTTGACGTCGTAGTCAAAGATACCCCCTGAGGCTCAGCGCGCGCGCGCCCAGGTCCTTCAGCTGATTCTGCAGCGCGTTGATTTCCATGCTTGCCGCTCCGGGAACATTCGAGGTGTGCAAAAAAGCGGCGTAGTTTAACCGAGCGGCGGCGGCCAACTCCAGCCGAAGCCCTCGTGGGTCGGCATTCATGCCGACAGGTGCCTTGCCGACCACTGTTGTCGCCATGAATGGCGACCCCAAGGCGCCCACAGGGGAGATGTGGGTCGGCTTCAGCCGGACATCGCGCGAATGCGGCTCCCGACGCACTGCACTCTCATTCCGCAGCCACGCAGAAAGCCACCCCCTCCTCGACCCAGCCCCTGGCCACCAGCGGCCCCAGCAGCGCCCGATCCGTCACGTAGCGGTGATTGCTGTCCTCGCCCCGCTCGAAACCGCCGTTGTACGCGCGATACACGGGCACCGTGGCCTCCGGGCACGGCGCCACCGCATCGTCCGCCGGCGGCACCGCCGCGAACGCATAGCCCTCGAAGTTCCAGCGCGGCTCCGTCGCCGGCGTGCGCGCCTGCAGGTCCATCAACTGGCTGCACTCGCCCGTCGACAGCGTGAAGAAATGACTGTTCGGCCCCGGCTCCACGGAACCGTAGAAGCGGCAAAGATTCATGCCCGCCTCGGGATTGCCGAGCACGCTCCACGCCGTGAACGCCTGCCCGGTGCGCTCCCATCCCGGGCCGGCCGCGCCCGCGTCGATCCCCGCCGCCTCCTCCGCCGAGGCCGTCATGAAGTAATGGTCCAGATCGCGGTGGTAGAACTCCGTGACCGTCAGAATGCCGGACCTCGCGTCACTGCGGCCGCGGGCTGTCCGGTGATCGGACCTACGTCCCGCCCAGCGCGCAGATCGCCGAGCCCGCGACCACCACCAGCGAGGCCCCCACCGCGCCCGCCGTCAGCGGCAGCGCGGGAAAGTGCGCGGGAAACAGCGCCCCCAGCGCCGCGGCGCCGAACAGCGTGGTCAGCGGCTGCAGCGCCAGCACCGCGCTCACCTTCGAGGATTCCCAGTGGTTCAGCGCCTCGGCGAAGGCGCCGTAGGCGACCAGCGTGTTGGCGGCGAGGAAGGCCAGCAGGCCGAGCTCGGTGGCGCCGAGCGCCGGAATCGCGCCGGGGCTCGCCGCCGGCAGCATCAGCAGCGCGCTGGCGAGGTAGATGCCCATCAGCACGAACTGCGAGGGCAGGTAGCGCAGCAGGCGCTTCTGCGCCACGCCGTAGACGGCCCACAGCGCGGCCGCGAGCAGCATCAGTCCCACGCCGGTGCTGAAGATGTCGATGCTCGCGCCCGAGACGCGCAGCCGCTCGGCGCAGAAGGCCGTGATGCCGCCGACCAGCAGCACGAAGCCCGCCCACTGCAGTGCGCTGAAGCGCTCGCCGAACAGCCACAGGCTGAGCAGCATCAGCAGCACCGGTGCCAGCTGCACCACGGTCTGCGCCACGGGGGCGGCGATGAAATGCAGGCTCTGCACGTAGAGCACGTAGTTGCCGATCAGCGTCAGCACCGCGAGCGCGAACAGCCAGGCCGCGATGCGGCCCGCGCTGCGCGGCCACTGCAGGCGCCCGCGCGCGGCGAAGAACGCGAGCAGGCACAGGCCCGAGGAGGCGAAGCGGAACCAGCTGATCGTGACCGCATCGAGGTGTGCGATCAGCGGCGTCATCGCCAGCGGCACCGCGCCCCACAGCACCGCCGTGGTCAGCGCCAGCCAGAAACCGAGCTGCCAGCGTCCGCTCAGGCGCTGCATGCGCGTCTCCTGCGCGACAGTAGCCTCCTGCAGCTCCTCGACCAGCAGCTGCACGTTGCGGTTGCCGCGGTACTCGTTGACGTCGAGCCGGTAGGCGAGCCGCGCGCGCGCGAGCCGCGGATCGGGCCAGCGCGCCGCGTCGACGTTGAAGGCGATGGCGTCGAGCTCGAGCCCTGGCGCCGCCACCGGCGACACCACCAGCTTCAGGTGCTTGCCGCCCAGCAGGCGCTGGCTGCGCAGCCGGAACTCGCCGTCGAACAGCGGCTCGGGGAAGTGCTGCCCCCAGGGCCCCGCCTCGCGCAGCTCCTCGGCCTGCGCCAGGGAGAACTCGGCGGCATCGAGCTCGCCGTCGCTGTCGAGCACGCTCTCCAGGTCGCTCGCATCCAGGTGACGGCGCACCTCGGCGTCGAAGGCGCGCGCGAACTCCTCGAAGCGGTCCGCCGCCAGCGTGAGCCCCGCGGCCATCGCGTGCCCGCCGAAGCGCTCGACCAGGCCGGGTGCCGCGGCGGCGACCGCGGCGATCGCGTCGCGGATGTGGAAGCCGCGGATCGAGCGCGCGGAACCCTTCAGCTCGCCCGCGCCACCCGGCGCGAAGGCGATCACCGGCCGGTGGTGCTTCTCCTTGATGCGCGAAGCGACCAGCCCCACCACGCCCTGGTGCCAGTCGGGGTGGTACAGGCACGGGCCCCACGGCAGCGCGTCCTCGGCAATCGCGCCCTGCTCCATCAGCCGCAGCGCTTCCTGCTGCATGCCGCCCTCGATGTCGCGCCGTTCGCGGTTCCACGCGTCGAGCTCGGCGGCCATCTCGCGCGCGCGCGCCGGGTCCTCCTCGAGCAGGCAGCGGATGCCGAGCCCGATGTCGTCGAGCCGGCCGGCGGCGTTGATGCGCGGGCCGACCGCGAAACCGAGATCGGCACTGACCACGCGCGCCGGATTGCGGCCCGGCGAGCTCCAGCAGTGCGCGCACCCCGGGGCGCCCGCGCCCGGCGCGGATGCGCTGCAGCCCCTGGCGCACGAGGATGCGGTTGTTGGCATCGAGCGCGCACCACGTCGGCCACGGTGCCCAGCGCCACCAGGTCGAGCAGCTCGCCGAGGTTGGGCTCGGCGAGCCCGCGCGCGGCGAACCAGCCGTTGGCGCGCAGCCGCGCGCGCAGCGCGCCCATCAGGTAGAACACCACGCCGACGCCGGCGAGGCTCTTGCTCGGGAAGGCGCAGCCCGGCTGGTTCGGGTTCACGATGGCGCAGGCCGCGGGCAAGGTCTCGCCGGCCAGGTGATGGTCGGTGACGAGCACGTCGATGCCGTGCGCGGCCGCGGCCGCCACGCCGGCGTGGCTGGCGATGCCGTTGTCGACCGTGATGATGAGATCCGGCCGCGATTGCGCGGCGACCGCGACGATCTCGGGACCCAGCCCGTAGCCGTGCTCGAAGCGGTTCGGCACCAGGAAGTCCGCGCGGGTGCAGCCCATCGCGCGCAGCGCCAGCAGGCCGAGCGCGGTGCTGGTCGCGCCGTCGGCGTCGTAGTCACCGACGATGAGGATGCGCTCGTCGCGCGCCAGCGCGTCGCGCGAGGCGCGTGGCAGCCGTGTCCAGACCGAGGAGCGTGGGCGGCAGCAATTGCGCCAGCCCCTGCTCGAGCTCGCGCGCGTCCGCCACGCCGCGCGCGGCGTAGAGCCGCGCCAGCAGCGGACTGATGCCGGGGGGAAATGCCGCGCCGGCGCGCGCAGTGCGGCGCCGTATCGCGCGACTCACGCCAGTCATTGCCGCGGATGAATTCCTGCACGGCGCGAAGCTCGTGCGGCAGCACGGCACAGCGCTCGGGGCGCTCGAACAGGTCCGCCATGTAGTGCGGCAGCGCCGGTTCGCACGCCACACCGGCGCGCTCGATCGCCTCGGGAAACTTGGCCGGATGCGCGGTGGCCAGCGTGACCATCGGCACGCCGGGATCGTCGCGGCATTCGCGCGCGGCGCGCACGCCGATCGCCGAATGCGGATCCAGCAGGTATTCGGACTCCTCGTAGACCTGCGGCGATCGTCGCGCAGGTCATCGCGTCGTCGACGCTGAAGCTCGCGAACTGCGCGCGCGCGGCCTCGATCACCGCCGCCGGCACCGCGACCTCGCTGGTGCGAAAGCGCTGCATCAGGTCGGCGAGCGCGGCGGCATCGCGGCCGTAGAACTCGAACAGCGCGCGCTCGAAGTTGCTCGAGATCACGATGTCCATGCTCGGCGACAGCGTGTGCGCCAGCGCCGACTTGCCGTAGCGGCTGCTGCTCATGAAGCGGTGCAGGATGTCGTTGGCGTTGGTCGCGATGACCAGCTGCTGCACCGGCAGCCCCATGCGCCTGGCGAGGTAGCCGGCGTAGATGTCGCCGAAATTGCCGGTGGGCACCGAGAAGGACACCGCGCGGTCGGGCGCGCCCAGCGCCAGCGCCGCGTGGAAGTAGTAGACGATCTGGGCCATGATGCGCGCCCAGTTGATCGAGTTCACCGCGACCAGGCGTCGCCCCTCGGGCAGGAAGGACTGGTCGGAGAAGCTCTGCTTCACCATCTCCTGGCAGTCGTCGAAGTTGCCCTCGCACCGCGATGTTGTGGATGTTGTCGCCGGGCACCGTGGTCATCTGCCGGCGCTGCACCTCGGAGACGCGCTGGTGCGGATGCAGGATGAAGATGTCGACGTTGGCGCAGCGGCGGCAGCCCTCGATCGCCGCCGAGCCGGTGTCGCCCGAGGTCGCGCCCAGCACCACGACGCGCTGGTGGCGCCGCGCCAGCGACACATCCAGCAGGCGCCCGAGCAGCTGCAGCGCGAAGTCCTTGAACGCCAGCGTCGGGCCGTGGAACAGCTCCAGCAGCCACTCGTTGTGGCCCAGCTGCACCAGCGGCGCCACCGCCGGGTGGCGGAATCGCGCGTAGGTGTCGCGCGTGATCGCGCGCAGCTCGTCCGCCGCCAGGAAACCCTCCACGAAGGGCTGCATGATCGTGGCGGCGAGATCCGCGTAATCGAGCCTGGCCCAGGCACGCATCTGCCCGGCGCTGAAGCGCGGCAGCGTTTCCGGCACGTACAGGCCGCCGTCCGGCGCGAGGCCGGTGAGCATCACGTCTTCGAAAGCGAGTGCGGGCGCCTGGCCCCGCGTGCTGATGTATCGCAACGCAGATCTCCTTGATGTCCGGCGTCAGCCGTCGAGCTTTTCCATGCGGATGCGCGTGACGCGCCCGCGCGTGCTCTCGAGCGCCTCGATCGCGGCGATGGCATCGCTCATGCGGCTCTCGATCGTCGCGCTGGTGAGCAGGATCATGGTCGCGGTCTCCGAGCCCTCGGGCGCCTCCTTCTGGATCAGCGCCTCGATGCTGATGCCGGCCTCGCTGAGGATCTGCGCCACGCGCCACAGCACGCCGGGGCGATCGACCGCGGCCACGCGCAGGTAGTACGAGGTCCGCACCGCGGACATCGGCAGCACCGGCTCCGAGGACAGGCGATCGGCCTGGAACGCGAGGTGCGGCACGCGATGATTGGGGTCCGCGGTCAGCGTGCGCGCCACGTCGACGATGTCGGCGACCACCGACGAGGCGGTCGGCTCCGATCCCGCGCCCGGCCCGTAGTACAGCGTCGGCCCCACCGCATCGCCCTTGACCAGGATCGCGTTCATCACGCCGTTGACGTTGGCGATCAGGCGGTCGTCGGGGATCAGCGTCGGATGCACGCGCAGCTCGATGCCCGGCGCTGCGTGCGCCGGCAGATGCCGAGGTGCTTGATGCGGTAGCCGAGCTCGGCGGCGTAGGCCAGGTCTTCCTGGGCGAGCGCGCTGATGCCCTCGGTGTAGACCTTCTCGAACTGCAGCGGGATGCCGAAGGCGAGCGAGGCGAGGATCACCAGCTTGTGCGCCGCGTCGATGCCCTCGACGTCGAAGGTCGGGTCGGCCTCGGCGTAGCCGAGCGCCTGCGCTTCCGCGAGCGCAGTCGGCGAAGCTGCGCCCCTTCTCGCGCATCTCCGTGAGGATGTAGTTGCCGGTGCCGTTGATGATGCCCGCGACCCACTCGATGCGGTTCGCCGCCAGCCCCTCGCGGATGGCCTTGATGATCGGGATGCCGCCGCCGACCGCGGCCTCGAAGGCGACCGTCACGCCGCGCGCGCTGGCCGCGGCGAAGATCTCGTTGCCGTGCTGCGCGATCAGCGCCTTGTTCGCGGTCACCACGTGCTTGCCCGCGGCGATGGCTTCCATCACCAGCGCGCGCGCGGTGTCGCAGCCGCCGATCAGCTCGACGACGATGTCGACCTCGGGGTCGCGCACCACCGCGAACACGTCGCGGCTGACGCGCGTGGCGCCGGTGTCGCAGCGCGGGTTGTCGCGGCGCGCGCCGATGTGCGTGACGATCACGTCGCGGCCGACGCGGGCCGCGATGTCCTGGCTGTTGCGCGCGAGCACGCTGAAAGTCCCGCAACCGACGGTGCCGAAACCGCAGATGCCTACCCTGATCGGTTCCAAGAAAAGATGCTCCTGCTTGATGGCCCGGCCACGCGGGGCGTGGCGGGCGCGGCGACTGCTGCGCCCGGCCGGGTACGGATGACGAGGCGCGCGATCATAGCAGGACTTGCGCCCCGAATCACCGCGCCGCCGGACGCCGGCGCGCCGCCGCGCTCACTCGATGCCGAGCAGCTTCGCGAGCTCCTTCGCGGGGCGGTAGCCGGGCACCAGCGTGCCGTCCTCGAGCACCAGCGCCGGGCGTGCCGTTGACGCCGACCTGCTCGCCGAGCAGCATTTGCGCGGCGACCGGGTTGTCGGCGCAGACGTTCTCGGGGATCTCCTCGCCGTTCTTCAGGCTGGTGAGCGCCGCGCCGGGATCCGTGGCGCACCAGGCGCTCGCGATCTTGCGAAAGGACGGCGAACCGAGCCCCGCGCGCGGAAACGCCAGGTAGTGCACCGCGATGCCCAGCTCGTTCAGCTCGGCGACCTCGTTGTGCAGCTTGCGGCAGTAGCCGCAGTCCACGTCGGTGAACACCGTGATCGTCGCCTTCGGGTTCTGCGGCGCGAAGATGATCATGTCCGCGGGCTTCACCGCCGCGATGCAGCTCGGCGCGCTCCTTCTGCCGGCCCTGCTCGGCCACGTTCACGAAGCCCGACTCCTGCACTTCGAACAGGTCGCCGGCGATGAAGCGGGTGCCGTCAGGGGTGATGTAGAGCAGCGGACCGCCCTGCACCTGCACCTCGTAAAGGCCCGGCATCGGGCTCGGCCGCGGCTGCTCGTATTTCAGGTCGGGGCGCGCGGCGCCCAGTGCCTTCAGGATGGCCTCGGCCTGCGGATCCCCGGCGCGGGCGCCGGCGGCCATGATCATCCCGCCCAGCAGGACACCGCCGATCAGTCGCTGCAACTTTGCGAATACCATCACGTGAACTCCCTCTTTGCCGTTGATTGCTGCGGGTTGGAAACCGCCGCGCCCGTTTGGTTCAGCGCCATCATCCGCGCGGATGGTGCGCCGCGTGCAGTTGCTTCAGGCGCTCGCGCGCCACGTGCGTGTAGATCTGCGTGGTCGACAGATCACTGTGTCCGAGCAGCATCTGCACCACGCGCAGATCCGCGCCGTGGTTCAGCAGGTGCGTCGCGAAGGCATGGCGCAGCGTGTGCGGCGACAGCGGCTTCGTGATGCCCGCCGCCGCGGCGTGCTGCTTGATGCGGTGCCAGAACGCCTGGCGCGTCAGCGCCGCGCCGCCGCGCCCCGGGAACAGCATCGTGCTGCTGCCCTGCGGCACCAGTTGCGGGCGCGCCTCGCGCAGGTAACGCCCCAGCCACGCGAGCGCCTCGTCGCCGACCGGCACCAGCCGCTCGCGCGAGCCCTTGCCCATGATGCGCACCACGCCCTGCCCGAGATTAACCCGCCCCAGCTCCAGCGTCACCAGTTCGCTGACGCGCAGCCCGCAGGCGTACAGCAGCTCGAGCATCGCGCGGTCGCGCAGGCCGATCGCGGTGCCGGCATCGGGCGCCGCCAGCAGCCTGTCGACGTCTTCCTCGCCGAGGCTGCGCGGCAGCGCGCGGCCGATGCGCGGGCTCTGCACCTGCAGCGTCGGGTCCGCGGCGATGCGGCCCTCGCGCAGCAGGTGGCGGTAGAAATTGCGCAGGCACGACAGCAGGCGCGCCGCGCTGCGCGCCGACTTGCCGGCACGCAGGCCGTCGGCCAGGTAGTCGAGGATCGTGGCGCGATCGGCGCCCTCGAGCGCGCGCCCGCGCGCCGCGAGCCAGGCCGCGAAGGCCTCGAGATCGTGGCGATACGCGAGCAGCGTGTTCGCGCTCAGGCCCTTTTCCAGCCACAGCGCATCGAGAAAGTGCTCGATCGCTGCGTCGGCGGCAGGTGCGGACATCGGAAGGCGCAACAAAAAAGGTGGCTTGCGCCACCTTTTCCGCAAGCGGCAATACCGCTTATTCCGCGCTCGACTTCGACGTCAGCTTTTCCTTGATGCGCGCCGCCTTGCCGCTCAGTTCGCGCAGGTAGTAGAGCTTCGCCTGGCGCACGTCGCCGCGACGCTTGACCTGGATGTTGGCCACCGCCGGGCTGTAGGTCTGGAACGTACGCTCCACGCCCACGCCGTGCGAGATCTTGCGCACGGTGAACGCCGAGTTCAGGCCGCGGTTGCGCTTGCCGATCACCACGCCTTCGTAGGCCTGCAGACGCTCGCGGTCGCCTTCGACCACGCGCACGTCCACGACCACCGTGTCGCCCGGCGAGAAATCCGGCACGTTCTTGCCCATTTGCTCGGCTTCGAGCTGTCCAATGATAGTGTTCTGCATGACCTGTCCCTCAGTTGATCCATACCGCGCACCGTGGCGCAGCCCCTTGCCCGTTGCGCAACGCCCCAGGGCGCTGCCCCTCAATCCTCGTCCTTGACCAGCAGATCCGGCCTGCGCGACCGGGTCCGTGTCACGGCCTGCTCGTGACGCCAGGCCCTGATGCGTTCGTGGTTGCCGCTCAGCAGCACCTGCGGAACACCGCGCCCCTCGAACACCTCGGGCCGCGTGTAGTGGGGGCAGTCCAGCAGCCCCTCCGCAAACGAATCCTGCGCCGCCGAATCGCCGTGCCCCAGTGCACCCGGCAGCAGCCGGATCATCGCGTCCAGCAGCACCATCGCCGGCAGCTCGCCGCCGCTCAGCACGTAGTCGCCGACCGACAGCTCCTCGTCGACCTCGCTCTCGATCACGCGCTCGTCGACGCCTTCGTAGCGGCCCGCGATCAGCGCGATCGGCCCGCCCGCCGCCAGTTCCTCGACCCGCCGCTGCGTCAGCGGCGCGCCCTGGGGCGACAGGTAGATCACCCGCGCCCCTTCGCCCAGTGAGCGCTTCGCGTCGCGGATCGCGGCGCACAGCGGCGGCGCCATCATCACCATGCCGGGACCGCCGCCGTAGGGCCGGTCATCGACCGACCGGTGCCGGTCGCTCGCGTAGTCGCGCGGGTTCCAGCAGCGCAGCTCCACGAGCCCCTCGCGGCAGGCCCGCCCCGAGATGCCGTGCCCGGTCAGGGCCTCGAACATCTCCGGAAAAATCGTCACCACCGCGACGCGCAACATGCTGTCGTGCCTCGCGTGTCAGAACTCCGGGTCCCAGTCCACCAGCAGCTCGCGCTGCGCGCGGTCCACCGCCAGGATCACCTGTTGCGGAATCCAGGGAATCAGCCGCTCGCGCTGGTCCAGGCTGCCCTCGCAGGCGTGCACGACCAGCACGTCGTTGGCCCCGGTCTCCATCAGGTGATCGACGCAGCCCAGCAGCACCGTGGTGCCGTCTGCCAGCCGCGCCCGCACCCGCAATCCCTCGAGCTCGCTCCAGTAATACTCGCCCTCGTCCAGCTCCGGCAGCGCCGCCCGCGGCACCGCGATCTCGGCCTGCAGGAAACGCTGCGCCTGGTCGCGGTCGTCGCAGCCCGGCAGGTGCACCACGACGCCCTTGCCCTGGCGGCGTCCGGCGTCGATCTCGCGGACTTCCCAGCCGGTCGCGGTCTTCAGGTGCCACGCCGGGTAGTCGAGTATTCCCTCGAGCGGGTCGGTGAAGGACCAGACCTTCAGCCAACCCTTGATGCCATACACCCCGCTGATGCGACCCAGCACCACCAGGTCGCTGTCAGCCGAGTCGTTCACGGCAGCGAATCAGGCGGCCTGGGCGCCCTTCCTGGCGCTTTCCTGCACCAGCTGCGCCACGCGGTCGGACAGCTGCGCGCCCTGCTTCACCCAGAAATCGATGCGGGCGTGGTCGAGACGCAGGCGCTCTTCCTTGCCGCTGGCGATCGGGTTGAAGAACCCGACGCGCTCGATGAAGCGGCCGTCGCGTGCGCTGCGGCTGTCGGTCACCGTGACCTGATAGAACGGACGCTTCTTGGCGCCTACACGTGAAAGTCTGATCGTTACCATGACAAGGTTCCTGCCGTTGATCCCAGGGGAGTCGCCGTCGCCGACGCCAGCCGCCACACGCCGCCGGCCCCACAAAGGGCGCGTATTCTAAGAGAAAGCACTTGTATTTGAAACAGTTGCGGACACCCGCCCCGAGGTATGCGGATTTTTACCGCCGCGGGAAACCGCCGCCGGGCGGCATCATGCCCCCGAGCCCGCGCATCATGTTCTGCATCGCGCTCTTGTTGCCGAGCTTCTTCATCATCTTCTGCATCTGCTTGTGCTGCTTCAGCAGGCGGTTCAGGTCCTGGATCGAGGTGCCCGAGCCCTCGGTGATGCGGCGCTTGCGCGAGCCGTTCAGCATGTCCGGGTCGCGCCGCTCCCGCGGCGTCATCGAGTTGATGATCGCCTCCATGCGCACGAACATCTTCGTATCGACCTTCTGCTGCGCCATCTGCGCCAGCCCGCCCATGCCCGGCAGCTTGTCGAGCATGCTGCTGATGCCGCCCATGTCGCGCATCTGCTGCAGCTGGTCGCGGAAATCCTCGAGATCGAAGCCCTTGCCCTTCTTGATCTTCTTCGCGAGCTTCTCGGCCTTGTCGCGGTCGAGCTTGCGCTCGGCCTCCTCGATCAGCGACAGGATGTCGCCCATGCCGAGGATGCGCGAGGCGATCCGGTCCGGGTAGAACGGCTCCAGCGCATCGGTCTTCTCGCCGACGCCGAGGAACTTGATCGGCTTGCCGGTGATCGCGCGCACCGACAGCGCCGCACCGCCGCGCGAATCGCGCGTCGGCCTTGGACAGGATCACGCCGGTCAGCGGCAGCGCCTCGTTGAAGGCACGCGCGGTCTGTGCCGCGTCCTGGCCGGTCATCGCGTCGACCACGAACAGCGTCTCGACCGGCTTGACGGCGGCGTGCAGGTCGCGGATCTCCTGCATCATCTCCGCGTCGATCGCGAGCCGCCCGGCGGTGTCGACGATCAGCACGTCGGCGAACTGGATGCGCGCCGTCTGCAGCGCGTCGCGCGCGATGTCCAGCGGGCGCTGTCCCTCGTGGCTCGGCACGAAGCCCACGCCGACGCTCTCGGCCAGCGTCTCGAGCTGGCGGATCGCCGCCGGCCGGTAGACGTCGGCGCTGACCATCAGCACCTTCTTGCCCTTTTCCTTCAGCCAGCGCGCGAGCTTCGCCGCGCTGGTGGTCTTGCCGCTGCCCTGCAGGCCGGCCATCAGGATCACCGCGGGCGGCTGCGTGGCGAGGTCGAGCGTCTCGTTGGCGGTGCCCATCGCGCGCTCGAGCTCGAGCTGCACGATGCGCAGGAAGGCCTGGCCCGGGCTCAGGCTCTTCATCACCTCCTGCCCGACCGCGCGCTCGCGCACCTGGTCGATGAAATCCTTGACCACCGGCAGCGCGACGTCCGCCTCGAGCAGCGCCTGGCGCACTTCGCGCAGCGTGTCCTTGATGTTGTCCTCGCTCAGGGTCGCCTTGCCGGCAACCCGGCGCAGGGTCTCTGAAAGGCGTTCACTCAGGGTGTCGAACATGCTGCAGATCCGTTGTCCCGCCGCGGGCGGCGCTGAAAAATAGCGGGCGAGTATACCCGAGCGCGACGGGCGCATGAAGCGCGCGGGGTGACGCCCGCGGCGACGCTCGCTAGACTACCGCCTCCCCGGGGCCCTGGATCCCGGCCCACCACTGGATGCCGACGCCGCGTGCTTTCGATGACTACGGTTCTGTCCGGACTCGCCGCCTGCCTCTTCTACCTGGCCAGCCTCGCGTCGCACCTGTTCGCCCTGCACGAGGGTCGCACGCAGCAGCGCTCGCTGCGCCTGGCGATGCTGCTGGCGCTGCCCGCACTGCTGCTGCACCTGCTGAGCTGGCTCGCCGAGGCGGTCACCGCGCAGGGTCTCGACTTCGGGCTGTTCAATGCCGCCTCGCTGTTCTTCTGGGTGGTCGCGGCCCTGGCCTGGGGCGCCAGCTGGCGCCTGCCGCTGGCCAACCTGCTGCTGGTCGTGTATCCGCTCACGGTGGTCGCGGTGCTGTGCGCGCTGTTCCTGCACTCGCCCTACGCGCCGCGGCAGGATCTGGGCTGGGGCATGGGCGCGCACATCCTGCTCTCGGTGCTCGCCTACAGCATCCTCGGCATCGCCGCGGTGCAGGCGGTGGCGCTGGGCCTGCTGATCAACCGCCTCAAGCACCGCCGGCTGCACGGCGTCGTCGACGTGATGCCGCCGCTGCAGACCATGGAATACCTGCTGTTCCGGCTGATCTGGACCGGCGAAGTGCTGCTCGCGCTGGCGATACTCACCGGCGCGCTGTTCCTCGAGAACATGTTCGCGCAGCACCTGGCGCACAAGACCGTGCTGTCCATCGTCGCCTGGCTGGTGTTCGCGGTGCTGCTGTGGGGCAAGCACCGCCTCGGCTGGCGCGGCACCACGGCGGTCAAGTGGACGCTGACCGGCTTCGGCCTGCTGATCCTCGCCTATTTCGGCAGCAAGTTCGTGCTCGAACTGCTGCTGCAGCGCCCGGGCTGAGGGGAGCGCCGGACGGCCGGGTTGCCATGCCTCCCGGTTTTCTTCACCATACGCATCCCGTCTGACAGAAGGCACCCCTGCGCTTGAACGATTCCTCGCTGGAATTGCTGCTCGGCATCCTCATCGCCTGCCTGCTGATGTCGGCTTTCTTCTCCGCGTCCGAAACCGGGATGATGTCGCTCAACCGCTACCGGTTGAAGCACCTGCGCAAGAACCATCGCGGCGCCCGCCTCGCCACACGGCTGCTCGAGCGCCCCGACCGCCTGCTCGGGCTGATCCTGATCGGCAACAACCTCGTCAACATCCTCGCCTCCGCGATCGGCACCGTGATCGCGCTGCGGCTGTGGGGCGATGCCGGGATCGCGATCGCGACCGGCGCGATGACGCTGCTGGTGCTGATCTTCGGCGAAGTGACGCCGAAGACGCTGGCCGCGCTGCACCCCGAGCGCATCGCCTTCCCCGCCGCCTACGTGCTGAACGCGCTGATGTACGTGCTGTACCCCCTGGTGTGGTGCATCAACCAGGTCACCAACGGCCTGCTCAAGGTGCTGGGAGTCAACCCCGACAAACGCCCCGAGGAAGCGCTCAGCTCCGAGGAGTTGCGCACCATCGTCGGCGAGTCCGGCCCGATGATCCCGCCGCGCCACAAGCGCATGCTGCTGAACATCCTCGACCTGGAGGAAGTGACGGTCGACGACATCATGATCCCGCGCCACGAGATCCGCGGCATCGACGTCGAGGAGGACGACGCGCAGATCATCGAGGCATTGCGCACGAGCGAGCACACACGCCTGATCCTCTACCGCGAGGACATCGGCAACATCCTCGGCATACTGCACCTGCGCACGGTCAGCCTGTTCCTGAACGGCGACCGGCTGGACCGCGAGGCGATGCAGCGCACTGCCGCGGACCCCTATTTCGTGCCGGAAGGCACGCCGCTGAATACGCAGTTGCTGAACTTCCAGAAGCTGAAGCGGCGCATGGGCATCGTGGTCGACGAGTACGGCTCGGTGCGCGGGCTGGTCACGCTCGAGGACATCCTCGCGGAGATCGTCGGCGAGTTCACCTCGAACATCAGCGACCAGTCGCCGGAGATCGTGCCGCAGCCCGACGGCAGCTTCGTGATCGACGGCGCCACCGCGATCCGCGACATCAACCGCGCGCTGCACTGGGAACTGCCGATCGACGGCCCGAAGACGCTGAACGGCCTGATCCTCGAGTACCTCGAAACGATTCCGGAAGCGCACGTCGGCATGCGCCTCGGCCGCTACCACTTCGAGATTCTGGAACTGCAGGGCAAGGTGATCCAGAAGGTGCGCGCCAGCCGCCCGCGCGGCGGCTGAATTTCAGCCCGGCACCTGCCCCCACTCCTCGCGGTAGCGCCGGTCGGTCCGCTCGAGCACCGCGCGCTTCTCCTCGTTCGTCAGCACCGTCCAGGCGCCGATTTCCGCCGCGCTGCGGTAACAGCCGATGCAGATATCGCGGGCATCGAGGGCGCAGACGCCGATGCACGGCGACTTCACGTCGGCACGCGGCTCAGTCATTGCCCAGCTCCTGCAGCCGCTCCCGGAACAGCCGCCCGTTGGCGATGTAATGCAGCGCGTTGCGCGCGATCGTCGTGCGCTGGTGCTCGTCGAGGATGCGCTGCACCCGCCCCGGCGAGCCCATCACGACGGCGCCGTCGGGCACCTGCATCTTCTCGGTGACCAGCGCATTGGCGGCGATCAGGCAGTTGCGCCCGATCACCGCGCCATTCAGCACCACCGCGCCGATGCCGACCAGGCTGCCGTCGCCGACGGTGCAGCCGTGCAGCATCGCCTGGTGCCCGACGGTCACGCGCTCACCGATCAGCAGCGGATAGCCCGGATCGGCGTGCAGCACGCTGCCGTCCTGGATGTTGCTGCCGGCTCCGATGGAGATGGCCTCGTGGTCGGCGCGGATCACCACGTTGAACCACACGCTCGCCTCGGCGCCGAGCGTGACCGCGCCGATCACGGAGGCGTTGGGCGCCACGAAGCAGCTGGCATGGATCGACGGCCGGCGGCCGTCCAGTTCATAGATCATGTGCACCTCGTCGGGAATGGTCAGCGCCGCAGTTCGACGCCGAAATCGAAAACCGTGTTCAGCAGGTCGACCAGCATGACCGCGGTCATGCCCCAGACCTGGCGTTCGCGCCACGGATACCACGCCACATCCATCTCGCGACCCGCGTCGACGATACGCTGCACACGCAGGTTCTCCCGCTGCAGGAAATACGCAAGCGGCACGCGGAACACCTCCTCGAGCTCCGCCGCATTGGCCGACAGCTGCACGTCCGCCGGCACCACTCCCACGAACGGGTAGACACGCACGCCGAAACGCGAGGTGCGCTGCCGCCCCGCGGCGAGGATCTCGACGCAGCGCGGATCCAGCCCGATCTCCTCGTGGCTCTCGCGCAGCGCCGTCTCGATCAGGCTGCGATCCGCGGCGTCGCGCCTGCCGCCCGGGAAGGCGACCTCGCCCGGGTGCGATCGCATGTGCGAGGCGCGCACCGTGAGAATGACCTGCGGCTCGCGCTCGGCGGTGACGGCGATCAGCACCGCGGCATCGGCGTCACCGGGCGCATCCTGCGGCTCGGACAGCAGCCGCTCGCGGATCCGGGCCAGCATCTCAGCCCCCCTGCTCCAGCCGCAGCACACCGTATACGGGCTCCTCGTAGGGATGCGCCGCGCGCAGCGCGGCCACCACCGCCTCCAGGTGCTCGGCGGCGCACAGCATCTCGATGCGCCACTCCTCGACCCGCTCGTCCTGCCCGGGCGAGCCGATGAATGGCCGCGCGGCGTCGCCCGGGACGGAACTGCCCGGTACCGAGGGTCTGCCAGGCACAACCGCTGTAGTTGCCGATGCGCCCGGCACCGGCGGCGAACATGGCCTCCTTGAGCGCCTCGGCGTGGGCGGGATCGACGTAGACGAATACCTGGTAGCTGCTCATGCCGCGCCGCGCCTGCGCTCGCCGTAGCGCGCGACGAATTCGGCGCTGAAGTCGGCAAAGCGCTGCTCCGCGATCGCCTGCCGTATGCCGCGCATCAGGTGCTGGTAGAAGTACAGGTTGTGGATGGTGTTGAGCTGGCCGCTCAGCATCTCGCCGCACCGGTCGAGATGATGCAGGTAGGCGCGACTGAAGTTGCGGCAGGTGTAGCAGCCGCAGTCCGCGTCGATCGGTGCTTCGCTGGTGCGGTTGACGGCGTTGCGGATCTTCAGCACGCCGCGCGATGTGAAGAGGTAGGCGTTGCGGGCGTTGCGCGTCGGCATCACGCAGTCGAACATGTCCACGCCGCGCGCCACGGCCGCGAGGATGTCGAGCGGCGTGCCCACGCCCATCAGGTAGCGCGGCTCGCTCCACGGGCAGCCGCGGTCCGAGGTGATCGAGCACCATCAGCATCTCTTCCTTGCTCTCGCCGACGGAGAGCCCGCCGATCGCGTAGCCGTCGAAGCCGATCGCGAGCAGGCCGTCGAGCGAGCGGCTGCGCAGCTCCGGGTACATGCCGCCCTGCACGATGCCGAACAGCGCCGCCGCGTTGCCGGCGTGCGCATCCTTGCTGCGTCTCGCCCAGCGCAGGCTGAGCTCCATCGAGTCGCGCGCCTGCTCCAGGCTCGCCGGATACGGCGTGCACTCGTCGAACACCATCACCACGTCGGAACCCAGCTCGCGCTGCACGCGCATCGAGGTCTCCGGGTCGAGGAACACCGCGCTGCCGTCGACCGGCGAGCGGAAACGCACGCCGTCCTCGCTGATCTTGCGCATGTCGCCGAGGCTGAACACCTGGAAACCGCCGGAATCGGTGAGTATCGGCCGCTGCCAGCCCATGAACGCGTGCAGGTCGCCGAGATCGCGGATGATGCCCGAACCCGGGCGCAGCATCAGGTGGAACGTGTTGCCGAGCACGATCTGCGCGCCGATCTCCTCGAGGTCGCGCGGCAGCATGCCCTTGACCGTGCCGTAGGTGCCCACCGGCATGAACGCGGGCGTTTCGACCTCGCCGCGCGGAAACTGCAGCCGCCCGCGGCGCGCGGCGCCGTCGCTGGCGAGCAGCGCGAACTGCATGAAGCATTCAGCCATCGCGGCCTCCCCGTGCGGACTTGAGCAGCGGGAGCCGTTCGCCCTGCGACGAACATCGCATCGCCGTAACTGAAGAAGCGGTAACCGCGCTCGACCGCCTCGGCGTAGGCCGCGAGCACGCGCTCGCGGCCGGCGAAGGCACTGACCAGCATCAGCAGCGTGGACTCGGGCAGGTGAAAATTGGTGACCAGCGCATCGACGCAGCGAAAGCGGTAGCCGGGATAGATGAAGATCGCGGTATCGCCCTGGAACGGCCGTATCGCCGCCTCGTCCGAGGCCGCCTCGAGCCCGCGCAGCGAGGTGGTGCCCACCGCGATCACGCGCCGCCCCTCGGCATGGGCGCGCATGACGCTGGCACACAGTTGCGCGCCCACGTCGATGTACTCGGCGTGCATGTGATGCTCCTCGACTTCGGCCGTGCGCACCGGCTGGAAGGTCCCGGCCCCCACGTGCAGCGTCAGGAACGCGGTTTCCACGCCGGCCGCGCGCAGCGCCTCGATCAGCGCCGCATCGAAATGCAGGCCCGGCGGTCGGCGCCGCCACCGCGCCGTCGCGGGCCGCGTAGACCGTCTGGTAGCGCTCGCGATCGAGCGCGGCGTCCGCCCGGTCGATGTAGGGAGGCAGCGGCATGTGCCCGATGGACTCCATCACCGCGAGCGGCGCGCGATCCTCGGGAAATTCCAGCTCGAACATGTCCTCGTGCCGGCCCAGCACGCGCACGCGCGCGGCCTCGCGGCCCTCGTCGTCGAGCAGGAGGATCTCGCTGCCGGGCTTCGGCGCCTTGCTGGCGCGCAGTTGCGCCAGCACGCGGCGAGCGCCGAGCAGCCGCTCCACCAGCACCTCCACGGCGCCACCGCTGGCGGCCTTGCAGCCGAACATGCGTGCCGGGATCACGCGCGTGTCGTTGAACACCAGCAGGTCGCCCGCACGCAGCAGGCGCGTGATATCGGCGAACCGCAGGTGCTCCGGCCGCTCGCGCGCCGGGTCGAGCCAGAGCAGGCGGCTGCCGGTGCGCTCGGCGCAGGGATGCCGCGCGATCAGCGCATCGGGCAATTCGTAGTGGAAATCGCTGACTTTCATGGAAAACCCGTGCCGGCAAGGCGGCAAGGGTATAGACGCACCGGCGCCGTGGCAATTGCGGTTGCGGTGCAAGGGTGCATTGCTATAATGCCGCGCGCTTCACTGGGCCAGAGTGTCGGAACTGGTAGACGAGACGGATTCAAAATCCGTTGTCCGCGAGGGCGTGCGGGTTCGAGTCCCGCCTCTGGTACCACCCCTTGTCCGTTCGGTGTGCGGCCTCGACAGGAGCGCGCAATGCAGCCAGGAAGCGTCGAAAAACCTCTGCAATAATCTGCGTTTGATCAATTTTATGCAGAACTAACATTGACTTCGAAGTCAGATGTGCAAGAATTTCAGCGCTATCGACCCGATCGCATGATAGACCTTCAAGGAGACCACAAATGCGTACCATGACCAAGAAAGCCGCCCTTCTGTCCGCAGCACTCGCCGTTACCCTGCTCAGCGGTTGCGCTTGCAACGATCGCCTCGACGCGCTCGAAGCCCGCGTAGGCACCGTTGAGAAGACCGCAAACGACGCACTGGCCGCTGCCAACCGCGCTCAATCGACCGCCGACGGCGCTGCTGCAGCTGCTGCCGACGCTCAGAAGAGCGCAAACGACGCAGTTGAAGCCGTCAGCCGCATGGCTGAGAAGTGCTGCCGCAAGTGATCTGAGCCGGGTCGACAGACCCGGTCCTGATTTTGCGTCGCTGCCCCGCACGCACCGCCTTTCCGGCGGTGTTCGCGGGGCAGTTTCGTTTCGAGGATGCGTGAAATTCCCGTCCATGGCGTGAGCATGCACACGATGCCAGCGGCATCGCGGCGAGAAGCGGGAGGCTGTCAGCGCGAGCTGGCGATACCGGCGGAATCGTCGACGGATACGCGGACCGGCATGCCCGACTTGCGCACGGCAGCAGCCTTGGCGTCGACCCAGTTGATTTCCACCGGGGCCGAGCTCAGGCGGCGCGCCAGGTGGATCGCATCGGCCACGTCGGCTTCCGGCACGTGGACCTCGCGCTGCTCCTCGAGCGCCTCGTGCACCTCGACGTAGAGCTCGCCCTGCTTCCAGCCCACCTTGACCGGCGCGTTGACGATGCGCACCGTCGTGCCCTTGGCTACGCGACGGGCAAACTGCTCCACGTCCTTGTTGTACATGCGGATGCAGCCGGCACTGACGCGCATGCCGATGCCGAGCTCCTTGTTGGTGCCGTGGATGTAGTAGCCCCTGGTGCTCAGCTGCACCGCCCACGGACCCATCGGGTTGTCCGGACCCGGCGGCACCACCGCCGGCAGACGGTGCCCCATCGCCAGGTGATCCGCGCGGATCGAGGGCTGGCGGCACCCACGTCGGGTCCTTGATCACACTGAGCACCTTCGCGCCCGCAACCAGCGGCGTTTCCCAGCCTTCACGGCCGATGCCGATCGGGTAGGTCTCCACCGTGCCGCCATCGGGCTGGTAGTGGTACATGCGCATTTCGGCCAGGTTGATCACGATGCCCTCGCGTTCGCCCGGCGGCAGGATGAACTGCAGCGGCAGCACCAGTTCGGTGCCCTCGCCCGGCACCCACGGGTTGACACCGGGGTTGGCGGCGACGAGCTGACGGAAAGCCGACACCGTAGGCTTCCGCGTAGGTATTGATGGTGTCCTCGTAGTCGGCCACCGTGACCGTCATGACCTCGCCGACGATGTCCTCGCCGGGAGAAGGCATGTTCAGCGTCAGGGCAGTCGCGTGCAGCGAGCAGAAAACACCGAAAAGCAGTAACAGCTTGCGCATCTGATTTCTGTACCGCCCGGAAAGGGAATCGCCCCGCATTCTAGCAACAGAAGGCGGGGCGTCTCGACCCGAAGCCGCCGCGCGGCAATGTCACGCCGTCCCGGCTATCGGTCGACGCCGAGAATCACGCCGCTGGTCGGCACGCCGGTGCCCGCGGTGACCAGCGCGTGCTCCACGCCCGGCGTCTGGTTGACCGCCGTGCCACGCACCTGGCGCACGCCCTCGGCCACGCCGTTCAGGCCGTGGATGTAGGCCTCGCCGATCTGTCCGCCGTGGGTGTTCACCGGCAGCTTGCCGCCGCGCGAGATGTGACCGTCGCGAATGAAGTCCTTGGCCTCGCCACGCCCGCAGAAGCCGAACTCCTCGAGCTGCGGCAACACGAACGGCGTGAAGTGGTCGTACAGCACCGCGGTCTGGATGTCCTGCGGTCCCACGCCGGCCATGCCGTAGAGCTGGCGCGCGACCAGGCCCATCTCCGGGATCGCCGGTCAGGTCCGGGCTTGTAGAAGCCGGTCATCATCTGGAAATCGCCGGCCGCGCCCTGCGCCGCGCCGCGGATGACCACGGGCTTCTGCTTCAGGTCGCGCGCGCGCTCGATCGAGGTGATCACCATGGCCACCGCGCCGTCGCTCTCCTGGCAGCAGTCGAAGAGGCGCAGCGGCTCGGCGATCCAGCGCGACTTGCGGTAATCGTCGAGCGTGATCGGCTTCTGGTAGAAGAACGCCGCCGGGTTGGTCGCGGCGAAATCGCGCGTCGATACCGCCACGCGGCCGAAATCGTCCGGCTCCGCGCCGTGGGTGTGCAGGTAGCGCTTGGCGCACATCGCGACCCACGACGCCGGGGTCGACAGGCCGAACGGCATGTACCAGCCGAAGTGCACGGTCTCGAAGGAGTTCGGGTCGTTGCTGATCAGCCCACCCTGGCCGAAGCGGAAGCCCGAGCGCTCGTTCATCGCGCGGTAGACCACGACCGCCTTGCACACGCCGGTGGCCACCGCCATCGCCGCGTGCAGCAGCGGGCCGCAGGCCGCGCCGCCGCCGTAGTGCGTGCGCGAGAAGAACTTCAGCTCCTTGCCGCCGAGGAGCCGGTACAGCTCGATCTCGGGGTTGTTGTCCATGGTGTAGGTGGCCATGCCGTCGACTTCGTCGATCGACAGGCCCGCGTCGGCCAGCGCCATGCTGATCGCCTCGACGCCGAGCTGGATCTCGCTGCGCCCGGAATCCTTCGAAAACTCGGTGGCACCCAGGCCGACGACGGCCGTCCTGCCGCTCAGAAACGTGTTGTCGCTCATCGTGTTCTCCTCAGGGCAGCGCCACGGTCACCGTGCCGGTGACGTGGTAGCCGAGACCATTCTTGCCGCCGACCTCGATGTCGACGGTCTTCGCGTCGCTGTTCACCTCGGTCACCTTGCCCTTGATCACCATCGTGTCGCCGGGATAGTTCGGCGCACCGAGGCGGATCTTCACCGAGCGCAGCAGCGCCTCCGGACCGGCCCAGTCGGTGACGTAACGGCCGACGAATCCGTTCGTGGTGATGATGTTCATGAAGATGTCCGGCGAGCCCAGCGCCTGCGCACCCGCCTTGTCGTGGTGCACGTCCTGGAAATCGCGCGTGGCCAGCGCCGTCGAGACGATCAGGCGCGTGGTGAGGTCGATGCCGAGCGGCGGCAGTTCGTCGCCGACCTTCACATCCGCGAACTTTCGGGTGGTTCCTGTCCTGAATGCTCATAGTCCGATCTCGATGGTCTGGTTGGAAAGGCTGGCGCCGAAGCGCGCCAGGATCCGGTTGCTGCCGCCCGAGGCAGAGCTCGACCTGCCGCGCCCACAGGAAGTAGCGGTGGATCGGCGCGTCCAGGTCGGCGCCGGCGCCGCCGTGCAGGTGCTGGCAGGCGTGACCGACGCGGTGCCCCGCCTCGCAGGCCCACCAGGCGACCGAGGCCACCGCCGATTCCGCGGGCAGGCTCTCGGACATCCGCCACGCGGCCTGCCACGCCGTCGAGCGCAGCGCCTCGACGTCGATGTAGGCGTCGGCCGCGCGGTGCGCGACCGCCTGGAAGCCCGCCAGCGGCTTGCCGAACTGCTTGCGCTCGACGGTGTGCGCGGCGGTGCGGCGCAGCGCGTCCGACAGCACGCCGAGCTGCATGAAACCGAGCGCCGTCGCGGCGCGCGTGCCGATCCACTCGGCGATGCAGGCGCCCTCGCCCGGCTTGCCGAGCATATCGGTCGTCGCGACTTTCACGCCGGTGAATTCCAGCGTGTCGACCGGCTCGTGGTTGGTGCCGCGCTGACGCTCGCGCCTCAGCCCCGTCGGCATCCGCCGGCACCAGGAACACGTGCATCGCGCCGTCATCGGCACAGGCCGGGACCACGATCGCGGCCGCCTCGAGGCTGTACGGCACGCGATCGAGCGTGCCGTCCAGGCGCCAGCCGGCACCGTCGGCGCTCGCGCGCGGCAGGTGGTCGGCGTGCCCCCCGGCATCGGGACAGCACAGGGCGCCGCTCAGCAGCACGTCGCCGCGCGCGACGCCGGGCAGCCAGTGCGCGCGCTGCGCCTCGCTGCCGAACGCGGCGATCGGCAGGGCGCCCAGCACCACGGTGGCCAGCAGCGGCAACGCCGCGACGTGACGGCCCTGCTCCTCGAACACGGCGCACAGCTCGGTGAAACCGAGCCCGCTGCCGCCGTGCTCCTCGGCCAGCGCGACGCCGATCAGGCCGGCTTCGGCCAGCAGTTTCCACAGCTCGGTGTGGTAGGCGATCTCGTGGCGGTCGAAGCGCTTCAGCGCCTCGTCGCCTGCCTGGTCGGCGAAGATCTGCGCCGCCAGTTCCTGGATCGATTGCGATTCTTCGGAACGCGTGAAATCCATGTTCGGTCTCCCTTACTTCACCACGCGGAACAGCGGCAACGTGCAGCCTTCCTCGACGTCACGGAACACGACCTCGACCGGCGCACCGATCTGCACGTCGTCCGGATGCGTGTCGATGACCTGGCTCACCAGGCGCGTGCCCTCCTCGAGCTCCACCAGCAGGATCGTGTTCGGGTAGTCGAACGGCGGGATCTGCGGGTGGTGCATCACGACGAAGCTGTAGATCGTGCCCTTGCCCGAACTGGTGACCGTGTCCCACTCGAGCGACTGGCACGACGGGCACATCGGGCCGGGCGGGTGGCGCAGCGTGTTGCAGGCCTTGCAGCGCTGCACCAGCAGCTTGCCGGCGCGCACGCCATCCCAGAAGAACTTCGTGTCGTGGTTCTCGATCGGGCGAAAGCGCTTGATCTTCGCCGGCCTGGCGGGTTCGCCCGCGGGTGCGGCTTCCTGCGCGCGATCCGGCGCGCGGTACAGGAACACGCGAAAACGCATGTCGCCGACCTTCTCGCCGTCCTGGTCGAAGTATTCCTCGAGCTCGGTCACGAAGTAGCCGGTGCCGAGCGCGGTGGTCTTCTGCGGCGAGATCGACTCGATGCTCGACATGTGGTGCAGCTTGTCGCCCGGCTTCACGTAGCGGTAGTAGTTCTGCTCGCAGTTCACCGCGACCACCGCCGGGAAGCCGATCGTCTTCAGGTACTCGAACACCTCGAAGGGTTCGCGGTTGTCCGAGCCCGGCGCCCACTTGCCGCCGACGCCGCGCATGGTCCACACCTGCATCATGGTCGGCGGGGCCACGAGACCGCCGTGCACCGACTTTGCCGCAAACGCGGGATCGATGTAGACCGGGTTCTCGTCGCCCAGCGCCTCGCACAGCTGCCGGATCATCGGCGCGTTCACCTCGTCCCAGCTGTTGTACGGACCGCAGGGGGGACGACCCACGTAGCTCTGAATCTTCTCGTCTGTCTCGCTCACGACAATGCATCCTCCCGGTCTGGGTTTGATTGCTTCGGTTTCCTGCCCGGCTCCTGTGCGCCGCGCCGCAGGTGTGCCACCAGCGCGGCATGCTTCAGCCGCCCGGGTGACGGGTTCTCGAGGAACAGGGCGCGGTAGAACATGACCGAGATCCACTCCGTCATTTCCTCCTCGCCCAGCTCCATCTCGCGCAGCGCCGGCGTGCGCACGATGTAGTACTCCGACAGAAGATGCTCGCCCATGCCGGCCAGCATCGTCGTCACCAGGTGCGCCTGCGCGCCGGAGAGCCGCGCCTGCGGAAACAGCCGCGGCAAGGCGCGCACGAACAGCTCGAGGCGACGATGGTAACTGGCGCGCCACAGCTCGCCGAACTCCGGCTGCTCGTCGCCCATCTGCACCATGCAGCGCATGATGCCCGGATTGCGCGCGTAGCTCTCGACGACGGCGCGGTTGTGCGCATGCATGCGGGCGTACCAGTCGCCCTTTTCCACGCCGCGCTCGATGTCCTCGATCGCCTCGAAGCGCTGCATGAAGTCCTGCAGCACCTCGGTGGTGAGCGCTTTCAGGTCCGGGAAGTAGTGGTAGAACAGCCCCGAGGCCACGCCCGCCTCGCGCGTCACGTCCACCACGCGCATCTGCCGGTACCCGACTCGCTCCAGCACCCGCGCCGCCGCTTCTTTCAGCCGCGCACGCGCCTGCTCGCCGCGGACGCTGAGCGCGGGCCGGTTTGCCGCGGCAGCAGCGCCCCCGGCATTCGCCGCAACCGCCTGCTTGCGCGCCCTCGGGCCGCCCATCCACACTCCTTCGCCACAGCTTTTGCACATTGTTATTGAAATTGAATCCAGTTTCAATATCATGGAGGCCAGATTTAACCCGGAGCCCGGAACTGCCATGTACATCGACTACACGGATTCGCAAAAAGCCCTGCGCCGCGAGCTGCGCGCCTACTTCAGCACGCTGATGACGCCGGAGCTGCGCGAGGGAACGCGCGGCAACGAAGGCGGCGACGCCTACAAGCAGGTGATCCGCCAGCTCGGCAAGGACGGCTGGCTCGCGCTCGGGTGGCCCAGGGAGTACGGCGGCAAGGGGCTCAAGAGCTCCGAGCAGCTGGTGTTCTTCGAGGAGGCGCAGCTCGCCGAGGTGCCCCTGCCCTTCGTGACGATCAACACCGTGGCGCCGGCGCTGATCGCACTGGGCTCGGAGGAGCACAAGAGCTTCTTCCTGCCGAAGATCGCCGCGGGTGAGCTGCACTTCGCGATCGGCTACACCGAGCCGGGCGCCGGCACCGATCTCGCCGCGCTGAAGACCAGCGCGGTGCGCGACGGCGACGAGTACGTGATCAACGGCAGCAAGATCTGGACGAGCAGCGCCGAAGCCGCCGACTACATCTGGCTCGCCGCACGCACCGATCCCGAAGCGAAGCCCCAGCACAAGGGCATCACGATCTTCATGGTCGACGCGAAGCAGCCCGGCTTCAGCTTCACGCCGCTCCACACCGTGGGCGGCGTGCGCTCGAATGCGAGCTACTACGACAACGTGCGCGTCCCCGCCTCGATGATCGTGGGCGAGCTGAACGGCGGCTGGAGGGCGATCACCTCGCAGCTGAATCACGAACGCGTGGGCCTGGCCGCGATCGGCATCCAGGGCTGGGGCCTGCTGCAGCGCGTGCTCACGTGGGCCCAGAGCACCCAGGCAGCCGATGGCAAGCGCATCGCGGACCTGCCGTGGGTGCAGTCCTCGCTGGCCGAGGTCTACGCGCGCATGGAAGCGATGCGCCTGATGAACTGGCGCATGGCGTGGCAGCTCGACACCGGCGAGCCGGATCCCGCCTTCGCCTCGGCGATCAAGGCCTACAGCACCGAGTGCCTGATCGCGGTCGACAAGCTGATGCTGAACGTGACCGGCATGGCCGGGGGACTGCGTCGCGGTTCGCCCGGCGCGGCGCTGAACGGGGACCTCGAGGAGCACTACCGCAAGTGCCAGATCAACACCTTCGGCGGCGGCGTAGCCGAGGTCATGCGCGACCTGATCGCGCAGTTCGGCCTGGGCATGTCGGCGTACAGCCGGCGCTGAGGCTCTCCCTGGCGGTGTGGATCCTGTGAATGTCCGGCTTCCGGCCGGGCATTCACGGCCAAGAGCAACGATGCCGCTTGTCGCCGTCCAGCGGCATCCAGGCAGCACCAGTGCCGCGGACACGCCGTGAATACGTCCCTGTAGGCTACCTGTCGCCGTCCTGGCGACAGAGTGTCCGCCGCACTGGTGGTTGCCTGGACGCCTCACCACAGTGGATCCCTGCCCAATGCACGCATTGTTTTGCTCGACGCGGTGCGGCGTCAGCCGACTCGTGGCTGGTCGCCGCATAAGGGCGTGCGCCGCAGGCATCGCGGCGGCGGCGCCGGACGCCTCGCCGCGACGTGCGAAGCCGCCGCGCAACGCACGAGGATATCGACGAGCGTCGTTCGGCGCGCAGAGCGCTGCTGCGCCGAACGGCACGCGGCAACAGCGCGGGGCGAGTCGCGGACCGCTGCCTCAGAACAGTTCCCTGGTCGCGGCAATGCGCGCGTAGAACTCGGGCAGCTGGGCCGGATCCGTGATGTAGGGGTGATGCTCGAATTCCACCACCGTGGCGCCCGCCTCCAGCATTGCCGGGATGTCGGCGATCGTGCGCTCGAGGTTGCCCTTGCCGGTGGCGTCGAAATGCATCGGCAGGTGCGCACGCACCTGCAGCGTCGCCGGGTCGCGGCCGGCAGCCACAAAGGCCTCGCGGATGCGCGCCACACCGTCACGCACGTAGTCGAAGTCGGTGGAGATCGGGATCCAGCCGGCGCCGAGCTCCGCGATGCGCTGCGCCTGACGCGGCGTGGGCTTCACGCCGTACCACACCGGAATGCTGCCCTCGCGCGGGAACGGCGTGCTGTAGACGGCCTCGAAATTCACCGTGGACGAAGCGAAGCTCGCGGGCGCCTCGCGCCACAGCACTTTCATCGCGCGCACGCCGTCGTCGAGCAGGGTCCAGGCCTTGTCGAAGTCCAGGCCCACGGCGTCGAACTCCTCGCGCTGCCAGCCGGTGCCGATGCCGATCTGCAGCCGACCCGGCGCCAGCGTGTCCAGCGTGGCGAGCATCTTGGCCAGCACGGCCGCGGGGCGCAGCGGTGCGATCAGGATGCCCGTGGCGAGCTCGATGCGCGTGGTCACCGCCGCGATCGCGGCGAGCAGCGTCAGCGGCTCGAACCACGGCGCGGACGGCGGCAGCGGAAACGGGCCATAGGGATAGCGGTCGGTGTGCTCGCCCATCACCACGTGGTCCGTGAACACGACCTGGTCGATCCCGGCCGCGTCGGCGAGCTTCGCCGCTTCCAGGTAACCGCGCGCATCGCCGCCGTAATAGTTGTGGACGCCGAACATGCCCATCGCAACGCCGAACTTCGCCATCAGGTGCTTCTCCCTCGTGTCACTGTTGTTGCATCGATCGAAACCGCGCCTCGCGCGTTCACCGCGCGGGCGGCCGCTGGCCGCCGCAGAGAATTTCCGTCACCAGTTCCGTGTCCATGTACTCCTTCAGGCGCACGAGCTGCCCGTCGCGGAACTGGAACAGGAAGTGGTACAGATTGTTGTAGAGCTTGCCCGAGACGTGCATGCCGCGCGATTCCGCCTCGACCGCCACGCGCTCGCCCTCCGCCGTCATGGCGTGGATGGTGAACTCGATGCCCTGCGGAAAGGCCTCGAAGATGCGCCCCGCCGCCTCGCGAATCTGCGCCTTGGTGAAGGTGCCCGAGATCAGCGTGCGACCCGAGGTCCAGACCGCGCCGTCCTCGGCATAGGCATCCACGATCGAGGCGGTATCCCCGGCGCTCATCGCTCCGATGAAGCGCTGGACCAGTTGCCGGTTCCTCTCTTCGATCGACATCGTCCCTCCCCCCATGCGTGCAGGCGGCGACTATAGCGGCTCGCGAGCAGCGTCGCCACCGCGCGGCGCCACTCGCCGCGGCACCGGCACGGCGATAGAATGCGCTGCACCGCGATGATCAGGTGATTGCCATGAATCGCATCGACCGGAATGTACGCGAGTTCGCGCGGGCGGTGGCCATCTGCTGCCTGTGCCTGGCGCCGTGGGGGACGAGTCGGGCGCTGGAGGCCGGGGACGACACCGCATCCGGCGCAGCGGCGGATCCGGCACACACCGCGAGCGCGCCGGCCGAGGCGGCAGCGGATCCGGCAACCGCTGACGCCGCTGCCGGCGTGCCAGCCGCTGTTGCCGAGCCCGCCGCGCAAACGCCGCCCCCCTCGCCCGTTGCCGAACGCCACCTCGAGGCCGTGCGCGCCATCGAGGACGAGGGCGGCGCCTATGCGCCGGAACTGCCGCAGCACCTGCTCGGCCTGGGTCTCGCCTACCAGCAGCAGGGCCGGCACGCGGAGGCGGTGGAGACGCTGAATCGCGCCGCCCACGTCAGCCGCGTCAACGAGGGCCTGTACAACGCCGGCGACATCCCGATCCTCGAGCACCTGATCGAGAGCTACGCGGCGCTCGGCGACTGGGAGCAGGTCGACAACCGTTACCAGCAGGTGTTTCAGATCCACCACCGCAACTACGGCGAGCGCGATGCGCGCGTGCTGTCCGCGCTGCAGAAACTCTCGTCCTGGCACCTGCGCGCCTACATCGACGAGATGGGCGGCGAGCCGCTGAACCACCTGCTCACGGCGCGCAATCTCTTCGATTCGTCGGTACAGATCATCCAGGAGAACTACGGTCCGGCGGACGCGCGCATCGCCGACACGCTGCGCCAGCGCGCACTGGTCGATTACTACCTGGCGAGCTACGCGCCGCCCGCGGAGGAAGGCTTCAGCTTCGGCGCCGAGACTGCGGAGCAACCGGCGGCGCAAGCCTATGTCGTGAACAGTTTCGTCTCGGGCCGCGAGGCGCTGCGTCGCGTGGTGGAGTTGCGCCAGCAGGACGGCAACAGCACCGAACTGGAGCGCAGCCGGGCACTGGCGGAGCTGGCCGACTGGCACCAGCTGTTCAGCCGCCGCCAGACGGCGCTGCGCATCTACCAGGAGGCGTGGACGCTCGGCGCGCAGGCAGGCGACACCTCGCCGCACATCCTCTCCAGCGTCTTCGGCCAGCCGCTGGCCTTGCCCGTGCTGCCCGCCGAACTCGACGCCGCCGCACCCGCCGCGGCGGCGGGCCCGGCCTGGATCACCATCCGCTTTGCCGTGAACGAAAGCGGGCGCGCGCAGGACGTGGAGGTGTTAGAGTCCTCGCCGCCGGCCGCCGACAAGCAAATCGCCCGCCTGCGCAAGCGCCTGCTCGGCACCGCGTTCCGTCCGCGCTTCGACGCCGGTCAACCGGTTGCGACCTCGAACGTTGCATACCGTTACACCTACACACCGTGAGCAAGGCCGCCATGCGCACCGTACTCGTCGCGCCGCTCGTCCTGCTGCTGGCGCTGGCGGGCTGCAAGACCACCAGCACGAGTCCTTCGACCCCGCAGCCGCCGGCCAGCCCTTCCACGGCCTCCTCCGCGCCCGCGCAGTCGTCCACGTCGGGCTCCCCTTCGCCGGCCCCCGGCGCGCCGGGGGCTCGCACTGCGCCGGGCAAGGACCGTAGTGGCGCCCCGCCGACACCCGCCGGCGAGCAGGCCGGAGGGGAAACCACCGCCGAGCCGGGCGCCGATGCCGGCGCGCCGCAAGGCGCCGGGCCGCAACAGGGCACGCCCTCCGGATCAGGTCACGCTGGAAGACAGCGAAGCCGCGGCGGGTGGCGAATCCGGCGCAACGCCAGCCGAGGCCGCGGCATCGGAACAGGAAGTGCTGGACGCGGCACTCGAGGCGATGCAGCGCGGGGCACAGGAACCGAGCCTCGAGGACGCCGCCGCGGGCAGCACGGCAACGACCGGGGATGCTGCGGCGGGACAGCCCGGCGGCGGCGCACAGCCCCCGGGAGGCGACTCCGCGGCCAGTGCCGGGTCGGCGGCCGCGGGCGCTGGCGCTGGCGCCGACGATATCCGGGCGGCGGCCGAGGGCGTGACGGCCGGCGGCAGCGGTGACGGCGAGCTGGAAAAGCTGAACCGCGAGCTCAACGCGTCGCTGGCACGCTTCGACGGCGCGATGCTCGGCGAGCGCGAGCGCAACCAGGCGCGCGCCGAGGAGTCCGGCGGCGGACGCGCCGGCGCCAGCTCGGCCGGGCTCGAGGACGGGGCCGCGGCGGGCGGCGCAGGCAGCGAGGACGACGCGTCGTATGGCACGCCGATGCCGGCGCACGGCGGCGGCGCCGCCGAAGGCACTGCCGCTGATTCCTCCAGCGGCAGCGGCATGTCGACGGCCGGCGGCGGCAGCGGCCGCAAGGGCGACTTCGAGCATACCGCCAGCAACAGCGCCAACGTGCCGGCCGATATCCCCGATGGCAGCGACGATGACGTCGTGGCGCGCCAGATCCGCGAGGCCGCCATGAAGGAGAAGGATCCGGAGCTGCGCGAGAAGCTCTGGGACGAGTACCGCAAGTACACCGGTTCGGTGAAGAGGTAAGGAGTGATGGGATTCGTCGAACGCACCGCCGGCGTCGCCTGCGTCGCACTGGCGCTGCTGCTGGCCGGCTGCGCCTCCAGTACCGTGCGCACCACCACCGTGACCCCGGTGATCGCGGGCGATCCCGCGATGCCGGAAGAACAGCTGCTCGACGTGGGCGTGCGACTGTTCGCCTCCGGCGCCGAGCAGTTGAAGGAAGACGAGCTGATGACCGCGCCGGAGATCCGCGAGGCCGAGGCGCGCTACATGCCCAGGGTGCTGGCGGAAACGCTGCAGAAGAGCGGCCACTGGGGCGCGGTGCGCGTGACGCCGGAGCGCACCGCCATTACCGACGTGGTGGTGCAGGGACGCATCATCGAGTCCACCGGGCTCGACCTGGTGCTCGAGATCACGCCGGGCGACGCCAGCGGCGCCACCTGGTACACGCGCCGCTACGAGGGCACCGCCAGCAAGTTCAGCTACGACGCGAAGCACGCCGCCGGCGAGCCTTTCCAGGACGTCTACAACCGTATCGCGAACGACCTCGCGATGTATCGCGCCAGCATGTCCGCGGACAGGGTGCGCGAGCTGCGCACGATCAGCGAACTGAAATTCGCCGAGAGTTTCTCGCCGCAGGCCTTCGGCGGCTACCTGGAGACCGACCGCAAGGGCATCACGAAAATCACGCGCCTGCCCGCCGAGAACGACCCGATGCTGGCACGCGTGCGCCAGATCCGCGAGCGCGACAGCCTGTTCGTCGACACGCTGCAGGACTACTACACCGGCTTCGCGCAACAGATGGCGGCGCCCTACCAGGACTGGCGCCGCGAGAGCTACACCGAGGGGCTCGCCTACAAGGAACTGCGCCAGCAGGCCGCGATGCGCACCGTGGCCGGCATCGCGGCGATCGTGCGGCGGCATCGCGATGCAGAGCGGCGACAGCGCCTCCACGCGCGCCGCCGGCACCGTGGGCATCACTCGGCGGCGCCGGGATGATCAAGAGCGGCATGGACAAGCGCGCCGAATCGAAGATGCACGCCGAGACGCTGCTGGAACTCGGCAGCTCGCTGGGCGCGGAGATCAACCCGCAGGTCATCGAGCTCGACGAGCGCAGCGTCACGCTGACCGGTACCGTCGAGCAGCAGTACGGCCAGTGGCGCGAAGTGCTGCAGGGGATCTACGCGGAAGAAACCGGTAATCTCTGAGACCCCGAGCGATTGCCGCGACCCAGCACGGAAGCCCCGCACCCGACCATGAGCCAGGACGACTTCGAGCGGATCCAGCCCGCCACCCTCGACATTGCCGCGCCGGCCGCGGTGGCCGAGCCGCAAGCCTCCGCAAAGTACGTGCACCTGCACGTGCCGGGCCCCGCGCTCGCGCTCGGCCTGCTGCTCGCGATCGCCGCCGGCGTGATCTTCGTGCTGCCGGACTATCTGGCAGAGCGCAGGGCCGCGTCGGCGAGCGTTGCAGCGGCAACGCCCGGCACGACCGCTGCAGCCCCCGCCGCCACCGCGCCCGCCGCCACCGCCACCGCCACCGCCGCACCCTACGCGCAGGCGCAGGCCGAGCGCGAGCGCGCGGGGGCGAAAAGCGCGCTCGACGCCCTGCTCGCGGCGCAGTACGAACTGCAGCAGCGCGCGGTGGAAAAATGGGCGGCGGCGGAATTCGCCGCCGCCAGCGCGCTCGCGCAGGCCGGAGACGAGGCCTATCGCGCGAACAATTTCACCGCGGCCGAGACGAAGTATCGCGCCGGGCAGCAGGCGATGCAGGCACTGCTCGACGGCATCGACGCCCGCCTGCAGGAGCGCCTCGCGCGCGGCGACGCGGCGCTCGCCGCGGGTGATTCCGGGTCGGCGAGCGCACTGTTCACCGAGGCGCTCGCGATCGATGCCGCGAATGCGCGCGCGCAGCGCGGCCTCGTACGCGCCGGCACACTGGACCGGGTGCTGGCGCTGATGGAGCGGGCCTCCGCGGCGGAGGCGGCCGGCGACACCGACGCTGCCGCGGCGGCCTACCGCGAGGCGCTGGCGCTCGATGGCGAGCACGAGGCCGCGCGCAAGGCGCTCGCTGCGCTGCAGCAGCGCATCGCCACCGGCAACTACACCGCGCGCCTCTCGGCGGGCTACGCCGCACTGGCGGCGGGCCGGCACGCGGACGCGCGCCGCGAGTTCAAGGCCGCACTCGCCGTGCAGCCGGGCGGCGCGGAGGCGCGCGACGGCTTGCAGCAGGCGGAATTCCAGCTCGCGCAGCAGCGCCTCGGCGAACTGCTGGGCAAGGCGGCCGAGGCGGCCGCCGCCGAGCAATGGCAGGCGGCCCTGCAGCACTACGAGGCGGCGCTCGCGATCGACGGCGCCCTGGGGACTGCGCGCGAGGGCAAGCAGCAGGCCGAAACGCGGCGCGCACTGGACCAGGCGCTGGAGCAGATCACGCGCGAGCCCGCTCGCCTGAACGACGCGAAAGCGCGCGCCGCGCTCGCGAAGCTGCTCGCCGGTGCAACGGCCATCGCCGCACCCGGCCCGCGCCTGCAGGCGCAGCTCGCCGGCGCGCGCACGCTGCTGGCCGACTACAGCACCCCGGTGACGGTGCGCCTGCGCTCCGACGGCAAGACCGAGGTCACGGTGTTCCGCGTCGGCAGCTTCGGGCCCATCGACGAAAAAGCGCTGGAGTTGCTGCCGGGCGATTACGTCGCGGTCGGACAGCGCGCCGGCTACCGCGACGTGCGCGTGGAGTTCAGCGTGCGCGCCGGACAGCCGGGCAGCGACGTGATCGTGCAATGCCAGCAGAAGATCTGAAGCCCGTTGGCGGCGGCAATGCCGGCGGCGCCGATGAACTCATCGCCCCGCTGGCCTATACCCCGCCCGAACCGGCGCCGCGCGCACCGCTGCGTCCGCGGCGCCACCATCTCGGCATCGGTGCCGCGCTGCTGGCAGTGGCGGCGATCGCGTGGTTCCTGCTCGGCGCACGCGTGCTCGAGGTGCGCGTACAGCCGGATTCGGCGGAGCTCGACATCGACGGCGGCCCCAGCCTCGCCTTCGGCACGCGCATCCTGCTGCATCCGGGCGACTACGTGCTGCGCGCCACCGCGCCCGGCTATGCGGAGGGATCGCTGGCGGTGACCGTCGGCGAGGCCGGCGGGCAGCAGGTCGGGCTGGCGCTGCAGAAGCTCCCCGGGCGCGTGTTCGTGAACAGCGCGCCGGTCGCCGGCCGCGTCCTCGTCGACGGCGTCGTGGCGGGCAGCACGAACGGCGAGGCGTTGCGGCTTGCCGCCGGCGAGCACACGATCCGCGTCGAAGCCGAGCGTTACCTGCCGCACGAGCAGACGCTCGCGGTCGAGGGCATGGACACCGCGCAGACGCTCGACCTCACGCTCGCCCCGGGCTGGGGCACTTACCGCGTCGAGACCGTGCCGCCGGGCGCGAGCGTGCTGGTGGACGACGCGCCGCTCGCGACCACGCCCGCCGACATCGAGCTGCCGGCCGGGCAGCGCCACCTGCGCCTGCGCCTCGAGGGTTACCGCGACGAGGCGCTGATGGTAAATGCCGTGGCCGGCGAGACGCGCACGCTGGCAACGCTCACGCTGGCGCGCGCCGACGCGCGGCTGCGCATCAGCTCGAATCCCGCCGGCGCCAGCATCACGCTCGATGGCGTGTTCCAGGGCCGCACGCCGCTGGAGCTTGCGATCGACTCCTCGCGGCCCCACGAACTGATCGCCTTCAAGGCCGGCCATGAGCGCGCCGCGCGCTCGCTGCCCGCGGGCGGCAAGTCACGCGACATCGCGCTCGAGCTGCGCGCGCTGAGCGGCGAGATCCGCCTCGCGGTCACGCCGCCCGACGCCGAGGTATTCCTCGGCGAGCGCGCGCTCGGGCGCGGCGCGCAGACGCTGACGCTGGCGGGCGGCAGGCACACCCTGCGCGTGCAGCGCGAGGGCTACGCGCCGCAGGAGCTCGCCGTGACGCCGCGTCCCGGCTTCCCGCAGTCACTGAGCGTGACGCTGGGCACGCTCACCGAGGCGAAGGCAAAGTCCACGGTCACCCGCATCACCACCGCCGCGGGACAGGAACTGGTGCTGCTGCGCCCGGGCCCCTTCGCGATGGGCTCGTCGCGACGCGAGGTCGGGCGTCGCGCCAACGAGGCCCTGCGCCAGGTGCGGCTGCAGCGGCCCTTCTACCTCGGTGTCGCCGAGGTCAGCAATGCCGAGTTCCGCCAGTTCCGCGCCGGCCATTCCTCGGGCAACTTCAAGGGCAAGAGCCTCAACGGCGACGAGCAGCCCGCGGTGAACCTCTCGTGGGAGGATGCGGCGCTGTATTGCAACTGGCTGAGCGCGAAGGAAGGCCTGCCGCCGTTCTACACCGTGCAGGGCGCACGCGTGACGGGCTTCACGGCCGCGAGCCGCGGCTACCGCCTGCCGACCGAAGCGGAATGGGCATGGGCGGCGATCGTGCAGGCCGACGGATCGAGCGCGCGTTTCGGCTGGGGCCAGGCGCTGCCGCCGTCCGCGAAGGCCGGGAATTTCGCCGACCAGAGCGGCGCCACGCTGCTCGGGCAGGTGATCGCGGGCTACGACGACGGCTTCGCGGTTGCCGCGCCGCGCAAGCGCTTCGCGCCCAACCGTCACGGCCTTTTCGACCTGAGCGGCAATGCGGCAGAATGGATCCATGACATCTACGAAGCGCTGCCCGCCGAGGGTCGCACCGATCCCGCGGGCGCCGGCAGCGGAGAATTCCACGTGATCCGCGGCGCCAGCTGGCGCCACGGCAGCGCCACCGAGCTGCGCCTCGCTTTCCGCGACTACGGCAAGGAGGCGCGCGCCGACCTGGGTTTCCGCCTCGCGAGGTACGCCGAATGACGTGGCGCGCCCTGCTCGCGCTCCTCGCGGCCTGGTTCGCCGCCCTCGCGCTGGCGCAGGAAGCGCCGCAGGACGCGTCGCCTGCACCGGCGACCACGCCAGCGCCGGCCGCGGAGCCCGCGCCCGCCGCCGCGCGGCCGGCGCCGCGCGGCGCCGCCAGCGACGAGCGCTTCGTGCCCAGCGAGGACATCTCGGAGGATCTCTCCGTGTCCTTCCCTTCGGACATCTGAGCCCGGCACCGCGCCGCGCCAAGGACCCCATGAAACGCATCCTCGCCTCCGAGTTCCTGTTCCAGCTCTTCGCCCTGCTGCTGTCGCTGATCGTGGTGCACACGTTCTACGTCGCCGTGGTGACGCCGAACGCCGACGCCGTCGCGAGGGCCGCGCAGGAGCGCGTTGCCGCCGGCGACACCTCGGCACGCCCGCCCTCGGTGTGGGTGATCCTGAAGGACTACGAGCAGGAGAGCTGCGTGGTGCTGATGTTCTGGTGCATCGCGATCATGGGCTACAAGGGCGCCACGCTGCGGCGCGAGAAGCAGCTGCTCGAACGGCCGCTGGTGCAGGTGCCGGGCGGCACCAGCATCCTGCCCGAGGACGCGCGCGAGTACCTGCGCCCGATCCAGGCGCTGCCTGCCGAGGCGCGCCGCGCGCTGCTGCCGCGCGCGCTGATCACGGGGCTGCAGCGCTTCGCCGCGACGCACAGCATCCAGGATGCCGCCGCCGCCATCCGCGAGGTGTGCGAGACGGAGGGCGAGCGGCTCGATTCCGAGCTCTCGATGATCCGCTACATCGGCTGGGCGATTCCCTCGATCGGCTTCATCGGCACCGTGCGCGGCATCGGCATGGCGCTGACGCAGGCGCACCGCGCCGTCGAGGGCGACATCACCGGCGTCACCGACGCGCTCGGCGTGGCGTTCAATTCGACCTTCGTCGCGCTGGTGATCAGCATCCTGCTGATGTTCCTGATGCACCAGCTGCAGTTGCAGCAGGAACGGCTGGTGCTGGAGGCGCAGGCCTACTGCGACGATCGCCTGCTCGGCCACCTCAAGGTGACCCGGGAGGCCGCGGCGTGACGCTGTCGGTGCTCGAACTGAACGATATCGGCTTGCTGCTGGGCGACGGCACCAGCGCGCCGACCCGCAGTCCCGGCTTCGCGACGCTGACGCGCGACGCCGTGGTGACCGGCGCGGCGGCGCTGGCGCAGGCACGGCTCAATCCGCGCCAGACCATCAGCCAGTTCTGGCTGCGCCTCGGCACCGAACCGCTGCACAACGCGCGCAGCCACGCGCGCCACCACGCCGACCTCGCCTGGGCGCAGCTGCAGCAGCTCGCCGCCGCGGCCGGCAATCCGGCGGAGCTGATCCTCGCGGTGCCGGGCAGTTTCACGCGCGAGCAGCTCGCGGTGCTGCTCGGCATCGCGCAGCGCGCCTCGTTCCGTGCCGTGGGCCTGGTCGACAGCGCGCTCGCGGCCGCGAGCACCGCGCACATCCCGCGCAGCGCGCTGCACCTGGACCTGCAGCTGCACCAGTGCGTGCTCACGCGCCTGGTGCGCGACGGCGACATGCTCGCGCGCGAGCGCGTGCACACCGTGCCGGGCGCCGGGCTGCTGCAGCTGCAGGAACGCTGGGCGCAGCTGGTGACGGCGCGCTTCATCCAGCACAGCCGCTTCGACCCGATGCACGCCGCCGCGACCGAGCAGCAGCTCTACGACCGCCTGCCGGCGTGGATGGCCGCGCTCGAGGACGGCGAGGACGTGCACGCGGAGCTGCGCAACGGCTCCGCGAGCTACCACGCCAAGCTCGGCATCGGCGAGGTGCTGGAGGCGGCGCAACCGCTGTACGCGCAGATCGTGGACGCGGTGCAGCGCGAGCGCCAGGGCGCCGTGCTGTTGTGCAGCGCACGGCTCGCGTCGCTGCCACGACTGGCGCGGCTGCTGCCGGAGGCGATGCGGCCTGCCCGAGGACGCTGCCATCCGCGCCTGCCTGCGCCACGCCGCGCTGATCCGCAGCGAGGACGCCGCGCTGCGCTTCGTCACCCGCTTGCCGGCCAGCGCCGAAGCGCCGGCCGCCGGGCTCGCGCCAGCGCCTGCGCCCGCGGCATCCGCCGCCGGCGGCGAGCCCCTGCGTGCGCCCGCGGCGGACGTTCCCAGCCACCTCGTCGCCGGCGCACGCGCGCTGCGCCTCGCGCCCGGCAGCCTGTACCTGCACGAGGGAGCGGACGGCTGGACGCTGACGCGCCGCCTGCCGCCGGATCTCGCCGGCACGCTGAGCTGGGACGGCGCGCAGTGGTGGCTGATGCCCGCAGCCGGCCACGCGCTGGAACTCGACGGCGAGCCGGTGCGCTCGGCAACCGCGCTGCGCGCCGGCCAGCGGCTCGCGCTGCCGGCGCGCCGCGCCGAGCTGTGGGTGGTCGCGGAAACGCCGGTCCCGGACGATGGCGCGTAAACGCCGCGGCTTCTCGATCTTCAGCCTGTCCTTCCTGGACATCATGTCCTGCGGATTCGGCGCGACGATCCTGGTGTTCCTGGTGATGGACCACGCGAGCGAGGTGCGCTCGGAGGAAGCGAACCGCGAGCTGATCGGCGAGGTGAATTTCCTCGAGCGCGAGGTGCGCGAGGGTCGAGAGGGGCTGGCCGAACTGCGCAACACCCTCGCGATGGTCGATGAGTCGGCCGTCGAGGCGAAAGGGCGCTCGCGCGAGGTCGTGGCCGAGATCCAGCGCCGCCGCGAGGAGCTCTCCACCGACGACAAGGACACGCTGGCGAGCACCGAGCACGTCAACCGGCTGAAGGCGGACCTGAAGCAGCTCGAGGTGCAGAACGAGCGCCTGCGCGCCGAGGGCGACAAGCAGCAGGGCACGGACGTGCGCCGCTTCACCGGCGACGGCGACCGCCAGTACCTGACCGGCCTCAAGCTCGGCGGGCGACGCATCCTGGTGCTGCTGGACCGCTCGGCGAGCATGCTCGACAACACCCTGGTCAACGTGATCCGCATGCGCAACATGCCCGAGCCCGTGCAGCGGCGCGCGCCGAAGTGGCGGCGCGCCGTCGCGACCGTGGACTGGCTGAGCACGCAGTTGCCGCGCGACAGCGAGTACCAGATCTACGTGTTCAACACGAAGGCCGCGCCCGTGCTGCCCGACACCGCCGGCAAGTGGCTGCCGGTCTCGAACCGCGAACAGCTCGACAAGGCGGTCGCGGGTCTCGACGCCGTCACGCCCGCCGACGGCACCAGCCTGCTGGGCGCGTTCCAGGCCGCGGCCGCGATGAACCCCAGGCCCGACAACATCTACCTGATCACCGACGGCCTGCCCACGCAGGGCAGCGGCGCGGCGGGCGCAAAGGCGAGCGGGCGCGACCGGCTGAAATATTTCAACCAGGCCCTGAACAGCCTGCCCGACGGCATCCCGGTGAACGTGATCCTCGCGCCGATGGAAGGCGACCCGATGGCGGCCTCGGCGTTCTGGCAGCTCGCGATGGCCACGCGCGGCGCCTTCCTCGCTCCTGCGAGCGACTGGCCATGAGAAAGCCGCGCCGCGCCGCCGAGGAGTTCAACCTGTCCTTCCTGGACGTGATCTGCTGCGGCTTCGGCGCGATCATCCTGCTGCTGATGATCACGAAGATCGCCGAACCGCTGGTGCTGGAAGAAAGCACGCGCGACCTCAAGGGCCAGATCGCGGCGCTGCAGGAGGAACTGCACCGGCTGCGCGGCGAATCCGTGGTGCTGAACCGCGACCTCACGGCACGGCGCGAACAGTTGTCGGAATCGCTCGAGGCGGTGGCGCGGCTCGAGGGTGACCTCTCGGCAATCAAGGGCCAGTACCGCGCGAGCAGCACCGACGCCGACGTGAACAGCCGCCTGGTGGGGCAGCTCGAGAGCGCGAAGCAGCGCCTGACCGACGAGATGAAGCGCCTGCTCGGCGCGCAGGGCCGGCGGCGCAACGACGCGATCGGCGGCATCCCGGTCGACAGCGAGTACGTGATCTTCATCATCGACACCTCGGGCAGCATGTTCAATTACGCCTGGCCGCGCGCGCAGCGCGAGATGATCAACATCCTCGACCTCTACCCGCAGGTCAAAGGCATGCAGGTGATGAGCGACGAGGGCGAGTACATGTTCCCGAGCTACCGCGGGCAGTGGATCCCCGACACGCCGGCGCGGCGGCGCGCGATCGTGAGCCGCTTCGCGACGTGGAACCCGTACAGCAACAGCAGCCCGGTGGAAGGCATCGTGCAGGCGATCCGCACCTTCCACGAGCCCGGTCGCCGGATCAGCCTCTACGTGCTCGGCGACGAGTTCACCGGCAGCTCGATCGCGCAGGTGATCGACGTGGTCGACCGCATCAACAGCGAATCGGGCGGCGAGCGGCTGGTGCGCATCCACGCCGTGGGCTTCCCGACCCAGTTCGCGCGCCCCGACAACCTGCAGGTCACCGGCATCCGCTTCGCCTCGCTGATGCGCGACCTCGCGTGGCGCAACGGCGGCACCTTCGTCGGCCTGAATGACTATCGCTAGCCCGCGGGCGCCGGCGCCGCCTGGATCGGTGCCGCAATTGTGCCTATGATCCGGACGCATTCACGGTGGACGACGATGCGCACTGCCCTGCTCCTGATACTGCTCGCATTCAGCCTCGCCGGCTGTGGCCCGAAGCTCGTGACGATGAAGCCCCTGAACGAGTTTCCGCAACCCCTCGTGGAACCGCTGCCGCTCGGGGTGGGCGTGTATTTCCCGCCGGAGTTCGCGTCGTTCACGCACAAGGAGAAGCGCCCCGGCCCCTCCGGCCAGGAATGGACCATCAACCTCGGCGCGCCGCAGCTGCAGGTGTTCCGCGCCATTTTCGCCGCGACATTCGCGCGCGTCAGCGAGCTGGAGACGCCGGGTGGGGGCAACGGCGGGATCACTGCGATCATCGTGCCCAGCGTGCAGGATTTCCAGTTCGCGCTGCCCGACGAGACCCGGGCGAAGGTGTTCGAGATCTGGGTGAAATACGACCTCAGCATCCGCGACCCGCAGGGCGAGGAAATCGGCCGCTGGGCCTTCACCGCCTACGGCAAGACGCCGACCGCGTTCCTGAAGACCGACGAGGAGGCCATACAGGCCGCCACGCTGGTCGCGCTGCGCGACGCCGGCGCCTCGATAATCACCGGCCTGCAGCGCGACCAGCGCATCCGCGAATGGCTCGGCGTGCCGTAGGCCCGCATTCATGCGGACCTACGTGCCGTGCCGGCCCTCGCCTGCCGCAAAACGCGACGCCCCCTCGCGCATCCCGGGCGCGGCGACGATCGCGGCACCGCCGCGAAATTCGTTGCGCATGGCCTCCTCGACGGAAAGACCGGCCTGCTCCAGCGCGCTGAGGCGATCGGCACGCAGGCAGGCCTGCGGAAAACGCGCGATTTCCGCGGCCAGCGCTTCGGCGGCTGCGCGCGCGGTGCCGTCGGGCACCACGCGGTTCGCGAGCCCCATCGCCAGCGCCTCGGGCGCCCCGACCGCGCGCCCCGTGAGGATCATGTCGAGCGCGTGGCTCATGCCGATCAGCCGCGGCAGGCGCACCGTGCCGCCGTCGATCAGCGGCACGCCCCAGCGGCGGCAGAACACCCCGAACACCGCGCTCTCTTCCGCCACGCGCAGGTCGCACCAGGCCGCGAGCTCCAGCCCGCCGGCGACCGCGTGGCCCGCGACCGCCGCGATCACGGGCTTGTTCAGGCGCAGCCGCGACAGGCCCATCGGACCGTCGCCGTCCGGCGCCACCCGATTGGCACGCGCGGGTTCTTGCGCCACGGCCTTCAGGTCGGCGCCGGCGCAGAAGGTTCCGCCCGCGCCCCACAGCACCGCGATGTCGAGGGAATCATCGGCATCGAAATCGCGGAACGCCCCGGCCAGCGCGGCGGCCGTGGGTCCGTCGACCGCGTTGCGGCACGCGGGCCGGTCGATGACGATCGTCGCGACACGCCCGCGAGCGCTCGGTGCGCACGCTCACGGCATCAGGGCTCGACGCGCGGGCAGCCGCGCGCGATGCGCGATGATGAGCCGCACCAGTGCCGGGAGGTTGCCGGCCAGCAGCGGAATGCCGCTCACCAGCAACGCGACCGAGATCTGGCGCTCGGGATCGGCCCAGGTGATGTTGTTCACCAGCCCGACGTGGCCGAAGGCGTGGTGCGTGCGCGGCCCGTAACAGGCCGAACGGCGCGCCACCCAGCATGAAGCCCTGGCTGAAGCGCAGCGGCACCCCGACGGTGCGGTCGAACTGGTGCGGGCCGACCTCCATGGTCGCGCGCACGATGGTTTCGGGGCGCAGGATCTGCCGGCCGTTCCAACGCCCGCCGTCGAGCAGCATCTGGTAGAAGGCCGCCGCCTCCTCGGCCGTCGAAACCATGTTGCCCGAGGGGATGATGGCCTGGTAGAAGCCGGGATCGTCGAGGAGCTCGGCCACGTCGGAGAGCTTCGCGCCGATCGCGTCGCGCAGGAAGTCGTCCACGACGCTGGCAGTTCTGGATGCCCGTCAGCGTCTGCTCGGCGATCCTTGCGCGCAGCGGCCCCGCCGCACCGTAGTCCAGCACCTTGAATCCCATCGGCTCCTTGAACCACGTGCGCCACGCCTTGCGCATGTCCATGCCGCTCACGCGGCGCACGATCTCGGTTAGGATCACGCCGCCGGTGATCGCGTGGTAGGCCTGCTGGCGGCCGAGCAGGTGCTGCGGCTCGGCATCGCAGAGCAGCTGCAGGCACTGCTCGTGGTCGAGCACCACGCTGCGGGTCGTCGACGCCCGCGATGCCCGGGATCCCGGCGCGGTGCGAGAGCAGGTGGTAGATCGTGGTGCGCTCCTTGCCGTGCTTCGCGAACTCGGGGATGTAGTGGCTGATCGGGTTCAGCAGGTTCAGCTGGCCCTGTTCCTCCATGCGATGCATCACCATCGCGGAGATGCCCTTCGACGCCGAGAAGATGCACGAGGGCGTGCGCACGGTTGCGCGCAGCTTCGGTGTGTCGGCCTCGTCCCCGGGGCCGTTGCCGCGCGCGTGGCCGATCGCGCGGTTGAACACCACCTTGCCCTGGCGGCGCAGGCAGAACAGGATCGTCGGGTAGTAACCCGTGCGGTACAGGTCCTTCGACGGCGTCCCAGATCGCCGCCGCCTCCTTGTGCGCGATGCCCGCTTCGAGCGGATCGCACTCGTTGTCGGCGTCTGTATCCGTGACTTCGGCAATATCGCGCGGCACCTCGATGCGGTGCATGAAGTCGCGCAGCGCGCGACGCGGGAAGTCCAGGGCAATACTGCTCATTCGGTGATCCTTGTCAGGCACGGGAGTGTCATGGGGCGCCGCCCGGGCCGCAGCCCGACTGCGCGTCTGCTTCCAGCAGCGCCAGCTGCTCGCCAGTGCCGCAGCGCACCATCTGCAGCACATGGTCGATTTCCGCCGGCGTCATGGCGCCGTCGCGGAAGAATTTCACGCGGCCATCGGGGCCGAGGACGATGATCGCGCTCGACTTCGGACGCAGCTGCCAGGCCTCGAGGCCGAGCCCGTGCGCGTCCGCCACGATGCTCGAGCGGAAATAGCGCTTCTTGTTGTTCTCGAGTTCGGACAGCACCATGCCGCGCGTGCCGATCAGCGCGTCGTCGAGGTTCACGATCGTGGTGACATGATAGCGCTCGATCGGGATGCCCGAATCGCGCAGCGTGTCCGTGAAGGGCTCGTTCAGCGACTTGGCCGACAGCCGCGCCGCCAGGTACTGCAGCACCTGCACCTTGCCCGTGAGCGCGTCGCTCTGCCACGGCGCGAAGCGGATCGTCTCGCCGGCCAGTTGCAGCTCGCCGAGTTCCTCGATGCGCAGCGCGGGCAGCGCCTCGCCGGGCTCCAGCGCGCGCGCTTGGGCCGCGACGCCGAGCAGCGAGCGCGCGCGAGCAGGCGCGCGATGCGCTCAGGCACGGCCCAGCGGCTCCAGCACCAGCGGCAGGTCGTCGGTGAGCTTGGCGAAGGGGAAATGGATGATCGACGGCGGATCGGGATACTTCGCCGGCAGGCTGAAGCGGAAGCGGCGCAGCATCTCGGTCATCACGCACTTGAACAGCATGTCGGCAAAGTGCAGCCCGATGCACTTGTGCGCACCGCCACCGAAGGGCACCCACAGGTAGGGATGCTGCTTGTGCTCCTGGCGCGCGGGCCCGAAACGCTCCGGGTCGAAGCGGTGCGGATCCTTCCAGTATTCCGCCATGCGGTGCGAGAAGATCGGCGAGATCGCCACCATCGTGTCGGCCGGGATGCGGTAGCCGCCGAGCTCGGTCTCGCGGATGGTGCGGCGCATCAGCTGCGGCACCGGGGGGTGCATGCGCAGGATCTCGTGGAAGGTCTGCTCCAGCAGCGGCACGCCGGCGCCGAGGTCGTCGTAGGCGAGGCTGCGGTCGAGGCCGAGCACTTCCTCGCGCAGCCGCTCCTGCCACTCGGGGTGACGCGCCAGGTAGTACGAGGCCATCGTCAGCGCGCTGGTGGTGGTGTCGTGCGCCGCCAGTACCAGGAAGATCAGGTGATCGGCGACCACCTTGTCGGGAAAGTACTGGCCCTCCTCGGTCGTCTCCTTGCTGAAGTGGCTCATCATGTCCATGCCTTCGTCGCGCCGGCGCTGCGGCACCAGGCCCTGGAAATACTGCTCGAGATAGCGACGCCCGTTCATGCCGCGGTGATACACGAGGCCGAGCCCGGGCCAGTCCTTGCGCACGATCGCCAGCGTGCCGGCCATCATGTCGAGGAACGCCTTGTTCAGCGGCGCGATCTCGTTGTCGAGGTTCACGCCGACGAACACGCGCGCCCCGACGTCGAGCAGCAGCTCCTTGATGTGCGGGTAGTAGCGGAAACCGCTGCGACCTCGCCCCAGCGCTGCCACGGTTGCCGCCGAGATCTCGTTGACGCTGTGCACGTAGTGCTGCATCGAGCTGGTCTTGAACGCGGTCTGCATGATGCGACGGTGGAACTTGTGCTCGGCGAAATCGCGCACCAGCAGGCCGCCGGCGAAGAAGTCGCCGAGCGGCGCGTCGTAGCCCATGCGTGCGGAATAGACCTGCTGCGGATCCATCACCAGCTCGCGGTTGTAGTCCGGACCCAGCGCCCAGACCATGTGCTGCCCCGTGAGCCGCGTGCGCGACACCGCACCGTAGCGGTCGTAGTGGCGCTTGATCACCTCGTAGGGATTCTTCAGCAGGGGCACCATCTGCCCAGGTACGGCAGGCCGTAGGCGCCGGGAAGGTGCGAGAGTCCTTGTTGTCGGGACGGTGCACGTAATCGTGGTCGAGACTTGCCGATTTCATGACGCCGATGCTCCGCGAGTGCCGTTGCGCATCCGGCAACACATGCCGGACGCTTGATATGTATATAATCTATGCGAACACCAGCCGCGACGCAATGCGAAAAACGCTCGCGCCGGAGCCGGAGAACGCCGCGCAGTGCGCAAGCTCGACCACGACCAGAGACGCCTGGAAATCGCCGAGGTGGCGGCGCGCCTGATCGCCGCCGACGGCATGGAGGCCCTCACCACGCGCAGCATCGCGCGCGCCATGGGCTGCTCGATCGGCGTGCTGTCGCACTACTTCGACAGCAAGGCCGGCATCGTCACGGCGGCCTTCGCCTGGGCCAGCGCGCGCATCGAGCAGCGCCTGGCGCGCGCGCTGGCCCGCGGTGTCAGCATCGACAACCTGCTGCCGCTGATCGAGGCCGCGCTGCCACACGACCGGCAATCGCGCATCGAGTGGGGCGTGCGGCTGCAGTTGTGGAGCCACGCGGCGCGCGGATGCCGAGGCGGCCGCGGTGCTGCGCAACGACATGGAGCGCAACCGCGCGCTGCTGGCCTCCGTGATCGTGCAACTGCAGCACCAGCAGGAAGTCCGGCCCGACAGTAGACGCGAACAACGTGGCGCAGATGCTGATGGACCTGATGCACGGCATGAGCTTCGCCGCCCTGCTGCGGCTGCACCACGCCGGACACGACCCGGTAGCCGCATTCAATGTGCTGGTCGACGACCTGCGCAACGGCGACAGCGGCAGCACACGACGCGGCGCCGCCTGAACCTGTGAGTCCGAATTTATTCGGACTGATGCCATGCCGAAGGCACCTGTCAGCATGAATGCGACCCACAGGGAGGCGGCACCTGTCGGCATGAATGCCACCCACAGGGGGGCGTTGCCGCTGCCCGCGAGTCGCATGGGTTAGCCGCGACCGATCTGGCATACTGGATTCGTGACCGAGCAGATCCATCCCGAGGGAGGTGTGCCATGTCCGATCACCACGTCTACAAGAAGGTCGAGATCGTCGGTTCCTCACGCGTCAGCATCGAGGACGCGATCAACAACGCGCTGGCCGAGTGCAGCAAGAGCATCCAGAACCTGGAGTGGTTCGAGGTCGTGGAGACCCGCGGCCATGTCCAGCACGGCCAGGTGGGCCACTACCAGGTGGTGCTGAAGGTGGGCTTCAAGATCCAGGGCAGCTGAGAGCCGGTTCCGCGATCGACGCTCGTGGCGCTCGCGCGCCGCGAGGGCGCCGTCGTCACGGGTTCTGCTTCCAGACGTCCACGCCCGATCGCCGGTCCTTTCCCGTGCGCCGGTCTTCCGTGAACCGCACGTCGTCGCGCCGGTCCGGCACGAGACGGCGCGGCCCGCGGCGACGCCCGGTCGACCTGGTGCAGCTGGCAGCCGCAGGACTCGCGGTCGCAGCCAGGCACGGGCATCGTCGGCGCGTGTTGCCGGCAAAGGTGTGGCCGCGCAGCTTCAGTATCGCCTCGCAGCAATCCTTCTGCGGGAACAGCATCGCGCCGCGGTAGTCGTCGATGGCCTCCGACGGGGCCTTGCTGCGCCCCGTCGCTTTCAGGGCGGCACCGGCGGCGCGCGCCCCCGTGCGCGCCGGGAGCCTGCGCGACAGCGGCCGATGCGCGGCCACGCAGCGCGAACACGGCGCCGGCCACGACGTACAGCGAGCAGAATCCACCAGATCATGACGACACCCCCTCCCCGAATTGCCCCGTAGCGGCAGCGATCAGCCCGAAGTATAGGCCAAGGCCCCTGCCGCTCACGCGTCCACGGGACGCAGGCCCACGGCGGCACGCAGTTCCTGCATGAACGGCCGGCTGCAGGCGCGCGCGCGCTCCGCGCCCTCGCGCAGCAGTTTCTCGATCAGGGCGGGCTGCGCCATCAGCGCCTCGTAGCGCTCGCGCGGCTCGCGCAGCTCGGCGTTGACCAGCTCGAACAGCCGGCGCTTGGCCTCGCCCCAGGCGATGCCGTTCTCGAACTCGCGGCGCATCTGCGCGCGCTGCTCCGGCGTCGCGAAGGCCGCCCAGACCTGGAACACCGTCGACTCGTCGGGGTTCTTGGGCTCGCCCGGGCTCCTGCAGGTTGGTCTTGATGCGGTTGATGTGCTTCTGCAGCTGCTTCTCGGGCAGGAACAGCGGGATGGTGTTGCCGTAGCTCTTGCTCATCTTGCGGCCGTCGAGCCCCTGCAGCACGGCAACGTGCTCGTCGACGACCGCCGCCGGCAGCACGAAATGCTCGCCGTAGTGGTGGTTGAAGCGCTGCGCGATGTCGCGCGCCATCTCCACGTGCTGGATCTGGTCGCGGCCCACCGGCACGCGATCGGCGTTGAACATCAGGATGTCCGCCGCCATCAGCACCGGGTAGCTGTACAGGCCCATGGTGATGCCGAAATCGTCGTCCTGCCCCGCTTCCTGGTTCGCCTGCACCGCGGCCTTGTAGGCGTGCGCCCGGTTCATCAGCCCCTTGGCCGTCATGCAGGTCAGCATCCACGTGAGCTCGGTGATCTCCGGCACGTCCGACTGGCGGTAGAACACCACGCGCTCGGTATCCAGCCCCAGCGCCAGCCAGGTCGCGGCGATCTCGCGCGTGGAGCGGCCCAGCGCCGCGGCGTCCTGGCTCTTGATCATCGAGTGCAGGTCGGCGAGGAAATAGAACGACTGCACATCCGGCTCCAGGCTCGCGGCGATCGCGGGACGGATGGCGCCGACGTAGTTGCCGAGGTGCGGCGTGCCGGTGGTGGTGATGCCGGTGAGAACGCGCTGCTTTTTCATGCGGGACTGCCCTGGATGAGGCCGCGTATCATACGTATCGACGCCGCGATGCGCCAATCCGCGGCGCGTGATTGACCGGTCCGCGCACGCTCCCTATGCTCGCGCCGGCCCCACATTCCAGCCCCCTCGCGGAGACCACACCACATGGCAACATTCTCTACCCTCGACTTCGGCATCGACGGCGGCATCGCGCGCATCACCCTGAACCGTCCCGACGCGGCGAACGGCATCAGCATGCAACTGGCGCAGGAGCTGCTGCAGGCTTCGCTTGCCTGCCGCTGTTCGCCGCAGGTGCGCGCGGTGCTGCTGACCGGCAAGGGCCGGATGTTCTGCGCCGGCGGCGACCTCAACAGCTTCGTCGAGAACGCCGCCAACCTGGAGGGCTTCATCAAGGAACTCACGACCTACCTGCACGCGGCCATCGCCAATTTCGCGCACATGCGCGCGCCGCTGATCATTGCGGTCAACGGCGCCGCGGCCGGTGCCGGTTTCAGTCTCGCCGCCTGCGGCGACCTGGTACTGGCGGCACGCTCGGCGAAGTTCTCGATGGCCTACACCGGCGCGGGCCTGGTGCCCGACGGCAGCGGCAGCTATTTCCTGCCGCGCATCGTCGGCCTGCGCCGTGCGCAGGAACTGATCCTCACCAACCGCCGCCTGAGCGCCGAGGAGGCGCTCGAGTGGGGACTGCTGACGCGCGTGGTCGACGACGCCGAGCTGGCCACGGAAGCCGGGAAGCTCGCCGCGCAGATCGCCGCGGGCCCCACCGGCGCCTTCGGCGCGGTGAAGAAACTGCTGGCGACGAGCTTCGACTCGACGCTGGAAACGCAGATGGAGCTCGAGGGCGCGGCGATCGCCGCGGCCGCGATCTCGCGCGACGGCCAGGAAGGCGTCGCCGCCTTCCTCGGCAAGCGCGCGCCGGTGTTCAGCGGGATGTAGGTCGGGTTTCAACCCGACAGGGGGTTCAGGTGTGGCGTCTGGCAACGAATGAATGAATGTCGGCCATGAAGCCGACCCCACGGCCGAACCTACAGCGCCGGCTGGCGGAAGAAGCGCGACAGCACGCGCGCGAGCGCGTGCAGGTCGCTGGCGCCGGCCAGCTCGCGCGGCGAGTGCATCGCGAAGGTGGGCACGCCCACGTCGAGCGTGCGCACGCCCACGTTCGCCGCCGTCAGCGGGCCGATGGTGCTGCCGCAGGCCATGTCGCTGCGCACCGCGAAGCTCTGCACCGGCACGCCCTCGGCCTCGCACAGCCAGCGGAACAGCGCCGCGGTCTCGCTGCTGGTCGCGTAGCGCTGGCTGGCGTTGACCTTGATCACCGGCCCGGCGTTGAGTGCCGGACCGTGGTTGCCGTCGTGCTTGTCGGCGAAGTTCGGGTGCACCCCGTGCGCATTGTCCGCCGAGATCATCAGCGACAGCGCCAGCGCGCGTTCGCGCCGTTCGCGCTCCGGGATCAGCCGCGCCAGCAGCGAGTTCAGCATCGGGCCCTGCGCCCCGGCGGCCGAGACGCTGCCCACCTCCTCGTGGTCGTTGCAGACCATGATCGCGTCGAACCCGGCGTCCGACTCCATCAGCGCACGCAGGCCGGCGAAGCAGCTGAGCAGGTTGTCGAGGCGCGCGCCGGCGATGAACTCGCGGTGCAGGCCCACCAGCCGCGGCGGCTGCGTGTCGTAGAGCGACAGTTCGCAGTCGAGCACGCGCAGCGCGCCGCACTCCGGATGCTCCTCGCGCAGGCGCTCGAGCACGATCGTGGCGAAATCGCGCGGCTCGCGGTCGGCCAGCGCCAGCAGCGCGGGCAGGTGATTCTGCGCGTTCACCGCGCGGCCCGAGTTGGCCTCGCGATCGAGGTGGATCGCGAGACTGGGTATCACCGCGACCGGCTCGCGAAAATCGATCAGCGCATGCGCCACGCCGCCCGCGGTGGCGTAGCTGACGCGCCCGGCGATCGACAGGTCGCGATCGAACCAGGGATTGAGCAGCGCGCCGCCGTAGACCTCGACGCCGAGCTGCAGGTAGCCGCTGCGGCGCAGCTCCGCCCGCGGCTTCAGCCGCAGGCAGGGACTGTCGGTGTGCGCACCGGCCATGCGCAGGCCTGCGTCCTCGGCGGCCGCGCGACCCTTCACGAAGGCAATCAGCGCGGAGCCGTTGCGGCGCACGAAGTAGCGCCCGCCCGCCTCGCAGGCCCACGCATCCTGCTCGCGCAGCTCGCGGAATCCGCCCTCTTCCAGCATCGCCGCCAGCGCGCGCACGGCGTGGAACGGCGTGGGCGATGCGCCGAGGAAGCGCAGCAGATCGTCGTTGAATGCCTCGCGTGCGACCAGGTTCATGCCTTGCCCTCCGTTGTGCGTTCCAGCCGGGCCAGCAGGCTCGAGGTATCCCATCGCCCGCCGCCCATCGCCTGCACGTCTGCGTAGAACTGATCCACCAGCGCCGTCGCCGGCAGGCTGGCGCGGTTGCGGCGCGCCTCGTCGAGCACGATGCCCAGATCCTTGCGCATCCAGTCCACCGCGAAGCCGTGATCGTATTCGCCCGCAAGCATCGTGCGATGGCGGTTCTCCATCTGCCACGACTGCGCCGCGCCCTTGGAGATCACGTCGATGACGGCCTCGGCGTCGAGTCCGACGCGACGCGCGAAGTGCAGCGCCTCGGCCAGTCCCGCCACCACGCCGGCGATGCAGATCTGGTTGACCATCTTGCCGAGCTGGCCGGCGCCCGCGGGCCCGAGCAGCCGCGCGGCACGCGCGTAGCTGCGGATCAGCGGTTCGACGCGCGCGAAATCGGCCGCATCGCCCCCGGCCATCACCGTGAGCACGCCCTGCTGCGCCCCGGCCTGGCCGCCCGAGACCGGTGCATCGACGAAGCCCACGCCGTGCTCGCGCGCGAGCGTCGCGAGCTCGCGCGCCAGTCCCGCCGATGCGGTGGTGTGGTCGACGAGCACGGCGCCGGCGCGCATGGCCGCGAGCGCACCATCGGGGCCGAGCACCATCGCGCGCACGCTGTCGTCGTCACCCACGCAGCAGAACACGGCATCGGCACCCGCAGCGGCCTCGACGGGCGACGCGGCGACGGCACCGCCGAACTGCGCCGACCACTGCAGCGCCCTGGCGCGCGTGCGGTTGAAGACCGTGACCGCGTGTCCCGCACGCGCGAGATGCCCCGCCATGTGGTAGCCCATGACCCCGAGACCGATGAATGCTGCTTGCGACACGTTGTTCCCCGGCAGGATGCGCTGTTCGATGGCGGTGGCCGGCGCGGGCGCGCCGATCAGATGATGATGTCGATGCCGGCCAGTTCCGCGCCGCCGGCAACCGGGACAGCGCTCCTGGCGACGGCGAGATAGGCCGAGACGGCGCTGCGCCCCGGACCGGAGTATGCGTCGGGCTCGTCGATGCGCTGCACGCGGCTGAATTCGAAGGCATCGGCGCGCCGGCGCAGCGATTCGCCGCGTGCGACGGAGGCGCTGTCGGCGGCGGAGCGCTCGCCGGCCTCGCCATCGGCGCCGGTTTCGCGGGGCTGCGGCTCGCGCGCGCGGCGCAGCTCCGCCACGGATGGCGGCTGGAACGAGCCGATGAAACCCGACGGGATTTTCATGCCTGGATTGCTGCAGTACGCATTACGTCAAGACCGCGGGAAGTATAACAACCGGCCCCGCACCAATGAAACCGCCCGTCGCGGCGGGTCGGTGAGCGTTTCACTGGCACTCAGAACGGCGCGGGCTGCTCGGCGATCTTCTTCCACACCGAGGCGCCGCGCACGTAGACCGGCTCGGCCTCCTCGGCGCTGCGCCACGTCGAGCGCTCCATGCGCGCGGCAAGACGCACGACCTGGCGCGCGGTGGGCGCGGCCGATTCCAGCCATGCCGCGTCCGGCGGCAGCATCTGCGGATACACGCGCCACGCGTCGCCGGCGAAGATCGTGGCCGCGACCGCGCAGTGCTGCGCGGCGACGAAGGCATCGGCATGCGCCAGCGCATCGTCGCGCAACGCGCGCAGCCTCCGCCCCTGGCGGCGGTACAGACTCCAGTAGATCCCGCCCATGTGCGCGTCGGTGGCAACCAGGATGTGCTCGAGGCCGCTGGCCGCACCGGCCTGGACATCGGCATCGGCCGCGAGCGCCTCGAGCGAGGAAACGGGAATCACCGGCAGGCCGGCACCGAAAGCGAGCCCCTGCGTGATGCTCGCGGCGATCCGCAATCCGGTGAAGGAACCGGGCCCGCGACCGAAGGCGATCGCATCGAGCCCGCGCAGGGATGTGCCCGCGCTGCGCAGCAGCTCGTGCACCATCGGCAGGATGATCGCGTGGTGCTCGCGCGGGCGCTCGTCGACGAGCTCGTCCACGGACTCGCCGTCACCGAGGGCGACCGAGCAGCGCGACGTCGAGGTTTCGATTCCGAGCAGCAGTGGCACTGGGGGTTTTCTCCACCGCGTCACCGCAAGGAAATGCGGATTACATGAAGCGAAAAGCCCGCCACCCCGCTTGCGCGGGAGGCGGGCTTCCCTGGCGGCCCGGGAATCCGGGCTCAGGCTGCCGCGGGCGCTGCCTTGCGGGCAGGCTTCTTCTTCGCAGCTGCCTTCTTCTTCGCAGTTGCCTTCTTCCGCAGCGCGGCGAGCTTGGCCTGCGCCTTCTTCTGCACGGTGGTCAGGCGCTTCGCATGCGACTTCTTGCGCTCCTTGAGCCACTTCTTCTCGAACTTGTCGATTGCGTTGCGCAGATCCGCCTTGGCGCGCTTCTCGAGTGCGCTGGCCAGCTGCTTGAGCTGCTTTTCCGCATCCTTCTCGAGTTGCACGATACGGTCAGCAAGCGACGCGCGCTGCTGCTTCTTCGCACGCGGCTTGGCGGCCGGCTTCTTCTTTGCTGCGGTAGCTTTCTTTGCCGCTGCTTTCTTGGCGATTGCCATCATTGCACTCCTTGGTGACTGGGGATCGAGATCGTCGTTATGAACGTACAACAAACCCACGTGCAAAATAGCACCACATCAAATGCCGTTCAAGAAATGCAACGTGCAATCAACGGTACTTGTTTGCGCTCGCGCAGGCACGCAGCGCAAGCGTCACGCGCGCGATGCGATGCATCCCGTGCTGCAAACGATCTCTTGCATCATGCGCACGTGATCGTCGCGATCGTTGAGGCACGCGATGAAACGATATTCGCCGCCGCCATTCCCGAGGAACACCTCGCGATTCTCGACCGCCATTTCCTCCAGTGTTTCGAGGCAATCGGCGGCGAACGCGGGGCATATCACGTCGAGCGAACGCACGCCGCGGCGCGCCAGTTCGCGCAGCGTCTCGCTGGTGTAGGGCATCAGCCACTTCGCGCGACCGAAGCGCGACTGGTATGCGAGCGAGAACGCGTTGCGCCGGCAGCTCGAGCCGCGCGGCCAGCAGTTGCGCGGTGCGCTCGCATTGGCGCGCGTAGGGATCGCCCTTCAGCACGTTTGCTTCCGGGATGCCATGGAACGAAAGCAGCAGGTGTTCGGCGCGCCCGTGCACGCGCCAGTGCTCGTGCACGCTGGCAGCCAGCGCGTCGATGTAGCCCGAGGCATCGTGGTAGTCGCGCACCAGATGCAGTTCGGGCAGCGACCGCGCACCGAGCAGGTAGCGGCTCACCTGGTCGAACACCGCGCCGGTCGTCGTCGCCGAGTACTGCGGGTACAGCGGCAGCACGCAGATGCGCTCGATGCCGCGGCGCTGGCAGTCCGCGATCGTCTCCGCGATCGACGGCCCCTGGTAGGTCATCGCGAGCCGCACCCACGGCGCGGCGTCGCCGTGCGCCGCGCGCAAGTGCTGCTGCAGGAGCTGCTGCTGGCGCTGCGAAATGGCGCGCAGCGGCGAATCCCCGCTCCAGATCGAGGCATAGGCATGCGCGACGCGCTTGGCACGCAGCGGGATCACGATGCCGCGCAGGATCGGCTGCCACAGCAGCGGCGGCAGCTCGACGACGCGGCGGTCGGAGAGGAACTCGGCGAGGAAGTCGGCCACCGCGCGCGGTGTCGGGGCGAGCGGCGAGCCGAGATTGACCAGGATGACGGCGGAGGAAGGATTCCAGTCCGGCGCGCCGCCGGGCGGCGCTTCAGGCAGGCTCACGCGCAGGCCCTGCGGCGGCGGCGCGATCAGGAGAGCGCCGCCAGCACGCGCGCACGGATCTCCTCGACGGCGACCGACACCCGGGATGCGGTGGTAGCGCGTGCCGTTCACCTGCTCGCCGCGGTAGTAGCCGATCAGCTGCGCGGTCTGGTCGTGATAGACGCCGAGGCGCTGGCGCACGGTTTCCTCGCGGTCGTCCTCGCGGTGCACCAGCTCCTCGCCGCTGATATCGTCGCGGCCCGCGACGCGCGGCGGATTGAACTCGACGTGATAGACGCGCCCCGACGCCGGATGCACGCGCCGTCCGGTCAGGCGACCGATGATCACCTCGTCGGGCACGTCGATCTCGAGCACGTGGTCGATCTTCACGCCGGCGAGCTTCATCGCCTCGGCCTGCGGGATCGTGCGCGGGAAGCCGTCGAACAGGAAGCCGTTGCGGCAGTCGTCGCGCGCGATGCGCTCCTTGACCAGCGCGATGATGATGTCGTCCGACACCAGCTGCGCCGCTCGCCATGATCTCCTTCGCCTGGCGGCCGAGTTCCGAGCCCTCCTTCACCGCCGCGCGCAGCATGTCGCCGGTCGAGATCTGCGGAATGCCGAAGTGCTCCATGATGAACTGGGCCTGGGTACCCTTGCCCGCGCCGGGGGCACCCAAAAGAATGACGCGCATGCGTGGACTCCTGTAGCGACCGCGCCGCAGGCGGCGCCGATCGGATGAACGGTCGATTCGACGGCGAAGAACATTACACAGGACCCCGCGCGATAACAAGTCGACGCGCCGCGCCGCTCAGGCGCCGCGGGAACGCGCCTTCACTTCGTCCCACACGCTGTCGAGCAGCGCGAGCTCGCAGTCGCCGATCGCGAGACCGCGACGCCGGATCTCCTCCTCGACGGCGCGAAAGCGCGTCTCGAACTTGCGGTTGGCGCGACGCAGCGCGTTCTCGGCGTTGACGCCGAGGTGACGCGCCAGGTTGACGCAGCAGAACAGCAGGTCACCCAGCTCGTCCTCGCGCGCCGCGGCATCGTCGCCGCGCGCGGCCTCGCGCACCTCCGCCGAGTTCCTCCTCGAGCTTCACGACCACGCCGTCCCAGCTCGCCCAGTCGAAGCCGGCAGACGCGGCGCGGCGCTGCAGCTTCTCGGCACGCTGCAGCGCGGGCAGCGCCACCGGCACGTCGTCGAGGATGGCGCCGAGCTCGCGTGCGCGCCGGTCCTCCTCCTTCAGCCGCTCCCAGGTGGCCTTGATCTCGCGCGTCTGCGGCGCGCTGCCGGGATCGCGGCGGCTCGAGAGCGTGCCGTCGGGAAACACGTGCGGATGGCGGCGCAGCAGCTTGCGCACGATGCCGTCGGTGACGTCGTCGAAGTCGAATTCGCCCTGTTCCGCCGCGATCTGGGCGTAGAACACGGCCTGGAACAGGTAGTCGCCGAGCTCGTCGCGCATCTGCGCGCAATCTCCGCGCTCGATGGCGTCGGCGAGCTCGTAGACCTCCTCCAGCGTGTGCTCGAGCAGCGAGGCGTGGTCCTGCTTCAGGTCCCAGGGGCAGCCGGTCTCCGGGTCGCGCAGCCGGCGCATCAGTTCGCGCAGATCGCCGATGTCATGGCGCCGCATGGCGTCCTCCGCTGTCATTCCGAATGTCGCTGCACCGAGATCGTGCCGCGCACGCGCCCGAGCTTCTCGAGCACGCGCGCCAGCGCCTCCAGCGAACCGATCTCGACGGTGAGCCGCACGGTCGCGATCTGGCGCGCGCGGTCGACCGTGCTGCCGAGATCGAGCACGTTGACGCGCTCGTTGCCGAGCAGCGTGACCAGGTCCTTGAGCAGGCCGGCGCGGTCGTGCGCCACCACGCGCAGGTCCACCGCATGCACGCGCGGCTGCGCATCCTGCCAGCGCACATCGATGATGCGCGCGGGATTTTCCGCCGCGAGCCGCTGCAGCTTGGAGCAGTCGCGCCGGTGCACGCTGACGCCGCGCCCTCCGGTGACGTAGCCCGCTATCGCATCGCCCGGCAGCGGCCGGCAGCAGCCGGCGAAGCTGGTCATCAGGTTGTCGATGCCGTCCACCGCCACGGCGGCGCGCGCGCGCTTGCGCGGCGTGCGCGGCAACTCGGGCGGGGCCGCGGGAAGGCCCTGCTCCTCCGGCGCGAGGAAGGCGAGGACCTGGCCGATGCCGGTCTCGCCACTGCCGAGCGAGTCGAGCAGGTCCTCGGCCGATGCGAAGCCCAGCCCCCGCGCGAGCGCCGGCAACGGCGGCGCCGGCAGCGCCACGCGCCTGCAGCTCGCGCTCGAGCAGCGCGCGCCCGGCCGCGACCAGCGCCTCGCGGTCCTGTTCGCGGAACCAGTGGCGGATCTTGCTGCGCGCGCGCGCGGTGTGCACGAACTCGTTGCCGGCGCGCAGCCAGTCGCGGTTCGGCGCGGCGTTCTTGCCGCGGATGATCTCGACGCGTTCGCCGGTGCGACGAGCGTGTAGTCGAGACTGACGATGCGTCCGTCGACGCGCGCGCCGCGGCAGCGGTGGCCGAGCTCGCTGTGCACCTGGTAGGCGAAATCGACCGGTGTCGCCCCGGCCGGCAGGTCCACCACGTGCCCGTCCGGCGTCAGCACGTAGACACGGTCGGCACCGACCTCACGGCGCAGGTGCTCGGAGATCAGTTCGCCCGGCGTCGAGCTCGCCGCCCCAGCCCAGCACCTGGCGCAGCCAGCCGATCTTGTCCTCGTAGCCGCTGCCAGCGCCCGCGCGCTCGCCGCCCTTGTAGACCCAGTGCGCGCAGATGCCGAGCTCGGCCTCCTGGTGCATGTCGCCGGTGCGGATCTGCACCTCCAGCACCCGGCCGCCGTCGCCGATCACCGCGGTGTGCAGCGAGCGGTAGCCGTTCGGCTTGGGATTGGCGATGTAGTCGTCGAACTCGCCGGGGAGGTTGCGCCACAGCCCGTGCACGATGCCGAGCGTCGAGTAGCAGTCGGCCGCCGAGCCGACCAGCACGCGCAGCGCGCGCACGTCGTAGACCTCGGTGATGCCGATGCCCTTGCGCTGCATCTTGCGCCAGATGCTGTAGAGGTGCTTCGGGCGGCCCGAGAGCTCGGCCTTCACGCCCGCCGCGTCCAGCGCCGCGCGCAGGCGCGCGATCGCGTCGGCGATGAACTGCTCGCGATCGGCGCGCCGCTCGTCGAGCAGCTTCGCGATGTCACGGTAATCGGCGGGCTGCAGGTGGCGGAACGCGAGATCCTCGAGCTCCCACTTGATCTGGCCCACGCCGAGGCGGTGCGCGAGCGGCGCATAGATGTCCATCGCCGCGCGCGCGATCTGGACCGCGCCGGGCGCGTTGTTCGGCCGAACCGAGCGCTCGCAGCGCCTGCACGCGTTCGGCGAGCTTCACCAGCGCGACGCGCGGATCGTCGATCATCGACACCAGCATGCGGCGCAGGTTCTCGCCCTGGCGCTGGCGGTTGGCGAAACTGTGGCGCCGCGGGTGGTCGTGGGGATCGAGCGCCAGTGCGTCCATGCGCTGCACGCCGGCGATCAGCGTCGCCACATCCGCGCCGAAACCCGCGGCCAGCGCCTCGGCACCGATGCGCCCCTCGGCGACCGGCACGCACAGCACGCCGGCGCAGAGCGCCTCGGCGTCCAGGCCGAGCGTCGCCAGCGTTTCGAGGATGTCCAGCGCCACGGCGATGCGCTCGCGGCGCTGCGCAGCGTCTTCCTCCGTTGCGTACGCGGCGAGCACGGCATCGAGGGCGGCGGCGACGCGCTCCGCCCCGTTCACCGCCTGCGCGGACGGCACGCGCGCGAGCAGGCTCGCGCCGTCGTCGGGCAGCGGCCCCTCGAGCGAGTGGGCATCGCGGATCTTGACCATGGCCGGCGCTCAGCGCGCGTCGAACACGCCGGTCGACAGGTAGCGATCGCCGCGGTCGCAGACGATCGCGACGATCACGGCATCGCGCGTGTGCGCCGCGACGCGCAGCGCGCCCGCGACGGCGCCGCCCGAGGACACGCCGCAGAGTATGCCTTCGCGGCTCGCGAGCTCGCGCATCGTGCTCTCGGCCTCGTGCTGCGCGATGTCGAGCACGTCGTCGACGCGCTCGCGCTCGAAGATGCGCGGCAGGTATTCCTGCGGCCAGCGGCGGATGCCGGGAATGCTCGAGCCGTCCGCCGGCTGCAGGCCGACGATGCGGATCGCGGGGTTCATTTCCTTGAGGTAGCGCGAGACGCCCATGATCGTGCCGGTGGTGCCCATCGAGCTGACGAAGTGCGTGATGCGTCCGTGGCTCTGGCGCCAGATCTCGGGGCCGGTGGCTCTCGTAGTGCGCGAGCGGGTTGTCGGGATTCCCGAACTGGTCGAGCACGCGGCCCTTGCCCTCGGACTGCATCTTGCAGCGCGAGGTCGCGCGCCGTTTCCATGCCGCCCTCGCGCGGCACGTCGATCAGCTCGGCGCCGAAGGCGCGCATGACCTGGCGACGTTCCTCGCTCATGTGTTCGGGCATGATCAGCACCATGCGGTAGCCGCGGATCGCCGCGGCCATCGCGAGCGCGATGCCGGTGTTGCCGCTGGTGGCCTCGATCAGCGTGTCGCCGGGACGGATCTCGCCGCGCTCCTCGGCGCGGCGGATCATGCCGAGCGCAGGCCGGTCCTTCACCGAACCCGCGGGGTTGTTGCCCTCGAGCTTGAGGAGAATGGTGTTGTTCTCGCCAGCCTGCATGCGCTGCAGGCGCACCAGCGGCGTCGCGCCGACGGTGGATTCCACGGTGGGAAACTCATCGTGCGCCCCGGCGGCGGCGCCGGGCACTGCGGGGTCGTGTTCGTGTCGGTACATGCTGCGTCGCAATCACTCCAGGCAAAGGCGCATCATACGTGCCTGCTCCGCGCCGGCAAACGCCCGGCGGCGCATAAGCTTGGAACCCGCCGCTATGTCTGCTCGCCGGGCGGCGCGTGAGCGCGCGCGGAAGTAACCGCGGCTGTGCAGGGGCCTGGCGCCCAGCAGCTCCGCCAGCGCCTCGCGCATCAGGCGCTTGGCGTAGCGGCGCGTCTCGGGCCCGGAAAAATCCCCGCGCGCGATCTCGGCCAGCACCCGGCCCGGGTAGGCGCGCGGATCCGCCGGCGCCGGCGCGGCATGGAATCCGCCGTCGGGACTGAACAGGTAATGGCCGGCGGGCTCGAGCACCTGCCCGGTCGAACTGTCGTGCACGAACTCCATGCCGTAGCCGAGCTCGCGCAGCAGCAGCAGTTCGAAGCGGCGCAGCAGCGGCTCGAGGTCCCCGACCGTCGCGATCCCGGGCAGCAGCCCGGCGTAGGCATCGAACACGGCGCGATGGGCATCGTGCTGCAGCAGCAGGCGCACCAGCAGCTCGTTCACGTACAGCGCCGTGTAGAGGCGCTCGCCCGCGATCGCGGGCGCGGGCGCGACGGCCTCGACCGCGGCCAGCGTCTTCAGGTCGGTGCGTCCGGACCAGGACACCAGCAGCGGCTGGAAGGGCTGGCAGGAAGGCCCGGGGCCGCGCCGGGCGCCGCGCGCGCCGCGGGCGATGACGCCGACGCGGCCGAAGTCGCGCGTCAGCAGCTCGAGCTGCAGGCTGGTCTCGCGCCAGGCGCGCCGGTGCAGCACGAAGGCGGGTTGCCGGTCGACACGCGAACCCGCGGCGCTCACCGTGACACCCCCGCCACGATCAGCCTTCGTCCTGGTACCCCAGGCTCTTCAGCGCGCGCTCGTCGTCGGACCAGCCGCTCTTCACCTTGACCCAGAGCTTCAGCATGACCTTGGCGCCGAGCAGACGTTCCATGTCCATGCGCGCCTCGGCGCCGACGAGCTTCAGCCGCGCGCCGGCGCGGCCGATCACGATGGCCTTCTGCCCCGCCTTCTCGACCAGGATCAGCGCGCTGATGTGGACGGTCTTGCCTGCCTGGCGGAACTCCTCGATCTGCACCGCGTTCGCGTAGGGCAGCTCCTCGCCGAGCTGGCGCATCAGCTTCTCGCGGACGATCTCCGCCACCATGAAGCGCTCGCTGCGGTCGGTGATCTGGTCCGGCGGGAACAGGTGCGGCGCCTCCGGCAGCCGCTGCGCGATCTCGCGCTCGAGCGCCTCGAGGTTGTGCCCCTTCAGCGCCGACACCGGCACGATGGCCGCGAACGCATGCTTTGCCTGCAGCGCCGCGATGTGCGGCAGCAGCGCATCCTTGTGCTCGATCTGGTCGGTCTTGTTGATGATCAGCAGCACGGGCTTGCCCGCCGCGCGCACGGCGGCCAGCACCTGCTCGTCGGGCTCCAGCCAGTACAGCCGGTCGACCACCATCAGCACCAGGTCCACGTCGCGCACCGCGCTGAGCGCGGCGCGGTTCATCGCGCGGTTGATCGCCTTGCCCTCGCCCTGGTGCAGGCCGGGGGTGTCGACGTAGACGATCTGCACCGCCTCGTGCGTGCTGACGCCGAGGATGCGGTGGCGCGTGGTCTGCGGCTTGCGCGAGGTGATGCTGATCTTCTGCCCGAGCAGGTGGTTCAGCAGCGTGGACTTGCCCACGTTCGGGCGACCCACGATCGCCACCATGCCACAACGTTCGATGCTCATCGCTATTCCTCCGCTCCCTGCAGTCGGCGCCAGCGCCGTGCGCGCCGCCTGCTGTTCCGCCGCACGCTTGGTGCCGGCCTCCGCCTCCACCGGCACCGCGAGGCCGCGCACGTGGCAGAGCACGCGAAAGCGCTGCTGCCCCGGCACGCCGCTGGTGGTCGGCCAGCTCGTAGCGCGGCAACGGCGCTCGCCGCGCCTGCAGGTACTCCTGCAGCTCGGTCTTGGCATCCTTGTGCGAGATGCCGGGCTCGAGCCCGGCCAGACGCGCGGCGTACAGACTGCGCACGACGGCGAGCGCCGCGTCGGTGCCCGCATCGAGACAGATGGCGCCGAGCAGCGCCTCGACCGCGTCGGCCAGAATCGAATCGCGCTCGCGCCCCCCGCTCGACGCCTCGCCGGCACCCAGCCGGAGCACGTCGCCCAGCGCCGAGCTCGCGGCCGATCCCGGCCAGCGTCTCGCCGCGCACCAGGCTGACCCGCAGCCGGTGCAGCTGGCCTTCGCGCAGCGCAGGGTAACGCGCATAGAGCTCGGCCGCGATGCCGAGGTTGAGCACCGCGTCGCCGAGGAACTCGAGACGTTCGTTGTTGCCGGCGCCGAAGCTCGCGTGCGTCAGCGCCAGTTCGAGCAGGTCGCGGCGCGCGAAGTCGTGCCCGATACGGGACTGCAGGCGCGCCAGGTCGGAGCCGGCGTCAGGAGGCACCGGGAATGACGATCTCCACGCGGTTGTTGTTGAACATCACCAGGGCGTCCACGTTGCCCATCACGTGGGTGCGGGCCTCGTAGTTGGCGTCGATGATCAGGTGGGTCTTGGTCTTCTCGACCTTCATGCACGGCTTGGCCTTGTCGCGGCAGACGGCCTGGATCGCCTCGATCTGGTTGACGTCGAACTTGCGCTCCACCGCCATGCGGATTTCCTGCGTCGACTTGCGCCCCAGTTCGGGCTCGTTCTGCAGCGCCTGCACGGTCGCGCGGATCGTGTAGTTGTTGATGTAGAGCGGCGCGAGGCTGAACCCGACGGTCAGCAGGAATCCCCCCACGAGCACGATGACCATCCACTGCCAGATGGTGAAACCCGCCTGGCGACTCCTGCTGGAACTGTTCGACATCGCTTGCTCCCCGTGTCTGACCGGATCGCGCTCAAGTGTAGACGCATCTAGCGGATGGTGCCCACGCGGTCGAAGCTGGGCATGGTGAAGAAGCTGCCCCAGTGCATCCAGATCGCGAAGGCCTTGCCGACGATGTTCTTCTCCGGCACCTCGCCCCAGACGCGGCTGTCGCTGCTGTTGTCGCGGTTGTCGCCCATCATGAAGTAGTGCCCGGGCGATACCGTGTGCTCGAAGTCGTCCGGGATGCGCCGCATCAACTCCTTGCGCACCACGTGCGGCACGCCCGCGAGCTCCTCTTCCAGGATCTGGTAGCTCGGATGCAGCGGCGGCAGCTGCGCGATCAGGCTCTGCGGCATCTGCTCGCCGTTCAGGTACAGCACCTTGTCGCGGTAGGTGATGCGGTCGCCCGGCAGCCCGATCACCCGCTTGATGAAATAGCGCTTGTCGTTCGGCGGGAAGAACACCATCACGTCGCCGCGCTGCGGCGTGCCGACGTCGATGACCTTGGTGTTCAGCACCGGCAGCCGGATGCCGTAGGCGAACTTGTTCACCAGGATGTAGTCGCCGACCAGCAGCGTGGGCACCATCGACGAGGACGGGATCTGGAACGGCTCGACGAGGAAGCTGCGCAGCACCAGCACGATCAGCAGCACCGGCAGGAAGGAGCGCGCGTACTCCACGGGCACCGGCTCCTTCAGCGCCTTGCCGGCCTCGGCGGCATAGCCGAGCGCATCGGCGCTGCCGGCCTCGGACCAGCGCGGGAAGCGCGTGCGCAGCGCGGCGTCGCGGCGCCTGCGCGCCGGGCGCAGCCACAGCACGTCCAGCACCCATATCACGAGGGCGACGAGGGTCAGCACCACCAGAATCAGCGGAAAATCGATGTCCATCGCCCCACCTGTCAACTGTCGACCTTGAGCACCGCCAGGAACGCGGCCTGCGGGATCTCGACGCGACCCACCTGCTTCATGCGCTTCTTGCCTTCTTTCTGCTTTTCCAGCAGCTTCTTCTTGCGCGTGACGTCGCCGCCGTAGCACTTGGCGGTCACGTTCTTGCGCAGCGCCTTCACGGTCTGGCGCGCGATGATCTGCCCGCCGATCGCGGCCTGGATCGCCACGTCGAACATCTGCCGCGGAATCAGCTCCTTCATCTTCTCGATCAGCACCCGCCCACGGCTTGCCGCCTGGTCGCGGTGCACGATGATCGCCAGCGCGTCGACGCGATCGCCGTTGATCAGCACGTCGAGCCGCACCAGATTGGCCGCCTGGAAGCGCTCGAAGCTGTAGTCCAGCGACGCGTAGCCGCGGCTCACCGACTTCAGGCGGTCGAAGAAGTCCAGCACCACTTCCGACATCGGCAGCTCCCAGCGTGAGCGAGACCTGGCGGCCGAGGAACTGCATGTCCTTCTGCACGCCGCGCTTCTCGACGCAGAGGGTGATCACCGTGCCCAGGTAGTCCTGCGGCACCAGGATGTTCGCGCGCACGATGGGCTCGCGCATCTCCTCGATCATCGCCGGGATCGGGCAGCCGCGACGGGTTGTCGACCATGATGGTCTCGCCGCGCGTGCTGAGCACCTCGTAGATCACGGTCGGCGCCGTGGTGATCAGGTCGAGGTCGTATTCGCGCTCCAGCCGCTCCTGGATGATCTCCATGTGCAGCATGCCGAGAAAGCCGCAGCGAAAGCCGAAACCGAGCGCGTCGGAGGTCTCCGGCTCGTAGAACAGCGAGGCGTCGTTCAGCGTCAGCTTGGCCAGCGCGTCGCGAAAGTCCTCGTAGTCCTCGGAGTTGACGGTGAACAGCCCGGCGTAGACCTGCGGCTTGACCTGCTTGAAGCCGGGCAGCGCGGGCGCGCTGTCCGCGGTCTTCAGGTGCGTGATCGTGTCGCCCACCGGCGCGCCGTGGATGTCCTTGATGCCGGCGACGACGAAGCCGACTTCGCCCGCCGACAGCGACTGGCGCTGCAGGCGCTTGGGCGTGAACACGCCGACGCTGGTCGACCTCGTGGGCGCTTGCCGATGGACTTGGCGACGATCGGTCGCGCACGCGCAGCGTGCCGTTCATGACCCGCACCAGCGACACCACGCCGAGGTAGTTGTCGAACCAGGAGTCGATGATCAGCGCCTGCAGCGGCGCGTCGGGGTCGCCCCTGGGCGGCGGGATCACCCGGACCAGTTCCTCGAGCAGCTCGTCGATGCCGATCCCGCTCTTGGCGCTGACGCGGCAGGCCTGCGACGGCATCGATGCCGATGATGTCCTCGATCTCCCTGGCCACGCGCTCGGGCTCGGCCTGCGGCAGGTCCATCTTGTTGAGGACCGGCAGCACTTCCAGCCCCTGCTCGATGGCGGTGTAGCAGTTGGCGACCGACTGCGCCTCCACGCCCTGCCCGGCATCGACCACCAGCAGCGCGCCCTCGCAGGCCGCCAGCGAGCGCGAGACCTCGTAGGAGAAGTCCACGTGCCCCGGTGTGTCGATGAAGTTGAGCTGGTAGGTCTCGCCGTCGCGCGCCTTGTAGTCCAGCGTGACGCTCTGCGCCTTGATGGTGATGCCGCGCTCGCGCTCGATGTCCATCGAGTCGAGCACCTGCTCCTCCATCTCGCGCCCGCTCAGCCCGCCGCAGACCTGGATGAAACGGTCCGCGAGCGTCGATTTGCCGTGATCGATGTGCGCGATGATGGAAAAATTGCGTATACGGTTGAGGGCTGTCACCCGCGCTTCACCACGTTCCGATCCGGAGTCTGGAGGTTCTGACGACCGCGTACTTTACGTGAGGCCGGCTGCGTTGACCCCCCGCAAAAGCGCGCAATACTACCCGATAGCCCCCCGGATTCCGACCGGCGGCGCGCGCCCCGCGCCGCCGGTCCCGGCCTCAGTCCTCGATGCGGATGGCCACGAAGCCGGCCTGCCCGCCACGCAGCAGGCGCACCGGCACGTGCGTGCCCGCAGGCAGCCCGGCCACGATTTCGCTGAATCGGCTGGCGTCGTCCACGGGCTCGCCGCCGATCAGCGTGATCACGTCGCCCGGGCGCAGCCCCGCGCGGTCACCGGCCTTGCCGCGCGCCACCTCGCGCACGACCACACCGCCGTTGATGCGCAGCTGCGCCTGCTGCTGCCGGTCGAGATCGTCGACGACCAGCCCGATGCGCCCGCCGGTCGCGCTGGCCTGGGCAACCGCCCCGGTGTCGGCCTCGCCCTCGAGCTCACCCACCGTGATGCGCAGGTCCTTCGTCTTGCCCTCGCGGATCACCTTCATGCCGGCGCTGCGTGCCCGGCTTGACCAGGCCGACGATGTGCGGCAGGTCGGCGGACTCGTTGACGGGCTGGCCGTCGAATTCGACCACCACGTCGCCGACGCGCACGCCGGCCTTCTCCGCCGGGCCGCCCGGCTCGATCTGCGAGATCAGGGCGCCGCCGGCTTGTCCAGCCCGAAGCTCTCGGCCAGCCCGCGGTCCACGTCCTGGATGCCCACGCCGAGCCAGCCGCGCACCACGTGCCCGGAGGACTTCAGCTGCTCCATGACGTCGATGGCGACGGAAATCGGGATCGCGAAGGAAAGGCCGATCGAGCCGCCGCTGCGCGTGTAGATCTGCGAATTGATGCCGACCACCTCGCCGTCCAGGTTGAACAGCGGACCGCCCGAGTTGCCCGGATTGATCGCGACGTCGGTCTGGATGAACGGCACGTAGTTCGCGTTGTCCTCGCTCGGCAGGCTGCGCCCGCGCGCACTGACGATGCCCGCGGTGACCGAGTAGTCGAGACCGAACGGCGAGCCGATCGCCACCACCCACTCGCCCACCTTCAGCTCGTCGGCCTTGCCGAAGCTCACCACCGGCAGGTCCTTCGCGTCGACCTTGAGCAGCGCGATGTCGGAACGCTTGTCGCTGCCGACGATCTTCGCCTCGAACTCGCGGCGGTCGGCCAGGCGCACCTCCACCGTGTCGGCCCCGTCGACCACGTGGTGATTGGTGAGGATGTAGCCGTCAGCGGAGATCAGGAAGCCCGACCCCATCGACTGGCGCTCGCGCTGCGGTTGACCGCGGTACTGGAACAGGTGGCGGAAGATTTCCGGCATCTGCTCGAGGGCGCGCGGATCGATCTCGGGCGGCAACCCTTGCATCTCCGGGGTCTTCTGCGTGCTGAGGATCTTGACGACCGCCCCCGAGTTCTTTTCGACGATCGTGGTGAAATCCGGCAATGCCGCCGACCACGCCTTGCCGGCCAGCGCCAGCATCAACGCGAGTCCACACCAAACCGACATCCAGTTGCGCTTCATAAGCTCTCCACAAAGGAAATGACAACGAGTGATCAAACGAGTGAACGCACCGCGGGAATGACCCTGAGCAGCTCGGGCGCGGCAATGCCCGAATACGGTCCGCGGGACAGCGCGCGCGCGGCGGCCACGGCAAGCAGGAAACCGGCCGCGGCGGCGGCCATCGACCACGCATCGGCGGCTCCCGGCGGCGCAAGGCGCTCGCCGGCCACGGCCCCGGCCACCATGCCGGCAAGCGGCAGCAGGTACGCAAGCGCGGAGGCGCGCAGCACGCCGTGCTCGTGCACCCCGATCTCCACCTCGTCATCTACCGCCGGACGCAGGCTCGCCGGCAGCACGACGCGCAGATGAGTGCGCCGCTCGCCGAGCAGCTTGCCGATCACGCCGCCGCCGCATCCCTGCCCCGAGGCGCAGGCGCTGCAAGCCGGCGTGGCGATGGTCTCCACCCAGCAGGCCTCGGCGTCCACCGCGACGACGCGCGCGCGCTCGACCATCATGGCGTTGCGTCCGGGAAATTGACCCCGTTGGCAATCAGCTGCGCGGTCTCGACGGGAATTTCGCCGACCACCGTGACCAGGTGCTCCTCGCCTCGCGGCACGACGTAGGAAACCGTGGCGCCGCGCGAGGCCTGCCCGGCGCGCGGCGGACGCTCGGCGCTGCGTTCGACGAAGACGGCGAACACCGCCAGCCCGTCGGTATAGCTCTGGATCTCGATCGGCGGCCCGCCGGCCGGCACGGCGCGCGACTCGCGGCCCGTCGCGACGAATCCTTCCGGCAGCCAGGCAAGCGTCCACGCGAACGGTGCCGGCTCCGCGGCCGCAGCGTGGTCCGCGGCGCTGTGCGCGCCGGGCGTCTGCGCCGCCAGCTCCGGCGCGGCGACGGGAGCGCCGATGCGCACGTCCACGAACTGGAAGCGCTCGAGCACGCGACCGGCGCCATCGGTGGTCTCCGACTTCAGCAGCAGCGAGCTCGCCTCGTCCAGCACCACGTTCATGCCGTAGCGATAGGGATCACGCGGAACCATGCGGATGCGCAGCCCCTGGTGATTGGCCACCCGCTCGGTACCGTCGAACTCGATGGCGTAATGGTCTGCCAGCTGCGCGCCCGCGACGGCGGCTTGCGCGCGCTGCGCGAAGCGTGCCGCGGGATCGAGCCGCATCAGCCGGTCGCCGGCGTGCTCGCAGTCCACCCGGTGCCCCCGGCGCACGAACTCGCGCTGCTCGCCGTCGAGATGCACCAGCCGCTCCTGCTCCACGCCGTCGACCACCGCGTGCGCGATGCGCACCGAGCTGAGCGACTGCCCCTGCTCGTAGGTGAACACGCCCTGGTAGTCGAGTGAACGGAAGCTGCGCGACATCGCATCGAGGCGGGAAGCCGGATCGGCAGCCTCCCCGGCTTGCAGGGGGGCGGCGAGAACGCCCGACAGCAGGCAGGCGAGCAGGGCGAGCGGACGCATGGGAATCAGTTGTTTCGCCTCAGGGCGCCTCGTACGAGACCACGCGCGCATAGGGCAGCATGCCCACGTTGGTGTTCAGCGCGGCGTTCTGGACGTGATCGACCATGAACAACCGCAGGCGCTGTTCCGCGAGCTGATCGGGGCTGGCGCCCGCGTGCTGCAGCGCGCCGCCCGGGGCGGGCAAGGCAGACACGAAGCCCACCGGCACGGCGGGCCCCGCGACCGGCACCGGCAGACCGCCCGGGCGCCCCAGTTCGCCGAGTGATGCAGCGCCCGAGGCGACCACCGCGGTCTGCGCCATGCCTGCGGGCTCCGGTGCGAGCGCGCGCAGGCCGAATACCGCCGCCATGCACACCGAGGCTGCCACGGCCACCCCGCCGACCGGCATCCGCCAGCGTGGCGCGGCCGCCGCAGGCGCTTGCGCCGCCAACGCCGCGAGAATGCTCGCCGTCAGCGCCGGCGGGCACAGGGCCTGCGCTTCGCCGCGCGCCACCGCGCGCACCGCGTAGTGCCGCCCGAGCAGGGCCGCCACCCCGGCATCGTCCACGCTCTCCAGCACGCGCCGGTACTCGAATTCGCTGGCCTCGCCGTCGACCACGGCGGAGATCATCTCGCGCAAAGGCTCATTCACCTGGCTCAAAATCCACCCCCAAGCGGATACGTGCAACCCTTCGGATACCCGGCAGACAAATTAGTTCCCCTCGATCAGGGGCAGGATTTCATGGTCGACCGCCTCGCGCGCCCGGAAGATCCGCGAGCGCACCGTGCCCACGGGGCAGCGCATCACCTCGGCGATCTCCTCGTAGCTGAGACCCTCGAACTCGCGCAGCGTCAGCGCCGTGCGCAGATCCTCGGGCAGCGCGCGTATCGCCTTGTCGATCACCGCGCGCAGCTGCTCGGTCATGAGCTGGTTCTCGGGGCCCGCCAGGTCACGCAGCGCGCCGGCGCTCTCGAGATACTCGGCGTCCTCGATATCGACGTCGGCGCCCGGCGGACGGCGCGCGCGCGACACCAGGTAGTTCTTCGCGGTGTTGATCGCGATGCGATAGAGCCAGGTGAAGAAGGCGCTCTCGCCGCGGAAACCCGGCAGCGCGCGGTAGGCCTTGATGAACGCCTCCTGCACGACGTCCTGCACCTCGTCGGGATCCCGGATGAAGCGCGTCACCAGCGAGTAGATGCGGTGCTGGTATTTCAGCACCAGCACGTCGAAAGCGCGCTTGTCGCCTTTCTGCACGCGCTCGACCAGTTGCTGATCAGCCTCCTCCCCGGAAAACATCAAAGGACTCCGTTCGACCCTGGTTTCAGTCCGTTCGTCACGCGCCGCAGCGGCTTCGCGATCCGTGCGAATGCCTGCGCTTGCGGGGCATCGCGAGGGGCCGTGACGTTCGCGCGCGCTCAATATACGTGCTGGCGGGTCGCATGACAAAGCGGCAATCCTGCCGCGATCCGGCCGAAGGAAGCCCCTGTGCTATATTTCGGCCTCGCCCCGCCCCGGACCTGCCTGGATGCCGCAACGCTATACCCATGACGTGCTCGTGATCGGCAGCGGCGCCGCCGGCCTCAGCGTCGCGCTGCAGGTCTCGGGCACGGCGCGGGTCGCGGTGATCTGCAAGGGCGAGCTCGGCGACGGCTCCACGTCCTGGGCCCAGGGCGGCATCGCCGCCGTGCTCGACGACGAGGACACGATCGACTCGCACGTCGCCGACACGCTGCGCGCCGGAGCGGGCCTGTGCCACGAGGACATGGTGCGCTTCACCGTGGAGCACAGCCGCGAGAGCATCCAGTGGCTGGTCGACCTCGGCGTGGGCTTCACCAAGCTCGTCACGCCGGGAGGCGAAAACGAGTTCCACCTGACGATGGAGGGCGGCCACAGCCACCGCCGGATCATCCATGCCGCCGACGCCACCGGGCGTGCGGTATCGGACACGCTGATCGAGCAGGCCCGGCGGCACGCGAGCATCGAGCTGTTCGAGCGCCACATCGCGGTCAACCTGATCACGACGGCCGGGCGTTGCCGCGGCGCCTACGTGCTGAACAAGGACACGGCCTCGGTCGACCTCTTCAGCGCGCGCTGCGTGGTGCTCGCCACCGGCGGCGCCAGCAAGGCCTACCTCTATACCACCAATCCGGACACCGCGACCGGCGACGGCATCGCGATGGCCTGGCGCGCGGGCTGCCGGGTCGCGAACATGGAGTTCAACCAGTTCCATCCGACCTGCCTCTATCACCCGAGCGCGAAATCGTTCCTGATCTCGGAGGCCGTGCGCGGCGAGGGCGGCGTGCTGCTGCTGCCCAACGGCGAGCGCTTCATGCCGCGCTTCCATCCGCAGGCCGAGCTGGCGCCGCGCGACATCGTGGCGCGCGCGATCGACCACGAGATGAAGCGCCTCGGCATCGACTGCGTCTATCTCGACATCAGCCACAAGGGCGAGGACTTCGTGCGCTCGCACTTCCCCACGATCTACAGCCGCTGCCTCGAGCTCGGCATCGACATGGCGCACGCGCCGATGCCCGTGGTGCCGGCCGCGCACTACACCTGCGGCGGCGTGATGATCGACCGCGCGGGCCAGACCGACCTGCCGGGTCTCTACGCCGTCGGCGAGACCTCGTTCACCGGGCTGCACGGCGCCAACCGCCTGGCCAGCAATTCGCTGCTCGAGTGCTTCGTGTTCGCGCGCGCGGCGGCGCAGCACATCCTCGCGCAGGGCGAGAGCATCGCCATCACCGACCGGCCTGCCCGACTGGGACGCCTCGCCAGGTCACGGACTCCGACGAGGACGTGGTGATCTCCCACAACTGGGACGAGCTGCGCCGCTTCATGTGGGACTATGTCGGCATCGTGCGCACCACGAAACGGCTGCAGCGCGCGCTCAGCCGCGCCCACCTGCTGAAGCAGGAGATCGCCGAGTACTACAGCAACTACCGCATCACCTCGGACCTGGTGGAGCTGCGCAACCTCGCGCTGGTGGCGGAACTGATCATCCGCAGCGCGCTCGGGCGCCACGAGAGCCGCGGCCTGCACTACACGCTGGACTACCCCGAGCCCGCCAGCGAAGCCGAGGACACCATCCTCACGCCCGGCTGAACCGCGAGCTCAGCCCGCGCCGCGCAGCCGCAGCAGCACCCGCAGGCGCCGCAACTCCGCGCGCGGCAGCGAATCCCCGAGCACCGGCAGCGAGCGCACCCGCCGCGCCTGCTGCACGCGCAGCACGATCAGGAACGGCAGCACCGCGCTGTCCGCGCGCAGCCGCACCGGCTGCGGCGCGCCGTCGCCGTGCAACCACCACGACTCGCCGCGAAACTCGAGCCGCGTGCCGCCGCCGCGCGCCAGCACAGCGTGCGCGCGCCACTGCCGCGCGAGGCTTGCGAGCAACAGGACGGCCAGCGCCAGCATGACGGCGGGCGGCAGGGCGGTTGCGGCGAGCCCGGCGAGGGCCGCCAGGTGCAGCGCGCACAGCGCGTACAGGAGGCGCCTAGACGGCGCCAGGCGGAAGCTCTGGCCGGGGCATTCCATTGCCCAGTACCCTCGCGATGATGGTTTTCAGTTCGGGATCGTCCGGCTCCCCGCGATGCACGATCCACGCGAACAGGTCGGCATCCTCGCACGCGAGCAGTGCGCGATAGCGGCGCTGCATGTCTGCGTCCAGCCCGGGGTAGACCTGCTCGGCGAAGGGCATCAGCACGAGGTCGAGCTCGAGCATCCCCCGCCGGCTGTGCCAGTAGACCCGCCTGTTTTCCGCCGCCTCGTCCATCGTGCATCCGCAACCGCTCGTGGCGCGGGCAGTGTGCGTTATTATCCGCCGCCTGTCAGCCACCGGCGCGCGCGGGCCGTCCCGCGCCGCCACCGCACCGCCGCGCATGCCGGAACCGCGAAACCATGAACACCGCTGCCATCCGTCTCGACGACTACGCCTTCCTGCAGGTCGAGGGCGCAAAGGCCCTGCCCTTCCTGCAGGGACAGCTGACCTGCAACGTGCAGGAAGCGACGCCCGCGCGCGTGCTGCCGGGCGCCTACTGCACGCCGAAGGGCCGCGTGATCAGCAGCTTCCTGCTGTGGGCGCGCGCCCCCGAATCCGTGCTGCTGCGCCTGCGCGCCGACATCGCCGAGGACACCGCGACCGTGCTCGGCAAGTACGCCGCGCTGTCGCGCGTGCGCATCGCGCGCGCCGACATGGCGTGCATCGGGCTGCTGGGCGCGGGGCTGGAGGCGGGCCTGCACGGGCTGTTCCCGGACTGGCCCGCGCAGCCGCACGCGCTCGGCGCCGCCGGCGCGTGCCGCCTGCTGCGCCGCGACGGCGAGGCCGCGCAGTTCGAGATCTGGGCGCCGCGCAGCGAGGCCGGGGCGCTGTGGGAAACGCTGGCGTCGCGGCTCCCGGTCGCCGATGCCGGGCGCTGGCGCCTGGCGCTGGTGCGCACCGGCGCGGCCGAGATCCAGCACGCCACCGTGGACCGGTTCCTGCCGCAGATGCTCGGCTACGACACCAGCGGCGCCGTGAGTTTTCGCAAGGGCTGCTACACCGGCCAGGAGATCATCGCGCGCACCCGCTACAAGGGCAGCGTGAAACGCCGCCTGCAACGCCTCGGCGGCGCCGGCGCAGCCTGCCCCGCGGTCGGCAGCGAACTGCTGCACCGCGACGGCGGCCGCGCCGTGGGCAGCGTGGTGGAGAGTGCGATGGACGGCGAAGCCCGTTTCGAACTGCTCGCCGTGCTGGCCGACGAGGCGCTCGACGGCGCGAACTGCCTCGCAATCACCGCCGGGGGCGGGGAGCTCGACATGTTGCCGCTCGCCTCTGCTCCCGGCTGAGACAGCCTGGCGCACGGGAACGCGGCGCGGGGCGGATCCGCCCCTCGTCACGCCGGGTCGCAGCCATCCGGGCGGGCGACGGCCGCATGGGTCGCGTCGCGACACTCCAGCACGTCGTCGAGCACGGTGGTCGCGAAGCAGCCCGCGGGCAGCCGGAAGGCGATCGCCAGCGTGGTGTCATCGATCCATTCCCACGCCAGCTCGCGCGGCATCACGCGCAGCGCACGCCGCTCCTGCTCCAGGCCCGCACGCTCCAGCCCGGCTGCGAGCTCCGCGTGCTCGGCCGCCACCGCGCGTTCGAGCTCGGCGATGCCGAGCCGCGTGGCGAGCGCCCCCTTGCCCCACAACGCGCCGCTCGGGTGCAGCTCGCCGCTGGCCACGCGCTCGCGCAGCGTCGCGTCGATCTCTCCGGCGAGGAAGAAGCTGCCGCGGCCGTCGAGCATCAGCGCATCGCCCGCGCGCGCCTCGCACCACGAACCGTCCTGCACCCGGCGCGCCAGCAGCGCGTTGAACAGCTGCGAGCGCGCCGCCGAGAGCAGCAGGCCGCGCAGCTTGCGGTCATCGACGCGCCGCTCGCCGCGCATCCACGCCAGCGCCTGCGCCACGTTGCCGCCGCCACGCCCGAAGCGCTGCGCGCCGAAGTAGTTCGGCGCCCCGCGCACGGCCGTCTCGCGCAGGCGCGCGTCGAGCAGCGCGGCATCGCCGGCGAACTCGCGCACCAGCAGGCGGAAGCCGTTGCCGCGCAGGCCGCCGACAGCGAGCTTGCGCCGGCGCCGGCGCATCTCGAGGATCTCCACCGCGGGCGGCAGCGCGAAGCCGGCCGGATCCGGCCGCCCGGGCAGGTGCAGGCTGAACCACTGCGTGGTCACGGCGTGGCGGTCCTTGCGCCCCGCGTAGCCCACCTGCTGCGGCCGGATGCCCGCGGCCTGCGCCAGCAGCCGCGCCACGTGCTCGGTGTTCTCGCCGGTCTTGCGTACGCGCAGCCACAGGTGCTCGCCGCCCTCCTCGGGCTCCATCTCGATGAGCTCGTCGACCACGAAATCGGCCGCCTGCTGCCGGATCAGGCCCTGCCCGGCCGCGCGGCCGGCGCGCGGGCGCGGGGCTTCGCTGTCCGGCTGCGCGCCGGCGGCACTCACGGCAGGATCCTCAACGCCGCGTCTTCAGTTGCAGCCCGGAACCGATCGCCGCGAGGAACTCGTTCTCCGCGCGCAGGTCCTCCTCCACCAGCGGGTGCTTGCGCAGCCAGCCGGCCGGGAGCTCGATGCTCCAGCCCTTGCGCGCCGGCGCGAGGCGCATCGGGGGCATGCGCTGGTCGATGCGCATGCGGTTGAACAGCGTCGCGAGCCGCAGCGCCAGCACCAGCGCCCAGTCGGCACTGAAGCTGTAGCTGCTCACCTCGGGCGCGCGCAGCTTGCGGCGCTGGTTCAGCACCAGGAAGCTCAGCAGCATCTGCTCGCGCCGCGAGAAGCCCGGCATGTCGGCATTCTCCAGCACGTAGGCGCCGTGCTTGTGGTAGCCGCTGTGCGAGATCGCGAGCCCGAGCTCGTGCAGACGCGCCGCCGCGACCAGCACCTGCTGCGCGAAGCCGCGCTCCACGGTCAGTTTCGGCGCCACCTGCGGCAGCAGCGACTTGGCGAGCCGCTCGACGCGCGCGGCCTGGCGGCGGTCGATGTTGAACTGCTTGGTGAGGTAATCCATGGTCTGGCGGCGCGTGTCCTCGTGCTCGCCCTGGTCGGCGAGCTCGTAGAGCACGCCCTCCTTCAGCGCGTAGTCCGAGACGTGCATGCGCTCGATGCCGAGCTCGATGAAGGCCGCGTGCAGTATCGCCAGCCCGCCCGGGAACACCGGTGCGCGCTCGGGACTGAGTCCCAGCGACTGCATCGCATCGGGCTTCTTGCTGCGCTTGAGGTGGTCGACGACGCGTTCGATGCCCTCGCGCGTGATCAGGTGATCGCAGGGCGTCAGCCGGTCGATCACGGCCTCGACGTAGCGGATCGTGCCCGAGGTGCCCACCGCCTCGTCCCAGCGCGTGGCGCCGTAGCCGTCGGCCAGATGCTGGATCTCGGCGCGCGCCAGCGTCAGCGCGCGCTGGTAGCCCTCGCGCGTGAAGCGGCGCTCGGGAAAGAATTTCTCGCTCATCGACACGCAGCCGATGAACAGGCTCTCGACCCGCTTGGCCTTGCGCCGGCCGACGATGAACTCGGTCGAACCGCCGCCGATGTCGACGACCAGGCGGCGGATCGCGTTGCTCGCGTGCCCCTTCGCCACGCCGAGGAAGATCAGACGCCCCTCCTCCTGGCCGCTGATCACGTCGATCGGCACCCCGATGATCTTCTCGGCGCGCTCCAGGAACACGTCGGCGTTGTGCGCCGCGCGCAGCGTGTTGGTGCCGACCACGCGCACGTTGGCGCGCGGAATGTTGCGCAGCTGCTGCGAGAACACCGCCAGGCTCTCCAGCGCGCGGGCCATCACCGGCTCGCTCAGCTGGCCGTCGCCCTCCAGCCCCTGCGCGAGGCGCACCATGTCCTTGCGCCGGTCGAGCGTCACGAGGCGTCCGCCCGCCAGGCGCCCGATCAACAGGTGGAAGCTGTTGGAGCCCAGATCGAGGACGGCGCAAACGGGACCGGAGGACTCATTCATGTGCGGTATTTCCGTGGCATCGCGGCGCGCGCTGTAATAAAAATGACATCAGGGCGCATTAAGAAGGCATCCCGTCCTGCAGGAACTGCGACGGGCGGCCAGTTTAATCGCTGCCCGGGCATTTTCAATTACCGACTCCTGTCACGGATCCTCCATGTCTACCCGCCGCAAGACCCTGCCGCTTTACCCCAAGGAGCTGAGCTGGCTCTCGTTCAACGCGCGCGTGCTGCAGGAAGCCGAGGACCCCGAGGTGCCGCTGATCGAGCGCGTGCGCTTCATGGGGATCTTCTCGAACAACCTCGACGAGTTCTATCGCGTGCGCTACGCCGAGGTGCGGCGGCTGGCGGCCTTTGCGAAGGGGCGCGAGAAGGCGCGCTGGGAAAAGCTGCTCGACGACATCCGCGACGCGGTCGGCGACCTGCAGATGCGCTTCGACCGCGTCTACCGCACCTGCCTGGCGCAGTTGCGCGAGAACAACATCTACCTCGTCGACGAGCGCCAGCTCGACGCGCAGCAGCGCGAGTTCGTGCGCCAGTATTTCTTCGGCCGCGTGATGCCCGAGCTCGCGCCGATCATCATCTCGGATGCCACCGCCACGCCGCAGCTCGAGGACGGCTTCATCTACTTCGCGGTACGCATCCAGCTGAAGAACCAGTCGATACGCTACGCGATCGTGAACATTCCCTCGGATCGTCTGCCGCGCTTCATCGTGGTGCCCTCGCTCGGCGACGCAGCCGAACCGCCAGGTCATCGTGGTGCTCGACAACATCATCCGCGCCTGCCTGCCGCAGGTGTTCCAGGGCGTCTTCGACATCGAGCGCGCGGAGGCCTTCACCTTCAAGATCACGCGCGATGCGGAGCTCGAGCTCGGCGAGGGCATCACGCAGAGCCTGGTCGACGCCCTCTCCAGCAGCCTGAAGAAGCGCAAGCTCGGCGACCCGGTGCGCCTGGTCTACGACCGGCGCATGCCCAACGACATGCTCGACATCATGGTGAAGCGCTTCCGGCTCGGCGGCTACGACAACGTGCTGCCGGGCGCGCGTTACCACAACTCCAAGGATTTCATGGAATTCCCCAATCTCGGCGCGCGCTCGCTCGAGAACCGGCCGATCGGCCCGCTGATGGTGCCGCGCATCGACCGGCACGCGAACATCTTCGCGGCGATCGCCGAGCGCGACATCCTGCTGAACTACCCCTACCATTCGTTCCGCTATACCGAGCAGCTGATCAGTGCGGCGGCGATAGACCCCGCGGTACGCGCCATCCAGGTCACGCTCTACCGCGTGGCGCGCAACTCGCACATCGGCAACTCGCTGATCTGCGCCGCGCTCAACGGCAAGGAGGTGTTCGCGATCATCGAGTTGCGCGCGCGCTTCGACGAGGCCGCGAACATCGACTGGGCCAAGCGCCTCACCGAGGCCGGCGTGCACGTGGTCTTCGGCATACCGGGCCTGAAGGTGCACTCGAAGCTGATCCTGATCAGCCGCCAGGAGGGCACGCAGCTGCGCCGCTACGCGCACATCGGCACCGGCAACTTCAACGAGAAGACCGCGCGCTTCTACACCGACCTCGCACTGTTCACGGCGGACCAGGAGATCGCCGAGGACGTGCGCCACGTCTTCGACTTCATCCGCCACACCTACCGCCGCCACAAGTTCCGCCACCTCGCGGTCTCGCCGCTCACCAACCGCTCCACCTTCCTGCGCCTGATCCACGCCGAGGTGCTCAACGCGCGCGCGGGGAAGCCGGCCGCGATCTTCCTCAAGTGCAACAACCTCGTCGACGAGGAACTGATCGACCGCCTCTACGAGGCCAGCCAGGCGGGCGTCAGGATCCGCGTGATCGTGCGCGGCATGTGCTCGCTGCTCGCCGGTGTCGCCGGCGTGAGCGACAACATCGAGATCATCAGCATCGTCGACCGCTTCCTCGAGCACAGCCGCGTCTATGTGTTCGAGAACGGCGGCGAACCGCGCTACTTCATCTCCTCGGCCGACCTGATGACACGCAACCTGGACTACCGTGTCGAGGTCACGGCACCGGTCTACGACAAGCTCGCGCAGCGCCGGCTGCAACGCCTGCTCGAGACGCAATGGGCCGACAACGTGAAGGCGCGCGTGCTGACCGCGGACCAGGACAACGGCTACCGCGATCGCGGCCACAAGCGCCGGCTGCGCTCGCAGGAAGTGCTGGCGCGCTACTACGCCGACGACCAGCGCCGCGAGACGCTCGCGCTCGAGCAACCGGAGGCGGTCGAGGAAAAGCCGTCGAAGCTTCAGTGAGCCTGCTTGCTGCCGCCCATGCAGGCGGGTGAGGCGGGCGCCTGCGCGGTGCGCTCGGCCCACTCCGCGGGCGTGTAGGTGTGCAGGGCGAGCGCGTGCACGCCGCCCGCGAGTTCCTCGGCCAGGACCTGGTAGACCCGCTGGTGCCGCGCCACGCTGCGCATGCCCGCGAAGGCGGCGCTGACCAGCACGACCTTGAAATGGGTCTCCGAACCCGGCGGCACGCTGTGCTGGTTGCTCTCGTTGATCACCTCGAGGTGCGCGGGCGCCAGCGCCCCGGCGAGTTTGCGTTCTATCGTCTGCTGCATGCGCATGCGTACTCTGCCCCCTGCGGACTGTCCGTATTTCACTGGCCCGCCCGGGGCCGATCCCGGATAATACGCGCCCTCCCCCCTCATTGCGATGCAGGTTCCAGACCATGCGGAAACCGGAATTGCTGTCCCCGGCCGGCACCTACAAGGCCATGCAGTACGCCTTCGCGTACGGCGCGGACGCCGTCTACGCCGGCCAGCCGCGCTACAGCCTGCGCGTGCGCAACAACGACTTCAGCCGTATCGAGCGCCTCGCCGAGGGCGTGGACTACGCGCACCGATCGGGCAGGCAGTTCTTCATCGCCAGCAACGTCTCGCCGCACAACGACAAGCTCCGGAGCTACCTGCGCGACATGGAGCCGGTGATCGCCATGAAGCCCGGACGCGCTGATCATGGCCGACCCGGGGCTCATCATGATGGTGCGCGAGCGCTGGCCCGAGATGCCGGTGCACCTCTCGGTACAGGCCAACGCGGTGAACTGGGCGACGGTGAAGTTCTGGAAGAGCATGGGCCTCACGCGCATCATCCTCTCGCGCGAACTGTCGCTGGAGGAAGTCGCCGAGATCCGCCAGGAGTGCCCCGACATCGAGCTCGAGGTCTTCGTGCACGGCGCGCTCTGCATCGCCTATTCCGGCCGCTGCCTGCTGTCGGGCTACATCACGCACCGCGACTCGAACCAGGGCGCCTGCACCAACACCTGCCGCTGGAAATACCAGGCGCACGAGGCGGTGCAGACCGAATCGGGCGACGTGGTCGCGATCCACGAACCGGTGCAGGTACAGGCGCCCGAACCCGGCCAGCGCCCGATGGAAGACAGGATCTACCTGCTGCAGGAGGAAGGCCGCCCCGGCGAATACATGCCCGCCTACGAGGACGAGCACGGCACCTACATCATGAACTCGAAGGACCTGCGCGCGATCCAGCACGTGCGCCAGCTGATCGACATCGGCGTCGACTGCCTGAAGATCGAGGGCCGCACCAAGTCGCACTACTACGTGGCGCGCACCGCGCAGGCCTACCGTCGCGCCATCGACGACGCGCTCGCGGGCCGCGATTTCGACATGGGGCTGATGGACGAGCTCGAGAAGCTCGCCAGCCGCGGCTACACCGAGGGCTTCTACCGCCGCCACCCGCCGGGCGAGTTCCAGAACTACGAGCGGGGCGTCTCGAAGGGCGACTACCAGCAGTTCGTGGGCGAGGTGGTCGACCTCGACGCCGCCGCCGGCATGCTCACCGTGTCGGTCAACAACCGCTTCGCGTTGGGCGACCGCCTGGAACTGATGACCCCGGAAGGCAACTGCGAATTCACCCTCACCGATCTGACCAGCGAAACCGGCGAGCGCCGCGAGGTGGCACCGGGCTCCGGGCACGTGGTGAAGTTCCCGCTCCCCGAAGCCGCGCGCGAACTGCACGAGCCGGGCTACGCGATGGTGGCGCGCTACATCTGAGAATCCGAGCCTGTGGGTCAGGCTTTAGCCGACATTAGTGGACCTATTTGACGCCCGCAGCGGCCGAAACGCCCGGAACCGCACGCGTGGAGCGTCGCTGGCTGCGCTGCCCGCCCATGCCGTGCGGGGGACGCCGTGAGTACGTCCCTGTAGGCTCGAGCGCCGCGTGCCCGGCGATGCAGTCCTGCATCGCCGGCAAGGCCGGGGTCCGCCATCCCTGGCGGACCCGCTCGCCGCTTTGCGGCTCGACCCCTGCGGCGCACGCCCCCTCACGACATGGGCGGCCAGCACAGCTGCTCGGCTGGCACGCTGCCGCATCAGGAAATCCGTCGACTCGGAAGCGTTCTGGTCGAGGTTCCACCAGCGAGGCGCTCGAGCCCCCACCGGTGCAGCGGACACTGCTGTCGCCAGGACGGCGACAGGTAGCCTACAGGGATGTATTCACGGCGTGTCCGCGGCGCCGGTGGGGGCTCGAGCGCCGCCGGCTGGCGATCAACGCCCCGGCAGGCTGGCGGGTTCGGCTACGCCGAACCCTTGTCGGGCTGAAGCCCGACCTACAAGCCCGACCCACAAGCCCGATATCAGTACATCAGCGCGAACAGCTTGCGCTGGTATTCGGCGGCGAGCGGGTCGCCCTTGCCGAGGGCGCGGATGATGTCGAGCAGCGTCTTGCGCGCCTCGCCGCCGCGGAACTCGCGGTCGCGGCGCAGGATGCCGATCAGCAGCTCGAGCGCCTCGCGCGAACGGCCGGCCTGGCTGAACTGCACCGCGAGCTGGTAGCCGATGTCCATGTTGTCCGGATCCTTCGCCTGCGCCTGCAGCAGTGCCTGGATCTCGGGGGTGTCGGCCGCCTGCTTCTTCAGCTGCAGTTCGGAAATCAGCCGCTCGTAATCGGCATCCTGGTCGACCATCGGGATGGAGTCGAGCACGATCTGCGCTTCGTCCACGCGGTTCAGCTCGATCAGGATGTCGGCGTAGACCTTGGCGATGTCGGCACGCTGGCGCGACTCCTCGTAGGCGCTGCGCGCCGGTGCGAGCGCGCGCTGCCGCGTCGCCCGCCCCGAGCAGTTCCAGCGCCTGGTGCAGCAGGATGTCCCACGGCTTTGGCAGGTGCTTCTCGAGCATCTGGCGCACCGCGGATTCGGGCTGCGCGCCCACGAAGCCGTCGACCGGCTGGCCGTCCTTCATCAGGATCACGGTCGGCAGGCTGCGCACCCCGAACTGCTGCGCGATCGGCTGCAGCTCGTCGCAGTTCACCTTGGCGAGCATCACCTGCCCGGCATATTCGCGCACCAGCTTGTCGAGAATCGGCAGCAGCGCCTTGCACGGGGCGCACCAGTCGGCCCAGAAATCGATCAGCACGGGACGCGTGTGCGACTCCTCGATCAGCATGCGCTGCGCATTCTCGCGCGTGATCTCGACCATCAGTTCGGCCATGTTCTGCTCCGTCGTCCTCTGGGTTGCTGCGGTTGGGAGTTGTGCGCTCACGGCGCCGGGTGTTCGGCCGCGAGACGCTCGAAGAATGCGATCAGTTCCGGATCGCTCATGCGACCCGCCGACGAGAGGCTGCCGTGGTCGGTGTACAGCAACGTGCCGTCCGGCGCGAGCAGCACCACCGAGGGAATGCCCTTGTCGATCGGGTTGCCGTAGCTGCTCGGCGATGTCGAGGTTGCGATGGAACGTGCCGACATCGACGTGCAGCACGCGGAACTCGCGCTCGAGCAATGCGGCCAGTTCGGGCGTGCGGTAGCGCCGCTCGAGGCTGCGCGAATCCGCGCACCAGTTGCCGCCGAAGGTCAGCAGGATGCGCTTGCCGCCGGCGCGGTCGGCCAGCAGCGCCTCGATCTGCGCGCGCCACATCGGCCTTGCTGTCGTAGGGGCGGAAGTCCATCGCGCGCGCCGGCCCCTGCGCAGGCGCAAAGCAGGCACCACAGCAGGGATGGCAGCAGCACACGGCTGCGCAAGCACAGCTTGCGGGTATCGGGATGCATGAAACGACCTCCGGACGAGCGGCGCGCATCATATCAGGATCGGAGGGCAAAGGACGAAAGGCCGCGTCACGGCCGGCGCTCACTCCCCGTTAGGGGTGTCATCGCGCTTGCGGGGCCTGGAGCTGGAGGACTTCTGCACGAAATGGTGGCTCTCGACGTAATCGCGCTCGAGCCACCACGCCGGCTGCGCGCCGCGCCCGGCCTTGCGGCGGTCGCTCACGGTGCGCCGGCTCTCGGTCACGGGCGTCTGCTCCTCGCGCCGATCCCGCCCGCTGCGCTTGTCACCGAAAATGCCTTCGGTGACCGTGCGCGACGTGCGGTTGCTGCCAGCACCACCCGCCTTGCCGTCCGGAATCTTCCTGACCATGCACTGCTGCCGGGGAATTGACTCGCGTCCATTATAGGCAGGCGATCCGAAATGAACAGCCGCGGTGCGCGCCATCCTTCCCCGCCGCATGATCTGGATCAGCACGAACAGTTCCCCCGTTTCGGCGCGCTCCAGCAGCAGCCGCGGCGGCTCGAAATCCGCGCCGTAAGCCTGCGCCAGCTCCCGCGCCCGCGCCACGAAGCGCTTCAGCCCCCAGGCGTTGATGCACTGGAACACCCCGCCGGTGTGCGGCGGGAAACCGATGCCCATGATCGAGCCGATGTTGCCGTCGGCCACGCTGGTGATCACGCCTTCCTGCATCGCGCGCACTGCTTCGATGCACTGCGCGAAGACCAGCCGGTCCTTGATGTCCTCGAAGGGCACTTCCTTGAACCCGTTTGGGGCAAAGTGCTGCTTCAGGCCCGGCCAGATGCGCTTCTTGCCGCCCTCGGGGTACTCGTAGTACCCGCCGCCGCTGCGACGGCCCTTGCGGCCGAAGTCCTCGACCATGCGCCGCACCAGCTCGCCGGCCGGCTGGTCCTGCCAGGTCTCGCCGCGGGCCTCGGCGTCGGCCTTCATCTGCAGCCCGTTGCGATAGGCGGTTTCCTGGCTGATCTCGTCGATCGCCGCGAGCGGGCCCACCGGCGAGCCGTTGGCGCGCGCCGCCGCCTCGATCAGCACCGGGTCGATGCCTTCCAGCACCATCTGCGCGCCCTGCGACACGGTCTTGCCGATCACGCGCGTGGTGAAGAAGCCGGGCGCATCGTTGACCACGATCGGCGTCTTGCCGAGCTGCTGCGCGAGGTCGAAGGCCGCCGCGAGCGCCTCGTCGCCGGTCTGCTCGCCGCAGATGATCTCCACGAGCGGCATCTTGTCGGCCGGCGAGAAGAAGTGCATGCCGATGAAATTCGCCGGGCGCACCGAGGCTTCGGCGAGCTCGGTGATCGGCAGCGCCGAGGTGTTCGAGGCGATCAGCGCGTTGTGCCCGAGCACGGCTTCGAGCTCGCGCACCACGGCGGCCTTGACGTCGCGACGCTCGAACACCGCCTCGATCACGGCGTCGCAGCCCGCGAGATCCGCGTACTCGGCGCTCGGCCTGATCAGCGCCAGCAGCGCCTCGCGCTCGGCCTCGCTCATGCGCTTGTTCTTCGCGCAGGCCTGGCGGGCGTAGTCCTTGCCGCGCTCGGCCGCCGCGAGATCCGTGTCCTTCAGGATCACGGTGATCCCCTTGCGCGCCGCGGCATAGGCGATGCCCGCACCCATCTGGCCCGCGCCGAGAATGCCCAGCGTCCTCACCTTGCGCCGCTCGATGCCGGCCGGACGGCTCGCGCCCTTGCTGATCGCGTTCATCTGCACGAAGAACGCCGTCATCATGTTGCGCGCGGTCTGGTCGAGCAGCAGGCTGAGGAAATAGCGGGCCTCGATCTTCTGCGCGGTGTCGAAATCCACGCGCGCGCAATCGGCGATCGCGGCAAAGATCGCCTTCTGCGCCGGCATCAGGCCCCTGGTCTGGTTCATCACGTTGACCGGGCCCAGCATCATCAGGCCCTGGTTGGCCTTGTGATCGGGACCACCGCCGGGAATCTTGTAGCCCTCCTGGTCCCAGGGCTGCTTCGCCTCGGGGTTGGCCAGCAGCCAGGCGTGGGCGCGCGCGCGCATCTCGTCCTCGTTCGCCGCGATCTCGTGCAGCAGGCCCTTTTCGAGCGCCTTCTCGGCCTTCAGGCGCGTGCCCTGGCTGATCAGCGTGATGGCTTCCTGCAGGCCCAGCAGGCGCGTCATGCGCACCACGCCGCCGGCGCCGGGCATCAGCCCGATCTGCGCCTCGGGCAGGCCGAGGTCCACGCCCGCGAGCGCGATGCGGTGATGGCAGGCCAGCGCGATCTCGAGGCCGCCGCCGAGCGCCGCACCGTTGATGCCGACCGCGACCGGCACGCCCAGCGTCTCCAGCGTGCGCAGCGGCGCCTTGGTCGCCAGCGTGCCCTCGAACATCTGCTGCTTGCGCTCGGGCGGCACGTCGAGATCCATCTCGAGCATTTCCTTGATGTCGCCGCCGGCGAAGAACTGCCCCGGCTTGCCGGAGCGCACGTACACGCCCGTCACGCCGCCCGCGGCAACCATGCCCTGCAGCTCGGCGACCGCCGCCTTCATCGCGGCGTCGTACTCGAGGCCCATCGTGTTGACGCTGGAGCCCGGCTGGTCGAATACCAGCTCGACGATGCCTTGCGCGCCCTTGTCCAGAGTGATGTATCCCATGGTCCCTGCTCCCCGCTGTACCGGATCCGCGCGCAGCGCGCGGATCACACGCGCTCGATGATGGTTGCGATGCCGATGCCGCCGCCCGCGCACAGCGTGCACAGTCCGCGCTTGAGGTTGCGCCGCTCGAGCTCGTCGAGCAGCGTGCCCAGGATCATGGCGCCGGTGGCGCCGATCGGGTGCCCCATCGCGATCGCCCCGCCGTTGACGTTGATGCGATCGTCCGGGATGCCCAGCAGCGCCTGGTAGCGCAGCACCACCGCGGCGAACGCTTCGTTCAGTTCGAACAGGTCGATGTCCTCGACCTTCAGCCCCGCCTTGGCCAGCGCCTTGCGCGTGGCCGGTGCCGGACCTTCCAGCATGATCGTCGGCTCGGTGCCGACCAGCGCGGTCGCGACGATGCGCGCGCGCGGCCTCAGCCCGAGCTCGCGCCCGACGCGCTCGTTGCCGATCAGCACGAGGCCCGCGCCGTCGACGATGCCCGAGGAATTTCCCGCCGTGTGCACGTGCTCGACGGACTCGAGCTGCGGGTAGCGCAGCTTCAGCAGCTCGTCCTGGCCCCACTCGCCGAACTGCGCGAACGAGGGCTTCAGGCGCGCGAGATCCGCCGCGGTGGTCCCGGGACGGACGAGCTCGTCATGATCGAGGATCGGCACGCCGTTCATGTCGCGCACCGGCACGATCGAGCGCAAGCGTCCCTCGGCACGCGCGGTGGCGGCGCGCTGTTGCGACATCAGCGCGTAGCGGTCGACGTCCTCGCGCGTGAAGCCGTTGAGGGTCGCCACCAGGTCGGCGCCGATGCCCTGCGAGACGAACAGCGTGCGCATCGCGACCCAGGGATCGCCCTGCGCGCCACCGCTGGCGCCGATGCCTATACGCGACATCGACTCCACGCCGCCCGCGGCCACGAGGTCCTCGAAACCGGCGGCGACCTTGGCGGCCGCCATGTTCACGGCGTCCAGCCCGCCGGCGCAGAAGCGGTGGATCTGCACGCCCGCGGTGGCATCGTCCCAGCTCGAGTAGTTCACCGCGGTGCGCGCAATGTCCTGGCCCTGCTCGCCCACGGGCTCGCCGCAGGCAATCACCAGGTCCTCGACCCGCGAGGTGTCGAGCTCGTTGCGCTGCTTCATCGCCTCCATCAGGTTGACGAGCAGATCGATCGGCTTTACCTCGTAGAGGCTGCCTCCGGGCTTGCCCTTGCCGCGAGGGGTGCGGATTGCGTCGAAAATGAGTGCGTCGTGAGCCATGTGGAACTCCGCCGGAGGTGAGGCGCGCCGACCCGGGATCAACCCGGCGGACCGCTGCAGCGCGCAGATTTCGGGGCGCCAAGAATAGCCGAGCGCCGCGCGGCCTCAATGGCAAATCGGGTCAAGATGAAATAGCAATTGCGGTCAGGCCGCGTTCAGCGCGCGGTGTTCGCCCGGCGTCATGCCGGTCCATTTCTTGAACGAGCGGTAGAACGCGCTCGGGTCGGTGAAGCCCATCAGGATGGCCACGTCGTTGATCGACAGCTCGGGGCGGTTCAGGTAGTCGATCGAGGCTTCGCGGCGGCAATTGTCCTTCAACTCCTGGAACGTGGTGCCCTCGCGCTTCAGGCGCCGGCGCAAGGTGGGCGCCGACATGTGCAGCAATTCGGTGATGCGCTCGAAACTCGGGAAACCGCGGCTGAAATCGTGCCCGATCAGCGCGCGCACCTGGTCCACCAGGCTCTGCTTGCCCGGATCGGCCGGCATCGTCAGCAGCTGGTAGGGCGCGGTGCGCAGGAAATCGCGCAGCGAGTCCTCGTTGTGCACCAGCGGGTAGGCGAGGTAATCGGCGGGAAAAATGAACGCGGGGATCGCGACGCCGAACTGCAGCTCGCAGTTGAACAGCTGGCGGTAACGCACGAGATTCGCCGGCGGCGAACCGCTCAGCTCGACGCGATCGAGCGCCAGCGGGTGACCGATCAGCCAGCCGAAGAAGCGGTGCCACATCGACAGGCCGCAGGCCGCGGCCGCCGGCGACATCAGGAACGCCGGGTCGGCTGCCAGCGCCTTCGCCTGCGGCGGCACGACGATCTCGAAGCGCGCCGATTCGCCCTCGCGCGTCAGGCGCATCTCCAGCTGGCCGTCGTAGAACACCTGGTGGAATTCGCAGATGCGCGCCATCGCGCGGCCCAGGTTCGCGCAACCGAGCAGGCAGTAGCACATCATGCGGAAGGCGCCGGGCTTCATCCCGACATCGCGCCGCAGGCCGAAGGTCTCGTCCTGCAGCGCCGTCATCACGTGGCGGTAGAGCCTGCTGTAGGCGAGCGCCGGGATCTCGCTGCGGTAACCCGGGGCCTGCGGGTCCAGCACGTCGAAGCCGATGCCGGCGGCCAGCGTGGACTGCGCCGGATCCAGCCCGCGCTCGCTCAGCATGCGCGCCAGCGAGGCGGCGAACTGGGTCGGTACCGAATCGTTGGCGCGCACGTCCTGGGTCACGGTATCGGGCACTGGATCACGGGCTGGCTGCAGGGAGGACGCGCATTATGCCAAAGCCCGGACCGCGATGTCGCCTCGTGGCATATACTTCGGGGCGGCGCGGGAACAAGGATCGCGAGGCGGAGCGACATGAGCGACGAGCGTTTCGACATAGTGTTCGGCGGCGAGCTGCTGACCGGCTTCGCGCCGGCGACGGTGGCCGACAACCTGGCGCGGCTGTTCAAGGCAACGCCCGACACCGTGGCGCGGCTGCTCGACGGCGGCACGCACACGCTGAAGCGCAACGTCGATGCCGGGACCGCCGCGCAGTACCGCAGCGCGATGGAGCGCGCCGGTGCGCGCGCGCTGCTGCGCCCGCTGGCGCCGGAACCCGCCGCAGCCGCCCCCGCCGCGGCACTCGATCTCGCGCCGCCCGGCGGCGAACTGCTGGCCGCGCACGAACGGCGCCCCGACACCGTCGTCGAGGTCGACACCAGCCACATCCGGCTCGCGAGCGCCTTCGCGACCGCCGCGGAGGAACGGCCGCTGCCGGCCCCGCCCGACACCTCCCACATCAGCATTGCCGCCGTCGGCGCCGACCTGCTGCCGGAACGCGAGACCGCAATGCCGCCGCCGGCGCCGGACACCAGCGCCATCACGCTCGCGGAGCCGGGCGCGGTGCTCGGCCCGCAAGGCGCGGCACAGGCGATCGCGGTACCGGACATCAGCCACATCTCGCTCGCGCCGCCGGGCGCGCCGCTCGAGGAGCTGCGCCCCGAACGGCGCGCGGCGACGCCGGACATCAGCGCGCTGGAACTGGCGCCGCCGGACTGAGACTCAGGCGGTCGCAGCGGCGCGCGGCAGCCACACGGTGACGCGCAGGCCCGGCGCGTTGTCGCCGAGCTGCACGCCGCCGCCGTGCAGGTTGATCACCGCCTGCACCAGGCTCAGCCCCAGGCCGTTGCCCGGATGGCCGCTGCGGCTGGCCTCGATCCGGTAGAAACGCTGGAACACCTTGTCGCGCTCGGCGGCGGGAATGCCGGGGCCGTCGTCGGCGACGCTGACCGTCGCGACGTCCGTGCCGGCATCGAGCCGCACCTCGATGTGGCCACCCGCCGGCGCGTACTTGATCGCGTTGTCGAGCAGGTTCGCGAAGGCCTGGAACAGCAGGTCGCGGTCGAACACGCCGGGGCAGCTCGGCGGCAGCGCCACGCTCACCGTCTGTTCCTTGTCGGCGGCCAGCGGCTCGTAGAACTCGCAGACGTCGCGCAGGATGGTCACCAGGTCGGTGGCGGCGAAGCCCGAGCGCCGGTTGCCGGACTCGATCTGCGCGATGCGCAGCAGCGCGTTGAACGTCGCGAGCAGCTCGTCGGACTCCTGCAGCAGCTGCCGCGACCGCCTCGCTGCGCCCGCCCTGCCCGTCGAACTCGATGCTGGCGAGCCGGTTGCGCAGGCGCGTGAGCGGCGTGCGCAGGTCGTGCGCGATGTTGTCCGAGAGCTGCTTCAGGTCCTCCATCAGTTGCGCGATGCGATCGAGCATGTGGTTGAGGTTGACGATCAGGCGCTTGAAGTCGTCGTCGTCGCCACCCCGCGCGACCGGGATGCGCTGGCTGAGGTCGCCCGAGAGGATGCCGGCGATGCTGTCGTTGATGGCGCCGATGCGCCGCTCGAGGATCAGCGCCAGCATCGCGGCCCAGACGGCGCCCAGCACGATGGTGGCGAGCATGCCCTGCACCAGCACGGTCAGCGTGATGCGCAGGAACTCGCTGATGTCCTTGTAGTGCCGCGCGACCAGCAGCTGCGAGCCGTCGGCAAAGCGCGTGCTGGCGCCGACGAAATCGAACGCCTGCTCCTCCCCGCTGAGTTCCGCCAGCGTGCGCTCGACGCCCATCCATTCCTCGCCCTGCCCGAAGCGCTCCGGCCAGCGCGCGAGGTTGCCGGCGACCTTGCTGCCGCTTGCGCGTCGACGAGCAGGTAGAACAGGCGCGGAAAGCTCGGGCGCCTGGATGCGGTCGGCGATGTCGACCGACACGCCGCGCGCTGCCGTCGCGCGCGAAACGCGCCGCGAGCTGCGCGCGTCTCGGCGCCGATCAGCGCGTTCATGTCGCGGAAGTAGCTGAACGTGAGCCACGCGTAGCCGAGCGCCAGCACCAGGAAGACCGCCACGCTGACACCGACCAGGTAATTCAGCGTGTAGCGGAACAGGCTAGCCCGGAAAATCCTGTTCGGGTTCATCCAGCATGTATCCCGCACCGCGCACGGTCTTCAGCAGCGGCTTGTCGAATTCCTTGTCCAGCTTCTGGCGCAGCCGGCTGATGTGCACGTCGATGACGTTGGTCTGCGGGTCGAAATGGTAGTCCCAGACGTTCTCCAGCAGCATGGTGCGCGTGACCACCTGCCCGGCGTGCTTCATCAGGTACTCGAGCAGGCGGAACTCGCGCGGCTGCAGGTTCAGCGACTTGCCGGCGCGCGTGACCTTGTGCGACAGCAGGTCCATCTCGAGGTCCGCGACGCGCAGCCGGGTCACGCGCCGCGGAGGAGTCCTTGCGCCGCAGCAGCGCCTCGATGCGCGCCAGCAGCTCGGCGAAGGCGAACGGCTTCACGAGGTAGTCGTCACCGCCGGCCTTCAGGCCCTTCACGCGGTCGTCGACCTCGCCGAGCGCGCTCAGGATCAGCGCCGGCGTGTTGTTGTCGGCCCCGCGCAGCGTGCGGATGATGGTGAGGCCGTCCACGCCCGGCAGCATGCGGTCGACGACCAGCGCGTCGTATTTCTCCGCGCTCGCGCGGTACAGCCCGTCCTTGCCGTCGGCGGCCTGGTCCACCGTGAAACCGCTCTCGCGCAGCCCGCGGCCGATGTAGTCCAGGACGCTGGCATCGTCTTCGATCACCAGAATGCGCATCAATTCCGCTCCATGGACGCGACGCATCCCTTCCACTGTCTGCACTGCACCCGCCCCGGCTGGATTTGCCGGGCATTGTGCAGCCCGAACGGTGAACGGCGGTTTGCGCTGCCCTTACCTTTTGGTAACGTGTGCCCGGCCGCCGCGCACCTGCGCGCAGGCGCATGCAGGCACCCGATTCCGACCATGCACGATACTAGCATGACACGCATCTCCCGCCGGCTCGCCGGACGCCCTGCCGGCCCCCGGATTGCTGCGCCGCTTCGCCGCGATGCTCTACGACAGCCTGCTGCTGTTTGCGGTGGGCTGGACCGTGACGGCGGTCGCGGTGGTGCTGCGCGCGGCCAGCGTGGGCGAGGCCGCCATACGCGCCAGCGGCAAGGCGGCCGTATCCGGACTGCTGCTGCAGGCCGCGATCGCCGCGGCGACGGTGCTGTTCTTCGGCTGGTTCTGGACCCGATCCGGGCAGACACTGGGCATGCAGGCCTGGCGGTTGCGCGTGCAGCAGCCCGACGGCAGCCCGATCAGCTGGCGCCAGGCCGTGATCCGCATGGGCGGCGCGGTGCTGTCGGCGCTGTGCCTCGGCGCCGGCTACTGGTGGGCGCTGTTCGACCGCGAGAAGTGCACCTGGCACGACCGGCTCTCCGGCACGCGCGTGGTATTGCTGCCGAAGCGCGACTGAGGGCCGCGCCGCGAGCGCGCGTATATAATTTCGATCCTTTCGAGCGCTGCGCGCGGCACTGCACGCCGACGCCCTTCATGCCTGACAGGAGCAGAGATGGACATCAGCATCAAGCACATCGCCGATCCGGCCGCCGAACGCTGCGGCTGCCTGGTCCTGCCGGTCGCCGACGGCGGCCAGCTTCGGTGCCGTGGCCGCGCGCCTCGACCAGGCCACGGGCGGGCAGCTCGCGCGGCTCGTGAAGACCGAGCACTTCAGCGGCGCCGCCGGCAAGAGCGTGCTGCTGCACCATCCGGTCGGTGTCGCGGCGCAACGCCTGCTGTTGCTCGGCTGCGGCAAGCCCGAGGCCGCCGACGCGGCCGTCTTCCGCAAGATGGTCATGCACGCGCTGGGCGCGGTGCAGGCCACCGGCGCCACCGACCTCGTCTTGCTGCTCGACGACGTCGCCACGAAGGAGCGCGACCGCGACTGGCAGGCGCAGCAGGTCGGGCCTGCTGGCGGGCGCGGCCGGCTACCGCTACACGCACACCCTGTCGCAAGCCCGAACCCGGCTCACGCCTGAAGAAGGTCGTGCTCGGCAGCGCGACCAGGCCTGCCGCCGCCACCGCGCGCGCGCTCGCCGAGGGCCGCGCGATGGCCGCGGGCGCCAACCTCGCGCGCGAGCTGGGCAACCTGCCGGCGAACATCTGCACGCCGTCCTACCTGGCGTCACAGGCGCGCGCGCTGGCCGCGCAGCACCCGCACCTGCACTGCAAGGTGCTGGACGAGAAGAAGATGGCGGAGCTCGAAGATGGGCGCCCTGCTCTCGGTCAGCGCCGGCAGCAAGGAACCGGCGAAGCTGATCGTGCTGGAATACCGCGGCGGCGCCAGGGGCGCGCGTCCGCACGTGCTGGTGGGCAAGGGCATCACCTTCGACTCCGGCGGCATCAGCATCAAGCCCGGCGCCGGCATGGACGAGATGAAGTTCGACATGTGCGGCGCGGCCAGCGTGCTCGGCACCATGAGCGCCATCGCCGGGCTGAAGCCGCGCCTGAACGTGGTCGGCATCGTCGCGGCCTGCGAGAACCTGCCGAGCGGCACCGCGACCAAGCCCGGCGACGTGGTGAAGAGCATGGCCGGCATCACCATCGAGGTGCTGAACACCGACGCCGAGGGCCGCCTGATCCTGTGCGACGCGCTCAGCTACGCCGAACGCTTCGAGCCGCAGTCGCTGATCGACATCGCGACGCTCACCGGCGCCTGCGTGGTCGCGCTCGGCAAGCACGCGAGCGGGCTGTTCAGCAACAACGACGCGCTCGCGGCGCGAACTGCTCGCGGCCGGCAACCACACCCATGACCGCGCCTGGCAGATGCCGCTGTGGGACGACTACCAGGAGCAGCTGAAGAGCAATTTCGCCGACGTCGCCAACATCGGCGGCCCCGGCGCCGGCAGCGTGACCGCGGCGTGCTTCCTGTCGCGCTTCACGAAAAAGCAGCGCTGGGCGCACCTGGACATCGCGGGTTCGGCCTGGGAACAGGGTGCGGCGAAGGGCGCGACCGGCCGCCCGGTCGCACTGCTCACCCGCTACCTGCTCGATCGCGCGCGCCACCACGCGGCGGCGGATTGAGGCCTGGCGCCGCGTGACCCGCATCGACTTCTACCTGCTGCCCGTGAGCGAGCCGCACGGCAAGCTGAGCTTCGCCTGCCGGCTGGCGGAAAAGGCCTGGCAGTCGGGACACCAGGTCTACGTGCACGGCTCCGACGCGGCCGAGGCCGAGGCCATCGACGCGCTGCTGTGGTCGTTTCGCGACACCAGCTTCGTGCCGCACCGGCTGCTCGACGCCGCCAACGGCGAGCCGGCGCCGGTGGAGGTGGGCTCGGGCGAGGCCGCCGCGGATCACCACGACGTGATGATCAACCTCGGTGCCGCGGTGCCGCCGCTGTTCAGCCGCTTCGAGCGCGTCGCCGAGATCGTGCTCAACGATCCGGAGGCACTCGCCGCCAGCCGCCAGCGCTGGGCGTTCTACAAGGATCGCGGCTATCAGCTGCAGCACCACGACATGCAACATCTGCGGAGCGCCGGTGACCGAGACAACGCCTGAGCACAGCAACCCGCGCCGGGGCCTGATCGACGAACTGCAGTCGTTGAGCGCGACCCTGGACCCGTCGGCGGGCGGCGCGCCGATCCATGGCGACATCCCGGTCCTGCAGGACGTGGTCGAGCTGCCCCGGGCGGCGGCGCCGGCCGCCACCGGGCGGATGAGCGCAGCGTTTGCGCCCGGCGTCGACCTCGGCGCGGCTCTGGAGGTCGAGGCCCGATCCATCGTGGACGACCTGATGGACGAGTTCCTGCCGCTGGTCGAGGCACAGCTGCGCGAACGGCTGGAGGAGCGGATGCGCCAGCTGCTGGCGCGCCGCAACGCCGGAGTGAACGCGGTTTCCTTGCTGCGCGTCGTCGCGGCACTATAGAATTTTGCATTTTTTGCGCCGGCCCCGGCGCCGCAGGCATGCACACCTGCCGAGCAGGTGGCCGCGGCGACGGAAGCGAGAGCATGGAAAAGACCTACAGCCCGGACGAGATCGAAGGCCGCTGGTACGCGCAATGGGAACAGCGCGGCTATTTCCGCCCGAGCGGCGCCGGCACGCCCTATTGCATCGTGATCCCCCCGCCCAACGTCACGGGCAGCCTGCACATGGGCCACGCGTTCCAGCAGACCATCATGGACGCGCTGATCCGCTATCACCGCATGCGCGGCCACAACACGCTGTGGCAGGGCGGCACCGACCACGCCGGCATCGCCACGCAGATGGTCGTCGAGCGCCTGCTGGCGGCCGAGGGCACCGACCGTCTCACGCTCGGGCGCGAGGAATTCACGCGCCGCATCTGGGACTGGAAGGAACATTCCGGCGGCACCATCACGCGCCAGCAGCGCCGCCTCGGCAACTCGGTGGACTGGTCGCGCGAGCGCTTCACGATGGACCCCGAGCTCTCGGAGGCCGTGCGCGAGGTCTTCGTGCGCCTGCACGACGAGGGCCTGATCTACCGCGGCCAGCGCCTGGTCAACTGGGATCCCAAGCTGCACACCGCGATCTCCGACCTCGAAGTGGTCTCCGAGGAGGAAGACGGCAGCCTGTGGCACCTGCGCTACCCGCTCGAGGACGGCAGCGGCCACCTGGTGGTCGCCACCACGCGCCCGGAGACGATGCTCGGCGACACCGCCGTGGCGGTGCACCCGGAGGACGAACGCTACCGCCACCTCGTCGGCCAAGACGTCCGCCTGCCGCTCACCGGACGCTGCATCCCGATCATCGCCGACGACTACGTCGATCCCGCTTTCGGCACCGGCTGCGTCAAGATCACGCCGGCGCACGACTTCAACGACTACGAGGTCGGCAAGCGCCACGACCTGCCGCGCATCAACCTCTTCACCGTCGACGCCGAGCTGAACGACAACGCACCCCCGGCCTACCGCGGCCTCGACCGCTTCGCCGCGCGCGCGCGCATCGTCGCGGACCTCGACGCGCTGGGACTGCTGGAGAAGATCGACAAGCACCGCCTCAAGGTGCCGCGCGGCGACCGCAGCGGCGTGGTCATCGAGCCCTACCTCACGGACCAGTGGTTCGTGGCCACGAAGGCGCTCGCGGAGCCCGCGATCCGCGCCGTGGAGGACGGCCGCATCGAGTTCGTGCCCAAGCAGTGGGAGAACACCTATTTCGCGTGGATGCGCGACATCCAGGACTGGTGCATCTCGCGCCAGCTGTGGTGGGGACACCAGATCCCCGCCTGGTACGACGAGGCCGGCAACGTCTATGTCGGGCGCAGCGAGGACGAAGTGCGCGCCGTGCACGATCTCGGCGACACGGCGCTGCGCCAGGACCAGGACGTGCTGGACACCTGGTTCTCCTCGGCGCTGTGGACCTTCTCGACGCTGGGCTGGCCGCGCGACACCGCGGAGCTGCGCACCTTCCACCCCACCGACGTGCTGGTGACCGGCTTCGACATCATCTTCTTCTGGGTCGCCCGCATGGTGATGATGACCCTGAAGTTCATGGACGAGGTGCCGTTCCGCAAGGTCTACGTGACCGGGCTGATCCGCGACGAGCACGGCCAGAAGATGTCCAAGTCCAAGGGCAACGTCATCGACCCGCTCGACCTGATCGACGGTATCGGCATCGAGGAGCTGGTCGCCAAGCGCACCTCCGGCATGATGCAGCCGCAGCTGGCCGAGAAGATCGCGAAGGCCACGCGCCGCGAATACCCCGAGGGCATCCGCGCCCACGGCACCGACGCGCTGCGCTTCACGCTGTGCGCACTGGCCTCCACCGGCCGCGACATCAAGTTCGACATGGGCCGCCTCGAAGGCTACCGCAACTTCTGCAACAAGCTGTGGAACGCCGCGCGCTTCGTGCTGATGAACACCGAGGGCAAGGACTGCGGCACGGCGCCCGAGGCCGACTTCACGCTGGCGCTGCCCGAGCGCTGGATCCTCTCGCGCCTGCAGCAGACCATCGGCGAGATCGAGCGCGCGATCGCCGGCTTCCGTTTCGATCTCGCCTCGCAGGCGCTCTACGAATTCACCTGGAACGACTACTGCGACTGGTACCTGGAGCTGAGCAAGCCGCTGCTCGCGGGCAGCGCCGACCCGCGCCAGGCGCGCGGCACGCGGCGCACGCTGCTCGGCGTGCTCGAGACCGTGCTGCGTCTGGCGCACCCGTTCATCCCGTTCATCACCGAGGAGATCTGGCAGCGCGTGGCGCCGCACGCGGGCCGCGCCGGTGCGACCATCATGCTGGCGTCCTATCCGCAGGCCGAGCCCGCGCTGCTCGACGAGGCCGCGAGCGCCGACATCGAGTGGCTGAAGCAGGTGATCGTGGCGGTGCGCAACATCCGCGGCGAGCTCAACATCGCGCCGGGGCGCCAGCTGCCGCTGCTCGCGCGCAACGGCAGCGACGAGGACCGCCGCCGCATGGCCGAGCACCGCGACCTGCTGCACGCCCTGGCGAAACTCGAGAGCAGCGCCTGGCTCGATGGTGACGACGCGCCGCCGTCCGCGGCGCAGGTCGTCGGACAGCTCGAACTGCTGGTACCGCTGGCCGGCCTGATCGACGTCGCGGCCGAGCGTGGCCGCCTCGCGCGCGAGGCCGACAAGCTCGGCAAGGAAGCCGAGCGCCTCGCCGCCAAGCTCGACAACCCCGGCTTCACCGCCAAGGCCCCCGCCGAGGTCGTGGCCAGGGAGCGCGCGCGCCTCGCCGAGATCAGCGCCCAGCGCGACACGCTGCTGGCGCAGCTGGAGAGCCTGCAGGCGGTTTCCTGAACCTGCGCGGGTTCGGCCGACGCCGAACCCGCGACCTTGCTGGCGTGGATTGGACTGTGCAGTTCCAAAACACCAGACAATCCGGCAGTGCAGGCTTGGAGCGTCGCTGGCTGTGCTGCCCGCCCTTGCCCTGCTGGGCACGCGCAAGTACATCCCTGTAGCTCAGCGTCGCATCCCTGCGACGCACGGCCCCGCAGCGCAAGGGCCGCCAGCACAGCCGCTCGGCGGCCGCAGTGCCTTACCCGGGAAACCGAATGGACGGGTCGTTTCTCGTCTCGCGGGTGCGGAAACCTCAGGATCAGAGCTGAATCGTCCGGCTTTCGCAAAGTGGCACCGCCTCAACAGAGCGGCTGCGCTGGCCGTCCCTGCTGTGAGGGGGCGTGCGCCGCAGGGATGCGGCGCTCGAGCCTACAGGGCGACTCGTGAATTCATCGGCCGGCGAGTCGCGCCCGCACGGCAGGGACGGGCAGCGCAGCCAGCGACGCACGAGCCCGGTCATTGCGCTCCGCATGACGGATTGCGCGCGTCGCTCCGTGTATCCCGAACGCGAATTCAGTTGACGCGATTCATGAAGCGCCCGGCGCGGAACTCGCGCAGGATCTCGCCGAGCTGGTCGACGAGACGCTGGCGCGCCTCGCGGCTCGCCCAGGCGACGTGCGGCGTGATGATCAGGTTGGGCAGCCCGGCGTTGAGCAGCGGCGAATCGGCGGGCGGGGGCTCGCATTCCAGGGTGTCGAGCGCTGCACCGCCGAGGCGTCCGGCGCGCAGCGCATCGAGCAGGGCGTGTTCGTCGACGATACCGCCGCGCGCGGTGTTGATCAGCAGCGCATCGGGGCGCATGCGCGCGAGCTCCGGCGCGCCGATCAGGCCCCGCGTCGTCGCGGTCAGGGGGCAATGCAGGCTGATCACGTCGGCCCAGGGCAGCAGGTCCTCGAGCGGCATGCGCGGGCAATCCTCCGCGTCTGCGTAGCGTCGTCCCGGCAGCGCCGCGAGCGCCACCCTCATGCCGAAGGCGCGCGCCAGCCGTGCCACCTCGCGCCCCAGCTCGCCATGGCCCACGATGCCGAGGCGCCGGTTCCCGAGCTCCAGCGTCGGGTGCCCCAGCACACAAAAGAACGGACTGCGGCTCCAGGTCCCGTCGCGGGCCGAACGCTCGGCGCTCAGCAGGCTACGCGCCAGCGCGAGCAGCAGCAGCATCGTGTGCTGGGCCACCGAGGCGGTGGCGTAGGCGCGCGCGTTGCACACCGCGATGCCCTGCTGCGTGGCGGCCGCGAGATCGACGTTGTTGGTGCCCGTGGCCATCACCACGACGAGGCGCAGGCGCGGCGCGACGGCCAGCGACGCTGCCGTCAGCGGCACCTTGTTGCTGAGCACCACCTCGGCATCGCGGATCCGCGCCGCGACGTCCGTGGCCGGCGTGCTCGCGTGACAGGCCCAGTCGCCCGCAAGCGACAACACGGGGGCGAGGTCCACGTCCTCGCCCAGGCTCGCCGCATCCAGAATCACGCCCCGCATCGCCGCCGCCCCGCCGCTTCAGCACCCGTCGCCTGCGCCGATGGTAGCGCAGCGCCGCACGTCGCGGCTCCCCCCTCGCGTCACGCCGCAGTAACCGTACCGGACTCGCGGGATTGTTCGTGCAATGACGCCATTTCTGGTGCGATGAATTGTCGACGAATCTTGCTAAGATCCGCGGGGCGGCAGCCACCGTCGCGCAAGCTGACGGCGCCCGCGGTGACAAAAGCCGCAAAAGTTCCCCGGAATGTCGCGCCTTCCTGCGAAGCTTGACCTAAGTCATGGCCCGCAGGCGGCGCGGGCGGGGAAAATTCGCGCGGTTTCGCTCTCGCTATCGCGGGTTCTCGTATCCGGGGGCCGGACTCCTCGAACCACAGCACTATCTGGAAAGCGCAATGACTCATCCCGCTGCAACCGAACATCCGGTGTACAACTACAAGGTGGTCAGGCAATTCGCCATCATGACCGTGGTCTGGGGCATCGTCGGGATGCTGGTCGGCGTGCTGATCGCCGCGCAGCTGGCCTGCCCGGCGCTGAACTTCGACCTGCCGTGGCTCAGCTTCGGCCGCCTGCGCCCGCTGCACACCAACGCCGTGATCTTCGCCTTCGGCGGTTCGGCGCTGTTCGCCAGCTCGCTCTACGTGGTGCAGCGCACCTGCCAGGCACGGCTGATCTCCGACGGGCTCGCGAGCTTCGTGTTCTGGGGCTGGCAGCTGGTGATCGTGCTGGCCGCGGTGACGCTGCCGCTCGGCATGACCTCGTCCAAGGAGTACGCCGAGCTCGAGTGGCCGATCGACATCCTGATCACCGTGGTGTGGGTCGCCTACGCGATCCTCTACTTCGGCACGATCATGAAGCGCAAGATGTCGCACATCTACGTGGCGAACTGGTTCTTCGGCGCCTACATCATCACGATCGCCGTGCTGCACATCGTCAACAGCGCGGCGGTGCCGGTCAGCCTGACCAAGTCCTACTCGGCCTATCCCGGCACCATCGACGCGATGGTGCAGTGGTGGTACGGCCACAACGCGGTGGGCTTCTTCCTGACCGCCGGCTTCCTCGGCATCATGTACTACTTCGTGCCGAAGCAGGCCGAGCGCCCGGTCTACTCCTATCGCCTCTCGATCGTGCACTTCTGGGCCCTGATCGCGATCTACATGTGGGCCGGCCCGCACCACCTGCACTACACCGCGCTGCCCGACTGGGCGCAGAGCCTCGGCATGGTGATGTCGCTGATCCTGCTGGCGCCGAGCTGGGGCGGCATGATCAACGGCATGATGACCCTCTCGGGCGCGTGGCACAAACTGCGCTCGGATCCCGACGCTGCGCTTCCTGGTCGTGTCGCTGTCCTTCTACGGCATGTCGACCTTCGAAGGCCCGATGATGTCGATCAAGACCGTCAACGCGCTGTCGCACTACACGGACTGGACCATCGGCCACGTGCACTCCGGCGCGCTCGGCTGGGTGGCGATGGTGTCGATCGGCGCGATGTACCACCTGATCCCGGTGCTGTTCGGCCGCAAGGAGATGCACAGCGTCAAGGCCATCAACGCGCACTTCTGGCTGGCCACCATCGGCACCGTGCTCTACATCGCCTCGATGTGGGTGAACGGCATCATGCAGGGCCTGATGTGGCGCGCCTACAACAGCGACGGCACGCTGACCTACAGCTTCGCCGAATCCGTGCTCGCGAGCCATCCGGGCTACATCGTGCGCCTGATCGGCGGCGCGATGTTCTTCCTGGGCATGCTGGTCATGGCCTGGAACACCTGGAAGACCGTGACGCCGGCAGCCGAAGCTGCCACCGCCAACGCCCGTGTCCAGCCCGCCTGAGGAGCGCGACCCATGCAGCATGAGAAGATCGAAAAGAACATCGGCCTGATGATCGTGCTGATCATCGTGGCGATCAGCTTCGGCGGTCTGGTCCAGATCGTCCCGCTGTTCTTCCAGAAGCAGACCACGGAACCGGTGGCGGGCCTGAAGCCGCTGACGGCGCTGCAACTGGAAGGCCGCGACATCTACATCCGCGAGGGCTGCAACGTCTGCCACTCGCAGATGATCCGCCCGTTGCGCGCCGAAACGGAACGCTACGGCCATTACTCCGTCGCCGGCGAGTTCGTCTACGACCACCCCTTCCTGTGGGGATCCAAGCGCACCGGGCCGGATCTGGCGCGCGTCGGCGGCCGCTACAGCGACGACTGGCACCGTGCGCACCTCTACAACCCGCGCAACGTGGTGCCGGAATCGGTCATGCCGTCCTACCCCTGGCTGTTCGAGAACACGCTCGACGGCAAGGACACGGCAGCCAAGATGCGCGCACTGCGCTCTCGTGGGCGTGCCTTACACCGACGAGGACATCGCCGGCGCCGGGAAGGGCGTGGCCGGCCAGAAGGAAATCGACGCCGTCGTGGCCTACCTGCAGCAGCTCGGCACGCTGCTGAAGAGCACGCGCTGAGTCGCCGCCATGGACAGGGGTGACCTGGCTCGGGATAGGCACGATACTGGCGATGATCGCGTTCCTGGGCGTGTGCGTATGGGCCTGGAGCGACAAACGCAAACAGCGGTTCGACGAAGCGGCAAACCTGCCCTTCGCCGACGATGACCTGGCACGGAACCAAGAAGGGTAGATCCGATGACTAGTTTCTGGAGCGCTTACATCATCGTCCTCACGCTGATCGTGATCGTCGGGACTTACTGGCTGCTGTTCGCGAACCGCACGCGCCCGGCGGACTCGGAAGCGAAGACCGGCCACGTGTACGACGGCATCGAGGAATACGACAATCCGCTGCCGGCATGGTGGATGTACATGTTCGTGATCACCGGGGTGTTCGGCGTCGGCTACCTGGTGGCTTTCCCGGGTCTCGGCAGCTTCCAGGGCCTGCTGGGCTGGAGCCAGATCGACCAGTGGCAGCGCGAGGTGCAGCGCGCCGAGGCGCGCTACGAGCCGGTGTTCGCGGCCTACCGCGACAAGACCATCGAGCAGATCGCCGCCGACCCGCAGGCCGTGCGCATGGGCCAGCGCATCTTTGCCAACAACTGCTCCGTTTGCCACGGTTCGGACGCGCGCGGCAGCCTCGGCTTTCCCGAACCTGACCGACGCGGACTGGATCTACGGCGGCACGCCCGAGGCGATCCATGCCACGCTGGTGAATGGCCGCCAGGCGGCGATGCCGCCCTGGGAAGCGGCGCTCGGCGACCAGGGCGTCACCAACGTCGCCCGTTACGTGCGCACGCTCTCGGGCGCCGAGCCGGCGAGCGCCGAGAGCGCGGCCGGCGAGGCGCAGTTCAAGATGTTTTGTGTCGCCTGCCATGGTGCCGACGGCAAGGGCAACCAGATGCTGGGCGCGCCCAACCTGACAGACAACATCTGGCTGTACGGCGGCGACCTGGAGACGATCAAGCACGCGCTGCGCAAGGGTCGCAACGGCAAGATGCCCGCCTTCGGCGAGCAGCTGAACGAGGACAAGATCCGCCTGCTGACGGCCTACGTCTACAGCCTGTCGAATCAGTGAGGAGCCCGCGCGCCCGCGCGGGCGCCCTCCTGCCCTGCCCGAACCGCGCCGGCCCTGCCGGCGCCTTTTTTTCATTCATGCGAGCGGTACGGCAATGACGGAAGAAAGGATCCCGGTAGTCGAGGTGACACCTCCTTCGGAGGTCGGCGAGCTCGACCTCTACCAGAAACGCGAGCGCATCTACACCCGCAAGGTCGAGGGCTTTTTCCAGCGGCTGCGCCTCTACACCGGCTGGCCGCTGCTGATCCTGTATTTCGGCGCGCCGTGGATCAACTGGGACGGCCAGCAGGCCATCTGGTTCGACCTGCCCGCGCGCAAGTTCCACATCTTCGCCGTCACCTTCTGGCCGCAGGACTTCCCGCTGCTCGCCTGGCTGCTGATGATCGCCGCCTTCGGCCTGTTCACCGTGACGGTCTTCGCCGGTCGCGTGTGGTGCGGCTACACCTGCCCGCAGACGGTGTGGACCAGCATCTTCATGTGGGCCGAGCAGGTCAGCGAGGGCACGCGCAACCAGCGCATCAAGCTCGACCAGGGGCCGTGGAATGTCAACAAGGTCTGGCGCAAGACGCTGAAGCACGCGATGTGGTTCGGCTTCGCGGCGTTCACCGGCCTCACCTTCGTCGGCTACTTCACGCCCATCCGCGCGCTGGTGCTCGATCTGCCGCTCGGGCAGGCAACCCTGTGGGCCAACCTGTGGACGCTGTTCTTCACGATGGCCACCTACATCAACGCGGGCTGGCTGCGCGAGCAGGTGTGCATGTACATGTGCCCCTACGCGCGCTTCCAGTCGGTGATGTTCGACCACGAGACGCTGATCGTCTCCTACGACCGCAAGCGCGGCGAGCCGCGCGGCTCGCGCAAGAAGGAGGCGGACCCGAAGGCGCTCGCGCTCGGCGACTGCATCGACTGCCAGCTCTGCGTGCAGGTCTGCCCCACCGGCATCGACATCCGCAACGGCCTGCAGTACGAGTGCATCACCTGCGCGCTGTGCATCGACGCCTGCGACTCCGTGATGGACAAGATGAACTACCCGCGCGGGCTGATCCGCTACACCACCGAGAACGCGCTCGAGGGCAAGCCCAGCCGCATCATGCGTCCGCGCCTCGCCGGCTATTCGCTCGCGGTGCTGGTGCTGACCAGCCTGTTCCTGACGGTGCTGTTCAACCGCATCCCGGTGGGCATCGATGCGATCCGCGAACGCGGCCAGCTGTTCCGCGAGGTCGACGGCGGCCTGATCGAGAACGTGTACACGCTGAAGATCCGCAACATGGGCGAGAAGGAAATGAGTTATCGCATCGCGGCCAGCGGTATCGAGGACGCCACCATCGTCGGGCCCACCCGCGTGACCATCCAGTCGGGTGACGTGCTGGCGCTGCCGATCGCGCTGCAGGTGCCGCGCGAGAGCCTGCAGCGGCAACAGCAACGCGGAAGTACTGTTCACCGTCCAGGCCGTCGGCCAGAGCGGGATCGTCGACACCGCCGAAAGCCGCTTCCTCGGCCCGGGGCCCACGCGATGAGGGAGCCCGTGCCGTGGTACCGGCAGGGCTGGCCGTGGTTCCTGATCCTGCTGCCGCTGGCGGTGGTGGTCGCCTGCTTCGTCACGCTCTACCTGGCGCTGAGGACCGACGAAGCGCTGGTGCGCGATGACTATTACAAGGAGGGGCTGGCGATCAACCGGCGCCTGGAGGAAGAGGACAACGCCCGCGCGCGCGGCATCGCGGCCGAACTGCGCTACGACGCCGCCACGCTCGCGATCGAACTGCAACTCGGCGGCGCGGCCCCCGCGCAGGAGCTCGCGCTGACCATCGTGCATCCGACCGACGACAGCCGCGACCAGGCCGTGGTGCTGCAGGCGGCCGGCAACGGGCTCTACCGCGGCAAGGCCGCCGCGGCGCTCGACGGCAAGCGCTACGTCCTGCTGGAGCACGAGGACGGAGCGCAGGGCGCGTGGCGCCTGCGCGGCACCTTCGTCCCCGGCAACGGACCCGTCGCGAACCTGCACCTGGACGCCCGCTAGGAGCCTGTGAAACTTTCGCCTCCCTGCTACGGTCGCCGCTTTGCGGCTGCGGCTACGTTGCGCTTCGCGAAAACTGCGGTCATTTGGTCCACCAAACTCCCTTGTTTTCGCGAAGCGCGCCTTGCCTCGCTCGCAAATCGGCGCCCTCGCGACGGGCGTCGAAAGTTTCACAGGCTCTGGGCATGACCGCGGCCTGTTTCCACTGCGGCCTGCCGGTGCCTCCCGGCAGCCGCTTCAGCGCCGACATCAACGGTGAATCCCGCGCGATGTGCTGCGCCGGCTGCGCGGCGGTCGCGAGCCTGATCGCCGGCAGCGGGCTCGCCGGCTACTACCGTCATCGTGACGCCGCCGCCGCGGCGCCCGCCGATGCGGGAGCCGGCGCCGCGGAGTACGCCGTCTTCGATGCCGAAGATGCGCAGGGCGATTTCGTGCTGCAGGACGAGGACGGCTATTGCCGCGCGCAGCTCGCGATCGACGGCATCAACTGCGCCGCCTGCACCTGGCTGATCGAGCACCACCTGCAGCGCCAGCCCGGCGTGGCAGCCGTCAGCGTGAACCTGGCCGAGCAGCGCGCCAGCGTGCGCTGGCGCCGCGACGAACTGCCGCTCAGCCGGCTCATGGGCAGCATCCGCGAGCTCGGCTACCGGCCCTACCCCTTCCTGGCCTCGGGGCGCGTGGAGGCGCAGCGCGCGGAGAACCGCAGCGCGCTGAAGCGCATGGGCGTCGCGGGCATCGTGCAGATGCAGATCGGGATGTTCGCGATCGCGCTCTACGCCGGGGATTTCGCCGGCATGGAGTCGCAATACCGCAGCTACCTGCGCTGGGTGAGCCTGGTGCTGTGCCTGCCGGTGGTCGCCTACTCCAGCGCGCCCTTCTTCAGCGGTGCGCTGCGCGGTCTGCGCCACGGGGCCCCGGGCATGGACCTGCCGATCGCGCTCGCCATCGCGCTCGCCTTCGGCGCCAGCGTGTGGTTCACCGTCGCGGGCGGCGGCGCGGTCTATTACGACTCGGTGGCGATGTTCACCTTCTTCGTGCTGCTGGGACGCTACCTGGAAATGCGCGCGCGGCACCGCGCGGGGCTCGCCGGCGGCACCATCCTGTCGCTGGTGCCGGCCGCGGCGACGCGCGTGCTGGATGGCGGCGTGCGCCACGAACTGGTGCCCGTCGGCAGGTTGCGCCCCGGCGACCGGGTGCTGATCCGGCCCGGCGAGGCCGTTCCCGCCGACGGGACCGTGGTCGGCGGCGCGAGCAGCGTCGACGAGTCGAGCATCAGCGGCGAGTCCCTTGCGGTGGCCAAATCTGCCGGCGACCGGGTGAGCGCCGGCACGCTGAACGCGGACGGCTCGCTCACCGTGCAGGTCGAGGCCACCGGGCTCAACTCGCGCATCGGCGCGATCCTCGCGCTGGTCGATCGCGCGCAGCAGGAAAAGCCCCTGATCGTGCAACTGGCGGATCGCTCCTCGCGCTGGTTCGTGCTGGCGGTGATCCTGGTGTCGGTCGTGACCGGCCTGTGGTGGCTGCAGCACGAGCCCGCGCGCGTCGTGGAGATCGTGCTCTCGGTGCTGGTGGTGAGTTGCCCCTGCGCCCTGTCGCTCGCCACGCCCGCCGCGATGACCGCGGCCAGCGCGGCGTTGCGCGCGCGCGGCTTCCTGGTGACGCGCGGCCACGCGCTGGACGCGCTGGCCGGTGCCGACACGGTGGTCTTCGACAAGACCGGCACGCTCACCACCGGCGAGGTGCGGCTCGCGGCGGTGCGCCCGCTCGGCGAGCGCGACGCCGCGGCCTGCCTGCGCATCGCGGCGAGCCTCGAGGCGCTGTCCGAGCACCCGATCGCAGCCGCGTTCGCGGCCGGGGCGCGCGATCCCGTGGACGCGTTTCGCGCCCATCCCGGCGGCGGGCTGGAGGGCGTGATCGACGGCTGCCGCTACCTGCTCGGACGCCCCGGATTCGCGCTGCCGGGCGCCGCCGCGCCCGTTGCGCCCGAGTCCGGCAAATGGATACTGCTCGCCACCGGCGAGCGGGCGCTCGCCTGGTTCCGGCTCACCGACACCCTGCGGGCGGACGCCACCGAGGCCATCACGGCGCTGCGCCGGGCGGGCCTCGGCGTGGCACTGCTCAGCGGTGACGCCGCGGGCGAGGTGGAACGCGTCGCGACGCAGCTCGGCGTCGGCGAATGGCGCGCCGGCTGCTCTCCCGAGCAGAAGCTCGCCGCGGTGCGCGAGCTGCAGGCGAGCGGTCGCCACGTGGTGATGGTCGGCGACGGCATCAACGACGTCGCGGTGCTGGCTGGCGCCGGGGTCTCGATCGCGATGGCCAACGCGGCCGACGTCACGCGCGCCAACGCCGACTGCATGCTGCTCGCGGGCGATCTGCGGCGCATCCCGGATGCGATCCTGATGGCGCGCCGCGCGCGTCGCGTCATCCGCCAGAACATCGCCTGGGCCATCGTGTACAACTTCGCCGCGGTGCCGTTTGCCGCCGCCGGCCTGGTGCCGCCGTGGCTGGCGGCGATCGGCATGTCGGCGAGCTCGCTGGTGGTGATTGCCAACGCGCTGCGCCTGCGCAACGATGCGCGTACCAGCACTTCGCGCAGGCCCGCGGACGCCCATGGATAGCATCTACGTCCTGATCCCGGTCACGACCATCCTGCTCGGACTCGCCGTCGCCGCCTACCTGTGGTCGGTGAACAGCGGGCAGTTCGACGATCTCGACAAGGCGTCGCAGAGCATCCTGTTCGACGACGCCGACACCGCACGCGCCGCAGGACGAAGCGCCCGCGACGCCGCCGCCCGCATCCGGCGACACGGAACGCGACCGCACATGACACCGGATCCCGGGATACTTTCCGCCCTGCTGCTCGGCCTGCTGGGCAGCACGCATTGCATCGGCATGTGCGGCGGCATCAGCGGCGCGCTGGCCTTCGCACTCGGCCCGAACCTGCGCCCCGCGCGCCGCTACGTGCTGCTGACCGGCTACAGCATCGGGCGCATCACGAGCTACGCGATCATGGGGGCGCTGTTCGCCGGTGCGGCAGGCGGGGTCGCCGGTGACGGTGGCATGCGCGTGCTGCGCATCGTGGCCGGCGTGCTGCTGGTGCTGATGGGCTGCTATCTCGCGGGCTGGCTGAACGCGCTGGCACTGCTGGAGCGCGCGGGCCACGGCGCGTGGCGGCACGTGCAGGGCATGGCGGCACGACTGATGCCGGTGGACCGGCTGCACAAGGCGCTGCTGGCAGGCATGGCCTGGGGCTGGCTGCCCTGCGGCCTCGTGTACAGCACGCTGACCTGGGCCGGAACCTCGGGCAGTGCGGCGCGCGGCGCGCTGTTGATGCTGGCCTTCGGACTGGGAACCTTGCCGGCAGTCGTCGCGAGCGGCGCCCTGGCGAATGAACTCAGGGCGCTGCTGCAACGCCGCGGATTACGCGTAATCGCGGGACTGCTGGTGATCGCTTTCGGGATGTGGACCCTGGCCATCGCGTTGCCGCCCGGCCAGGATCCCCACGCCCACCATCACCACTGAGCGGATCAGAAGCGGTAGCCGACGCCCAGCGTGTAGACCCACGGATCCACGTCGACGTCCACTTTTGCCGTCCCCAGCGCGGTTTCCACCTCGGCATCGGTGCTGATGTCGAGGTAGTACGCACCGGCATGCAACGACCAGCAGTCGTTGATCATGTAGTCCATGCCGATGCGGCCCGCGAGGCCCCACGAGTCATCGAGACTCAGATTGTCGGCACCGAGCGCATTCTGCGCTTCACGGCTGACGTCCTCGTCGAAGAACACGGTGTAGTTCACGCCGAGGCCGATGAAGGGCTGGAACTTCGAACTGGCGGGCCATCGGGTACCACAGCGCGGTCAGCGTCGGGGGCAGGTGCTTGATCTCGCCCAGATCGACGTCATTCAGGCCGTACCTGCTCAGGCCGCCGGTGCTGACGGTGTGCTCGAACGGCGTTGCCGCGAGCAGTTCCACCCCGACATGGCTCGACGCCATGTAGGTCACGTTCAGCAGCAGCTGCGTGTCTGCGTCCACGTCCACCTGCGTGCCAGCGAGGCGGCTGCCCTCGACGCTGAGGTTGCTGCTGTCGTCATTCGGATCGACATTGACGAGACCGCCACGCACGATCCAGTCGCCCGCCTCGTACGCGCTCGCGGCTCCCGATACCAGCATCGCGGCTGCCAGCAGGCTGATTTTCGATACTTTCTTCATTGTTGCACTCCTGTTTACTTCAACACTCGAAAAACCACGACGCAACTATAGACGTCCGTCGTCATACGGATTTGACCTTCATCAAGATTCACGGAATGCCGCGGCTGATCGCGGCAATATTCCCGCTCCGCGCAATGCGTTGACGTGCATCAACGCGCCCCGGGAATAGCTGAGTAAACTGCTCGGCAATGGCGGACTCCCGCCGAGGCGCGAACCCGGAACACGCACCATGGACATCCAACGTCGCCAGCCACGGATTCGACGACCGCATCCGCTGGGATCCGGCGCTGATCCGCAAGTACGACGTGGCCGGTCCGCGCTATACGTCCTACCCGACCGCGCTGCAGTTCACGGAGGGCTTCGGGTCGCGCGAATACGAGCAGTATCTGCTCGAGCGTCCCCCGGTCATCGGCCCGCTGTCGTTGTACGTGCACATCCCGTACTGCCGCAACATCTGCTACTACTGCGCCTGCAACAAGATCGTCACCCGCGACGCGGCCGTTGCCGAGCGCTACATCGTCGCCGTGGAAAAGGAGATCGCGCTGCTCTCGCGCCACTTCGACCGCCGCCGCCGCGTGACCCAGCTGCACTGGGGCGGTGGCACGCCGACCTTCCTCGGCCCGGCCGAGCTCACCCGGCTGATGCACGGGCTGGCGAAGCATTTCTCGCTGATCGACGCTCCCGAGCGCGAGTACTCGATCGAGATCGACCCGCGTTCGGTCGACACGGGCACCATCGCGCTGCTCAAGGGGCTCGGCTTCAATCGGGTCAGCATGGGCATCCAGGATTTCGACCCGGCCGTGCAACGCGCGGTCAACCGCATCCAGCCCTTCGACATGGTCGAGAGCCTGGTCGATGCGGTGCGCGAGCACCGCTTCAAGTCGCTCAGTTTCGACCTGATCTACGGCCTGCCGCTGCAGAGCCCCGCTTCGATGGAGCAGACCCTGGCCAAGGTGCTGGCACTGAATCCTGACCGGGTTTCCTGCTACAGCTACGCCCACCTGCCCGACGTCTTCAGCAGCCAGCGCAGCATCGATCGCATGCAGCTGCCGAGCGCGGACGAGAAACTCGAGGTGCTGCACACCATCATCGACACGCTGACCGACGCCGGCTATCTCTACGTGGGGATGGATCATTTCGTGAAGCCGGAAGACGAGCTCGCGCAGGCCCTGCACAACGGCACGCTGCAGCGCAATTTCCAGGGCTATTCGACGCAGCTCGCGCCCGAACTCGTCGGCATCGGGGTGTCGTCGATCAGCAGCACCGCCGACCTCTACTGCCAGAACGTGAAGACCGTCGATGAATACTATGCCCTGCTCGAGCAGGACAAACTGCCGGTGCAGCGCGGACTGCCGGCTCACGTCCGAAGACCAGCTGCGCCGCGACGTGATCATGCGGCTGATCTGCCGCATGGGCATCGACACCGCGGAGATCGGGGAGCGGCACGGCATCGACTTCGCCAGCCACTTCGCACGCGAGATGCGTATCCTCGGGGACATGGAACGCGAAGGCCTGCTGGCAAGCGAGGGTGACCACATCCGCGTGACCGCGGCGGGTCGCCCGCTGGTGCGCAACATCTGCATGGTCTTCGACGCCTACGTCGACCCCTCGCGCCAGCGTTTTTCGCGCACCATCTGAGCCTCCCTCCCCCGCGGCTGCAGTGCCGGAGCGGACCGGGCGCACCCGCCTGTTCACGCAGGCGCACTCTACTTTATACTGCCCGCTAAAGCGGAATCGGCTTCAGAGGGGTGCGCCGTGACGGAAGTGCTGAAATCCCACGACGTCAGTGGCACCGGGCATCGCTGCCCCCACGACTACCAGATCAACTGCGGCAACTGCCGGTTGAACAGCATTTGCCTGCCGATCGCGCTGGACCTCCACGAGGTCGAGCAACTCGACGAGATCATCCAGCGCAGCCGGCCGCTGCAGAAGGGCGAGCACCTGTACCGCCAGGACCAGCCTTTCGGCTCGGTGTTCGCGGTGCGCTCGGGCAGCGTGAAGGCCTACTCCATCACCGACAACGGCCAGGAGCAGGTCACCGGGTTCTACTTCCCCGGCGAAGTGCTCGGCATGGACGGCATCGCGAAGAACAAGTACGCCAGTTCGGCGCGCGCGATGGAAACCGCCGCGGTCTGCGAGATACCCTTCGACAAGCTCGGCGAACTCAGCCAGCGCCTGCCCAGCCTGCAGCGGCACTTCTTCCAGCTGATGAGCCAGGAGATCGCCGAGGACCAGCAGCTGCTGACCCTGCTCAGCAAGAACACCGCCGACCAGCGGGTTGCCACGCTGATGCTCAGCATCTCCGCGCGCAACAAGCGGCGCAAGCTCTCGGCGGCCAACTTCCGCCTGCCCATGTCGCGCACCGACATCGGCAACTACCTCGGCCTCACCGTGGAGACGGTCAGCCGCGTCCTCAGCCGGTTCCAGAAGCTGGGCGTGCTCGCGGTCGACAACAAGGAGATCAACATCATCGACGCCGAACTGCTGCGCTCGGTGGCCGACGGCAGCGAGGGAGCCTGATTTTCGCGCTTGACGCAGGTCAAGTGAAGCCTGCCCGCCGCCTGCTATATTCCGCGCCGATCGCAGCAGTGCAGCGGTCTCCGTTATCTCGATTCCATAACACACCAGGAGCACGGGCATCACGATGATCACCAACGCAATCGGCATTCTGTTCAGCCCCCACAGCACGTGGCAGCGGCTCGCCGCGGTCGCCGACCGGGCGAGCAACCTGCTGCCCATCCTGATACTGGCCGTGCTGCCCGCCGTTGCCTGGTACTACGGCACCACGCACATGGGCTGGACCGTGGGCTCCGGTGAAGTCACGAAGTTCGCGCGCTCGGGCGGCATTGCCCTGGGCGCAGCGCTCTACGTGGGCCTGGTGGTATGGGTCTGCATCATCGGGTGGTCGATCCACTGGATGGCGACCAGCTACGGCGCGCAATCGACGCTGATGCGCGGCATCACCGTGGCAGGTTTCACCGCCGTGCCGATGCTGATCGCGGGCGTGGTCGGCTTCAACCCGGTGCCGTCCATCGTGATGGTGGTTGGCCTCGCCTCGGCGGGCTGGAGCCTGTACCTGCTGTACATCGGCATTCCCGCGGTGATGAAGGTGCCGGAGGATCGCGGCTTCCTGTTCGCGAGCGCGGTGGTGGCGGTGTGCCTGGTGATCCTGATCGCGATGATGGGCGCCGGCGTGATCCTGTGGGACATGTTCTCGCCGGAATTCACCAACTGAACCGTCACGCCCATCCCCGCCCGGGCGCCGCGAGGCGCTCAGGCCTGTAGCAGCGCGGCGTCCACGTCCAGCCCGCTCTCGCGCATCCGCGCCACCTTGTAGCGCAGGGTGCGCGGGCTGATCCCCAGCCGCTCGGCCGCCATCGCCTTGCTGCCCCGCGTGTCCTTGAGCATGTTCACGATGATCTCGAACTCGCGCAGGCGCAGATCGCCGCTCAGTCCCTGCATGCATCGGCATCCCCGGCGGCGCCGGCTGCGCCACCGGCCCGGGCTCGGCGCCGGCTCGCCGGCGACGCCACCGGCTCGAGGCGCAGGTGCGCCGCCGACACCACCGACGCCGCCCTGCAGGATCAGCGCGCGCTGCATCGCGTTGTCCAGTTCGCGCACGTTGCCGGGCCACGGGTGCGCGAGCAGCGCGCGCACGCGCGCCCGCGTCGAACTGCACCGGCACGTGGTGCATCTTCACCGCGTGCCGGCGCACCAGGCGCTCGGCGAGCGGCAGGATGTCCTCGCCACGCTCGCGCAGCGGCAGGCAGCGCAGCGGGAAGACGCTGAGCCGGTAGTAGAGATCCTCGCGAAAGCGCCCCGAGGCGACCTGCGGCACGCAGTTCGCGGTTCGTGGTGGCGATGACCCTGACGTCCACCGCCAGCGGCCGGCGTCCACCCAGGCGCTCCACCTCGCGCTCCTGCAGCACGCGCAGCAGCTTGGCCTGCAGCGCGCCATCCATCTCGGAGATCTCGTCGAGCAGCAGCGTGCCGCCCTCGGCCTGCTCGAACTTGCCGGGCATGGCGGTGTAGGCGCCGGTGAACGCGCCCTTCTCGTGACCGAAGAGCATCGCTTCCAGCATGTTCTCGGGGATCGCGGCGCAGTTGATCGCCACGAAGGCGCGTTCGCTGCGGGCCGAATGGCGATGGATGTAGCGCGCCAGCACTTCCTTGCCGGTGCCGCTCTCGCCGCACAGCAGCACCGTGGAGTCGGTCGCGGCGACCCGTCGCGCCAGCTGCAGCAGCTCGACCGATTCGCGCGCCACCGCCACCGGATCCTCGTCGCCGCCGGCTGCCCCGGCGCCGAGGCGCGCGATCACCTCGAGCAGCTGCGCCGGCTGGAAGGGTTTCACCAGGTAGTCGGAGGCCCCGTCGCGCATCGCCTGCACCGAGCGCTCGATGCTGCCGAAGGCCGTGATCAGGACCACCGGCACCTGCGGATGCAGCGCGCGAATGCGCCGCAGCAGTTCGTGACCGTCCATGCCCGTCATGTTGACGTCGGAGACCACGACATCGACCGCACGTCGTGCGCCAGCAGCGCGAGCGCCTCGGGCGCGCCGGCTGCGGCCGCGACGCGACAGCCCGCGAGCTCCAGCGTGTCGGCGAGCGCTTCGCGCAGCTCCGCATCGTCCTCGACGATCAGCACGCGCGTGCCGCGCACGCGTGTGCTCACGCATGAACGCGGCCTCCGGCATCCGCGCCCCGCTCGTGCAGCGGCAGCAACAGGCTGGCGCAGGTACCCTGCCCCGGCGCCGAGCGGATCTCGAGCTCGCCGCCGTGCGCGCGCGCCACCGCCCGCACCACCGCGAGTCCGAGGCCCGTGCCCTGGGCCCGGGTGGTGAAGAAGCCGTCCCCGAGCTGCGCCAGCACTTCGGGGCTCATGCCGGGACCGTTGTCGCACACGCTGATGCACACGCGGCCGTCGCGCAGCGCCGCCTGCACCGCGATCAGGCGCGCCCTGCCCCGCGGCCTGCAGCGCGTTGGTCACCAGGTTCAGCAGGGCCCCCGAGAGCACTTCCCGGTTGCACAGCAGCTGCAGCGTGCGGTCACAGTCGATGCGCTGCTCGCAGCGCGCCTGCGCGCCGGCCAGCGGCGCTTCCATCGCGGCGGCGAGATCCTCGAACAGCTCGCCGAGGCTGCTCACGTTCTCCAGCGCCACGTCGCCGCGCACGAAGATGAGCATGTCCCGCACCTGGCGCTCGAGGTGGGTCAGGCGCGAGAGGATCTTCGCCGAGAACTTGCGGGTCTGCTCCGGCGTCAGTTCTGCATCGCGCAGATTCGAGGCGTAGAGCATCGCGGCGGCCAGCGGGGTGCGCAGCTGGTGCGCCAGCGCCGCCATCATGCGCCCCATCGCGTTGAGGCGCTGGTGGCGGCTCAGGCGGTCCTGCAGCTCGCGCGTCTCGGTCTGGTCGGTGAGCAGCACGACCTGCCCCATGTCGCGCTCGAGCGAGCGCGTGGCCACGCTGACGCGACGTCCGCTGGCGAGCGATATCTCGTGCCCGTCGTCGCGGCGCGGCGCGAAGCAGCGCCGGATCACCTCGACCCAGCGCTCCCCGAGCACGCCGCCCTGCAGCATCTCGCGCGCGGCGGGGTTGCAGTCGCAGACGATGCCGTGGCGGTCGAGCACGACCACGCCGCCGGGCAGCAGGTCGAGCAGGCTCTGCAGGCGCTCCGAGACGCGCTCCTTCTCCTCCAGCTCACGCAGCCGCGCGCGGTCGACCTGCTCGAGTTCCGAGGAGAGCTCCTCGACGCGGCGCTCGAGCAGGCGGTAGGAGTCGCTGAGCTCGGCGGAGACCTGGTTGAACAGCGCGAAGGCCGCCTGGATATCGGCGCTGTCGCGGACCGACCCGGGGACGCCATCGCGCATCTGCGCGAGCGAGGCGCTCATCGCGCGCCACCCGCGCGCCCGCGCGGGCCCTGCCCGGAACGCGACGCAACTGCTCAGGCATCTGACCACCATCCGGAAATTTGACGTTCCGGCAAGGATCCAGCAATTCACATGCCCGATTTTTTTTGCTCGTTTTAATTCAAAAGGTTGGAGGCCACGCCCGGCAACCAGCACGAATGCGTCAAGCTTCCGCCGCCGCGGCGGGGTTCAGCAGGTCGTACTTGCGCATCTTCTCGACCAGCGTGGTGCGCCGCAGGCGCAGCCGGTCGGCCGCCCGCGCGACCACCCCGCTGCAATCGTCCAGCGCCTGCTCGATCAGGCTCTTTTCGAGATCCTGGATGTATTCCTTGAGATCCAGCCCGTTGACCGGCAACAGGCCGGCCGCGGCGGCGGACGCCGCCGTCTCGGCCAGCACCGGTTCGGGGGCGGCGGGCAGCGCCACTTCGTCCTCCTCGTGCGCCTCGAGATGGCGGAACTTCGGCGGCAGGTCGCGCGCCCCGACCACGGCGTCGGGATGCATGATCGCCATGCGCTCGACCAGGTTGGCGAGCTCGCGCACATTGCCCGCCCACGGGTGGCGCTGCAGGGAGGCCAGCGCCGCCGCGCTGAAGCGCACGCTGCCGCGCTGCTCGCGCTCCAGCCGCGTGGTGAGCTCGTTGACCAGCAGGGGCAGGTCCTCGGTGCGCTCGCGCAACGGCGGCATCTCGATCGGAAACACGTTGATGCGGTAGTAGAGGTCCTCGCGGAAGCTGCCCTTCGCGATCATCTCCTCGAGGTTCTTGTGGGTCGCGCAGACGATGCGCACGTCCGCTTCCAGCGTCTGGCTGCCGCCCACCCGCTCGAAGCTGCGCTCCTGCAGCACGCGCAGCAGTTTCACCTGCATCGCGAGCGGCATGTCCCCGATCTCGTCGAGGAACAGCGTGCCGCCCTGCGCCAGCTCGAAACGGCCCGCGCGGCTGCTGACGGCACCGGTGAATGCCCCCTTCTCATGGCCGAAGAGCTCGCTTTCGAGCAGTTCGCCCGGAATCGCCCCGCAATTGAGCGGCACGAAGGGACCGTTGCGGCGGCGGCTGTGGGCGTGGAGGCTGCGCGCCACCACCTCCTTGCCGGTGCCGGATTCACCGAGCACCAGCACCGTGGCATCGGTATCGGCGACCTGGCTCATCATGCGGCGCACGGCGCGCAACCCCGCGCTGGCACCCACCAGCTCGCGGAACAGCTTCAGTTCGCCGTTGCCGCGCCCGCGCCCCAGCGCGTACTGCTCGCGGTAGACGCGCGCGCGGTGCAGCGCATCGACCAGGCGGGTGTAGGCGAAAGGCCAGCCCAGCGTGCCGATCAGCATCGCCTCGTGACGCCCCGCCGCCACGCCACCGGCGGGCGCCGCGGTGATCACCACCGGCAGACCCGGATCGAGCGCCAGCCAGCGCCTCCAGCGTCGCCTCCAGATCGAAGCCCTCGCCGTCGGCAGCCAGCAACACCACCTGCGGCGGCTCGCCGCGCGCCTCGGGCAGCGCCGCCAGTGCGATGTGGGATTCGTCGAGGAAGCCGAGAATGGCGGATGCCGTCGCGCGGCGCGCGGCGTCGTGATCCAGCAGCAGGATGTGGGTACGGTTCGGCATGCGCTCGTCTGATCCCTGGCGAGCGCCGGATGGCGCTGCTCACGGACAGATTATAGATGGCGAAAACCGGATACCGACAGAATAACCGCCCCCGATCGCGATTTTTCTGTCAATAAGATGACGCCTCCCGGTCAGGGAGCGGCCACCTGCCCGCGAATGCCCTCCCAGCCACTGCGGATGGTGCCCAGCAAAGCGCCCACCTCGTCGAGCGGCTCGACGCTCTTCTCGCGGTGCACGTCCATGAGACGCAGCGTCATGTAGTCGTAGAGCCGGTCCAGATCGGCCGCGATCTCGCCACCGGCCTCCTTGTCCAGGCAGCCCTGCAGCCCGCCGATGATCCCCAGCGCCTTGCCCACGGCGACACCGACGGCCTCGCTATCACCGCAGGCCAGCGCTCCCTTGGCCTGCGCGATGCGGTCGATGGCGCCTTCCAGCAGCAACTGGATCAGGCGATGCGGGTCCGCATCCACCACCCCGGTCTGTGCATGGATCTTGCGGTACTGCGCCAGAGCGCTCTTGCTGTACACGTCCCGAATACCTCATCGCCTGTCCGGGTGGCCGCTCTGCGCGTGCCCCGGCTCGTGCGGCCATGATGACACGCATGCCCGCACGAGGACCCGGGACGCTCGAAATTTTTTTAAAGTTCCCGCGACCGGCGCCGATACAACACGCGAGCGCCGCTGTTGCGGCCAGTGGATGAAACCGGACTCAACCAGTTCAGCCCGCCACGGGCGCCCCCAGGAGATGCACGATGCCGCAGATCATCAATACGAACATTCCGTCGCTGAACGCCCAGCGCAACCTCGACAGGAGCGGGCAGTCACTGGCGACCTCGTTGCAGCGGCTCTCCTCGGGCCTGCGCATCAACAGCGCCAAGGATGACGCGGCGGGGCTGGCGATCAGCAACCGCTTCACGGCGCAGATCCGCGGCCTGAACCAGGCCGTGCGCAACGCCAACGACGGCATCTCGCTGTCGCAGACGGCGGAAGGCGCGCTGGCGGAAAACGGCGAAATGCTGCAGCGCATGCGCGAACTGTCGATCCAGTCGGCCAACGGCATCTGGTCCGCCACCGAGCGCGGCACGATGCAGGCCGAGGTGGATCAGCTGCTGCAGGAGATCGACCGCATCGCCGACACCACCACTTTCGGCGGCCGCAAGATGCTCGACGGCAGCTTCGGCACGGAATCGTTCCAGGTCGGCGCGAACGCGAACGAGACGATCGACATCAGCATTCCGAACGCGGACGCCGCGACGTTGGGCGTTGCCACCATCGACATCAGCACGCAGGCGGGCGCCCAGGCGGCGATCGCTGCCATCGACGGAGCGCTGCAGACCGTCGACGCCGCGCGTGGCGAGCTCGGTGCCGTGCAGAACCGCCTGCTCAGCACGATCTCGAACCTCTCGAACGTGGCCGAAAACGTGACCGCCGCACGCAGCCGCATCATGGATGCCGACTTCGCCGCGGAAACGGCGAACCTGACCCGCGCCTCGATCCTGCAGCAGGCGGGCATCTCGGTGCTGGCACAGGCCAACGCGCTGCCGCAGCAGGCGCTGGCGCTGCTGCAGTAAGGCGCGCGGCCGTGCCGGTTGTCTGAACTGCAAGTCGGGACCTATCCATGGAAATCGTACGCTTCGCATTCGGCGCACCCCGGGCGAGCACCGGCAACGGCACAGCCGCCATCCAGGGTCCGGCCGCGATTCCGGGCACCGGTAGCGGCGCGACTTCCGCGGCTGCCAGCCCGGTGGCCGCGCGCGACGCCGGGCAGGCCGCCGCAATGCCGGTCACGGAGGGCACACAACAGTCACGCGAAGACTTCCAGGCCGTGCTCGACAAGGTGAGCCGATACATCAATCCCGAGCGCCGCTCGCTGTCATTCAGGCTCAGCGAGGAACTCGGGCGTACGATCGTGTCGGTCTACGACGCCGAGACCGACGAACTGATCCGCCAGATCCCCGGCGAAGTCGTGGTCCGCATCGCCTCCGCCTTGCAGGAACTGGCCCGCCAGGGCGGCGAAGGCACCACCGCTTCGGGCTTGTTGCTCAGCGAACAGGCCTGAGGTGTAATGGCCTCCGGCGCGCCGGAGCTTGCGGCATTGTTGCGAACGTGACGGGCATCGACAGGAGAATTCACCGGCATGGCCAGCATCGGATCGTTGGGAGTGGGCTCGGGGCTCGATCTCCAGACCCTGCTCACGAAACTGGTCAGCGCCGAAGGCGCGCCGCGACTCGCCAGTCTCGCCAACAAGGAAGCCGGCATCAAGGCCGACATCTCGGCCTTCGGCACATTGAAGAGCGCGCTGGACAAGCTCAGGACCGTGGCCGCTTCGCTGGGCGACGCCGCAGCCCTGCGGGGCCGCACGGTCGCGACCGGCAACAGCACGAGTTTCAGCGCCATTGCCGATGCGAATGCGGTCGCGGGCCGCTATTCGGTGCAGGTCCTCAGCACCGCGCGCGCCCAGAAACTGGTCAGCACCGCGGACTTCGCGAGCGGCAGTGACACGGTGGGCGCCGGCACGCTGACGATCGCGCTCGGCAGCGCGTCGTTCCAGGTCACGACCACCGCCAGCACCACCCTCGCCCAGCTGAAGACGCTGATCAACGACGCCGCCGGCAACGCCGGCGTCAGCGCCGCGCTGATGGTCGTGGCGCGCGATCCGCTGGACGCATCGGCCGGCACGGTGGCACGGCTCGTGCTCTCGTCCGACAGGACCGGCGCGGACAACCGCATCGGGATCAGCGTCAGTGACACCGACTCCAACGGCACCGACAGCCTGGGCCTGTCGCGTTTCTACTACTCCCCGGCCGACCCGCTGAACAGCCAGCTCGCCGAACAACAGGCAGGCGCGGATGCGCGCATCGCCGTCGACGGCCTCACCGCGTTCAGCGCGAGCAATGTCTTCATCGGCGTGATCGACGGGGTGACGATCACTGCGCTGAAGGATCCTGCGGACCCGCTGAACCCGGCTGTCGAGTCCATGGAGATCGCCCTCGACCGTGACGGGGTCGCCGAGCGCATCACGGCCTTCGTCGCCGCATACAACGAGGTAGTGGCGGCGATCAGGGGCGTGTCGTCCTACAACGCCGAGACCAGGACGGCAGGCGCGCTGAACGGCGACGCCACCGTGCGCGGCATTTCCGCGCGCCTGCGCTCGATCATCGGCGCCTCGGGAATCGGTGACGGGACGCTGCAATCGCTGGCCGATCTGGGCATCCAGACCCAGCGCGACGGCACGCTACAGCTGGACCCCGCAAAGCTCGATGCCGCGCTCACGCGGGATTTTGCCGGCGTCAGCACGCTGTTCAGTACACAGAATGGCGTTGCGACGCGGCTCGAGGGGATGCTGGACGGGCTCCTCGACCGCGGCGGCCTGCTCGCGACGCGCACCGAAGGACTGGACCGCCAACTCGAGGCCATCGAGGCCGAGCGCGAGAAGCTCAACATACGGCTGGAAAAGTTCGAATCCCAGTACCGCGCGCGCTTCGCCGCACTCGATGCGCTGGTGGCCGAACTGCAGGGCAGCAGCGATTTCCTGCTCGCACAACTGCAGAACACCGCGAGCATCATCAGGCGCGCACCGGATAGCGGCAACTGATGGCACCCGACGCGGCCGGACTGCGCGCCGCGCTGCCCGGGACACTGCACGGGCACTGGGATCGCATCGCCGCAATCGACGCGCGCATTGGCGCCGCACTCGCCGGCGACGATCTGGCCACGCTCGAGGGGCTGGCGCGGGATCGCATGGACGCTATCGCCGGCTTTGCCGACGACTTCCCCATCGAGCCGCACAACGCGCAGTTGCGCATCGCCGCGATCCGCCACCTGCTGGGCATGAACGAGGAACTGATGTCCCTCGCGCGGCAGGCGCTCGCGGCAGCGGCGGGAACCTCCGCGACCGCGCGCCGCCAGCGCCGGGCCATATCCGCGTATCACGAGAACCAGCCCGAATCGTAGGTCCGGATTCAGCCGGACATGCGTAGGTCCGCGTTCATGCGGACAATTGCCCATCTCCCGTAGGTCCGCATTCATGCGGACAATTGTCCGGCTGAAGCCGGACCTACGGCAGGGTGCGCAAACCTTCTCAGCGCATGAAATTGAACAACGACAGGTTGGCGATCTTCACCAGGCTCTGCTGCGCGGCCTCGAGCACGAACGTCTGGAACGACAGCCGGCTCGCCGCCTCGTTGTAATCGAGGTCCACCAGGTCCGACAGGGTCTCGTCGTTGATCAGATCGAGCGCGGCCTGCTCGGCGCGCGCATCGTCCAGCAGGTTCAGGCGCGGCCCGAGCGACGCGCGACTCGCCGTGACCGACTGCTCCGCCTGGTCGATGCTGTTCAGGGCCTCGGCGACGACGCGCGCGCGCTCGGTGGCGCCCGCCGCGGTGTCGGGAATGTTGCGCAAGCCGTCCGCCAGACGCTGCACCGTGAGCAGCAGCGGCTGCGTGGCACTCGCCTCGAGCACGAACGCGTCACCGGGCGCGGGTGAACCCACGATGCCAACCTCGGTGCCGGCGACCGTGATCGTCAGCGCTTCGCCGGCGACGTAGGGCTGCGGCGGCAGCACGGTGCTGGCCGCGCCCGTGGCACGATCGATGCGGTCGACCTGATAGGTGCCGGCACCGAAGCGCACGACCAGGTCGTCGGGATACACGGCGTCATAGGCCGCCTGGTCCACGATGCGCCCGGCGGAGATATCGCCAGCTGCCCTGGTTGTTCGTCGCCGGACGCGTGACGAAGGTGTTCGCCGCGGCCGGGATGTCGACGAACAGCTCGCGCCCGTTGTCGCGCGACTGCACGTCGAGGCCCGAGCCGATCTCCACCGTGCGCTCCCCCGTCGTCGCCGCGGTACTCGCTGCGGCCCGCCGCGCTCTGCACGAAGGGCTGCGTGTCGCCGCTGAAGCCGGCGAAGAGGTAATCGCCGTAGCTGGTGCTGCGGGCGTTGAAAACGGAGAGCAGCTGTTTTCCGGCCTGATCGATGCCGGCGACGATGATGGCCAGCTCGGCTTGCGACACGGCGGGGCCGCCCGCCTGCAACGCCAGGTCCTGCAACTGCAGCAGCAAGTTCTCCACCGCCTCGAGCTCCACGTCCTGCTGCTGCAGGTCGCCTTCCGCGAGATCGGCATTGCGCTGGTACTGCGCGCTGCGGGCCAGCTCCTGCCGGATCCCCAGCGCGAGCGCCGCGCCCGCCGGGTCGTCGGCCGGCGTCAGCACGCGCTTGCCCACGGAGATCTCCTCCTGGGTGCGCGCCACCTCGGCCTGGGCGTTCTGGATGTTGCCGCACGCCAGTGATGAATATCTGCATCGACGAGATACGCATTGCCCTTCCCTCAAGCCAGCGCGTCGAACAGCGCGTCGAGCACCGCGCGCGCCACGCTGATCACCTGCGCCGAGGCATTGTACGCCTGTTCGAAGCGGATCAGGTTGGCGGCCTCCTCGTCGAGATTGACGCCCGACAGGCCCTTCGCGCCGCTCCCGCGTCTGGTCCAGCACCGCGAGGCTGGACTCCCTCTCGATGCGCGATCGCTGCGTCTGGCTGCCCGTCTCGGCCACCAGTTCACGGTAGGCCTCCTGGTAGCTCGCGCTGCCGTTGGACATTGTATCGGCCGACTGCAGCGCGGACATGAGCAGCGCGTTGCGATTGTCCGAGGTGCCGCCGCCGTTGTAGTCGATGCGGAAGGAGTCGCCGGCCGCCGGCTCGCCCGCGAGCACGACCTGGAAACCGAAGTAATCGGGATCCGTGCCGACGCGGCTGAACAGGGTGTTGGCGGTGCCCGGCGCGAAGCCCAGGCCGGAGACCAGCACGGCCGAGGTGTTCTGCATCGAGCACGTCGAATTGCGTCGCACTGGTGAAGCGGATCAGCAGCGGCGGCGAGAGCTGTCCCGGCGTGGCGAAGATCGCGCTGGCGGTGTCGAAGGTCTCGCCCGGCGCGATGGAGCCGGTGCCCATGTTGCCCGTTGCCGCAGCGGCACGCACGGCGCCCGCGAACGCGAGATCCTCCGCGCGTGACATCACGGTGCTGACGAACTGCGCGCCGCGCCGGGTCGGTTCGATGAGGAAGCTGTCGCCGGCGACGAAGTTGCCCGGGGGCACCTCGCTCAGGTTCAGGTCCAGCGTGAAGCCGTCCACCGTCACCAGCGTGTCGCCGAGGCTGGCACCGCTCGCCACCAGCGTGGCGTCCTGCAGCCGGAGCAGGCGCCACGACGACCCGTCGCTGCCGATGTCGAGCCGGTAATCGCTGGTGGTGAGTTGCGCGGTGTCCTCGATGAACACGCGCACGCCGCCGGTGGAGGCCGGATCGTTGTCGCTCGCGGGTCGCGCGCGCAGCACCGCGGCGATCTGTTCGTTGACGTCGCTGAACACCAGCCCGCCCAGGTCGCCCTCGAGGTCGACGCCAAGACGGTTCTGCGCATTGATGTCGTCCGTGAGCGCCAGCGCGACACGGCCCAGCGCATTGAACGCGGGATAGAGCAGCTCCTCGCGAAACGCCAGCAGCCCGCCGACCTGGCCCCCGGTCGCGGCGTAGCTGACCACCGAGGTCGCGCCGTTGAGTTCGAGGGCGAGCTGCAGCCTGCCGGGATCGAAGCGATCGGGGACCGTCACGGCCGCGTTCACCTGCGTGCCGGTCACCAGCGCCTGGCCCTTGCCGAGGTAGAGGTTGATCGCGCTGCCGTCGGTCACCGCCTGCACGTCGACCAGGCCGGCGAGCTGCTCGATGAGCCGGTCGCGCTGGTCCAGCAGGTCGTTGGGCTGGTGCTCGCCGGCGCCGGTGCTGCCGATGCGCATGGCGATCTGCCGGTTCAGCTCGGCCACACCGCTGGCCAGCGCGGTGATTTCCTGCGCCAGCGCGGTGAGCTGCGTGTTCAGCCCGTCGTTCATGTCCTCCAGCTGCGCATAGAGCGACTGGAAGCGCTGCGTCAGCGTCGTGGCGGTCTCGAGCACCACCGTGCGCGTGGCGATCGACTGCGGATCACTGGCGCCATCCTGCAGCGCGCCGAAGAATTCGTCGATGCGATCCGAGATGCCGATCGCGTCGTCCGCGAACAGCGCGTCGATCTGCTCGTTCCAGCCGTTCAGCGACTCGGCGCGGTAATAGAGCGAGGTGTCCGTGCGCAGCTGGCTGGTCACGAACTGGTCGACGATGCGCGAGACCGTGGCGATGTCCACGCCGTTGCCGAACACGGCGCCCGAGAGGTTTTGCCCCGGCAGCGACACCAGCTCCGCGCGCTGGCGGCTGTAGCCCTCGACAGCGGCGTTGGCGATGTTGTGCCCGGTGGTGTTCAGCGAGCCCTGGTAGGTCAGCAGGCCCGTCGTGGCGATGCGCAGCAGGTCCGCCATGGCTCAGCCCGGCCCCGCCAGCGTGGCGTCGTCCAGCAGTTCCATCACCTTGCGCGCGTACTCGGGATCGGTTGCATAGCCGGCCTGCTGCAGCGAGCGCATGAAGCGCGCCGGATCGTCGGCGTTCGCCAGCGCCGCGGCATAGCGCGGCTGGCTCTTCAGCAGTGCGACGTAGTCGGCGAAGCTCTCGGCGAAGGAACCGTAGGCGCGAAACCGCGCGCGCTGCCGCTGCGCGATGCCGTTGCTGAACTCCAGCGTCGTGACGCCGACCGAGCGCCCTTCCCAGTAGCTCCCGGCCTTGATGTTGAACAGGTTGTGACTGCTGCGCCCGGCATGATCGCTCAGGATCGACTGGCCCCAGCCCGGTTTCGAGCGCCGATTGCGCGACCAGCACGCGCGGATCGACGCCGAGCGCCCGGGCGGCGCGACGCGCCTCGGGCAGCACCGCGCGCACGAAGCTCTCCTTGCCGCGGAACAGGCTTTCCGCGATCGTTCTGCGCGCCTCTTGCGCGACGGGTTCCAGGATCCGCAGCGCGCTGCTCACCACCGGCGGCAGGGCCGCGCGCGCCACGCGCGGCAGCATCGCACGCGCCGGCTGGCGCGGGGCGGCGTCGATACGGCGCGCCTCGAGCCCGGCCTCCCCGGCGGCAGCGGCGCGCGCCACGGCCGCCTCCGGTGCGCCGAACTGCTGGCGCAACTGTCCCGCGAGCATGCCGGCCAGCCCGAGCCCGCGACCCTGCGTCAGCGAGACGCCGAGCTGCTGGTCGAGCATGTCCTGGCGGAACTGCATCTCGTTGGTGTTCAGCGGATTGTCGGCGGCGAAGAGCTCGTTCGCCGCAGCGCATGCCCTTCAGCAGTTGCGAGACGAAGAACGATTCGAACTGCCGCGCAGCCGCTTCCAGCGCGGCGCCGCGGTCTTCGCGACCGAGCGCCGTGATCGCGTTCAGGCCTGCAAGGTCGGTCCACGCGGCGGGAGCCGCGCTCTGCCCCGAGGCACCTGCAGCGTTCATGACCCTGGCTCCCGGCTCACCGCGCCACGCCTTTCAGATCACGATCAGGTCGGCGCGCAGCGCGCCCGACTGTTTCAGCGCTTCGAGGATCGCCATGAGGTCTCCCGGCGCGGCGCCCACGCCGTTGACGGCCTGGACCAGTTCGTCGAGCGTGGAGACGCCGTTCAGCTTCCACATGCGATTGCCTTCCTGGTCGATCTGGATGTCGGACTGCGGCGTGACGACGGTCCGGCCCAGGCCACCGAAAGGTCCGGGCTGGCTGACCTGGAGGTTCTCGGTCACGACCACGGTCATGCTGCCGTGCGTGATGGCCACCGGCTCGACCGTGACGTGATTGCCGACCACGATCGTGCCGGTTCGCGAATTGATGACCACGCGCGCCGGCGCCTCGCCGGGTTCCACCTCGAGATTTTCCAGCAGCGAGACGAAGGACACGCGCTGGTCGGCATTCTCCGGCCCGCGCACCTGCACCGTGCCCGCATCCATCGCGCTGGCCACACCCGAGCCCAGCGTCTCGTTGATGCGCTCGGCCACGCGCCGCGCGGTGGTGAAATCGGGACGCAGCAGATTGAAGCGCAGCTCGCTGCCCTGGGTGAACGACGTCTCCACGCCGCGCTCGACTATGGCGCCGTTGGCGATGCGCCCGGCATTCACGACGTTCACCGTGACGCGCGAACCGTCCTGCCCCTCGGCCCCGAAGCCCCCGACGACGAGATCGCCCTGGGCGAGCGCATAGACCTCCCCGTCGACGCCCTTCAGGGGCGTCAGCAGCAGCGTGCCGCCGCGCAGGCTCTTGGCGTTCGCCAGCGAGGAGACCGTCACGTCGATCGTCTGGCCCGGCTTGGCGAAGGCCGGCAGCTGCGCGTGCACCGCCACGGCGGCGATGTTCTTCAGCTGCAGCCGCATGCCTTCGGGCAGCGCGATGCCGAACTGGCGCAGCATTCGCATCAACGACTGCGAGGTGAACGGCGCCTGCGTGGTCTGGTCGCCGGTCTCGTCGAGCCCGACCACGAGCCCGTAACCGATGAGGTGGTTGTTGCGCACGCCCGCGAGCGCGGCGATGTCCTTGACCCGTTCGGCATGCGCCACACCACCCGAGGACAGCAATACCAGGGCCGCGGCGACGAGCGGGAAGGCACCGCGCGCGAGTGCGGCGCGCAACCGCGCCATCTGCGTTGCGCTGCTCATAGCGGCCACACCCCGGAGTTGAAGAACTTGCCCAGCCAGCCCATGTTGTTCGATTGCGCCAGCTCGCCGGTGCCGCTGTAGCCGATGCGGGCATCGGCGAGCCTGGTCGAGGGCACGGAGTTGTCGGGCGCGAGGTCTTCCTGGCGCACCAGCCCGCTCAGGCGGATGTACTCCTGGCCACGATTGAGTTGCAGCCACTTCTCGCCGCGCACGCGCAGCAACCCGTTCGCCGTCACTTCGGTGACGGTCACCGCGATGCTGCCGCTCAGGCTGTTGCTCTGCGAGCTCTCGGCGTTGCCCTTGAACTCGCGGTTCTGCTGCACATCGGTCTCGAGGCTGTGCTCGCCGCCGGCAAAATCGTTGCCCAGCATCACGCCCTCGTTGAACTGCAGGTCGCTGTCCTTGCTGATCTCGGTGTCGGCATCCTTGCTGGCCTGCGTGCTTTCGACCAGGCGCACCGTGATGATGTCCCCGACCTGGGCGGCGCGACGGTCGGAGAACAGCGAGGCGCCGAAGCGCGCGTACCGGATCCCGCCCTGCGCCTGGAAGTCCGGCGCCGGCGCGCTGGCCGGCAACGGCGCGTAGGCCGGATCGTCCGGCAATTCGCGCAGCGGCGTGCCCATGCAGCCGGCCAGCAGCCAACAGCACGCCGAGCACGGCTGCGGCGCGGCACGGACCCGGCGTGGATTCAGTGAAGCGTTTCATCGCGGGTCCTGTCACAGGTTCTGCGTGATGTAAGCCAGCATCTGGTCGCTGGTGGAGATGACCTTCGCGTTCATCTCGTAGGCACGCTGCGTCGTGATCATGTTCACGAGCTCCTCCACGACCTCGACGTTCGAGTTCTCCAGGTTGCCCTGCTCGATCGTGCCCAGGCCGTCGAGACCCGCCGTGCCGTTGGTGGGGCTGCCCGAAGCCGTGGTCTCCAGGAACAGGTTGCCGCCGATCGCCTCGAGCCCCGCCGGGTTGATGAAGTCGGTGAGCGTCAGCGATCCGATCTGCTGCGCCTCGGGCTCGCCGGGGAGCACCACCGAGACCGTGCCGTCCTTGCCGATCGTGAGGGACTGCGCACCCTCGGGAATCGTGATCGAGGGCTGGATCACCAGGCCGTCGGCATTGACGATCTCGCCGTCGCGGCTCAGGTGGAACTGGCCGTTGCGCGTGTAGGCGGTGGTGCCATCGGGCTGCAGCACCTCGAAGAAGCCACGCCCGTTGATCGCCACGTCCAGCGCATTGCCGGTGACCTGCAGGCTGCCCTCGGTGAACTCCTTCTGCGTCGAGACAATGCGCACGCCGGTGCCGATCTGCAGGCCCGAGGGGAGCTGGTTGTCCTCGGAGCTCTGCGCGCCGGGCTGGCGGCGGATCTGGTACAGCAGGTCCTCGAAGGTCACGCGGTCGCGCTTGAACCCGACCGTCGAGACGTTGGCCAGGTTGTTCGAGATCGTCGCGAGCTGGGTGTCCTGGGCGCTCAGGCCCGTCTTGCTCACCCACAGTGCATTCATCATGGCGCTTGCTCCTCAACCTTCCTCAGACTTTATTGCGCTTTCCTACGAGATCAGCAACAAACGTGCCGCGGCTTCGCTGTTCTCGTCGATGGTCTTCATCAGCTTCACCTGCATCTCGTACTGGCGCGCGAGGCTCAGCATCTCTGTCAGCGCCTCGACGGCGTTCACGTTGCTTCCCTCGAGAAAGCCCGAGACCACGTTCACCGTCGCATCGGCCGGGGGCCGCGCTCCATCACGCATGTACACGAGCCCGTCCTCGCGCTTCAGCAGGTCCTGCTCGAGGGGATTCACCAGCCGGATGCGATCGATGTCCGCCAGCGCCTCGGGGCCCTGACCGAGCGCGCGCACCGTGATCGTGCCGTCCTCGCCGATCTCCACCTTGCTCGCATCGGGAATCGCGATCGGCCCGCGGTTGCCGAGCACCGGCAAGCCGTTGCCGGTCAGCAGCTGCCCGAACGGCGTGATCTGCAGGTTGCCGGCGCGGGTGTAGGCCTCCGATCCGTCCGGCGCCTGCACCGCGATCCAGCCCTCGCCGCGCACCGCGATATCGAGGTCGCGGCCGGTCTCGCGCAGCGAGCCGATCGCGAAATCGGTGGCGGGGCGCTCGGTGAGCGCGTGCACCCGCGTCGGCAAGCCGTCGCCGTACCAGACGCCCATGCTGCGCGCCGCGACATAGTCGCGGCGGAAGCCGTCGGTGCTCACGTTGGCCAGGTTGTTCGCATGCACCGTCTGCGCCAGCGTGTTGTGCTTGGCGCCGGTCATGCTGGTGTAAAGCGCTCGGTCCATCGGTGCTCCTGCCGCGCTGCCGGCGGGCCCTGCGCGTGACGCAACGCGGGCAGGGCCGGCTGGCGCGTGCCAATGATCAGCTGCGGATATTGATCACCGTCTGCGTGATCGCGTTGTTGGTCTCGATGGTCTTGGCGTTGGCCTGGAAGTTGCGCTGCGCGACGATCAGGTTGACCAGCTCTTCCGAGATGTCCACGTTCGAGTCCTCGAGCGCACCGGCCTGCAGCGAGCCGAACACGCCGGCCGTCGCCATGCCGCGCGTGGGCTGCCCCGATGCGTAGGACTCCGCCCATTGCGTGTTGCCGAGCGCCGTCAGGCCCTGCGGGTTGCGGAAATCGGCGAGGATGATCTGCCCCAGGACCTGCGACTGGCCATTGGTGTAGCGGGCGAACAGGATGCCGTTCTCCGAGATGTCGGTGCCCACGAGCTGGCCCGGACCGAAACCGTCCTGGCTCACCGCGTCGATGTTGAAATCGTCGCCGAACTGCGTGGAGCCGCTGATGTCGAGCACGAAATCCGAGGTCTCCGCATCGACCACGCCGTTGTAGTTCGGAGAAGCAGCGCCACCGAGCGGCCCCCACGGCTCGGCGTTGGAATCGAACACGCTCTGGATCTGCAGGGCGGGCACCCAGTCGTCGATCACGAACTGGTTGGTCGCGGGATTGAGCGTGCCGTCCTCGTTGAAGCGCACGCGAAACGCACTGTGGTCGCCGTTGGGATCGAGCGGCGAGGTCGCGGGGTTCGTCGGGTTGCCGCCGTTCACCAGCTCGCCGTCGATCGCGAGCCACATGTACCAGTCGTTGTTCACCCCGGTCTCGATCGCGGGATTGGGCTGGTCCTTGCGAAAGTACATGGTGCCGACGTGCGCAATGCCCTCGGAATCGTACAGCGTCACCGACGAGGCGAAGTTGAAGGTGCTCTGGTCCGCGGGGTCGAACTCCGGGTAGAGCGCCGCGTCGACCGCGGCGGCCGCGGCGTCGAGGTTGAAGCCGAGCTTCACCTCGGAGGTCTTGTTCGGCTCCAGCTTGAAGGCCTCGATGCGCAGGTCGACCTCGTTGCCCAGGTCCACCTGTCCCGCGGCGTTCGCCGCGTAGCCCACCAGCCGGCCACCGGTGTTGCTGACCACGTAGCCGTCCTTGTCCACCCCGAACACGCCGGCGCGGGTGTAGGTGCGCTCGCCGCCGTTGTTCAGGATGAAGAAGCCGCGGCCGTTGATCGCGACATCGAGGTCGCGCTGGGTCAGCGCGATATTGCCCTGCGTGAATTGCTGCGCGACCTGCTGCAGCATCACGCCGCTGCCGATCGTGCTGGCGCCGGTGAGGCTCGCCGCGTAGACGTCGCCGAATTCCGCGCGCGACTGCTTGAAGCCCGTCGTGCCGGCATTGGCGATGTTGTTGCCGGTCACGTTGAGGTCGGAGGTCGCCGCGCGCAGGCCGCTGAGTCCGGTGTTGAATGACATATCGCTGCTCCTCGCTGTATGTACACCTGCAGCCGGCGCCGGCCGGCTGGCCCTTGTCAGAGAATTTCCTTCACCGCGCTGATGCCGAGCGGCCCGATGCCGTCGACATTCAGCGTCATCTCGCCGTTGGCCCCGATGGTCACGCTGTTCACGTTGGCGCCGAGCGCGGTCGCGAGCCCCACGGTCTCGCCCTCGCGCAGGCCCAGGGCCTCGAAGCGGTAGATGCCCGCCGGCAGGGAGGTTCCGGCCGCATCGCGGCCGTCCCAGCCGAAGGTGATGTCGCCCGCATCCTGGCGGCCGAGCAGTTCCTGGCGCACCAGCACGCCGGCCGGGTTGTAGATATTGACCAGCGTGTCGTCGACCGGCTCGTCGAGCGTGATCGTGCCCATGATCTCGCCGCCGCTGGCGAGCCGCGCGGTGGAGGCGTTGACGAGCACCGTGTGCCCGACCAGCGCCGAGGCCTGGATCGCCTGGCTCGATTTCAGGCTGCCGTTCATCGAGACGAAATTGTTGTTGAGGTTCTCGATGCCCTGCAGCGTGCTGAACTGCGCGAGCTGCGCCACGAAGGCGGTGTTGTCCTGCGGCGAGAGCGGGCTCTGGTTCTCGAGCTGCGTGATCAGCAGCGTGAGGAAATCGGCCTGCCCGAGCGCGCCGTTCCCGGCCTTGGCGGGCTCCTGCTTGAAGGACAGCGCCTCGAAGGCGCTGCCGCTCACCTTGAAACCGTTGATCTCGCTCATCGTTCAGTCACCCTTGTTGCCCTGCGGCACTCACTGGCCCAGTGCCAGCACGCGCTGCGCCAGCGTCTTGGCCGCTTCCACTATCTGCACGTTGATCTGGAACGAGCGCGAGGCGGAGATCATGTCGGCCATCTCCTCGACCACGTTCACGTTCGGGTAGTACACGTAGCCCTGCTCGTCGGCGAGCGGATGATGCGGCTCGTACCTGGGCTGCAGCGGCGCGTCGCTCTCGACGATGCCGAGCACCTGCACGCCGGCCTGGGCATCGCCTTGCGAGCCGACGCCCGCGCCGAGCTGCTGCTGGTAGAGCGGCGCGAACACCGGATGGCGCGCGCGGTAGGTCTGCCCGATGCTGCTGCTGGCGGTCTGGGCGTTGGCCAGGTTGCTCGCCACCGTGTTCAGCCGGATGCTCTGGGCGCTCATCGCCGAGCCGGCGAGATCGAAGATCGCGTTGATTGACATCATTCACCCTTGAGCGCGGCGCTCAGGCCGCGGAACTTGCTCTGCAGGAACGTGAGGCTGGCCTGGAAATCGAGCGAGTTGCGCGCGAACTGCGCCATCTCGATATCGCTGTCGACGGTGTTGCCATCCAGGGTCGGCTGCATCGGGGTGCGGTACAGCAGGTCGCCATCGATGCCGGGCGCGCCGGCGCCGATGTGGCGCCCCTGCGTGGCGCGCAGCCGCGCCCCGTCCTGCTCGCCTGCCGCCTGGCGGATCAGCGCCTGGAAATCGAGGTCGCGGGCCTGGTAGTGCGGCGTGTCGGCGTTCGCCAGGTTGGCGGCCAGCACGCCGGCACGGCGCTCGCGCACCAGCAGGGCCTGTTCGTGCACGCCTAGCGCCGCGGTGAAGTTGATTGCCATGCCGGGTATCCGATGCGTTGTCTGCCTCGTTGCAGCAAGTCGGTGTGCCATTGACCGCAACCCGTTGTTATAACTCGCCTTTAGCGCCCGCCCCGGAGGAGCGGCAAGCGCCGGGCGGCAAACTCTGTCCCTCCCCGGCCGCGCCCCCGCGGCAACGGCGGTCAAAGCCTGCCGCACGCTGCGGCGCCATCGCCCGGCGCGGGCGGCGCGCCAGCGCGGCACGGGATTTGCTCCCAACTCTTGAACCCTCCATCCCCGCCGGAATTCCGTCACGCATGACCATGTCTGCTCCGCTCAACCGACTGCTGCACGCCCTGGCCTGCGCGCTGGTCGGGCTATTGGCGCTGGCGGCACGCGCGGAACCGGCCACCGTGGACGCACGCGCGATCGTGGCGCTGGTCGAGCACTCCGTGCTGGCCCAGCTGCGCGACGAGCCGCTGGCCCGCGACGCGGCCCGCGTCGAGGTCGAGGCCGGCGCGCTCGACTCGCGCCTGGCGCTGGCTGCCTGCGGACAACCGATCCGCGTCGCGGCAGACCTCTCGCGGCAGCAGGCGCGGGTGAACGCGCGCGTGAGCTGCAGCACGCCGTCGCCGTGGAACCTTTACGTGCCGGTCGAGATCCGCGTGTACCGGCCGGTGCTGGTTGCCACGCGCGAGCTGCGGCGCGGCGAGACGATCGGCGAAGGCGACGTCGCGCTCGAGGAGCGCAACGCCCTTGCCGCGGGAGCGCCGCCGCTCACCCAGGTGGCAGATGTCGCGGGACACAGTGCCAGGCGCAACATCGCGGCCAACACGGTGCTGAGCGCCAGCCTGATCGAATTGCCGGTGCTGGTGCGCCGCGGCGACCGCCTCGGCGTGAGCGCCCGCTCGGGCGGGATCACGGTGCAGATCAATGGCGAAGCGCTGGGCACGGCGCGCCTCGGGGAGCGCGTGCGGGTGCGCAACCTGCAGTCGGGGCGGAGCATCGACGCGGTGGTGACCGGCAACGGCAGCGCCGAGGCCATCTGAGACGGGCCCCGGCGCGCCGACTGGAAAAGGGCTAAAGGTTTACCGTGGGCGGCCGCTACATGCATCGACCGCCCACGCTGGTTCAGCAGGGCATTGCAGGTGAAAGGTCATATGGTTTCCGACATCAAGGGATTCGACTCGCGCCAGACCCCCGGCGCCCGCACGGGCGAGACCGGGGTCGTCCGGGCCGACCCGCGCGCAGGCGCGGGGCGGCAGACGGGGTCGGCTGCCCGCGATGACACCGTGGAGCTCAGCGGCGTGGCGGACCTCATCGCCACCGCCGTGCGCAAGCTCGCGGCGGAGCCCGCCGTCGACCAGGCGCGGGTGCAGGAAATCAGGAAAGCCATCGCCAGCGGGAGCTACACGGTAGATCCCGAGCGCATCGCCCGGAAGCTGATCGACGCTGATTCGCAGTACTGATCCGGTACTGCCACCACCAGGGGCGATCCTCATGCAGACCTACACCGAAGACGCCGGCGTCGCACACGCCATCGTGGCCGCGGATCTCGCGGCCGTGCGCACGTTGCGCGAGCTGTTGCTCGAGGAGCGCGCGGCACTGACGCGGCGCGAGCCCGACGTGCTGAACGCCGTGGTGCAGCGCAAGCTGCAGTGCCTGGCGCAGCTGCAGCAGAGCGAGGACGCGCGCACGCGCCTGCTTGCCCGCCACCGCGGCAGCGACTGGGCCGCGCTGCTCGGCGCGCTGGATCCGGCGCTGGCGGCACCGTGGGAGGAATTGCGCGCCGACCTGCAGCAGGTCGCGGAACTCAACCGCGTCAACGAGCGCATCGTGGCGCGCACGCGCCGCAGCACCGAGCGGCTGCTGTCGATGCTGCGCGGCCAGTTCGACCCGGTCGGCGTGTACGATCGCAGCGGCCAGACGCGCGCCTACGGCGACAACCGCCCGATCACCAGCGCCTGATCGCCCGCCCCCAGCCGCCACAGGTCTTCAGGGCAGTCGATGTCGGCGCGCACGGGCAGTTCGTCCCAGCGCAGGCCCAGCGCCGCGAGACGCTCGCGCTGCTGCGCCAGCACCGCGCCGGTGCTCCACTGCACGCCCGCGAACACCCCCGGCGGCAGGCGGCTGAAGCCCACCAGCACGTAGCCGCCGTCGAGCGCGGGACCGAGCACCGCCTCGCAGCCCCGCTCCAACGTGGTCGCCGCCTGGCCGAGATAGGCCGCGTCGTAGCCGAGGCAGTCGCTGCCGACCACGATCACCGCGCGGTATTCGGCCAGTGCGGCGTCGACGGCGCGCCACATGCGCGCGCCAAGATCCCCGTCGCCCTGCACGCGCATTGCCCGCCCCTCGCGCGCAGCCAGCTCGCGCAGGAACGCATCCGTGGTGTCGTCGACGCACAACGCCGCATCCCAGCCGGCGGGGATCGCGCGCAGCGCCGCGGCAACCCGGCACGTCAGCTCGCGCGCGACATCCGCGGCCGCCGCCGGCGAGAGTTGAGGCTGCAGCCTGGTCTTCACCGCACCGGCACGCGGCGCCTTGGCGAACTGCAGGAAACAGCCGCGCGCCGGCGCCCGTCCTCAGCGTTGTCCATAGTAGGCCGCGTGCAGCGCCGCGGGATCCGCGCCGAGGAAATAGCGCAGGCGCAGCCGCCACATCAGCAGGATCGTGCCCAGCGCGCCGTCACGGTCCCAGCGCCGGCCGGAGCTCTCGATGGTCGCGCGGATGCGCGAGCGGCGCCCCGCGGCGGCGCAGGCGGCGGCAGATCTCGATGTCCTCCATCAGCGGCTGCGCCGGATAGCCGCCCACGGCCGTGAACAGCGCGCGCGGCACGAACAGTCCCTGGTCGCCGGTGGCAATGCCGCTGAGGCGCGAGCGCCAGTTCATGCAGCGCGCGACCACGCCGAGCCACCGCGAGGCGCCGCGCAGGCGCACGCGGAAAAACCCCCAATGCGACGGCGCATCGGCCAGCGCCGCAATCGCCGCGACACAGGCCGGCGGCACGCGGCTGTCGGCATGCAGGAACAGCAGCAGCTCGCCGCGCGCGCGGGCCGCGCCCGCGTTCAGCTGCAGCGCGCGACCGCGCGGGGCCTGCAGCACGATATCCGCCAGCGTAGCCGCTGCGGCGACCGTGCCGTCACGGCTGCCGCCGTCGGCCACGATGATCTCGGCGCCGCGCGCGCGCAACGGCTGCAGGTCGCCCAGCAGCAGCGGCAACGCCGATTCCTCGTCGAGCGCCGGGATCACGATGCTCAGGCGCATGTTCAGGCGGCCAGCGCACCCGAGCAGCTGCTGCCCTGCCCCGCCGCGCAGCCGTAGCAGTGCGCGCCGGTGGCGATCGGCGCATCGAGTGGCAACTCCTCGAGCAGATCACGCAGGTGCATGCGGCGGTCGCTCGCGAGCAGCGGCAGATCGAGCATCTGGTTGAAGTCGCAGTCGTAGACGAAGCCGCGCCAGTCCACGCTGAGCAGGCGACGGCACATCACCTGCGCCAGGTTGGCGTGCACGAAATGGCGCTTCAGCAAGCCGATGTAGTCGTCGAACTGTCCCTGCGCCAGCAGCACCGCGCCGAAGCGCGCGATGGGCAGGTTGGCGAGCGTCAGCAGGCGATCGAAGCCGATGCCGTAGCGCGCCTGCAGCTCGCGCTTGTAATCGTGCTCGAGCGACTGCTGCGGCGGCGGCAGCGTGGGCCCGAGCGGGTTGTAGACGAGGTTCAGTTCCAGCGCGCCACCGCGGCCGTAACCGAGCGCGTTCAGCCGCTGCAGTGCCGCGATCGAGCGCGCGTGCACACCGCGGCCGCGCTGCGCGTCCACGTTGGATTCGAGGTAGCACGGCAGCGAAGCGGTGATCGCCACCGCCGTGCTGCGCGAGGAATTGCGCGAGATCCTCCTGCCCGGGCTCCTCCAGCACGCTCAGGTTGCAGCGGTCGATCACGCGCAGGCCGAGCGCCCGTGCGCGGATCACGAGGTGGCGGAAATGCGGGTTCAGCTCGGGCGCGCCGCCGGTGAGATCGAGCGTCGCGATGCCATGGCGCGCGGCGACGTCGAGCAGCAGATCGACCGTGTCCCGATCCATCATCTCGGTGCGCGAGGGCCCGGCGTTCACGTGACAATGCGCGCAGCTCTGGTTGCAGCGATAGCCGAGGTTCGCCTGCAGCGTGTCGACGCCCAGCCTGCGCATGGCCGGAAAGTCCGATTCGAGCAACAGCGGTCGCGTGTCCTGCATGGCGTGGATCCGGATGACGATGGTCGGGAAGTGCGAAGGACAGCACGATTCCGGCAGGCACGCAACCGCGCGCGTTGCCCTGCTGCGCCGATCTGCCAGACTCTGGGGAGCGCAGCACCTGGAGCTACAGTCCATGCCATTCCCGTCACCGCGCGGCGCCGCACCATGAGCCCGACGGAACAGTTGCCGCACGTCGCGGAACGCCGCTCCGGGGCGCGCATCGAGGTCGAGTTGCCGGCACGGATCATCGCCCGCGACGGCCGCGCCTACGACGCGACCATCCGCAACATCTCGCGCGGCGGGGTGCTGGTGCACCTCGCCACCGCGCACGCCGTCGCGCTGCTGCCGAACACGGCGCGCGAACAGCCCCGCCTGCCGGTCGGGGTGCGCCTCGAATTCCGGCTCCCCGCGGCACCGCACGATACCGCCGTGGCGATCGACTGCGGCATCGCCCACCTGCGGCGCATGGCCGCCGGCCAGGGCGCGTTGGGGCTCGGCTTTCGCCGCTTTCACGCCGGCAGCGAGCACGCCCTCGCCCGCTTCTGCGCGATGTAGCAGCGACGCCTGGCGGATTCGCCGCGCCGCGGTGGCCGGCAGGGCCCGAACTCATTAGAATGCGCCGTCCCGCGCGGTCGCCGCACACCCGCGTCCCCATAGTTCAATGGATAGAACGGGGTCCTCCTAAGACTCAGATGCAGGTTCGATTCCTGCTGGGGACACCAATTCGCGTGTCAGCCCCGACGGTTTGCTGCGCCTGCGGCGCTTCGCCGGCGCCCCGGCTTTATGGCGGCATTAATTACAGTCGGGCGCTTTGGGCAATGCACCCCACCCCGGTTTTTTTATAATCCGCCGATCGCAATCCCCGGGCGATCGGTCGCCCCTCCGGTATGAACGAAGCAGTCAAAGACGGCACCCAGAACGTCCTCGATGGCAAACCCGTGATCTATTACGACGGGTACTGGATCCGCTACTACGCCCCGCCCGAAAACACGCTTCCCCAGAAAAAGGCGCTCATCGACCAGATGACCAAGCGCGCCTTCCACCATACCGAGGAAGGCATCAACACGCCCGGGCGCAAGCTCAACCGCGCGCGCGAGGCCTGGGAGACCGAAACCGACCCCGCGCGCAAGCGCGTCAACGCCGCGATGCTGGCCGGCGCGCTGTTCAACCGCGCCACCGACCTGTTCACCACGATCGTGGAGCTCGGCGAGATGGGCGTCGAGATCAGCATGGACAACGAGCTGATGAAGCAGTGCGGCGAGTGCTTCAAGGAAGCGCTCGATCTCGGCAAGTACGTCAAGCACTACAGCGGCGAGGAGGGCATCGACGAGCTGTGGGGCGAGCCTTTCAAGGCCTTCACGCTGCCGATCGCGACGGTCTACGAGAGCCGCTACATGAAGGTCGCGCGCGCAATGCGCGACATCGACGGCCTCGCCGAGAAGATGGAGCAGGTGTTCGGCCCGCTGGCGGGATTCGCGGGAATCGAGGTGCGCATCCGCGAGCTCGCCGCCGCGGCCAAGCTCGAGGCGGAAACCATGAAGGCCGACCCGGTGATCTTCCGCGTGTGGCCGCGCTTCGTCGCCGCCTGCGAGGCGGTGCTCGACTTCCGCCCGGCGCTGCCCGAGCCGGTGAGCGAACGCGAGCGGCGCGAGGCCGACGAGGCGTTGCGTATTCTCTGCGAGGGCAAGCGCGTGATCGAGTACCTTGCCGGGGCGCGTGTCCCGATGCCCAAGACCACCGCGGCCTACCATCGCCGCTGCGACACCTTCCGCGAGTCCATCGCCCGGACATGAAGCAACTCGGCGTCCTCGACTCCGCCTTCATCAACCTCGAACTGCCCGGCACGCCACAGCACGTCGGCGGGCTCGGGATCTACGACCCGTCGACCGCGCCCGGCGGCTTCGTGCGCTTCAAGTCCGTGATCGCCGGTTTCGAGCGCCGCCTGCGGCGCACGCCGCAGTTTCGCGCGCGACTGCAGCAGGTGCCGGGCGGCCTCGACCGTCCGTACTGGATCATCGACGAGGACTTCGACCTCGAGTTCCACGTGCGCCACATCGCGCTGCCCGCGCCCGGCGACTGGCGCCAGCTGTGCATCCAGGTCGCGCGGCTGCACGCCAGGGCGCTGGATTTCACCCGCCCGCTGTGGGAGGCGTGGATCATCGAAGGCCTGGACAACGTGCCCGGCCTGCCGCGCGGCAGTTTCGCGATCTACGGCAAGCTGCACCACGCGCTGTTCGACGGCGCCGGCGGCCAGGTCTTCGTCGATGCGCTGCACGACCTCGCGCCGGTGCCCGCGGACGACGCGCCCGCCTCCGCGCAGGATCGCCTCTACGCCGACGAGGCGCTGGGCGAGGTGCAGATGCTCGGACGCGCGGCGATGAACCAGCTGGTCAACGGCATCGACATGGCGCAGGGGGTGCTGCGCGCCGGCGGCGAGATCGCACGCATGCTGCTCGGGCACGGCGAGGACGGCGGCAAGGCGCTGCCGACCCGCGCCCCGCGCACGCGCTTCAACGAGCCGGTCGGACCGCACCGCAGCTTCGAGGCGGCCAGCTTCGCACTGGCGGATTTCCGCGCGCTGCGCAATGCGTCCGGCGCCAGGCTGAACGCGCTGGCGCTCACCGTGATCGGCGGCGCGCTGCGGCGCTACCTGGGCGCGCGCGCAGAACTGCCCGAGCGCGCGCTGAACGCCGCGATCCCCCTCGACCTGCGCCGGCGCCGCGCCGATTCCGGCGACACCAACCAGGTGGGCGCCGCCTACGTTTCGCTGCACACCGGGCTCGCGGACCCGCTGCAGCGCCTGGAGGCGGTGCGCCTGGAGGCGCAGCGCGTGCGCGAGAGCGGCGCGCACAACCCGCTGCTCGACACCATGAAGCTCGCCGGCCTGCTGCCGCCCGCGGTGGTCAGGGCCGCCAGCGATTTCTATGCCACGCACGGCCTCACACGACGGATGCCCCTGGTTACCAGCACCGTGGTCGCGAACGCCGCGGGGCCCGAGATACCGCTCTACTGCGCCGGCGCACGCCTGGTGCGCTACCACGGACTGGGTCCGCTGTCGCCGGGAATGGGGATCTACCACACCGTCTTCAGCTGCAATGACGCCCTGACGATCTCGGTGGTCGCGGATCGCGAGCGCATGCCCGACCCCGCGTTCTACCGCGAGTGCCTGGAGGAATCCTTCGCCGAACTGCGCGACGCCCTGTAGGTCGGCATTCATGCCGACAGGTGGTGTGACGCTGATGTCGGCAGGTTCGCCGGCGCCGAACCCTTGCGGTGTAGGTCGGCATTCATGCCGACAGGTGGTGTGGCGCTGATGCCGGCGGATTCGGCGGCGCCGAACCTTGTCGCCATGAATGGCCGACCTACATGCCGCGCGCGATCGGGGCACCGGGGCGCGCGCACCAGTCGCTCCAGCTGCCCGGATAGAGCCGCGCGCCGCCGATGCCGGCGAGCGCCAGCGACAACAGGTTCACGCAGGCCGTGACGCCGGAGCCGCAATACACCACCAGCTCCTCCGCATCCACGCCGCGCCAGCGCTCTGCCTGCGCCGCCGCGTCGAGGAAGCAGCCGTCCGCCTCGCGCGTGGCGCCGGCCCAGGGCCGGTTCAGCGCGCCGGGCACGTGGCCGGCCACCGGATCGATGGGTTCCTCGAGGCCCGCAAAGCGGCGCGGCTCGCGCGAATCGACCAGCGCCAGCGTGCCGGCGGCGACGCGCGGCGCCAGTTCCTCGTAATCGATGCGCATCGCCGCGCGCGGGCGCGGCTCGAAATTGCCCGCTGCCGGCGCCGGGATCGCGCCATCCAGCGGCAGTCCGGCGCGGGTCCATGCACTGACGCCACCGTCGAGCACGCACACGCGCTCGTGGCCGAAATAGCGCGCGAGCCACCACAGCCGTGCCGCGAAGGCGCCGCGCGAATCGTCACAGGCGACCAGCAGCCGCCCGGCATCCAGCCCGATGCGGCGCATGGTCCGGCCGAAGGCCTCGGGCGAGGGCAGCGGATGGCGGCCCCCGGTCGCTGCGACGGGCGCCGAGAGATCACGCTCCAGGTGGAGGTAGACCGCGGCGGGGATGTGCGCCTCGCGGTACGCGGCCTCCCCCGCCGCGGGATCGGCGAGCGCGAAGCGGCAGTCCGCGACCAGCGGCGGATGCGCGCCGGCGAGCAGCGCGTGCAGGCGTTGCGCGTCGATCAGGGGTCCGGTGAACGGGGTCATGTGTTCTCCTTGCCTCGCGGCGCCGGGTTCAGGGCCTGCGAAAGTGCCACCGGCTTTCAGCGCACCGTGAAACGCAGCGTGCCGAGCGCGCCGTAATCCGCGACGTAGTCGCCGGGCTCCGCCGGCACCATGCCGCCCACCGCGCCGCTCAGCAGCACCTGGCCCGGCGCGCAGTTCGTGGCCCGCCGCGACCGCGGCATTCACCAGCTCCAGCGCCGCCGCGAGCGCGCGCGTCGCCAGAGCCCTGCGCCAGCACCGTGGCGCCGCGCGCCAGTTTCAGCGACGGCGCCGCGCCCTGCAGCAGGGCCGGATCCCGCACCGCGCCGAGGATATAGCCGCGCACGCCGATATTGCTCGCAATGTAGTCCAGGCCCGTCGGCGCCGCGATGCCCTCGAGCGCGAGCTCGGGCAGCTCGAGCGCGGGCATCACGCCATCGAGGTGCGCCAGCAGCGCCGCCTCGTCCGCCAGCGGCTGCGTGATCGGGGCTCCGAGCCGCAACGCCACCTCGATCTCCAGCACCATGCGCCGATAGCCTTCGCGCGAGATCGTGCAGCCGGCGGCCAGCCCCGCACAACGCTCGGCCGAGGCAGGCAATACCGCGAACGCCGCACGATCGAGACCGAAGCGCTGCTGCATCTGCGGCGAATTGAAGGCGCTCTTGTAGCCGGCCACGCGCTCGCCCGCCGGCCAGGCAGCCACGAGCGTCTGCTGGCGGGCGAGCGCCTCGGCCAGCCGATCGGGCGGCGCGGCGCGCAGCGCGGTCGCGCCCGCAGCGAGGCAAATGCACGCCGCAACGAGCAACAGCGCGCCGGGCACGGGTTGCAGAACTTCACGAACGCGGTTGCTGCGCGGCATTTGTACGCTTCGGTAGAATACGCGGCCCTCCTGCCTGCACGAGACCCGCCATGAACCAGCCCAAAGTCGGATTCGTCAGCCTCGGCTGCCCCAAGGCGCTGGTCGACTCCGAGCGCATTCTCACCCAGCTGCGCCTCGACGGCTACAGCATCGTGCCGAGCTACCAGGACGCCGACGTGGTGGTGGTGAACACCTGCGGCTTCATCGACAGCGCCAAGCAGGAATCGCTGGACGCGATCGGCGAGGCCCTCAGCGAGAACGGCCGCGTGATCGTGACCGGCTGCATGGGCGCGCAGGCCGAGCAGATCCTGAAGGTGCACCCGCAGGTGCTCAGCGTCAGCGGCCCGCACGCCTACGAGGCGGTGGTCGGCGCGGTGCACCAGCACGTGCCCGCGCCGGATCGCCAGCACGATCCCTTCGTCGACCTGGTGCCGCCGCAGGGCATGAAGCTGACGCCGCGCCACTACGCGTACCTGAAGATTTCCGAGGGCTGCAACCACCGCTGCAGCTTCTGCATCATCCCGCAGCTGCGCGGCGATCTCGTGAGCCGCCCGATCGGCGAGGTGATGGACGAGGCCGAACGGCTGGTGAAAGCCGGCGTGCACGAGCTGCTGGTGATCTCGCAGGACACCAGCGCCTACGGCGTGGACCTGCAGTTATCGCACCGGCTTCTGGCAGGGCCGCCCGCTGAAGACGCAGATGCAGGCGCTGTGCAGCGCGCTCGGCGAGCTCGGCGTCTGGGTGCGGCTGCACTACGTCTACCCCTACCCGCACGTCGACGACATCATCCCGCTGATGGCCGAGGGCAAGATCCTGCCCTACCTCGACATCCCGTTCCAGCACGCGAGCCCGCGCATCCTCAAGCTGATGAAGCGCCCCGGCAACGCCGAGGGCGTGCTGGAGCGCATCCACGCCTGGCGCGAGATCTGCCCCGATCTCACGCTGCGCAGCACCTTCATCGTCGGCTTCCCCGGCGAGACCGAGGCCGAATTCGAGGAACTGCTGGACTTCCTCGACGAGGCCGAGCTCGACCGCGTCGGCTGCTTCAAGTACTCGCCGGTCGAGGGCGCGCCCGCCAACGCGCTGCCCGATCCGGTGCCCGAGGAGCGTCAAGGAAGAGCGCTGGCAGCGGCTGATGGAACTGCAGGCCGGAGATCAGCGCCGAGCGCCTGCAGCAGCGCATCGGCCGCGAGATCGACGTGATCATCGATCGAGTCGAGGGCGACAGCGCCATCGCGCGCTCCAGCGCCGATGCGCCCGAGATCGACGGCGTGGTGCACATCGAGAACGTCGAGGGACTGGTGTCGGGCGAGATCATCCGCGTGCGCGTCGAGGGTGCCGACGACTACGACCTCTGGGCCGTGCCCGTCGACGCATGAACCTGCTGCTGCTGGCGGCGGCGCGAGATCGTCGCCCCCGGCCTGGCCGAGGTCGCGCTGTCGCGCTACCCCGCGCGCGCGGGGTGGTGGCCGCCGCAGCCCGGACGCCGGCTGCTGCTGGGACTGCGCGACGGACTCATCGGCGAAGGCGTGGTCGAGCACGTCGGCGAACAGCGTGCGCGCATCCGCTTCACGCTCGATCGCCCACCCCCGCCCGCGCTGCCGCTGACGCTGCTGCTCGCGCTGCCGCGCCCGAAGATGCTGCGCCGCGTGCTGCGCAGCGCCACCGAGATCGGCATCAAGCGCATCTGGCTGCTGAACAGCAGCCGCGTCGAGAAGAGCTACTGGCAGAGCCCGCTGCTTGCGCCAGCGATGCTCGAGGGCTATCTCGCCGCCGGACTGGAACAGGCCTGCGACACCGTGATGCCGCGGGTGGCGTCGCGCACGCGCTTCAGACCGTTCGTGGAGGACGAACTGCCGGCGATCGCGGCAGGCAGCCAGTGCCTGGTCGCGCACCCCGCGGCTGGCGCGCGCCTGGCGCCAGCCGGTGCCGGGCACGTGACGCTGGCGATAGGCCCCGAGGGCGGCTTCACGGATTTCGAGATCGCGCTGCTCGGCACCGCCGGCTTCGCCGCCTGCACGCTGGGGCCGCGCGTGCTGCGCGTCGAGACCGCGCTGCCCGTGCTCGCCGCGAACCTGTTTCCTGCCGGGCTCAGTATTGCAGCAGCGGATGACGCAGCGTGTCGTCCGCCAGCAGCTCGGCACCGCTGAACTCCTGGCGCAGGTCCTCGGGCGTGAGCAGGCTCACCAGCAGTCGCGGCTCGCCGACGTACGGCTGTGGCACCCACGGTGTTCACCGTGTACAGGTAGCTGCGCACGCCGCCGTCCGGCATCGCGAGATGCAGCCTGAAGCTGTTCTGGAACGCGATTTCCGCGCCGCGGCGCGCCCACTGCGCCGGGATCGCGGGATAGGCCAGCAGCTGTCCGAGCAGCCGCGCCGCATCCGCATCGCCGCTCAGCAGCACCTCCTGCTGCAGCGTGATCAGCAGCCGGCAGGCGACGTCCTCCCAGTCGACCAGGCGCGAGCGCAGTCCGCGCTCGGCGAAGAACATGTGATAGCTGTTGATCGGCGGGGCGAGGAATTCCGGCGGCAGCAGCGGACGCAGCATCGCCAGCCAGCCGCGGTTCACCAGGTGCAGGTTGCCGTACTTGTCCTGCACCGTCGCGGCCCAGGGATCCAGGGCGCGCATGTTCAGTTCCAGCGACTTGTGCAGCCAGCGCATCTCCGGCGCCTGCATGTCCACACCGAGCGGACCGGGCGCGAAACCGGCCGCGACCAGCAGCGTGTTGAGATCCTGCGGCGCGAGGCGGAACACGCCCCCCAGCGCGAGCACCATGTTGCGCCCCGGCTGCGAGCGGCCGGTCTCGAGGAAACTCACGTGACGCGCGGACACGCCGGTCTCCAGCGCCAGCTCTTCCTGGCTGAGACCGAAGGTGGCGCGCCAGAAGCGCAGCAGCCGTCCGAAGGGGCCGGGCTGATGAAGGGAGTTGCTCGCGTGTTCGCTCAAGTTACCGATCCGTGTTTCGCCCGATACTGCCTGCGGGGTAATGGCGTGTATACCACAGCGAGCGCGCATGCCGCATGGTGCAATTGTGCAACCGGCAGTGGCGGGCGCGGCAAGCGCGTCTACACTGGTTCGCAGGCAGCAGCGTGACAATTCCATGACAACAGTCGCTTCGCCCGACCCCAGACCACCCCGGCTCGTCTATGCCCTGACCGAGCCCGGGCGTTTCGTCGTCGAGATCAACCGGCTCCTGCTGGCGCACCCGTTCCTGCGCCGCGCGCGCGGCGGCGACGGACATCCGGTGATGGTGCTGCCGGGTTTCCTCGGCGCCGACGGCTCCACGGCGGCGCTGCGCTGGTACATCGCCAACTGGGGCTACGACACCCACGGCTGGGGCATGGGACGCAACCTCGGGCTGCGCGCGGAGGATCCCGAATTCGAGAACCGCCTCGCCGAACGGCTCGGCGCGCTGGTGCGCAGGAGCGGGCGCAAGGTGAGCCTGGTCGGCTGGAGCCTGGGCGGCGTGCTGGCGCGCGAGCTCGCACGCGCCTGCCCCGAGCACGTGCGGCAGGTCATCACGCTCGGCAGCCCCATCGGCGGCAACCCGAAGGCCACCACGATCTGGCGCGTCTACGAGCTCGCCACCGAGACCGAACTGCACAGCGAGGAACTGCGCCAGCGCATCGCGCAGATCGTGCAACCCGTGCCGGGCGTGCCCTGCACCGCGATCTACAGCAGGAGCGACGGCATCGTCTCGCACCAGATCGCGCGCGAGCGCGAGACGCGGCTGACCGAGAACATCCGCGTCGTCGCAAGCCACGTCGGTCTGGGCTTCAGTGCCACGGTGCTGCACGCGATCGCCGACCGGCTGGCGCAGGACGAGAACGACTGGCAACCCTTTCGCAAGACCTGCTGGCGGCGTATCTTCTACGCCTGAACGCGCCGGCCTTCCGCCGCGCCCGCGACGGAAATCCACGATGAAGCGCGAGGGCAACGCCCGCCAGGTACTCAGCGTCAGCGACCTCAACCGCCACAGCCGCGAACTGCTCGAAGCCGCGTTCCCGTCGGTGTGGGTCGAGGGCGAGATCTCGAACTTCTCGGCACCGAGCTCGGGCCACTGGTACTTCACGCTGAAGGACAGCGATGCGCAGGTGCGCTGCGCGATGTTCCGCAACCGCAACCTGCGCGCGCGGCTGCGCCCCGCGCACGGCGACCGCGTGCTGGTGCGCGGCAGCGTCAGCCTGTACCCGGCGCGCGGCGAATACCAGCTGATCGTGGAGGAGCTCGAGGCGGCCGGTGCCGGCGCGCTGCAGCGCGCGCTCGAGCTGCTGCGCCAGCGCCTGGCGGCCGAAGGCCTGTTCGCCCCCGAGCACAAGCGCGCGCTGCCGCCGTTCCCGGCGCCACCTCGGCGTGATCACCTCCGCCACCGGTGCGGCGCTGCACGACATTCTCACCGTGCTCAGGCGGCGCTACCCGCCGCTGCGCGTCAGCGTGTTCCCGGTTGCGGTGCAGGGCGAGGGCGCCGGCGCGCAGATCGCCGCGGCGATCGCCAATGCCAACCGCGTCGCGCCGACGCTGGATCCGCCGCTCGACGTGCTGCTGGTCGGGCGCGGCGGCGGCTCGCTCGAGGACCTGTGGGCCTTCAACGAGGAAATCGTCGCGCGCGCGATCCACGCCAGCGCGCTGCCCGTGGTGTCGGCGGTGGGCCACGAGACCGACTTCACCATCGCGGACCTGGTCGCCGACGTGCGCGCGCCCACGCCCTCGGCCGCGGCCGAGCTGCTGACGCCGGACCGCGAGGCGCTGCTGCGCGGGCTTGCCGCCACGCACACGCGCCTCGCGCAGCTGCTGCAGCGCGAGCTCGCGGCACGCCAGCAGCGGCTGCAGTGGCTGGCGCGCCGGCTGCGTCATCCGGGCGCGCGCCTGCGCGAACAGGCGCAGCGCCTCGACGACCTCGAACTGCGCCTGCGCGCGACGATGCGCCACCGCCTGCAGATCGCCGGGTCGCGCCTCGCGCACGCGCGCACCGGGCTCGCCGCCCACTCGCCGGCGCGCCGCCTGGAGGAGCAGCGCCGCGTGATCGCACAGCTCGACAGGCGCCTCGCCACCGCGATGCGCCAGACTCTCGCGGCACGTGAAAAGCGCCTCGCCGCACTCGCGCACCTGCTCGACTCCGTGAGCCCGCTGTCCACCCTGGCACGCGGCTACGCGATCGTGAGCGACGCCGAAGGCCGCGTACTGCGCGCGGCAACCGACACCTCCCCCGGCGCGCGCGTGCAGGCACGACTGGCCAGCGGCAGTCTCGACTGCACGGTCGACGCGGTGCATCCGTAGCCCTGAAATGCAATCAGGGCCGTGAATGACTGACGCGCAGATGCGGCAATGCTGAACGCACATCGATCGCCTCTGGTGCGCGACCGACGGCGTCCGAGCCCCTGCCGGCACCGCGGACACGGCGTGAACACATCCCTGTGGGCTCTCTGTCGCCGTCCTGGCGACAGAAGGTCCGCAGTGCCGGCAGGGCCTCGAACGCCTCGCGCTGGTGGAACCCAACGGTCAGCTGAATCGCGTGAATCTCGCAAGGCGGCACCATGTCAGCCGAGCGGCTGTGCTGGCCGAACTTGCCGTGAGGGGGCGTGCGCCGCATGGATGCGGCGCTCGAGCATACAGGGACGTACTTGCTGCGACCCCCGCACGGCAAGTTCGGGCAGCGCAGCCAGCGACACTCCACGCCAGCCATCGATGAATTGCGTGCAGCGATAAGCATCGATCAATCGTGCGCATACCAGAATCGCCGGTGGTCGATGCGCCAGCGCTCGGGCGCGGTGATGGTGCCATCGGCGTCGACGCGCAAGCGCACCGCGCCGTGGCGCGCGGTCTCGAGTATGTCGGCCCCGACGGCGCGGTAGCGCGCGAGCACGTCGGGGTGCGGATGACCGAAACGGTTGCGATGGCCGGCGGATACCAGCGCGTAGCGCGGCTGCACCGCCGCGACGAAGGCGGCGGTGGAGGAACTGCGACTGCCGTGATGCGGCACCAGCAGCACATCGGCGCGCAACTCCTCGCGCGCCGACGCGAGCAGCATCGCCTCGGCCTCGGCCTCGATATCGCCGGCGAGCAGGAACACGCGCCCGGCCGCCGCGATGCGCAGCACGCAGGAGCGGTTGTTGTCCGAGCCCGGCAGCCCCGCGCGCGGGTGCAGCACCGCGAAGTCCACGCCGTCCCACTCCCAGCGCATGCCGCGCTCGCAGGATTGCGATGCGACGCCATCGATGTCCGCGGCGCCGAGCGCATCGTTGACCGGCAGCGCCGCGAACAGTCCCGCCGCCCCGCCGGCATGGTCGTTGTCGGCATGGCTGATCACCAGGCGATCGACCCGGCGCACGCCACTCCAGGCCAGCGCGGGCGCCACGATCGCCCCGCCGGCCTCGAAGCGCTCGCTGAAGCGCGGCCCGGCGTCGTAGACCAGGCTGTGCCGGGCGGTGCGCACGACGACGGCGCTGCCCTGCCCCGCATCCAGCATCAGCAGTTCCAGCAGCGGCGGCGCGGCGCGCGCGGGCAGCACCAGCGGCAACACCAGCGCCACGCCCGCCGCGCGCGCGGGAAATCCGCGCGGCAGCAGCAGCCACACCGTGCCGAGCAGCGCGAACGCGATGCGCCAGCCATCGGGCGCGGGCGCCAGCGCGGGCAGCTCCGGGCTGATCGCGGCGGCGCGTTCCAGCAGCCACGTCAGCAGTTCCAGACCGAGCAGCGCGAGCTTCAGCAGCGGCCAGGCGAAGGCATCGCCCAGCGCCAGCAGCAGGCAGCCGGCAAGTGCTGCCGGCACGACCACCAGGTCCGCGAGCGGAATCGCCACGGCATTGACCAGCGGCGCCAGTGGCGCCTGCGACTGGCCCGCCAGCAGCAGCGGGCACCACAGCGCCACACCCACCACCAGTTGCGGCAACCACAGCAGCTGCACGCGCGCAGGCGGCGCCAGGCGCCCGGCAAACGCCAGCAGCAACGCACCCACGGTGATGAAGCTCAGCCAGAATCCGGTTTGCATCGCGGCCAGCGGCTGCACCACCAGCACCGCGAGCAGCGCCAGCGCATACGCGAGCCAGGGCTGCAGGTGCCGCTCGCGCAGGCCGAACAGGAACAGCACGCCGACCATGAGCAGCGCGCGCTGCACCGACACGCCCATGCCGGCGAGCGCGCCGTAGGCGAGCGTGGCCGGCGCCGCCGCGAGCATGCCCCAGCTGCGCGCGGGCAGCACCAGCAGCGCCCGCGGCCACGCGCGCGCCGCGAATCCGGCGAGCGCCATCACCAGCATGGCCACCAGGGTGATGTGCATGCCGCTGATCACCATCAGGTGCGTGGTGCCGGTGCGCGCGAACAACGCCCAGTCGGCGGGGGAAAAGCGCGAGGCATCACCGAGGGTGACCGCGAGCAGCTTGCCGAGCTGCGGCTCGTCGGCGAGCAGGGCTTCGAGGCGCGCCCGCAGCCGGTAGCGCCAGCGATCCAGCGGCACCCGGCACAGCGCGTCGTCGAGGCGCGCGCGCGGCGCCTTGTCCACCGCGTAGCCGGTGGCATCGATGCCCTGCCCCAGCAGCCAGGCCTGGTAGTCGTAACCGCCGGGATTCGCGAAGCCGCGCGGCGCGCGCAGGCGCAGCGTCATCGCCCAGGCCTCGCCGGGGGCGAACGCCGCCGGTCCGTACCAGCCAACCTCGACCCGCCGTCCCTGCCAGCGCGCCAGCGGACCCGAGGCGCCGGGCAGCGGATCGAGCACGCGTGCGCGCAGCCGCCACGATTCGCCGCGCGCGTCGTGGCGCGCGAGCGGCAGGCCCTCGATGCACAGCCGCACCGGCAGGTCCCGGCCCTCGAGCGCCGGCGGCAGCACGCGCGCCAGCAGTTCATGGCCGCGCAGGCAGCCCCAGGCGAGGCCCAGCACGAGGCAGGCGGCCAGCCGCGGCAGCGGCCGGCGCCGCCACGCCAGCGCAGCAGCGAGCAGCGCCGCCGCCGCGACAGGCAGCAGACCGGGTAGAACGGGAAGCCGGGTAGCAACGACAATGCCGGTGGCGCCGGCGAGCATCCCTGCGATCATGCGAGCCTCTCCAATCCTTTGGACGAGCCGCCCGGCGCGCGCTTGCCGCGGCGCCGGTCGTGCGCGCATTGAGTCGCAGCGCCGCAACAATTGCAATCTTGTAAGGGCAGGCTCTGCGGCCTATGCTTCGGCGCCGGTCCACTCCGAGCACCGTCGCCCCCTCAACGCCACCAGAGCCCGCCCGGAAGCCATCGATGCCGCGCAGAACCATCCGGCGCCTGCTGCCCAAGCCGCACGCCATCCGCGATCACAAGTCGCTGCGGCTGGTGAGCGCGCGCCTGCACGACCCGAACCTGTGGCACCTGAACCGGCACTCGGTCTCGGTCGCCGCCTTCGTCGGCGTGTTCGTGGCGTTCATCCCGGTGCCGATGCAGATGCTGATCGCCGCCGCGGGCGCGATCTGGCTGCGTTGCAACATCACGCTGGCCGTGGCGCTGGTGTGGCTGACGAACCCGTTGACGATGCCGCCGATCTTCTACGCGACCTATCGCCTCGGCGCCTGGCTGATGGACATCCCCGCCAGTGCCGCCCCGTTCGAGATGAGCGTGGAATGGATCGAGCAGAGCCTGAGCGACATCTGGCCCCCGCTGCTGCTGGGCAGCCTGCTGTGCGGCGTGGTGCTGGGCACGCTGGCCTGGCTGGCCATGCGCGTGCTGTGGCGGATCGGGGTGCAACTGAAGTGGCGGGCCGCGCCTGCGCGAGCGCCGCAACCGGCCACCGCGCGAGCCGCCCGCGCCATAGCGGGAAGCCCCGATGCCACGCCGCACGCTCCGGCGGTTCCTGCCGCAGCCGCACTTCATCCGCGAGCACAAGTCGCTGCGCCTGCTCGCGCTGGTGCTGCACGACCCGAACCTGTTTCACCTGAACCGCCGCTCGGTGTCGCTGGCGGCGTTCGTCGGCGTCTTCGTGGGGCTGCAGCCGGTGCCGATGCACATGCTGATCGCGGCGGCCGCCGCGGTGTGGCTGCGCTGCAATATCACGCTGGCGGTGATCGGCGTGTGGGTGTCGAACCCGCTGACGCTGCCCGCGATCGTGTTCCTGCAGTACGAACTCGGCGCGCGGCTGCTTGGCATCCCGGCCGCCAGCGACTTCGAAATGAGCGTGGAGTGGCTGGAGCACAGCCTGCACGAGGTGTGGGAGCCGCTGTTCCTGGGCAGCGTGCTGAGCGGGTTGGTGCTGGGGACGATCGCCTGGGGCGCCACGCGGCTGCTGTGGCGCCTCGCGGTGCAGTCCAGGTGGCGCGCGCGCCGCCGCGAGCGCGCCCGGCGCCCGCCTCATTCGTAGCGCAGCACCTCGGCCGGTTGCATCCGCGCCGCGCGCCAGGAGGGATAGAGCGTGGCGACGAAGCTCATCGCGAGCGCCACGCCGCAGACGTTCAGCACGTCGCGCCACGCCAGGTCCGAGGGCAGGTAGCTCACCGGGTAGACCTCGGCCTTGAGGAACTGCACGCCGAGCAGCTGTTCCAGCAGCGCGACCGCCTCGGTGATGCCCAGCGACAGCAGGCTGCCGATCACGCCGCCGGCAAAGGCGCCCGCCAGCCCGATCAGCGTGCCCTGCACCACGAACACGCCCATGATCGCCGCCGGGCTCGCGCCCAGCGTGCGCAGGATCGCGATGTCGCCCTCCTTGTCCTTCACGATCAGGAACAGCGTGGACACCACGTTGAACACGGCGACCGCGATGATCAGGAACAGCAGGATGCCGACCATGTTGCGCGAGAGCTGGATCGCCTCGTAGAGGTTGCCGTGGGTACGCGTCCAGTCGAGGCCGTAGATGCCGATGCCCAGCCCCTGGATCACTTCGTGCTGCACGCGCGGCGCCGTGAACAGGTCGCGCACCTGGAAGCGCACGCCCTGCACCACGCCGGGCTGGCCGCGCAGCCGGGTGGCGGTGTCGAGGCCGATCAGCGCCAGCGTGTTGTCGACCTCGGTGCCGGTGTTGAAGATGCCCGCGAGCGTCATGCGCTGCGCGCGCGGCACCACCTGGCCCTCGGCGTTCACGTCGGGCACCAGCACCAGCAGGCTGGCGCCGGCCGCGACACCGAGGCGGCGCGCAAGCGAGCGGCTGAGCAGCACGCTGTCGGGCGCAGCCAGCGCGTCGAGGCTGCCCGACTCGAGGTAGCGGTCGATCGCGGAGATGCGCCGCTCCGCCACGGCGTCGGCGCCGTGCAGCAGCGCCGGCACCACCTTGCCGCGATACATCAGCAGTCCCTGCAGGTCGACGTAGGGTGCGGCGGCCACCACGTCCGGATGCGCCTCGACCGCGGCCGCGAGCGGTCGCCAGTCGGATACCGGCTCGATCGGCTGCAGCGACACGTGCGGCACCAGCGAGAGGATGCGCTCGCGCAGCTCGCGGTCGAAGCCGTTCATCACCGACAGCACCACGATCAGCAGCGCCACGCCGAGCACCAGCCCCAGCATCGAGACCCGCGAGATGAACGCCACCAGCGCGCCGCGGTGCGAGCTGCCGGCGTAGCGGAAGCCGACCCGCAGCGGAAAGCGCCAGGCGTGGCCCATTCAGAGTCCCTCGTGCAGGCGCCCGCGCGCCAGCGTGAGAATGCGGTCCATGCGCGCGGCCAGCTGCGGGTCGTGGGTCACGATCACGAAGCTGGTGCCGAGATCGCGGTTCAGCGCGTCCATCAGCTGGTGGATCTCCGCGGCCGTGCCCTGGTCGAGGTTGCCGGTCGGCTCGTCCATCAGCACGCAGCGCGGCTCGGTCACCAGCGCGCGCGCGATCGCCACGCGCTGGCGCTCGCCGCCGGAGAGCTCGCCCGGCTTGTGCTCGAGGCGCTCGCCGAGGCCGACGCGTGTCAGCAGCGCGCGCGCGCGGGCGGCGGCCGCCCCCGGCGCGTCGCCGCGTATCAGCAGCGGCATCGCGACGTTCTCCAGCGCGTCGAATTCCCCGAGCAGGTGATGGAACTGGTAGACGAAGCCGAGCGCACGGTTGCGCAGCAGGCCGCGCTCGCGCTCGCTGAGCGCGCTGATCACGCGCCCTTCCACCCGCACCTCGCCGCTGCTGGGCAGGTCCAGCCCGCCCAGCATGTTCAGCAGCGTGCTCTTGCCCGAGCCCGACTGCCCCACGATCGCCACACGCTCGCCGCGCGCGACGCAGAGCTCCACGCCGTCGAGCACCACCAGCTCGCGCGGCCCTTCGCGGTAGAGCTTGCGCAGCGCGCGGCACTCGAGCACCGGCGTCGCCGGCACGGCATCATTCATAGCGCAAAGCCTCCGCGGGACCGATGCGCGAGGCGCGCAGCGCCGGATAGAGCGTCGCCAGCACCGCGAGCGCGAGCCCGCAGACGGCGATCAGCACGATATCGGCGAGCCGCACCTGCGACGGGATGTAGCTGATGAAGTAGACGTTGGGGTTGAACAGGCGAAAGCCGAGCGCCTGCTCGATCCAGCCCGCGACGCTGCCGATGTGGTAAGCGAGCGGAATGCCCGCCGCGAGCCCGGCGCCCAGCCCGGCGAGGCCGATCAGCGAGCCCTGCACCGTGAAGATCGCCATCACCTGCCGCGGCGAGGCGCCCATGGTGCGCAGCACCGCGATCGCGCCGCGCTTCTCGGCGACGACCATCGTGAGTATCGAGACGATGTTGAAGGCGGCGACCGCGACGATCACCAGCAGCAGCAGCGTGACCATGCGCTTCTCCATGCGGATCGCGCTGAACAGGCTGCCCTGCGAGACGCTCCAGTCCTCGGCCACCAGGCCCGCGGCGAGCGTGGGCACGATGCGTTCACGCACCGCGGGCGCGAGGTCGGGATCCGCGAGCGCGAGCCGCACGCCCTGCACGCCGCCGCCGGTGCGGTACAGCCGCGCGGCGTCGTCGAGGTGGATCAGCGCGGTCGTCGCATCGACCTGCGCGCCGACCGCGAAGATGCCCACGATGCGGAAGCGGCGCATGCGCGGATACGCTCCCGCGGGCGTCACGCTGAGCTCCGGGAGCATCACCGTGACGTGGTCGCCCGGCTGCACGCCGAGCGAGCGCGCCAGCAGGTTGCCGATCACGATGCCGAAGTCGCCGGAGCGCAGTTGCGCCAGATCGCCCTGGATCATGTAGCGTCCGATCGGCGAGACGCGCGCGTCGCGCTCGGGCCGGATGCCGGTGAGCTCCACGCCGCGCACCACGCCGGGCGTGCTCAGCATCGCGGTGCCGCCGATGAACGGCGCCGCTCCCGCCACGGCAGGATCCTGCTCGAGCGCGGTGGCCAGCGGCTCCCAGTCCTGCAGCGGATGCGCGGCGTGCACCAGCACGTGCGGCACCATCGACAGGATGCGCGTGCGCAGCTCGCGGTCGAACCCGTTCATCACCGACAGCACCACGAGCAGCGCCATCACGCCGAGCGCGAGGCCGAGCAGCGCGACCGCCGACACCACGGAGATGAAGCGCGTGCGCCGCCGCGCACGCACGTAGCGCAGGCCGATGAACAGGGGGAAGGGTCGAAACATCGCGGCATTTAAGCACAAATGCGCGCAGCCGGGCACGGCGTGTCGATTGCTGCACTTTGTGGCGGCAGGGGCGGCGCCTATACTGGCCGTGAAATACTTCCCGGGGCTCCCGGAGATCGCCGTCATGCCCGAACGCAGCGCCAACCAGCGCGATTTCTACCGCGTCGACTGCCACGTGATGATCAGCCATTGCGCGGTGGGCGACCACGTGCCCGCGGGACGGGCGCCGGACAGCTACTTTCCCGACAGCGAGCACTTCGGCCTGCTGCGCGAACTGCGCCGCATGGACCACGACGCCAGCCACCTGCTGCACGCGCTGGGCGAGAAGGACCGCAACCTGGGCGCCTACCTCGCGCACCTGAACCGCAAGTTCGACGCGCTGGCGCGCCACCTCGCGGCGCTGACGCCCGAGATGAGCCGCGGCAGCGAGCAGGTCGTGTCGCTCAGCGAGGGCGGCGCGTCGTTCCACGCCGCGCAGCCCCCGGCGCCGGGCAGCGTGCTGGCGATCCGCATGACGCTGCTGCCGGCCTGGGTCGGCATCGCGGTGTACGGCATCGTGGTGGCCGCGGGCGCGGGCGAGCGCAACGTCGCGGTGAATTTCGAGCAGCTGCAGGATGCCGACCGCCAGATCATCGCGCGCCACGTGATGCAGGTGCAGATGGCCGAACAGCGGCGCGCCCGCGAGGGCGGCTGAGCCCGGCGGCAACATCGACAGGAGATGCACATGCACGCAATCGCACGTTGGCTGGCCGCCATCGCCTTCGGCCTGGCTGGCAGCGCCGCGGCACGGCCGACGAACTGAAGATACCCGTCGGCTCGCAGGCAAGCGCCGGGCCGCTGCCGCCGCACGGCATGCTGATGCCGCGCGTGCGCGCGGCCTGGGGCGAACCCGCGCTCGTGCACGACTCCGTCGGGCAGCCGCCGATCACGCGCTGGGACTACCCGCAATTCTCCGTGTATTTCGAGCACGACCATGTCGTGCACGCGGTGGCGCACCACCGCCGTGCCGACGCCCCTGTTTCCCGCGAGCAATCACGGGACGACTGACAGGCTGCCGTGCGCGAAGCCCGCGAGGCGCTGCGGCGGGCGATGGCGTTGATCGGCTAGCGGGCCCGGGTGAGCCGTCCGAGACCGAGATCAGGCAAATCCGCCGAACGTGCGACGGGTGCCGCATCCTCCATCAGGCTGAACTCCAGGTCGGGAACGAACTTCGACCCCATGACCTGCACGTAGCTCTCCAGAAAGCGCTCGGCCGACTTCCTGTCGGCGTAAGGACCCTCGACGGTGCCTTCACGGGTCTGGAAATACCAAAGCCCCCCGCTCTCCAACAGGCGCGACCCTGTCCGGAACCACCGACGCGGTGCATCGATATCGGTTTGCCGCTTGTCTGCCATCGACGTGACTCCCATCTGACTCTGCTGTGAGTCTAGGCAGGACTGCGGGCCGGATCACGGCCATTCTGTGAACCAGCGCGCAATTGCAGCCATTGTCCGGCCGCGGGGCGCTCGTGGGCGAGCCGGGCATGCGGATCCCCGGCGAAGCGATGGCTGAGGGACTGGGCGGATGCGGTATGCTGCTCTCCGGCTGAACCCCCGCAGCCCCGGCCGCGGCCAGGTGCGGGGAAGAACGATATTTTCCCTGCGCCATCCGGATTCGAGGCCCTGCAAAACAACTGACTGGACGATTTCTATGCTGCTGATACTCCACCCCGACATCGACGAATCCAGCGACGACTACCGCAAGACCTGCGAGTTCCTGCGCGCGCTGCCGCGCGTGGAGATGCGCACGCACGTGGTGCAGGGCCAGCAGCAGCGCCTCACCGAGATCTACCTGCTCGGCGACACGCACGCGCTCGACAAGGACGAGATCGAGGCGCTGCCCGCGGTGGAGCGCGTGGTGCGGATCTCGGAGGAGTACCGCATGCTCGGGCGCCACAAGGACGAGAAGCGCCTCGCGGGCTTCGAGTACAACGGCGTGACGCTTCTCGCAGGACAACCTGAACGTGATGGCCGGCCTGTGCGCGGTCGACAACCCGCGAGCAATGTCGAGACCATGCTGCGCGCGCTGCAGCAGCACGGCCAGGTGTGCACGCGCATGGGCGCCTACAAGCCGCGCACCAACCCCTATGCCTTCCAGGGCCACGGCGCGAAATGCCTGCCGTGGGTGTTCGAGCTCGCGGGCAAGCACGGCATCCGCGTGATCGCGATGGAGGTCACGCACGAGAGCCACATCGACGAGATCGACACCGCGCTGCGAGAAGATCGGCCACCCCACCGGCGTGATGCTGCAGATCGGCACGCGCAACACGCAGAACTTCGAGCTGCTGAAGGCGATCGGGCGCCAGCAGACCTACCCGGTGCTGCTCAAGCGCGGCTTCGGCATCACGCCTGAACGAGTCGCTGAACGCCGCCGAGTACCTCGCCACCGAGGGCAACTCGCGCGTGATCTTCTGCCTGCGCGGCATGAAGACCAACTGCGGCGACGCCGCACCGCAACATGGTCGACTTCGCGCACGTGCCGGTGGTCAAGCGCCTGACGCGCATGCCGGTGTGCGTCGATCCCTCGCATTCCGTGGGCTCGCGCGACGCCGCGCCCGACGGCATCCTCGACGTGTCGCACGTCACCGCGCAGGGCGTGATCGCCGGCGCGAACATGGTGCTGGTCGATTTCCACCCGCAGCCGCAGCAGGCGCTGGTCGACGGGCCGCAGGCGCTGCTGCTCGACGAGCTGCCGCGTTTCCTCGACGACATCGCGGCCTGCCGCGAGACCTACGAGCGTCGCCGCCGGATCTGGAACGCATGCTGATCTACGGCCACCGCGGCGCGCGCGGCGAGGCGCCCGAGAACACGCTCGCGGGCTTCCACCGCGCGATCGCGGCCGGCGCACCGCGCGTGGAGCTGGACCTGCGGCTCTCCAGCGACGAGGAGCTCGTGGTGATCCACGACGAGACCGTGAACCGCACCACCGACGGCCGCGGCCTGGTCGGGCACAAGAGCGTCGCCGAGCTGGCGCGGCTCGACGCGCGCCGCGCCGGCCCCGCCTGGCCCGATCCGCAGCCGGTGCCGACCATCGCGCGCGTGCTGGAGGAATTCCCCGAACTCGAGCACCTGCAGCTCGAGGCCAAGCCGGTCGATGCCGCCAGCCGCACGCTGATGGCCGAGCGCCTCGCGGCGCTGTTTCGCGACTTCGATCTCCACGCCCGCGCGACCGTGACCTCCTTCGACCGCGAACTGCTGCGCGCCGTGCGCGCGGCGGACGCGCGCATCGCGCTCGGCCTGGTCACGGACCGCACGCGGCCCGAGCCGCTGAAGACGGCGCTGGCGCTGGATGCGCGCCTGCTGGTGCTGCACTGGAAGCTGTGCACGGCAACGACGCGTGCAGGCCGCGCAGGAAGCCGGGCTGCAGGTATCGGCATGGACGGTCAATGACGACGCCGAGGCGCGACGCCTGCACGCGCTCGGCATCGACAGCATCGTGACCGACTTCCCCACGCGCATGATCGCGCTGCTGCACGGACTCGTGGCGGCAGGCGCCCGGCGCCGCTCGCGCGTCGCGTCGTAGGCCCGACCTGGCGCGCGGACTGCGCCGCGTCGTCAGTTGCGTTCCCGCAGCCTGAACGACGTGAAGTTCGGGTCGCTGCTGATGTCGCCCTCGCTTGTACGGCAGGGCGACCCAGCGCTCGCGCGAGTAGAGTTCCGTCATGTCCGCGAAGTGCGGGTTCGCCGGATCACTGGATTGCGAGTACGTCACGATCGCGTACGCCTCGGGCCCCTTGCGCCTGAACGTGACGGCCTGGATGTAGCTCGAACCGGCGACGATCGGGCGTGAAGCCCCCGTCCTGCACCCGCGGCGCGGTCGCGATCGCGTTGTACACGCCGGAAGTGCCCGAGCCGCCATGGATCGGGATGCGCTCGCCGTTGCGCACCTCGAACTGCACGTCGCCCCACCGGGCGTTGAGCGGGATGCCGGCGTCGGCGAAGAACTTCACCGTGTATGCCAGTTCGCCCATCACGCGCGTCGCAACCGCGGCGCTGGCGAGGTTCAGGTCACGCGGCGTATCGACCGGATTGGCGACATCGAAGGGCACGGCATAGAGCTCGTTCGCGACCATTGGCAGCCCGGAGCCCGCGGTCGGCGCACCGGATACCCGCCGCCACAGTTCTCCCCAGACGTGCGCGCCCACGCTCGCGACATCGTTGCGGCCGTCCCAGTCGCGCAGGACCTGGCAGGCCGTCGCGACGTTCACGGTCTGCTCGCCGATGGCGACATCCCGGCTTTTCGTGGCGCAGAGCTGCAGTACGCCGGGCAGCATGATCTCGGCGCTGTAGTGACGATTGCCGAACAGCACGCCCTGCAGCCAGCGGCGGTCGAAGCCCGTAGCGGGCAGGTCGTCGACGCCGGCATCGCGATCGTAGATCTGCCGCAGGCCGAGTCGCGTGCGCAAACCCTGCGGGCTTTGCTCGTCGCTGCCGATGATGCGCGAGAAGCCCTCCAGCCGCTCGGCCGGATTCGCCAGCCAGTAGCTGTCGTTGGAGTTCTGCACGAAATCGCGTCGCATCAGCCCCGGCAGGTTGCCGGCGCCGAACACGCCCGCGACGGGCGCATCGGCATCGGTACCCGGATCGCAGGCCGAGGTCGAGCCGTCGAGCGTGTACACGCGCAGCGTGGCGAGTAAGCGCGCAATCGGCGAGTTCGAGCAGCTGGCGAGTTTCGCGTTGCTGACGTTCGGGATCGAGCCGATGTCGCCGTAGAACGCGTTGCCGCTGCTGTCGGCCGCGATCGTGTTGACCCACGGCAGACCGACGTGGCGCTCGAGCGCCGACCTGAGCTCCCCGAGGTCGCGTGCCTGCCCCATCTCGACGTACTGGCGGAAACCGCGATCGTTCTCGAGGTTGACGTCCGTCAGCGCGTAAGCGGTGCTCAGCGACCACGGGATCAGCGGCGAGGGCACGACGACCGGGCCGAACTGCGTCTGCCAGAACGTGTGTTCGTCGCGGGCCATCGAGCCGTCGGGCTGCAGCACATCGACGGCGACCACTTCCGGCTGCATCTCGACCGCAACGCCGTCGTAGCGATAGGCGCGCGGGTTTCCCGGCACCAGCGCCAGCTCGCGCAGGATGAAGCGCCGTGCGGTCGAGACGGTATGGCTCCAGGCGACGTCGCTGTTGAACCCGATGTTGACCAGGGGGAAACCGAAGATCGAGCCACCCATCACGTCGTAGCGCCCCGGAATCGTGAGGTGTACCGCATAGAAGCGCTCGATGCCGGCCCAGGGGAAATGCGGGTTGCCGAGCAGCGCGCCGGCGCCGCCCGTGAGATCGCTGCCGAGTCCGACGGCGTTGCTGCCGAAACGCTCCGGGCTGAAGTCCGGCAGATCGGCCGGATCGATCAGGGGCGCCGCAGCGTCCGCGGAGCCTGCCGTGGCGAGCAGGGCGGCGGGCGCTGTCGCGCCGGCCGTATCGGCCACCGGCATCGCGGGAGGCGCCGCGGTCGCGATCTGCGTGACGAAACTCCCGGTGCCGGCGCGCACCAGCAGCTTGCGCAGCACCTTGAGCGCGTCGAGCCCCTCGAGCGGGCGCACCCAGGGTTGTCCGCGACAATCCTCGGCGAGCCGATCGCCGCCGGTATCGCGCAGGTAGCGGTTGTAGCCATCGGCATACCCCGTCAGCAGCGCGCGGGTGTCCGCATCGAGCCTGCGCCCACGCGGCCTCGCTGCGCGCATCCGAGTTCACCATCCGGTAGACGCGATCCGAATACAGGTTCGCGTTGTTCGCGCCGGCGCCGAACCAGCGCGACTGCGTGCCGGTGGCCGCGAGCACGTCGCGCGCGAGAACGCAGGCGTTGTCCTCGGCGAACACGTAGCCGTACCCGTAGCCGAGGCTGCCCCAGTCGGCGGCGCGGATGTGCGGAATGCCGTAGCTCGTGCGGGCGACATCGGCGTCGTAGCGGTACTTGTTGCCGCCGGCGTGGCCAGCCCCCGCGGGCAGCAGGGACAGCGAGGCGATGACGCTCGCAGCGAGCAGGGAAGAGTGCTTCAAAATGGATCCCCTTTACCGTCTTGTAGTCATGGGCGCTACCCGCCCCGATCCAGGCGGGACACGCCTGCCCGGGCTCGGGCAGCGCGAGTTTAGTCCGGCAGACTCCGGGGAGTCCAATCCGGCCCTGCAGCCTCTGTGGGTCGCCATTTATGGCGACATGTGCCTGCGGGGATGCGGCAGGTTCGGCTTTGCCGAACCCTTGTCGGGCTGAAGCCCGACCTACTGTGGGTCGCCATTCATGGCGACTGCTGCCTTCGCTCCAGGAGCAACACCGCCCCGAGAAAGACGGCCAGCACGCCGTTGCGCGCCAGCAACTCCGCGAGCGGCGCCAGGCCATCGACCCGCGTCATGATCGCGTACAGCGCCACCGCCAGCATCGGGTAGCCCAGCAGTCGCTTCAGGTCATAGGGAACCGGGAAGTGCTTCTGCCCCAGCAGGTACGACCAGAACGCCATGCTCGCGTAGCAGATCAGCGTGGCCCACGCCGCGCCCATGAAGCCGAAGCGCGGTATCCACCAGAAATTCAGCGCCAGCGTGACCGCCGCGCCCCACAGCGCCAGATAGGTGCCGAAGCGGGTCTGCTCGGTGAGCTTGTACCAGATCGACAGGTTGAAGAACACGCCCAGGCAGAGGTTCGCCAGCAGCAGGATGGGCACCACCCCCAGACCCGCACGGTAGCTGGCGCCGACGAAATACTGCACCCAGGCGATGTTCGCCATGACCGCGAGGAAGATCAACGAGCAGGCGATGACGAACCAGCGCATCACCCGCGCATACAGCTCGCGGGCATCGGCCTGCTTGTACCGGGCGAAGAAGAAGGGCTCGGCGGCGTAGCGGAAGGCCTGGATGAACAGGCTCATCAGGATCGAGATCTTGTAGCAGGCGCCGTAGATCCCGAGCTGCTGCATGGCGATCTGCCCGGGCAGCAGGTACTTCAGCAGGACCCGGTCCATGGTCTCGTTCACCATGCCGGCAAGCCCCGCCAGCAGCAGCGGCAGGGCGTAGACCAGCATGTGCCGCCACAGCGCGAGCTCGGGCCGGGCCCGCGCCGCGAGGAATTCCGGCGCCAGCAGCAGCAGCGTGACGGCGCTCGCAACGAGGTTGGCGATGAACACGTAGCCGATGCCGATCGCCGGGTCGTAGAGCGTCGCGGCCCAGGCCAGCCAGGCCGGAACCGCGGCCGACTCGAAGGCCCATTTGCCGAGACCGAGGAAGAGCAGGTTGCCGCCGATGTTGACGAGGATGTTCAGGGTCTTCAGCAGGGCGAAACGCCCGGCACGCTGCTGCTCCCTGAGCCGCGCGAACGGTATCGCCGTCACGGCGTCGAGACCGATCACCCAGGCCATCCACAGCACGTATTCCGCGTGCAGCGGATAGCGCAGGACCTCCGCCACGGCCTGCGCGTTCAGCGTGAACACGGCCAGGAACAGCGCGCTGCTGAGCCCCAGCGAGAACAGCGCGGTGCTGTAGACCGCGGGGCTGCGATCGCGCTTGGCGGAAAAATTGAAGTACGCCGTTTCCATCCCGTAGGTGAGCACCACGTTCAGGAAGGAGGCGTAGGCGTAGAACTCCGTGACGACGCCGAAGTCCCGGGGATCGGTGAACTGGTAGGTGTAGAGGGGAACCAGCAGGTAGTTGAGCAGCCTGCCCACGATGGTGCTGAGGCCGTAGACGGCCGTCTCGCCGGCGAGCTTGCCGAGCAGGTTGGTGCCTGCGGGGCTCATGCGGGCAGCCCGGGCGGGGCCGTTGCGGCGGTCAACGGCGCTCGCGTGTGGCGTCGTAGCCGAGCTCTTCGCGGGCGGCGTCGCTGGCGTCGCACTTCGCCGGATTGCCGCCGCATATCGGGCAATCCTCGCCCGACATCGCGCTCATGCCGCCGCAGCTGCCCTTGATCGGGCCGCGGCCCGCGAGCACGCCGACCGCCATACCCAGGGCCATCAGCAGGAAGAAACCCAGCGTGAACAACAGCGTGGTCATGGCGTTGGCTCCGCATCCGCATCGGCATGGTCGAGATAGGGCCCGAAGGCCGGACTGTGGCGCGACTCGAAGCCTGCACCCGCGCGCACGAGCAGGTACACCGGCAGATTCTCGCGCTCGGCGAAGGCGAGGCCCTGGTCCGGGCCGAGCACGTCGATCGCGGTCGCCAGCGCATCGGCCGTCTTGCAGTCCGCCGCCACCACGGTCACCGAGGCCAGCGCGTGCTCGACCGGGCGCGCGGTCGCCGGGTCGATGGTATGCGAATAGCGTCTGCCGCCGGCCTCGAAATAGTTGCGGTAATCGCCGGAGGTCGCCACCGATTCGCCGCTGAGCGCCACCGCGGTGATCGCGCGGCCCTGCTGCAGCAGTTCGGGCGCCTCGATGCCGATGCGCCACTTGCGGCCCTGCGGGTTGCGGCCCCTGGTGCGCACCTCGCCTCCCACTTCGACCATGTAGTTCGCCACGCCGTTCCCTTCGAGCCACAGCGCGGCGCGATCGACGCCATAGCCCTTGGCGATCGCCGACAGGTCGATCTCGCGATCCGCCGCCTTGAACAATGCGGGCGGCTCGGCGCGCACGCGCAGCGCCGCGGAGCCAACGCGCGCGGCGGCCGCCGCGACTTCCTCCGGCGCCGGCACGCGGTCCATTCGCTTCGACCCCGCACCGAAGCCCCACAGGTCCACCAGCGGCCCCACCGTGATGTCGAAGGCCCCGGCGCTGCGCTCGTGCACCGCCAGAGCGGTAGCGACCACCTCGGCGGTATCCGCCGAGACCGCGAACCATTCGCCCGGCGCGGCGCGATTGAAGCGCGATACCTCGGAATCCGCGCGATAGGTCGACATCTGCGCGTTCACCCGTTCCAGCGCGGCATCGATGCCGGCGGCCGCGCTCTCGCGCGCGAGCCCCGCGGGCGGATCGACCAGCGTGACGTGCCAGGTGGTGCCCATCGTGGCGCCGTCGAAGCGCCACACCTCGGGCTCGGGAGTGCACGCACAGAGCAGAAACAGAAACGGGAGCAGCCAGGCTGCTCCCGTTCGCCGCGGTGCGGTGCGCGCCGGCTCAGCCGCCGAAGTCGTCCAGCAGGATGTTGTCGCGCTCGACACCCAGTTCCTCCAGCATCTTGATCACGGCCGCGTTCATCATCGGCGGACCGCACATGTAGTACTCGCAGTCCTCGGGCGCCGGGTGGTCCTTCAGGTAGTTGTCGAACAGCACCTGGTGGATGAAGCCCTTGAGCCCGGTCCAGTTGTCCTCGGGCTGCGGGTCCGAGAGCGCCACGTGCCAGCTGAAGTTCGGGTTGGCCGCCGCGAGTCCGTCGAAGTCCTCGACGTAGAACATCTCGCGCAGGCTGCGCGCGCCGTACCAGAACGAGATCTTGCGGTCGGTGTGGAGGCGCTTGAGCTGGTCGAAGATGTGCGAGCGCATCGGCGCCATGCCCGCACCGCCGCCGATGAAGATCATCTCGGCACGCGTGTCCTTGGCGAAGAACTCGCCGAACGGGCCGAACACGCGCAGCCTTGTCGCCCGGCTTCAGGTTGAAGACGTAGGACGACATCTTGCCCGGCGGGATGCCCTTGGAGCCGGGCGGCGGCGTCGCGATGCGGATGTTGAACTTCAGCATGCCCTTCTCGTCGGGATAGTTGGCCATCGAGTAGGCGCGGATCACCGGCTCGTCGACGGTGGAGGCGAGATCGAAGAACTTGAAGCGCTCCCAGTCGCCGCGGTACTCGGGCGCGACGTCGAAGTCCTTGTAATGCACCGTGTGCGGCGGCGCCTCGAGCTGCACGTAGCCGCCGGCGCGGAAATCGACGCTCTCGCCCTCGGGCAGCTTCAGCACCAGTTCCTTGATGAAGGTCGCGACGTTGTGGTTGGAGACCACCTCGCAGTCCCACTGCTTCACGCCGAAGAACTCGGGCTCGGCACGTGGATCTTCATGTCCTGCTTCACCGCCACCTGGCAGGACAGGCGCCAGTGATCGCGCAGCTGCCCGCGGGTGAAGTGCGCCCTCTTCGGTCGGCAGGAAGGTGCCGCCGCCGTCGATGACCTGGCAGCGGCACTGGCCGCAGGTCCCGCCGCCGCCACAGGCCGAGGACAGGAAAGATGCCCGAGTTCGCGAGCGTGCTGCAGCAGCTTGCCGCCGGCCTCGACGGTCAGCGCGCGCGAGGGATCGTCATTGATCTCGATCGTTGACGTCGGCCGTGCTCACCAGCTTCGAGCGCGCGAGCAGGATCAGCACCGCCAGCGACATCACGATCGCCGTGAACATCCCGACGCCCCAGAAAATCGTGCCCGTATCTACCATGGTCGATGTTCCCGATGTGTCCCGCTTACAGCGAGATGCCGCCGAAGGACATGAAGCCCAGCGACATCAGGCCCACCGTGATGAAGGTGATCCCCAGTCCCTGCAGCCCCTCGGGCACGTCGCTGTACTTCAGCTTCTCGCGCACGCCGGCGAGCGCCGTGATCGCCAGCGCCCAGCCCAGTCCCGAGCCGAAGCCGTAGACCACGCTCTCGCCGAAGCATGTAGTCGCGCTCGACCATGAACAGCGAGCCGGCCATGATCACGCAGTTCACCGTGATCAGCGGCAGGAACACGCCGAGCGCGTTGTACAGCGCCGGCATGTACTTGTCGAGGAACATCTCGAGGATCTGCACGATCGCCGCGATCACGCCGATGTAGCTGAGGAAGCCGAGGAAGACTGAGGTCCAGCTCCGGGAAGCCCGCCCAGGCCAGCGCGCCCTCGCGCAGCAGGAACTGGTAGATCAGGTTGTTCGCCGGCACCGTGATGGCCTGCACCACCACCACCGCGACGCCGAGCTGGAAGGCCGTTTCGACCTTCTTCGAGATCGCGATGAAGCTGCACATGCCGAGGAAGAACGCGAGCGCCATGTTCTCGACGAACACGGAACGGATGAACAGCGCCAGGTAATGTTCCATCACACGGCCTCCTGCGCCTTGGTCTGCGGCTCGATGCGGTATTCGGCCGGCTCGACCTGGTGCTTCTTCCAGCTGCGCAGCACCCAGATGAAGCCGCCGATGATGAAGAAGGCGCTGGGCGGCAGCAGCAGCAGGCCGTTCGGCTGGTACCAGCCACCGTTGTTCACGGTCGGCGAGCATCGGGATGCCGAACAGCGAGCCGCTGCCGAACAGTTCGCGGATGATGCCGACCGCCATCAGCATGGCGCTGTAGCCCAGGCCGTTGCCGATGCCGTCGATGAAGCTCGGGATCGGCGGGTTCTTCATCGCGAAGGCCTCGGCGCGTCCCATCACGATGCAGTTGGTGATGATCAGGCCGACGAACACCGAGAGCTGCTTGGAGATGTCATAGGCCACCGCCTGCAGGATCTGGTCGACCACGATCACCAGCGAGGCGATCATCGATCATCTGCACGATCATGCGGATGCTCGCTGGGCGTGTGGTTGCGCAGCAGCGAGATCAGCAGGTTGGAGAAGGCGGTCACCAGCGGTCAGCGCGATGCGACATCACGAACGCGGTCTTCAGGCTCGAGGTGACCGCCAGCGCCGAGCAGATCCCGAGGATCTGCAGCGCGATCGGGTTGTTGTTGAAGATCGGCGATACCAGAATTTCCCTGGTCTTGGTCATCAGGCCTGCCCTCCGCGAATCCTGCTCAGGATAGGGACCGAAACCGCGTCTCGCCCAGCCAGAACTGCAGCAGGTTCTCGACGCCGTTGCTGGTCAGCGTCGCGCCGGACAGTGCATCGACCTGGTGCGCGGCCTCGGGCCCGGACTGCGTCGACGCCGCCCTTGACGACGTCGATCGCCACCGCGCCCTGCTCATCGAACACTGTCTTGCCGGGCCACAGCGCCTTCCACTTCGGGTTGTCGACTTCGCCGCCCAGCCCGGGCGTTTCCTTCTGGTCGTAGTAGGCGAGACCGACCACGGTGCTGGCGTCGCCCTCCAGCACCAGGAAGCCGTACAGCGTGCTCCACAGCCCGTAGCCGCGGATCGGCAGCACGATCTTCTCGAGCCGCCCCTCTTCCTCGAGCAGGTAGACCTGGGCGACTTTCTCGCGGCGCTTGATGCTGGCGATGTCGTCCGTCCCCGGCAGCGCCTCGGACAGCTTCGCGATCCTTGGCCGCCTTGATCTGGTCGTAGCGATCCGGGTTCAGTTCCGGGCGCGCCAGCTCCTGCTCGGAGAGGTACTCGCCGGTGTCGAGGTCGACCATGCGCACCGTGAACCTGCCGAAGAGTTCCTCGACCTCGGCCGCGCCGTGCTCGCCCGGCGCGAACATGCCGGCCGCGGACAGGATGTTCTTCTTGCGGTCCAGCTGCTTGTTGCTGGTCTGCACCGGCTTCAGCGAGACCGCGGCACCGGCCACGATCACCGAGCAGACGATGCACAGGACCAGGGCGACCAGCAGGGTGCCCCCGGTGGTTTCCTTCTTAGCCGTTGACATGGCGCGCCAGCCTCCGGTTGATGTTGGCCCGCATGACGAAATTGTCGATCAGCGGCGCAAAGATGTTGGCGAACAGGATCGCGAGCATCATCCCCTCCGGATACGCTGGATTCACCACGCGGATCAGCATGACCATCACGCCGATCAGGATGCCGAAGGCGAGCTTGCCGGTGTCGGTCATCGCGGCCGACACCGGGTCGGTGGCCATGAATACCGTGCCGAAGGCCCAGCCGCCGATCACGAAGTGCCAGTAGAACGGCAGCGCGAACATCGGGTTCGTGTCCGAACCGACCGCGTTGAACAGCAGGCCCATCGCCGCGGTGCCGATCACCACGCCGAGCATGATTCGCCACGAGGCAATGCCGGTCCACAGCAGCAGCACCGCGCCGAGCAATATCGCCAGCGTCGAGATCTCGCCGATCGAGCCCTGCATCTGGCCGAGGAAGGCCTGGGTCCAGCTGAGCTGCTGCGTGATCGCCTCGAGCCCGCCGGCCGCGCCCAGCGACAGCGCCGTGGCGCCGCTGAAGCCGTCGACCGCGGTCCACACCGTGTCGCCCGAGATCTGCGCCGGGTAGGCGAAGAACAGGAAGGCGCGGCCGACCAGCGCCGGGTTCAGGAAGTTCTTGCCGGTGCCGCCGAAGACCTCCTTGCCGATCACCACGCCGAAGCTGATGCCGAGCGCCACCTGCCACAGCGGGATGTCGGGCGGCAGCGTCAGCGCGAACAGGATCGAGGTGACGAAGAAGCCCTCGTTGACCTCGTGCCCGCGCACCGCGGCGAACAGGATCTCCCACGCGATGCCCACCGCGAAGGTCACGATGTAGATCGGCAGGAAATAGCAGGCGCCGTGCCAGAGGCAGTCCCAGATGCTGGCCGGGTCGTAGCCCGCGGCGAGCCCGATCAGCCAGCCGTGCCAGTCGCTCTTGGCGGCGATGTCCATCGCGGCCATCGCGGTGTTGGCCTGGTAGCCCACGTTGTACATGCCCCAGAACATCGCCGGGAACACCGCGAGCCACACCGTGATCATCACGCGTTTGAGGTCGATGCCGTCGCGCACGTGCGCGCTGGTGCGCGTGACGCTGCCCGGCGCGTAGAGGAACGTGTCCAGGGCCTCGTAGAGCGGAAACAGCGCGTGGAAACGCCCGCCCTTCTCGAAATGCGGCTCGACGCGGTCGAGCACTCGCCGCAACGCTTTCATGTCAGGCCTCCGATTCGATGCGGGTGAGGTTGTCGCGCAGAATCGGGCCGAACTCGTACTTGCCGGGACAGACGTAGCTGCACAGCGCGAGATCCTCCTCGTCGAGCTCCAGCGCGCCGAGCTTCACCGCGGTCTCCACGTCGCCGACCACCAGCGACTTCAGCAGCGGCGTCGCCAGCACGTCGAGCGGCATGACCTTCTCGTAGGCGCCGATCGGCACGATCGCGCGCGGGCTGCCGTTGGTGGAGGTATCCATCGCGAAGCGCTTGCCGCCGAGAAAGCGCGACAGGTAGATGCCCATCACGGAGTGGCGGTCGGCGCCGGGCGACATCCAGCCCATGAAGCGCCGCTCGCGGCCTTCGGGCAGCACCGAGACCTGCGTGTGGTAGCGACCGAGGAAGGCGAGCGCGCCGTGGGCGCGCCGCCCGCCGAGCACGCTGCCGCTGATCACGCGCTGCTCGCCGGGGGCGAGCTCGCCGGCGCAGAGCTCCTCGGTGCTGGCGCCCAGCACGGTGCGCAGCAGGCGCGGTTTCGTGACGCCGGGGCCGGCGAGCGCGACAACGCGCTCGCTCGCGAGGCGTCCGCTGGTGAACAGGCGCCCGATCGCGATCACGTCCTGGTAGCCGATGGACCAGACCGTCTTGTGCTCGTGCACCGGGTCGAGGAAATGGATGTGGGTACCGGCGAGCCCCGCGGGATGCGGTCCGCCGAACTCCTCGTGCGCCACGCGCGCGGCCTCGACGCGCGGCACGCGCGGCGCCGGCGCCCCCGACCACGTAGACCTTGCCGTCGGTCAGCGCCGTCAGCAGCTGCACGCCGTGGCGAAAGTGCTCCTCCTGCCCGGCCAGCACGACCAGCGGGTCGGCCGCGAGCGGCTGGGTGTCGATGGCGGTCACGAAGATCGCGTGCGGCACCGTCTGCCGGCGACGGCACCTTGCTGTAGGGACGCGTGCGCAGCGCCGTCCACAGGCCCGAGACCGTGAGGTTCTCACGCACCTGCTCGCGCGTGAGCGAGGCCAGCGCGCCGGCCTCGTAGCGCGCGAACTCGCGCTCCTCGCTGCCGTCGACGTCGATCACGACCGACAGCAGCACGCGCTTCGGTCCGCGGTTGATCGCGGCAACCGTGCCCGCCGCGGGCGCCGTGTACTGCACGCCCTCGGTCTTGCGGTCCGAGAACAGCAGCTGTCCCTTCGCCACGCGCTCCCCGGCCTGCACCGCCATGGTCGGCTTCATGCCGTGGTAATCGGGACCCAGCACCGCCACGGTGCGGACCCGCGGACCCTCGTGGACACGCTGCTCGGGCTGCCCGCTGATCGGCAAATCCAGTCCTCGACGAATCGAAATCATTATTTTCCCGCCAGGTCGTCGCCAGAAAACTGCTCCGGGCGCCGCAAGCGCCCGGACCCTGCGTCTCAGCATCTGCTACTCGGAGCGCGGCCAGTTCCAGCGCCACCGTCGTCGCCTCCGGGTACACGGCGTAGTGCACGCCGGCCACGTGCTCGAGCACGCGGTGCACCTGGCAGGCGTAGCCGAACTCGTTGTCGTACCAGAGGTAGAGGATCGCGCTGTTGCCCTGCACGATCGTGGCCTGCGCGTCGACGATGCAGGCGGCGCGCGAGCCGACGAAGTCGGAGGACACCACTTCCGGCGAGGCGGTGTAGTCGATCTGGCGGCTGAGCGGCGAGTGCAGCGAGGCCCAGCGCATGAACTCGTTGACTTCCTCGACCGTGGTCGGGCGCTTCAGCGTGAGGTTGAGGATCGCCATCGAGACGTCCGGCGTCGGCACGCGGATCGCGTTGCCGGTGAGCTTGCCCGCCATCGAGGGCAGCACCTTGGCCACGGCGCTGGCGGCGCCGGTCTCGGTGATCACCATGTTCAGCGGCGCGCTGCGGCCGCGGCGGTCGGCCTTGTGGAAGTTGTCGATCAGGTTCTGGTCGTTGGTGTACGCGTGCACGGTCTCGACGTGGCCGCGAGACGATGCCGAACTGGTCGTCCACGGCCTTCAGCACCGGCACGATCGCGTTGGTGGTGCAGGAGGCCGCCGAGATGATGCGGTCGTCTGCGCTGATGTCGTCGTGGTTGACGCCGTGGACGATGTTCTTCAGCGCGCCCTTGCCCGGCGCGGTGAGGATCACCTTCGACACGCCCTTGGCCTGCAGGTGGCGCGACAGGCCCTCCTCGTCGCGCCACTTGCCGGTGTTGTCGATCACGATCGCGTCGTTGATGCCGTAGGCGGTGTAGTCGATGCTCTCGGGCGCATCGGCGTAGATCAGCTTGATCTCGTTGCCGTTGGCGATGAAGGAGCCGTTCTCCTCGTCGACGCGGATGGTGCCGTCGAAGGAGCCGTGGACCGAGTCGCGTCGCAGCAGCGCCGCGCGCTTGACCAGGTCGTCGTCGCTCGCCTTGCGCACCACGACGGCGCGCAGGCGCAGGACGTCGCCGCCGCCGGTCTTCTCGATCAGCAGGCGCGCCAGCAGCCGGCCGATGCGGCCGAAGCCGTAGAGCACCACGTCGCGCGGCGCGGCGACCGGCTTCGCGGTGCTGCCGATCAGCCCCTGCAGTTCCTTGCGCAGGAAGGCCTCGGCCGAGACACCCGCCGCGCGCGGGCCCGCCGCATAGGCGACGCTGAGGCGCCCGATGTCGACGTGGCCGGTGCCCAGCTCGAGCCGGCCCAGCGCCTCGACCAGCGGCCAGGTCTCGAACTCCGAGAGCTCGTTGTGCTCGACCTGGCGCACGAAGCGGTGGGTCTTCATGATGTCCAGCACCGACTGCGACACCAGCGAGCGGCCGTAGACGTAGACCTTGACGTTTTTCTCGCGATACAGCCGGCCCACGATGGGGATCATCGCCTCGGCGAGCGCCTCGCGCTGTTTCCAGTCCGTGAAGTAGTCCGCCGGCTTCGGTCGCTTGCGATCGGGTGTCATCATGGGCCTCGGATAATGCATTGAGACGGGTTGCGACCGGGTCCGGAACCTTCTAACTCCCCCCGGCGGCGGCGTATTATGGTCACTCGTCGCGGCCGCCGCAACAAAGCGGTGCGCACCCCCTGTTTCCTGGCTTGGCACCTGCATGAACACATCCCTGCTGTCGCCCCCGCGGGCGCGTCCCGGCGACCACCTGCGCTGGGGCGGACTGATTCCCGGCGCCGACGCGCTGGCGCTGGCGAGCGTGGCGCGCGAGCACCCCGGCACCGTGGTCGTCCTGACCGCCGGCAGCGCCACGGCCGAGCGCATCGAGTACGACCTGCGATTCTTCCTGGCCGGCGCGCTCGCCGCGAAGCCCGTGCTGCGGCTGCCCGACTGGGAAACGCTGCCCTACGACCGCTTCTCGCCGCACCAGGACCTGGTCTCGGACCGCCTGCTCGCGCTGTCGCGGCTCGCGCAGGGCGACCCGGTGGTGCTGATCGTGCCCGTGGCGACGCTGATGCAGCGCACCGCTCCGGTGGCCTACGTCAGCGCCTCCTCGCTGGCGCTGGATCCCGGGCAGCGTCTGGGCGTGGCCGCGCTGCGCAACACGCTGGCGCGCGCCGGCTACCGCGCCGTCGACAACGTCTACGAGCACGGCGAGTTCGCGGTGCGCGGCTCGATCGTGGACCTGTTCCCGATGGGGCACGACACGCCGGTGCGCATCGAGCTGTTCGACGACGAGATCGAGACGCTGCGCAGCTTCGATCCCGAGACCCAGCGCTCGCTCGCGCCGCTCGAGCGCCTGCGCCTGCTGCCGGGGCGCGAGTACCCGTTCGACGACGAGGCGATCGCGGCATTCCGCCGCCGCTGGCACGAGCGTTTCGACAACGACCACCGCGCCTGCCCCGACTACCAGGACGTCGCGCGGGGCATCGCGCCGGGCGGTATCGAGTACTTCCTGCCGCTGTTCTTCGACCAGTGCGCCACGCTGTTCGATTACCTCCCCGGGCAGAGCCTGCTCTGCATCGAGGATGCCGCGCGCGCCGGGATCGACCAGGTGTGGGAGGCGGTGAACGGCCGCTACCGCAGCCTCGGCTCCGACATCACCCGCCCGCTGCTCGAGCCCGCCGAGGTGTTCCTGCCGCCCGATGAACTGCGCGCTGCCCTGAAGCGCCACACCCGCATCGAGTTCACGGCGTCCGAGCAGCCCGAGCGCGCCGGCGCGTACAACTTCGGCGCGCGCGAACTGCCGCTCGCGCGCGAGGCCGGCAAGCGCGACGATCCGGTCGCGCGCATCGCCGCGATCGCGGGCCTGCCGCAGGCGCGGCGCAAGCTGTTCTGCGCCGAGACCCCCGGTCGGCGGGAAATGCTGGTCGAACTGCTCGCGCGCGCCGGGGTGAAGGCCCCGGCCGTGAGCGGCTGGGACGACTTCCTGCGCAGCGACGCGCCCTGCGCGATCACGATCGCGCCGATCGCCGAGAGTTTCCGGCTCGACGAGCCGTCGTGCCTCGTGGTCGCGGAATCGGCGCTGTTCGGCAAGCGCGTGATGCAGCGCCGTCGGCGCGCGCGCGCCGGCGAGTCCCCCGAGAGCGCGATCAGGAACCTTGCCGAGCTCGACATCGGCGTCGCCCGTGGTGCACCTCGAGCACGGTGTCGGGCGCTACCTCGGGCTGCAGACGCTCGAGGTCGACGGCGAGCGCGCCGAGTTCCTGTGCATCGAGTACGCCGAGGCGGCAAAGCTGTTCGTGCCGGTGACCGCGCTCGACATGGTCAGCCGCTACACCGGCATCGATACCGACGCCGTGACACTGAACCGCCTCGGCAGCGATCAATGGGCGCGCGCGCGGCGCAAGGCGCAGGAGAAGATCCGCGACGTCGCGGCCGAACTGCTCGAGATCTACGCGCGGCGCGAGTCGCGCCCCGGACACGCCTTCCCGCACCCGGGTGCGGCCTACGAGAGCTTCGCGGCTTCGTTCCCCTTCGAGGAGACGCCCGACCAGCTCGGCGCGATCGAGGCGGTGATGAACGATATGTGCGCGCCGCGCGCCATGGACCGCCTGGTCTGCGGCGACGTGGGTTTCGGCAAGACCGAGGTCGCGATGCGCGCGGCCTTCATCGCGGTGCATTCGGGCAAGCAGGTCGCGGTGCTGGTGCCGACCACGCTGCTCGCGCAGCAGCACTTCGAGACGTTCAGCGACCGCTTCGCCGACCTGCCGGTCACCATCGACTCGATCTCGCGCTTTCGCTCCGCGAGCGAGCAGAAGCAGGTGCTGGAGCGCGTGGCCGCCGGACGGGTCGACATCCTGATCGGCACCCACAGCCTGCTCGGGGGCGAGCTGCGCTACCGCGACCTCGGGCTGCTGGTGATCGACGAGGAGCACCGCTTCGGCGTGCGCCAGAAGGACCAGCTGAAGGCGTTGCGCGCCACCGTGGACATTCTCACGCTGACGGCCACGCCGATCCCGCGCACGCTGAACATGGCGGTCGCGGGGCTGCGCGACCTGTCGATCATCAGCACGCCGCCGGCGCGCCGGCTGGCGGTGAAGACCTTCGTGCAGCGCCACGACGAGGGCGTGGTGAAGGACGCGCTCGATCGCGAGCTGCGCCGCGGCGGGCAGGTCTTCTTCCTGCACAACGACGTGAAGACGATCGACAGGCGCGCCACGGAAATCGAGCGCCTGATCCCCGAGGCCCGTGTCACGGTGGCGCACGGCCAGATGCGCGAGCGCGACCTCGAGCGCGTGATGTCGGACTTCTACCACAAGCGCTTCAACGTGCTGTGCTGCACCACGATCATCGAGACCGGCATCGACATCCCGAGCGCGAACACCATCGTGATCGAGCGCGCCGACAAGTTCGGGCTGGCGCAGCTGCACCAGCTGCGCGGGCGCGTGGGGCGCTCGCACCACCAGGCCTACGCCTTCCTGCTGACGCCGGACGAGAAATCGATGACGGCGGACGCGGCGAAGCGCCTCGATGCGATCGCGGGCACCGATTCGCTGGGCGCGGGCTTCCTGCTCGCGACGCACGACCTCGAGATCCGCGGGGCGGGCGAGCTGCTCGGCGAGGAACAGAGCGGGCAGATCCAGGCCATCGGTTACAGCCTCTACATGGACCTGCTCGCGCGCGCCGTCGAGGCGATGCGCTCGGGCCGCATCGTCGAGCCGGACCTCGCGCTGCGCCCCGCGATCGAGATCAACCTGCGCGTGCCCGCGCTGATCCCCGACGACTACCTGCCCGACGTGCACAACCGCCTGATCATGTACAAGCGCATCGCCTCGGCCGCCTCCGACGAGGAACTGCACCGGCTCGAGGTCGAGATGATCGACCGCTTCGGCCTGATACCGCCGCCGACGCGCACGTTGATGCGTATCGCGCGGCTGCGCGTGGTGGCCCAGCCGCTGGGCATCGGCAAGATCGAGGCCTCCGCGAGCGGGGGCGTGGTCGAGTTCGCGTCCCAGACCAGCGTCGACCCGTTGACGATCGTGGACCTGGTGCAGCACGATCCGCGCCGGTACCGGCTCGATGGCGGCACGCGGCTGCGCTTCATCGAGGCCACGGAGGGCGTGGAGGCACGCATCGCCTGCGTCGAGCAATTGCTGGCGCGATCTCGCGACATCGCGCACCAGCGCCACGCCCCCCGCATCGCAATCCCGCAAGGCGGCCGCCAGGAGAGCCGGCAGAGCATGAGACCACACCGAGCATTCGCGCTGCTGGCGGCGCTGCTGCCCACGCCGGCGCTGCTGGCCCAGGACATTCCCGCGCCGGCCGCCGCCATGGCGCCGTGGATCCAGGTCGAACTGATCGTGTTCCGCAACCTCGACACCTCGAGCGCGGCCGACGAGCAGTGGCCGGCGCAGCCCGCCCTCGCCTACCCCGATGCCGTGCGATTCCTGCTCGAGCCCGCCAGCACGCCGCTGCAGGACGCGCCGGCAGCAGCGCAGGCGGTGGAATCCGCCGCGGCAACGGCGCCGGTTCCCTTCGCGCTGCTCGGGTCGTCGGAAAGCCTGCTGGGCGATGCCGCCGCACGCATCGCCGGCTCGCAGAACCATCGCGTGCTGGCCCACCTGTCGTGGCGCCAGCCGGCGCCGGGCCGTGGTGCCGAGCACATTCTCGTCACCGGCGGCAGCCCCTGGGGCGAACACCGGGAACTGGAGGGCTACGTCTCGGTGTCGCGCGCGAACTTCGTGCACGTCGCGACGCACCTGTGGCTGAACGATTTCGCCGACGCGGCGGCGGGCCAGCCGCCCGCCGTCGGCGCAGGCGTGGCACTGCCGCCCGTGCCACGTCCGCCGCAACCCGTGCCGGCGCCGCAGACCACGCTCGCGGCAGTCGCCGATCCCTTGTCCACGGACGCCGCGCCGATGACGGCGACCGATACCGCCGCGCCGGCTGCCGAGGACTCGATCAGCGTCGAACCGGCGCGCGCGTTGCGCAGCGTGCTGCTCGAGGCGAGCCGGCGCATCGCGCCGGGCGAAGTGCACTACATCGACCACCCGCTGTTCGGCGCGGTGCTGAAGGTCGAGCCCTGGGATCCCGACGCTGGCGCCAATCCGGCGCCGGCTTCCGCCCCGGCACCCGGCGCGCAACCGGCCGTGCCGCGCCGGCGGCGCCGGCCTCACGCTGATGCGAGCAGCGCCGCAAGGCACGCCAGCGTCGCGTCGACCTGCGCCATGCAGGCGGCGGCCTCGCGCCGGATCGCGGGCAGCGTGATCGGCTCCGGCGACAGGCCGGCCGCGCGGTTCACCACCATCGCCAGCATGCCGTAACGCAGCCCGAGCTCGCGCGCGAGAGCCGCCTCGGGCAGCGCCGTCATGCCGACCAGGTCGCAGCCGTCGCGCGCCAGACGCGCGATCTCTGCCGCCGTTTCCAGCCGCGGCCCCTGCGTGCATCCGTAGACCGCCCGCGGATGCAGCAGCACCCGCGCCGCGCTCGCGGCTTCGCCCAGCAACGCGCGCATGCCCGCGTCGAAGGGCTCGGCGAATTCCACGTGATCCAGCGCCAGCAGCACGCCGTCGTGAAAGCTGCCCTCGCGACCCCACGTGTAATCGATGGCGTCGTGCGGCAGCCACAACGAACCGGGCGCGGCAGCGGGCGCGATCCCGCCCACGGTGTTCAGCGCCACCACGTGCGTCGCGCCCAGGTCCGCGAGCGCGCGCAGGTTGGCGCGATAGTTGATGCGATGCGGCGCGATCGCGTGCGGCTCGCCGTGACGCGCGAGATACAGCGCGGGCACGCCGTGAAACACGCCGGCATGGATCGGCGCCGAGGGTTCGCCCCACGGCGTGGCGTGACGCACGGTCTCTGCTGCCGCAAAGCCCCGCAGTTGCTCCACCACGCTGCCGCCGATGATCGCGAGCCTCGTGCCTGTCTGCATTTTGCGTGCAACTCCCGTGTCTGAAGCCGGTGCGAACCGTGCGCGCCCCTGTTTGATCCGGCGCAGCATTCGATGCTGGACAGAATAACCCAAAGTGGTATGTTGACCGCGAACGATGAGTTCTCAGGGAGCCGGTCATGGCCACGATCAGACCAGTCGTCGGTAATTGGTACCAGGAAACCGAGCAGGGCAGCATCTTCGAAGTCGTGGCGTACGACGAGGAAGAGCAGACGGTGGAGATCCAGCACCTCGACGGCGAGGTCGAGGAATACGAGCTCGATACCTGGCAGGAAATGCCGATCACCGGCATCGAGCCACCGGAGGACTGGCGCAGCGGCTTCGAACTCGCGCAGGAAGATGCCGAACTCTCCGACGAACCCAGGCACCCCGAAGACTGGTCCGGCGCGCTGAACCAGATCGAGCCCGACGGCATCGGGGTCGAGGACGACTGGGTCGAGTAATCGACGCCGCGCAGCGCCGGGCTTGCCGTGACGAGCAGGCTGTATATACTTACAGCACACACGCTCGACCGAGGCGGCCACCATGAGCAATCTGACCGAACGCCAAAGCCAGGTCCTCGACCTGATCCGGCACTACATCGAAGACAGCGGCTACCCGCCCACCCGCGCCGACATCGCGCGCGAGCTGGGTTTCCGTTCCGCCAATGCCGCCGAGGAGCATCTGCGCGCGCTTGCGCGCAAGGGCGCCATCGAGATGACCGCGGGCGCTTCGCGCGGCATACGCCTGAGCGGCGAGAGCGGCATCCCCGTGGTGGGCCGCGTCGCGGCGGGCAGCCCGCTGCTGGCGGCAGAGCACATCGAGCAGCACGTGCAGGTTCCGGCGCGGCTGTTCTCGCCGGCGGCGGATTATTTCCTGCGCGTCAGCGGCATGAGCATGAAGGATGCGGGCATTCTCGACGGCGATCTGCTCGCCGTGCACCGTACCGTCGAGGCGCGCGAAGGGCAGATCGTGGTGGCACGCATCGACGACGAGGTCACGGTGAAGCGCCTGCACCGCACCCGCGACCGTCACGTGGTGGAACTGCTGCCCGAGAACGCCGACTTCTCGCCCATCCGCGTCGACCTGCGCGAGCACGAATTCACGCTCGAGGGCGTCAGCGTCGGCGTGCTGCGCCTGTAAGCCGGCATTCCGTGTGGGTCGGCATTCATGTGGGTCTGGCCTTCCACAGTGCACGAGTCAGCGTGCATGCCGACCGATAGCCAGCGCCATGGGCGGCCCACACCGTGTATCGGGTTGCAGTGCGATCTGCAGGTGGTATCGCGACCTCAGATTGCATGTCCGGCGTCGCCATGAATGCCGGACCCACAGGCTAGTGCAGGATCCGCTCGCCGTCCTCGCGCGCGCCGATGAATTCGAGTTCGGCTTCGCCGCCGGCGAGGTGCGCCGCGGCCTGGATGCCGGCCTCGATCATCGCCCTGGCAATCTCCAGCCGCGCGTCCGAGAGGTATTCGCGCGAATCCGCGGAGAAATGGATGCGCACCAGCGGCTCGCCCTCGCCGTCAGGTCGGCGCAACACGACCTCGCCGGAGGCGAGTTCGACGATTTCCAGCAGTGATGCCGCCAAACGGGCGCCCTCCAGCACGTGCCGGGCCGCGACAGCCGCCAGCCCCGGATGAATTCTAGTCCGCCACGGCGCGGCGCGCCCGCAGCGCGCCGGCCGACGCGCTCAGTCGTCCTTGCTCACCACCCACTTGCCGTCACGCTCGTAGGCGCGCCAGCCCGTCGGCTTGCCGTCGACCTCGCTCATCACGTACTGGCGGCGCATCTTGCGGCTGTAGCGGATCTGCACCGGATTGCCGGCGTCGTCGCGCACCGGCGCAGTCGAGCAGGAAGGCGTACTTGGGATCGAGCTGGTCGCGCACCGACAGCAGTTCCTCGACCAGCGGCGCGCGCGTCTCGCGGTTCTTCGGGAAACTGGCTGGCGGCCAGGAACAGGCCCGAGGCGCCGTCGCGCAGCACGTAGAAGTCGTCGACCTTCTCGCACTTCAGGTCCGGCATCGGCACCGGATCGGCATCTTCGGCGGCGCCGGCTGCGCCGTTGCGCAGGAGCTTGCGCGTGTTCCTGCAGTCGCTCGCGGTGCAGCCGAAGTACTTGCCGAAGCGGCCGGTCTTCAGCTGCATCTCCGCGCCGCACTTGTCGCAGTCGATCAGCGGACCTTCGTAGCCCTTGAGCTTGAAGCGGCCGGTCTCGACCTCGTAGCCCGGGCAGTCGGGATTGTTGCCGCAGACGTGCAGCTTGCGCTTCTCGTCGACCAGGTAGCTGTCCATCGCGGTGTCGCAGATGCCGCAGCGATGGCTTCTTGCGCAGCACCCGCGACTCGGCCTCCTCGTCCTCGTCGGCCTCGTCGTGCACGACCTCGTCGCCGGGCATCAGGTTGATGGTCTTCTTGCAGCGCTCCTTCGGCGGCAGCGCGTAGCCGGAGCAGCCGAGGAACACGCCGGTGCTGCCGGTGCGGATCTGCATCGGCCGGCCGCACGCCGGGCAGGCGATGTCGGTCTCCGACCGGCAGCGTTGCCGCGCATGCCGCCGTCCGCGGCCTTGGCGGCGTCGAGCTGCTCGCGTGAAGTCGGCGTAGAAATCGTCCAGCACCTTGATCCAGTTGCGCTCGCCCGAGGCGACCTCGTCGAGCGACTCCTCCATGCTGGCGGTGAAGCCGTAGTCCATCAGGTTGGTGAAGTTCTCGACGAGGCGCTCGGTCACGATGTCGCCGATCTTCTCGGCGTAGAAGCGCCGGTTCTCGACGCGCGACGTAGCCGCGCTCCTGGATGGTCGAGATGATCGCGGCGTAGGTCGAGGGCCGGCCGATGCCGCGCTTCTCCAGCTCCTGCACCAGCGCTCGCCTCGGTGTAGCGCGGCGGCGGCTTGGTGAAGTGCTGGCTGGGCTCGAGCTTGCTGCAGCGTCGAGCGTCTCGCCCACCGTCACGTCGGGCAGCTCGACGTCCTCGTCCTTGCGTTGCCCCGCGCGGCAGCACGCGCAGTGTAACCGTCGAACTTCAGGATGCGGCCGCGCGCGCGCAGCTCGAAGTCGCCCGCGGCCACCTCGAGCGAGGTGCTGAGGTATTCGGCCGGCGGCATCTGGCAGGCGACGAACTGGCGCCAGATCAGCTCGTAGAGGCGCACCGCGTCGCGCTCCACGCCCTCGAGCGGCATCGGGCACGCAGCGTCGACATCGGAGGGACGGATCGCCTCGTGCGCTTCCTGCGCGCCGTCCTTGCTGCGTGTAGACGTTGGGCTTTTCCGGCAGGTACTGCTCGCCGTAGCTGCGCGCTCGATGTAGTCACGGCAGGCCGCGACCGCCTCGGCGCTGAGGTTGGTCGAGTCGGTACGCATGTAGGTGATGTAGCCGGCCTCGTAGAGGCGCTGCGCCAGCATCATGGTCTTCTTGACGCTGAAGCCGAGGCGCGTGCTCGCCGCCTGCTGCAGCGTCGAGGTGATGAACGGCGCCGAGGGGCGCGTGCGGGTCGGCTTGTCCTCGCGCGCCGCTGACGACGTAGCGCGCCTTCTCCAGCGCGCGCACCGCGCGCTCGGCCTCCTCGCGGTTGCCGGGGCGGAAGTTCTGCTCGCCCTCGCGGCGCACCTCGAGGCGCAGCGCCTCCTTCGCGGCGGTCGAGCGTATCGGCGTGCAGCTCCCAGAACTCCTCCGGCACGAAGGCGCGGATCTCGCGCTCGCGCTCGACCAGCAGCTGCACCGCCACCGACTGCACGCGCCCGGCCGACAGGCCGCGCGCGACCTTCTCCCACAGCAGCGGCGAGAGCATGTAGCCGACCACGCGGTCGAGGAAGCGCCGCGCCTGCTGCGCGTTGACGCGGTCCATGTCGACCTGCGACGGGCGCTCGAAGGCCTCCTTGATGGCGTCTGCGGTGATCTCGTTGAACACGACGCGGCGGTAGCTTGGCCGGGTCGCCGCCGATGGCCTCGCGCAGGTGCCAGGCGATGGCCTCTCCCTCGCGGTCGAGGTCGGTCGCGAGGTAGATCGCGTCGGCCGTGCTGGCGGCCTTGCGCAGATCCGCGACCACCTTCTCCTTGCCCGGCAGGATCTCGTAGTTGGCGCTGCCAGCCGTGCTCGGGGTCGACGCCCATGCGGTTGACCAGCTGCTCGCGACCCTTCTTCTCGCGATGCGTCGCCTTGTCCTTTTCCGACATCTTGCGCGTCGCGGCGGCGCTGCGCGCCCGCTCCGCGGCATCCGTGGTCCTGGCGTTGCCGCTGGTCGGCAGGTCACGGATATGGCCCACGCTCGACTTCACGACGAAGTCGTGGCCGAGATACTTGTTGATGGTCTTCGCCTTCGCCGGCGACTCCACGATGACCAGTGCCTTGCCCATGATGCTGTCGGATTTCCAGGGTAAATAAGGAAGGGAGGGAAAAAGAGGCGCCATATATACGGGCTGCCCCCCACAGGGTCAAGTGCGGATGTCCCTTGCGCCGCGTGCCGCGCCCTCCGGCGCGGCACGGGCGATCACCGCCTCGCGCAGCCCGAGCAGCGCATCACGGATCCGTTCCACGTCGACGTCGCGACCCTTCTCGTTCCACTGCGCCGCCAGCCCCTCGCCGACGCTGCGCAGCCCCGAAACCCCCGCGGGCACGGCCTCGCAGACCTCGCGCAATGCCCCGGCCGGAGCGGCCTGAAACTCCGCATCCTCCCAGGATCCGTCATTGCCGCGGCGAAGCAGCAGGCGCAACCCGCGCACCTGCGGCAGATCGTCGAGCCGCCACGGCAGCACGTAGTCCACGACGGGTTCACGGTTGCGCCCGGTCTCGACGCGCACCCGCAGGCCGGCCGCGACGGCGCGCGCACGCAGGCGCGCGAGCTGGGTCTGCCGCGGCGAGGGGCGCATCGCGAGCACGGGGCCGAGCACGAACAGCGCCGCGACCCCGATCACGATCAGAAATGGCGTCATCATCTGCAGCTGTCTCCTGCGCGGCGCGGGCGTGGCAATTGCGGCGCCGGCAAATTTTGAGCTATGGTAGCCCAAGGCATTCCGGCAGGGTCAACAACCAGGGACACACCGCTGATGAGCGCATACCGTCACATTCTCCTCGGCCTGGACCTGAGCGGCGAATCGCGCCAGGTGGTGGATCGCGCGGCGGCGCTGCGCGATGCCTTCGGCTCGGAGCTCAGCGTCATCCACGTGATCGAGCCGCTCAGCTTCGCCTACGGCGGCGACATCCCGATGGACTTCTCCGGCATCCAGGAGGAAATCCACAAGCAGGCGCGCGCGCACATGACGCAACTCTGCGATCCGCTGAACATCCCGGAGAAGAACCGCCACCTCGTGGTGGGCCGTCCCGAGACCGAGATCCACCACGTGGCCGAAGAGATCGGCGCCGACCTCGTCGTCGTGGGCAGCCATGGCCGCCACGGCCTCTCGCTGCTGATGGGCTCCACCGCGAACGGTGTGCTGCACGGCGCCAGGTGCGACGTGCTCGCCGTGCGGGTGAAATCGCGCGCAACCTGACGCGGCGCTGCGCCGCAGCGCGCGCAACCTGCGACACCCGCGGTACCGCTCACCGGCCAGCAGCATGCGTTTCCTGATCCTGTCCCTGGCGCTGTCGCTGGCGCCGGCCGTCGCGTTCGCGGACAGCGGCAGCGACGTGCTCGCCGGGCAGCGCCAGCAGTACCGCGCCGCGAAGAGCGCGCTCCAACGCGGCGATCCGCAGCCCTTTTTGCGCGCCCGCAGCCTGCTTGCCGACTACCCGCTCTACCCCTACCTCGAGCTCGCGGAACTGCGCCGGCGCCTGCCCGCACTGCCGCAGGCCGAGGTCGAGCGTTTCCTCGAACGTCACGGCAACGGCCTGCCGGCGGCGCGCCTGCGCGCGGCATGGCTGCCGCTGCTCGCCTCGCACGAACGCTGGCAGGAGTTCCTGCGCCACTACGTCGAGGATCCGGCGAACACCGAGCGCCGCTGCAACCACGCCTGGGCGCTGCTGAAGACCGGCGCGACCGCCGAGTCCGACCGCAGGACCGCGGAGATCTGGGTGACGCCGCGCTCGCTGCCGCAGGCGTGCGACCGGCTGTTCCAGGCCTGGTCGACGCGCGGCAATCCCGCGCCGGCGCTGGCGTGGCAACGTTTCGACGCCGCGATGGGCGCCGGGCAGACCGGGCTCGCGCGCTACGTGACGCGGTTCCTGGACGCGCCGGCGCGCGCCGACGCCGAACTGTTCCTGCGCGTCGCCGACGCGCCCGCGCTGGTGCAGCAGCCGGCACGCTTCGACGCCGCCAACCCGCGCCACGCCCGCATCGTCGCCTTCGGGCTGTCGCGCCTCGCCGCGCGCGACGCGCACGCCGCGCGCGCTGGCTTTCGAGCAGTACGCGCGTGCCGGACAGATCGAGCCGGCCACGCTCGGCAGCGCCGCGCCGCGCATCGCCAACGCGCTCGCCGCGGTCTCGCCACGCACGGCAATGCACTGGATCATGGGGCTGGATGCGCGCGTGCGCAGCGATGCGCTCGGCGAGGACGCGGTGCGCCATGCGCTGCGCGGCGAGGGCTGGGACGACGTGCTGGCGACGCTGGACCTGCTGCCGGCGCCGCTGGCCGCCAGCGAACGCTGGCAGTACTGGGCGGCGCGCAGCCGCGACGGCGCCGCGGGCAACGGCAGCAGCGCGCAGGCCACCTGGTCGCAGCTCGGCGCCACGCGCAGCTACTACGGCTTTCTCGCCGCCGACCGCATCGGCCGCGGCTACGCGATGCAGCACCAGCCGCTACCCGTCGCCGACGAGCTGCTGCGCGCCGTGGAGCGCGATCCGGGCATCCGGCGCGCACGCGAATTCCAGCTGATCGGCGATGCCCTCGAATCGCGGCGCGAATGGCTGCACACGATCGGCCTCATGAGCCAGTCCGAACGCCTCGCCGCTGCGCGCATCGCCAGCGGCTGGGGCTGGCACCAGCTCGCGATCAGCACGCTGATCGCCGCCGGGGAATGGAACGCGCTGGAGATGCGCTTCCCCACGGTCTACGCGCAGGACTTCGAGCGCGCGGCGCGCCAGCAGCGCGTCGAGCAGAACTGGCTCTACGCGATCGCGCGCCAGGAGAGCGCGCTCAACGCCACGGTCCGGTCACCCGCCGGGGCGCTCGGGCTGATGCAGGTCATGCCCGCAACGGCCGAACTCACCGCGCGCAAGGCCGGCATCCCGTACCGCGGCAGCGCGGACCTGCTCGATCCCGCGACCAACGTCGTGATCGGCAGCCGCTACATGCGCATGATGCTCGACCAGTTCCAGCAGAACCGCATCCTCGCGGCCGCCGCGTACAACGCCGGCCCCGGGCGCGTGAAGCAATGGCTGCAGCGCCTGCCGGCCGCGGTGGAGCACGACCGCTTCGTCGAGACCATCCCGTTTCGCGAGACGCGCCAGTACGTGCAGAACGTGCTGAGCTTCGCGGTGATCTACGCCTACCTCGAGGGCCGCCAGGTGCCCGTGGTGCAGCCCGCCGAACGGCTCATCCGCAACCCCTGGCCGCTGCAGTCCACGCACGCCGGCTGACGCTATTGCCGCTGGCAGGCCGGCGGTGCAATCATGGCTCGCGCCGCCAGCACCCCGCCGGAGACGAACACGCCATGCCGGATCAGCCGATCCTGCTCGCCAGGCAACCGATCTACGATGCCTCGCTGAACGTCGTGGCCTTCGAGCTGCTGTACCGCGCGATCTCCCCGGACGCGGCCGAGGTGCGCGACGGCGACGAGGCCTCCTCGCGCGTGCTGCTGAGCGCTTTCGGCGGCGCCGGGATCATGGACGTCACCGACGGCAAGCCGGCGTTCATCAATTTCACCAAGCACCTCATCATCAATCCGCCGCCGGTGGACCCGCAGCACCTGGTGGTCGAGGTGCTGGAGGACGTCATCGTGACCCCGGAGCTGCTGGACAGCGTGCGCCGCCTGCGCGCGCAGGGCTACCGCATCGCGCTGGACGACTTCCAGCACCATCCCTCGCTCGAGCCGCTGGTGGAACTGGCCGACATCGTCAAGCTCGACGTGCTCGAGCTCGGCGAGGTGCAGATGCGCGCCGAGGTGCGCCAGCTGCGCAACTACCCCGTGCGGCTGCTCGCCGAGAAGATCGAGTCGTGGGAGATGTTCAACCAGTGCGTCGATCTCGGTTTCAGCTATTTCCAGGGCTATTTCCTCGCGCGCCCGCAGCTGCTGCGCGGGCGCCGCGCGCGCGCCGGCACGCCCGGCGTTCGCCGCGCTGATGTCGCAGCTCGCCGATCCGGACATCGGCATCGGCGAGCTGACGGCCAGCGTGTCGGCGGATCCGGTGCTCAGCTTCAGCCTGATCCGGCTGATCAACTCCCCGCTGTACCGGCGCGCGCACCCGATCGAATCGGTGCGCGAGGCGATCGGCGCCCTGGGCGTCGAGCGCGTACGCGGCTGGTGCTACCTGCTGGTGCTGGCGCGGATCGGCGGCAAGCCCCCGGAGCTCACGCGCATCGCGATGCGGCGCGCGCGTTTCTGCGAGCTGCTCGGCGAGATGGCGACCGGCGCCATGCCCGGACGCTGCTTCACCGCCGGGATCCTGTCGACGCTGGACGCGTTCATGGACGAGGAGCTCGACACCGTCGTCGACAGCATGTCGCTGAGCGGCGAGCTGCGCGCGGCACTGCTGCGCCGGGAAGGGCTGCATGGGCGCGGTGCTGGACACCGCGCTGGCCTTCGAGACCGCCTCATGGGAGCAGGTGCCCTGGCGCATGCTGGCCACGCACGGCATCGACCAGCAGGCCGCCGAGCGCGCCTACCTCGACAGCCTGCACTGGGTCAGCGAAACGCTCGGCGGGCTCGAGGACGGCGTGCTCAGCTGATCCCGGCCAGCAGGCCGCGCACCGCGGCCTCGTCGAAGGGCCAGCCGATCTCCTCGCCGAGCACCGCGGGGTTGCGCAGCACCGGGATGCGCGTGCCGTAGCGTTCCATCAGCGCATCGCTGGCGGCGATGTCGACCAGCCGCAGGCGCACGCCGGCGGCCGCGGCCAGCGGCAGCGCGATCGCCTCGGCCAGCTCGCACAGGTGACAGCCCGCGGTGTGGTAGAGCACGAGCTCGCGCTCGCCGCGCTCAGAGGTCATAACCACGCTCGTTGTGCAGCACGACGTCCAGCCCCTCGGTTTCTTCCTCCGCGCTGACGCGCAGTGCCACGAGTACGCCGGTCGACGCGCAGCACGATCCAGGTCATCAGCGCCGTGTACAGGCCGACCGCGGCGACGCCGCAGGCCTGGACCAGCAGTTGCGCGCCGATGCCGCGCCCGCCCGCCAGCCCCTGGCCGCTGAAGAACCCGAGCTCGCTGCTGGCGAAGATGCCGGCCGCGAGCGTGCCGAGGATGCCGCCGACCCCGTGCACCGGGAAATACGTCGAGCGAGTCGTCGATCTTCAGCACGCGCTTCAGTCCCTGCGTCGCGAAGAAGCACACCGTGCCCGCCGTCGTGCCGATCAGCAGCGCCGCCGCCGGCCCGACGTAAGCCCGAGGCCGGCGTGATGGTGCCGAGGCCCGCGACCAGCCCGGTCACGGCGCCGAGGGCGCTCGGCTTGCCGAAGCGGATCCACTCGATGCCGAGCCAGGTCAGGGCGCCCGCCGCCGCCGAGAGGTGCGTGACCAGCATGGCCATGCCCGCATCGCCGTTGGCCGCCAGCGCGCTGCCCGCATTGAAGCCGAACCAGCCGACCCAGAGCATGCCCGCGCCGGTGACCGTCATCGTCATGTTGTGCGGCGGCATCGCGGTGACGCCGAAGCCGTTGCGGTTGCCGATCACCAGCGCCGAGACCAGCGCCGCGACGCCGGCCGTGATGTGCACCACCGTGCCGCCGGCGAAATCGAGCAGTCCCATCTGCTGCAGCCAGCCGCCGCCCCACACCCAGTGCGTCACCGGCGCATACACCAGCAGCAGCCACAGCGCCGAGAAGATCATCACGGCCGAGAAGCGCGTGCGCTCGGCGACGCCGCCGATGATCAGCGCCGGCGTGATGATCGCGAAGGTCATCTGGAACATCAGGAACACGGTCTCGGGCAGGGTGCCGCTCTGCGAGCTCTCGTCGACGCCGCCGAGGAAGGCCCGATCGAAGCCGCCGAACCACGCGTTGGCGGTGCCGAAGGCGATGCTGTAGCCGAGCGCATACCACAGCACCGAGGCCAGGCAGGCGATCGAGAAGCACTGCATGAGGATGTTGAGCACGTTCTTGCTGCGCACCAGGCCGCCGTAGAACAGCGCCAGCCCGGGCAGCGTCATGAACAGCACCAGCGCCGTCGAGGTGAGTATCCAGCCCGTGTTGGCGCCGTCCGGCCCGCCGGCCTGTGCCAGCGCCGGCGCCGCCCCCGCGGCGAGCAACAGTGCGGTCGCGCCGCGCATCCCTCGTGCAATCCTGTCGACACTCATCGCGTGCTCCCGTTGTGGTGATCGCTTTCGCATTATGCTGGTGCAATCGGGGCGATGCGCGCACGCAAATGGTGCATCCGGGCGCCGACCAAAGGCTGCTCCCGGGCCATGCCCCGATGTCGCGCAACGCACAGCAAAATGCATACCCGAAACGGGGCATGCGACCGGACACGGGGCGCGCGTGCCGCGCTCAGTCGCCGTAGGAGAGATCGTCGGTCTTGCCGCCGGCCATCACCGAACGCGCCAGGTCATCGGCGCTCAGCATGCCGGCATTCCAGTTCGCGATGTAGCGCAACCCGTCCGCGACACTGTGGTCGCGGCCGTAGAGCAGCACCTCCTTGGTGCCGCGGATCGCCAGCGGCGAGCGCCGGGCGATGGTGCGCGCGATGTCCATCACCCCGGCCAGCATCCCCTCGCGATCGGCATAGACCTGGTTCACCAGCCCGAGCCGATGCGCCTCGGCCGCATCCATGCGCCGCCCGGTGTAGGCCAGCTCGCGCATCAGGCCGTCGCCGATCAGCCGCGGCAGGCGCTGCAGCGTGCCGACGTCGGCGACCATGCCGAGCTCGATCTCCTTGATCGCGAAGTACGCGTCCCCGGTGCAATAGCGCATGTCGCAGCAGCTGATCATGTCGAGGCCGCCGCCGATGCAGGTGTACTGCACCGCCGCGAGCACCGGCTTGCGGCACTGCTCGATCGCCGTCAGGTTCGCCTGCAGGCGCTCGATGTGGTGGCGCCGCTGCTCGGCGCGCCGCCCCGGTTCCAGCGACGGGTCGTCCAGCGTCGTGAACATCTGCAGGTCGATGCCGGCGCAGAAATGCCGGCCGCGGCCCGCGAGCACCACCGCGCGCACCGCCGGTTCGCGGTCGCACCAGCGGAAGCACTCCTCGAGCTCGCGCCACATGGCCGCGCTCATCGCGTTGGCCTTGTCCGGGCGGTTCAGCTCGACCAGCGCCACGTGATCGGCGAGCTCGAGCGCCAGCGTTTCGAAACGGGGAAGATCCATGCGCGAACTCCTGTGCTTGCGTCGTCGCCGGCGCTCAGTGCGGCCAGCGGTGGAAATGCGCCGCGGGATCGACAGCCGGCAGCGGCTTGGGCGTGCCTTCGGGCGTGCCGAGGTAGAGAAAGCCGATCACGCGGTCGCTGGCCGGCAGGCCCAGCTCATCGCGCAGTGCGGCGGTGTACGTGACAGCGCCCGTGCGCCAGATGCCGCCGAAGCCGAGCGCGTGCGCGGCCAGCAGCATGTTCTGGGCGGCGCAGGCGGTAGCGAGCAGTTGTTCGATTTCAGGCACCTTGGGCTGCTCCGCAACGCGTGCGACGAGCACGATCACCAGCGGCGCGCGCAGCGGATTCACGCGCAGCTTGTCCAGCGCGTCGGCACTGCTGTCGGGCGCGTGGCGCTGCAGCGCGCGCGCCATCGCGGCGCCGAGCGCGTTGCGCCCTTGCCCTTCGACGACCAGGAAATGCCACGGCTGCAGCCGGGCGTGGTCCGGCGCGCGCAGCGCGGCGCGGAAGATCTGCTCGCGCGCGGCGCCCGCAGGGGCGGGTTCGGCGAGGCGCGCGGCGGAGTTGCGGGTCAGCAGTGCGGTGATAGCGTCCATGTCAGGACCTGTGGTTCCCGTTCAGTGCATGTCGGCGTAGGGCGATTCCATCGCCAGATCGATCGCCTGCGCGTAGCCGGGCACGCGCAGCCGGCTGGCATCCCACTCCAGGTCCTCGCCGTGCAGCACGCCGTGGTCGAACTGGTAGACCGGCGCGGCCTGGCCGCTGCTGGCACGCGCGTCGTGGTCGGCGCTGTGCTCGCGCACGCGCTCGTTCAGCGCCGCGTGCTCGCGCATGCGCTCGCGCCCGAAGCGTTTCGCCAGCATGCGCTCGGCGACGTGCGGCGCCAGCACCGCGCAGCTCGCGTTGTTGCCGCCGAAACCCTTGGCATTGATGATCGCGACGTCGAGCTCGCGCGCCTCGCGCTGCTGGTGCCGGCGCAGGATGTCGAGGTGCGTGCTGTGCACGTCGTGCGCGTCGCGCTCGGCGGTCACGATGCCGGGCAGCCATCCATGGGCCCAGGTGCCCAGCGTCATCACCAGCTGGTCGGCGGCGGCGGCGCCGATCGAATGCCCGAGGTAGCACTTCAGCGCGCACACCGGCCAGTCGCGGATGCCGAACACGCGCGCGGTCTCGTTCAGGATGTGCGACTCGGTCACGCGGTTCTGCGGCGTGCCGGTGCCGTGCGCCTGCACGAAGGAGCGCCGGCGCAGGGATTCCTCGCCGACGATCGCGCGTGCCAGCGCGGCGGCGCGCGCCATGGTCAGGTAATTGCCCACGCCGGGCGAGGAAATCGACTTCTTGTAGCCGTCGGCGTTCACGAACACGTCGGCTACCGCGCCGTGGATCGTGGCGCCCAGCTCCAGCGCCAGTTCCGCGTCCATCAGCACCACGAACTGCGCCGACTCGGCGATCGTGAAGCCGCAGTTCTCGGCAAAGGGCCGGCAGGCGCGCCGGTAATCGGGCGCGACACCGGGCGGCAGGCCGTCGAGGGCGCGCAGCCCGTCGTCGGTGGCGAGTGCGCCCATCGCGGCGTAGCCCTCGATCACTTCCGGGGTGATCGGCGCCTCGGCGTTGCCCACCATCACCACGCGCGCACGCCCCGAGCGGATGTCGCTGACGCCGTGGGAGAGGTTGTACAGGAACGAGGCGCAGGCGCCCATGCTGGTGCCGGTGTTGCCGAGGCTGCCGAGGATGTAGGCGTTGATGAAGTCCGCCGGCATCTCGGCGAAGCCGAAGGGGCACTGCTTGGAGGTCACGCGCTTGCCCACCAGGCGCGAGGCCATCATGCCGCCGTTGCCGTGCCCGTCGAGCTGGCTCATGCCGCTGCCGGCATAGACGCTGATCTGGTCGGGACTGACGCGAGCGCGGATGACATCCCAGTCGATGCCGAGCGAGTGCAACGCGTCGGAGGCGCCGTAGACGGTCATCTGCAGGCCGCGCGGATGGCTGCGCGCCGGGTAGAGGGCGCGCGGATCGAAGCCGCCCGGCAGCTGCCCGGCGGCATTGACCTCGGAGCGGCGCGCCGCCGGCACCAGCACCTCGGTCGATCCCTCGATCAGCACCTCGGCCGTGCGGCCCTCGGTGGCGAGCACGCGCCATCCCGGCGGCAGCGGGTCGGGCAGCTGCGCGGCGCCCATGCGCACGCGCATGCCACCGTCGGCGGGCGACCAGGTCATGCGGCGGTGCCAGGGAATGTTGTCGCTGTCGAAATGCTCGGCGCCGATGCGCCGCACCAGGGTGTTCGCACGCATGTGCTCGCGCGCCGCGGCACTGCCGCTGTCGGGAACGTTCATCAGCGCGCCCAGGCTCCGCCAGGTGGCGTCGGCCACGGCCGTCGGCAGTGCATCGATCACGAGACGGCGGAAACCGTGGTGGGCGGAACTGCGGCCTGCGGGCGAGATACCGCCGAATCCGGCGATGACGGGAAGTCTGGACATGGAGCGTGTTCCTTACTGCTGGTGGCTGCGGCAGCCGCGGCCCGCGCGGCGCGCAACGGATCGATTCCAGTCTATGGCCAAGGCGGCGAAGCGGCTTGTAAATTCTGGTCATCGCCTTTAACTTTCCGGCCAGCCAATCCGGGAATTTTGCCTCCGCCCATGATCAGGGTCGTCGTGCTCGCCATCGAGGGCGCACTGGCCTCCAGCCTGGTGCTGCCGATCGAAATGCTGCGCGCCGCCGCGCAGCACGCCCGCGCGCACTCGCGCCAGGCGCCGGGGCTCGAGGTCCGCGTCGCCGCCGAGCAGCGCGAGGTCCTCACCATGTCGGGGGTGATCAGCCTGAAGGCGGATCTCGCGGCCGATGCCGTGCAGGAGGCCGAGCTGATCATCGTGCCCTCGCTGTGGCGCGCGCCGGCGGCACGCGTCGAGCGGCACCCGCGCATCGGGCGCGCCCTGCGCCGCGCCGCGCGCGAGCGGCACGCGGCTGTGCAGCGTGGGCACCGGCAGCTATTTTCCCGCGGCCGCGGGACTGCTGGATGGCCGCCACGCCACCACGCACTGGTCCTTCTTCGACGATTTCGCGCGGCGCTTCCCCGCCGTGCAGCTGCAGCGGCGCCACCTGATCACGCGCTCCGGCCCCTTCTATTGCGCGGCCAGCGTGAACTCGGCCGCCGACCTGACGCTGCACTTCATCGGGGAATTCTTCGGCGCGGCGGCCGCGCGCCAGGTCGAGAGCCAGTTCTCGCCGGAAATCCGCCGGCCCTTCGGCGCGCACAGCCTCGGCGAGGCCGAGTCCGGCGCACATCCCGACGAAGCGATCCGCATGGCGCAGGACTGGCTGCTCGCCAACCCCGGCGCGAAGCTGCGCGTGCCCGAGCTCGCGGCGCGCTGCGGCCTCGGCACCCGCACCTTCAACCGGCGCTTTCGCACCGCCGTCGGCACCACGCCGCTCGCCTTCCTGCGCGAGGCCCGCCTCGACCTCGCGCGCGACCTGCTGCGCCAGAGCAACCTCGGCATCGGCGAGATCGCGCACCGCTGCGGCTACCCCGATCCGGGCCACTTCAGCCGCGCCTTCTCCGGCGCCACCGGCAGCAGCCCCCAGGAGTTCCGCGCCCGAGCGCGCGGCAAGCTGTTCCGCGGCGGTCAGCCCGGTTCGTCATGACACGCCTTTCGGCGCTGAATGGCCGCGATTCTTGTATGCGCCCGCTCGATATGGCCAAATGCCGGCCCGGATTTGATTGAACCCGTTCGAAATGCGCGACCGCGCAGGCTGACAGGAGACAGGCAATGGATGACTCGACGGTGGTGATTGCGGGTGCTGCGCGCACGGCAATGGGCGGCATGAACGGCGCGCTGTCCGGCATGGCGGCGACGCAGCTCGGCGCCGAGTCGATTCGCGCCGCGCTGGCGCGCAGCGGCATCGCGCCGGACGCGGTCGACGAGGTCATCATGGGCTGCGTGCTGCCCGCCGGGCTGAAGCAGGCTCCCGCGCGCCAGGCGGCGCTCGGCGCCGGCATCCCCAAGAGCGCCGGCTGCACCACCATCAACAAGGTCTGCGGCTCCGGCATGCAGGCGCTGATGTTCGCGCACGACCAGCTGAAGGCCGGCACCAACAGCATCATGGTCGCCGGCGGCATGGAGAGCATGAGCAACGCGCCGCACATGCTGCTCGGCGCGCGCCAGGGCGTGCGCCTGGGCCACGCCGAGCTCAAGGACCACATGTTCCTCGACGGGCTCGAGGACGCCTACACCGCGCGCGCGATGGGCTCCTTCGCGCAGGAGACCGCGAACGAGCGCGGCATCACGCGCGAGCAGATGGACGCCTACGCGATCCAGTCGCTGACGCGCGCCGTGAACGCGATCGAGAAGGGCCTGTTCAGGGACGAGATCGTGCCGGTCACGGTCAAGGGCCGCAAGGGCGACACCGTGGTCGACACCGACGAGCAGCCGCTCTCGGCGCGGCCCGACAAGATCCCGCAGCTCAAGGCCGCCTTCGCCAAGGACGGCACGATCACCGCGGCAAATTCGAGCTCGATCTCCGACGGCGGCTCCGCGCTGGTGCTGACCACCGCGGCCGAAGCCGCCAGGCGCGGCCTGGCGCCGATGGCGCGCGTCGTGGCGCACAGCCGCCATTCGCACGAGCCGAACCTGTTCACCACCGCGCCCGTCTTCGCAATCCAAAAACTGCTCGCGAAGACCGGCTGGAGCGCGGGCGACGTGGACCTGTTCGAGATCAACGAGGCCTTCGCGATGGTGGCCATGATCGCGATCCACGACCTCGGCCTCGACCCGGCGAAGGTGAACGTGCACGGCGGCGCCTGCGCGCTGGGCCACCCGCTCGGCTCCAGCGGCAGCCGCATCATCGTGACGCTGCTGCACGCGCTGAAGCACTACGGCAGGAAGCGCGGCATCGCGAGCCTGTGCATCGGCGGCGGCGAGGCCACGGCGGTCGCGGTCGAGATGCTCTGACCCGGACCGAACCTGTGGGTCGCCATTCATGGCGACAGCAGCACGAGGGAAGGCACCTGTCGGCATGAATGCCGACCCACAACAGCTACAATGCGCCGCAACGAGAACAGACCGCGGGACAGAACGACGATGACGGCAGGCGGCAGCTGGGATCACGCGGTGGACGTGCTGGTGGTGGGCTCGGGCAACGGCGGCATGACCGCCGCGCTCTGCGCGCACGAGATGGGCGCGGGCAAGGTGCTGCTGATCGAGAAGCACGACAAGTACGGCGGCACCAGCGCGATCTCCGGCGGCGGCGTCTGGGTGCCGTGCAACCGCTACGCGCGCGCCGCCGGCGCCCGAGGATTCGCGCGAGGACGCGCTGCGCTACCTCGAGGCCACGGTGCCGGCGGAATCGGTGCCGCGCGAGATGCTGGAGACCTACGTCGACAACGCGCCGCGCATGATCGACTTCCTGCACGAGCGCACGCGCGTGCGCTACGTCACGCTGCCGCAGTACCCCGACTACTACTCGATGCTGCCGGGCGCGCGCACCGGGCACCGCTCGATGGAGCCCGAACCGCTCATGAAGTCCGAGCTCGGCGACGAGGCGGCGAACCTCGTCGACACGCACCACATGATGTGGATGTTCAACCGCTTCGCGATCACGCAGGCCGAGGCGCACGACTTCACCGCGCAGCTGCCGGGCTGGTGGAAGCGCGCCGCGATGCTGGTGATCAGCTCGGTGCTCGACCTGCCGTGGCTGCTGAAATGGGGCCGCTCGCGGCGCATCTGCACGGGCTGCGCGGGTATCGCGCGCCTGCAGGCTCTCGATGATGGATCGCAATATCCCGCTGTGGCTGCGCACGCAGCTGGTCGAGCTCGTCACCGATGCCGAGGGCCGCGTCGCGGGCGCCGTGATCGAGCGCGAGGGCAAGCGCCTGCGCGTCCAGGCGCGCAAGGGCGTCGTGCTGGCGGCGGGCGGCTTCGAGCACAACCAGCAGATGCGCGAGCAGTACCTGCCCAAGCCCACCGAGGCTCGCTGGAGCGGCGGCATCCGCACCAACACCGGCGATGCGATCCGCGAGGGCATGCGCCTGGGTGCGGCGACGCGGCTGATGGACGAGGCGTGGTGGTGCACCACGATCACGGTGCCCGGCGAGCCATCGCCTCGGCTCAGCATCATGGAGAAATCCTACCCGGCTCCTGCGTGGTGAATGCCGCGGGCAAGCGCTTCACCAACGAATCGCAGAACTACATGGCCTACCAGAAGGCGCTGTTCGCGACGCACAGCAGCGAAAATCCCTGCGTGCCGAGCTATCACGTCTTCGACGCGCGCTTTCGCCGCAGCTACATCGTCGGGCCGCTGTACAACAGCCGCATGCGCCCGGACTGGGCGGTGCCGCAGCGCTGGTTCGAGGCAGGCTTCGTGCACAAGGCCGATACCATCGCGGAACTGGCGCGCAAGGCCGGCATCGACCCCGCCGGGCTCGAGGAGACGATCCGGCGCATGAACGAGTTCGCGCGCACCGGCAAGGACCCCGACTTCCAGCGCGGCGACGCCGACTACGACCGCTACTACGGCGATCCGCGCGTCACGCCGAACCCCTGCCTCGCGCCCGATCGACGAGGCGCCGTTCTACGCCATGCCGATCGATCCGGGCGATTTCGGCACGCAGGGCGGCATGGTCACGAACACCAGCGCGCAGGTGCTGCGCGAGGACGGCTCCGCGATCGCGGGCCTCTACGCGGTGGGCAACTGCAGCGCCCCGGTGCTGCCGACCTATCCCGGACCCGGCTCCACGCTGGGCCCCGCGATGACCTTCGCCTACCAGGCCGCGAAGCACATCACCGGCTATCGCGATGTGTAACGCGGCACCCAATGTGGGTCGGCATTCATGCCGACAGCTGCCTGTCCGAATACTCCTGGAGCCATCGAAGCTGTCGTCGCCATGAATGGCGACCTACATCCATGAATGGCGATCCACAGTAATGACAGAACCTGCTGCACCAGCTCACGCTCTCGGCGCCGCTGTTCCTGCTGGTGCTGGCGGGCTACGGCCTGATCCGCATCGGGCGCTGGGACGAGGCCGTCACCGACGCGCTGGTGCGCTTCGTGTTCGCGGTCGCGCTGCCGGCGATGCTGTTCCGCCTGATGAGCGGCCTGTCGACGCTGCCGCCGGTGGACGCGCGACTGCTGATCGCCTTCTTCGGCGGCTGCCTCGTGGTGTTCGCGCTCGGGCGCCTCGTCGCGTGGAAGCTGTTCGCGCTCGACGGCGTGTCGCAGTCGGTGTTCGCGCTCGGCGGCGTGTTCTCGAACAACGTGCTGCTCGGATCTGCCGTTCGCGCGGCGTGCTGCTCGGCGAGGCGGCGGTGCCCGCGGTCGCGCTGGTGCTGGTGTTCAATTCGCTGATCCTGTGGACGCTGGTCACGGTGAGCGTGGAATGGGCGCGCCACGGCGAGCTCTCCGTGCGCGGCTTCGGCGCCACGCTGAAGAGCGTGCTGACGAACCCGATCGTCGTCGCGATCCTCTCCGGCACCGTGTTCGGGCTGAGCGGCTTCGCGCTGCCCGCCGTGGTCGACACCACGCTCGGCATGGTCGCCGAGATGGCCGCGCCGCTGGCGCTGATCGCGCTCGGCATGGGGCTCGCGAAGTACCGCGTGCGCGAGGGCTTGCCGCCGGCCAGCGCGATCATCGGCGCTCAAGCTGCTGGTGCAGCCGCTGGTGGTGTGGGCGATCGCGCGCGCGATCGGGCTGCCGCCGCTGGAAACGCAGGTGGTGGTGCTGCTCGCCTCGATCGCCGTCGGCGTCAACGTCTACCTGATGGCCGCGCAGTTCCAGCGTGCTGCAGGGCGCCGGTCGCGGCCAGCATCGTGCTGTCGACGCTGGCCTCGGCGTTCACCACGCCGCTGCTGCTGGCGCTGCTGTCGCCATGATGTGGGTCGGCATTCATGCGGCGACAGGTGCGTCGGCGCATCCGACGGGTCCGGACGTCATCCGGACACATGCCGCCGCTGAAGTCCGGACTCATACCTGAGCCTACTGGCCGCGCGTGATGGTGAACTCGTCGAGCACCGGCACCGTGCTCGTCGACGAAGCGCGAGCGCAGCGTTGTGTCTCCCGGCATCGAGCACCACCGAGCCCTTCAGCGCCAGCCCGTGCGGACGGTGCCCCGGCGCCTCGCCGCCGAACGCTGCGGTGCGCCGGGTGCGCCAGCCAGCTCTCGTCGCTGCACATCATGCGCTGCCCGGGCCGGCAGGGCTTGGCGGTGTCGGCCTTGCCCGCGCTGCCGGCCACGGTGTAGACCACCCTGTCGTCGGCGCCGCTCGCGGGGCTCAGCTGCCGCGTAGGGCGCGTCGCCCTGCCCCAGCGCCGGCTTGCCCGAGCGCGTCGAGTTCCGCGTGCTTGCGCGGCATCGAAACTGTCCGCCATGCCGAAATGCCCGTGCAGGTACCACGAACGCTCGTAGGAGTGCGCGTGACCGCTGTAGACCACGTCCACGCCGTGCGCCTGGAACACCGGGCCGAAGGTCTCGCGCATGTCGATCTCGGCCTGCTCGACGGTCCGAATCGTGGTTCATGCCCTTCGAGTACGGCGGGTGGTGGAACACCACCACGGTCCAGTCCTGCTGGTTCGCGGAAAGGTCGTCGACCAGCCACGCGCGCATCGCCGCGCGCTGCGCCGGGTCGCGGTTCGAGATCTGCGAATCCAGGCTGACCACGTGCACGTTGCCGTGGTCGAAGGAGTAGTACTGCTCGGTGCCGCTGGGCACGCCGCCCATTTCGCCGGCCGCGGGCAGCGCGAAGATATTCAGGTACGGCAAGCCTTCCGCGTCGGGCCCGTCGCCGTCGCTGTCGTAGCTGCGCGGATCGGCCGACTCGCTGGTGCCGCCGAGCGGCATCTTCACCGGACCCTTGTCGCAGCCGGGCGCCGGGAACAGCGCGCACACGTCGACCGGCGTCGACGCCCATCTCGTGGTTGCCGATCGTGGGCCAGGTCGCCACGCGGTGCAGCAGGTCGCCGTAGACGTCGAAGAAGGCGCCCTGCCACTGCGCGTCGGTGCCGGCGAGATAGGCGTTGTCTCCGAGCAGCAGCAACAGGTCGAGCGGCTCGTCGCCGGCCTGCTCGCGGTTGTACTTCAGGTAGCCCTCCATCACCGCGCGCGCCTCGCCGCGATGCGTGGCGCGCCCCATGAACTCCTCGGTCTCGGTACCGGAATCGCCGAGGATCCAGATATGCGTGTTGCCGTCGGCCGGCACCTTGCCCGACGCGCGGCGCGGTGCGGAACCACTGCTCGCGCCGGCGCGCTGCCGGCGCCGCCCACGCGAGTAGTAGTACACGGTGTCGGGCTGCAGCCCGCTCAGCACCGCCTGCCGGTGGCCGGCATCCTCGCTCGGCGCTCACGCGGATATCGAGCCGCTCCATCGCGGTGCCGGCGCAGAGCGCGTCGGCATCGCCACGCCAGCGCACGATCGCGCCGCTGGCCGAGACCTGCTGCAGGAACAACCGGCTCGCGGGCAGTCTCGGTGCCGGTGCACACCGGCGCCGGCGGCGTGCGCTCGGCGGCACAACCCGCGAGCAGCGCGCCGGCGAGCTCGCGACACCCAGCACGCGCGCGAGGCGGCGGATGCGGCGCAAGGATCGATGGATCATCGCGGGACTCCGTTGCCTGTTATTCGTATTCGATGCGCGTCCGCGGCGGCACGCGCTCAGCGCGCGTTCTCGACACAATAGTCGCCGCTGCGCCGGTAGCCCGTCGGGCACGATGACCCGCTGCGCTCGATCACGCGCGCGGCTTCGGCCGTGTTCGCCACGCAGTACTCCCCGCTGCGCCGGTAGCCCGTGGGGCAACTGTTGCCTGCGCGCGGCATCGCGGCGCGCGAGGTGTCCTTGTACGGCACGCAGTATTCGCCCGAGCGGCGGTAGCCGGTGGGGCAGGACGAGCCGCTGCGCTCCAGCGGCGCGGGCTCAACGGCCACGACGCTCGCGGCCGGCGCGAACCATGCAGCGGCGACCACCATGCCGAGACACAGGAGTGTTGCCGGTTTCAACCGGGTTCGAACGAGAGATGCGCGATACAGGTCCAGCATCCGGATACTCCGACAAGTCAAAGCAGCCCCGCGGGATTGACGCAACCAGGAAACCCGTCAAGAAGCCTCACGGCGAGTGTATACGCGATTTCGGAACATGAGCTACTCGGAAGGTGCTGCGTCAGAATTTTGCATGGTACTCGTCGGCATGAATGCCGACCCACATTGAACGGCCGCAGCAGCTTGATGTTCGCGGCAGCAGCGGTCGAGGCACCTGTGGGTCGCCATTCATGGCGACGGACAGCAGTGATGTCTGCAGCAGCATCCGAAAGGCACCGTCGGCATGAATGCCGACCCACAGGAATGCCGACCCACATTTGACAGCCGCAACAGCGTTGATGTTCGCGGCAGCTGTGGTCGAGGCACCTGTGGGTCGCCATTCATGGCGACAGCTGCAGTGATGTTTGCAGCGGTACCCGGATAGGCACTTGTCGGCATGAATGCCGACCCACAGGAATGCCGGCGCGCCAGGTGCTTACTGGCGCACGCCCTCCACCGACAGGATGAGTTCCACTTCCTGCGAAGCGGGCCCGAGATCCGTGGCGATCGCGAAGTCCTTCAGCTTCAGGCGCGTGCTGCCCTCGAAGCCGGCGCGGTAGCCGCCCCAGGGATCGCTTGCCCTCGCCGATGAAGCCGGCCTGGATCGTCACGGGCTTCGTGACGCCGTTCAGGCTGAGATCGCCCGTGATGTCGAAGCTGCGCTCGCCGGTCGGCTTCACGGACGTGGACTTGAACGTCGCCACCGGGTGCTTGTCGACATTCAGGAAATCCGCGCCACGCAGGTGCTTGTCGCGCTCGGCGTGGTTCGAGTCCAGGCTCGCGGTGTTGATGCTGACCTGCACCGTGCTCGCGGCGGGATTCGCGGCATCGAAGCTGAAGCTGCCGTCGAAGTCGCGGAAGGTGCCGTAGAGCCAGCTGTAGCCGAGGTGGCTGATCTTGAAGTTGATGAAGGCGTGCTGGCCTTCCTTGTCGATCGCGTAGTCGGCGGCCAGCGCCGGTCCGGCGCAGAGAGCGGAGCCCAGGGCAAGGGCGGCAAGGGTTTTCCTGATCATCATCGTTCACTCCTCGTGGGTGCGCGGTTGCGCGTTGTGCGTGCCGCCCAGCATACGGCGCAGGGTGGCGTCGCGGTCTATGAAATGGTGCTTCAGCGCGGCGAGCGCATGCACGCCGGCCAGTGCATCAGGCTCCAGGCGAGCCACAGGTGCATGGCGCCGGCGATGTCTTCCTGGCCCTCGAAGGAGAGCGGCGCGCCGGAACCTCGAACAGGCCGAACACCTCGATCGGGCGGCCGTCGGCCGTGGAGATCAGGTAACCGGCGATCATCGTCGCGAACAGCAGCAGGTACAGCAGCGCGTGCGTGGCGCGCGACGCGAGCCGCGTGGCGCGGCCGTGCGAGGGCAGCGCATCGGGCGGCGGATTCAACCAGCGCCAGCCGACGCGTACCAGCGTCAGCGTGAGCAGCAGCACGCCGATGCTCTTGTGCAGCGCCGGTCCGCGTCGGTACCACGCGCTGTAGTACTTCAGTTCGACGATCCACAGTCCGAGCGCGAACATGCCGATCACCGCGAGCGCCGCCAGCCAGTGCAGCCCTGTCGTCGTGAGCCCGTAACGATCGCGTGAATTGCGCCACTGCATCGTGCTGGCCTCGCGTGTCAGCTGAACGCGTGCACGCGGCCCGGCCGCGCGTCGTCGACCAGCACTTCGCGCGCATGCAGCCGCGGCTTGCGCGGCCAGTTGCCGGGCGCCGCGCGGCCCACCGCGATCATCATCACCGGCAGGTAGCGCGCGTCGAGCTGGAACTCGCGCCGCAGCGCCTCCGGGTCGAAGCCGATCATCGGCCCGCTGGCCAGCCCGCGTTCGGTGGCCGCGAGCATCAGCGCCATCGCCGCCATGCTGGCCGAGCGGATCGCCTCGTCGCGGGCGAATGCCGGCTTGCCTGCGTAGGCACCCTGCCCCTTCGCCGCGAAACCGGCCGCGCCGGCCGCATCGAGCAACCCGGCCTCGCGCGACGCTCGGCGATCAGCGGCAGGCGCTCGGCGCCGCGCGTATCCCCCAGCACCACGAAGGTGGCCGCGGCATCGCGCACTTTCTGCTGGCCGTAGGCCACCTGCTGCAGCGCCGCGCGCGCGGCCGGCTCGCGCACCACCAGGAAGCGCGCGTGCTGGATGTTGTAGGCCGAGGGCGCCTCCATCGCGGCCGCGACCAGTGCCTCGACCTCCTCGGGCGCCAGCTCGTGGGCCGTGTCGAACTTGTTGGCGGAAATGCGCGCCGCCAGCGCCTGTTGTACGTTCATGCGTGTCTCTCCTTGTTGCGTGTTCGTCATTGCGCCAGCGTGCCGGCGCGGTAATCCGCGATGGCCTGGCGAATCTCGTCCTCGGTGTTCATCACGAAGGGTCCGTAGTGCGCGATCGGTTCGCCGAGCGGACGGCCGGCCAGCACCAGCAGGCGCGCGCCCGCCGGGCCCGCGTGCAGCGCGAGCGCATCACCTGCGCCGAAGATCGCCGTCTGCCCGGCCTGCACCGGCTGTTCGCCGGCGAGCGCGCCGTCGATCACGTAGACCAGCGCCGACTCCCCGGCCGGCACCGGCAGCGTCGTGGCGGCCGCCCGCGGGCAGCGCGAGCTCCAGCACCCGGGCACCGGCCGCGAGGCGGTCCAGCGGGCTCGCCACCTCCTCGCCCTGGAGTGCCAGCGCCCGCCGAACACCTTGGCGCGCACGCCGCCCGGCAACTCGCGCTGCGGCAGCGCGGCGGCATCGGCCTGCGCGTACTCGGGCGCTTTCATCTTCTGCGCCGCCGGCAGGTTCACCCACAGCTGGAAGCCGTGCAGGCGGCCCTCCTGCGCCAGCGGCATCTCGGAATGGATCACGCCGCGGCCGGTGGACATCCACTGCGCACCGCCGTCGCGCAGCGCCTCGCGGTGCCCGAGGTGGTCGCGGTGCTCGAAGCCGCCGTCGAACATCAGCGTGAAGGTCTCGATGCCGCGGTGCGGGTGGGGCGGGAAGCCGCCGACGTAGTCCGCCGCCTCGTCGGCGCGGATCTCGTCGATCATCAGGAAGGGATCGAGGTCGTGGCGGTGCAGGCCCAGCGTGCGGCGGATCTTCACGCCGTCGCCGTCCGAGGTGGGGCGGCTGTCGAGGATCTTGTCGATGCGGCGGGTGTTCATGGCGGTCACTCCGTGCTGTCTGAAGGCTTGACACCAGAATACATCCACTGGATAAATTGAAAACCGCGAACCATCGCTAGAAACAATCGAAAATATCGATGACTACTGCAACGCTCGAACAATGGCGCCTGCTGGCTGCCGTGGTGGACCACGGCGGCTTCGCGCAGGCCGCCGAACAGCTGCAGAAGAGCCAGTCCACCGTGAGCCACGGCGTGAAGCAACTGCAGGAGGCGCTGGGCCTGCCGCTGCTGACGCTGGCCGGGCGCAAGGCCGTGCTGACGCCGGCGGGCGAGACCCTGCTGCGCCGCGCGCGCTACCTGCTGGAGGAAGCCGCGGCGCTGCAGCATCTCGCCGACACGCTGGCACGCGGATGGGCGCCGCGGGTGAGCCTGTCGGTCGATGCGATCTTTCCGCAGGAGGCGCTGTTCGAGGCACTGGCCGCCTTCGGCCGCGAGAGCCCCGACACGCGCGTGGAAGTGCAGGAATCGGTGCTCTCGGGCGGCACCGAGGCCTTGCTGCAGAAACGGGCCGACCTGGTGATCACCGGGCACGTGCCGCCGGGCTTCCTCGGCGAGCCGCTGCTGCGCCTCGGCTTCATCGCGGTGGCCCACCCGGCGCACCCGCTGCACCGGCTCGGGCGCGCGCTGGCGCTCGAGGACCTGCGCCCGCACCAGCAGGTGGTGATCCGCGATTCCGGCGTGCGGCTGCGCGCGGATTCCGGCTGGCTGGGCGCCGAGCGGCGCCTCACCGTCTCGCATCCGGCCACCTCGATCCAGGCGCTGTGCCGCGGGCTCGGCTTTGCGTGGGTGCCGCGCGAGAAGATCCGCGCGGAACTCGCGAGCGGCCAGCTGAAACCGCTGCCGCTGCTCGAGGGCGCCACGCGCTGGGCCGAACTCTACCTGGTGCTGGCCGAGCGCGAGGCGGCCGGGCCGGCCGCGCGGCGGCTGGCCGAGCTGTTGCGCGAGGCGGCGGCCCGCTGCCGCGCGCACGCGGACGGCGGGGCCGACTGAGGTGCCCGGCTTTGCGCTGGGAGCGGCTCGCGCTATGGTGCGCAACGGCATGCGGCAGGGTGGCACTGGATCATGATGGACACGGTTCTCTGGCCGGCGGCTTCGTCGTGCTGGTGCTGGGCGCCGAACTGCTGATACGCGGGTCCTCGCGCCTTGCGGCCGCGGCGGGCGTGCCGCCGCTGATCATCGGCCTCACCGTCGTCGCCTTCGGCACCAGCGCGCCGGAGCTGGCCGTCAGCCTCGGCTCGGCGCTCGGCGGCTCGCCCGACATCGCGCTCGGCAACGTCGTCGGCAGCAACATCTTCAACGTGCTGCTGATCCTCGGCGTCTCGGCGCTGATCGCACCGCTGGCGGTATCGGTGCAGCTGGTGCGCTTCGATGTGCCGAGTGCTGATCGGCGTCACGTTGCTGGTGTGGCTGATGGCGCTGGATCACGCGATCGGTCGCCTCGAGGGCGTGGTGCTGGGCCTGATGCTCGCCCTCTACATCGACGTGCAGATACGCGCTGGGTCGGCGCAGCAACGGCCGCGAGCTGCCCGCCGTGCCGTCCGCGCGCGGCGCCGGCGCGCTCGCGGCCAACGTGCTGCTGATCGTAGCGGGCCTGGTGCTGCTGGTGGCCGGTGCGCGCTGGTTGCTCGACGGCGCCACCGGCATCGCGCGTGCCGCCGGCGTGTCGGAGCTCGTGATCGGCCTGACGATAGTGGCGGCCGGCACCTCGCTGCCCGAGCTCGCGACCTCGGTGCTGGCGGCGCTGCGCGGCGAGCGCGACATCGCGGTCGGCAACGTGGTCGGCAGCTGCATGTTCAACCTGCTCGCGGTGCTGGGCCTGACCGCCGCGCTCTCGCCCAGCGGCATCCGCGTCGCCGAGGCCGCGCTGGCCTTCGACATCCCGGTGATGGCGGCGGTGACCCTGGCCTGCCTGCCGGTGTTCTTCCGGCGCACAGCTGATCGCGCGCTGGGAAGGCGGCGTGTTCACGCTCTATTACGTCGCGTATCGTCGGTGTACCTCGGGCTGGCGGCGAGCGGGCACCAGCGCCTCGACGGCTACCGCGAGGCGATGCTCGGCTTCGTGCTGCCGCTGACAGTGCTCACGTTCGCGCTCATCGCCTGGCGCAGCTGGGTAAAGGACGGCGCGGCATCGCGCTGAGCCGGCATTCCTGCCGCGGCGGACCCTTCCCTGCCGTGGCGCTGCAGGCTATCGTGCGCGGCAGTTTGCAGCCGGAATAAACGTCCATGTCGAACGTGCTTCTCCTGATCGGCGGATTCGTCGTGCTGGTGCTGGGCGCCGAGTTGCTGGTGCGCGGCGCCTCGCGCCTGGCCGCGGCCGCGGGCATGCCGCCGCTGATCATCGGCCTCACCGTCGTCGCCTTCGGCACCAGCGCGCCGGAGATGGCGGTCAGCGTCGGCTCGGCGCTCGGCGGCTCGCCCGACATCGCGCTCGGCAACGTGGTGGGCAGCAACATCTTCAACGTGCTGTTCATCCTCGGGCTGTCGGCGCTCGTCGGCGCCGCTGGTGGTGTCGACGCAACTGGTGCGCTTCGACGTGCCGGTGATGATCGCGGCCTCGCTGCTGGTCTGGCTGATGGCGCTGGACCAGTCGATCAGCCGCATGGAGGGGCTGGTGCTGGCGCTGATGATCGCGATCTACATCGACATGCAGATCCGCATGGGGCGCGCAGGGCGACGGTGGCGATGTGCCCGCGGTGCCGGCGGCGCACGGCGCCGGTGCGATCGCGCTGAACGCGGCTGCTGATCGTCGCGGGCCTCGTGCTGCTGGTGGCCGGCTCGCGCTGGCTGCTCGCGCGGTGCCACCGGCATCGCGCGCGGCTTCGGCGTCTCGGAGCTGCTGATCGGCCTCACGATCGTCGCGGCCGGCACCTCGCTGCCCGAGCTGGCCACCTCGGTGCTGGCGGCGCTGCGCGGCGAGCGCGACATCGCGGTCGGCAATATCGTGGGCAGCAACATCTTCAATATCTTCGCGGTGCTGGGCTTCAGCGCCGCGCTCTCGCCTGCCGGCATCGACGTGGCCGAGGCGGCGCTGGTGTTCGACATCCCGGTGATGACCGCCGTGGCGCTCGCCTGCCTGCCGGTGTTCTTCCGCCGCCACCTGATCGCGCGCTGGGAAGGCGGCGTGTTCGTGCTGTACTACATCGCCTACACGCTGTACCTGGTGCTCGCGGCGACCGCGCACGAGCGGCTCGACGATTACCGCGAAGCCATGCTCGGCTTCGTGCTGCCGCTCACGCTGCTCACCGTGGTGATCATCCTGTGGCGCACCTGGGTGGGACGGCGGGCGTAGCTCCGGCATTGAATGTGGGTCGGCATTCATGCCGACGGGTGACGCGTGTCGCCATGCACCGACCTTGTCGAGGCTGAAGCTCGTTCACCTGCATGCCGAATCCTTGTCGGGCTGAAGCCTGCGACCCACAGAGATGCCGAAGCCTGTCGGGCTGAAGCCCGACCCGCAGGTGCATTCGCCGAAGGCGTGCTGCTCGCATCGAGGCTGCTGGTAGCTCTGTGCAATGTGGGTCGGCGATTGCATGCCGACGAGGAGCCTTGATGCCTGCTTCAGCGAGCTTCGGCGCAGCGCCGAACCCTTGTCCGGGCTGAAGCGCCGACTCCACAGGGGCGCCGAACCTTGCGGCGCTGAAGCCCGACCGACATGGTGTGGCGAATCCCCGAGGCCGCTGGCGCGCGCAATGCGGGTCGGCATTCATGCCGACGGGAGCAAATAGATGCCGTGCTCAGCGGGTTCGGAGGATTCTGCGCAGCGATTAGGATAGCTCCTCGTAGGCGAGCAAGGAGGCGACGATCTCCGACTTTGGATCGAAGCCTTAACGCGGCAGTCGACGCTCACGCGAGATGGTCAGCGCCCCAGCCTTCCCTTGAGGGGATGCAGCCTGAATAGCCAGGGATGTCCAGCAGGACGTCTGGGCAGTATCAACGCAGCAGTTGCACTACGAAGCCTGAGTCGCGAGCGGCTGAACGCGCAGAGGTACTGCCGCGTCTGCGGAATACTGCACCTGCGCCAGCTCGTTTGGTCGTATCTGGATGCTCCGAATCATCCGAACGAGATGCTACGGCCGCGATACGCATCCGCCTGCGAGGACGTTGACACCTAACAATCAATCGAATTCCGATGACGGGAGAAAAACGCTGACGGGATCGCGAGACGTCGAGGAAGCGGTCGTGTGTCGAGGCATCATCCGCTCTCGCCAGTGTTGATCGGTATTTCAACCGCGATCGAGCTGATCGGCCAGCGAATCGCCCGAACAGCGTCTTCAGGGCGGGACAGCTGATCGGCGACAGGCGTGTCCGGGGGTCCGTGCCGCGTCTCGGCCAGGTGCCGCGTAGCGCGTCACGGCCAAGCACTAGCAACGAGCCGACCTGCCGCGGAATCGGCCTTCATGCGACTTCCCACGGTGAGGCATAGCGCGAGATACTCGAACGCAGGTTCCAGCGAGGCCTTCCTCGCGCACCTCGCGGTCTAGGGGCGCGTCGCCGCTTCCACGCAGACCAGGCACTCGATGCCATGCCTGTTCCTCTACCGCGATGCGACGCTGGGCTTCGTGCTGCCGCTGACGCTGCTGACCTTCGTGATCATCCTGTGGCGCACGTGGGTGGGGCGGCGAGTGTAGGTCGGCATGCAATGTGGGTCGAGCATTCATGCCGACGAGGGTGGGCACGTCAGGTCGGCATTCATGCCGACAGGTGGGTGGTCTGACGGGCCGATAGTCGGCGGGTTCGGCGTAGCCGAACCCTTGGTAGGCGGGCATTGAAGCCCGACCACAGGAGCCCGACCCACGTTCAGCTGCGGAACTGGCGGAAATCCGGTGGGCGCTTGTCGATGAAGGCCTGGATCGCCTCGCGGTTCTCGGGGGCTCCGGCGGTGCGCACCATGCCCTCGGTCTCGGCCGCGAGCGCGGCGTGCAGGCCGGCGCGGTGCACCGCCTTCAGGGTGCGCTTGGTTTCCTGCAGCGCGTTGGCGGGCCATTGCGCGATCTCGCGCGCCTTGGCGAGCGCGTGCGCGCACAGTTCGGCGTCGGGCAGCACCGCGGTGGCGATGCCGGTCTCCAGCGCGCGCGCGGCCGTGATCCACTCCGCGGTGAAGAACAGCTCCGCCGCGCGGCGCGCGCCGATGTTCGCCTGCAGCTGGTAGCTCGAGCCGAATTCCGGCACCAGCCCCAGGCTCACGAAGGGCAGGCGCATGCGCAGGCTCTCGCCGACGTACAGCACGTCGCAGTGCAGCAGCAGCGTGGCGCCGCCGCCGAGCGCGATCCCGCCGGCCGCGCCGATCAGCGGCTTGTCGAAATCGCACACGAGCCGCGCGCAGCGCGGAAACGGATGCTCGGCACCGGCATCGCCGAACTCGTACAGATCGGTGCCCGAGGAGAAATTCCCGCCGGCCCCGCCCAGCAGCACCACGGCCACGCGCTTGTCCTGCTGCGCCTCGGCGATGGCGTCGGCGAAGGCCGCCCACTGCTCGATATTGAACGCGTTCTTGCGCTCCGGGCGGTTCAGCGTGAGCTTCAGCACGCCGTCGTCGAGTTCCTTCAGTACCGTGTTGCTCATGTCGTTCCCGGGCCGGATGGCGGTGAGGCGCTTCAGCTGACGAAGCGCACGTTGTCGGCAAGCGCGGCGCGGCCGAGTCGGCAATCGTTCGCGGCGTTCGCGGCGTCCTCGTAGCCGAAGGAGATGCCGAACAGCAGCCGCTGCGAGGCATCCACGCCGCACTCCTCGCGCACCGCGTCGCAGAGAAAGCTGAGCGCGGTCTGCGGACAGCTCGCGAGCCCGTGCGCGCTCAGGGCCAGCATCAGCGTCTGCGCGTACATGCCCGCGTCGGCGGCCTCGCGCACGCCGGCCCAGTCCGGGATGAACAGGAAGGCGACGTGCGGCGCGTCGAAGAAGGCGAAGTTGCGCATGAACGCCGCACCGCGCGCGGCCTTGTCCTCGCGCGCGATGCCCATCGCGCCGTAGAGCTTTTCCGCGGCGTCGTACTGGCGCTCCTTGTAGACGCCGGCGTACTTGCCGGCATACGGGAAGTCCATCGAGACCTGCCCCGAGGCGAAATCCGCCTGGAAACGCCGGCGCAGGCGCTCGCAGGCCGCGCCGCTCGCCACCGCGGTGAGCCAGGGCTGCGTGTTGCAGTTCGAGGGCGCGCGGTTCGCCAGCGCGAAGACGTGCTCGAGCAGCGGCTGCGGCACGGGATCGGGGCGAAAGGCGCGCACCGAGCGGCGCGCCAGCACGGTGGCGTCGAAGCTCAGCGAATCGTCGCGTGCAGTGACGGCTGCCATGGTGGTCATGAATGATCCTTGTGTGACTGGACGGTGTTCACTTGCCCTTGAACTCGGCCGGGCGCTTTTCCTTGAAGGCCTTCATGCCCTCGCGCGCGTCCTCGGTGGCGAACACCGGCCAGCCCACCTCGTCGGAGCGCAGCATCGCGTCGGCTTCCGCCAGGCACTCCTCGTGCTCGCGCAGCGACTTCACCACCGCCTTCACGGCCACGGGTCCGTTCCTGCCGATCTGCGCGGCGATCGCCAGCGCCTCGTCCAGGGCCTTCCCCTTCGGCACGATGCGGTTGATCAGGCCCCAGGCCAGCGCTTCCTGCGCCGTCACGTGGCGCCCGGTCAGCAGGATCTCGGCGGCCAGGCAGTACGGGATCTGGCGGCGCAGGCGGATCGTGGAGCCCGCCATGGGGTACAGCCCGCGCGCGACCTCGGTCACGCCGAACACCGCGTCCTCGGCGGCGACGCGGATGTCGGTGCCCTGCAGGATCTCGGTGCCGCCGGCGAGCGCGTAGCCTTCCACCGCCAGCACGATCGGCTTGCACGGGCGGTTGTCGCGCAGCAGCGCCTGCCAGTGCAGGTTCGGCACGTCCTTCATCAGCGCCTGGATCTCGTCGGCGCCCTCGCCGCCCGCGGGGCCGGTCTTCAGGTCCATGCCCGCGCAGAAGGTGTCGCCGCGCGCCGTGAGCACGGCGCAGCGCAGCTCGTCGTCGCTGTCCAGCAGGCGCCACGCGCGGTACATGCCCGACCAGCATCGGCGGGTTGAAGGCGTTCTTCGCCTCGGGGCGGTTCAGGGTCACGACCAGCGTGTGTCCGTCCCTCTCCACGAGGCAGGTGCCGGTGCCGATGCTCAGTTGTTCCATGCGTGCGATCCTGTCTGACGTTGTTGTGGTGTGCGCGCGCATCAGCCGGCGCGGTGCGTGCCGGCCAGCGCGATCTCGCGCGCCTTCGCGTAGTTCGGCTTGCCGCTCGGCTGGCGCGGGATCTCGTCGACGACGTGCAGCTCGCGCGGCACCTTGTAGCCGGCAATGTGCTTGCGCGCTTCCTGCTGCAGATCCTCCAGCGTGGGCGCCTTGCCGCGCGGCGCGATCACCGCGGTGACCTTCTGGCCCCAGCGCTCGTCGGGTGTCGCGACGACCAGCGCGTCGAACACCGCGGGGTGGTTCTTCAGCGCCTGTTCGACTTCCTCGGGGAAGATCTTCTCGCCGCCGCTGTTGATGCAGTTCGAGCCGCGCCCGAACACCGTGATCGAGCCGTCCGTTTCCAGCCGCGCCGAGTCGCCGGTCAGCAGCCAGCGCTTGCCCTCGACCATCACGAAGGTCTTCGCGGTCTTCACCGGGTCGTTGTAGTAGCCGACCGGGATGTGGCCCGAACGCGCGAAGTATGCCCATCTCGCCGGGCTGCGCGTGGCGCAGCTCCTCCTCGACGATCACGTCCATGAACGGGCTCTGCGTCACGTTGCCGAGGCCGTTCTCGGCGTCGCTGCGGCGCTGGCCGTTGTCCATGCCCATCTGGCCGCCCTCGGAGGAGCCGAAGGAGTTGGTGATCATCACGTTGGGGAAATGCTCGCGGAACTTCGCCTGCTTGGATGCCGAGAACACCGCGCCGCCCGAGCCCACGTTGAAGACCGAGGACAGGTCCCAGCGGCCCTGGTTGCGCTCCAGCGCATCGAGCAGCGGGATCGCCATCGCATCGCCGACGATCGTCACCGAGTTCACGCGCTCGCGCGCCACGATGTCCCAGCACCTGTTCGCCGTTCAGCGAATGGTGCGGGTTCAGCACCACCTTGCCGCCGGCCAGCAGCTGGATGCAGGCGAACCACCAGCACGCACCGTGCATCAGCGGCGCCAGCGCCATGCCGGTCACCACGAAGCCGTCCTTCGCGCGCACCGCGATGTCCTCGGGCGCCTCGATCGCGCCGGCGGGGTGGAAGTGCCCGCCGCCGCCCATCGCGGCGTAGAACACCGCCTTGTGCGGCCACATCACGCCCTTGGGCATGCCGGTGGTGCCGCCGGTGTAGAGCAGGAAGATATCGTCGTCGGAGCGCTCGCCGAAGTCGCGCACCGGCGAGCCCTGCGCCAGCGCCTGTTCGTAGCCGATCGCGCCGATCGTCGCCGGATCGAAGGCCGTGCCGTCGTCCACCGCGATCAGCGTCTTCAGGTGTCGGCGATGCGGCGCGCACCGCCGCGATATGCGGCACGAACTCGCGGTGGTGGATGCAGCCCGCCATGTCGGCGTTGTTGAGGATGTAGGACAGCTCCTCGTCGACGTAGCGGAAATTCACGTTCACCGGCACGGCGCGCACCTTGAAGCAGGCCAGCATGCCCTCGAGGTACTCGTTGCAGTTGTGGAGGTAGAGCCCGACCTTGTCGCCGGCGCCGATGCCCTGCGCGGCCAGGAAGTGCGCGAGACGGTTGGCGCGCTGCTCGAGCTCCGCGTACGTGCGGCGCGCCTCGCCGCAGACCAGCGCCTCGCGTTCGGGCACCGTGTCGGCGACGATCTCGAACAGGTCGGCGATATTGAAATGTCGGGCTGGCATGGACGCGGACTCCGGTGACCGTGGGAGGGCCGCAGAGAATACGCGAGCGCGCGCAGGCGCGACAAATGACAAACCGGCAATCCGGCCCGTCGTGGGCCGCCTCAGGGTTCCAGCGCCACCTGCATGTTGCGCGCGATGTGCCGGGCCACCTGGCGGGCGCGCTCGGCGTGCGGGCCGCTGAAGCCCGCGTCGAGCGTGGTGCAGAACAGCGCCAGCCAGCGCTCGAAGTCGGCCGGCTCCAGCTTCTGCTTCGCGTGCAGCGCGCGGTGGATGTTCATGGTGTGGCGACGATAGCTGTCGGCGCCCAGGATGAGCTTTTCCCAGTACGCGCAGATGATCGGGATGTGCTTGTCGAGGTCGATGGCGGCAACGTCGAGGAAGATCGGCGCGAGCCTCTCGTCGGCGAGCACGCGCGCGTAGAAGGCCTCGATGAAGGCGCGGATGCGCTCGGGCGAGTCGAGGTCCGGCAGAGGCGTCGGACTAGCGTTTCTTGCTCTTCCTGACATGCTGCATCATCCGCTTGCGCTTGTATTCCTGGCGCGGCGTCAGCGTGTTGCGCTTGCCCGCGTACGGGTTCACGCCGGTCACGAACTCGATGCGCAGCGGCGTGCCCACCAGCTTCAGTTCGCGACGGTACACGTTCTCCAGGTAGCGGCGGTAGTGCTCGGGAACGTCCGCGGTCTGGTTGCCGTGGACCACGATCACCGGCGGGTTGCTGCCGCCCGGGTGCGCCATGCGCAGCTTGATGCGCCGCCCGTGCACCAGCGGCGGCGGGTGCGACGTCACGGCATCCTCGAGGATCGCCGTGAGGCGGTTGGTGGGCAGCTTGCGCCGCGCCGAGGCATAGGCGCGATCGATCGCGGCATACAGCTGCCCCACGTTCGAGCCGTGCAGCGCGGAGATGAAATGCACCTCGGCGAAATCGGCGAACATGAGCCGGCGGTCGAGCTCGCTCTTCAGGGCGGCCTTCTTCTCGGTGCCGAGACCGTCCCACTTGTTGCAGACGATCATCAGCGAGCGCCCGCTCTCGATCACGTGCCCGATCAGGTGCACGTCCTGCTCGAACAGGCCCTCGCTGGCATCGACCAGCACCAGCACCACGTTGGCGTCGGCGATCGCCTGCAGCGTCTTCACGATGGAGAACTTCTCCACCGTCTCGTGCACGCTGCGCTTGCGCCTGAGGCCCGCGGTGTCGATCAGCGTGTAGCGCTTCTCGCCGCGCTCGAAATCGACGTAGACGCTGTCGCGCGTGGTGCCCGGCTGGTCGAAGACCACGACGCGCTCCTCGCCGAGGATGCGGTTCACCAGCGTGGACTTGCCCACGTTGGGGCGCCCGACCACCGCGACCCTGACGCGCTCCTCGCCCGCCTCGCCCGCCTCTGCCTGCGGCTCGCCGGCGTCGGGGAAGGCGCCGATCAGCGCCTGCTGCAACTGCTGCATGCCGCGCCCGTGCGAGGCGCTCACCATCAGCATGGTGTGCGCACCGAGCTCGTGGAACTCCGCGCCGGAAAGCAGCTCGTCGGTGCCGTCGATCTTGTTGACCACCAGCATGAACGGCTTGCTGCTCTCGCGCAGCAGCGCAACGATGCGCTGATCGGCCGGCGTCACGCCGGCGCGCGCATCGACCAGCACCAGCGCGAGGTCGCACTCGGCGACGGCGGCCAGCGACTGGCGCGCCATCTCGGCGTCGATGCCGGCCTCCTCGCCGCTGAGCCCCCCGGTGTCGATCAGGATGAAGCGGTGCTGCTCGGCGCGGAACTCGCCGTACTGGCGATCGCGCGTGAGCCCCGGGATGTTGGCAACCAGCGCATCGCGGCTGCGCGTGAGACGGTTGAACAGCGTCGACTTGCCGACGTTGGGCCGTCCTACCAGCGCGATGACGGGCAGCATCGTGGCGCCCCTCAGCGACTCTCGACGCGGTAGGCCCGCAGCCCGCCGTCGTTGCCGTACACGTACAGCATGTCATTGCCGGTGACCATGTCGGCGCGCACGCCGTCGCCATCGGCGCGCACGCGTCCGACGAAATGGCCGTCGGCCTGCGACAGCAGGTGCACGTAGCCGTCGAAATCCGCCACCGCGACATGGCTGCCGATCACCGCCGGCGTGCCGGGCTGGCGCCGTGCCAGCTGGTCGTTCTGCCAGCGCAGCGCGCCGCCCGCGGCCTCGTAGGCGCTCACCGTGCCGCTCGCCTCCGCCACGTAGATATTGCCGAAGCCTTCGGCGATGCCGACGTAGCTCGAGGCGTCGCGCGCCCACACCGGCCGCCCGTTGGCGATGCTCAGGCCACCGAGCTTGCCCTGGTAGCTCACGGCGAACACGTTGGAGCCGACCAGCAGCGGCCGGCCCTCGATGTCGACGGTGCGCTCGATTTCCGATTGTCCCTGCGGATTGGCGATGCGCCCTTCCCACAGCACCGTGCCGGTGTCGGCCTTGATGGCCACGATCCGTCCGCTGGCGAGCGCCGCATACGCCACGCCCTCGCTCAGCACCGGTGCGGCGGTGCCGCGCAGCGTCAGCAGCGGATTGCTGCTGTCGTGCGTCCAGCGCCGCGCGCCGGTCGCCGCGTCCAGGCCCGTCACCTTGCCGTCGAGCGTCTGCACCACGACCACGTCCCAGTCCGCCGCGGGCGGAGCCAGCACCTCGCTGCTCACGCTCGCGCGCCACAGCTCGCGCCCGGTCGCGCTCTCCATCGCGATCACGCGCCCGCGGGTGTTGCCCACCAGCACCAGGTCGCCGCCGGCGCCCACGCCGCCCGAGAGGTTGGTGTCGACGTCGGCCTTCCAGCGCCGGTCGCCGGTCGCCGCGTCGATGGCCGCCACCGTGCCGTTTTCCGCCGCGACATAGATCGCGTCGCCGTACAGCGCGGGCTGCAGGCGGTTGTACAGCTTGCCCTGGCCGTTGCCGACGCCGGTGCTCCACACCTTGCGCAGCTCCACCTCGGGGGCGAACTCGACCAGCTCCGCCGGCGCGAGCGCGGCATCCTCGTCATCGGCGTCGTCGCCGATGTTCTTGACGTAATCCACCACGCTGCAGGCGCCCAGCATGCCCGCGAGCGACATCGCGAGCAGTGCCCGCAGCAGCGCCGGGCCGAACCGTTTCGTTTCGCCGATCATCATTGCTTCGTCGCTCCCGTGTCAGGGGCCGTGGCCGCGGCATTCGCCGCCGCTGCCGGCTGCGCAGCCGCCGGGGCAGCACCCGCGGCCGGCTCGCCCATTTCCAGTTCCTGCAGCTTCAGCGCCAGCAGGCGCGACGCCGCGGCGCCGTCACGGCTGCCGGCAACGTTCCACCGCCGCGCGGTAGGCCTCGATGGCGCCCGCGGTGTCGTTGCGCTTGCCCAGGATGTCGCCGCGCAGCTCCAGCTTCTCGACCGCGAAATCGTCCGTGCCCGCGGCATCCAGCACCGCCAGCGCATCGTCCGAGCGCCCCAGCGCGAGCAGCACGCGCGCCAGCCGCACGCGCGCCAGCGCCCCGAGCTGCGGATCGGCGTAGCGCCCGAGCAGCCCGTCGATGCGTGCGGCCAGTGCGCCGCGCGCCACGTCGGGCTGGCGCTCGAGCAGCGCGCGCAGCTCGCCCTCGGCCGCGATCAGCTCGTTCTTTTCCACGTGCAGGCGCGCCAGCATCAGCGCGGCGTAGTCGGCGTAGCGCGAACCGGGCTTCAGTTCCTTCAGTTGCGCCGCGAGGTGCTCGGCGGTGGTGCGCTGGACCGGGTCCCCGGCCGCCGCGTCGACGGCCTGCAGCAGCTGCAGGTAGGTGGCCGCCGCCTGCTCGCCGGCGCCCAGCTGGCGCTGCTGCCACCACTGCCAGCCGAAGACCAGCGCCAGCGCCAGCCCGATGCCGATCAGGGTCGAGGAGCCGTTGCGCTGCCACCACTGCTTGAGTGCCTTGATCTGGTCTTCTTCAGTACCGTAAGGATCCACGATCTCTCCCTGTTGCGCTCTTTCTGTCCGCCGCCGCTCAGCGCGCGACGATCTGTTGTGCCAGGTAATCCGCCAGTGCGTCCGCGCCCACGCGGCACTGCTCCGGCCCGCCCTCGCGCAGCCCGCGCACGCTGACCTCGCCGGCGGCCAGCTCCTCCTCGCCCACGATCAGCACCAGCGCGGCGCCGCTGCGGTCGGCCTTCTTCATCTGGGCCTTCATGCGACCCTCGCCGCAATGCATCTGCAGGCGCAGCCACGGCAGGCGGTCACGCAGGCGTTCGGCGAGCACGAAGGCAAAGCGCTGCGCCGCCGCATCGCCCAGCACCCAGTAGGCGTGCGGCCGCGCGCGGTCATCGGGCTGGCTGCCGGCCACCTCGAGCAGCAGCACCAGGCGCTCCAGGCCCATCGCGAAGCCCACGCCCGGCGTGGGCGTGCCGCCCAGCTGTTCCACGAGGCCGTCGTAACGTCCGCCCGCGCACACCGTGCCCTGGGCACCCAGGCTGTCGGTGACCCATTCGTAGACGGTCTTGCCATAGTAATCGAGGCCGCGCACCAGCGCCGGATTCACGCGGTAGGCGAGCCCCGCGGCGTCGAGCAGCCCGCGCAGGCCCTGCATGTGCTCGCGCGATTCCTCGTCGAGGTAATCCGTGAGTTGCGGCGCGCCGGCCAGCAGCTCGCGCGTGCCGGGATCCTTGGTGTCGAGGATGCGCAGCGGGTTGCTGTCCAGGCGCCGGCGGCTGTCCTCGTCGAGCCGATCGGCGTGCGCGCAGAGGTAGCCGACCAGCGCCTCGCGGTAATGCGCGCGGGCGGCACTGCTGCCCAGCGAATTGATCTCCAGCGTCACCAGCTGGTCGATACCGAGGCGGCGCCACAGCCGCGCGAGCAGCAGCAGGTGCTCGGCCTCGATGTCGGGCCCCGGCAAACCGAAACTCTCCACGCCGATCTGGTGGAACTGGCGCTGGCGGCCCATCTGCGGGCGCTCGTGGCGGAACATCGGGCCGAGGTACCACAGCCGCTGGGGCAGCGTGTGCAGCAGGCCGTTCTGCAGCACCGCGCGCACGCAGCCCGCGGTGCCTTCCGGGCGCAGCGTCAGGCTGTCGCCGTTGCGGTCGGTGAAGGTGTACATCTCCTTCTCGACGATGTCGGTGACCTCGCCGATGGAGCGCTGGAACAGCTCGGTGGGCTCCAGCAGCGGCAGGCGGATCTCGCGGTACGCATAGGCGTGCAGCAGCGACGTCACCTCGTGCTCGATGTGCTGCCAGAGCGGGGTCTGGGAAGGCAGAATGTCGGGCATTCCGCGGATGGCCCTGAGTTGCTGCAACGCGCTGGTCTCCGGTTTCAACAGGCAAACCGCCGGCGCCGACGGCAGGCGGAGCAAAAAAACATGCGCACGGTATAGCCAGAGTCAGGCTTTGGCAATGAGACTCCCGGCGGCGGACTCGCGCTCCCCGGCCTGCGCGGCCAGCGCGGCGCGGATCGTCTGCTCGAGATCGTCGATCAGCGAGCCGGATTCGACCTTGTGGTGCGGCTTGCCGCGCGACGAACACCAGGTTGCGCGGCGCGCTGCCGGTGACGCCCACGTGCGCCTCGCGCGATTCGCCGGGACCGTTGACGTAGCAACCGATGACCGCCACGTCGAGCGGCTCGCGCACGTCCTCGAGGCGACGCTCGAGCTCGTTCATCGTCGCGATCACGTCGAAGTTCTGCCGCGAGCAGCTCGGGCAGGCCACGAAGTTGATGCCCTTGGCGCGCAGGCGCATGCTTTTCAGCATGTCCCAGCCGACCTTCACTTCCTCGACCGGATCGGCCGCGAGCGAGATGCGGATGGTGTCGCCGATGCCGTCCATCAGCAGCAGGCCGAGACCCACGGCGGACTTCACCGTGCCCGCGCGCAGGCCGCCGGCCTCGGTGATGCCCAGATGCAGCGGCTGCTCGATCTGCGGGGCGAGCTTGCGGTAGGCCTCGACCGTCATGTAGATGTCCGAGGCCTTCAGGCTGACCTTGAAGTCCTGGAAATCGTGCCGGTCCAGGATGTCGATGTGGCGCAGCGCCGACTCGACCATCGCGTCGGGGCAGGGCTCGGGGTACTTGCGCTGCAGTTCCTTCTCCAGCGAACCGGCGTTCACGCCGATGCGGATCGGGATGCCGTTGTCGCGCGCGGCCTCGATCACGGCGCGCACGCGATCCTCGCGCCCGATGTTGCCCGGGTTGATGCGCAGGCAGTCCACGCCGGTCTTGGCCACGGCGAGCGCGATCTGGTAGTCGAAGTGGATGTCCGCGACCAGCGGCACGCTGACCTGCGGGCGGATCTTCGCGAAGGCGGCCGCGGCATCCATGCTCGGCACCGAGACGCGCACGATGTCGGCGCCCGCGGCGGCCAGCTGGTTGATCTGCCCGACCGTCGCCGCGACGTCGCAGGTCTCGGTGTTGGTCATGCTCTGCACCGAGATCGGCGCGTCGCCCCCGACCGGGACCGAACCGACCATGATGCGGCGCGAGCGCCGGCGCACGATGGGTGAAGGATGCAGCATGAGCGGCCTCTCAGGGCTCCGCGCGCGGCGGCGCCAGCCGCACCACCTGCGGACCGCTGGCGGTTTCGACGGTCACCGCGGCCGCGCCCGGTTCGGGCACCGCCGCCTGCGGCTCGCGATTCTGGAACAGGAACAGCGCGCTGACCGCGAGCAGCACCAGGACCATGCCCACGCGGCCCGCGCCCGAGGCACCGTGCCAGCGGTCACGCTTGCGCGTGCCCGTGCGCGTCTCGCTCTTGCCCGCGGGATGCGCCAGACGGTGGCGCGACAGCACGTCCTCGGCGTCGATGCCGAGCAGCCGCGCGTAGTTGCGCAGGTAGCCGCGCACGAAGGTCTCGCCGCGGATGCGGTCGTAGCAGTCCTTCTCGAGCGAGCTCACCACCGACTGCAGCAGGTGCAGCTTGTCGGCGACCTGCTCCACGCTCATCCCCGCGGACTCGCGTGCCGCGCGCAGGACGTCGCCGGGGCCTGCGCTGCGCCGTGCTCGACTTGTCTTCCTGGACCATGATGTGTCAGCGCTCGCTGGAATTGCTGGAGAACTCCCGGAATTCCGCGGAATCCGGGTACATGCTTTTCAGCTGCAGGGAATAACTGGCTTCGGCATCGCGATCGCCCGCGACCCGCGCGAGGCGGATGCCGAGCAGCAGGCTGCGCGGCGTCTGCCGCGGCGCCAGGCGCCGGAACTGCTCGTAGTAGCGCGCCGCCGCTTCGTGGTCGCCGCGATCGTAGTTGATGGCGGCGAGCTCGAGCATCGCCGGCCACTGGCGCCGGTCCATCTTGACCGCGCGCGAGAGCGCTTCCTCGGCCTTGGCGGTCTCGCCGACCTTCTGGTAGGCGCGCCCGAGGTTGGCGAACGCCGCGCCGCGCGACTCGTACAGCGTGTCCGACACCACGTGCTCGAGCTCGCGGATCGCGCCGCGCGTGTCGCCACGCTCGTAGAGGAAGGCGGCGTAGTTGTTGCGCGCGCGCGAGAACTTCGGGTCGGAGGCGATCGCCTTGCGAAAGTGGTCCTGCGCCAGCTCGTACTCGCCGCTCTTCCAGAACACCTGCGCCAGCGTGTCGTGCACCGGCGCGGAGTTCGGATCGAGCTCGAGCGCGCGCTTGAGGTGCACGATCGCCTTTTCCGTGTTTCCCTGGCCGAGGTAATCGGTCGCGGCCTTGACGCGACTGGCGATCTCGGCCTCCTTGTCGGCCTTGAACGTGGAATTGGTGGTGGTCACGCAGCCCTGGGCGAGCAGCACCAGCAGCAGCGGCGCCAGCAGGCGGAGCCACGGACCTGCGCCACGGCGCTTCATGCGCGCGCCCCTTGCGCGTGATCGGCGGCAACGGCCGCGTGTGCCGCGCGATGGCGCGCGCTGCGCCGCGTGCGGTCCTGCACCTGGCCGACGAGCTGCCCGCAGGCGGCGTCGATGTCGTCACCGCGCGTGGTGCGCACGGTCACGCGGTGCCCGGCCTCGGTGAGCACGTTCCAGAAGCGGCTCACGGCGTTGCGGCTCGGTCGCTCGTAGGACGATTGCGGGAACGGGTTGAAGGGAATCAGGTTGATCTTGCACGGATAGCCGCGCAGCAGCGCCGCGAGCTCGCGCGCCTGTTCGACGCTGTCGTTGACGCCCTTGAGCAGCGTGTACTCGACCGTGATCACGCGCTTGCTGTCGGTCTGCGCGTCCATGTAGCCGCGCGCGGCATCGAGCAGGCTCGCGATCGGGTAGCGGCGGTTGACCGGCACCAGCTGGTCGCGCAGCGCGTCGTTCGGCGCGTGCAGCGAGATCGCGAGCGAGGCCTCGCTGACCGCGGCCAGGCGCTCGAGCGCGGGCACCACGCCGGCGGTGCTCAGCGTCACGCGGCGCTTGGAGATCCCGTACGCGAAGTCGTCCATCATGAGGTCCATCGCGGCAACGACGTTGTCGAAGTTTAGCAGAGGCTCGCCCATGCCCATCATCACCACGTTGGTGATGCTGCGCTGGCCGCCGCGCTTGGGCAGGCCGAAGGAACGCGCCGCGATCCAGACCTGCCCGATGATCTCGGCGGCCGTCAGGTCGCGCTGGAAACCCTGCTTGCCGGTCGAGCAGAAACTGCAGTCGAGCGCGCAGCCCACCTGCGAGGACACGCACAGCGTGCCGCGCCCGTCCTCGGGAATGAACACCGTCTCGACACAGCTGCCGCCGGTGACGCGCACCAGCCACTTGCGCGTGCCGTCGGCGGAGATGTGCTCCTCGGCCACCTCGGGCGCGCGCACCTCGGCGCACTCCGCCAGCCGCTCGCGCAGCGCGCGGCTGATGTCGGTCATCTGCTCGAAGGAGTCCACGCCCTGGTGGTAGATCCACTTGAACAGCTGCTGCGCGCGGTAGGGCTTCTCGCCCAGCGCGACCATGAACTCCTCCATGCGCGCGCGCGGCATGCCCAGCAGGTTGACCCGTGCCGGGGGCGTGTCGCTCGCGATCAGGGCGGCGGAGTTTTCCATGGGCAGCGCCGATCGCGCCTCAGGCGCGGTCGCAGAGCTCGGTGGCGGCGAAGAAGTAGGCGATCTCGCGCGCCGCGGAGGCGGCCGAATCCGAGCCGTGCACCGCGTTGGCGTCGATGGTCTGGGCGAAGTCGGCGCGGATCGTGCCCGGGGCCGCTTCCTTCGGGTTGGTCGCGCCCATCAGCTCGCGGTTCTTCGCCACGGCGTTCTCGCCTTCCAGCACCTGCACCACCACCGGGCCCGAGGTCATGAACTCGACCAGCGCCGGGTAGAACGGACGGCCCTTGTGCTCGGCATAGAAGCCGCCGGCGGTGGCGTCGGTCAGGCGCAGCATCTTGGCGGCCACGACGCGCAGGCCGTTCTTCTCGAAACGCGCGATGATCTCGCCGACGACGTTCTTCGCCACGGCGTCGGGCTTGATGATGGAAAGGGTGCGTTCAACGGTCATTCGGTACTCCGGGTCGTGAAAAGGGTGCGGCAGCCGCGCCGCACCGGCCAAAAAGGAGCGGCATTATACGCACCGCGCGGACACCCCGGTAAGGGGCATCAGGCCGCGATAATGCCGGCTTTCAGGCCAGCATGCCCGGCTCCGGCACCGCGCTGCCGCGCAGCCGCGTGACGGCCCGGCGGATGGTATCGGCCGCCAGCGCGACCTCTTCGTCGGTGCTGAAGCGCCCGAGGCTGAAGCGCAGCGAGGCGTGCGCCAGCTCGTCGCCCAGTCCTATGGCACGCAAAACGTGGGAAGGTTCCAGGCTGGCGGACGTGCAGGCCGATCCCGAGGACACCGCGATGTCCTTCATGGCCATGATCATCGACTCGCCCTCGACGCCGGCGAAGCGCACGTTCAGCGCCCCGGCCACGCGCCGCGCGGGGTCGCCGTTCTGCCCCACGCCCCCCAGGTCCGCGATGGCGGCCCACAGCCGGTCGCGCAGCGCCGCGATGCGCGCGGCCTCGGCCTGCATCCCGGCGCGCGCCAGGCGCGCCGCCTCGCCCATGCCCACGATCTGGTGGGTGGGCAGCGTGCCGGAGCGCATGCCGCGCTCGTGGCCGCCGCCGTGCATCTGCGCCTCCAGCCAGACCCGCGGCAGGCGGCGCACGTACAGCGCCCCGATGCCCTTGGGCCCGTACATCTTGTGCGCCGAGAGCGACATCAGGTCGACCGGCAGCGCCGCGAGGTCGATCGGGAGCTTGCCCGCGCCCTGGGCGGCATCGACGTGGAACACGATGCCGCGCTCGCGGCACAGCGCGCCGAGCGCCGCGATGTCGTTGACGGTGCCGAGCTCGTTGTTCACGTGCATCACGCTCACCAGGATCGTGTCCTCGCGCAGCAGCGGCGCCAGCGCCTCGGGCTGCACGATCCCGCCGGCGTCCGGGGCCACGTAGCTCAGCTCGAAACCCTCGGACTCCAGCTGGCGGCAGCTGTCGAGCACCGCCTTGTGCTCGATGGCCGAGGTGACGATGTGCCGGCCCTTGCGCCGGTGGAAGTGCGCCACGCCCTTCAGCGCCAGGTTGTCGGCCTCGGTCGCCCCGCTGGTCCAGACGATCTCGCGCGGATCGGCGCCCACCAGGTCGGCCACCTCGCGCCGCGCCTGCTCCACGGCCTCCTCGGCGCGCCAGCCGTAGACGTGCGAGCGCGAGGAGGGATTGCCGAAATTGCCGTCGATCGTCAGGCACTCCGCCATGCGCGCCGCCACGCGCGGGTCGACCGGCGTGGTCGCGAGGTAGTCGAGGTAGACGGGCAGGCGCATCGCGGGGGTGGCCGGCAGCGCGCTCAGGTCAGCGCGGTGACGTTGATATCGCCCGCCGCGCGCTCGCGCGGCCTGCGGGTCTCGCGCTCGTTCTGGCGCTGCGAGACCCGCTGCACGTCGCCGCGCGCGACCAGTTCGCCCGAGCGTGATGCCGTTGAGGAAGGAATGGATCTGTTCGCTGAGATCGTTCCACAGCGTGTGGGTCAGGCAGATTTCGCCCTGCTGGCAGCCGCCCTTGCCCTCGCAGGCCGTGGCTTCGTAGCTCTCGTTCACGGCATCGATGATCGAGGCGACGCTGATCTCGGCGCCGGGACGCTTCAGGCGATAGCCGCCACCGGGGCCGCGCACGCTGCTGACCAGCCCGCCGCGGCGCAGGCGCGCGAACAGCTGTTCCAGGTAGGAGAGCGAGATTTCCTGGCGGGCGGAGATATCGGACAGGCTCACCGGACCCCCGCCCTCGTGCAGGGCGAGATCCAGCATCGCGGTCACCGCATAACGTCCCTTGGTGGTCAAGCGCATCGCGGGTCCCCGGCGTGGAATCGGGCTCCAGTATTCTTATTCCCAGCGTTGCAGTCAAGAATTGCGCGGGGATTCACAGGCCCTCACGCCCCGCCGCGGCGCGGATCTTGCCGATCTCGGTGAGGATCCCGCGCAGGATGTTGAGCTCCATCTGGTCCATGCGCACGCGGTTGAACAGGCGGCGCAGCCGCGTCATCAGCTGCCGCGGCGCCGCCGGGTTCAGGAAGCCGATATCGGCCAGCGTCGCCTCGAGGTGCTCGTAGAAGCGCTCCATGCCATCGACGGTCGCGAGCGGCTCGTCCCAGGCCGGCGCCGCCAGCGCTCCCTGCTGCGCCAGCGCGGTCATGCGCAGCTCGTAGCACAGCAGCTGCACCGCCGCGGCCAGGTTGAGCGAGCTGTAGTCGGCACTGGTGGGCACGTGCACGTGCCAGTGGCACAGCCGCAATTCCTCGTTGGTGAGCCCGGAGTCCTCGCGCCCGAACACCAGCGCGATCTCCTCGCCGCGACGCTCGCCGAGGCACAGCGGCCCCAGCTCGCGCGGCCCGAGCTGCGGCAGCTGGATGCGCCGCTCGCGCGCGCTGGTGCCGATCACCAGGCTGCAGTCGGCCACCGCCTCCTCGAGCGAGGCCGTGACCACCGCGGACTCGAGCACGTCGGTGGCCTGCACCGCGCGGTAGGTGGCCTCGCGGTGCGGGAAGTCCAGCGGGGCCGCGAGGTACAGGCGCCGCAGGCCCATGTTCTTCATCGCGCGCGCCGCGGCGCCGATATTGCCCGAGTGCACCGTGCCCACCAGCACGATGCGCACCCGCGCGAGCAGTTGCCCGATTGCCGCCTCGTCCGTCGTCTCGCTCATCACCGCCCCTTGCGTCCGAAAGCGTGCATTTTGCGCGGCCGGCCCCGCGCTGCAAAGCTCCGGGCAGTCGTGCTGCTATAATCCCGCGCCCTTTTCGGGGTCCGCACAAGGAGATTCCCGCCGATGCATCCCATGGTCAACATCGCACTCGCGGCGGCCCGCAAGGCCGGCGAAATCATCGCGCGCGCGGCCGACCGGCTCGACATGATCGAGGTGGGGCGCAAGTCCGGCAACGATTTCGTGACCGAGATCGACAGGGCCGCCGAGCGCGAGATCATCTCCCAGCTGCGCAAGGCCTACCCCGAGCACCTGATCCTCGCCGAGGAAAGCGGCGTCTCGGGCGACGCCGCGCGCGCCGGCGGCTACCAGTGGATCATCGATCCGCTGGACGGCACCACCAACTTCATGCGCGGCATCCCGCACTTCGCGGTCTCGATCGCCTGCGTGCGCGACGGACGCCTCGAGCACGCCGTGGTCCTCGACCCGGTGCGGCGCGAGGAGTTCACCGCCACCCGCGGCGCGGGCGCCCAGCGCAACGGGCGGCGCATCCGCGTCAGCACGCGCGCGGGGCTGAAGGAAGCGGTGCTGGGCACCGGCATCCCGTTCTGCGAGCCGTCCATCAAGGAGCTCCCCGCCTACCTGCAGACGCTGGAGCAGTTCGCCTCGCGCACCGCCGGCATCCGTCGCGCCGGTGCGGCCGCGCTCGACCTCGCCTACGTGGCGGCGGGCCGCCTCGACGGGTTCTGGGAAATCGGGCTGCAGCCCTGGGACATCGCCGCGGGCGCCCTGCTGGTGCAGGAAGCCGGCGGCCTGATCAGCGACTTCGACGGCGGCAATGACTGGATGGAGAGCGGGCGCATCGTCGCCGCCAATCCCAAGTGCCTCAAGGCGATGCTGCAGGTGATCCGCCCGGCCATGGGCAGCGCGGCCACCGAACCCTTGTCGGGCTGAAGCCCGACCCACGAAGATGTCGCGGGCATGGCCCGCTCCTACACCAGCAACGGCGACGCGGTGGCGTGAACGGCAGGCCGATGCATCATTGTCTGCAGGAGCGGGCCATGCCCGCGACCCCGAGCTCATGTAGGAGCGGGCCATGCCCGCGACCTCGAGCTCATGTAGGAGCGGGCCATGCCCGCGACCTCGAGCCGATCAGACCAAGACCGCGCCGGACCAAGCGGGTTCGGCATGCGCCGAACCCTTGTCGGGCTGAAGCCCGACCCACACAGCCCGACCCACACGCCTCAGGGGGTCTCGGCGAGCGCCTTCTCGTCTTCCTTCGCCGGCAGCAGCAGGTCCTTGCGGTCCAGCCCCAGCCACAGCGACAGGGCCGATGCGATATAGATCGTCGAATACGAGCCGGCGATGATCCCCACGAACAGCGCCAGCGAGAAGCCCTTCAGCTGCGGCCCGCCGGCCACCAGCATCGCGACCACCACCAGTTGCGTCAGCGCCGAGGTCGTGATGGTCCGGCCCAGCGTCTGGGTCAGCGACACGTTGCACACCGTGAACCGGTCGACGCGACGCATCTTGCGGAAGTTCTCGCGGATACGGTCGTAGATCACGATCGTGTCGTTGATCGAATAGCCGACCAGCGACAGCACCGCGGCCAGCGCCGCGAGGTCGAACTCCCACTGGAAGATCGAGAACAGGCCCACGGTGACCAGCACGTCGTGGAAAATCGCGACGATCGCGCCGGTCGCCATCTTCCATTCGTAGCGCATCGCCACGTAGGCCGCGACCAGCAGCAGCGCGAGCCAGCGAACGCGAGCCCGCCCTGGTCGCGCAGCTCGTCGCCGATCTGCGCGCCCACGACGTCGGTGCGCTTCAGCGTCGCCACCTCGGCGCCGCCCACCGCGGCCAGCACCTGCTGCCCGACCGTCGCGCTCTCGCCCGGCGGCAGGCGCACCAGCACGTCGCGCTCGGAGCCGAAGTGGACCACGGAGGCGGACTCGAAACCGGCCTTCGCGAGCTGCTCGCTGCACCGTGGCCGTCTGCACTTCCTCACGGAAGCCGAGCTCCACCACGGTGCCGCCGGTGAAGTCGAGCCCGAGATTGAGGCCCTGCACCGCGAGCGAGACCAGCCCGGCCAGGCAGATCGCGGCGGAGAGTCCAGCGGTCCACGCGCGCCACTTGAGGAAATCGATGAACTTCAGTTCGTCTTGCATGCGCTGGACTTTCCTAGATCGAGAGCTTCGTGAGGCGGCGGCCGCCGTAGACCAGGTTCACCAGCGCCCGCGTGACCACCACGGAGGTGAACATCGAGGTCAGGATGCCGATCGACAGCGTCACCGCGAAGCCGCGCACCGGACCGGTGCCGATGGCGTAGAGGATCACGCCCACGATCAGCGTCGTGAGGTTGGAATCCATGATGGTCAGCCAGGCGCGGTCGTAGCCGGCCCCGATCGCCGAGTGCGGCGGCATGCCGTTGCTCAGCTCCTCGCGGATCCGCGCGTTGATGATGCACGTTCGCATCCACCGCCATGCCCACCGTCAGCACGATGCCGGCGATGCCCGGCAGCGTCAGCGTCGCCGACAGCAGCGACATCGCCGCGATCAGCATCAGCACGTTGCTGACCAGCGCCAGCACCGCGAACACGCCGAACATGCGGTAGAGCACCAGCGTGGCGATGAACACCAGCCCCGCGCCGACCATCAGCGACTGCACGCCCATGCGGATGTTGTCGGCGCCGAGCGAGGGCCCGACGGCGCGCTCCTCGACGAAATCGAGCGGTGCGGCCAGCGCGCCGGAACGCAGCAGCAGCGCGAGCTCCGCGGACTCGGCCGGGCTGTCGAGGCCGGTGATGCGGAACTGCGTGCCCAGCGCCGACTGGATCGTCGCGAGGCTGATGATCTTCTTCTCGTCGTAGCGCTGGAGCACCGGGGTCTCGAGGCCGTCGGGGCCCTTCTCGTAGCCCACCGTGCGCGTCTTGCGCTCGAGGAACAGCACCGCCATGCGCCGCTTGATGTTGTCGCGCGTGGCGCGGTTCATCAGCGTGCCGCCCTGGCTGTCGAGGTTGATGTTGACCTGCGGGCGGCCGTTCTCGTCGAAGCTCGAGGTCGCACCGGTGACGCGGTCGCCGCCGATGATCAGGTCGCGCTCGAGCCAGGCGCTGCGCTCGCCCATGCGCTGGTCGCGGAACTCGAACTGCTCCCTGTCGGCGCTCGCCGCGTCCGGGCGCGCCTCGAGGCGGAACTCGAGGTTGGCGGTCTTGCCGAGGATGCGCTTGGCTTCGGCCGTGTCCTGCACGCCGGGCAGCTCCACCACGATGCGGTTGCGGCCCTGCTTCTGGATCATCGGCTCGGCCACGCCGAGCTCGTTGACGCGGTTGCGCAGCGTGGTGAGGTTCTGGTTGACCGCGTAGTCCTCCATCTCCTTGATCTGCTGCGCGCCGATCGTGAGCATGCAGCAGGAACTTGTCGCCGCGCTCCTCCATGAGGCGCTGCAGCTCGGGCATCGCGTCCTGGATCACGCCTACCGCGGCGGTGCGCGTCGCCTCGTCCGCGAACGAGGCCTCGATGCGATTGCCCCCGACGGCCCTGACCAGCCCGCGCACGCGCGCCTCGCGCAGCTTGTTCTTGAGGTCCGCTTCGTAGACCGAGATGCGCTTGGCGACGGCCGCATCGGTATCGACCTGCAGCAGGAAGTGCACGCCGCCGCTGAGGTCGAGGCCGAGCTTGAGCGGCGCGCCGCCGATCGCCGCCAGCCACGCGGGCGTGGTCGGCGCCAGGTTCAGCGCCACCACGTAGTCATCGCCCAGCGCGCGCTTGATCGCCGACTGCGCGCGCAGCTGGTCCTCGATGCTGGTCAGCCGCAGCAGGGCCGAATCGGGGTCGAACTCGCTGCCGACGGTCTCGAATCTGCTTCTCCGGCGAGCGCCGCCAGCGCCTTGTCCAGCACCGGCTGCCCGATCTCCAGCGCGCTGCTCGCGCCCGAGATCTGGATCGCGGGATCCGGCGGATAGAGGTTGGGCAGGGAGTAGATGGCCGCGACGACCAGCACGCAACGCGACCAGCAGATTCTTCCAGAGGGGATATCGATTCAGCATGCGCGGACAGGGATCCAGTGCGTGGATACGGAGACCCCGGCATGTGCCGGGGCCCGAAGGCGCGGGATTATAGCCATGAGGGCGGGCCGCAACAAATGCGCGGCCTCAGCCCAGCCAGGCGCGCGCGTTGCGGAACAGGCGCATCCAGCCCCCGTCCTCGCCCCAGCCCGGCGGGCGCCAGGAGTTCTGCACCGTGCGGAACACCCGCTCCGGGTGCGGCATCATGATCGTCACGCGGCCATCCGCTGGTGGTCACCGCCGCCACCGCCCCCGCCGAGCCGTTCGGGTTCGCCGGGAAGCGCTGCGTCGGGCTTGCCGCGGCTGTCGACGTAGCGCAGCGCCACGCGCCGCATCGCCCTCGAGCGCCGGCGAGCGCGCCGGGCAGGAACTCGGCCTGTCCCTCGCCGTGCGCGACCGACGATCGGGATCAGCGATCCCTCCATGCCGCGCAGCAGGATCGAGGGGCTCGATTCGACGCGCACCAGCGCGACGCGCGCCTCGTACTGCTCCGAGGCGTTGCGCACGAAGCGCGGCCAGTGCGCGCGCCCGGGATGATGTCGCGCAGGCTGCGACATCATCTGGCAGCCGTTGCAGACGCCGAGCGTGAACGTGTCGCCGCGCGCGAAGAAGCGCTGCGAACTGCGTCGCGCGCGCGCTCGTTGAACAGCATCGTCTTCGCCCAGCCCCGCCGGCGCCGAGCACGTCGCCGTACGAGAAGCCGCCGCAGGCCGCGAGCCGCTCGAACGATCGCCAGGTCGAGCGCGCCCGCAGAGCACGTCGCTCATGTGCACGTCGATGGCCTCGAAGCCGGCGCGGTCGAAGGCCGCGGCCATCTCGTACTGGCCGTTGACGCCCTGCTCGCGCAGCACCGCGACGCGCGGACGCGCGCCGGTGACGACGAACGGCGCCTCGATGCGCTCGGCCGGGTCGTAGGTGAGCCGCGCCGTGCAGGCCGGGATCGTCGGCGTCGAGCAGCGCGTCGTATTCCTCGCGCGCGCAGTCGGGGTTGTCGCGCAGCGCCTGCATGCGGAAGCTGAGCTCGGCCCAGGCGCGGTGCAGCGCGGTGCGCGAATTCGCGTACACCACGCGATCGCCGCTGCGCGATGCGCACGGTGTCGCCGCGCGCGGGGCGCCCGAGCACGTGCGCGTGCGCCGCCGAGGCCGGCGGCCGCGAAATGCGCCTGCACCGCCGCGAGGTCGGCATCGCGCACCTGCAGCACCGCGCCGAGCTCCTCGCTGAACAGCGCGGCGCAGCGCGTCCGCGCCGAGCGCGGCGATGTCGACATCGAGCGCGGCGCGGCCGGCGAAGGCCATCTCGCACAGCGTCACGAACAGGCCGCCGTCGGAGCGGTCGTGATACGCGAGCAGCAGCCCGTCGGCGATGCAGCGCTGCATCGCGGCGAAGAAGCCGCCGATCAGCGCGGGATCGTCGAGATCCGGCGCGCTGTCGCCGACCTGCTTGTAGACCTGCGCCAGCGCCGAGCCCCCGAGGCGGTTGCGCCCGCGCCCGAGATCGACCAGCAGCAGCTGCGATGCGCTCTCGTCGCGACGGATCTCGCGGCGTCACCGCCAGGCGCACGTCGGTCACCGGCGCGAAGGCCGAGACGATCAGCGACAGCGGCGCGGTCACGGCCTTCGCCTCGCCCGCCTCGCTCCAGCGCGTGTGCATCGACATCGAGTCCTTGCCGACCGGAATCACGATGCCGAGCGCCGGGCACAGCTCCATGCCGACCGCGCGCACCGCGTCGAACAGCGCCTGGTCCTCGCCCGGGTGTCCGGCCGCCGCCATCCAGTTCGCCGACAGCTTCACGTCGGCCGAGCTGCGCGATCGGCGCCGAGGCGATGTTGGTCAGCGCCTCGCCCACCGCCATGCGCGCCGAGGCGGCGGCGTCGATCAGCGCGAGCGGCGTGCGCTCGCCCATCGCCATCGCCTCGCCCGCGCAGGTGTCGAAGCTGGTGGTCGTGATGCCGGCATCGGCCACCGGCACCTGCCAGGGGCCGACCATCTGGTCGCGGCTGCACCATGCCCGGTGACGCTGCGATCGCCGATCGTGACCAGGAAGCCCTTGCCCGCCACCGCCGGCAGGCGCAGCACGCGCTCGACGGCGTCCGCGATATCCACGTCGCCCAGCGCGAGCGGCACGGTCGCGGGCGCCACGCGCGCGAACTCGCGGTGCATGCGCGGCGGCTTGCCGAACAGCACCGACAGCGGCAGGTCCACCGGCTGCGTGCCGTCAGCGGCCGTCGGCGAGCGCGCAGGTGCGGCTCCGCGGTCGCTTCGCCGACCACCGCGAAGGGGCAGCGCTCGCGCTCGCAGATCGCGGCGAAGCGATCGAGATCGGCGGCATCGACCGCCAGCACGTAGCGCTCCTGCGCCTCGTTGCACCAGATCTCGAGCGGCGACAGGCCGGTGTCGGCGCTCGGGATGCGCTCGCAGCGTCGATGCGCCCGCCGCAGCCGCCGTCCTTCACCAGTTCGGGCAGCGCGTTCGACAGTCCGCCCGCGCCCACGTCGTGGATGAAGCGGATCGGGTTGCGCTCGCCGAGCTGCCAGCAGCGGTCGATCACTTCCTGGCAGCGGTGCTCCATCTCGGCGTTGTCGCGCTGCACCGAGGCGAAGTCGAGATCCTCGTCGCTCGCGCCCGAGGCCATCGACGACGCCGCGCCGCCGCCGAGCCCGATCAGCATCGCCGGCCCGCCGAGCACCACGAGGCGCGTGCCCGTCGCGCATGTCGCCCTTCATGCACGTGCGCCTCGCGGATGTTGCCCATGCCGCCGGCGATCATGATCGGCTTGTGATAGCCGCGCACTTCGCCGTCGTGCACTTCCTCGAAGCTGCGGAAGTAGCCGCAGATCGCGGGACGGCCGAATTCGTTGTTGAACGCCGCGCCGCCGATCGGTCCCTCGAGCATGATGTCGAGCGCCGAGACGATGCGCTCGGGCTTGCCGTGATCGGTCTCCCACGGCTGCTCGAACTGCGGCACGCGCAGGTTCGACACGCTGAAGCCGACGAGGCCCGCCTTCGGGCGCGCGCCGATGCCGACCGCGCCCTCGTCGCGGATCTCGCCGCCCGATCCGGTGGCCGCACCCGGATACGGCGCGATCGCGGTCGGGTGGTTGTGCGTCTCGACCTTCATCAGGATGTGCACGGGCTCGGCGTGATAGCCGAACACGCGCGTCTCGGGATCGGGAAAGAAGCGTCCGGCCTCGTGACCGCGGATCACGGCGGCGTTGTCGGAGTACGCGCTCAGCACCGCGGGATCCGCGGCCTGCTCGTGCGTGTTGCGGATCATCGCCGAACAGGCTGTGCGACTGCGGCTCGCCGTCGATGCTCCAGCTCGCATTGAAGATCTTGTGGCGGCAGTGCTCGCTGTTGGCCTGCGCGAACATCATCAGCTCGACGTCGGTCGGATTGCGTCCGAGCCCGACGAAAGCCGCGCAGAGGTAATCGATCTCGTCATCGGCGAGCGCGAAGCCGAGCTCGCGATTCGCGCGCGCGAGCGCCGCGCGCCCGCCGCCGAGAATGTCCACCGTGCGCAGCGCGCGCGGCGTCTCGTGCACGAACAGATTCGCCGCGTCGTCGAGACTCGCGAACACCGCTCTCCACCATGCGGTCGTGCAGCGGCGCGGCGAGGCGCGCACGCAACTCTGCACCAATTGTGCCGTCGCGACTCACGTAATACGCGATGCCGCGCTCGATGCGCCGCACGCGCGCCAGGCCGCAGTTGCGCGCGATGTCGGTGGCCTTGCTCGACCACGGCGACAGCGTGCCCGGACGCGGCACCACGAGAAACAATTCGCCCGCGTACTGCTCGGCTTCGCGATGCGGGCCGTAATCGAGCAATTGCTGCAGCATCGCGCGCTCGTCGTCGCGCGGATCGCCGTCGATCTCGATGAAATGCATGAATCGCGCCTGCACCGCGCGCACGTCATGTGGCGATCGATTGCAATTCGCCGAGCAGTCGGCGCAGACGGAATGGCGAAAGCGCCGAAGCGCCGGCGAGAGTCAGCATGCGTGTTCCCGAATAAAGAAAAATATGCGCAACGGTGTGCTGCGAGCGAAGAATTCTACCGTATGCCCGGAAGCGCCCGTTAGCCGCAATTGCGTACGATTTTGGCATCCACATTTGCTGCGATGGCGTACAACACACCGATAGCGCTCACTAACATTCGCGCGGCACAGAAAAACGTACCGTGAAATTGCGGTAATTTTTTTTGTCCGTTTGGGTTCCCATTCTACGGTTGGCGACTAGAATCGACCCCCGCCAGGTACAGCAAGAGTGTGACCTATGTGGATCACAGCAACTACTGGAACACTGGAAAGCAGGCCCTGGCCCGTCGCGAACCTTTTACGAGGTACATTGATGGGCGTTCTGTGTGCAGTTCTCGCCGCGTGTCCAAGCGAGACCGTATCAATCACACTCCGGCCCGCTTCCACGAGATTCCCTCGACGAAGTCCTGGCGCGCGGCAAGCTGCGCGTCGTCAGCCGGGTCAACCCGGCGACCTTCGTCGTAGACAAGCACGGCCCTTCCGGGATCGAGTTCGAGCTCGCGCGCGCGTTCGCCGAGCAAATCGGCGTCGAACTGGAGATGATCCCGGCGGCGAACATCGCCGAGGCCTATGCCGCGCTCGACAGCGGCGCGGCCGACATGGCCGCATCGGGCCTGTCCGCGCGCCTTTCCGCCAGCTCCAGCTACTGGTACAGCTCGCCCTACCTCGAGGTGCGCCAGCAGATCGTCTACAAGACCGGCGCGTCGCGCCCGCGCAGCATCACCGACCTGGTGGGCAAGCGCGTGATGGTGCTCGCGCAGACCAGCTCCGCCGACGCGCTGGCCGACGCGCAGCGCGCGCACCCCGATCTCGGCTGGATGGAAGCCACGCGCATCGAGACCTTCGAACTGCTGCGCAAGATCATGGACGACGAGATCGACTACGCGATCGTGAAGTCCAACGAATTCCAGATGCACGAGGGCCTGTTCCCGGGCCTCGAGATCGCCTTCGAGCTCGAGGAGAGCGAACAGCTTTCGTGGGCCACGGCCGAGCGCGGACGCAATGCGCGGCTGCACGCCTCGATGCAGACATTTCCTCGCGCGCTACGAGGAATCGGGCGAGCTGGACCTGTTGCGCGAACGCTTCTTCGGCTACCTGCCCGAGATCAACCGCAAGGCGCTGACCGCGTTCGCCGAACGCGTCGAAACGCATCTGCCGCGCTTCGAGAAAATGCTGCGCGAGATCGGCGCCGAGGAAGGCATCGACTGGCGCCTGCTCGCCGCGATCAGCTACCAGGAATCGCACTGGAACCCGCGCGCGGTGTCCTACACCGGCGTGCGGGGCATGATGATGCTGACGCAGGCGACCGCGCGCGAAGTCGGCGTCACCGATCGCACCAACATCCAGCAGAGCCTGCGCGGCGGCGCGCGCTATTTCCTGAAGCTGCTGGAGCAGGTGAGCGAGGACATCGCGCCCTCCGAGCGCGAGCTCTTCGCGCTCGCGGCCTACAACATGGGCCCCGCGCACGTCGAGGACGCGCGCCGCATCGCCGAGATGCGCGGCGCCGATCCCGAACGTGTGGGCCGACGTGGAGAAGCAGCTGCCGCTGCTGACGAAGCGCGCGTGGCATTCGCGCACGCGCCACGGCTACGCGCGCGGCTACGAAACGATGAGCTTCGTCAGCCGCATCCGCCAGTACCATCGCTTCCTCGAGCACCACGACGAGGAGTCGAGCATGTACCAGGTCGCGCAGAACGCGCGCAGCTCCTTCGCCCTGCAACCCACCCGCTCCTGACGTGGATCGCCATCCAGAGGTGTCGCACAACGCCTTCGACCACACGAACACGCTGGTCTTCGCATGTAGGAGCGGGCACATGCCCGCGATGTGGGTCGCCATTTATGGCGACATCCCAATGTGGGTCGCCATTTATGGCGACAACAGAGACACAACATTGTCGGCATGAATGCCGACCTACGGTCTCCGCCGCCGGAAAAAATCCCGCATCATCCGCGCCGCATCGTCCGCGCAGACGCCCTCGCTCCACGCCACGCGATGATTCAGGAACGGCGCGTCCAGCAACGCGAGATTGCTCACGACCGCACCCGCGCGCGGCTCGCGCGCGGCGAACACCAGGCGTGCCACGCGCGCATGCACCAGCGCGCCGGCGCACATCGCGCAGGGCTCGATGGTGACGTACAGCGTGGAACCGCTCAGCCGGTAGTTCGACACTGCGCTCGCCGCGGCGCGCAGCGCCACGATCTCGGCGTGCGCGGTGGGATCGCAGCGCCCGATCGGCGCGTTCCAGCCCTCGCCGATCACCTCCCCGTCACGCACCAGCACCGCGCCCACGGGCACCTCGTCCGCGTCCCCGGCGTTGCGCGCCAGCTCCAGCGCGCGGCGCATCCAGTGTTCGTCGTCTGCTGCTGTCAGATTTCTCCGCGTCACTGATGCCGACCCACTGCCGGCAACGGATCCCGTCAGCCGCAAGGGTAGCCTCGCGACGCATTGCCACATTCCGCGCTCCACTGCGCATTGCCGAACCGGCCCATGCCACGGTACTGCCGAGCCAAGCACATGATCGACAGGACACAGCTGTGGGTCGCCATTCATGGCGACGATGCGCACGCGATCAGGCCACCAGTCGGCATAAATGCCGACCCACATTGAAGGCCGACCCACATTGATTGAATGCCACCCTTCAGGCACCTCCAGGAACTGCTATCGTGCCCGGGCCGGGCATGGATTCCGGCTCCTCCGCCAGCCGCACAAGGAAGTGCCGTCATGGTTTACACCGATCTCCGCAAGGGGCGCTGTTCCGCGCCCGGTCATGAATACCTCGTCACCGCCGTGACGCGATCACCGCGATCCCGTTTTCGCAGACTTCCATTGCTCCCGGGCGCTGGTGCAGGTGCTTCGGGAAACGGCTGCGCACGGGATGGCGGAGTGGCTCGCGTGGGTGGTGATGCCGGACCATTTCCACGCGCTGCTGACGCTGGGTCCGCGGGCGGACCTGGACGTCGGTGATGCACCTGGTCAAGGGACGTTCGGCGCGGCAGATCAACTTGGCGTTCGGACGCACACAGCGCTTGTGGCAGCCCGGCTTCCACGACCGAGCGCTGCGCGCCGAGGAGGATCGCCTCGCGGCGGCGCGCTACATCGTCGCAAACCCGCTGCGGGCCGGCCTCGTGCGGCGCGTGGCCGATTACCCGCATTGGGACTGCGTGTGGCTTTGACCCAGTGGGTCGCCATCCAATGTGGGTCGCTCCCGACGCCCACCAAGGCATCGTCGCAGCCAGCCTCACCCAGGCGCTCCACGAGCGCGTCGGGATCGCTGTCATCCTCGGACAACTGATATTTCAAAAGAAACGTGTATTCCATCGATCACTCCTCCTGCGAGGAGCCCGTATCGCGAGACCGCTTGCCCGCTGTGCAGTTGTCCACAACGCAGTACGCCAGCGCACGCGCATGATTGCCAGGGCTATTCGGCGTATCCGTGGCTCTGCATGCCGCAGCGCTTCCTCGACCTCCTTCTTCGGATGAGAGGGACGGCCCATCGTTGACCTCCAATATGAGAGCGAGAGGCAAAGTTGTCAACTGACAACCCTACGCGCGTCATACTGTAGGTCGCCATTCATGGCGACAGCAGCACCCGTAGGTCGCCATTCATGGCGACAACAGCGCCCGACCCTTGTGCCTGCGGCGAACCCCACCCATAATCACCGCATGAATAGCGGAGAATATACCTATATCTGGCAGGCCAGCGACTGGCCCGCTTGGCGCTACGACCTGGCCGCCCTCGCCGGCCCGTTGGCCGAGGCGAGCCGCGCCCAGGGCCTGTTGACGGGACGAATGGCCGATGTCGGCATGGCGCTGCGCGACCAGGCCAGCCTGGCGGCGCTCACCGACGACGTGCTCAAGACCAGCGAGATCGAGGGCGAGCACCTCAACGTCGCCTCGGTGCGCTCGTCCATCGCCCGCCGCCTCGGGGTGGATATCGGCGCGCTCGCACCGGTGGATCGACATGTCGAAGGCGTGGTCGAGATGGTGCTCGACGCCACCGCCAACCGCGATGCGCCGGTCACGCGCGAGCGCCTGTTCGCCTGGCACGCCGCGCTGTTCCCGACCGGTTACTCAGGCCTCGCCAGGATCACGGTCGGCGGCTGGCGCGACGACGCCAGCGGCCCGATGCAGGTGGTGTCGGGCCCGGTCGGCCGGCAACGCGTGCATGTCGAAGCGCCGCCGGCCGAGCGCCTCGACGCCGAGACCGGGCAGTTCCTCGACTGGCTCAATGGCAACACCGGCGAACTGCCGCTCATCAAGGCCGGTCTTGCGCACCTGTGGTTCGTCACCGTGCATCCCTTCGACGACGGCAACGGCCGGATCGCGCGCGCCATCGGCGATCTCCTGCTCGCGCGCGCCGACGGCAGCGCGCAACGGTTCTACAGCCTGTCGGCGCAGATCCAGCGCGACCGCAAGGCCTACTACGACATCCTCGAACGCACCCAGAAAGGCACGCTCGACGTGACCGCCTGGCTCGACGTGGTTCCTGCTCACGCTGCGTCATGCCATCGAGCAGGCGCAGCACACGCTCGATGCCGTGCTGGCCAAGGCGCGTTTCTGGCAGCGCGCGGCCGGGACACCGATCAACGAACGGCAAGCCAAGCTGCTGAACCGCTTGCTCGACGGCTTCGAGGGCAAGCTCACCAGCAGCAAGTGGGCCGTCATCGCCAAGTGCTCGCCGGACACCGCCCTGCGCGACATCAACGAACTGCTCGCGCACGGCCTGCTGCGCAAATCCGCATCCGGCGGGCGCAGCACCAGCTATGAGCTGACCGAGCACCCCGGTTGATCCGTGGGTCCTTCACCCAATGTGGGTCGCCATTCAATGTGGGTCGCCATTCATGGCGACAACAGCCTCGGCAAGGCGCCAGTCGGCATGAATGCCGACCCACAGAATGCCGACCCACCTTGAATCGCGACAGCAGCACTTCCAAAATTGTGATCTTCGTGCTACATAAAACGCATTATTGATTCGCCAAGGCGACACAATGCCAACGCCTCACTACCCAACTGCCGCTGTTCGTCGGATTCTGCGCAAGCTGGGAGCCGACATACACGACGCCCGCCGGCGTCGCCGGCTGCCCATGTCCGTTGTAGCCGAACGCGCTTTCACGTCGCGTTCGACGCTGCAGCGCGTCGAAGCCGGCGACACGAGTGTCAGCATTGGCATCTATGCCGCCGTCCTCCACGCACTGGGCCTCCTCGACGGTCTCGGCGAGGTCGCCGACATCAGCCGCGACAGTGTCGGACAGGCCCTGGCCAGCGCCGAATTGCCGAAGCGGGTCCGCGTCAAACGGCAGACGAGGCCGGCAAACCATGCCTGACCTGGAAGTCCATATCGACCTCGAAGGCCGAACACGAGCAGTCGGGCTGGCGAGACCCAACAAGGCGCGCGGCACCGAAACGGTTGTTTTCGAGTACGCCGATGAATGGCTCGAGGACGCCGATGGCTTCTCGCTCGAACCCGCCCTGCCGCTCACCCGCGGAACGTTCGCGCCTCCTGCCGGCCAGGCGATCTTCGGATCCATTGGCGACTCGGCGCCGGACACCTGGGGCCGGCGACTCATGCAACGCGCCGAGCGCCGCCAGGCCGAGCGCGAGCGCCGCGCCGTTCGCACGCTCGCCGAGAGCGATTACCTGCTCGGGGTGGCGGACGAGACGCGGCTCGGCGCTCTCGGTTCCGATGGGCTGGCGACGACATGTTCCAGGCGCCGATTCGCGCAGGCGTGCCGGCCCTGATCGAACTCGGCCGACTGCTCCAGATCACCGAGCGCATCCTGCGCGACGAAGAAACCGACGAGGATCTCCAGCTAATCTTCGCGCCCGGCTCATCCCTCGGCGGGGCGCGCCCGAAGGCTTCGGTCATCGATCAGCACGGTCATCTCTCCATCGCGAAATTTCCGAAGGAGACCGACGAATACAGCATGGAAACGTGGGAGGAGATCGCGCTGCGCCTCGCCCGACGCGCCGGCATCGCAACGCCGCATCATGAGCTGCTCCAGGTCGCCGGAAAGGCCGTATTGCTGTCGCGGCGCTTCGACAGGGCCGGCGCCGTGCGCATTCCATTTCTTTCCGCCCTGGCGTTGACCGGATCGAAGGATGGCGAGCGTGGCAGCTATCCGGAAATCGTCGACGCGCTGGCGCGGCATGGTGCGCAGGCAAAAGTCGATGCGCACGCCCTTTACCGACGCGTGGCCTTCAACGTGCTGATCTCGAATGTCGACGACCACCTGCGCAACCACGGTTTCCTGAGGCATGGGCAAGGCAGGGTGGACGCTCTCGCCGGCCTACGACCTCAATCCGGTGCCGGTCGACCTCAAGGCCCGCATACTGACGACGAACATCGATCTCGACGAGGGAACCTGCTCGATCGATCTCCTCGAGGGAGCGGCGGAATATTTCGGCCTCGGATTACCGGCGGCGCGGGCGATCATCCGCGAAGTCGCGACGGTGACGGCAACCTGGCGAACAACAGCGAAAGAAACCGGTGCCAAGCCCGCCGAAATCAACCGCATGGCCAGCGCCTTCGAGCACGACGAACTCAGGCGGGCACTCGCGCTATGACAAGGGCCTGCACCCATAGGTCGCCCTTCATGGCGACGACTGCACCCGTAGGTCGCCATTCATGGCGACAGCAGCCTCGATGGCAGCAGCAGTGGGCAATGCACCTGTGGGTCGGGCTTCAGCCCGACAAGGCTTCGGCACCCCTGTAGGTCGGGCTTCAGCCCGACAAGGCTTCGGCGCAGCCGAAGCCGCTGCATTTTCATCAAGGCAGAAGTCGGCATGAATGCCGACCCACACTGACCGGGCATGTGGTCATTCGAAAGCTGGAACTCGATGCAGAAAAGTTAACCACTATGGTTTATTTCACGGAAATTTAACCTTTCGGGTTGTATATCGCCTTGTTAACCACTATGGTTTATTTGACCAAAAGTTAACTCAAGTGGTTGACATGAATTGCCTGGCATTGATCGGCGACGTCTGTGATTCCCGCAACGGTGGCAGACCGCGCGGGTTTGCAAAAAAGCCTGCTCGGGGTGCTGGCTCGCCTCAACAAGAGCCATGCCGGATCCCTGCTGTCACCCTTTACGCTCACCCTCGGTGATGAGTTCCAGGCCCTGCTGCCGGATGCCAGCGCGCTGTGGCGGATGATCGCCAACATTCAGGCGGAGCTTCATCCGGTGAGGGTTCGCTTTGGCATTGGCGTGGGCGAGATCGTTACCGAGATAAATCGTGAAGCGGCGCTGGGCATGGATGGGCCGGCGTTCCATCGATGCCCGTGATGCCGTCACGGCCTGAAGAACGAGGGCGGCTATTACCGCGTTGAAGGGCTGCCACAACCGGCATTGCCCAATCAGGCCATGGCGTTGTTGTCCCATTTGCAGGACAAGTGGCAGACAACCCGGTTTCAGGTCTTCCGGGACTACCTGGCGGGCGTGCCGGTGCAGCATACCGCCGAGGCTTTGCAGATCAGCAAGGTGGCCGTGTACAAGAACATCGACGAGGGGCTGCTGGCAACATTTGCAGGGGTGCAGGCGGCCATTTCAGCGCAGATCGACGAGGCTCTGGGGGTAGCGCATGGCATTTGAATACCAGGTGTATCTGTGCCTGATGCTGGCGCCGCGCCTCCTGTATTTGCGCAAGGACGCGCCCTCCAGCTGGCGCTTCGCGATCGGTTTGGGGGTTGCCCAGATCGTGTTGTTGTTGCTGACGTTTGGTGTTTCCGGCCTGTCGCTGTTGGCGTGCGCCACGGTTCTGCTGTTCACGATCATCGCTGGCGGATTTGAAAAGAGATTGCGCCTGGATTGGTGCAGGCTGGGTTCCATGTTTGGCCTGGCATTGGTGCCCGTGTTGTTTTACCCGAGTGTCGGACAGTTCAGCTTTACGCTGCTGGCGGCACATGCCGGTGAGTTCTGGACTCAAATTGCCGCCGTATTGTTTGGCCCGGATCGAATAGATAACTCCAGCCTGGTTTCCGTAGTGCTGGCGTTGTTGCTGCTGGCCAACGAGGTCAATATCGCCATGCGCGGAATGCTGCATGCCTTTGGCCTGGTTCCCAGGCTGAACGGCACGGCGGGGACGGCTGGCCGCGATCAATCCGCAACGGATGTTCGCGAGTACAACGCCGGCCGCGTTATCGGCATCCTGGAACGCTGGTTGATGTTTCTTGTTGTGCTGCTTGCCGATGACTGGAGCGCCCTGGGATTCATTATCGCGGCCAAGGGATTGGTGCGGCTCGAGAAACTCAAAGACCCGGTCTTTGCCGAATACATGCTGGTCGGCACATTGCTGTCTGCCTTGTTTGCCATCGCCGTTGCCTCCTGGATCCCGTGAAAACCGTCACCCATTCACGTGGGTCGCCATTCATGACGACGACTGCACTGTAGGTCGCCATTCATGGCGACAGCAGCCTCGATGTCAGCAGCAGCATTCGGCAAGGCCCAAGTGGGCTTCACACCTTGATTTCGATGTCGTAACCGAGGCGGCTCAGACCATGTCCATCAGCTTGCGCTCGGAGAGATTGGAGAAGTCCCCCCGCAACATCGACCAGACACGGCTTCGGTTGCGGGATGCCCATGCGCCGCCCTGCTTCAGAGCGCGGTTGGCAGCAAGCGGCGCAGAGTCGATGCGGATCGCCTTGGTGATTTCGATGTTCACGCAAGCCGCCCAGACTTGATCTTGAGCTTTCCGCATCGCGCAGCCCCAAATCGGCGAGGACAGTTGCCGGAGCTGGTCTCAACCTCGATCCGTGCAATGGATCGCGACATTTGCCAGCGGTTCTCGTTGAAGTCCTTCGCTGATCGATCGCAGCTCGGCCACTTGCCTGGGCAACTGTGGGTCGCCATTCATGCTGTAGGTCGCCATTCATGGCGACAACAGCACCCGACCAAAGGCACCAGTCGGCATGAATGCCGACCTACACCGGCATCGCCAACCCACCCCCAACCCAAAAGGTCTCGACCCCAAACCGCCGCACATCCGAGTGCCCGACCTGCTTGAACCGCACCTCTCTGGCACCAAGCTCGCACAGCCACTGGCTCTGCTCGCCGGGCTGGGGCTGGCTGAACGCGGCGGGTGAGAACAGGCCGACGCAGAGGCCGCGCTGCGGATCGCGCGCCGAGGGGTATTCGAAGGCATCCACGCCCGCCTCGCGCATCGCGGTGCCCAGCAGCTGGGTCTGCGCGTAATCCGCGGGATGCGTGATCGCGGCGCTGAACGCGCTGAACGGCGGCTCCTGCAGCTTGATGCCGCGCTCGCTGCGATAAGCCGCGGAGAACAGCGTGTGCTCCGAGCGGATGGCCTCTTTCACCGGCGCCGCGTCCATCGAGTACCAGAACACGAAGCGGTAGTACGCCGCCTCGGCCAGCGTCGCGTCCGTGCCGCAGCCGCCGTAGAAAATGCCCGGTTCGTGAATCCGCCCGAAGCGCGAGCCCCACCGCAGCGGCGGGTAGCGGAACGGCGTGCGCAGCAGGTAATGCAGGCCGTCGGTATCCGGGCGATACGGCGGCTTGACCTCGTCCAGCATCTGCTCCAGCAGGGCCTGCTCCTCGAGGGTGTCGACGTAGCCGAGCGTGGCAACCTGCTCCTGGCTCTCGACCATCCGGAACAGCACGCCCGCCACGCGGCGAATCTGCTCGGGGCCCTGGCACGCCTCCCAGATCGTCACACCTTGCCCCGGATGGCATCGACGAACTGCAGCACGGTCACCAGGCCCTGGATGCTCTCGATCTGCCGCGCCGGAATGCCGCCCGTCACCTTGTTCGGGCGTGCCCATGAAGTGCCGGATCCAGTCCTGGTCACCGCCCGTGAGGGCATACAGCGCCCTGGCCAGGCGCACCAGCAACAGCGCCAGCTCGCCCGCCTTGGACTGCGGATCCAGCGCGGGGCGCTGCTTGAGCCGGCTGATGGCCGTCCTGTGCATGCCCAGCACCGCCGCCAGCTCCGCCTGCTTCAGCCCGAGCTGCGCCGCCGCGCGCAGCACCGCCTTGGCGAGCACGACCTCGGGGGCTGGTTCTGGTTGTGGCTGGGCTGGCATGAGCGGTAACCGGTGAGTGCCAATTGCACACATGATAGGCCTGATGTGCATATGGCACAAGCACGGTGCCAACCCCCCTCCCCTGTGGGTCGCCATTCATGGCGACAACCGCACCCGATCCCGGTAGGTCGCCATTCATGGCGACAGCAGCCTCGATATCTGCAGCAGCACCCCCTGCGAGCTGATTCGCCGCGAGGTCGCGGCCGGGCAACGCGTGTTCGTCAGCCTGCTGGTCCTGATGGAAACCGGCGGGTTGCGCGGCTGACAACTTGTATATACATTTCGCGTATGCACTTCAGTTGGGCTGAGCGCAAGCGCGAGTCGTACACACGGAGGGCGCAAATGAAATCCGCATCATCTCGTTCCGCAAAGCCACGCGCGCAGAAGCCCGTATCTACTTCGAAGCGGTCGGAAACTGACTGGGCACGCCTGCGTACAACGGCTGAACCCAAAGTGAATCCCTCCGGGCATCCGGAAGCGGCGCTAAAGCATATCGTTCGCGGTATTGTTCGACGCGGGCTGGAGCCCCTTCCACCCAAGGAGTCGATCTCGCTGCGCGTAGACGCTGACGTACTCGAGTGGTTCAAGGCCCAGGGGCCCGGCTACCAGACACGCATCAATCTCGTGCTGCGCGCGTATCGTGACGCCTCCGTCTGACAACTCGCTCCGGCCGACGTCCGTCTCGTCGCCTCGTTCCACACCGGCGTCGGCTGAGCTCAATCGCTGGGCTTACGAGCGGCGAGGACCACTTTTGGCGCCCGATGTTCAAAGAGGACGGGCGTCGACCGTAATGTGCCGCAACATTCGGCCACCGCTGCTGACCACGTTCGAAGTCCAGGCGCATGTCGCCTAGCCTATCCTGCACGGCAAATTTCGACCGCCATGAAGGATTTTCGTCCGCGCCTGGCCCACCAGATCCTGGCCGAGCGCAAATTCACGCCGGAGGGAATGCGTCTTCCCGGTGTCCGCGGTCATGCTCGATCGGAGCGGCCCATGGCCGCGATATCGCGCGCATGGCGCGCTCGCTAAACCGCATCGATCGAGGCCGTGCAAGGTTCTGCGACACCCCATTCATGGCGACATCCCGACGTGGGTCGCCATTCATGGCGACAGCAGCATTCGGGAAGGCACGTTGTCGGCATGAATGCCGACCCACATTGAGAGGCGGCGGATGCCGGCGACATGCGCACGCCGCGCCGGCCGAACGACGATCTCGACCTGCTTGTCGATCAGCTCGTTCAGCTTGACCGCCAGGATGGCCTTTGCCGACAGATCTTCCGCGTCGGCGAATCCGAGGTCAGCCAGCACGTTGACGCTCACATATCGACGCCTGACAATGGTTGAAAATCAACCACTCAGTGGTTGATTTTCAACCTCGTGCCGGCCTATATACCAAGCTACCCAGCACACCTACCGATCGGGATGGCTTCATCGAGCTCCTGCTTGCTGGCGGCTTCCCCGAGGCCGTCGCACGGCCTACGGCTCGCCGCCGCAATGCCTGGTTCGACAGCTACCTGCAAGCTGTCCTGCAGCGCGACGTGCGCGAGCTTGCCAATCTCGAACAACTCATCGAGATGCCCAATCTCGTCCAACTCCTCGCACACCGCAGTGCTGGTCTGCTCAACTTTGCTGAACTCTCGCGCACCAGCGGCCTCGCGCAAAGCACGCTCAAGCGCTACTTCTCGTTGCTCGAAACCCTGTTCCTTATCCATCGCCTTCCAGCTTGGGAGCGCAACCCCGCCAAACGCCTCGTCAAGGCACCCAAGCTCTTCCTGCCCGACAGTGGCCTGCTCGCTTGGCTGCGCGGCGACACCAGTGCCAGCCTGCAAAGTGCGCCGGGGCTGCCGGGGCCACTGGTCGAAACCTTTGTGCTCAGCGAGCTGCTCAAGCACCTCGCCTTCAACACGCGTGGCCTCAGCCTGTGGCACTACCGCACCCAGACCGGCATCGAAGTCGACTTCCTGCTCGAAGACCGCCAAGGCCGTCTCACTGGCATCGAAGTCAAAGCCGCCGCCAGCGTCGACGCCAAAGACTTCAAAGGCCTGCGCCACCTCAAGGAAACAGAACCCGAGCGATTCACGCGCGGCATCGTGCTCTATACCGGGCGGGAGATCATTCCCTTTGCCGGAGACCTGTTCGCGGTGCCGATGTCGGTGTGGTGGGCGAGATGATCTGACTTCCGCCAGCCACCCCCTCTCGCCAGGACGCAGTTACCCTCGATTACAGCGCCCAGATCAAGCGCTGGTGACGACTCTGGCGTGCTGAAGCAGGCCGGCGTGTCACCGGAAGATTTCCTTGCGGCGCTCGAGTCGTAGGCCCAACAACCCGCTCCAGCCAAGGAGTCGATCTCGCTGCGCGCAGCCGCGACCTATCCCTGTTTGTCAGGCCGCAACTTCGATGTATTCGACCTTGCTTTGCGGCTGCGGTACTTCCAGGCCGTCTTCACGCATGCCTTCGAGGTGGAACTCGATGGCTTCACGAATCTCATCTTCGACCTCTTCGATAGTGGCCCCGGTTGCGACGCATCCAGGAAGATCCGGGACGTACGCCGAATAGTTGCCCTGAGCCTGCTCAATGACGATCGCGAACCGCATACCTACCTCGTTACTCGAGTCCAGCCTGCTTCAGAATGCTGTTCAGAGTGCCGGGAGCCAGATCATCGCTCGGCTTGCCTGGCACCGTGACCCTTCCCGGCTTCGCTTACCTTCATGTGGCGCAGGCTATCAGCCGGTGGCACAGCATTGCCACCTGTGGGTCCGGCTTCAGCCGGACAATTGTCCGCATGAATGCGGACCCACATTGAAGACCAACATCACCCGTAGGTCGCCATTAATGGCGACAACCGCCCCTGTGGGTCGCCATTCATGGCGACAGCAGCCATCGGCCAGGCACAAGTCGGCATAAATGCCGACCCACATAAATGCCGACCCACATTGATCGGCGACATCGGCCTTGGCAGCATTGCTATCATCCCCCGTCGCGCCCCCACCGGGATTCCCCCACCATTGCAGCACCACCCCGTTGAAGTCGAACCAACCCACTAACCCCCCACCCTGGCTAGAGCCGCATCGCAGGGCACTGCTCCCCGCCGCGCCAGCCATCGACCCCGCAGCCTGCCTTGCCGCCATGACCAACGGCGGCCACCGATTTCCTCGAATTTCGTGCTGACCCAGGACATCGGCGCCCTGTGGCATCACACCCTGCAGCAGCACGGCCTGCTGGAATCGCTCCCGCCCGCCGTCCAGCAACGCCCTGCGCGAGGCGCGCATGACGGCGGCGGTGGGTTATCTCGCGCAGCGCAAGGAACTGGAGCGCGTCGATGAATTGTTCACCGCCCAGGGCATCCCGTACGCGGTGATGAAAGGCGCGCATGTGCGCGAATGCGTCTACCCGGACCCGTCGCTGCGCCCGTCCAGCGACATCGACATCCTGGTCTCCCCCGCGGACCGGCAGCGCGCCGCCCGCATCCTGCTCGATGACGGCTTCACCGTGCACGTGAAGCCCGATGGCGTCAGCCACGAGGCCACCTTCAGCCGCGGGCTGACCGATATCGATCTGCACTGGAACCTGCTGCGCCCGGGCCGCAGCCGGGTGGAGCTGACCGAGGGCCTGCTGGCCCGGCGCCAGCGCGTGAACGGCATCTAGGGCCTGTCGGACAATGACACCCTGTTCGTGATGCTGACGCACCCGGCGTTTGCCAAGTACGTCTGCTCCCCCAACATGGGCCTGGGGCGGGTCACGGACTTCCTGCTCTGGATCCGGCAACGGCAAGCGGACTGGCCCGCGGTGCTGCAGCTGCTGGACATGGCGGGCCTGAAAGCCGCGGCCTGGACCATGCTCAGCTGGTACCGCATGCTGGCGCAGCCCGATGCAGCAAAAACAATGGACGACTGGCTCCACACCCTGCGCCCGGGCACGCTGCGCGCACGCTATCTGCGCTACTGGCTCACGCACGACCTGCCGACCCGCTGGATGCAGCGCCCGCTGCTGATCCAGGCGGGCTTCACGCTGCCGCTGCACGATCGCCCGAGCGACGCACTGCGCGCGGTGCGAGGACTCCGCCAGGCAAGACAGAACCGCTCGCGCGATGCCCGCCTGCTGCTGGGCGACGAATACCAACCCGAACGGGAACGCGGCATGCCACCCGTCCAGCTGAAAACCATGCTCGCCTGGGCGGCGCCCTACCGCGCCGCGCTCGCCCTCTGCGTGCTGCTCATGCTGGCCGAGAGCGCCATGGCGCTGGCCGTGCCCTGGCTGGGCGGGCAACTGGCGCAGGGCATGCTGTCGGCCTCGGCCGCTGCCGTGACCGGCCCGGTGCTGCTCGGCCTGCTCGCGCTGTTCGCCCTGCAGGCCCTGCTCAAGTTCGGCAACGGCTACGTGCTCAGCCGCAGCGCGGAGCACATCCTGGCCGATCTGCGCATCCGCCTGTACGACCACCTGCAGGCGCTGCCGCTGGCGTTCCACCAGCAGCGCCGGCGCGGCGAGATCCTCGCCCTGCTCACCAATGACGTCGAGCACCTCAGCGGCTTCATCAGCGGCACCCTGCCCAGCGTGGTGCCGCTGCTGCTCACGCTGGCGGGCGCCGTGCTGATGATGCTGCGCATCGATGCCCGCCTGGCGCTCATCGTGATCATGCTGGTGCCGCTGTTCTACCTGCTGCTGAAGATCGTCGGGCCGCCGCCTGCGCCCGCTGGCCAGCCAGATCCAGCAGGCGCATGCGGGCGCGGTCTCCATCGCCGAGGAAAACCTCGGCATGCTGCCGGCGATCAAGACCTTCACGCGCGAGCCGCACGAATCCGCCCGCTACCGCCAGCAGATCCAGCACATCCTGCATCTCAGCGCCCGGGAGCGGCGCATCGTCACCGCGCTCGGGCCCGGGCTGCAGTTCATCGCCGCCGCCGGCATGGTGCTGGTGCTGTGGCTGATGAGCGACCAGTTCGAACAGCCGCTCGCCGGCGGAAATGGTCAGCTTCCTGCTCTATGCCGCGCTGCTCACCAACCCGGTCAGCGCGCTGGCCAACCTGTACGGCCAGAGCCGGCAGGCCAGCGGCGCGCTGGAGCGGCTGGGCGCGGTGCTCACCGAGCAGACCGAACCGCAGGCGCATATCGGCACCGAGCTGCCCGCGGTGCGCGGCGAGATCGAATTCCACGACGTCAGCTTCGGCTATCCCGGGCCGCCCGCCGGTGCTGCAAAAGCTCGATCTGCACATCCGCGCCGGCGAGACGGTCGCCCTCACCGGCCCGAACGGCGCCGGCAAGAGCACCATCGCGCACCTGCTGATGCGCCTGATGACGCCCGGCGCACGGCCGCATCCGCATCGACGGCATCGATATCGCCGGCGTCACGCTGCAGAGCCTGCGCGCGCGCATCGGCGTGGTGCAGCAGCACGTGCTGCTGTTCAACGGCACCGTGCGCGACAACATCGCCTACGGCCGCATCGATGCCGACCCCGGAGGCGGTCACCGCCGCCGCGCGCGCCGCGCAGGCGCACGATTTCATCAGCCGCCTGCCGCAGGGCTATGACACCGTGATCGGCGACCAGGGCATCCGGCTCTCCGGCGGCCAGCGCCAGCGCATCGCGCTGGCCCGCGCCCTGCTGAAGGACCCGCCGATCCTGGTGCTGGACGAAGCCACCGCGATGTTCGATCCCGAGGGCGAAAAGTCCTTCATCGCCGAATGCAAACAGGCGCTCGCGCACCGCACCGTGATCCTGATCACCCATCGCCCCGCCAGCCTGGCGCTGGCCGACCGGGTGCTGCGGCTGGAACAGGGCCGCATCGAAGTCGTATCGCCGCCCCACTCCGCGCAGCCGGCAACGGCCGCCGCCTCATGAATCGCCTCAGCAACCAAGCTGGCGAAATTCCAGGCCCTGTCCTGGCCCGAGCGGCGCACGCTGCTGGCCGCGATGGCCTGGCTGCCGCTGTTCTGGCTCGGGCTGCGCGTGCTGGGGCTGCAGCGTTTCCAGGCCTGGCTGCAGCGTGGCAATCTGCCGGCCGCGAGCAATCTTTCGCTCGAAGAAATCACCCGCATCGCCACACTGGTGAACATGGCCGCCGCCCAGCCGTGGATTCCCGCCACCTGCCTCACGCGCTCGCTGCTGCTGGGCTGGCTGCTGCGGCGCCGGGGCATCGCCACGCCAGCTGCGCATCGGCGTGCGCATGAACCAGGGCGCGCTCGATGCCCACGCCTGGGTCGAATACGCCGGCACCCCGATCAACGACACGCCGGACGTGGGCGAACAGTTCGCGAGCTTCCCCGACATCGTGCCCCTCGGGAGCTTCGATTCGCCATGAGCGGTATCGCCGGCATCATCCACTTCGATGGCAGACCCATCGAGCCCGGGCTGGTCGAGCAAATGACCGCCGCCATGGCCTATCGCGGGCCGGACGGCATCAACCACTGGGTCAAGGGTTCGGTGGCGCTCGGCCAGTGCATGCTGCGCACCACCCCGGAATCGCTCGAGGAAACCCAGCCGCTCGCCAACGAAGACCAGAGCCTGGTGCTGGTCATGGATGGCCGGGTGGACAACTGGGAGGAACTGCGCAAGGAACTGCTGGGGCGCGGCGCCGTGCTCAGGAACCGCTCCGATGCCGAGCTGGTGCTGCGGGCCTACGAGACCTGGGGCGAGCAATGCCCGGACCGGATCATCGGCGAGTTCGTCTTCTTCATCTGGGATGCGCGCCAGCAGCGCCTGTTCGCGGCCAGGGATGCCGCGGGCACCCGGCACTTCTACTACCACGCCGGCAACGGCTGGTTCGGCTTCGCCTCGGAGATCAAGGGACTGCTGGCCCTGAAGCGCATCGAACCGCGCCTGAACGAATCCCGGCTGCTGGATTACCTGGTGGAGGAATTCGACCGCGACGACGAGGTCGGCACCTTTTACCAGGGCATTCTCCGGATGCCGGCCGGGCACGCGATGTCGGTGACCGAGCGTGGCGCAAGGACCTGGCGTTACTGGGAACCGGGAAACCTGCCGGCAAACCATTTTGCATCGCTGGACGAATGCGCCGAGGCCTTCCTGGAGCAGCTGCGCATTGCCGTGAAATGCCGGCTGCGCAGCATCGGCCCGGTAGGCGCGATGCTGAGCGGAGGGCTCGATTCCTCGTCCATCGTGGGCCTGATCCGCAAGGAGTTTCGCGAATGAGCTGCCACAGCCGCTGCGCACCTTCTCGCTGATCCGCGAGGACCGGGAGAACTGCCCGGACTGGAAGAGCATCGAGGAGATGCTGAAGGACGGCTGGCTCGAACCCACGATCATCACCTCGGCCGCGGGGCGCGATGCCGCACGCGACCTTTTTCGACGGCATCGGGGATCTCGACGAGCCCTTCACGCTGTCGCACGGCTTCACCAACGCGCTGGTCTACGACGCGGCAAAACAGAATGGCTGCCGCGTCGTGCTGGAAGGCATGGCAGGCGACCTGCTGTTCTACGGGCTGGATCGCAGCATGAGCGTTGCGCTGCGCGCCGGCATGCTGTCGCAGGATTCCCGCGCTGCTCGGCGCCTACCGCCGGCACGGGATCGATGGCGGACCGCGGGCGCTGGCGCGCAGCGCCGCGGCAGCGCTGGCGCCGGAACGCTGTTCGTGCCGCGTATCGCAGCATGCGCGGCGAGCGCCGGTTCTGGTCGGACGACCTGAAGCTGCTGCGGCGCGAGAGCGCGAGGCAGTTGCTGGACACCAGGCTGCCCCAGCGCCAGCGGACGGCGGAATCTGGCCAGGACCGGCAGCGACCAGGCCGCCCACGCGCTGCACTTCACGCGGGGCATGCTCTCGTTTGCCCACGAGGTCTACGGGCAGATTGCCCTGTCACGCGGCGTGGAGCCGCGCAGCCCGCTGTCGGACCGCCGCATGCTGGAGTTCGCCATCCGCATGCCGGTGCAGGCCAAGCTCGGCGCGCCCTGGTACAAGCACCTCATGCGCATCAGCATGGCGGGCATACTGCCCGAGGCCGTGCGCTGGCGGCAGGACGTGGGCAACCACCCGGGCTGGAAGTTTCACGAGCAACTGATACGCGCCCTGGCACGCGACAGGCCCGACATCTGGAACCCCGGGCACATCGCGCAGCGTGCTGGGCCGCTGGGTCGACGCGGCCCGCGTGGAGCAGGCCTGGCAGCGCTTCGAACGCGATGCCGACCATGCCACCGGTATGAACATCCACACGCTTGCGATAGCATGCGCGTGGATGCTGGCCCGGAACCCGGGCACCTCTCGCGATATCGTTATCCAGCAGAGCAAGTCATGAGCTCGAAACCGCAGCCCCCCGGCAATGCCAGGAAGGCCTACACCCCGCCGACGCTCGTCACCTACGGGAAAGTGCAGGCGCTCACGCAGTCAGGCACGCGCGGATCCAGGGAAAGTGCGATGAAGCCTGGGCCTTCTTACCGGGCGTAGATGTTGCGGCCGGAGTCCTTTCCAATCCGGACATGAGCCTGAAGGGGCTGGCTGAGGAAGCCATCAGGCGGCGGGTTGTGGGATTGGTTGATTGCCCTGAATAACCTTGCCCGGGCCTCGTTGAGGCGCCGGGCGGCCTCATTGTCGCTGTGCTGTAGGGCGATGTCATCCAGGTGCTCGAAGGTGATGCCGGGCTTGAGGTGTCTGGGCGGCGTCGGGCAGTGACTTGAGCTTCTCGTAGGGGGTGATCAGGTTGGCGTAGGGGTAGCGCTTGCGGCGCTTGCCCTTGGCGTCGATGACCTCCTCGGGGAAGAGGCAGGGGCGGTGGAAGTTGAGGTAGGGGGACAGGACCCCGACGGCGAAGTCGTTGACCTGGGCGCGAAGCGCTCGGGGATGTGGCCGTAGCCGAGGTGCTTGCGGACGACCGAGCCGTTCTTGCTCTCGACCAGGGCGTTGTCGTTGGTGTGGCGCGAGCGCGACTTGGTGAACTCGATGTGGAGCTTGTCGCAGCAGGCCGGCGACCCGGGGTTGATGTACTCCGAGCCGTTGTCGCTGTGGAAGCCGAGGATGACGAAGGGGAAGGCGTCGAGCAGGGCTGGCCGAGGACGGGCAGCAGGAAGTGCTCGCTGATGCGCTCGACGCTGACGACGACCTGCAACTGGGTGACTTCGTCGACCGGCGTTGATGTGGTAGAGCCCCTTGATGCCGTCGAGATCGCCCTGGTGGACGGTGTCGACGCGCAGGAAGCCAGGGCGGCCTGTCGGGGAAGGGTTTGCGCCGCTCGCCGATGCGGATCGCTGTCGGCCGGGTCTTGTCGACCTGGGTCCGCAGGCGCTGATAGCCGGTGGAGTGGCGCAGGTTGTACAGCGTGACCGTTGGAGATCTGCGGCCAGGCGCTCGTAGCGGGTCGTCGCCGAAGACCTCGCAGGCGCGCTCACAGAGCTTGCGGGTGGCCGGGCCGCGAGAGCGTGCCGTGCAGGGCATCGACCTCGGCGAGCAGGCGACGTCCTCGGCGAGGTAGCGACGGCGGAAGGCGTTGGCTGGCGGGGGCGCGGCGATCGCGCACGTTGCCGGTCTGCGGAACTGGCCGATCAGGCGCGTGAGCTGGGCGCGGGAGAAGCCGCTGACCTTGACCAGGTAGGCCCGGACGAGGCCCTTGTCGGCCTTGCCGAGGCGGCGTAGCGAAGCCGGCGCAGCGAGTCCTCGATCCAGCGGTAGGCTTCCTTCCGGGCGGGGACGTCGAAGTCCAGCGGTGTGGCTCCCGGCCAGGAAGGCGCGAATCTCGTCGAGGGTCTGAAGGCGTTGGGTGTGCAGTTTCACGATCATCCTCCGATGATCCCAGAACCGCGCCCCTTCAGGCTCACTCTGCCGTTGGAATCACGACCCCCCTTCAGGCTCATGTGCCATTGGAAAAGGCTGACACTTGCCATGAAAAAGCATCCAGCGTCTAATCCAGAACACCTAGGCGTCCTCGGTGCGCGTGGAATAGTGCAGCGCGCGCAGCCGATCACGAATCCGGTCGAGTAGCTTCCGGGGTGCGAGGGGGTTTGATGCGTTTGCATATGGATAACGCCCCTGTTTCGAAAAACTGCGAGAGAATTCAGCGGCTTCCTGCTCTCCGAAGCCCGATTTATGCATCAGGTTCGCTGAGTTATACAGCAGCTGCGCGGCCGAATTGGAGTTGGACGTCTGGAGATCGCCTGTTGTCACGACTTTTCGTAACAGTGTTTTCTAGCTGGCTTGCGTTGGCTGCGCATGGGCAGACGCAAATGGAACTGACAATCGATGCCTGCGAGGACTACAAAGCTGCGGACTTAGAGCTCAACTCCGTGTACCAGCAGGTACTGAAGGCTCACGGGGATGACAAACTTTTCCAGGACGCGCTAAAGGATGCGCAGCGTGCTTGGGTGAAGTTTAGGGACGCCGAAATGAAGGCTCTTTATCCGGAGCCTAACAAGCGGTTCATGTATGGTAGCGTCTACCCCATGTGTGAGTGCGGTGCGCTTGCAAAGCTCACCCGAGAGCGTACCGCCACATTATCTGAGTGGCTCACGCAGCAGCAGGAAGGTGACGTCTGCAGTGGTAGCAAGTAGCCGTCAGACGTCCAACAAATCGTTGCAGCCGACGTCATCCTCGTCGCTTCGCTCCTCGGCTGCCGCGGCTGAACTCAATCGTCGGGCGTCAAAGACGTGGCAATGAACGCCATCGCAAGACTAGTGGCAGTTGCGGCAGCAAGCGCGGTGTGCGGGTGCGCACAACCGCAGCGTGCCGACAGTGCATGCAGAAGTGGATGGACGGTAGATGCGGATGGACCAAGCTCTCTATGGGCTCCAACCCAGATTCAGGCTGAGGGCCTGCTTCGTCAGATCCCCAGCACGCGTACGCCTGAGTGCTGGCATAGGCTACCTTCAGGCGCGGTGATCTCTGTAAACCACGATCATAGGGGCACGCGGTACGCGTCAGTGTTCAACCGCACGGACGCTGGCTATGCATATGTTCGAGATGAATACATCGTTCAAGCACAATGAACACGTTGACGCCCAACAATCCGCTGCAGCCGACGTCGGTCTCATGGCTTCGCGCCTCGTCCGCCGCGGCTGAGCTTCATCGTTGGGCTTCAGAATGAAGACGATACCGCCCCGCTCACTTGAACCGAACGAAGCAGCCGTAGTGCGAAACGCATTGCTCAGGGCGGCGGTGCGTCCTGTGGGCTCGGAGATGCTCTGACGAGATCGAAAAACTGAACGTGGTCGGAGTCTGCGACTGTGGATGCCCCAGCGTATATTTCTGAACCGCCCCGGGTTCTCTAGACAGCTTGCTGCCTCATGAAATATTGCCTCTCGAACTCTACAGGCGCCAGCATGTTGTTGGAACCATGCTTGCGCTTGCGGTTGTAGAACACCTCGATGTAATCGAACACATCCTGCCGGCCTTCGTCGCGCGTCAGATAAACCCGGCGCCTGATCCGCTCACGTTTCAGCAGCTGGAAGAAGCTCTCCACCACCGCGTTGTCATGGCAGTTGCCGCGCCGACTCATGCTGGCGATCAGGTTGTTCGCCCGCAGGAATGCCTGCCAGTCATGGCTGCTGAACTGGCTGCCCTGATCCGAATGAATCGTTACCGCCTCCGTGGGCCGTCGGCGCCACACAGCCATCAGCAGGGCGTTCAGCACCAGTTCGGTCTCCATCCGTGCGCCCATCGACCAGCCCACGATCTGACGCGAGAACAGATCCATGACCACCGCCAGATACAGCCATCCCTCGTGCGTTCGGATGTACGTGATGTCCGTCACCCACGTCCGGTTGGGTGCGGCGACGCTGAAGTTCTGTTGGAGCCTGTTCGGCGCCACGCTGGCCGGCGTGCCACTGTGGTGCCGCGGGCGACGGCCATACCCGCGCTGGGCCGCAAGGCCTTCCAGGCGCATCAGTTTGTACACGCGGTGCTTGCCACAGCGTTCGCCGAGGTCGCGCAGATCCGACGTCACCTTGCGATACCCGTAGACGGTGCCGCTCTCGAGCCATGCGTGCTTGATGAGCCCGAGCAGACGCCGGTCTTCCAGCGCCCGGGCCGACTGCGGCTTGGCGCGCCAGGCGTAGTAGCCACTGCGGCGCACCTGCATGACTCTGCACAGCGTCCCGACCGCATGCTGACCTTCCTGTGTCCGGATGAACGCGTACCTTACCGGGACTCCCTGGCAAAGTACGCGGCGGCCTTTTTTAGGATGTCACGCTCCTCGGTGACCCGCCGCAACTCGGCCTGGAGACGTTTGACCTCTGCTTCTGCCGCGGTGTCGGCAGCGGGCTTGCGGTGCTTCTTCAGCCACGCGTAAAGGCTGTGCTGGGAAACACCCAGCCGTGCTGCCACCTCGGCAACCGGATGGCCGCGCTCGACCACTTGCCGAACCGCCTCCTGCCTGAACTCCTCGGTAAAACGAACCTGCACCATGACGACCTCCATTGCTCTCGGATTTTGAGGCAACAAAGTGTCCAGGGAAACCGGGGCGGTTCATTCCGTGAAATCGAGTCAGGCGACTGTATCGTCGCCGACGCCGTCGGATACGCGCCTGGTGAGGAACGGATTCGGCATCGCCATCTGGGTTTCGTCACACGGTCAGATCGCGGCGCTCGAGATGATTGATCACGGGGCAGGAGCAACCCGCTGCCTCCTGCGGAATCAATTTGTAGCTGGGAGCAAGCCGGTGTACGAGAGCTCAAGCGGTAAAAGCCCAACAATGCTTTCGAGCCGACGCGCGAGGACGCACGCGGCTCAAAGCGGGCGTTAGGCCGCTCTAGAGGAAGTCGAAAGACATGATTCGAACTAAGTCCGTCTGGAGTCCGATTGACCGAAAGCGAGATGGACTAAGAATTCTTTCGACAAGGTTTCGTGGCCGCGGGTTGCGCAAGACTCGTTACGACGTTTGGATGCCTTCCCTCGGACCGAGTGAAGTCCTGCTCCGTAAAGTACAAGAAGGTGAATGCTCCTGGGCTAAATTCATAACCACGTACAGAAGTGAATTGTTCATGGATGGTTCCATAGATGCCCAAAACAAGACGATCAAGAACCACGGACAGAAATTCACACTTCGCCTGATTAAGGCGCTTGCACGTCAGGGCCCCGTAACACTCATGTGCCATTGCGCGGAGGAGGAGAAGCAATGCCATCGGCACGAACTTGCGCGCATCATTGACAGTAAGCAAATATGAAGACGCGGTCCAAGAAATCGCTCCAGCGGACGCCGCGCGGCGTCCCTTCGCTCCTTGCGAGCCGCGGCTGGGCTTGTACGTTAAACCTCCGCACCGCGGGAACTTCCTACGTCTGAATTTGGCCGATAGCAGACGCCGAACCGTGGTCGCCAACACGCACCGCCAACACCTTCCACAAATCGAATTTCACTCTGCTCCCTTGTAACAACAAGTTCCTTCCGGCACCAACCGCCCTGAAATAGAATACTGTACGCATAGACAGTATTCGCGCCACCGCGAAAAGGAGTTCCCGATGACCGCGTTGTTCACGCTGTCGCGTCGTTCCCTCGATGAACTGGAAGAAGCGATCGTCGCGCATGCGCAGCGCATCAATGCCGCGGAGTATGCGTTTCTCGAGCTGGTGCGAGAGTTCGATATTCGCCAGGGCTGGAAGGCCTACCAGTTCAACAACTGCGCCGAGTGGCTGAACATGAAGTGCGGCATCGTGGTCGGCACCGCGCGCGAGAAGGTGCGCGTGGCGACGGCGCTGCTCGACTTGCCGGGCATCTCCAACGCCTTCGAGCGCGGGGAGCTGTCCTACTCGAAGGTACGTTCGCTGAGCCGGGTCGCCACCGCGCACAACGAGGCGCGACTTCTGGAGTACGCGCTCGGGGCAACGGCCGATCAGGTGCAAACTCATTGCCAGCAGTTGCGCAATGCCGATCGCGCGGCGTCCACGGCAGATGTAAACCACATCCACCGCAATCGCTATCTCAGCCGCGTGGTCGATGGCGCCGGGCGCATGACGATTTCCGTGGAACTGACTACGGAGGCGGGCGAACTGGTGATGGCAGCGATCGAGCGGGCGCTGGCCGACGCATCACGTGATGGATCGGGCGGTGGCGACACGGAATCGCTGGCCGCACGGCAGGCCGATGCGCTGGTCGACGTCGCGCGGGCCTTTCTCTCCGGTGGCGCCGAACGCACCGTGACGACGGCCGATCATTACCAGGTCGTCGTGCATGTCGATGAAGCCGCCTTGCGTAACGCACCTGCGGGGGGCGCGAAAAGCGATCTGCCGCTCGAGAGCATCCGCCGGTTGTGCTGCGACACCAGCATGGTCACCGTGACCGAGGACGACAAGGGCAATCCGCTCGACGTCGGCCGCAAGCACCGCCTCGTGCAGCCGGCGCTGCGGCGTGCGCTGCGCGCGCGCGATCAGTGTTGCCGCTACCCGGGTTGCAGCCACACGCGCTGGCTCGACGCGCATCACGTGATGCATTGGATCGACGGCGGACGGACCAGTCTCGACAACACGATCCTGCTCTGCTCCAAGCACCACCGCCTGCTGCACGAGGGCGGCTTTCGCATCAAGACCAGTCATCGGGGTGAGTGGTACTTCGAAACGGCGCAGGGCAAAGTCGTGGCTTGAATCGATCCCGATTCCCGCAAACTTCCACTCCTGGCCGGTCTCAGACCTTAGCGAATGACCGTGATCGCTCCTTAAGCGACGCTCGACATGATGCTCGAAAGCGTCCGGCGCCCATTCTTCACCCGACACTCATCGAGCGCATCGAGCCTGGATTTGAATTTTCCGTAAACTGTTTCAGCGGCGACCATTTTTCGCCTAAGGTAGCTCCCGGAAACATGTGACCACTACAGCCGACGGTTGGAGAAACAGGGGGGTGAGCAGAATGTCCGGATTGCTTGCCGGCAAGGTGGCGCTGGTCACGGGCGCTTCGTCGGGTATCGGTGAGGCGGCGGCGCTGGCGCTGGCGAACGCCGGTGCGGCTGTGGCCGTTTCGGCGCGGCGCAAGGACAGGCTCGATGACCTGGTCCGGCGGATCGAGGCCCAAGGAGGCAAGGCCATCGCTCTGCCCGGCGATGTGGCGATCGAACGCGATGCCAGCAGGGCGGTGGAGGACACCGTCAGCCGGCTTGGCCGGATCGATATCCTCGTCAATTCGGCCGGTGTCATCCAGGCGGGAGGCGTGGAATCGCTGCCGCTGGATGAATGGCGGCGAGTGATCGACATCAACCTGATGGGCACGCTCTATTGCTGCAAGGCGGCGATCGGGCCGATGAAGGCGCAGGGGGGCGGTGATATCGTCAACATCTCCTCCACCGCCGGGCGCCGCGCGGCGGGGATCTTCGGACCCTATACGACCAGCAAGTTCGGCCTTACCGGCATGACCGAGGGGTTGCGGCAGGAAGTGGGCGGCGCGGGCATCCGCGTCTGCATCATCGAGCCGGGCGCCACCACCACCGAAGTGGCCGGAGGCATTTCCGATCCCACCATGCGCGCGGCGATGGAACAGCATGTCGGCAAGGACGGCGCCATGGCGCCCGACGATGTCGCCGATGCGATCATCTTCGTGGTTTCGCTGCCACCGCGCGCCAATGTCTCGCAATTGCTGATCCGGCCGACCATCGATACAGCGCCCATGTAACGACAGTCCT
>CAWFXU010000009.1:0-32308 GCA_963819895.1 uncultured Gammaproteobacteria bacterium
TGCGGATTCCGGGACGTGACTGGAATATGGTGCGCTCGCGGACGGCACCCCCCGAATTAAACACCACGCGTGCGTCCGGATGCACGTCACCGATTCACATTCCCGCCCCGACGCCGGGCCGTCCCGAGCATTCCCGGATGAACCTTCCGCAACTTGCATTCGCGCGGCGTGCTGGCCACTCTTGTGGACCGCGCCCGCCGCGTTGTTGCGAGCGCCGATAACGACAACCGCAGCGCGTTTCCGCGGAAATGCGCGTGTGCCCCGGGAGGCCCGCTTGCGTATCCGCATCACCACTATTGGCAGCCGTGCTGGCGAGTACACTGCTCGCGGCCTGCGACCGCAACATCGCGGTCGATTACACGCCCGGACCGGTTGCTGAATGGGGCGCCTACGGTGCCGCGCCGGGCGGCGGTCATTACTCCGCCGCCAACCAGATCACGCGCGATAACGTGCATGCGCTGGAGCAGGCCTGGGTGTACCGCAGCGGCGACATGCGCGAGCCCGGGCCCGGCGAGATCGGCGGCCACAAGCTGCCCATGCTGCCCGGCAGCAGCTGGCAGATGACACCGATCCTGGTCGGCGACACGCTGTACGGCTGCAGCGCCTTCAACCGGATGTTCGCGCTCGATCCGTCGACCGGCGCCGAGAAATGGAGCTACGACCCGGGCGTCGACGTCAGCCAGGAGATCATGGTGAACTGCCGCGGCGTCAGCAGCTGGCAGTCTCCGGCTCCCACGGGCGCGGCCTGCGACCACCGCATCATCATGGGAACCCTCGATGGCCGGCTCGTCGCGGTGGACGCGAAGGACGGCAAGCCCTGCGATGATTTCGGCGAGCACGGCCACGTCAGCCTGCGCGACGGGCTGGGCGAGTTCGCGCAGCAGGAATACTCGGTGACCTCGCCGCCCGCGATCCTGGACGATCGCATCATCACCGGGGCCATGGTGCTCGACCGCACGCACAATCACATGCCGAGCGGCGTGGTGCGGGCCTACAACGTGCGCACCGGCGCGCTCGAATGGTTCTGGGACCCGATCCCGCCCGGCCAGAAGCCGGAGTTCGACGCCGAAGGCAAGCCGGTATTCCGGCGCGGCACCACCAACGTGTGGTCGGTGATCTCGGTCGATCCCGAGCGCAAGCTGGTGTTCCTGCCCACCGGCAACACCTCGACCGACTTCTTCGGCGGCCTGCGCGACAACATGGATTACTACTCGAGCTCGGTGGTCGCGCTGAAGGGCGATACCGGCGAGCTCGCCTGGCACTTCCAGATGGTGCACCACGACATCTGGGACTACGACACGCCGGCGCAGCCCACGCTGTTCGAGCTCGAGCGCGACGGCAGGACCATCCCCGCGCTGGCACAGCCGACCAAGATGGGGCACCTGTTCATCCTGAACCGCGAGACCGGCGAGCCGCTGTTCCCGGTCGAGGAGCGCCCCGTGCCGCAGGACTGGGAAGTGCCCGGCGAGTACCTCGCGCCGACCCAGCCCTTCCCGGTCAAGCCGGCGCCGCTGCACCCGGGCGGTCTCACGGCGGACGACGCCTGGGGATTCACGTTCTGGGATCGCGGCGCCTGCCGCAAGCAGATCGAGGCGCTGCGCAACGAAGGCATCTTCACGCCGCCTTCGCTGCAGGGCTCCGTGTTCTTCCCGAGCGACTTCGGCGGCAACAACTGGGGCACGCCGGCCATCGATCCCGGGCGCAAGCTGATCATCCTGAACACCATGTTCATGCCCTCGATGCTGCAGCTGATCCCGCGCGAGCAGTGCAAGCTCGATGCCGGCGACGTATTCACCGCGCCGCAGTTCGACACCCCGTACTGCCTGCGGGTGAAGCCGATGCTGTCACCGCTCGGGTGCGCCCTGCATCGCGCCGCCCTGGGGCACGCTGACTGCCATCGACTACACCACCGGCGACAAGCGCTGGGAGGTGCCGCTCGGCAACCTCGAGGAAATGGCGCCGTGGCCGCTGTCGCGGCTGATCAAGGGCGCGCCCAACATCGGCGGCCCCAGTGTCAGCGCGGGCGGGCTGACGTTCATCGCCGCCACGCCCGACTACTACCTGCGCGCCTTCGACAGCGAGACCGGCGAGGAACTGTGGAAGGCCAAGCTGCCGACCGGCGGGCACGCCACGCCGACGATCTATCGCTCTGCCGGCGGACCAGCGCCAGTTCGTGGTGATCGCCGCCGGCGGCCACTTCGGCATGCCCCAGGAGCCGCGCGGCGACTACCTCATCGCCTTCGCCCTCCCCCGAAAAGGGGACGGAGGGATTAAAAAATGATCAACAGCACGTCGGCTCGACTTGCCCGCTGTCACGGGGAGGGGTGAATGCTCGCTTCGCGCGAAAGTATGGTAGAAGGGCCATCCCGGTGAGGCACGGGGTCGGGATAACCGTCCTTGAGGGCTTCTGGAAACGGCGCGAAAGCGCAGGCTGTCGTGGGGTGGCGGCGCTGCCCACTCGTAAGGGCGTGTCTCAGGCCGCAGGCGTGGCCTTCGCGGTGTCGCTTTCCAGGTGGCCGTCCACCAGCGTCAGCGTTCGGTCGCACTGCTCCGACAGCCGCGAGTCGTGGGTCACCAGCAGCACGGCACAGCCGAACTCCCGATTGAACTTGCGGAACAGCTCGAACACTTCCGCGGCGGACCTGCTGTCGAGGTTGCCGGTGGGTTCGTCGGCCAGCAGCAGCGCCGGCCGGGTGATCAGGGCGCGGGCCACCGCCACGCGCTGCTGCTGGCCACCGGAGAGCTCGTCGGGCCTGCGCTGCTCGAGTCCTTCCAGCCCCACCTCGCCGAGCAGCCCGTAGCCGCGGTCGAGCTGTTCGCGGCCGGGCTTGCCGGCGACCAGCATCAGCGGCATCAGCACGTTCTCCAGCGCAGTAAACGCCTGGATCAGGTGGTGGAACTGGAACACGAAGCCGATCGCGCTGCCGCGCAGCGCCGTGCGCCGCGCATCGTCCATGGCCTGGGTGGCTTCGCCCAGCAGGAACAGTTCGCCCGAGGTGGGCGCGTCCAGCAGCCCGATCACGTTGAGCAGCGTGCTCTTGCCCGAGCCCGAGGCGCCTACCAGCGCGGCGAAGTCGCTGCGCTGCAGGCGCAGGTCCAGGCCGTGCAGCACCTCCACTTCGGTCGGCTTGCCGACGTTGTAGCTTTTCTTCAGGCCCTCCAGCCGCAGCACTTCCTGGCCGGCGTCATGGTCAGACATGGCGGATGGCCTCTACCGGGTCCAGGCCGGCGGCACGCCGCGCCGGGAGGGCCGCCGAAACGATGCCGGTCACCGTGGCCAGCAGTGAAGCGGCCACCAGCAGCCACGGGTCTACCGGGATGTAGAACAGCCTGGGTCCGAAGGTGTTGAACGCGCCCACCAGGCCGTAGCCCGCCAGGCCGCCCGCCAGCGATCCGGCCAGGCCGAACAGCGCGCCCTGCAGCAGGAAGACGTGCAGCATCTGCTGCCGCGTCGTGCCCATCGCGCGCAGGATGCCGATCTCGCGCGTGCGCTGAACCACGCTCACCGACAGCACGCTGGCGATGCCCAGCGCCACGCTCAGCGCCACGAACACGCTGATCATCTGCGTGGACAGGCTCTGCGAGCGCAGCGCGTTCATCAGCTGGGCGTTGGTTTCCATCCAGCTTTCGGCCTTGAGGCCGGTGAGGCGGGCGATGCGCGCGGCCACTTGCTGCGCGGCGAAGATGTCGTCCACGGTGATGTCGATGAGGGTCGCGGCGCCCGGCAGGTCCAGCAGCGACTGCGCCTGCTTCATGTCCAGATAGACATGGCGCGCGTCCAGCTCGCGCACGCCAAGTTCGAAGATGCCGGCCACGTTCACCACGCTCTCGCGGCCCTGGCCGCCGTCGAGCCGCAGCTTGTCGCCCACGCGCAGGCCGAGGTCCGCCGCCAGCTGCTTGCCGATGACGGCGTCGCCGGCACCGATGCGGAAGTCGCCGGCGATGACGTCGTCCTGGATCGGGATGATGCGCTGGTAGCGCGCGGCGTCGATGCCCACCAGCGCCACCGATTGCAGCGCCTCGCCGCGGCGCGCGAACGCCGGGCCCGAGATCACCGGCGACACCGCGGTCACCCGCGGCAGCGTGTCCAGCACGTCGCGTACCTGCTGCCAGTTGTTGATCGAACGCAGGCGCTGCGCGCGCTTGTTCTCCAGCACCAGCTGCACGCTGCCGTCGGCGGGTGCCAGGATGCGATTGGTCTCCTCGGTGGGCTGGACCTTGATGTGCGCCTGGGTGCCCAGCGTGCGGTTGATGATGTTGCCCTGCAGGCCGGTGATCAGTGCAGTCAGGAAAACGATCACGGCCACGCCCACCGCGATGCCGACCAGGATGAGCGTGCTCTGCGCCCTTCCCTCGCGCAGGAACCTGGTCGCGATGGTCCACTCGATCCACATCGGCGTCAGTCGAACCTGGCGGGCAGTTCTTTGCGCGTGGCGGGGTCGGCCGCGTCGAGCGCAAGCGCACCGGCCCTGACACGGGCGCGGCCGCCTTCCTCGACCGGGGCCCGGGCGTCGGCCAGGATCCAGTCCCCGGGCTGCAGGCCGCGGGTGACTTCCGTCAGGGCCAGGCCGCGCAGGCCGAGCTCCACCGGGCGGCGCGTGGCGCGGCCGTCGGCGACCAGCCACAGCGTGGCGCGGTTGCCCTCGACCTCACCGAGGGCGTCGTTGGGAACGACCACGGCGCTGTCGCGGCGGCCGGTTTCCACGTTGACGGACACGGTCATGTCCTGGCGCAGGAAATCGGGCACCGGCGCCACCGTGAGCCGGATGTCCACCGAGCCGCGCTGCGGATCCACGCTGGGCGCGATGAATGTCACCTGCGCCGGGAACGGCCGCGACGGGTAGGCGTCGGCGATGCACATCGCAGGCTGGCCGAGCGCGAGCACTTCGAGGTTCTTCTCGTCCAGCGGCACCAGCACTTCGGTGGCGCCGGCGCGGGCGATCTCGAACAGGACCCGGCCGGGCTGCACCAGGTCGCCGGGCTCGGCGTTGCGGGTGAGCACGGTGCCGGCGACTTCGGCGCGGATCGTGGTCTTGGCCAGCTGGGCCCGGGCGGTGTCCACGCGGGCGCGGGCGGCGGCTTCGTCGGGGTTGCCCGCGGCGAGCGAGCTGGCGGCCAGGCGCGCCTGCTCGGCGGCTGCGCGGGCGATCGTTTCGGCCTGTACCGCCTGCTCCATGGCCTCGTGGGCGATCAGCTGGCGCTGGAACAGCTCGCGGCGACGTGCCGCTTCACGGCTGGCCTGCACCAGGCGGGCCTCGGCTTCCCGCAGGCCGGCCTGCGCCTGCGGACGCGTGGACTGCTGCAGCCGGGCGAGGGCGGCCTCGGCCTCGCGCACGGCGGCGTCCAGGTCGTCGGCGCGCAGCACCGCCAGTACGTCGCCGGGCTGCACGGTGTCGCCTTCCTCCACGCGCCGCTCCAGCAGCACGCCCGTGACGGGACTGCCCACCTGCGCGCGCGACACCGCCACCACGCGGCCCGTAGCCACCACGGTCTGCACCAGCGGGCGCGACGCCACCTGGTAGCCGTCGAAGACCGGCCCCCGCAGCTTTTGCACCACGACCCAGCCCATGACCCCTGAGGCAAGCACGAGCGTGGCGACAAGGGCAACGGGGCGTTTCATGGACGGGCTCCGGGCGGTGCAGGATACCCGCCGTACGGGCGCAGATCGGGACGAGGATTCGAGGTCTGAACAGGAAGCTCGTCCGACGCGATGCGCCGGGCGCTCGGCCGCTCAGGACACCGCGCGAATGCGCTGGCTGTCGTCGGGCAGCGGGCGCGTAGAACTGGCTGAACCAGCGGCGGAACTGCGCGATCGGGCCGTCGCCGTCGCAGAGGATCGGGTTGGGCTGGAAGATCTTGTGCTCCCAGATCGGCATGTCCTGCTCGACCTGGCGCGAGATCTCGTCGGTCAGCGCCTTGGCCATCATCTGCTGCGTGGCGTTCATGTCCTTGCGCTGGATGAAGCAGAAGCGCAGGTGCATGGTCTCGCTGTCGATCGGCGTCGGCAGGCCGAGCTGGATGGTGTCGAACAGGCCCATGAAGCGCTGCAGGGTCTGGCCGGGGCCGAAGTTCGCGGTCTCGAGCAGGCTGTCGCGCCAGCGCGTGCCGGTGCGGTCGATGTTGCCGTGCTCGTCCATGTCGGGCGCCTTGCCGACGTAGCGCGCGAAGCGCTTGTGCGCCTCGTGCGTGATCTCGCCGCGCGGAATCTCCTTCGAGGTGTGCACGTAGACGAAGTGCGCGGCGTCGGCGGCGTTCTCGGCGGCTTCCTGGATCGGGGCGCGGAATGTCCACTCGTATACGCGGTACTCCGTCCAGTCCGGGTGACCGACCTCGGGGACGGTCTCGACCTCGAAGGCGGGCGCGATGCGCTCGGGGTGGTACCAGGCCCAGACGATCTGGTTGCGCTCCACCACCGGGTAGGAAAACACGGTCTGCTTGCCGTCGGCGCGCGGCGGCATGTTCTTCGCGTAGGGGATGTGCTTGCACACGCCCTCGCCGCTGAACTCCCAGGCGTGGAACGGGCAGGCGATGTGCTCGCCCTTCACCTTGCCGCCGTAGCCGAGGTGCGCGCCCAGGTGGGGGCAGAACGCATCGAGCAGGCGGGCTTCGCCGCCCTCGGTGCGGAACAGCACCAGCTCCTTGCCGAAGTACTGCAGCGGCTTCACCTCGCCGGCGGCGAGCTCGCGCGACAGGCTGACCGCGTACCAGCCGAAGGGAACGGGAAAATCGTAGCGCTTGCCCATGGTCTGTCTCCCGCGAGTCATTGCGTGGTGGTGTTGAAGTCGGCGCGCGCCGGCCCGATGCGCGCCGCGACCGGCGCCAGCGCGGCGCGGTCGAAGCCGTAGAAGGCGATCGCGTTATCGCCGAGCATCGCGGCGATGTCCGCGTCCGGCAGCCCCGAAAAGGTCGACTGCAGGTGCGCCCTGGTCTTCGGCCAGGAACCCTCGGGGTGCGGGTAGTCGCTGCCCCACATGAGTTGCTTCAGGCCGATCTCGTGGCGCATCTCGGCGTCCGAGCGCGGCATGCACGACTGGCCGATCGCGACGTTGCGGCGGAAGTAGTCGCTGGGCGAGATCGACAGGTGCCCCATGAAGTTGCCCAGCTTCGCCGAGAACTGCACGTCGTGGTAGTTGTGGTCGAGCAGCCGGATGTAGGGCGGCAGCATCCAGCCGCAGCCGGTCTCGGTGAAGCTGGCCTTGAGCTTCGGGTAGCGCTCGAACACGCCGCCCCAGATCAGGAAGGTGAGCGGACGGTAGGTCCACCACAGCACTTCCGAGACGTAGATGCCCATCGCGCCCACGTAGTCCGGGTCGTGCGCCGTCGGCCAGCCGGGACCGAAGAACTCCTCGCTGGGCGCGGCGCCCGAGTGGAAGCACACCACGACGCCGAGTGACTCGCAGGCTTCCCAGAACGGGTCGTAGCGGCGGTGGTGGTAGTGCGGGAACGGCCCGGTCAGGTTCGGGATCATCGCGCCGCGCAGCCCGGAAGCGTGAATCCTGCGCACCTCGCGCACGGCTTCCTCCACGTCCCACAGCAGCGGTATCGCCGCGACGCCGAAGTGCCGCGCCGGATCCTGCGCGCACAACTCGGCGAGCCAGCGGTTGTGGGCGCGCGCGCCGGCCCACTGCAACTCGGGCACGATGTCCTTGGTGGGCAGGCTCAGCCCGGCGCCGAAGGGCGGCGTGTTCATCTCGGTGATGCCATCCGGGAAGATGATCTCCCCGGCGATGCCGTCACCGTCGAGCATGCGGATGCGTTCGGCATGGTCCCAGGCGCCGGTGAGCTGCTGCTCGATGCCCGCGCGCCATTGGTCGTTGATTTCCTGGATCAGGAAGGCCTTCTCGGCCGCCTTGATCTTCTGCACCTGCAGCGGGTAGGCGTGGTCGAAGGTCTCGCGATACTGCGGATCGAGGTAATCGCGGTAGCGCTCGCCGGGCAGGCCGGCGTGGCAATCGGAGGAAATGACGATGTAGCGGTCCATTCAAGGTGCTCCTGATGCTGTGGGTCGGCATGAATGCCGACATCGACGCGGCGGGTTCGGCCTTGCCGAACCCTTGTCGGGTTGAAACCCGACCTACAGAGCCGTAACCCGACCTGCAGGATGCGCTGTAGGTCGGCATTCATGCCGACATCGCGAATCGCTCAGCCCACCGAGGCCGCGACGGGATTCTGCAGCGTGCGGATGGATTCCACGCGGGCGAGGAACTTCGCCAGCGACTCCTCGGTGCGCGGACAGATCCAGAACGTATCCGCCAGGATGCCGGCCACCGCGGCTTCGGCGACATCGTCGGGATGCGTGGTCTTCAGCTCCATGCCGTGCTGCTGCATCAGCCGGCGCATGTCGTCCACCGAGCGGATACCCGAGGCCTTCGGCACCCCTTTCTCGAAAGCTTTCGGGACGCACGCGGTCGGAATCGAACAGTCCGGTGTCGACCACGTGGGGCCCCGGGAACAGCGCGTGCACGCTGACCGGGCTCTTCATCGCGACGCTCTGGTAATAGAGGTTCTCGGTGATCGCCTGCACCGCGGCCTTGCTGGCGGTGTAGATCGGCGCGTCGGGCAGCACCACGAAGGCGCCGTTGCCGGAGCCGGTGACCGTGAAGTGCGACTTGCCGTCCTGCGCGACCAGGCGCGGCATGAAGGCGTTGATGGTGTTCACCACGCCCCACACGTTGACCCCGAAGCACCACTGCCAGTCTTTCATGGAATAGGTCCACATCGGCCCGGCTTCCCCGGCGCCGATGCCGGCATTGGCGAACACCAGGTCGATGCGGCCGTGTTCGCCGATGGCGAATTCCGCCAGCGCCTCGCAGTCCGCGGCCGCGGTGACATCGCAGCGCCGCGTCAGCAGGCTGATGCCCGCCCCGGCCGCGTCGCGCTCCAGCGCGTCCATCGCCTTGCGGTCGACGTCGGCTGCGACCACGCGCGCGCCGCGCCGGCCGAGCGCGAAGCTGAGCGAGCGGCCCACCCCGCTCGCGCCACCGGTGATGACCGCAACCTTGCCCGCGAACTCCTGCATCAGCGCCTTCCTTCTGTTTATCGCCGAACCATTATTGGGATGCGGGCAACAACAGCAAGTGAATCATCGGTAAGGCGCCCGGCTCACACGGGGTCGAGCACCACCACCGGAATCTCGCGCGAGGTCGCGGCCTGGTACTTCTCGTACGGGTGGTAGATCTCCACCATCTGCTGCCACAGCGCGGCACGTTCCTCGCCGCTCGCGGTACGCGCGCGGGCCCGGAAGCACTCCGCCTTCACCTGTACTTCGACCTCCGGGTTGGCCTCGAGGTTCAGGTACCAGGCCGGATGCTGCGGCGCGCCGCCCTTGGAGGCGATCACGACGCAGCTGTTGCCGGCGCGCCCGTAGATCAACGGCAACGTCAGCGGCTTGCCGGACTTGCGCCCGGTGGTGGTCAGCACCAGCGTCGGCACCAGTCCGGTGCCGCCGGCCACGGTGGCGTCCCAGAGATGCCCGTCCTCGCCGTTGCTGGCGAGGTAGCGCCGCAGGTGATCCTTGATCCAGTCGGGCAGTTGCGGGGATATGCGCGGATCGGTCATGGCACGGCTCCTGTGTGGCGGGCAGCATAGACTGCCACGCACGGGGTGCGGGCGCGAGTGGACCGTGATCCGGGTTAACATGGCCCGATCCAAAGCAGCACGGAATGCGGCGATGCCTGCGAATGCCAGCGAAAAGATGCGTGGCCTGGTCTATCCCTGGGGCGCACAGGCGTCACCCGCGGCGGGCACGCCCGTGCGTGTCGCCGAGGGCGTGTGGTGGCTGCGCTTTCCGATGCCGATGTCGCTCGACCATATCAACCTGTGGCTGCTCGAGGACGGCGAGGGCTGGACCATCGTCGATACCTGCCTGGACATCGACACGGCGCGCACGCTGTGGGAATCACTGTTCGACGGGTTCATGGGCGGCAAGCCGGTGCGGCGCGTGATCTGCACGCACCTGCACCCGGATCACGTGGGACTCGCCGGCTGGCTGACGCGGCGCTTCGACTGCGAGCTGTGGATGTCGCGCGAGGAGTTCCTGATGTGCCGCACCCTGGCCGACGACACCGGTCGGCCGGCCCCCGAGGTCGCGATCCGCTTCTACCGCGCAGCGGGCTACGACGAACAGGCGCTCGACAACTACCGCGCGCGCTTCGGCGGGTTCGGCTCGCACATCTCCCCCATGCCCGACAGCTTCCGCCGCCTGGTCGATGGCGAAACCATCGAGATCGGCGATCGCTACTGGCAGGTGGTGGGTGGCAGCGGGCACTCGCCCGAGCACGCCGCACTGTACTGCCCGGCGCTGAAGGTCCTGATCGCGGGCGACCAGGTGCTGCCGCGGATCACCCCGAACGTCAGCGTGTTCCCTACCGAACCCAAGGGCGATCCGCTCAAGGAATGGCTGTTCTCCAGCGCGCGCATCCGCGCCAACCTGCCCGACAACGTGCTGGTGCTGCCCGCGCACCAGGCGCCGTTCTACGGCCTGCACGTGCGCCTGACGCAGATCATCGAGTCTCACGAGCGCGCGCTCGCGACCCTGTTCGAGCACCTCACCGAGCCGCGCCGCGCGGTGGACTGCTCGCGCGTGATGTTCCGCCGCGAGCTCACCAACGACATGCTCTACATGGCCACCGGCGAGACGCTGGCGCACCTCAACTGCCTGATCGGCCGGCAGATGATCCGCCGCGAGCGCGACGCCGCCGGCGTCGACTGGTACGTGCAGAAGCCCGATACGCTGGAGCCGGAGTCCTGACGCTGCCGGTGCCGGCCCTTCCGCTGGCTGCGAAACTCCCGAATAATGGTGCGCCTCCATTCCAACCCGATCACCACAGGAGATTCCCATGATCAGCTACGTCACCGTCGGTACCAACGACCTCCCCCGCGCCACCGCGTTCTTCGACGCCCTGCTGGGCGAGATGGGCGCCGGGCGCTTCATGGAGATGGATCGCATGGTCATCTACGGCAAGAATCCCGGCGAGCCCATGCTCTCCGTGTGCCGGCCCTACGACGGCAAGGCCGCCAGCGCAGGCAATGGAGCCATGATCGCTCTCAACGCCGGTTCCCGCGAGATGGCCGACAAGCTGCACGCCAGGGCGCTCGCGCTGGGCGGCAAGGACGAGGGCGCGCCCGGCCCGCGCGGCGACACGATCTACGGCGGCTATTTCCGTGACCTGGACGGCAACAAGTTCTTCGCGTGCGTGATGGGCTGAGAGCCCCCGGGGGCGCCGGCATGGGCGAGGTCCTCTCCTTCCGCAGGCCTGACGGGCACAAAGGCAAGGTCCTGTGCCTGAATGGTCATCACAAGTGGACGATCTGGAAGGAAAAGCAGTTCGACGTCCGCGCCGGCAAGCTGGTCACGGTGTACCGCTGCGAGCGCTGCGACGCGCAGAAGGTCAAGGTCCTGTAGGTCCGGATTCATCCGGACCGGCCCGCGCGCACCCACTCCAGGAAACGCTGCACACCGTCGATGGCGTGCTCGGTGCGCGGCGAGTGCATGATGTCGAAGGCGTGCTCCGCGCCCTGCAACTCCACGTAAACCACCGGGTTGCGCGAGGTTTCGCGCAGCCGGCGCGTGAACAGGCGCGCGTCGGCAACCGGCGCCAGGCTGTCGCGCGAACCGTGCACGACCATGAACGGCGGGGCGTCCGCGTGCACCTGCGTGACCGGCGAGGCCAGGTCCCACAGTGCCGGGTTCTGCTCGGGCGTGGCGTGCAGCACGCGTTCACCGAGGAACTCGAGGAACTTCGCGCTCGAGGCACGCGCGCCGGAGCGGTTCAGGAAATCGTAGACGCCGTAGAACGGCACGCAGGCCTGCACCGAGGTATCGACGCCCTCCTGACCGGGTTGCAGATCGGGCCGGTTCTCGGTCAGTCCCATCAGCGCGGTGAGGTGGCCGCCCGCCGAGCCGCCGGTGACCGCGACGAAATCCGGGTTCATGCCGTATTCGCGTCCATGCAGTGCGGATCCACGCCAGTGCGGCCTTGCAGTCGTGCAGGTGCGTGGGGAAGCCGACGCTGGGGCTCAGGCGGTAGTTTGCCGCCACGCAGATCCAGCCGTTGGCGGCCATCCGGTACATCAAGGGCAGCGCCTGCTGTTCCTTGGTGCCGATCATCCAGGCGCCGCCGTGGATCTGCAGCAGTACCGGGCAGCCCCCGGGCGGAATGACCGCCGGGCGGTAGAGGTCGAGGCGCTGACGGATGCCGCCTCCCGCGTAGGCGATGTTGCGGATCACCTCGACGCCGGGGCGCGGCATCGCGAAGGGCCGGCGCCAGTCGGCAAAGCCGACCACGTTGCGCAGTCCGCGCGAGACCTCTGCGGGGATGCGAGCACGGTAATCACGGCCGAGCGCCTGGCCCAGCGCGCTTTCCACGGTGGTACCGCTGTCGAGACCCAGCCAGATGCTGCGCAGCAGGCCCAGCCACGAGACCGCCAGCACCAGCAGCGCGATTACGCCGAGGGTGGAGTCGAGTGCGCCGCCGGCGACGCATGCCAGTGTCAGCACCGCTTGCAGCGGCAGCCAGAGCCAGGCGAGCTCGGTCGAGAGCAGCGCGAAGGCGAACACGAACCACGGCAGCACGCTGTCGGGGAAGGTGCGCGGCATGAAGACGGTGATCATGGCGACCACGTTGAACAGCGCGAGCAGCGCCAGCAGCACATCCATCGGTTTCGGCTCCCAGGATCTGGAATCGGGGGGCGCGCAGCAGGCGCTGCGCACTGGTACCACTATAGCCGGCTGGCAGAGCCGTGTGAGCATGACGGCGAACGCGCGCGGCCCAGTCCTCGCGCTACTCGATGCGACGGCGGTAGCGTTCGCGATCACTCTCGCTCATGCCTTCCCAGCGCCGGCGCAATTCCTCGCGCTGGTCGGGCGACATGCTGCGGTAGCGTCTCCTCGGCCTGGCGCAGCCGCTGCTGCTGCTCGCCGGGAAGCGCGCGAAAGCGCTGCTCGCGCTGTTCGAGCCGCTGGCGTTGCTCCGGGTTGAAATCCTCCCGGCGCGCGACTGCGCCGGCTGGCCGGACCGGCTGCGTTCGCGCGCTGGGCGGTGCAATGCCCGTCGTCGGCCGCTGCCGTACGCACGCGTTCGCGCGGTCAATGCCTGTCCGTTGCCGACATCGCGGCCGCGCTCGCGCTCCGGTCGTGCCGACCGTGCGCTGCTGCGCGCCAGCCTTGCCGTCCACCGCGCTGCTCCGGCGGCTTTCCGGCCCTTGTCGTCGTTGCGCGGCGCAGCCGCATTGCGGCGAGCCACGCGTGGCCCGAGTCGCGCGCCTGCTGCTGCCGCTGTCCCGGCGCTGCGCTCCACCGTGCCCGCGGCCAGCGCCAGGGCGCAGAACAGCACGATGGCCTGGTGCGCGCGCCGCTCAGCCATGGCTGCCCATTTCCGATTCCGAGAGCCACATGTAGAAATCCAGGTCCTCGTAGAACTGCGGATCCTTCAGCAGCTGTTCGCTGGCAGGGGTGGGCGGTCGCAGCTGCTCCTGCATCGGCATGAGCACGACCACCGCGACCGCCATCGCCAGCGCCGCGCCACCGAGCGCCGGCACGTGCAGGCGCCACCACGGCGGCGCCACGGGTGTGGCCAGCGCCGCGCGCCGGGCCGCGCCCAGCCGCGCCAGCGTGTGACCGTCGAGCGCGTCTTCCTGTGCGCGCAGGGTCGCGCGCAGCATCCTCCTCGAAGGTGTTCATGAGTGATGCTCCCCGAGTCTTTCCCTCAAGCGCGTGCACGGCGCGCGAATAATGCGTCTTCACGCTGCCCTCGGTGCACCCCATCGCGCTGGCCGTTTCCGCCGTCGACAGCCCTTCCCAGCAGCGCAGCATGAACGCCTGCTGCTGACGCTGCGGCAGCGTGGCCACCGCAGCCATCAAGGCCTCGGCGGTCTCGTTGCTGGCGACGATACGACCCGGATCGAGGGCCGCGGGATCCGCGATGTGCTCCAGCGGATCCTGTGTCTCGTCGTCGTCGCGCCGATCCAGCCACCCGAACAGCCGCGAGCTGATCGCGCGGCGCCGCCGCGTATCGGTGATGCGGTTGTGCAGCATGCGGTAGAACAGCGGCCGCCACTGCCGCGGACGGCTTGTTCGCGTAACGCTGCACCAGCCGCATCATGGTGTCCTGCATCGCGTCGAGCGCGTCGTCGTCGTTGCCCAGCGCCAGGCGCGCCATCAGGAAGCCCCGGCGCTCGATCGAGCGCAGGAAGGCCTCGATATCCATCGCCCCGGTCGCGTCGCCGTCCGCGCCATCGCTGCCAGCGCGCATCAGCATCCCGTCGCCCGGCGGTCAGTGACCGCCGGTGTGATGGATGATCTCGCCGAGCACGATCGCTCCGCCGATCCACTTGATGAGGTCGTGATCATGATCTCCCCCGTGACGGGGCTCATCATAGTGGACATACACCGGGCGGGGCGAATACGCCGGATAGTAGACCCGTGGCGGCGGCACCTCGACATAGCGCTCGTAACGCACCACCCGCACCGGCTCAGGGTAATAGTAACCCGCGTGCCGGTGGCCGTGGCCGCGCTTGTGACCGTGACCGTCGGCCAGCGCCGGCGCGGCGCCGAGGGCGGCGCCCAGCATCAGGACGGTGACCAGCTTGCTGCGCATCGGTCTCTCCTTGCTGCAGACGAACCGTGTTGCTGCAGAAAACGCCTGCGGGCGGGATTGGTTGACAGCGCGAGGCATTGCGGCGAATCGCCGCGGCGCGCACCATGCCGCCATGCGACGGCGGCAGGAGGTGAAGATGGGCGATGCGGGTCGGGGCAAGGGGCAGCAGGAGGTGTTCGCCAGCGCGATGGAGTGCGAGCGCGCGTTCTACCAGGCGTTCACCGCACGCGATCTCCCGGCCATGGAAGCCGTGTGGGCCGACGAGGAGCCGAGCTGCATCCATCCCGGCGGCGGGCTGCTGCGCACCCGTGACGAAGTGCTCGACAGCTGGGCGGCCATTTTCGAGGATGCCCTCGCGCCGCGGATCCGCGTACACGTGGTGAGCCGCGTCAGCGAGGGCGGGCTCGCGGTGCACCTGGTGCGGGAGCAGATCTCGCACGGCGAGCACACCAGCCACGTGCTGGCCACCAACGTGTTCCGCCGCTTCGACGAGGGCTGGCGCATGATCGCGCACCACGGCTCGGTGCCGGCGCCGAAGCGCGAACCCGCCGCAGCGGGTCATTTACTGCACTAGGAGTCTGCGCCCGGTTCTGCCGCGCACACTCCTTGCAATGGGTCAGCGCATCGCGCGGAAACAGGCGCGCAACTCGCCCACGAACAGTTCCGGCTGTTCGAAGGCGGCAAAGTGCCCGCCGCGCTCGAGCTCGTTCCAGTGCACCAGCCGGGTGAAGCGCTTCTCGGCCCAGCGCCGCGAGGAGCGGAAGATCTCCTTCGGGAAGATGCTGGCCCCGACCGGGATGGTGATCGGCTCCATGTTCGGCGAGTCGAAGCTCTCCCAGTAGAGCCGGGCCGAGGAGGCCGCCGAGTCCGTCAGCCAGTACATCATCACGTTGTCGAGCAGCTCGTCCCTCGTGAGCGCGTTCTCGGGATGTCCGGCGTCGCCTTCGCCGCAGTCGGTCCACGCCCGGAATTTCTCCAGGATCCACGCCGCCTGCCCGGCCGGCGAATCCGCGAGTCCGTAGCCCAGCGTCTGTGGCCGCGTGCTCTGTTGTTTGGAATAGCCTGAGTCGTGCGTGTAGTAGTCCTGCATGGCGGCGAGCGCGCCCTGCTCGCACGCGCTCAGTTCGTTCATCGTGTCGGGGTCCGGCGCGACCAGGGGCATGTTCAGGTGGATGCCGCGGCAATGGGCGGTTTCGGTCATCGCGATGCTGCTGGTCACCATCGAGCCCCAGTCGCCGCCCTGCGCCACGTAGCTCGCATAGCCGAGCTGCTGCATCAGCTGCCCCCAGGCGCGGCCGATGCGCTCGACTCCCCAGCCCTTCTGCGCCGGCTTGTCGGAGAAGCCGTAGCCGGGGAGCGCGGGACACACGACGTGGAACGCGTCCTTTGCCTCGCCGCCGTGACGTGTCGGGTCGGTGAGCGGGCCGATCACCTTCAGGAACTCGATCACCGAACCTGGCCAGCCGTGCGTCATCACCAGCGGCAGCGCGTCGGCGTGCGGCGAGCGGACGTGCAGGAAATGGATGCCGAGTCCGTCGATTGCGCTGCGGAACTGCGGGAAGGCGTTGAGTCGCTTCGCCACGCGCTGCATGTCGTACTGCGTGGCCCAGTAGGCGCACACCTCCTTCATGTACGCCAGCGGTATGCCCTGGCTCCAGTCGCCCGTGGTCTCGGCGTCCGGCCAGCGCGTGGCCGCGAGGCGCCGGCGCAGGTCCTCGATCTCGGCGGTCGTGATCTCGACCTTGAACGGGGTGATGGCGTCCGACATGTTCCGGTCTCCGGGTTGTTATGGGCCGTGGTTTTGCAGAAGCCTACCTGAGCGCGCCGGCTTGTCGTTACCTGACTGCAACTCGACTGCGTATGAGCGGACTGACACTCGCAACGCGAAGACGAGGGCGGCATTGCCTGTGCAGACCGTGCGCCGCAGGGATGCGGCGCTCGAGCGACAGGCGGTCACAGCATGTCTGCGCCAATGCCGCCTCGTCGGTCCACCCGCCCTTGCGCGATTGTAATCAGCCGCTGATTGCGGGCGAGCGGATAATGTCGCGGCAAGGCATTTCACCGGAGCAACGGCCATGACGCACCACATCAACCCCGCGGCTGAACCGATCAGCGACGACGATGCCACGATCGCGGCGGCGCTCGAGGAGGCGAGCATCCCCTGCCTGATGATGTCGATGATCCACATGACGGGCGACACGCGCCTGCTCGACGGCGACATCCGCCCGGTGATGGCGTTCCTGAATGACATGCAGTGCGCGATGCCGCCCGAGCAGCAGGCCGAAGTGCGCCGCCGCGCGCTGGATGTGATCAGGGCCTACCGCGACCGCGGCTGCACGTTGCCGCCGGCGCCGGATACCGCCACGCTGCAGCGCATGATGAGTTTCCTGGTCGCGGGCGAGGTGCCCGCGGCCTACGTGCCGATGATGCTGGAAGAGATGGAGCTCGACGGGCGCGACGCGCGCGAGGTCTCGCTGGCGCACATCCCGCAGGAGGCGCGCGAGGCGCTGCCGGTGCTGATCATCGGCGCCGGCATGTCGGGCATCCTCGCCGGCATCCGCCTGCAGGAGGAAGGCATTCCCTACGTCATCATCGAGAAAAATCCCGGCGTGGGCGGCACCTGGTACGAAAACACCTACCCGGGCTGCCGCGTGGACGTCGGCAATCACTTCTACTGCTATTCCTTCGAGCCCAACCTCGACTGGCACGAGTTCTTCGCCCGCCAGCCGGAGCTGCAGCGCTATTTCGCGAACACCGCGCGCAAGTACGGCGTCGAACCGCAGATCCGCTTCGACACCGAGGTGCAGGCGGCCGAGTTCGACGAGGCGAGCGGCGAATGGCGGGTACGCGTGCGTGCGAAGGACGGCGCCACCGCGACACTGCGCGCGCGCGTGCTGATCAGCGGCGTGGGCCAGCTGAACCGGCCGAAGTTGCCGGACATCGAGGGGCTCGGGCGCTTCCGCGGGCCGGCGTTCCATTCCGCCTGCTGGGACCACTCGGTGAGCCTTGCGGGCAAGCGCGTCGCGGTGATCGGCACCGGCGCCAGCGCCTTCCAGCTCGTGCCCGAACTCGCGAAGGAGGCCGCGCAGGTCTACACCTTCCAGCGCACGCCGCAGTGGATGTTCCCGAATCCGGACTATCACCGGGCCGTGTCCGAAGGGGCGCGCTGGTGCTTCCGCCACCTGCCCTGCTACGGTCGCTGGTACCGCTTCCTGCTGTTCTGGCCCGCCACCGACGGCACCTGGGAAGGCACCTTCGTCGATCCGGCGTGGCCGGACCAGGAGCGTTCGATCAACGCGATCAACGAGTTCACGCGCGAGATGTTCACCGGCTGGATCCGCCAGCAGTGCGGCGAGGACGAGGCGCTGTTCGAGCGCGTACTGCCGAAGTACCCGCCGCTCGCGCGCCGCACCCTGCAGGACAACGGTTCCTGGCTGCAGGCGCTGCGTCGCGACAACGTGCAGCTGGTCGACCGCGAGGTGTCGGCGCTCACGGAAACCGCGGTGCGCACCGCGGACGGCGCCGAGTTCGAGGTCGACGTCGTGGTCTACGCGACCGGCTTCCATGCCAACCGCTACCTGTGGCCGATGGAGATCACCGGGCGCAACGGCGTGAAGCTGGGCGAGCAGTGGGGCGACGATCCGGCCGCCTACCTCGGCATCACGGTGCCGAACTTCCCGAACCTGTTCGTGATGTACGGCCCGGCCACGAACCTGGCCGCCAGCGGCAGCCTGATCTTCCACGGCGAGTGCCAGATGCGCTACATCATGGGCTGCATAAGGGCCATGCTCGAGCGCGATGCGAAGACGCTGGAAGTGCGCCGCGAAGTACACGACCAGTACAACCGGCGTCTCGAGGAAACGCTGGCGCGCACCGTGTGGTCGCACCCCGCGGTGGCGCACAGCTGGTACCGCAACAGCAAGGGCCGCGTGACCGTGCTGTCGCCGTGGAAGCTGCTCGACTACTGGACCTGGACGCGCGAACCGGCGCTGGACGAATACGAGCTCCTGTAGGTCCGGATTTATCCGGACATTCGTTCGCCAAAAAGGGGACGGAGGGATTATTTTTTAATCCCTCCGTCCCCTTTTTTGGCAGGCTGAAGCCTGACCAAAATCAGCGGTCCTGCCAGCGCGGCGCGCGCTTTTCGAGGAAGGCCTGCACGCCTTCGAGGGTGTCGGCGCTGGCGGAGACCTCGCGCACCAGTTCGCGCTCGTGCCGCAGCGCTTCGTCGAGCGGCAGCCCCATCCCTTCGCTGATTGCGCGGCGGATGGCACGCTGCGGCACCAGGCTGTGGCGAGTAAAGGTCGCCGCGAACTCTACCGCCGCGGCCACCACGTCCGCGTCGTCTTCGCAGACACGGTTCACCAGGCCCATCGCGAGCGCCGCGTCCCCGTCGACCGGATCGCCACCCAGCATCATTTCCAGTGCGCGATTCTCGCCGATCAGCCGCGGCAGCAGCTGTGTGCCGGCGTAGGCCGGCAGCAGGCCGAGCTTGATCTCGGGCAGGCCGAGCTTCGCGCCCCGCCGCGCCACGCGAAAGGTGCAGGCGAGCGCAAGCTCGAGGCCGCCGCCGAGCGCGAGCCCGTTCAGCGCCGCCACGACGGGCTTCGGGAATTCCAGCATGCGCTGCACCAGCGCATGCACGCGCAGCAGCCGTTGCTGCGGATCGCCGTGCCATTCGTTGAGGTCGGTGCCAGCGCAGAAGGCGCGGCCGGTGCCGGTCAGGATCAGCGCGCGGCTGTCGTCGCCGGCAATCGCCCCGAGATGCCGCTCCAGCTCGTCCAGCATGTCGTTGCTGATGGTGTTCAGCACCTGCGGGCGGTTCAGCGTCAATACCGCGCAGTGCCCGCGCCGTTCGATGTCCACCACGCTCATGCCGTCGTCTCCGTATCGGCCCGTCCCGGATACCGTTGCGGCGCCCGGGCGCAACTATAGGAGAATTACCCCGGCGGGCGTAGCCTTGCCGGAATTGTCACCGACCGCATACCCGGGAGCGATGCACCATGGCCAGCCTGCCGCGACTTGCCCTCACCGATTCCGTCGCCAGGATCCACACCGCCCTCGACGAGCACGGCGCCGTAATCGTCGAGGGTCTGCTCGATGCGACCCTGCTGGCGGAACTGAACCGTGATGTCGATCCGTTGCTGGCGCGGGCCGACCCGCAAATGAACCACCTCAATCCGGTGCTGGATGCCTTCTTCGGCAAGTGCGTACGCCACGTGACGGGGCTCGCCGGCAAGTCGCGTGCCTTCGCCGAAAACGTGATGTGCCATCCGCTGTTGCTGGGACTCTGCGACCGCGTGCTGCTGCCCGGCTGTGCGAGCTACCAGCTGAATCTGGGGCACCTGATGGACCGCGGGCCTGGCGCCGAGGCGCAGTGGCCGCATCGCGACGAGGATGTGTGGGTGCATTGCCCGCGGCCGCACCCGGAGTTGCAGCTCGCGACCGTGGTCGCGCTGGTGGATTTCCACCGTGGCAACGGTGCAACCTACGTGGTGCCCGGCAGCCATCGCTGGCCGCGCGATCGCGTCGCCACCGACGCGGAAACCGCGCACGCCGAGATGCCGGCGGGCTCCGCGGTGATCTACCTCGGCTCCACGATCCACGGCGGCGGCGCCAACAGCACCGCGAACGAGTGGCGCCGCGGCTTTCATCTCAGCTACACGCTGGGCTGGCTGCGCACCGAGGAGAACAACATCCTCGCGGTACCGCCGGCACGCGCGCGCGAGCTCTCGCCGCTGGCGCGGCGCATTATCGGCTACGGCGTGCACGACGCCATCGCCGACATGGGTGGCTATCTCGGCATGCTCGACATGCGCGATCCGGCGCAGATGCTGGATGACGGTTCGCTGTAGGAGACTTCTCTGAGCCGAGCGGGACGATTCGACTGCGTGCCGAGGGATGAACCGCCAGCGTCAGGCGCGCCGAGGGCCGGACCCCTGTGCGGCGGACATGTGGTTGCCGAAATCGTTCGAGACGATTTCGGCATCCACATGTCCGCTCGCGCAGCGGACCCGCCCCTCGCCACACCTGACGTTGGCAGTGACTGGTCCGTGTGCAGCTTCGACGGAGCCCTCGGCAGCGCCCGCGCCCATGCTCGCCATGGGCGATCAGGGCGAACTCCGCTCCTCCAGCTCGCTCCAGCGCGCGAACGCGGACTCGAGCAGTTCCGTGATCTCGGCGGCGCGCGTCGACGCGGCGCGCATCTCCTCGACGTTGCCGCTGCCCATGTTCGCGAGCAGCGCGTCCTGCTCCTTCTCCAGCGCGTCGATGGTGGCGGGCAGGCTCTCGAGCTCGCGCTGCTCCTTGAAGCTCAGTTTCTTCACGGCGGCGCGCTCGCGCGCGGGTGCCTTCGCCGCGGTCGGCGCCGCGAGCGGCGCGGCGGCGGGCTGCGGTCGCTGCAGCAGCCAGTCGCTGTAGCCGCCGGCGTATTCCTGCCAGCAGCCGTCGCCTTCCGCCACCAGTGTCTGCGTCACCACGTTGTCGAGGAACACGCGGTCGTGGCTCACCAGCAGCAGCGTGCCGGTGTAGCCCTGCAGCGTGTCCTCGAGCAGTTCCAGCGACTCGATGTCGAGGTCGTTGGTCGGCTCGTCCAGCACCAGCAGGTTTGCCGGGCGCGCGAACAGCCGCGCCAGCAGCAGGCGGTTGCGCTCGCCGCCCGAGAGCGTGCCGACCGGCGAGCCGGCGCGCTGCGGCGGGAACAGGAAGTCGCCGAGGTAACTGATGATGTGCTTGCGCGTGCCGCCGATCTCCACCCACTCCGAGCCGGGGCTGATGGTCTCGGCGACGGTCTTCGCCAGATCCAGCTGCTCGCGCATCTGGTCGAAGTAGGCGACCTCGAGCGTGGTGCCCAGCTTCACGGTCCCGGCGTCGGGCTGCATCTGCCCGAGCATCAGCTTGATCAGCGTGCTCTTGCCGGCGCCGTTCGGTCCGATCAGCCCGAGGCGGTCGCCGCGCAGCAGCCGCAGCGAGAGATCACGCACCACGGTGCGCTCGCCGAAGGACTTCGAGACGTTCTCGAGCTCGGCGACCAGCTTGCCCGAGCGCTCGCCGGCATCGAGACGCAGCCGCACGTTGCCCATGCGCTCGCGCCGTTCCGCGCGCTCGTTGCGCAGACGCTCCAGCCGCCGCACGCGACCCTCGTTGCGCGTGCGGCGCGCCTTGACGCCCTGGCGGATCCACGCCTCTTCCTCGGCCCAGAACTTGTCGAACTTGCGTGCCGCCACGGCCTCGGCCGCGAGCTGGTCCGCCTTGCGCGCCTCGTAGGCCGAGAAATTGCCGGGATAGGAGCGCAGCAGGCCGCGGTCGAGCTCGACGATGCGGGTCGCGATGCGGTCGAGGAAGGCGCGGTCGTGCGTGATCACGATCGCCGCGGACACTTTCGCGAGCAGCTCCTCGAGCAGCGTGATGCCCTCGATGTCGAGGTGGTTCGTCGGTTCGTCGAGAAGCAGCAGGTCCGGCTCCAGCGCCAGGGCGAGCGCCAGCGCCGCGCGCTTGCGCTCGCCGCCGGAGAGCCGCGCCATGTCGGCGTCCTCGTTCAGCTGCAGCCGGTGCGCGAATTCGCTGAGCCGCGCTTCCAGCCGCCAGCGTTCCTTGTCGTCGTGGATCGCGTCGAAACCGCCGCGCAGCACCAGGCTCTCGCGCAGCGTCGCGGCGGGTGGCAACTCCGGTTCCTGCTCGACCAGGATCGCGCGTACGCCGTCGGGCAGGCGCAGCGCGCCGTCATCGAGCGGGGCCAGGCCCGTGATCACACGCAGCAACGACGACTTGCCGGTGCCGTTGCGGCCGATCAGTCCGATGCGCTCGCCCTGGGTGACGGTGAGCGAAGCGCGGTCGAGCAGCGGGTGCAGACCGTAGGCGAGTTCGGCATTGTCGATGCTGAGAATGGTGCTCAAGTGCCCCGCCGTCACTCGACCGTGATGCTAATGCGCTCCGAGACCACCGGCGGGTTGTGCGGCACGTGCATGTGGTCGCCCAGCAGCAGCTGCAGCGTGTGCTTGCCGGGCGCGAGCTCCAGCGTCACTTCGGTCTGCCCGCCGCCGAAATGGCGGTGCTTGTCGTCCATCGGCATCGGCACGCCGGCCGGTGGCAGCGTGTCCAGGTCGATCAGCAGGTGATGGTGCCCGGCGTCCGGGCGTTCCACGCCGGCCGGCGCAACGCCCATGCCGCGCAGCCCGAAGCGCACGGTAACGGGGTTGCTGACGGTGGCGCCATCGGCGGGCGAGATGATGTAGGCGGCGGCGCCGGGCCTGGACGGCGTCTCGGCGAACGCAGCGGCGGCGCCGAGCGCGGCGGCGGCGAATACGAGGGGGCGCAATGCGGCGAAGTAACGGGACATCGTGATTCTCCGGATCCAGCGGCAGGGGGTGAGCGGCGGAGCATAACAAAAAGTCCGCGCCGGCAATCGGGCGAGGGTACAAATGCGGCCTGCGGGCGGGAAGCCGCGGGTCCGGTTGCGGGCGATTGTTGATAGACTTCGCCGATGTACGCCGAAAGCATTCTCGAGTCCCTGAATACCGCGCAGCGCGAGGCCGTCACCGCGCCGGATACCAACCTGCTGGTGCTGGCCGGCGCCGGCAGCGGCAAGACCCGCGTGCTGGTGCACCGCATCGCCTGGCTGATCTTCCAGGACGGCATCTCGCCGCACGGAATCATGGCAGTGACCTTCACCAACAAGGCCGCGCGCGAGATGCGCGCGCGCATCGAGGAGATGGTCGGCGTCTCGACGCGCGGCATGTGGGTGGGCACCTTCCACGGGCTGGCGCACCGCTTCCTGAAGGCGCACTGGGAGGAGGCGGGGCTGGCGCAGAATTTCCAGATCCTCGATTCGGACGACCAGCTGCGCGTGATCAAGCGCGTCTACCGCGACATCGGCATCGACGAGGACCGCTTCCCGCCCAAGCAGGCGCAGTGGTGGATCAACGCGCAGAAGGACGAGGGCCGGCGCGCCGCCCACATCGAGGCCTACGGCGACCACTACCTGAACACGATGCTGGTGCTCTACCGCGGCTACGAGCAGGCCTGCGAGCGCGGCGGCATGGTGGACTTCGCCGAACTGCTGCTGCGCTCGCACGAACTGTGGCTGAAGCAGCCCGGTGCTGCTCGCGCACTACCAGCAGCGCTTCCAGCACATCCTGGTCGACGAGTTCCAGGACACCAACACGATCCAGTACGCCTGGCTGCGCGTGCTGGCGGGCAAGGCCGCGCGCGTCACCGCGGTCGGCGACGACGACCAGTCGATCTACGGCTGGCGCGGCGCGAAGATCGAGAACATCCATCAGTTCCAGCGCGACTTCGACGACACGCGCATCGTGCGCCTGGAACAGAACTACCGCTCGACCAGCGTGATCCTGGATGCCGCGAACGCGGTGATCGCGCAACAACCAGGGCCGCTTCGGCAAGCAGCTGTGGACCAGCGGCGAGGAAGGCGAGCCGATCACGCTCTACGCCGCCTTCAACGAGCAGGACGAGGCGCGCTTCATCGTCGACCACATCCAGCGCTGGATCGCGGACGGTCACCCGCGCGCCGATGCCGCGATCCTCTACCGCTCCAACGCGCAGTCGCGGGTGCTCGAGGAGGCGCTGCTGCGCACCGGCATTCCCTATCGCGTCTACGGCGGCCAGCGCTTCTACGAGCGCCTGGAGATCAAGAACGCGCTGGCCTACCTGCGCCTGATCACCAACCGCCACGACGACGCGGCCTTCGAGCGCGTCGTGAACACGCCGACGCGCGGCATCGGTGCGGCGACCATCGACCTGCTGCGCGCGAGCGCGCGCGAGCGCGGCATCTCGCTGTGGGCCGCGGCCGCACAGGTCGCCGCCGAACTGCCGGCGCGCGCGCGCAATGCGCTCACCGCGTTCCTCGAGCTGATCGACCAGCTGCAGCGCGATACCGCGGGAATGGACCTTGCCGACACCGTCGACCAGGTGCTCGCGGCCAGCACGTTGCTCGAGTTCCACCGCAACGAGAAGGGCGAGCGCGGCCAGACACGCGCCGAGAACCTCGAGGAACTGGTGAGCGCCTGCCGCCAGTTCGTGCCCGAGAACCCGGAGCTGCCGTCGCTGCCGCAGTTCCTGGACCGCGCCTCGCTGGATGCCGGCGACGGCCAGGCCGAGGAGTTCGAGGACGGGGTGCAGCTGATGACGCTGCACTCGGCGAAGGGGCTGGAGTTCCCGCTGGTGTTCCTCGCGGGCATGGAGGAAAACCTGTTCCCGCATGCGATGTCGCGGGAAGAGCCGGGCCGCCTCGAGGAAGAGCGCCGCCTCGCCTACGTCGGCATCACGCGCGCGATGCGCTCGCTGTTCCTGACCTACGCCGAATCACGCCGCCTGCACGGCAACGAAACCTTTAACTCGATGTCGCGCTTCGTGCGCGAGATCCCGCAGCAGCTGCTGCGCGAGGTGCGCCCGCGCGCCTCGATCACGCGCCCGGTATCGCTGGTCGACAAGTACCGTGCGCCCTCCGCCGCCACGCGCGGCGCCGAGGTGCCGCAGACCGGGCTGCGCCTGGGACAGGCCGTGCGTCACCCGAAGTTCGGCGAGGGCGTGATCATCAATTTCGAGGGCCAGGGCGCGCACGCGCGCATCAACGTGAACTTCGCCAGCGAAGGCGCGAAGTGGCTGGTGCTGTCCTATGCCAATCTCGAGCCGGTTTGAATATGTAGCGCGCGATCCAGCAGCATGGACCGGCTGCCTCTGTGTGCGGCGGACAGTGCAACGTGCGAAGCTGGCCGCAAACCTGGCCTGGCAGCTTTGCCGGGATAGCGGCCGTACTGATTGGACTGCTCACATACCTTGATCAGGCCCGGGCGGCTACAGCAGACGAGATCGAAGTCCGCATTCGTGCGCGTTCAGGTGTCCGGGTCGCGCACCGGGCACAACCCGGTTGGCTGCGTTGTGCTGTCCGTCATCAATCAGCGCACCAGGTCAAAGTCGGTTCAATCCAAGCACCTCGGAGTGTTTGGGCCCAACGGGAAGCAGTATGTCGGCTTCTGGCTGGCCAACACTGGGTGCGATCCCCTGCGAGTGAGGCCTGACGCTTCGCTCGAGCGGACCTCCACCGGCATGGCACTTGGCGCTCGAAGCGCTCGCTGTCATCATCCCCTCCGCGGGCGAAGTGCCATCCCGGTTCCGGCCCGTTCAACTCAAACGTGAGGCGTCACGGGAGGAACCAGTGGTGGTTCGGGTCGTTCGGCTTGGTAGTCCTCGCGCAGAAGGCGAAGGCCTGCGCATAGGCACCGTCCGGCGCCCGCCTCGCGGAGTCCCCAAGACCGAGTTCGCTGGCCAAAACTGGTACGACGTCTGGTTCCCGAACCTGGCACCAAGCGTGGAGACCATGAAGCTTGGCCAACAAGCTTCAAGCCCGGCTCAATGGGCTTCCTTCGTCAAGAAGTACCGTACCGAGATGGCTACGCCAGAGAACGGCCACTCCATTGCTCTACTTGCCGCCCTCTCGCGCGAAACCAACTTTTCCGTCGGCTGCTATTGCGAGGAGGAGTCGCACTGCCATCGCTCAGTGCTTCGGGAGTTGCTTGCCGCAGCTGGCGCCAACGTGGCGCCACCAACGGCTTGACCGATGTGACGCCTGACCCTTCGCTCGAGGCGACCCTCCACGGCTTGGCACTTGGGCCGCGAAGCGGTGGTTCTTATCATCCGCCGCGCGGCCCAAGAGCCAATCCGCAGCGGTCGCCTCAGCTGAAGCGTTAGCCGTCACGGATACATCATGCCCCGCCGTATTCCTGTAATCATCACTTGCCTCCTCTTCGCACCACTCGCCATGGCCATCGACCTTGCAACACTATGGGACTTCAGCAATCCACAGCTCAGTGAGCAGCGGTTCCGGACTGAGCTGGCGAAGTCCAGTGGCGACGACGCTCTAATCCTCACCACCCAGGTAGCTCGTACGTACGGATTGCGCAAAGACTTCAACCGCGCACGGTCCGTTCTCACCGAGATTGAACCCAGGATCCCGTCAGCCGGAGCAGAGGCACGCGCCCGATTCGCTTTGGAGTACGGGAGAACTTTCTCTTCCGCGACCCATCCGCCTGAGACCCAGACCGACGCGACCAAGGCGCTTGCACGCACCAAGTACGAGGCCGCACTCGCCATAGCGCGCGAAGCGAAACTCGATGCCCTGGCAATCGACGCCATACACATGCTCGCATTCGTAGATACGGCGCCAGCTGATCAACTCAAGTGGGCGCAGACGGCGTTGGCCGTTGTAGACGCGTCGGACCAGCCCGCGGCCAAGAAATGGGAGGCGTCAATTCGAAACAATCTTGGGTACGCGCTTCACCAGCTCGGCCGCTATGATGAGGCGCTGATGCAGTTCAAGCTGGCCCTCGCCATTCGTGAACGAGGTTCGAATGGGGAGGTCACGCGCAGTGCTCACTGGATGATCGCCTGGACCCTGCGGGCCATGAAGAGAATTGACGAAGCACTCGCCATCCAGTTGCGCCTTGAGCGCGAAGGCGATCTGGCGAAGCAACCCGACCCTTGCGTCTTCGAGGAACTGGAGATCTTGTACCGCGAAAAGGGTGATGCCGATCGGGCCACGCATTACTCATTGCGTCGAGAAGCCGTTCCAAAATGAGGAGCAGGCCATGACCGAAAGGAAAGTTTGGCTCATCACCGGCGCTGGTCGAGGCCTGGGCGTCGACATCGCCAAGGCCGCCCTGGCCGCCGGCCACGCCGTTGTCGCCACCGGCCGCGATGCTGCGAAGGTCGCGGCCGCGGTGGGCGACCACGACAACCTGCTGGCAATCAAACTCGACGTCACCCGCCCGCAGGATGCGCAGGCAGCAGTCGAGGCCGCCGTCGCGAAGTTCGGCCGAATCGACGTCCTGGTCAACAACGCGGGCAACTTCTTCGCCGGCTTCTTCGAGGAGCTGAGCCCCGAACAGGTCCGCAATCAGATCGAGACGCTGCTGTTCGGCCCGATGAATGTCACTCGCGCCGTCCTGCCCGTGATGCGCAAGCAGCGCTCCGGCCTGGTGGTCACGATCTCCTCGACCGCCGGCATCGTCGGCCAGATGTTCTGCACGGCGTATGCCGCCGCGAAGTTCGGCATCGAGGGGTGGATGGAGTCGCTCACGCCGGAGATCGCGCCCTTCGGAATCCGCACGATGCTGGTCGAGCCTGGTTTCTTCCGCACCGAGCTGCTCACCAACGACTCGACCACCTACGCCCAGCCCTCCATCGACGACTACGCCGAGCGAACCAAGGAGATCGTCGCTGCCTGGAAGAGCATGGACGGGAAGCAAGGGGGCGACCCCGCCAAGCTCGCCGACGCCCTCGTGAAGCTCGTCGCGCTCAAGGAGCCGCCGACCCGCTTCGCTGCCGGCGCCGACGCCGTGCAGACGTTCGAGGCCAAGGCCAGCACGCTGCTCGCCCAGGCCCAGGCCCACCGCGAGCTGTCCACCTCCCTCGCATACGACGACGCCTGAACCATCGATGTTGCTCCATGGCAGCCACCTAAAATCTGGCTATGCGCTGCACTCGACGCGCTGTGGTTGTGTGTGCCTGCCCCCTCCTCGACGCTGGTGCGACACCGGAGCAGGAATCGCGCGGGCGTGGTTCAGGAGGTGGGAACCGCCCGCGTGCGGCCGTTCTCGTCGATCGCGACGAAGACGAAAGTGCCCTCCGTCACCTTGTTGTGCGAGCCGGCTTCGCCCGTGCTGCCCGTGACGCGCGACCACACCTCGACCTGCACGTGGATCGAGCTGCGCCCGACCGATACGACGTCCGTGTAGCAGGTCACGACGGCGCCGACCTGCACCGGCACCATGAAGCTCATGCGGTCGATGGCGACGGTGGCCACGCGGCCGCGCGCGACCTTCGCCGCCGCGATGCCGCCCGCGAGATCCATTTGCGACAGCAGCCAGCCGCCGAAGATGTCGCCGTTGGCGTTGGTGTCCTTGGGCATCGCGATGGTCTGCAGCGCGAGTTCGCCGCTGGGCCTCGGGGTTTCGTCGATCGAGGTCATGGTTCTTGTCTTTGCGGAAGTCTTCATGGGAATGTTCGGCCGTCAGGGAGTCGTGGTGATGCCGCTCTCGAGGCGCGCGATGCGCTCGCGGGCGGCGGGTGCCAGCGGTGACCTGCTGTTGGCCACCGCCTGGTAGTAGCGCAGCGCCGTCTGGGTATCGCCCTGGCGTTGCGCGATGTCGCCGAGCCCGAAGGTCGCATCCGCGGTGGGCAGCAGCCGGTTCGAGGCGCTCAGGTCCTGCTGCGCGATCTCGAGATTGCCGCGCTTCAGGTGCAGCATGCCGCGGAACAGGTACGGCCGGTAGTAGTTCTGGTTTGCGGCGATGGCGCGGTTGAAGCTGCTGATCGCCTCTGCCGGGTGATCGAGTTTCGCCGAGGCGACGCCGCGCAATTCATGGAACAGGCCCTCGCGCTCCTGCAGCGCCAGCGCCTGCTCGCTGTATTTCAGGGCGTCCTGGTAGCGCTTGGCGTTCATCGCGGCGACGCCCTTGTCATAGGCGGCGTAGGCCGGCTGGTCGCGCTTCAGGCGTGCGATCTGGCGCTGGTATTCCTCGCGCCCGTCGTCGCCCGGGCCGAGCTTCTGCGCGTTGCGGCGGTTGGCATCGACGCGCTCCTGTGACGGCGGGTGGCTCGCGAACAGGCCGCTCAGCCAGTCCTGGCGCTGGCCCTGGGACAGCTTCACGAACGTTTCCTGGAGTTTCACGGCACCCTGCGGGTCGTAGCCGGCGCGGGCCATGTACTGCATGCCGTAGTAGTCCGATTCCAGTTCCGCCTCGCGGCCATAGCGCGTCTGGATCAGCGCGCCGCTGATCTGTGCCCCCTGCATCGCGAGGTCCTGGTAGGCGCTGTTCGCGGTCGCGACGCCCAGAACCGCGAGGCCGATGTTGAGCAGCGTGCCTGTCTCCTGTGCCTTGGCGCCGTGGCGTGCCGCGGCGTGCACTATCTCGTGGCCCAGCACCGCGGCGAGCTGCGATTCGTCCTCGAGCTGCACCAGCAGGCCGCGGTTGACCGCGATCTTGCCCCCGGGCAGCGCCCAGGCGTTGGGCGAGGAATTGTTCAGCACCACGAACTCGTAGGGCAGCTGCGGTCGCTCGCTGACGCGCGCCAGGCTCTGGCCCACGCGCGAGACGTAGGCATTCAGCTCGGGATCGAGCACGTACCTGCCGCCCTCGCTCTGCTGGCTGGGTCCGTACTGCAGCTCTCCGGTGCGGATCTCCTGCTGCTCCGACACGAAGCTCATTTCCGACGAGCCGGTGACCGGGTTGACGCCGCAACCGCTCAGAACGCCACCCAGCACCAGGGCGGTCAGCACGGAACGCAATGGGTTGAGAGGGTTCATTGGGATAGAATCGCTGCGCTGCAGGGGTGCCCGCGATTCTATCGGCAGAGTCCGCATCCGCACCACCCGAATATTCCCGAGCCCCAGGACCGCGCATGCTGCTGATCGTATCGCCCGCCAAGACGCTGGACTTCGATTCCCCCGTTCCCGAGCACATTGTCACGCGACCCGAGTTCACGAAGGACGCGGCCCGGCTGATCGAAGGGCTGCGCGAGCTGCCGGCCGAGGCGATCCGCAAGCTGATGTCGATCAGCCCGGAGCTCGCCGCGCTGAACCACGCGCGCTTCCAGGCCTGGCGCGCACGCGCGCCGGCGCGCGCCACCCGTGCCGCGCTGCTCGCGTTTCGCGGCGACGTCTACCTCGGCATGCGCGCCGAGACCTTTTCCGCCGACGAGTTCGCGTTCGCGCAGCAGCACCTGCGCATCCTCAGCGGCCTCTACGGGCTGTTGCGTCCGCTCGATGCGATCCAGCCCTATCGTCTCGAGATGGGCACGCAGTTCGCGAACGCGCGCGGGCGCAACCTCTATGAATTCTGGGGGCCGCGCATCGCCGACGCGCTCGACGCGCAGGCCCGCGCCACGCGCGCGCAGGAACTGGTGAACCTCGCCTCGCAGGAATATTTCCGCGCGGTCGCGGTGGAGAGGCTGTCGCTGCCGGTGATCACGCCGGTGTTCAAGGAGAACCGCGGCGGTACGCTGAAGATCGTGAGCTTCAGCGCCAAGCGCGCGCGTGGCGCGATGGCCGGCTTCGCGATACGCCATCGCCTGCGGCGCGCCGAGGAGCTGAAAAACTTTGCCGAGGACGGCTACCGTTTCGAGCCGGCATTGTCCTCCGACCGGGAATGGCTGTTCGTCCGCTGACACGCGACACTGCTGCAATGCGGCGGCTTCGGCTGCGCCGAACCCTTGTCGGGCTGAAGCCCGACCTACATGTAGGTCCGCATTCATGCGGACGGGCCTGCCGTGGGTCCGGCTTCAGCCGGACAATGTCCGCATGAATGCGGACCTACGGCAAGGCAGCACCTCTGCCAGACCGACAGGAGCGACCATGACCGAACTGCCTTTCTCGGAAGCCTGCGAACGGAACAAGGAGCCGATCCTCGACCAGCTGCGCGTGCATTTCGCCGCCGCCACGCGGGTGCTGGAGATCGGCAGCGGAACCGGGCAGCACGCGCTGCATTTTGCCGCCGCGCTGCCGCAACTCCTCTGGCAAACCAGCGAGATGCCGGGGCAATGCGACGCGGTCCGAGCGTGGCTCGCCGCGCGCCCGCTGCCGAACGTGCTGGCGCCGATCGCGCTCGATGTGTGCGGCGCGTGGCCTGCAGGACCCTTCGACGGGATATTCAGCGCCAACACGCTGCACATCATGGGCTGGGACGGCGTGTGCGCGTTGTTCCGGGGCGTCGCCGGCTGCCTCGCCCCGAACGGGGTGCTCGCGATCTACGGCCCCTTCAACTACGGCGGCCGTTACACCAGCGACAGCAACGCGGCCTTCGACGAGTGGCTGCGCCGGCGCGACCCCGCCAGCGGCATCCGTGACCACGAAGCGGTGGACGCGCTCGCGCGCGCGGCGGGGCTCGAGCCGCTCGCCGATCACGCGATGCCGGCCAACAACCGCCTGCTGGTGTGGGTTCGAGTGTAGGTCCGGTGTAGGTCCGGCTTCAGCCGGACATTTGCCGACCCGCCGCCCGACTTTGCCTGGAGAACGGCAATCATGACGCTGCAAAGATTTCTGGACGCTCAGGACGGTGTCTACGAACAAGCGCTCGCGGAACTGCGCGCGGGCCGCAAGCGCACGCACTGGATGTGGTTCGTGTTCCCGCAGATCGCCGGCCTCGGCCACAGCTCCACGGCCGTGTACTACGCGATCGCCGACCTTGCCGAGGCGCGTGCCTACCTCGCGCACCCGCTGCTCGGCGCGCGGCTCGCCGAATGCGCCGAGGCGTTGCTGGGCGTGACGGGGCGCACGGCGCACGAGATTCTCGGCTCGCCCGACGACCTGAAACTGCGCTCCTCGATGACGCTGTTCGCCCAGGTGGCCGGGCCGGATTCGGTGTTCCGGCGCGTGCTGGAGCGCTACTACGGCGGCGAAGCCGACGCGCGTACGCTCGACTTGCTCGCATCGTCCTGACGAGGTCGCCCTAAGACCCACCGAGCGGCGTCATAGTCCGGCTGTCGCATAAGGGGCCGTGCGCCGCAGGGGCGAGCCGCATCGCGGCGAGCGGGCTGGCCACGGATGGCCAGCCCCGGCCCTGCCGGCGGTGCAGGACTGCATCGCCGAGCAGGCGGCGCCAGAGCCTACATGGACGTACTTGTCGCGGGCCCCGTTGCGGCAGCCGGACTATGAGGCCAGCGACGCGCTACACCGTCGTCCGGTAAGGCAGGGCTTC
>CAWFXU010000010.1:0-27743 GCA_963819895.1 uncultured Gammaproteobacteria bacterium
CGGCGCATGATTGCGGGTCCTGTGACGTGGTGGGGAAATGGTGCGTTCCCGGGCGGCCGTATAGATGTTCTGCAACTTGCATTCTCGCAGCGCGCTGGGCACTCTGACCGACTGCGTTCGCCGCGATGCGGTGCGCACGAATGAAAACAAAATAGCGCATTTCCTCCGAAACGCGCACCAACCGCGGGAGACTCGCTTGCGTAACCGTATCACTACATCGGCCGTCGTGCTGGCGAGCGCGCTGCTCGCGGCCTGTGACCGCAACACCGCGGTGGAGTATGCACCGGGTCCGGTGGCTGAATGGGGTGCCTACGGCGCCGCGCCGGGCGGCGGGCATTACTCCGCGGCCGACCAGATCACGCGCGACAACGTGCATGCACTGGAGCAGGCCTGGGTGTACCGCAGCGGCGACATGCGCGAGCCGGGTCCCGGTGAGATCGGCGGGCAGAAGATGCCGATGCTGCCCGGCAGCAGCTGGCAGATGACACCGATCCTGGTCGGCGACACGCTGTACGGCTGCAGCGCCTTCAACCGGGTGTTCGCGCTCGATCCTGCGACCGGCACCGAGAAATGGAGCTACGACCCGGGCGTCGACGTGAGCCAGGAGATCATGGTGAACTGCCGCGGCGTCAGCAGCTGGCAGGCCGAGACACCGACGGGCGCGGCCTGCGACCACCGCATCATCATGGGCACGCTCGATGGCCGGCTCGTTGCAGTCGACGCCAGGGACGGCAAGCCCTGCGCGGACTTCGGCGACAAGGGCCAGGTGAGCCTGCACGAGGGGCTGGGCGAGTTCGCCGAGCAGGAATACTCGGTGACCTCGCCGCCGGCGATCCTCGGCGACCGCATCGTCACCGGCGCCATGGTGCTCGACCGCACGCACAACCACATGCCGAGCGGCGTGGTGCGCGCCTACGACGTGCGCACCGGCGCGCTCGAGTGGTACTGGGACCCGATGCCGCCCGGACAGCAGCCGGAGTTCGACGCCGAGGGCAAGCCGATGTACCGCCGCGGCACCACCAACGTGTGGTCGATGATTTCCGTCGATCCCGAGCGCCAGCTGGTGTTCCTGCCCACCGGCAACACCTCGACCGATTTCTTCGGCGGCCTGCGCGACAACCTCGATTACTACTCGAGCTCGGTGGTCGCGCTGAAGGGCGATACCGGGCGAGGTCGTCTGGCACTTCCAGATGGTGCACCACGACATCTGGGACTACGACACCCCGGCGCAGCCCACGCTGTTCGAGCTCGAGCGCGACGGCAGGACCATCCCGGCGCTGGCGCAGCCGACCAAGATGGGACACCTGTTCGTCCTGAACCGCGAAACCGGCGAGCCGCTGTTCCCGGTCGAGGAACGCCCGGTGCCGCAGGACTGGGAAGTGCCCGGCGAGTACCTCGCGCCGACGCAGCCCTTCCCGGTGAAGCCGGCACCGCTGCACCCGGGTGGCCTGACGCCGGACGACGCCTGGGGGCTCACCTTCTGGGACCGCGGCGCCTGCCGCAAGCAGATCGAGGCGCTGCGCAACGAAGGCATCTTCACGCCGCCTTCGCTGCAGGGTTCGGCTTTCTTCCCGAGCGATTTCGGCGGCAACAACTGGGGTACGCCGGCGATCGATCCCGGAGCGCAAGCTGATCATCCTGAACACCATGTTCATGCCCTCGATGCTGCAGCTGATCCCGCGCGAGCAGTGCAAGCTCGATGCGGGCGACGTGTTCACCGCGCCGCAGCTCGAGACGCCGTACTGCCTGCGGGTGAAGCCGCTGCTGTCGCCGCTGGGTGCGCCCTGCATCGCGCCGCCCTGGGGCACGCTCACCGCCATCGATTTCACCACCGGCGACAAGCGCTGGGAGGTGCCGCTCGGCAACCTCGAGGAAATGGCGCCGTGGCCGGTGTCGCGGCTGATCAAGGGCGCGCCCAACATCGGTGGCCCCAGCGTGACCGCCGGCGGCCTGACCTTCATCGCGTCCACGCCCGACTACTACCTGCGCGCCTTCGACAGCGAGACCGGCGAGGAGTTGTGGAAGGCCAAGCTGCCCACCGGGGGGCACGCCACGCCGACCATCTATCGCTCCCCGGCCGACCAGCGCCAGTACGTGGTGATAGCCGCCGGCGGTCACTTCGGCATGCCCCAGGAGCCGCGCGGCGATTACCTCATCGCCTTCGCCCTTCCGGAAAGAGAGGGCGGAGGGATCAAGAAATGACCAGCAGCACGGCGGCTCTCCCTGTCCGCGCCAGTGGGAGGGGGTGGGTGCCCGCCTCGAGCGGGTGACCCATGTTGCGACCTATCGCCCGGCGAATTCGCGATATGATGTCGCCCACGCGACAAGAACCGACGAGGAGACACATTGATGAAAACTGACGTCATGTCGAAAGACATTGGAATGGATCACGGCACGCTGCGCGAGATTTATCGCCAGATGTCGCGCATCCACGAAGTGGACAAGGCCATCCAGGCCGGGCTGTCGAGCGGCAAGTTCAGTTTACCTACTGGCCGATGACCGGGCAGGAAGCCATTCCCGCGTCCATTGCCCCGCTGGTGACCAAGGACGATTACATGGTCACCATCTACCGCGGGATTCACGACCAGGTCGCCAAGGGCGTACCGCTGAAAGGCCTGTTCGCCGAGGCGCTGGGACGCGTGGACGGCGTCAACAAGGGCAAGGGCGGCTCACCCCACATCTCCGATCCCGCCTCCGGCTCCATGTTGACCACGGCGATTGTCGGTGCCGGCGCGCCGATCGCCAACGGCCTCGCGCTGGCCAGCAAGATGCGCGGCACCAAGGCGGTGACCATCGTCAATTTCGGCGACGGCGCCACCAGCATCGGCGCCGTGCACGAGGCCATGAACCTGGCCGGCGTGTGGAAACTGCCGGTCATCTTCCTGTGCCAGAACAACCAGATGGGCGAATACACGCGGATTCCGGATTACACCGCCAGCAAGGACTTCGCCAGCCGCGCCGCCGGCTACGGCTTCAAGGGCGTCAAGCTCGACGGCAACGACCCGGTGGCGTTCCACAACGGCATGAAACAGTGATCGAGGACGTGCGCAAGGGCAAGGGCCCGGTGTTCGTCGAAGCCGTCACCCTGCGCCTGGGCCTGCACGCCGGCGTGGGCTTTACCAATCACCTGTCGAAGGAGACGAACTGGCGGCGGCGAAGGCCGCCTGGCCGGTACCCTGCACCCGCGCAGCTGTTGCTGGAACGCGGAATCTGTACCGAGGAGGAACTTGCCGAGATCGACAACGCCGCCAAGCGCCGAAGTCAAGGAGGCGGTCGAGTTCGCGCTGGCGAGCGCGGTGACCGGCGAGGACGAGATGTTGCTGGACGTCTACGCCGATCCGACGGTGGTGCCGCGGCGCGGCCAGCGCGAAAAGCGCGCGGCGGAAGCGCCCCACACCGGTGAGACGCGCGAGATGGCCATGTTCGAGGCGGTACAGGATGCCCAGGAACTGGCGCTGCAGCTGGACGACGTCGGTGTTTTTCCTCGGTGAGGATATCGGCGATGAATCGGGTGGTGTTTTCAAGTGCTTCAAGGGCATGCAGAAAAAATGGGGCGAGCGCGTCAGGCCGACGCCCATCGCCGAGCAGGCCATCATCGGCGCCGCCACCGGCGCGGCACTGGTGGGTATGCGCCCCGTCGCCGAGATCATGTTCTGCGATTTCGTCGGCGTGTGCCTGGACCAGATCGTGAACCACGCGGCCAAGCAGCGCTATATGTCCGGCGGCGCCACCCATGTCCCGATGACCGTGCGCACGATCGCCGGCGGCGGCATCGGCGGCTTCGGCGCACAGCACTCCCAGTCCACCGAAGCCTTGCTGCTGCACACGCCGGGCCTGAAAATCGTCTACCCCAGCACGCCCACCGAAGCCAAGGGCCTGCTGCTGAGCTGTATCTTCGACGAGGATCCGTGCATCCAGTTCGAATCCATGATGCTGACCTATGCGCTGAAGGAGGAAGTGCCGCTGGGGGACTACCGCATCCCGCTGGGTGTGGCCAAGGTAAAGCGCGAGGGCACCGATATCACCCTGATCACCTACGGCTGGCAGGTGATGCATTGCCTGAAGGCGGCGGAAGAACTGGCCAAGGAAGGCATCAGCGCCGAGGTGCTCGACCTGCGCACGCTGCTGCCGCTGGATTACGACCGCATCCTGACGTCGGTGGAGAAAACCGGGCGGGCGCTGGTGGTGCATGCGGCGACCGAGTTCTGTGGTCTGGGCGCCGAAATCGCCAGCACCATCAACGAAGCGTTGTTCCCCAAGCTGAAGGCGCCGGCCTCGCGGTTCGGCGCGGCCTATGCGCCGATCGCCTACTCCAGAATCATTGAAACCGCGCAGATACCGCACGCCGGCACCATCGCCGCGCGGGTTCGCGAACTTTTCAAATAGCACTTAAGGAATATATATGTCAACGACATTGACTATACCAAAGCTGCAGATGTCCACCACCGAGGGGACGCTGGCGGAGTGGCTGGTGGATGACGGCGCAACGGTGGAAGGCGGGCAGCCCATCTATTGCCTGGAAACCGACAAGTCCGTACAGGAGATCGAGGCGCCGGAGTCGGGCCGGCTGACACAGAAGGTGGCGGCGGGCGAAACCTACCCGGTCGGCACGGAGATCGGTGAGATTGTCGCCTGACACCGTCGACCGCCCGGCGAGCTACGCCGGGCGGTCGAGGTGAGCGTGACGCGGGCGTGACGTCCCGGTCGCATCTCAGGATACCGCGCGGATACGCTGGCTGTCCTCGGGCGCGGCGCTCGCGTAGAACTGGCTGAACCAGCGCCGGAATTGCGCGATCGGGCCGTCGCCGTCGCAGAGAATGGGGTTGGGCTGGAAGATCTTGTGCTCCCAGATCGGCATGTCCTGCTCGACCTGGCGCGAGATCTCGTCGGTCAGCGCCTTGGCCATCATCTGTTGCGTGGCGTTCATGTCCTTGCGCTGGATGAAGCAGAAGCGCAGGTGCATGTTCTCGCTGTCGATCGGTGTCGGCAGGCCGAGCTGGATCGTGTCGAACAGGCCCATGAAGCGCTGCAGGGTCTGGCCGGGGCCGAAGTTGGCGGTCTCGAGCAGGCTGTCGCGCCAGCGCGTGCCGGTGCGGTCGATGTTGCCGTGCTCGTCCATGTCGGGCGTCTTGCCGACGTAGCGCGCGAAGCGCTTGTGGGCCTCGTGCGTGATTTCCCCGCGCGGGATGTCCTTCGAGCTGTGCACGTACACGAAGTGTGCCCCGTCGGCGGCGTTCTCGGCGGCCTCCTGGATCGGGGCGCCGAACTTCCACTCGTAGACGCGGTACTCCGTCCAGTCGGGGTGACCGACCTCCGGGACCGTCTCGACCTCGAAGGCGGGCGCGATGCGCTCCGGGTGATACCAGGCCCAGATGATCTGGTTGCGCTCGACCACCGGGTAGGAAAACACGGTCTGCTTGCCGTCGGCGCGCGGTGGCATGTTCTTCGCGTAGGGGATGTGCTTGCACACGCCCTCGCCGTTGAACTCCCAGGCGTGGAAGGGGCAGGCGATGTGCTCGCCCTTCACCTTGCCGCCGTGGCCGAGGTGTGCGCCCAGGTGCGGGCAGAAGGCGTCGAGCAGGCGCGCCTCGCCGCCCTCGGTGCGGAACAGCACCAGCTCCTTGCCGAAGTAGTGCAGCGGCTTGACCTCGCCGGCCGCGAGCTCGCGCGACAGGCTGATCGCGTACCAGCCGAAGGGAACGGGAAAATCGTAACGCTTGCCCATGGTCGGTCTCCCGGGTGTCATTGCGTGGCGGTGTTGAAGTCGGCGCGCTTCGGCCCGATGCGCGCGGCGATGGGTGCCAGCGCAGCACGGTCGAAGCCGTAGAAGCGCGATCGCGTTGCCGCCGAGCATCGCGGCGATGTCCGCGTCCGGCAGCCCGCAGAAGGTCGACTGCAGGTGCGCCCTGGTCTTGGGCCAGGTGCCCTCCGGGATGCGGGTAGTCGCTGCCCCACATCAGCTGCTTCGAGGCCGATCTCGTGGCGCATCTCGGCCTCGCGGCGCGGCATGCACGACTGCGCCGATCGCGACGTTGCGGCGGAAGTAGTCGCTCGGCGTGCTCGTCAGGTGGCTCATGAAGTCGCCGAGCTTCGCCGAGAAGTGCACGTCGTGGTAGCTGTGGTCGAGCAGCGCCAGGTAGGGCGGCAGCATCCAGCCGCAGCCGGTCTCGGTGACGCCGACGCGCAGCTTCGGGTAGCGCTCGAACACGCCGCCCCAGATCAGGAACGTGAGCGGCCGGACGGTCCACCACAGCACTTCCGAGACGTAGATGCCCATCGCGCCACGGTCGCGGGTCGTGCGCCGTCGGCCAGCCGGGGCCGAAGAACTCCTCGCTCGGCGCGGCGCCCGAGTGGAAGTGGACGACGACGCCGAGCGCTCGCAGGCCGCCCAGAGCGGGTCGTAGCGGCGGTGGTGGTAGTGCGGGAACGGCCCCAGCACGACGGGATCAGGATGCCGCGCAGCCCGTTCGCGCGCGCCCAGCGCACCTCGCGCACCGCCTCGTCCACGTCCCACAGCGCCGGCACGATCGCGACGCCGAAGTGCCGCGCTCGGGCGCCATCGCGCACGAGCTCGGCGAGCCAGCGGTTGTGGGCGCGCGCGCCGGCCCACTGCAGCTCGGGCACGATCGTCCTCGGTCGGCAGGCCGAGCCCGGCGCCGAAGGGCGGCGTGTTCATCTCGGTGATGCCGTCGGGGAAGATCACCTCGCCGGCGATGCCGTCGCCGTCGAGCACGCGCGATGCGCTCGTCGTGATCCCAGGCGCCCGTCAGCTGCCGCTCGATGCCCTCGCGCCACTCGTCGTTGATTTCGTCGATCGAGGAAGAGCCTTCTCGGCCTCCTTGCATCTTCTGCGATCTGGAGCGGCGAGCGCGAGGTCGAAGCGTCTCGCGGTACTTCGGATCGAGGTAGTCGCGATAGCGCTCGGCGGGCAGGCCGGCGTGGCAGTCGGACGAAATGACGAGGTAGCGGTCCATTCACGGTGCTCCTGATGCTGTGGGTCGGCATGAATGCCGACTTGATCCCGGCGTGCTGCCGTGGGTCGGCATTCATGCCGACATGATCTCGGCGGGTTCGGCCTTGCCGAACCCTTGTCGGGTTGAAACCCGACCTAGGTTGTCCCGACATACGGCTTCAGCCCACCGAGGCCGCGACCGGATTCTGCAGCGTGCGGATCGATTCCACGCGGGCGAGGAACTTGGCCAGCGACTCCTCGGTGCGCGGACAGATCCAGAACGTGTCCGCCAGGATGCCGGCCACCGCGGCTTCGGCGACCTCGTCGGGATGCGTGGTCTTCAGCTCCATGCCGTGTTGCTGCATCAGGCGGCGCATGTCCTCCACCGAGCGGATTCCTGAGGACTTCGGCGTGCCCGTGTCGAAGCTCTCGGGTCGCACCCGATCGGAATCGAACAGCCCGGTGTCGACCACGTGGGGCCCCGGGAACAGCGCGTGCACGCTGACCGGGCTCTTCATCGCGACGCTCTGGTAGTAGAGGTTCTCGGTGATCGCCTGCACCGCGGCCTTGGTGGCGGTGTAGATCGGCGCGTCGGGCAGCACCACGAAGGCGCCGTTGCCGGAGCCGGTGACCGTGAAGTGCGATTTGTGCTCCTGCGCGACCAGGCGCGGCAGGAAGGCGTTGATGGTGTTCACCACGCCCCATACATTGACCCCGAAGCACCACTGCCAGTCCTTCATCGAGTAGGTCCACATCGGACCCGCCTCGCCGGCGCCGATGCCGGCGTTGGCGAACACCAGGTCGATGCGGCCGTGCTCGTTCATGGCGTACTCGGCCAGCGCCTCGCAGTCGGCGCCGGCGGTGACGTCGCAGCGCCGTGTCAGCAGGCCGATTCCCGCCGCGCTCGCGTCGCGCTCGAGCGCGTCCATCGCGTTCCTGTCGACATCGGCCGCGACCACCCGCGCGCCGCGCCGCCCGAGCGCAAAGGCAAGCGAGCGGCCCACCCCGCTCGCGCCACCGGTGATGACTGCGACCTGGCCTGCGAATTCCTGCATGAGCGCCGTCCTTCTGTTGACAGGCGAACCATTATTGGGATGGCCGCAGCGAGGGCAAGTGAATCATCGGTAAGGCGGCCGGGCTCACACGGGGTCGAGCACCACCACGGGAATCTCGCGCGAGGTCGCGGCCTGGTACTTCTCGTACGGGTGGTAGATCCCGACCAGCTGCTGCCACAGCGCGGCGCGTTCCGAGCCGCTGGCGGTGCGCGCGCGGGCCCTGAAGTGATCGGCCTTCACCTGCACTTCGACTTCCGGGTTGGCCTGGAGGTTCAGGTACCAGGCCGGGTGTTGCGGCGCGCCGCCCTTGGAGGCGATCACGACGTAGCTGTTGCCGGTGCGCCCGTAGATCAGCGGCAGCGTCAACGGCTTGCCGGACTTGCGGCCCGTGGTGGTCAGCACCAGCGTGGGCACCAGGCCGGTGCCGCCGCCCAGTGTGGCGTCCCACAGGTGCCCGTCCTCGCCGTTGCTGGCGAGGTAGCGCTGCAGGTGATCCTTGATCCAGTCGGGCAGTTGCGCGGATATGCGTGGATCGGTCATGACACGGCTCCTTGGTGACGGGGGGAGCCTAGACTGCCACGCGCCGGGTGTCGGCGCGAGCGGATCGTGATCCGGGTTAACATGGCCCGATCCACAGCTGTACGGAATGCACCGATGCCTGCGAATGCCAGCGAAAAGTTGCGCGGCCTGGTCTATCCCTGGGGAGCACACGCGGCGCCCGAGCCCGGCACGCCGGTGCAGGTCGCCGAGGGCGTGTGGTGGCTGCGCTTTCCGATGCCGATGGCGCTCGACCACATCAACCTGTGGCTGCTCGAGGACCGTGACGGCTGGACCATCGTCGATACCTGCCTCGACATCGACACGGCGCGCGCGCTGTGGGAATCGCTGTTCGGCGGTTTCATGGGCGGCAAGCCGGTGAAGCGCGTGATCTGCACGCACCTGCACCCGGATCACGTCGGACTCGCCGGCTGGCTGACGCGGCGCTTCGACTGCGAGCTGTGGATGTCGCGCGAGGAGTTCCTGATGTGCCACACGCTGGCCGACGACACCGGCCGCCCGGCCCCCGAGGTCGCGATCCGCTTCTACCGTGCGGCCGGTTACGACGAGCTGGCGCTCGACAACTACCGCGCCCGCTTCGGCATGTTCGGCTCGCACATCTCGCCGCTGCCTGAAAGTTTTCGCCGCCTGGTCGAGGGCGAGACCATCGAGATCAACGAGCGCTACTGGCAGGTGATCGTGGGCAGCGGCCACTCGCCGGAGCACGCCGCGCTGTATTGCCCGGCGCTGAAGGTCCTGATCGCCGGCGACCAGGTGCTGCCGCGCATCACCCCGAACGTCAGCGTGTTTCCCACCGAGCCCAAGGGCGATCCGTTGAAGGAATGGCTGTTCTCGAGCGCGCGCATCCGCGCCAGGCTGCCCGACAACGTACTGGTGCTGCCGGCGCACCAGGCGCCGTTCCTCGGCTTGCACGTGCGCCTGACGCAGATCATCGAGTCGCACGAGCGCGGGCTCGCGATCCTGTTCGAGGCCCTTGCCGAGCCCAGGCGCGCGGTGGACTGCTCCCGCGTGCTGTTCCGCCGCGAGCTCAGCAACGACATGCTCTACATGGCCACCGGCGAAACGCTGGCGCATCTGAACTGCCTGATCGGCCGGCGCATGATCCGCCGCGAGCGCGACGCCGCGGGCGTCGACTGGTACGTGCAGAAACCCGATGCGCTGGGGCCGGAGTACTGACCCTTCCGCTGGCAACGAATCTCCCGAATAATGGCGCGCCTGCGTTACCCCCCGATCACAACAGGAGATTTCCATGATCAGCTACGTCACCGTCGGAACCAATGACCTTCCCCGCGCCAGCGCCTTCTTCGACGCGCTCCTCGGCGAGATGGGCGCCGCGCGTGTCATGGTGATGGACCGCATGGTCATCTGGGGCGCCAAGCCCGGCGCGCCGATGCTCGCGGTCTGCACGCCCTACGACGGCAAACCCGCCAGCGCGGGCAACGGCACCATGGTGGCGATCGACGCCGGCAGCCGCGAGACCGTCGACAAACTGCACGCGAAGGCGCTGGCGCTCGGGGGCAGCGACGAAGGCGCGCCGGGACCGCGCGGCGACTCCCTGTACGGCGGCTATTTCCGCGACCTCGATGGCAACAAGTTCTTTGCCTGTGTCTTCGGCTGAAGTGCCGATGCGCACGGTGTAGCGCCACCATGGGCGAGGTGATTGCCTTGCGCAGGCCCGAGCGGCACAGGGGCAAGACCCTGTGCCTGAACGGTCATCACAAGTGGAAGATCTGGAAGGAAAAGCAGTTCGACGTCCGTGCCGGCAAGCTGGTCACGGTGTACCGCTGCGAGCGCTGCGACGCGCAGCAGGTCAAGGCCCTGTAGGTCCGCATTCATGCGGACATTGTCCGGCTGAAGCCGGACCCACGGTGTGATGTCCGCATGGAATGCGGACCCGCGGGTTCAGCGACCCTGCCCCGCCCGTACCCACTCCAGGAAACGCTGCACGCCGTCGATGGCGTGCTCGGTGCGCGGCGAGTGCATGATGTCGAAGGCATGCTCCGCGCCCTGCAGTTCCACGTACGCCACCGGGTTGCGCGACACTTCGCGCAGGTGGCGCGCGAACAGGCGCGCGTCGGCGACCGGCGCCAGGCTGTCGCGCGAACCGTGCAGCACCATGAACGGCGGGGCGTGCGCGTGGACCTGCGTGACCGGCGAGGCCAGCTCCCACAGTGCCGGGTTCTGCTCGGGCGTGGCGTGCAGCACGCGTTCGCCGAGAAACTCGAGGAATTTCGCGCTCGAAGGGCGTGCGCCGGAGCGGTTCAGGAAATCGTAGACCCCGTAGAACGGCACGCAGGCCTGCACCGAGGTATCGATGCCCTCGTTACCGGGTTGCAGGTCGGGGCGGTTCTCCGTCAGCCCCATCAGCGCCGTCAGGTGGCCGCCCGCCGAGCCGCCGGTGACCGCGACGAAGTCCGGGTTCATGCCGTACGCGCGTCCGTGGGTGCGGATCCACGCCAGCGCCGCCTTGCAGTCCTGCAGGTGGGTGGGGAAACCGACGCTGGGGCTCAGGCGGTAGTTCGCCGCCACGCAGATCCAGCCACTGCCCGCCATGCGGTACATCAGCGGCAGTGCCTGCTCTTCCTTGGCGCCGATCATCCAGGCGCCGCCGTGGATCTGCAGCAGCACCGGGCAGCCCTCGGGCGGAATCACCGCGGGACGGTAGATGTCGAGGCGCTGGCGGATGCCGCCCTGCGCGTAGGCGAGGTTGCGGATGACCTCGACGCCGGGGCGCTGCATCGCGAAGGGCCGGCGCCAGTCGGCGAAGCCGACCACGCTGCGCAGTCCGCGGCAGGCGGCTGCCGGGATACGCGCGCGGTAGTCGCGGCCAAGCGCCTGGATCAGCGCGCTTTCCACCGTGGTACCGCTGTCCAGACCCAGCCAGATGCTGCGCAGCAGGCCGAGCCACGAGACCGCCAGCACCAGCAGCGCGACGACGCCGAGCGTGGACGCGAGCGCGCCGCCGGCCACGCATGCCAGCGCCAGCACCGCCTGGAGCGGCAGCCAGAGCCAGGCGAGCTCGGTCGAGAGCAGCGCGAAGGCGAACACGAACCACGGCAGCATGCTGTCGGGGAAAGTGCGCGGCACGAAGACGGTGATCATGGCGAACACGTTGAACAGCGCGAGCAGCGCCAGCAGCACATCCATCGGCATCGGCTCCCGGGACCTGGATTGGGGGCGCGCAGCAGCTGCCGCGCACGACTATCAATATAGCCCGATAGCAATGGCTGCGTGAGCCGGCGCCGAACGAGGCTCAGTCGTCACGGTTCTCGATGCGACGGCGGTAGCGCTCGCGATCACTCTCGCTCATGCTCTCCCAGCGCCGGCGCAGGTCCTCGCGCTGGTCGGGCGACATGCTGCGGTAGCGCTCCTCGGCCTGGCGCAGCCGCTGCTGCTGCTCGCCCGGAAGCGCGCGAAAGCTTTGCTGGCGCTGTTCCAGCCGCCGGCGCTGCTCCGCGCCCGGGTCTTCGCGGCGCGGCGACTGCGCCGGCTGGGCGGACCGGTTGCGCTCCGCGCGCCGGGCTTGCCCGTCATCTGCCGAGCGCCATTGCGAGCGCTCGCGGGCGTCCTGCCCGTTGCTGCTGTCGCGCCCGCGCTGCTCGTCGTGCGCACGCTGCTTGCCGCCACCGCGCTCGCGGGCCTGGCCCTTGTCGTCGTTGCGCGCGAGCCGCATCGGGCCGGCGTCGTGTCCGCGCGCCTGCGCCTGCTCTGGCGCCGCGCTCATCGTGCCCGCGGCGAGCGCCAGGGCGCAGACGAGCACGATGGCCTTGCGCGCGCACCGCTCAGCCATGGTTGCCCATTTCCGATTCGGAGAGCCACATGTAGAAATCCAGGTCCTCGTAGAACTGCGGATCCTCCGCCACCGGATCGCCGCCGGCACGGGTGGGCGCTCGCAGTTGCTCCTGCGCCGGCATCAGCACGGCGACGGCGACCGCCACCGCCAGCGCCGCGCCGCCGAGTGCCGGCGCGTGCAGGCGCCACCACGGCGCCGCGGGTGTCGCCAGCGCCGCGCGCCGGGCGGCACCCAGGCGCGTCAGCGTGGTGCCGTCGAGCGTGTTTTCCTCGGCGCGCAGGGTCGCGCGCGCATCCTCCTCGAAGCTGTTCATGCGTGATGCTCCCCGAGTCTTTCCCTCAACGTGTGCACGGCGCGCGAATAATGTGTCTTCACGCTGCCCTCGGTGCAACCCATGGCGGTGGCCGTTTCCGCGGTCGACAGGCCTTCCCAGCAACGCAGCATGAACGCCTGCTGCTGGCGCTGCGGCAGCGCGGCCACCGCAGCCATCAGGGCCTCGGCGGTCTCGTTGCTGGCGACGATACGACCCGGATCGAGGGCCGCGGGATCCGCGATGCGCTCCAGCGGATCCGGTGTCTCGTCGTCGTCGCGCCGCTCCAGCCACCCGAACAGCCGCGAACTGATCGCGCGGCGCCGCCTCGTATCGGTGATGCGGTTGTGCAGCATGCGGTAGAACAAGGGCCGCCACTCCGCGGACGGCTTGTTCGCGTAACGCTGCACCAGCCGCATCATGGTGTCCTGCATCGCGTCGAGTGCGTCGTCGTCGTTGCCCAGTGCCAGGCGCGCCATCAGGAAACCCCGACGCTCGATCGAGCGCAGGAAGGCCTCGATATCCATCGCCCCCGTCGCGTTGCCGTCCGCGCCATCGCCGCCAGCGCGCATCAGCATCCCGTCGCCCGGCGCTCAGTGACCGCCGGTGTGATGGATGATCTCGCCGAGCACGATTGCTCCGCCGATCCACTTGATGAGGTCGTGATCATGATCCCCCCGGTGACGACGGGGCTCATCATAGTGGACATACACCGGGCGCGGCGAATACGCCCCGTAGTAGACCCGTGGCGGCGGCACCTCGACATAGCGCTCGTAGCGCACCACGCGCACCGGCTCGCGGTAATGGTAACCGTGTTGCCGGTGGCCGTGCTTGTGGCCACGACCGTCGCCCAGCGCCGGCGCGGCGCCGAGGGCGGCGCCCAGCACAAGGACGGTGATCAGCTTGCTGCGCATCGGTTTCTCCTTGCCTGGTGACGAACCGTGTTGCTGCAGAAAACGCCTGCGGGCAGGATCGGTTGACAGCGCGGGGCATTGCGGCGAGTCGTCGCGGCGCGCACCATGCCGGCATAGGGCGGCGGCAGGAGGTAAGGATGGGCGATGCGGGTCGGGACAAGGGGCGGCAGGAAGTGTTCGCCAGCGCGATGGAGTGCGAGCGCGCGTTCTACCAGGCGTTCACCGCGCGCGATCTTTCGGCCATGGAAGCCGTGTGGGCCGACGAGGAGCCGAGCTGCATCCACCCCGGCGGCGCGCTGCTGCGCACGCGTGACGAGGTGCTGGACAGCTGGGCGGCCATTTTCGACGGCGCCATCGCACCGCAGTTGCGCGTGCACGTGGTGAGCCGCGTCAGCGAGGGCGGGCTCGCGGTGCACCTGGTGCGGGAACAGATCTCGCACGGCGAGCACACCAGCCATGTGCTGGCCACCAACGTGTTCCGCCGCTTCGACGAGGGCTGGCGGATGATCGCGCATCACGGCTCGGTACCGCCGCCCAAGCGCGATCCGGCCGCGGCTCCGCGCTTACTGCACTGAGAAGCGCTCAGCGCATCGCGCGGAAGCAGGCGCGCAACTCGCCCACGAACAGTTCCGGGCTGTTCGAAGGCCGCGAAATGGCCGCCGCGCTCGAGCTCGTTCCAGTGCACCAGCCGGGCGAAGCGCTTCTCGGCCCAGCGCCGCGAGGTGCGGAAGATCTCCTTCGGGAAGATGCTCGCGCCGACCGGGATCGTGATCGGCGCCATGCTCGGCGTGTTGAAGCTCTCCCAGTAGAGCCGCGCCGAGGAGGCAGCGGAGTCCGTCAGCCAGTACATCATCACGTTGTCGAGCAGTTCGTCGCGCGTGAGCGCATTCTCGGGATGCCGCGCCTCGCCCTCGCCGCAGTCGGTCCAGGCCCGGAACTTCTCCAGGATCCACGCGGCCTGCCCGGCCGGCGAGTCGGCGAGCCCGTAGCCCAGCGTCTGCGGCCGCGTGCTCTGCTGCTTGGAGTAGCCGGACTCGTTCTCGTAATAGTCCTGCATGGCGGCCAGCGCAGCCTGTTCGCTCGCGGTCAGATCGTTCATCGTGTCGGGGTCGGGCGCGACCATCGGCATGTTCAGGTGGATGCCGCGGCAATGCGCGGTTTCGGTCATCGCGATGCTGCTGGTCACCATCGAGCCCCAGTCCCCGCCCTGCGCCACGTAGCTTTCGTAGCCCAGGCGCTGCATCAGCTGGCCCCAGGCGCGGCCGATGCGTTCGACGCCCCAGCCGCTGGCGGGCGGCTTGTCGGAGAAGCCGTAGCCCGGCAGCGCGGGGCACACGACGTGGAAGGCATCCTTCGCCTCGCCGCCGTGGCGCGTCGGGTCGGTGAGCGGCTCGATCACCTTCGAGGAATTCGATGACCGAGCCCGGCCAGCCGTGCGTCATCACCAGCGGCAGCGCGTCGGCGTGCGGCGAGCGGACGTGCAGGAAATGGATGCCGAGGCCGTCGATCCGTGGTGCGGAACTGCGGGAAGGCGTTGAGGCGCTTCGCCACGCGCTGCATGTCGTACTCCGTGGCCCAGTAGGTGCACAGCTCCTGCATGTACGCGAGCGGTATGCCCTGGCTCCAGTCGCCGGTGGTCTCGGCGTCCGGCCAGCGCGTGGCCGCGAGGCGCCGGCGCAGGTCCTCGATCTCGGCGTTCCCGATCTCGACCTTGAACGGGGTGATGGCGTCCGACATGTTCCGGTCTCCTGTTGCCATGGCTCGTGTTTGTGCCGAAGCCTACCCGAGGCCGGCCCGGCTTGTCGTTACAGCCGTGCAACCTGGAGCCAGATCACATGCTTGGGGGACCGATACTCGCATCAACGCCGCCCTCGTCCGCACGGGCTGCCTTGCGCGATTGTAATCAGCCGTGAATCGCGCGCGGGCGGATAATGTCGCGCACAGGCATTCCACCGGAGCACGCGCCATGACGCACCGTATCAACCCGGCCGGCGAACCGATCACCGACGACGACGCAACGATCGCGGCGGCGCTCGAGCAGGCGAGCGTCCCCTGCCTGATGATGTCGATGATCCACATGACGGGTGACGCGAGCCTGCTCGATGGCGACATCCGCCCGGTGCTGGCCTTCCTGAACGACATGCAGTGCGCGATGCCCGCCGAGCAGCAGGCCGAGCTGCGCCGCCGCGCGCTGGAGGTGATCAGGGCCTACCGCGACCGCGGCTGCACGCTGCCGCCGGCCCCGGATACCGCAACGCTGCAGCGCATGATGAGCTTCCTGGTCGCCGGCGAGGTGCCCGCGGCCTACGTGCCGATGATGCTCGAGGAGATGGAGCTCGACGGGCGCGACGCGCGCGAGGTCTCGCTGGCGCACATACCGCAGGAGGCGCGCGAGGCGCTGCCGGTGCTGATCATCGGCGCCGGCATGTCCGGGATCCTCGCGGGCATCCGCCTGCAGGAGGAAGGCGTTCCCTACGTGATCATCGAGAAGAACCCCGGCGTGGGCGGCACCTGGTACGAGAACACCTATCCGGGCTGTCGCGTCGACGTGGGCAACCACCTCTACTGCTATTCCTTCGAGCCCAACCTGGACTGGCAGGAGTTCTTCGCGCGCCAGCCCGAGCTGCGCCGCTACTTCGAGAACACCGCGCGCAAGTACGGGGTGGAGCCGCAGATCCGCTTCGACACCGAGGTGCAGGCGGCGGACTTCGACGAGGCGAGCGGCGAATGGCACGTGCGCGTGCGCGCGAAGGACGGCGCGACGCAGACGCTGCGCGCGCGCGTGCTGATCAGCGGCGTGGGCCAGCTGAACCGCCCGAAGCTGCCGGACATCGAGGGGCTCGAGCGCTTCCGCGGGCCGGCCTTCCATTCGGCATGCTGGGACCACTCGGTGAGTCTCGCGGGCAAGCGCGTCGCGGTGATCGGCACCGGCGCCAGCGCCTTCCAGCTCGTGCCCGAGATCGCGAAGGAGGCCGCGCAGGTCTGCACCTTCCAGCGCACGCCGCAATGGATGTTCCCGAACCCCGATTACCACCGCGCCGTGTCCGAGGGGGCGAGCTGGTGCTTCCGTCACCTGCCCTACTACGGGCGCTGGTACCGTTTCCTGCTGTTCTGGCCCGCCACCGACGGCACCTGGGAAGGCACCTTCGTCGATCCGCAGTGGCCGCACCAGGAGCGTTCGATCAACGCGATCAACGAATTCACGCGCGAGATGTTCACGGACTGGATCCGCCAGCAGTGTGGCGAGGACGAGGCGCTGTTCGAGCGCGTGCTGCCGAAGTACCCGCCGCTGGCGCGCCGCACCCTGCAGGACAACGGTTCCTGGTTGCAGGCGCTGCGCCGCGACAACGTGCAACTGGTCGACCGCGAGGTGGTTGCCCTGACGGAAACGGCGGTGCGCACCGCGGACGGCAGCGAGTTCGAGGCCGACGTCGTGGTCTACGCAACGGGCTTCCATGCCAACCGCTACCTGTGGCCGATGGAGATCACCGGCCGCAACGGCGTGAAGCTGGGCGAGCAGTGGGGCGACGATCCGGCTGCCTACCTCGGCATCACGGTGCCCGACTTCCCGAACCTGTTCGTGATGTACGGCCCGGCCACGAACCTCGCCGCCAGCGGCAGCCTGATCTTCCACGGCGAGTGCCAGGCGCGCTACATCATGGGGTGCATCAGGGCCATGCTCGAGCGCGATGCGAAGACGCTGCAGGTGCGCCGCGAGGTGCACGACGCGTACAACCGGCGTCTCGAGGAAACACTGGCGCGCACCGTGTGGTCGCACCCCGCGGTGGCGCACAGCTGGTACCGCAACAGCAAGGGCCGCGTGACCGTGCTCTCGCCGTGGAAGCTGCTCGACTACTGGACCTGGACGCGCGAGCCGAAGCTGGACGAATACGAGCTCGCGTAGGTCCGGCTTCAGCCGGACATCTGCATCTGTCCGGCTGAAGCCGGACCTACATGTCCCGCCAGCGAGGCGCGCGCTTTTCGAGGAAGGCCTGCACGCCTTCGAGCGTGTCGGCGCTGGCGGAGACCTCGCGCACCAGCTCGCGTTCGTGGCGCAGCGCCTCGTCGAGCGGCAACCGCGCGCCTTCGGCGATGGCGCGCCGGATCGCCCGCTGCGGCACCAGGCTGTGACGCGTGAAGCTCGCGGCGAATTCGGCCGCCGCGTCCACCACGTCCGCGTCGTCCTCGCAGGTGCGGTTCACCAGGCCCATCGCGAGCGCGTTCGCGCCGTCCACGGGATCGCCGCTCAGCATCATTTCCAGCGCGCGGTTCTCGCCGATCAGCCGCGGCAACAGCTGCGTGCCGGCGTACGCGGGCAGCAGGCCGAGCTTGATCTCGGGCAGCCCCAGCTTCGCGCCGCGCCGCGCCACGCGGAAGGTGCAGGCCAGCGCCAGCTCCAGGCCGCCGCCGAGCGCCAGCCCGTTCAGTGCGGCGACGATCGGTTTCGGGAATTCGAGCATGCGCTGTACCAGCGCATGCACGCGCAGCAGCCGTTGCTGCGGATCGCCGTGCCATTCGCTGAGGTCGGTGCCGGCGCAGAAGGCGCGCCCGGTGCCGCTCAGGATCAGCGCGCGGCTGTCGTCGTCGCGGATCGTCTCGAGCAGACGTTCCAGCTCGTCCAGCATGTCGTTGTTGATGGCGTTCAGCACCTGTGGCCGGTTCAGGGTCAATACCGCGCAGTGTCCGCGCCGTTCGATGTTCACCACGCTCATGCCGTCGTCTCCGTGTTCGCCTGCGCCGCAAACGTTCCGGCGCCCGGCGCGACTATAGGAGAATTCGCGCGCCTGGCGTAGCCTTGCTGCAATTGCCGCCGATCGCATACCCGGGAGTGATGCACCATGGCCAGCCTGCCGCGACTTGCCGTCAGCGAGCCCGTTGAGCGCATCCACGCCGCCCTCGACGAGCACGGCGCGGTGATCGTCGAGGGCCTGCTCGACCAGCCCCTGCTCGCGCAGCTCAACGGCGATGTCGATCCGTTGCTGGCGCGGGCCGATCCGCACATGAACCATCTCAATCCGGTGCTGGACGCCTTCTTCGGCAAGTGCGTGCGCCACGTGACCGGGCTCGCCGGCAAGTCGCCCGCCTTCGCCGAAAACGTGATGTGCCATCCGCTGTTGCTGGCGACTCTGTGACCGCGTGCTGCTGCCCGGCTGTGCGGGCTACCAGCTGAACCTGGGCCACCTGATGGACCGCGGCCCTGGTGCCGAGGCGCAGTGGCCGCATCGCGACGAGGATGTGTGGGTGCATTGCCCGCGACCGCACCCGGAGTTGCAGCTCGCGACCGTGGTCGCGCTGGTGGATTTCCACCGTGGCAACGGCGCGACCTACGTGGTGCCCGGCAGCCATCGCTGGCCGCGCGATCGCGTCGCCACCGAGGCGGAAACGGCGCACGCCGAGATGCCGGCTGGTTCGGCGGTGATCTACCTCGGCTCGACGATCCACGGCGGTGGCGCCAACAGCACCGCCGACGAGTGGCGTCGTGGCTTCCACCTCAGCTACGCCCTGGGCTGGCTGCGCACCGAGGAGAACAACGTGCTGGCGGTGCCGCCGTCGGTGGCGCGCAGTCTCTCGCCGCTGGCCCGGCGCCTCGTTGGCTACGGCGTCCACGACGCCATCGCCGACATGGGCGGCTATCTCGGGATGCTCGATATGCGCGATCCGGCGCAGATGCTGGAGAGTCCTAGGCGATGCTGTTAGACCGAAATGCGCCGCATAGGCAGGCGTGGCGAGGGCGGGCCTGTGCCGCTACGGCAGGCCGACAATCGCCGCGATGCACCTAGCCGCGCACAGGACGACGCCGCGCATGGACGGGCCCGCCCCGACGCGCTGTGAATCCGTGACCTACGCGCGCTCCTCGAGCTCGCTCCAGCGCGCGAAGGCGGACTCGAGCAGTTCGGTGATCTCGGCCGCGCGCGTCGACGCCGCGCGCATTGCCTCCACGTTGCCGCTGCCCATGCTCGCGAGCAGCGCTTCCTGTTCCTTCTCCAGCGCGTCGATGGTGGCGGGCAGGCTCTCGAGCTCGCGCTGCTCCTTGAAGCTCAGCTTCTTCGCGGCGGCGCGCCCGGGCGCGGGCGCCTTTGCCGCAGTGGGCGTCGCGACCGGCGCCGGCGCTGCGGCGGGCTGTGGCCGCTGCAGCAGCCAGTCGCTGTAGCCGCCGGCGTACTCCTGCCAGTGGCCGTCGCCTTCGGCGACCAGCGTCTGCGTCACCACGTTGTCGAGGAACACGCGGTCGTGGCTCACCAGCAGCAGTGTGCCGGTGTAGCCCTGCAGCGTGTCCTCGAGCAGTTCCAGCGACTCGATGTCGAGGTCGTTGGTCGGCTCGTCCAGCACCAGCAGGTTGGCCGGGCGCGCGAACAGCCGCGCCAGCAGCAGGCGGTTGCGCTCGCCGCCCGAGAGCGTGCCGACCGGCGAGCCGGCGCGCTGCGGCGGAAACAGGAAGTCGCCGAGGTAGCTGATGATGTGCTTGCGCGCGCCGCCGATCTCCACCCACTCCGAGCCCGGGGCTGATGGTCTCGGCGACGGTCTTCGCCAGGTCGAGCTGCTCGCGCATCTGGTCGAAGTAGGCCACCTCGCAGGCTGGTGCCCAGCTTCACGGTGCCCGCGTCGGGCTGCATCTGCCCGAGTATCAGCTTGATCAGCGTGCTCTTGCCGGCGCCGTTCGGTCCCATCAGCCCGAGGCGGTCGCCGCGCAGCAGCCGCAGCGACAGGTCCCGCACCACGGTGCGCTCGCCGAAGGACTTCGAGACGTTCTCGAGCTCGGCGACCAGCTTGCCCGAGCGCTCGCCGGCATCGAGACGCAGTCGCACGTTGCCCATGCGCTCGCGCCGTTCCGCGCGCTCGTTGCGCAGGCGCTCCAGCCGGCGCACGCGCCCCTCGTTGCGCGTGCGCCGCGCCTTGACGCCCTGGCGGATCCACGCCTCTTCCTCGGCCCAGAACTTGTCGAACTTGCGTGCCGCCACGGCCTCGGCCGCGAGCTGGTCCGCCTTGCGCGCCTCGTAGGCCGAGAAATTGCCGGGATAGGAGCGCAGCAGGCCGCGGTCGAGCTCGACGATGCGGGTCGCGATGCGGTCGAGGAAGGCGCGGTCGTGCGTGATCACGATCGCCGCGGACACTTTCGCGAGCAACTCCTCGAGCAGCGTGATGCCCTCGATGTCGAGGTGGTTCGTCGGTTCGTCGAGAAGCAGCAGATCCGGCTCCAGTGCCAGCGCAAGGGCCAGCGCGGCGCGCTTGCGCTCGCCGCCGGAGAGCCGCGCCATGTCGGCGTCCTCCTTCAGCTGCAGCCGGTGCGCGTATTCGCTCAGCCGCGCTTCCAGCCGCCAGCGTTCCTTGTCGTCGTGGATGGCGTCGAAGCCGCCGCGCAGCACCAGGCTCTCGCGCAGCGTCGCAGCGGGCGGCAGCTCGGGCTCCTGCTCGACCAGGATCACGCGACCGCCGGCGGGCAGGCGCAGCTCGCCGTCGTCGAGCGGGGCGTCCCCCGCGATCACGCGCAGCAGCGAGGACTTGCCGGTGCCGTTGCGTCCGATCAGCCCGATGCGCTCGCCCTGGGTGACGGTGAGCGAGGCGCGGTCGAGCAGCGGGTGCAGCCCGTAGGCGAGTTCGGCGTTGTCGAGACTGAGGATGGTGCTCATGGCGATACGTACGGCAGATGCGAAGGGGATCGGGTCGGCGCGGGCAGGTGCAGCGCGAGCGGCTGCCCGGCGGCGCGCATGCTGGCTGCGCCGTCGGGCTTCAGGGACAGGGGCTCACGGCCCCACTGTCATTCGACCGTGATGGTAATGCGCTCCGAGACCACCGGCGGGTTGTGCGGCACGTGCATGTGGTCGCCCAGCAGCAGCTGCAGCGTGTGCTTGCCCGGCGCGAGCTCCAGCGTCACCTCGGTCTGCCCGCCGCCGAAATGCCGGTGCTGCTCGTCCATCGGCATCGGCACGCCGGCGGGCGGCAGCGTGTCCAGGTCGATCAACAGGTGATGGTGCCCGGTGTCGGGACGCTCCACACCGGCCGGCGCCACGCCCATGCCGCGCAGCCCGAAGCGCACGGTGACGGGGTTGGCGACGGTCGCGCCATCGGCGGGCGAGATGAAATAGGCGACCGCCTCGGGTTTCGACGGCGTTTCGGCGAACGTGGCGGCGGCGCCGAGCGCGGCGGCGACCAAAACCAGGGGTCGCAATGCGGCGAGATAGCGGGACATCGTGATTCTCCGGGTCCAGTGATGACGGGTGAGCGGCGGAGCATAACAAAAAGCCCGCCCCGGCAATCGTGCCAGGGTACAAATACGGCGTGCGCCCGGGAAGCCGCGGGACCGGTTGCAGGCGATTGTTGGTAGAATCCGCCGATGCACGCCGAAAGCATCCTCGACTCCCTCAACACCGCGCAGCGCGAGGCCGTCACCGCGCCGGATACCAACCTGCTGGTACTGGCCGGCGCCGGCAGCGGCAAGACGCGCGTGCTGGTGCACCGCATCGCCTGGCTGGTATTCCAGGACGGCATCTCGCCGCACGGGATCATGGCCGTGACCTTCACCAACAAGGCCGCGCGCGAGATGCGCGCGCGCATCGAGGAGATGGTCGGCGTCTCGACCCGCGGCATGTGGGTGGGCACCTTCCACGGACTGGCGCACCGCTTCCTGAAGGCGCACTGGGAGGAGGCGGGACTGCCGCAGAACTTCCAGATCCTCGATTCCGACGACCAGCTGCGCGTGATCAAGCGCGTCTACCGCGACATCGGCATCGACGAGGACCGCTTTGCGCCCAAGCAGTCGCAGTGGTGGATCAACGCGCAGAAGGACGAGGGCCGGCGGGCCGCGCACATCGAGTCCTACGGCGACCATTACCTGAACACGATGCTGGTGCTCTACCGCGGCTACGAGCAGGCTTGCGAACGCGGCGGCATGGTGGACTTCGCGGAACTGCTGCTGCGCTCGCACGAGCTGTGGCTGAAGCAGCCGGCGCTGCTGGCGCACTACCAGCAGCGTTTCCAGCATATCCTCGTCGATGAGTTCCAGGACACCAACACGATCCAGTACGCCTGGCTGCGCGTGCTGGCGGGCAAGGCCGCGCGCGTCACCGCGGTCGGCGACGACGACCAGTCGATCTACGGCTGGCGCGGCGCGAAGATCGAGAACATCCACCAGTTCCAGCGCGACTTCGACGACACGCGCATCGTGCGCCTGGAGCAGAACTACCGCTCCACCAGCGTGATCCTCGACGCGGCGAACGCGGTGATCGCGCACAACCAGGGCCGCTTCGGCAAGCAGCTGTGGACCAGCGGCGAGGAAGGCGAGCCGATCACGCTCTACGCCGCCTTCAACGAGCAGGACGAGGCGCGCTTCATCGTCGATCACATCCAGCGCTGGATCGCCGACGGACACCCGCGCGCCGATGCCGCGATCCTCTACCGCTCCAACGCGCAGTCGCGGGTGCTCGAGGAGGCGCTGCTGCGCAGCGGCATTCCCTACCGCGTCTACGGCGGCCAGCGCTTCTACGAGCGCCTCGAGATCAGGAACGCGCTGGCCTACCTGCGCCTGATCACCAATCGCCACGACGACGCGGCCTTCGAGCGCGTCGTGAACACGCCGACGCGCGGCATCGGTGCGGCGACCATCGACCTGCTGCGCGCGAGCGCGCGCGAGCGCGGCATCTCGCTGTGGGCCGCGGCCGCGCAGGTCGCCGTCGGGCTGCCGGCGCGCGCGCGCAATGCGCTCACCGCGTTCCTCGATCTCATCGACCAGCTGCAGCGCGATACCGCCGGCATGGACCTGGCCGAACTGGCCGACCACGTGCTCGCGGCCAGCACGCTGCTCGAGTTCCACCGCAACGAGAAGGGCGAGCGCGGCCAGACGCGCGCCGAGAACCTCGAGGAACTGGTGAGCGCCTGCCGCCAGTTCGTGCCCGAGAACCCGGAGCAGCCGCCGCTGCCGCAGTTCCTCGACCGCGCCTCGCTGGATGCCGGCGACGGCCAGGCCGAGGAGTTCGAGGACGGCGTGCAGCTGATGACGCTGCACTCGGCGAAGGGCCTGGAGTTCCCGCTGGTGTTCCTCGCGGGCATGGAGGAAAACCTGTTCCCGCACGCGATGTCGCGCGAGGAGCCGGGCCGCCTCGAGGAGGAGCGCCGCCTCGCCTACGTCGGCATCACGCGCGCGATGCGCTCGCTGTTCCTGACCTACGCCGAATCACGCCGCCTGCACGGCAACGAGACCTTCAACTCGATGTCGCGCTTCGTGCGCGAGATCCCGCCGCAGCTGCTGCGCGAGGTGCGTCCGCGCGCCTCGATCACGCGCCCGGTATCGCTGGCCGACCAGTACCGCGCGCCCTCCGCCGCCACGCGCGGCGCCGAGGTGCCGCAGACCGGCCTGCGCCTGGGGCAGGCCGTGCGTCACCCGAAGTTCGGCGAAGGCGTGATCATCAATTTCGAGGGCCAGGGCGCACACGCGCGCATCAACGTGAACTTCACGCGCGAAGGCGCGAAGTGGCTGGTGCTGTCCTACGCCAATCTCGAGCCCGCCTGAATCAGGAGGTGGGGACCGCCCGCGTGCGGCCGTTCTCGTCGATCGCGACGAAGACGAAGGTGCCCTCGGTCACCTTGTCGTGCGAGCCGGCTTCGCCCGTGCTGCCCGAGACGCGCGACCACACCTCGATCTGCACCTGGATCGAGCTGCGCCCGACCGAGATCACCTCGGTGTAGCAGCTCACGACGGCGCCCACCTGCACCGGCACCATGAAGCTCATGCGGTCGATGGCGACGGTGGCCACGCGCCCGCGCGCGACCTTCGCCGCCGCGATGCCGCCCGCGAGATCCATCTGCGACAGCAGCCAGCCGCCGAAGATGTCGCCGTTGGCGTTGGTGTCCTTGGGCATCGCGATGGTCTGCAGGGCGAGCTCGCCGCTCGGTCGCGGGGCTTCGTCGATCGCGGATACGGCTTTTGTCTTTGCGGGAGTCTTCATGGCAATGTCCGGTCGTCAGCGAGTGTTGGTGAGGCCGCTTCCGAGGCGGGCGATGCGCTCGCGCGCGGCGGGCGCCAGCGATGAGCCGCTGTTGGCCACCGCCTGGTAATGGCGCAGCGCCGTCTGGGTATCGCCCTGGCGTTGCGCGATCTCGCCGAGCCCGAAGGTCGCATCCGCCGTGGGCAGCAGCCGGTTCGAGGCGCTCAGATCCTGTGCGGCGATGTCGAGATTGCCGCGCTCGAGGTGCAGCTTGCCGCGCAACAGGTGGGGACGGAAGAAGTTCGGGTTCGCGGCGATGGCGCGGTTGAAGCTGTTGATCGCGTCGGCCGGGCGATCGAGTCTCGCCGCGGCGACGCCGCGCAATTCGTGGAACAGCCCTTCGCGCTCCTGCAGCTTCAGCGCCTGCTCGGCGTATTTGAGGGCCTCCTGGTAGCGCCCGGCGTTCATCGCGGCCACGCCCCTGTCGTAGGCGTCGTAGGCCGGCTGGTCGCGCTTCAGGCGCGCGATGCGGCGCTGGTATTCCTCGCGCCCGTCATCGCCCGGACCCAGCTTCTGCGCGGTGCGCCGGTTGGCGTCGACGCGTTCCTGCGAGGGCGGGTGGCTCGCGAACAGGCCGCTCAGCCAGTCCTGTCGTCGTCCTTGCGACAGCTTCACGAAGGTTTCCTGCAATCTCACCGCGCCCTGCGGGTCATAGCCGGCGCGCGCCATGTACTGCATGCCGTAGTAATCCGATTCCAGTTCCGCCTCGCGGCCGTAGCGTGTCTGGACCAGCGCGCCGCTGATCTGCGCTCCCTGCAGCGCGAGGTCCTGGTAGGCGCTGTTCGCCGTTGCGACGCCGAGTACCGCGAGGCCGATGTTGAGCAGCGTGCCGGTCTCCTGGGCTTTCGCGCCGTGGCGCGCCGCGGCGTGCACGATCTCGTGGCCCAGCACCGCGGCGAGCTGCGATTCGTCCTCGAGCTGCACCAGCAGGCCGCGGTTGACCGCGATCTTGCCCCCGGGCAGCGCCCAGGCGTTGGGCGAGGAATTGTTCAGCACCACGAACTCGTAGGGCAGCTGCGAGCGCTCGCTGACGCGCGCCAGGCTCTGTCCGACGCGCGCCACGTAGGCGTTCAGCTCGGGATCGAGCACGTACTGGCCGCCCTCGCTCTGCTGGCTGGGCCCGTACTGCTGCTCGCCGGTGCGGATCTCCTGCTGTTCCGACACGAAGCTCATTTCCGACGAGCCGGTGACCGGGTTGACGCCGCAACCGCCCAGAGCGCCACCCAGCACCAGGACGGCCAGCACGGAACGCAATGGGTCGAGGGCAGTCATTGGGATAGAATCGCCGCGTGGGTGGAGACGGCGCGATTCTATCGGCAGAGTCCGCATCCGCACCACCCGAATATTCCCGAGCCCCAGGACCGTGCATGCTGCTGATCGTATCGCCCGCCAAGACGCTCGATTTCGATTCCCCCGTACCCGAGCTCACCGTCACGCGCCCCGCGTTCACCAAGGACGCGGTCGCGCTGATCGACGGGTTGCGCGCGCTACCGGTCGAGGCGATCCGCAAGCTGATGTCGATCAGCCCGGAGCTCGCCGCGCTGAACCACGCGCGCTACCAGGATTGGCGCGCACGCGCGCCGGCGCGCGCCACCCGTGCCGCGCTGCTCGCCTTTCGCGGCGACGTCTACCTCGGCATGCGCGCCGAGACCTTTTCCGCCGAGGAGTTCGCGTTCGCGCAGCAGCATCTGCGCATCCTCAGCGGTCTCTACGGGTTGCTGCGCCCGCTCGACGCGATCCAGCCCTATCGGCTCGAGATGGGCACGCAGCTGGCGAATGCGCGCGGGCGCAATCTCTACGAGTTCTGGGGGCCGCGCATCGCCGACGCGCTGCAGGCGCAGGCCCGCGCCGCGGGCGCCCGCGAACTGGTGAACCTGGCCTCGCAGGAGTATTTTCGCGCCGTCGCGCCGGAGCGGCTGACGCTGGCGGTGATCACGCCGGTGTTCAAGGAGAACCGCGGCGGCACGCTGAAGATCGTGAGCTTCAACGCCAAGCGCGCGCGCGGCGCGATGGCCGGCTTCGCGATTCGCCACCGCCTGCAGCGCGCCGAGGATCTCAAGGCCTTCGCCGAGGACGGCTATCGCTACGAGCCGGCGTTGTCCTGCGACCGCGAATGGCTGTTCGTGCGATGAGCACGCTGCCGTTCTCGGAGGCCTGCGAGCGCAACAAGGATCCGATCCTCGAAAAGCTGCGCGTGCATTTCGCCGGCGCCACGCGGGTGCTCGAGATCGGCAGCGGCACCGGGCAGCATGCGCTGCATTTCGCCGCCGCGCTGCCGCAACTCGTGTGGCAGACCAGCGAGGTGCCGGGACAGGACGAGGCGGTGCGCGCCTGGCTCGCCGCGCACCCGCTGCCGAACGTGCTGGCGCCGCTCGCGCTCGATGTGCGCGGCGCGTGGCCTGCCGGTCCCTTCGACGCGATATTCAGCGCCAACACGCTGCACATCATGGGCTGGGACGGCGTGCGCGCGCTGTTCGGCGGGGTGGGGCAATGCCTCGCGCCGGGCGGGGTGCTCGCGATCTACGGCCCCTTCAACTACGGCGGCCGCTACACCAGCGACAGCAACGCGGCCTTCGACGACTGGTTGCGCCGGCGCGACCCCGCGAGCGGTATCCGCGACCACGAGGCGGTGGACGCGCTGGCGCGCGCCGCGGGCCTCGAACCGGTCGCCGATCACGCGATGCCGGCCAACAACCGTCTGTTGGTGTGGGTTCGCGCGCCATGACCCTGCAACGCTTTCTCGATGCGCAGCACGCCGTCTACGCACAGGCGCTCGCGGAATTGCGCGCCGGGCGCAAACGCACGCACTGGATGTGGTTCGTGTTCCCGCAGGTCGCGGGGCTGGGTCTCAGCGCGACGGCGGCGCATTACGCGATCGCCGATCTCGCCGAGGCGCGCGCCTATCTCGCGCACCCGTTGCTCGGGCCGCGGCTCGAGGAATGCGCCCGCGCGCTGCTCGACGTGACGGGGCGCACGGCGCACGAGATCCTCGGCTCGCCCGACGACCTGAAGCTGCGCTCCTCGATGACGCTGTTCGCGCAAGTGGCCGGCGCGGACTCGGTGTTCCGGCGCGTGCTCGAACGCTATTACGGTGGTGAAGCGGACGCGCGCACGCTCGAGTTGCTCGCGTCGTCCTGACCAGGCCAACCGCGCTACTCCGCATCGCGGTACGGCAGGGCTGC
>CAWFXU010000011.1:0-699196 GCA_963819895.1 uncultured Gammaproteobacteria bacterium
TGTCCTCCTTTCGTACGTTCACATTCGTATTGCTCTCGCGTCCGGCATCTCGTACGTCACCATCTTGCCGGCGACCTTCGGTCCCCGCTGGCGCCAGATGCGCAGTTTCAGCTTCATTTGTAGCTCCGCTGCGTGGGATGGACGATCTCGAACGTCAGCGGCTCCTTGTGCAGCTCCGCCTTCTGCCCGGCGCCCTTCCACTCCCACGCCCCCACGTACGCGAAGTTGTCGTCGTCCCGCTTCGCCTCGCCGTCCGGGGTCTGGTATTCCTCGCGGAAGTGCCCGCCGCAGGATTCGTTGCGGTGAAGCGCGTCGGTGCAGGTCAGCTCGCCGAACTCGAGGAAGTCGGCGACGCGGCCGGCCTTCTCGAGCTGCTGGTTGAATTCGTCTCCCGCGCCGCTTCGCGGCCGCCTTGAGCAACTCGATCAGCGGCAACGCGCGGTGCCGCAGACTTACCGCAGGTCCCTCTTCCTCCTCGTTCTACCGCTTCCTCCGGCGCCGGCAGCTGCTGCCGTGCGCGACCGCGGCCTCGAGACGCTCGAGTGCCGGCTGGACCTCATGCGCCAGCAGGGCGCCAGGCACCGTGCCGCTGTGCCCCATCAGTTCGAGCAGCCGGACCGCGACGTCGCCGAACATCGTTATTGCCGCGTACGCCGGACAGGAAAAGGTTACCAGCATCATGACCTCCTTGCTGATGGTCACGGCGCGGGAAGCCACGCCGTGACGATTATCATCGTGACCCTATCGGAGCAAAACGGAGACCCGATCCAGTGCGGTGAGGATGCGATCGTGGATCGAGGCACCGCGGTTGCTCCTCTGCAGTGAGCACCGCCGTATGAGCGGCGCACAAATTCCCGGCATCGCGCCAGCGTTCGGCGAGCTCCTCGGCCCAGTCCCGGAAATCCCGGCCCGCCCCCTGGCGCTTTTCCAATGCCTAGCCACAACGTGGGATGAAAAAGCAGGATGTCCGGATAATCCCAGCATCCGCATAGGCAGCGGCAGGCGGGAGTACATCAGCGTGTCATCGACATGGATCGTCTGCGACGCGCGATGCAGCACGAGCACCGACGAGAAATGCACATTCTCGTTCGCCGATATGAAGTCGACGCCACGCGGCACGGAAAATTCGAAATCCTTTGCGAACATCGTGTGCAGACGCCGCTGCTCGGTGCGCGTCTTCTGCCACGGAAGGTCGGGAAACCGGGACAGGTGCCGGGCCGTTCCGTAGAGCTTTGCCCGGGGATAACGCTCGTGCATCGCACGCACATGAACGGTGTGGAACGGGTGAAGGTTGAGTATGGCCTCCACGTCCCGGCCGCCGTTGGTCAGCGCGTCGACTTCGCGCTGCACGGCGTCGCTCATCGCACAGGAGTCGAGAAAGACGAAACTCCCGCTGGCGCGGCGCACCAGGGATGCCTGGGTGCCGATATCGATCAGTCCGCCGATCCTGAACGAGCCGCGGATATTCAGGAAATCGTCCGCAATTCGTTGTATGGACATGGTCAATCTGGAGTCCTCACGGGAAAGACCTGTACGTGGAATACGTTCGGAATACGACACAACACCAGCCCCGGTGGTCCACCCGCAACCGACGTCTACCATGCCACGGGCAGCCGAGCCGGACCACGCAGGATCGCCCCCCGCGGTCGAGCGGCGTCCACGTCGAGCAGATGCAACGTCCGGAAGTCGTATCCATCAGCACGTCGAGCGCAACAGCCAGCTGGCGACGGGCCAGATGCATGCCCGGGCACAGGCGCGGACCCGGGCCGAAGCTGAGCAGCTTCTTCCCGCTGTCGCGCTCGAGCTCGAATCGATCCGGGTGCTCGAATACTGCGGGATCACGATTCGCCGCGGCGATTGCAAACAGGCAGAACGTGGCGGGCGGAATCCCGACGCCGAAAAACTCTACCGGCCTGGAAGCGGACAGGCGCGGCAGCACCGCCACCGGCGACTCCCAGCGCAACAGTTCTTCGATGGCATTGCTGCGCAACGACGGCTCTGCAAGCAGTCGTTCCCAACGCTCGTGGTCGCTCAGCAGGGCATACAGCAGGTTGCCCAGTGCGTCGGTCGTGGTGGAGGCGCCGGCACTGAACAGCAGGCGTATGTGCGCCAGGATCTCCTCGTCTGTCAGGCGGTGACCATCGGCGTCAGCCATCACCAGCGCGGACACGACGTCGTCGCGCGGCTCCCGTCGGCGCTCCGCAATGATCGGCAGCAGGTAGTCGGTGATCTGCGCAGCGCAGCGCCGTGAATGCTCCGGATCGCGGGGATACTCCAGGAAGCCGACCGCCCAATCGCGGAACACGTCTTCCCTGTGGCCGGGAATTCCCAGCATGCGGCTGATCACCAGAAAGGCGACGCGGTGCGTGAAGGATGCCGCCAGATCGGCCTGCCGCGTGCCAGCCAGGCGATCCACGAGTTCGTGGGCAATGCGCGCCAGACCTTCCTGCTCCATGGCATCCACGGCGCTGGAGCGGAAGGCTGGCGTGGCCAGCCGGCGATAGAGCCGATGCTGTTCATCCTCCATGGTCTGGAAAGTCACGCCCTGTACCGGCTCGATGGTGATGCGGTAGGCATCCGCCGGAGGAAAGCAGTCGTTGTCACGGAACGCCTCGGCAAGTGCCTGGTGCCCCGTGATGACCATCGCGGGTTGACCGGCGAACAGCGCGCGGCTGACGGGATTGCGCTCGCGCATCGCCGACAACTCCCGGTGCAGGCGCTCGCCTTCAAACACATCGACCGCAAAATCGTGCAGCATACGTCCCTCCTCGATGTCCCGGCTGCTCCCTTGTCCGGATCCGGCACAGCGGCAAGTGTCGGCCGATCGGGCCGAACCGGGCCCTTATCGTCGGCCCGCTAGCGCATCGACGCAACTTCCGCCGGTGACAAGTGCCGGTACTGCCCCGGGAGGAGGGCGGCATCCAGGACAATACTCCCCATCGACAGCCGATGCAGCCCGGTGACTTCGTTCCGGAAGAAGCCGAACATGCGCTTGATCTGGTGGTAGCGGCCTTCATGAAGGGTGAGCTCCGCGGTGTTGGCGGAAAGAAGCTTCAGCTCCGCGGGCAGGGTCGTCAGGTTCTCGAAGCGGAAATGGATTCCCGCCGCGAACGTCCGCACGTACTCTGCGGTGATTTCGTCCTTCGTCTCCACCCGGTAGGTCTTGGCTATCTTTCGCTGCGGCAGGGTGATCCTGCGCGACCAGTTGCCGTCGTTGGTCAGCAGCAACAAGCCCGTCGTGTTGAAGTCCAGTCGCCCGGCCAGGTGCAGCTGTTCCTTCGACGGCAGATCGATCAGGTCGAGGACCGTGGGATGCCTGCTGTCGATGGTCGCGCTGACACAGCCGCGGGGCTTGTGCAGCATCAGGTAAATCGGCTGGCGCGCCTGCAGCACCCTGCCCTCCACCTCGACGCGACAGAATCCGGATATATGCCGACGGCCGCAATCGACCGCCACTCCGTTCAGGAGAATCTTTCGCTCGGCGAGCATGTGGTTTACGGCGCGCGCCGAGCACGCAAGCCGTGATTGCAGGAACCTGTCCAGGCGCATGGGGCACGACTACCTGAGTGCGAAGCGGTGCTCCGCGCCTGCGTCACCCGCGCATATCCGGTCGATCTCGGCGAGCTCCGCGGCGTCCAGCCTCCAGCGTGCCGCCGCAACGTGCTCCTCGAGTTGCGTCGCCCTGCTCGCTCCCGCGATCACCGAGCACACGCGCGGCTGCGCGAGCAACCACGCGATCGCCAGTTCGCCGACCGTGTGGCCGCGCGCGCGCGCGAATGCCTCGAACCGTTCGAGCTTCGTCCAGTTGTCGTTCGTGGTGATCCGCTCGTAGGCCATGGGCCGGGTGGCGAGCAGCGAGTCCGCGGGAAACGACTGGTCGCGGCGGTACTTGCCGGTGAGGAAACCGCCGGCCAGCGGCCCCCACGGAATGATGCCGAGCCCGTGCCCGTCGCAGCATGGCACGTGGTCCTGCTCGATTTCCCGCTGCAGCAGGTTGTAAAGGGGTTGCGAGGTCGCGAAGGCGTTCAGGTTGTGGCAGCGGGATGTCCACATCGCCTCGGATACCTGCCATGCCGCAAAGTTGCTGCAGCCGGTGTAGCGCACCTTGCCCGCGCGCACGAGGTCGTCGAGCGCGCGCAGGGTTTCCTCGATGGGCGTCGACGGGTCGGGAAAATGGATCTGGTAGAGATCGATGTAGTCGGTGCCAAGACGCTTCAGGCTGGCCTCCGCCGCACGCATCACGTAGTGCCGTGAACCCCCGCGTGCGTTGGGACGCGAATCCACGGGCGCGCCCGAGGGCCCGCCGCCCATGGGCCAGCCGAACTTGGTGGCGATGACAAGGTCGGAACGCCGTCCCTTGATCGCCTTGCCGACGAACTCCTCCGAGCGGCCCATGTCGTAGACGTCGGCGGTATCGATGAAGCTGATCCCGAGGTCGAGCGCGCGCTCGATGACGGCAATCGACGTTGCCTCGTCGTGCAACCAGCCGAAGTAGTGCGTGCCCAGCCCGATGGCGGAAACCTTCAGTCCGGACCTGCCCAGATTGCGATATTCCATGCGCGCTCTCCTTCGATTCGTTGATCCGCCGGCTCAGCAACCCGCGTCGTCCAGGGCCTGGTAGATCACCGCCCCTTCCGCATCGCGCGGCACCGGCCAGCCCGCCAGGTGACAGATGGTGGGAACCAGATCCACGCACCACACGTTGCGCTCGATGCGCGCGCCCTTGCGGACTCCGGGACCACTGAGGGCGAACAGGCCGCGCAGCGATCCGCCCTGCCAATCGGCCGTCGGCAGGAAGGGTCCGTGCTGCAAGCCATGATCGTGCTTCAGCGCATACACGACATCGCCGGCCTGGTCGCCATAAATGTTCAGGAAGCGGGCGTCCTCCTTGCGCAGCGCGAAGAGGACGGGCTTGCGGCCCGATGTCGGCTCCACGTAGTCGGTGAGCGCCCGGATGATCGCATCCTGCACCGCACTATATTCCTCGGCGGTACGGACGATGCCGTTCGGCTCGCGGCCTTCGCGGTTGACGTGCACCCAGCACACAGGGCGCGCGACGGCGCGGGTCTGCGACCAGTCGATCTTCCCTTGCGCGTCACGCACGATCAGACCGGCCTCCTCGAGGATGGCATTGGCATTGATGCCGGGGTGGCCGGCGGGCTTGGCGCCGTGGTCGGAAATCAACGCCAGCAGCGTTTCACTCTCGTCGACGCAGGCGATCAGGTCGCGCGCGAGGCGGTCGCAGGCCTCGTAGATGCCGAGTTCCAGCGCTTCGTGCTGCCGGCGCTCTTCAGGGGTCCTGGCCGAGGTGGGATCGAGCACCTCCGAAATCGAATGCCACGCCGTGTCGGGCAGGTGATAGCGCATGACGAACAGATCCCACGGCTTGTTCTTCAGCACGTGGGTGCAGGCATCGGCGTACCACTGCCGCTGCATCTCGATTTCCTCGAGCAACGTGTCGGCACCGAACCAGCCCTTGTCATAGCCGAAAAAACCGCTGTCGGGGTTGGGCAGACCCTTCGCGGAAACAATCTCCGCGGCCAGCGACTCGGGCTGCGACCAGCCGTCGAGCGCGCAGAGGGAGCTGTGGTAGAGGCGCAGGTCGCGCGCATCCGCCGACAGCTCGAGCAGTTTCAGCGCGAACGCGCAAGGTCGCGGACCCGCATCGGTCTGGAACTCCCGCCTCAGCACAGGGCTCCATTCACCGGCGCGCAACCCGGCCAGCGGCGCGGCGGCGTCCTTGCGTTCGCAGACGAGCACCCGATCGAAGCCGCTGCCGTCCGTATCCACGACCAGCAGGTGCCAGGTCCGCGGAGCGAGCCGGTACCAGCCGCCGGCGTGCCTTACGAGCAGCTCCGCCGCCAGCAGCCTCGCTGCGGGTGGCAGGTTGCTCCAGCCCTCGGGTTTGCCCAATGCGATCCGCGTCGGTGCCGGTGACCCGGGCTGGAACGTGTCCGTGCAGAAGAGCCCGCCGTTGGCGCAGTCGGCGTACAGCCCCGGTGCGGCTTCGCCGAGCCCGAGACCCTCTTCGTCGAGGCGAACAGCCTGCCCCGGCGTGCCGCCCTGCGGGTTTGCCGAGACCAGGTTCGGGTGGAACCACTGGTTGATGTCGCAGCCGGAGCCGCCGATCTGGATGCCGTTGTCGACGACCGGCGGCCAGGTGGTGACGAAGTTGACGACGACAGACTTCTTGCCGGCCCGCGCAATGGCGTTCCAGACATACTCGGCTTTCACGTCGGGGCTGTGGAATGCCATGTGCGCGCGATCGAGCGGATCGCCCGGCCGGCGCACGTTGTAATCGGATATGCCGTGGGTGCCCGGCCACGCACCCGTGGCGATGGATGTCCAGTTGGCCGGCGTCGCGGTCGGCAGCGGCACCATGGCGTTCGGGGCCAGCACGCCGTTGGCTATGAGCCTGGCGAGCGCGGGCAGCCTGCCTTCCCGGCAATAGCGGAGCAGCGCCGGCGCAACCGGCCCGTCCAGGCCGAAGATCAGGACCTTGCGTGGCCTCGAACCCATCGCGGCAATGCCTCCATCGTCGCCGCCGTCGCGGCATTTCCGGCTATCATAGCGTCGCTCAACGAGGGAATGCAGATGGGTATCCAGCAGGAACTTCGGACCGGTGCCGACCGCGTGGCAATCCAGGACCTCATGGCCCGCTACGCCTACGCGGTGGACGCCAAGCGGTGGGACAGTCTGGCCGAGGTCTTCGCGACCGGCGCCGAAGTTGATTTCGTGGCCAATGGCGGCATCAAGGATACCTGGCCAGCGATCGGCGACTGGCTGGCGACGGCCATGTCGGGATTCACCGCCTGCCAGCACTACCTCTCCAATTTCGCCACCGACGTCGATGGCGATCACGCAAGCTCTCGCTTCTACGTGTTCACGCAGATGATCACCGTGCAGGACGGGTCGGACCAGATCGTCAGCGACGGCGGTTACTACCACGCCGGGTTCGTGCGCACACCGGCGGGCTGGCGCGTCAGCAGGCTCTCCGGCGGCATCGTCTGGTGGAGCGGTTCGGTGCCCTCCCACCTCCCCTGGTGGGGCATCGACGCGGATCGCTTCAACCAGTGAGCGCACGCACGCGGCTTGCGATCACGCCTGCGCGGCGATGCGGCTGCCGCTGTCACTATCCGCAGGTGATGCCGCCGTCGATGCCGACGATCTGACCGATCATGTAGCGGCCCTCGTCCGAGGCGACGAATGCAATCAATCCTGCGATTTCGGACGGCTCGGCGTTGCCAAGCGGCGAGGTGCCCTGCGCAAACTCTTCGATCCGCGCGCCTTCGGGTAGAACCCACGAGGAGAGCATCGCCGTGTGCATGCCGCCGGGTGCGACCGCATTCACCCGGACGCCGCGCGAGCGGTATTCCACGGCCAGAGCCCGCGTGAGATTGATCACGCCACCCTTCGACGCGCAATACGCTGCCGCGTAGGGTTGGCCGAGCACGCCCGAGTTCGACGCGATGTTCACGATGGATCCGCGCCCCGCGGCAAGCATCGCCGGAAGAACGCTCCGGCACATCAGGAACGTGCCGCTCAGATTGACCGCGATGATCCGCTCCCAGTTCGCCTGGGTTTCCAGTTCGCTGCGCACGAAGCAGCCGATCCCTGCGCAATTGACCAGCACACCAGGCATACCCAGTTCCGCAGTCACCGCCTCGATCGCCGGCTCGATCGATGCCCATCGGGTTACGTCGACGGCATAGAACCTGGCCATGCCGCCCGCTGCGCGGATTTGCGCCGCCGTCTCCTCTCCGCCGGCAGCGTCCAGGTCGACGACGGCCACGCGCGCACCCTCGTCGCCGAGTCGGCGCGCGGTCGCGCGCCCGAGCCCCGAGGCGGCACCGGTGACTACCGCGACCTGATCGTGGAAGCGAAACATGCTTGCCTCTTTCCGCATCTTATTCATCGGCGGGGAAACCGGGTCGCCCTCCTCACCGAGGAACACGCCGGGCCGGCTCATTCAAGGTTCGTTCAAGGTTAGCGGAATAGACTTGCCTGGACTATCGGAATTCCGCAGCAGTGCATCCGGTTGGCCGGCCATGCCGCTGGAGCCACCACGATGACACGGACAGGGAGCAAGGCATGCAGCGCATGGAACCCGGCCACCGGCCTCGCGCAACCGTACGTGCACCTGATGGACAACGGCTACGTCAGCGTCGACTACTATGTGCGCGACGGTGGCGATGGCACATGTATGCTCCCATAAGGCTGACGGCTGCAGGACTCATCCTTCCTGCGCGCCGTAAGCGCCAGGCTTGTCCTGCGTCCGGTGCTCGAAGTCGCTGGCGTCGTGGCGTTCGTGCAGCTGGCCCTCTGGATCACCCCAGGTGCAGTTGACCATGCGCCCGCGCTTCACCGCGGGACGCCGGGCAATCGCTTCAGCCCAGCGGATGACATGGGTGTAGGACTGCACATCGAGGAACTCGCCGCCGCCGTAGAGCATGCCCTTCACGAGCGCGCCGTACCACGGCCAGATCGCCATGTCGGCGATCGTGTACGCCGTGCCCGCCATGTGCTCGTTATGCGCCAGGTGGCGGTCCAGCACGTCCAGCTGACGCTTGACCTCCATGGTGAAGCGATCGATCGCGTACTCGATCTTCGTGGGCGCGTAGGCATAGAAGTGACCGAAGCCCCCGCCGAGATAGGGCGTGTTGGCCATCTGCCAGAACAGCCACGACAGGCACTCCGCCCGCACCGTCGGATCGCCCGGCAGGAAGGCGCCAAACTTCTCGGCCAGGTACAGCAGGATCGCGCCTGACTCGAAGACGCGCGTCGGCACCGGCGTGCTGCGATCGAGCAGCGCCGGGATCTTGGAGTTGGGGTTCACCGCGACGAATCCGCTGCCGAACTGCTCACCGTCGAGGATCCTGATCAGCCAGGCGTCGTACTCCGCTCCCTGGTGCCCGAGCGCCAGCAGCTCCTCGAGCATGACCGTCACCTTGATGCCGTTGGGCGTGGCGAGCGAATAGAGCTGCAGCGGGTGCCGACCGACAGGCAGCTCCTTGTCGTGTGTAGGCCCCGCGATGGGGCGATTGATGCTCGCGAACGGGTTCCCCGCGTCCTTCTTCCAGGTCCAGACCTGCGGGGGGATGTAAACGGACTCGTCGGACACGCGGGGACTCCCTTTTTGTTGCCCGTGGTGCGGGCAGCGCGCAGATATCAGAACTCTATGGCGAGATCCACGCCGTAGGTTCGCTCCTCTCCGTAGCCATTGATCGTCCAACCCTGGCCGTTGTAAAGGTTGACCCCGAAATTCCAGTACTCCTCGTCGGCCAGGTTCTTGCCCCAGAGAGACACGCGCATGCTGCTGTCGCCGGGGCCCGCGATTTCACTGAGAGTCAGGCGCGCATCCCACAGATCATACGATCCTTCCGAATTGGGCTCCGGCACAGGCACCAGGAAAGTCATGGCGTCCTTGTAGCTCCAGTCCACTCGCGCCGACAACGCGCCGACGCTCAGCCGGGGGAATTCGTAGGTGAAGTACGCGTGTGCGTTGTGCTCCGGCGTGAACGGAAAGTTGGAGTTCGACAAATCCCGACCCGCTTCATCCTCCAGTTCCTTGTACTCGGGATCGGTGTAGCCGTAGTCGACACCGACTTCGGCATGCTCGGTCAGCTGTGCCAGCAATTCGACCTCCGCGCCCCAGATCTCGACGACGCCGGCGTTGCGGATCGTGCTGCGCGGCACCGGGATGGTAGCGAAGATATTGACCTGCTTGTCATCGTAGTCGCTGAAGAATACGGCCCCGTTGAGCCTGACCCGCTGGTCGGCCAACGTCGACTTCCACCCGATTTCATAGGAGATCAGGTCCTCTTCATCGAACCCGATGGGAAAGCCCGCGGTGCTGGTGTCACGTGGATTGAAACCACCCGACTGGTAACCCGCGCTGACCTTGAAGTAGGTCATGATGTCCTCGCTCCAGTCGTAACTGACCGAGCCCATCGGCGAGACATTGTCGAACTCCTTGTTGGCGTCCGGGAACAGGGTGGTACGCGCCAAACGGCCGGAAATCGACAGGAAGTCGGTCTTCGACATGTCACGCTCTTCTTCCGTATAGCGGATGCCGGCGGTGACATCCCAGCGATCCGTCAGGGCATAGGTGGCCTGGGTGTAGAGCGCCCAGGTTTCGGTCTGGAAATCGGTAACGGTCTGGCTCCGGTAGGGAACATTCCTGAGCACCGGCAGGCTGCGCGCCACCGCTTCGTCGAGGTAGGTGCTCTGGTCCACGTCGCCGTTTTCGTCCAGATAGAAGGCACCCAGCACATAATCCAGGCGCGCGTCGAAGGCCTCGCCGATCAACCGGAACTCCTGCGTGAGGACATCGTTCTCCTGGTAGTCTTCTGTCCAGAGCAGGGGGTAGGGAGAACCGTCGTTGTCGCCAAACCCCGCGTTTTCCATTTCCCGGTAACCGGATATCGAGGAAAACGCGAGCCCCTCGCATATCTCGAAATCGACATGCAGCGAATGCCCTTCCACCGTGGTTTCCCCGATGTAGTCGTTGTCGAAGCTGCCCGAAGAAGGCCTGTCGCCCCGATCGGCCAGGAACGGAGCAATCAGATTCGGGGCCGGGTTGCGCACCGCCGTGTTCACGAACGTCACGAACATCGGGATGGGCGCCTCATCGTGCTCGGTTCGGTCATAGCTGTACATGACATCCAGCGCGTCGGTGGGTTGCCACAGCAGATGGGCCAGGCCCACTTCCCTGTCGCGCTCCTGCAACTCGTCCTGCGGCGCATTGACATAATCATTGTCGTACAGCCCGTCGCGCTGCAGCGAAGCCGCCGACGCACGCAGGGTCAACGAGCCGACCGGGCTGTCCGTGCCGAGCAGCGGCACGTTCAGCATGCCCTTGAAGTCCTGCTGACTTTCCGAGCCCAGGGTTGCCTCGACCCTGCCTTCGAATTCGTCGGTGGGCCGCTTGGTGATGACGTTGATGGCGCCGCCGATCGTGTTGCGGCCGTACAGCGTGCCCTGCGGTCCGCGCAGGACTTCGATCCGCTCCATGTCCATCACGTCGAGCAATGAACCGACGTTCTTGGCGATCAGCACCCCGTCCATGTACAAGCCGACCGAGGGCTCGAAGGTGATGACCGACTCCCCGTTCCTGACGCCCCGGATGTTGACGGAGAACCCGGACCTGCCACCGATCTGCGGCGACATCGTGACGTTCGGCGTGTAATTGCCGATTTCCCCCGCATTGGTGATGCCAAGATCCCGCAGCGTGTCGGCAGAGAAGGCGCTGATGGAAATCTCGGTGTCCTGCAGGGATTCCTGGCGGTGCTGGGCTGTGACGACGATTTCTTCCAGTCCCGAATCCACCGGTGCAGCAACCTGCGCCACCGCTGGCCCCGCCGCCGCAATGGACAGTGCCAATACGGATTGGCTGAACAAACGGGCATCAAAGAGTCTTTTTTTCATGATTATCCCCTGGTTGAACGAACGGAAAGGATCGCGGCCAGAGCTTTCGCAGCCTTGTTTTGTTCTTCTTGTACCAGCCTGGCCTCGCTTGTGAGGTTGACTTATTTGTTTGCAAGCAGGACGTCGATTTCTGCCAGCGTGGACTGGCACTGCAACTACACCTCCTCCGCGGGTGCATCGCCTGGATGGATCAAGCCACGCGAAAAAACCTAACACGATTTTAATCTTCTGTGCAATTGTTCGCTGAATCGAAACTCAACCCATCGGATCATGGTCTACTTGCTGCGTGCCCACCCCGAATTCCGGGCCGGGATCCCGCGCCGTTATCGAAAGGAGATGCTCGATGAAGAAACTGTGGACTACCCTCGTCCTTGCCGCCGTGCTGCCGCTCGGCGGGTGCGCCGGCATGGACCAGACACAACATGACACCGCCAAGGGCGCAGGCATCGGCGCAGCCGCGGGTGCGGTGCTGGGCGCCGCACTGGGCGGCTCGCGGGAAGGTGCGGCGACGGGCGCGGCCGTCGGTGCCGTGGGCGGCGCGATCGCCGGAAACGTCTGGTCGAAGAAGATGCAGCGCCAGAAGGAACAGATGGAGGCGGCGACCGCCGGTACGGGCGTGTCGGTGTCGCAGACCGCGGACAATCGCCTGAAGCTCGATATCCCCAGCGATATCTCCTTCGACACCAACCGCTACGCGATCAAGCCCGACTTCCGCGTGGTCCTCGACCAGTTCGCGAACAGCCTCCAGGAGAACCCCGGCACCCGGATCACCATCATCGGGCACACCGACAGCACCGGCAGCGACGCCATCAACAACCCGCTGTCGGTCAACCGGGCCGCCAGCACCCGCGATTACCTCACGGCGCGCGGCGTGGCGGGCACCCGGATCAGCATCGATGGCCGCGGCTCGCGCGAGCCCGTCGCGAGCAACGACACCGCGGACGGCCGGGCGCGCAACCGGCGCGTGGAGATCTTCGTGGCCGAGCCCGAAGCAGCGTCGTACTGATCGCCGTCGGGGAGTCGAGGCTGCGTGGGCAAAGCGTTCTTCATCAGCGTCCTGGTCGTGCTTGCGTCGGGCTGTGCCACGAGCCCGACCCCGGCAACGGTCCAGGACGAGGTGGCGAAGGTACTCGAGGATTGCAGGGAAAAGTGGGCGGCGGGCCAATACAACGGGTTGTATGAATCCGCTGACAAGTGCGTGAATCCCCGCCTGAACGCCCTTTTTCGCAAGCACAGGTACCCGTATTCCGATCTTGTCGACCTCTCTGCAGCGTATCGCCTGAAGGTTTCGCGGGCGATAGACAGCAACGAACTGAGCTATGAAGACGGCAAATTGCTCATGGCCCAACTGGGCGTGGCCATGGCGCACGAAGAGCAGGAACGCGCGTCGATGAGCGCACAGGAGCGCGCCAGCGCGGCTGACGACAACGCACACATTCTTGACGGCATGGCCAGGTATCAGACCGTGGTTGCACCGAAGGCGCCCCCCCTGGTCAATTGCACGACGACGCCGACGGGAGCAACCGTCTGCCGTTAGCGTCGGTCATCACGCGCGCGAGCGGAATCCGTCGGCGTGGATCACGCCGCGCCCGGCGATGACCGGAAGGTCGAGGGCCGAGAGGATTCCGGGCGCAGCCGCGCACACCGCGGGGATCGCGTTGAAGACACGCATGCCCGTGGCGAGGCAGCCGCCACCGTTGCCGTCGCCGGTGTCCGCGTCGGAGAAGACCGTTTCCTGGATGATATTGGGACGCCCGATGATCTCGACGCGATTGGCGTGCACCTCGTTCAGTCGCGGCCGTGGCCAGTCGGGGGCGGCGTCCGGGTACAGGCGGTGAACGTGGTCGATGATGATGCGCGGGCGGCCGTCGACAATGCCCTGGAGCTCGATGCGGTGGGCGGCGGTTTCGCCCGGGAGGACCCGACCCTGCTCGAACTCGACGGCACGCGTCCCGGTCCAGCGCGAGTAGTTCTCCCGGGTGCGCTCGATGCGGGCGCCGACGGCCTGGGCGATCATGTAGAGCGGCCCGCCCCAGATCCCCGTCATCATGCCGGGATTCGCGTCGAGCGGCGGCTTCTCGTCCATCTTCGAGTAGAGCCCCATGAAGCGCAGGCTCGCCTGGTCGGGGTAGCTGCCCCCGTCGATGAACTCGGTCGTGCGCACACTCTCGACCTGTCCGCACAATCCCAGCAGCGTCAGCGGGAACAGATCGTTCGCGAAGCCCGGGTCGATGCCGTTGCTGAGGAAGCTCGTCCCGCCCGCCGCGCACGCCTGCGCGATCCGGTCCCTGTACCGCGGCCGGAACGAGCGGGGGGTAATGGAAGATCCCCATGCTCGTGTCGACGACGTTCTTCCCGGCGCGCAGCGACGCCTCGATGTTCGCCATGTTGACTTCGGCATGCATCATGTTGGGCCCGAAGTAGGCAACCGCGTCGGCCTCCCGCGCAAGGAGGCTCTTCGCGTCGCGCGTGGCGATGATGCCCGTGCGCGGACCGCCCACGATCTCGCCCACGTCGCAGCCGTCCTTCGCCGGATCGTGGACCACGACACCCACGACCTCGAACGCCGGATGGCCGAGCAGGCTCTTCAGCACCGCCTTCCCGACGAAGCCCGTTCCCCAGACAATCACGCGATGCATGTCGATGAACTCCTCATTCAGCCAACGAGGATACCGGGTACTACAGCCAGGGCAGATTCCGGTCCGGGCCATGAATATGGCCGTCTTCTATCCAGTAATGCGTGGATCCACGCACGCTTTGGAAGATGTGGCCGTCATCCGCGAGCCAGTACCCGGTGAGTTTTCCACCCACGGTGAGATTTGCGCCCGCCGTGAGTTTTGCGCCCGCATAGATAAACGTATCGTCTATGTAGGATTTGGTATCCCCGCCCGGGCCATAGATATGTCTGTCGCGAACGAAATAGCCGGTATCCATAAGCGCGGTCCCAGAAGTGCCTTGCAGTTTCACAGAACGCCATGCCTGGCGGCTTGCAGCGTGGATTCACGCCGGTCGATTCTTCGGGCTGGTGAACAATGTTGGTACTATATCCATGGTGGTTGCCTAATGACACCACTCGTGCATCAGGACGGTCCGGAAAGTGCGGCAAAACCGCTTCGCGTCAATAGTCGATGATGAGGAAATCCGATGAAAAGGCTGCTCGGCCTCGTTTGCGTTGTCGCGCTCGCGCTCGCCGGTTGCGACAACGCCACCGATGCGACCCGGGTCATCCGCGCGGCCGTATCGCCTGCCTCTCCGCCGAACCTCTACGAGGACAACGGGCAGATCACGGGGCTGGATTTCGAGATTTTCGACGGCTACTGCAAGGCGCGCGGCTGCACGCTGGAGATCACCTCGTACGACTGGCAGGGCATGCTCGGCGCGGTGATCGGCGGCCAGGCCGACGTCGCGTTCTCGGGCATCTCGATCACCGACAAGCGCAGGGAGGTCATGGATTTCTCGCAGCCCTACCTGGAGAACACCTGGAACCTCGTGAGCATGAGCAGTCGCAACCTCCAGCTGAGCGACCTGTCCGAACTGAAGCAGTATTCGATCGGCTATCCGCGCGGCATGGCGTACAGCGATTTCATCAGGAACGAGCTCGAGCCGAAGGGCATCTACCAGCTGGACAAGGTGAAGCTCTACCCGAGCTACAACGAGGTGCTCGCCGATCTCCAGAACGGCAACCTCGACCTCGCATTCCTCGATGGCACCGTGGCATCGGTGTATCGCAAGAAGCTGCCGATCAGCGACAGCTGGGTCTGGTCGGGTTTCGACCGCTTCGGCTACGCGTTCCCGAAGGGCTCGCCGCTGCGCGAGGATTTCGACCGCTACCTCGCCGAGCTCGGTCCGGAAAAGCTGCAGGCGATCATCGACAAGTGGCTCGACTGAGCGCGCGGTTCCTGCGTCGATGAGCTTCCTGCAGATCTGCCTGCTGCTCGCCAAGGGGGCGGGCTACACCGTGCTGGTCACCGCAGCCTGCATCGCCACGGCGCTCGTCACGGGACTCGCGATCGCGATTCTCCGCCGCCAGGCCGGCGCGGCGCTCACCCGGCTGCTGGCGATCTACGTCTACGTGTTCCGCGGCGTGCCCGTGCTGGTGCTGCTGTTCATCATGTTCTTCGGCCTGCCGGGCATCGGGATCAACGTGCCGCCGCTCGTCTCGATGATGCTGAGCCTGGGGCTGATCTCCGGTGCCTATCTCGCGGAGGTCTTCCGCGGCGCGCTGGAGGCGATCGATCCGCACGAGGTGATCGCCGCGGAGGCGATGGGCATGACGCGCATGCAGGCGCTGTTCTCCATCGAGCTGCCGCAGATGCTCCGCCTCGCGGTACCGGGCATGCTGAACGAATTCACCACGGTGCTGAAGTACTCGCCGTTCGCGTACACGGTGGGAATTCCGGAGATCATGAAGCAGGCCATGGCGCTCGCCTCGGTCACGCTGCGCGGCGTGGAAATCTATCTCGCGGCGGGCCTGCTCTATTTCGCGATCTACCAGCTCATACGCCTGCTGGTTCGCTCGATCGAGCGTAAATTCGCCATTCCGGGCTTCGCGCAGAACTGAGGTAACCCGCCGATGGCGCTGATCGAAGTCAGGAAACTCGTCAAGCAGTTCGACGGCAGGACGGTGCTGAGCGATATCGACCTCGATCTGGAAGAGGGCGAGATCAAGGTGATCATGGGGCCCTCGGGCTGTGGCAAGTCCACGCTGTTGCGCTGCCTGAACCGGCTCATCGAACCCACGTCGGGGCGGGTGTACTTCCGCGGCGAGGAGGTGACCCTGCCGCAGACCGATGTGCGCGCGCTGCGCCGGCGTATCGGCTTCGTGTTCCAGCAGTTCGCGCTGTACCGCCACCTGAACGTGCTGGAGAACGTGACGCTCGGCCTGCGCCGGCTGCGCAGGATGCCGGTGAAGGAAGCGAACGAAAAGGCACGTCACGAACTCGGCCGAATGAGCATGCTGACGCACGAGGACAAGTATCCCGGGCAGCTCTCGGGCGGCCAGAAGCAGCGCGTCGCGATCGCCCGCGCGCTGGCGATGGATCCCGCCGTGCTGTTCTTCGACGAACCGACCTCCGCACTCGACCCGCTGATGTCGCAGGAGATCATCGGCGTGATCAGGCAGCTGCGGCGCGACAACGTGACGATGCTCTGCGTCACGCACGACCTGAACCTGGCGCAGGGCATAAGCGAGCGCGCGATCTTCCTCGACGAGGGCGTGGTGCACGCCGAGGACAGCATCGAGCGGCTGTTCGGCGATCACGAGGATCCGCGCATCCGCGAGTTCTTCCGCCAGGGGAACGGCCGCTCGATGAGTGGCATTCTCCCCTTCCTGCAGGACGTGCTCGCGTACTGGCCGCAGATCCTGGACGGACTTCTCAACACGCTGCTGCTGACGGCGATCATCACGGTGACCGGCTTTGCGGGCGGGATCGGCGTGTTCTACCTCTCGCTCAGCCGCAGCCGCGTGGTGCGCCGCTTCACGGAAGCCTACATCTCGTTCTTCATCGGCACGCCGCTGATCGTGCTGCTGTTCCTGATGTACTACGGTCTGCCGCAATGGGGGCTGCGCCTCAGCCCGCTCGCGGTCGCGGTGATCGGCTTCACGATGAACGTCTCCGCCTACAACGCCCGCTACCTGACGAGCGCCTACAAGGGGCTCGACCCGAGCGAGCTCGAGGCCGCGCGCGCGCAGGGCTTCACGACGGCACAGGTATTCATCCTGATCATCCTGCCGCAGGTGCTGCGCCTCTCGGTACCGGCGCTGACCAACCAGGCGATCCTGAACCTCAAGGACAGCTCGGTCGCCTTCCTGATCCAGTACACGGAGTTCTTCGCGCAGGCCCAGGAACTCGCGGCGCGCAATTTCCAGTTCTTCAAGGCCTACCTGCTGGCGGCGCTCGTCTACCTGGCAATGGTGTCGCTGATCGTGCTGGCGGCGCGCATGCTCGAGCGCCGGCTGGTGTTGCCGGGAGCGTGACGCCGAGGGCATTCGTGCAGCGCAGGCCGCCGGCTCCGCGAACGAGTCGGGAGCCGGCGGACGCGACAGGAGAGTCCTCAGCCCATGCGGTGCAGGGCGCAGAGCTTGTTGCCGTCGGGATCGCGCAGGTAGGCGAGATACATCTTGCCCATGCCGCCCTCGCGCACACCGGGAGGATCCTCGCAGGAGGAGCCGCCGTTCGCGACACCGGCCGCGTGCCAGGCGTCGGCCTGCTCCGGTGAACTGCAGGCAAAGCCGATGGTGCCCCCGTTTGCGGTCGTGGCGGGCTGGCCGTTGATCGGCAGCGACACCGAGAAGATGCCGCCGTTGGCGAAGTAAAAGATCCGGTGGCCGTCGACCATCGCCGGCGGCACGCCAAGCGTGCCGAGCAACGCGTCGTAGAAGGTCTTGGCCCTGTCCAGGTCGTTGGTTCCGACCATTACGTGCGAGAACATCGCTTGCCTCCGTCTGTGTTGTGGGGTTGTACGCGTCCGGCACGTGAGCGCCAGTCGACCGGAGCCGGAGAATGCAGCAAGAACGCCTCGCTGGCAACCAGCGGCCGACTCACCCAGCGGCCGACTCGCGATCGGCAGGTCGCAGGTTCAAGCCGTGTCGGACTTCGACTTCGGACCATCCGGGGGTATTGTTATTCCACTGCCCCCATTCGAGGAGTATCGTCCGAGCGGGGCAATAACCAACAGGCAACGGGGGGATGAAACATGAAAACCGACATGCCCAACAGGGAGCCGATGATCGCCAAGCTCAACGAGATCCTCGAGCACGAGATGGCGGGTGTGGCGCGTTATACGCATTACTCGTTCATGGTTTTCGGCTTCAGTCGCATCCCGGTGGTGAACTGGTTTCGCAGTGCCGCCAATGAAACACTGACTCACGCGGTCGAGGCCGGGGAGATGGTCACGCTCATCGGCGGATATCCCTCGCTGCGCATAGGGCCGCTGCTGGAGACCCGCCGCGACGACCTGAGGGAGATGCTCCGGGAAGCCATGGATTTCGAGATCCACGGCGTCGACCTGTACAAGCAGCTGCTGACGCTGGCCGTGGAGGCCGGCTCGATCACGCTCGAGGAGTACGCCCGGGGGAAGATTGCCGAAGAGGCCCTGCACATCGGGGACATCGACAAGATGTTGCGGCGACCGGGAAACACCACGCAGGCGGTGAAAACCGAGGCGCCGTGAAGTCCGGCATCGGGCAAGCGCCCGGGCACTGCGGCGTGGGTCGGCCGTTGCCGTCGCCGGAGTCCGCAGTGCGTAACATGTGGCAATCTACACGCCTCCGAGCAGCAATAGCCCAGAGGTATTGAGATGTCACTTCCAATTGAAGCCCTTGAAGCAGAACTGCTTCGCTTGCCGTCGGTAGAGCGCGCCCGGCTGCTGGACCGGGTTGTGGCGAGTCTCGACGCAGACCACTCGCGAGACGAAGCGTGGGACCGGCTTGCCGCGGAGCGCGACAGTGAAATTGAGTGTGGCGTATCGACGCCAGTCTCCGGCGAGGAGGCAATTGCCCGGCTGCGAGCCGAGCTATTGTGAGCTACACGCTTCACCGAGATGCAGAGCGCGATCTCGGCAAGCCAGCTCCGTTCTACAGGATCGAAGCGGGTCACGCGGTAACGGCGGCGAACGACGCTGAACGTCCCTCGCGCAGCATGACGACCCGACGGAGATGCTCCGGGAGTCCGGCATCAACCAAGCGCCCTCTCGAACAGCGCCAGCAGCCGGCCCCAGGCCTTCTCCGCCTGCGCCTCGTTGTAGACGGCCGAATCGGGCGGGCACCAGCCGTGCATCGCGCCGGCGTAGACCTCGATCTCGGCCGGCAACGCGGCTGCGACGAAGGCCTCTCGCAGCACATCCTTCGCGTGCGGTTCGCGCTCATCGTCGTTCTCGGCGATCGCGATCAGGTAGTGCGCCTTCATCTGCGGCACCAGCAGGTGCGGGCTGTCGGGCTGATCGGTGACCAGGCCGCCACCGTGGAAGGACGCGGCGGCGCCGATGCGCCCGGGCTCCGCGGCCGCGGTGCGCATGGTGATCGGCCCGCCCATGCAGTAGCCCATCGTGCCGAGCTTGCGCTTCTTGTCCACCGCGGCCTGGGCGTCGAGCCAGGCCACGAAGGCCTTCGCGTCGGTCACGTGCGTCCGCGCATCCAGGGACTGGTACAGCGGCATGACGATGTCGCGCGTCGCCTGGTCGGCGAAGGTGGCGCCATCGGGTATCACGGGCGCGCGCTGCCGGCGGTAATAGGGATTGACGACCAGCACGGCGTAACCCGATTCGGCGAGGCGCCTCCCCATCCGCCGGAACGCCGGCCGCAGCCCGAGGGCGTCCGGCCAGATCAGCACGCCGGCATGCGCCCCGCTCGCCGGGTGCACGAAATAGCCGTCGGCCACGCCGTCCGGCGTGCGCACCTCGACCTCGGATTCGCTCACGTCCAGCGCGTTCGCCGCGCGCGGCAGCACCGACGATCAGGCCCATGGCCACGCCCAGCGCGCCGAAGCGCCGGCGGGTCATGCCGGTCCGGCGCAGGTAGTCGTTCAGGTCGTCTTCGTAATGTTGGTCACACATGCTCAGTTCTCCCCCACCCGTCCCGGCATCGATGCGCACGCCCACGACCTTAGCCTACACCATAACGTCGATGCGATCGGGCAGGCCCCGTTCACCGCGCGGGAGCGGGTCAAGAGCCCTGGAGCTGGTGGGTGATTCGCGTATCAGACGAGCCCTCGGACCTGCTCTTGTGCAAGCTCCTGTGCCTTACTATTATTCACAACGTAAGGATCACGGAATGATTGTCATGACCGCAAAATCCACGCTCACGAGCAAGGGCCAAACCACGATTCCCAAGGAGATTCGGGACGAGCTTCACATGAAGGCCGGCGACCAGATGACGTTCACGCTGATGCCGGACAACACGGTCGTGATGCGAGTGAAGAGCAGGAGCATCGAGGATCTTGGCGGCCTGCTGCACAAGAAGGGGCGCAAGCCTGTTCCGGTCGAGCAGCTGTCGCGCTGATGCTCGGGATCGACACCAACGTCCTCGTGCGCTTCCTGGTGCGCGATGACGAGGCACAGTACGAGCAGGCGCGCCGGTTGATCCGGCGCGAGGTGCAGGCCGGTCAGCCCGTCTTCGTCAGCCAGCTGGTCCTGCTGGAAACCGAGTGGGTACTGCGAAGCCGCTATAGCCTCGACAAGGAGGCCATCAGCTCCGTGATCTCGGGATTGCTGGATGCGATCGACGTTCAACTCGAGGATGAGCCTTCGGTCGAGGCTGCGCTGAACATATGGGCCAACAGCACGGCCGGCTTCGCCGATTGCCTCATCGGCGTTCGCAACCGACGGCTCGGCTGCAGGAGTACAGCGACGTTCGATGCGAAGGCGGCCAAGCTTCCAGGATTTAGTGCCGCGTGACGCTCGGTAATGGCAGGCAACCCATACCCTGACCGCGCAACGCGTTACCCGTCGCCTCCGCGGCAATACCCGTCGTCATGCAACTGCACGGCTGCGACGCGTGCGGCGAGGGCGTTTGGCAGCAGCAGCGGGTGCTCGTGGCGTATCCGTTCCGGATTCCATCCAGCCGCCCGACAATCGGGCACTCACCAGACGGTTGATCGACACGCCCGCCTCCGCTGCTTCCTGTGCCAACATGCGGTGCCGCTCTGGCGGGATGCGCACCAGAAACTTGCCCGAGTAGCTGCGCGCACTGATCGGCTGGGGAATGTCCTCGCCGGCGGATTCCATATCCGCCAATACCTCGGCCACCATTTCCACAATACCCTTTAGCGCACCCTCCATCGTGGCGTGCAGCCACGAGAGGCTCGGAAACTCCGTACAAAGCCCCACGAACTCCTGATCCTCATCAGACCAGACGATGCGATACGTATATCGCTTGTGGTCCATAACTCACTCCTCCTCGATTCTGGCGATTGCCGCCTGTTCGTGCGCGTTGAATTCTAACCACCCATGCTCGTTGAATATCGACCAGGTGGAAGGGCAGCGCCACCGGACTCGCGGCGACGCCGGAAAAGCACGCTACTCATGATCGGCGTGCGTGTGGTGTGCGTAGCCGGTGTGCTATAGACGCCCTATGGGAATGATAGGGTCAGGGAAAAAGTGACGCGTCGATCTTGCTGAACGCAGAATCAGCGGGTCAGGCGGCGTGCCGGTGAACGCGCTTGTCCAATTCCGGGCCAATTACCCGCTCCGCAATCCGCAGGTCGTACTCCGCCTGCAGCCCCATCCAGGTTTGCGGTGACACCCCGAAGTACTTCCCGAGACGTAGAGCGGTGTCGGCTGTAATACCCCGCTTGCCATTGACGATGCCGCTGATCCGGCCGGGCGGTACCGCGATGTCGCGGGCGAGGCGATTGATGCTGATCTCCATTGGCTTCATGAACTCCTCGAACAGGATTTCGCCCGGGTGGATCGGTTCGAGCAGTTTCGGTTTCGCGGCCATGTCACACCTCAATGATAGTCAACGATCTCGACGTCGAAGGCATCTCCGCCTTCCCAGCGAAAGCAGATCCGCCAGATCGTTGATGCGGATACTGTTTTGCCCCTTGCGCTTCGGTACGGGCATCGCGGAACGAGCGAATCATGGACCAGCAAGGTATTACGCTATGCGTAATATGTCAACCGTCATGAGCACTCGAGATGCCTGATGCGACTCCCGCGATCAGCACGGCCTTGAGAGGAATGGAGGTTCCGCTACCGCGCTGCGCGCCACACGCACGTGGCCAATGCGCGCGCCGGCAGCGTTACTTCGGCATGCTCGTCGCGGAACGCGATACCGAACGAGCAGGGCTGTTCCGACTCGTTCAGTACCAGCAGGACCACCAGCCCCTCGGGCGTCAGAAAAGCCGCGCTGTGGAGCGGCGCATCGGCTTGCGAGAAGATCCGTACGGAACCGGGACGGACGAACTTCGCGGCATGCGCGATCACGTAGTACGCGACGTTACGACTGATCTCGTACCCGATCGTCAGCGCGCCGACACAGCGTGCCTCGCCCCCGGGCGTATGCGGGCCGCACGCCGGATCGGACGCCAGGTTCCATTCGAACACCGCGGCACTCCAGTTGCACAACGCGCCGATCAGTACATTCCTGGCGTGCCACAGCAGGTCCGGCCCGAACTGCCCGTCCGATCCGACCCATTGTTCCGTGAAATACAGCTTCATGTCCGGATGCGCCGCGTGCACCGCGGAGAGCGCCGAAATCTCTCCGGCGTAAAGATGCCAGGCCGAACCGCTCAGGTAGCGGCGCGCCTCGGGATCGGCCAACACCGCCAACGCGTATTCCAGCACATCGCAGTTGTGATCCCAGCAGAAGACTTCCACCTCGCGCAGGCCGGCCTGCGCCAATGCCGGCCCCAGGTGCTGCTTCACGAATTCCGCCTGCTCGCCCGCCTCCATCACCATGCTGGGCTCGTTTTTCTGGTTGAGCGGCTCGTTCTGCACCGTGATCGCGTGCACCGCTATGCCGTTCTCCCGCATGGCGAGGATGTACTTGACGAGGTACGCGGCATACACGGCGAAACAGTCGCGCCTGAGTTTGCCACCGACGAAACCGCGATTGGTCTTCATCCACGGCGGTGCGGACCACGGGGCTGGCGATGACACGCAGCGTCGGATTGATGGCGAGGATTTCCTGCAGCAAGGGCAGGACTTCGCGATCGCCCGCCGCGATGTCGAAATGCGCGAGCGCGAAATCGTCCTCGCCCGCCGGCCGGTCGTTGCAGGAAAAACTCCGCTCGCTCAGATCCGATGCGCCGATGCTCAGGCGCAGGAAGCTCACGCCGATACCGGCGCCGTCGGGCAGGAACAATTCGCGCAACAGCAGCTGTCGCTCGGTCGCGGGCAAACGGCTGATCAGCAGCGCGCTCCCGCCAGTCAGGGAAAAGCCGAAACCGTCGATGGGCTGGAAGCGCCGCCCGGGGTCCACGGCCACGACCGGCAACCCCGCGCGAATTCCCCCGAACACGGGCTCATGCAGCTGTTGCTGGAAGAGCGCGCTGCGATCGGCCGTCGTCAGCCAGTACCGCAGGCGATGCATACCGTCGTCCGGCGGAGCGAGTCCGGCAGCAGCGGCTGTCGTCCTCATTGGCATGTCTGCATTCCTTCAGCAAGACATGGAACGCGGTTCGTCGCCGAGCAGCACGTCCACCCTCCGGTACCCGCCCGCGCGCAGCGCCTCTGCATCCGCAGCCCGCAGATGCCGGCCTTCGACAGCGCGTGTGCTGCCGTCACGCGCATGGAGCACATAGCCGACGGGTTGGACGCCGCCGGGCCCGAACGTGTCGCGACGAGCCGGATTGAGGTACACGAGCAAGGTCGTTCCCCACAAGGTGCAAACGGCGCTGCCGGCCGGAATTGCTTCCTCGCGTGCCGAAGGGTTCCACGCACTGCGATTGCGTGGTGAACAAGCTCCCGGCCAGCGCGGGCACCGGCCGGAACAGCAGCTCGCCGTCCTCCATCACGAAAGGAGCGCCGCCCAGAAACAGCTGCACCCACAGGTGCAGCAACTCCACGGTGGCGCCCGACAGGCGGGCCACGCATCCGCGTCCGTGCTGGCGCGCGTCGACGGCAAAGCCGCTGCTCACCAGGAAGCTCGAATTCTCGGCCGGATTGCGTCCGTACTCCGCGGGATCGCGCAACCCCACCAGCAGCTTCTCGATGTCCGCGTAGAATTCCGCGATGAGCCCGGCGCGCACCATCTCCAGCACCCACTTGTAGTGCATGTGCAGGAAGATCGAGCCGTTCTCCAGCCAGCCGTAATTGAACACGGCGATCCGTCCCAGTTCGAGCGCGTCGTCGCCCAGCGGCGCGTTCAGACGGTACATGCCCAGCTTGCGGTCGAAGAGCTCCGAGGTGCGCACCGCCTCGTACAATCCCCGCGCCTCCTGCGCGGTCGCGATGCGCATGGCGTGCACGAAGCCCTCGAGAAACATCGGCAGCGGCCGTTGCCGGAAACCCAGGACCTCCACCCCGCCGTCGCGTTGTGCGTACTCGGCGACCTCGCAGGCAAAATACGTGACGACGCCTTGCGGCGTACGGGCACGCGCGATTGCCCGATCGAGAAAGCCCGACACATCCGCCAGGAAACGCCTGACGTCTGCGAACGGCATCGTCGCTTCGGCGCCGGAAAAGCCCATGAACACGGCGGCACGGTAGCTTTCCTTCAACGCTCCGGCCGCGCGCCAGAACCCGATGGGCGCAAGGTCGCGACGATGCAGCAGATCCCCGAGGCGGGCCACGAAAGCGGCCAGTTCCCCGGGCAGGGGGCACTCGCCCTCGCCCGCCGGCATCGCTCGCCGCGTGAAGTCGACGAGCCGCTTGAGCTCGATGGTCTCGTTGACCGAGGAGCCGAAAATTCCCGGCAGACCGTTCAGCGCGTCGCACCAGCCCGGGCGGTCGGCCTCCATTTCGATGCCCACGCCGAACGGATCGAGGGTCGCGAGCTTGTTGGCCACCAGGGTCAGGATCTTCCCCAGCAGCGTCGTGTGGACAACGTCGCCGCGCCCGGCCTGCGCCCGAACCTTGTAGCGGTGTGCAGTTCGCGAGTCGATCAGGGCTTTCTTCTCGTCGGACCAGAGCACCGCGCCGTACTGGCGCACGCCCGCGGGCGTCACCACGTACTTGCGCTCACGCGGCGCGAGACGATGGGTCGGGTCGAAGAAGCTGTAGCTCCTGTCCGTGAACAATCCGCCCAGCCGGTCGGGGAACACGGCCGCATACTGGATCAGCAGGTCGACGAGATAGGTCCAGTGGTCCGACCAGTAGCCGCGGTCGAACTCGGCATCTTCCACCTCCTGCGCCTGCGCGAGAATCTCGCCTGCCAGCGCCTCCGGATCTTCCGCCGTCTCGATGGCCAACCACATCTCGGCGTACTTGAACTCGCGCGCCAGCACGGATTCGAGCGCGGGAAACCGGGCAAACCAGTGCGCGAACGCTTGCGGGTCGTGCACCGCAAAACGCGTGTTGCGCAGCGAACAGGGGTTGTAGCCGTCGGGCTGGATCAGGTTGAAGAAATAGCGGATGTTCTTCGCATCCAGCGCCGGGAGCGAAGAACAGATCCATGCGGCGGTTCTGGAGCACGTCGCGGAAGTCGCCGTTGCCCTCGGAAAACGGCGTGTCCTGCAACAGGAAGTCGTTGTAATCGCGCTCCAGGTCGCCGTGCTTGCGCCCGAACAGGTAGAGCTGCGCGCCGCCGGGCACCTCGGTCGGAAACCCGCCGCGCAAACCGTTGTCGAGATAGCACTGGCGAACGTGGGCATCGAAGCGCGGGTTGGCGGTCACGGTGAAGACGCGCCGGGTGATCCCGGCGATCAGGCGGCGATTGACTTCACGCCTGGCCTCGAAATAGTCCGGCGTTTCGACTTCCGCCACGAAGCGTTCAGCAGCGCTTCGCGCGTCGCGGCATGACCGTACAGGCCGTAGAACACCCGTCGCTCGCCGGGCTGCAGTTCCAGATCGAGCACCTGGAATGCCGCCGGCGTCTGGTTGGCCACCACCTGGTCCGCCAGATCGAGACGCGCGCCGGCACCGAAGCAGAGCGGCCGTGCAAGATCGCCCGCCCTCCCGAACACGCGCTCCGGATCCACCAGCACCGCCGTGCGCTTCCCGTCCAGGAATCCCGCGAAGAAATTGCCCGCGATCACCCGTTCCACCTGCGGGCTGTCGGTGGGCCACACCTTCGAGCCGATAGAAAGGCAGCCTCTCGTCCACGCCCTCCACGCGCATGAATGCCTCGGAGGTACGGCTCATGAATTTCACGGCCCATTGGTTGAGGCCATAGGGCAGCACCTGGGGCAGGCCGTCGACGATCTGCAGCGTTCTGGCCTGCGCCGCGCTGTTGACGATCTCGACCCGCCGCACCACGCCCGCCACCGCGGCCTCGGGCAGCGTGAAGGTGTCGGCGCGGATGCCGAGTTCCAGGCGCGGATCGATCTCCTCCACGCCGACCTCGTGCGGCGTGACGATACATGCGCTGGCGAACCCCTGCTGCGGCTCCGCACTGGAACGGCTCCCAGACCGTGCGGTCCGCGCTGCCGATGATCTCCACGAAGGTGCGAAAACCGCGTTCAGGCGTGAGCTGCCAGGCCTTGTCGGCAGGATGGAACTCGAGGAACGCACCGTCCTTGTTGCGCACGCCCAGGCTCGCCACCGCCTGGCCGCGATTGACGTAGAAAACCCAGGCGGGACGCCCGCGCGATCCGGCGACTCCGGGCAGAAAACCGGCGAAGGGTACACGATCGTTGTACTGCTCGATGACAAAGCAGTCGGCGACGTCATCGTAACGATAGGGCTGTGCCATGTGCTGCATCCCGGAAACTCGCGTGACTCCACGCCGCGCGGATCCGCGGTTCGCGTTGCGGTACTTTACGCAAAATCCGCAGAGGCACGTAGCCCGATGTCGATCAGCAGGATCTCGTGCTCCGTGACTTGCACCGTCAGGGTGATGCGGTAGCTGTAGGTGAGGCTGACAGCCTGCAATCCCTGCAGCTTGCCGCTTAGAGGATGCAGACGCAGGCTGGGCTGGAACGGGTCCGTGGCGAGCTGGGCCAGCGTTTCAGCGAAGCGGCGATCGCAGGTCGGGGTGTCGGCTCAAGAACTTGCGGGCGCGTCGGTCGAAGAAAGCCGTGGTGGACAGTGTCCAACTCATGACGCCGGCTCGCCATCCAGGTGTCGCAGCAGTGCGTCGACGCTGGCATGACGGGTGACGCGGCCGGCCTTGGCATCCTCCAACGACGCCTTGATGCGCGCGAGTGCGGCTTCTTCCTGCGCCTCGATCAATTCACGGTAGTTTTCTTCCGTCAGCACCACGTATTGCGGGCGGTTGTTCTTGACGATGTGCACCGGGCCTTGGATCAAGGCCTCGTCCACAGCAGCAATGCCGCGACGCTTGATTTCCTGGGCGGGGACGATATTCATTTGCAACTCCAATACCTATGTCGGTACTTATTTAAGCACTCTCACAGGTACGCCACAAGCTGATCACCCCCGATTCAAGTGCCGGATGCGGATGCCAGATGGCCACGGTGGTCAGCGGATGCGCTCTCTACCGCGACGGGCAGCATAGCGGCGAGCTCCAGGGGCGACTGGTGCGAGGGGGAGTCGTAGCCCTGCAACAGGCTGCAGCTGCGGGCGTACTCCGCAATGACCCGCAGCGGAGTTGACGCGATATCCCACCGAGATGATGGCGTCCAGGTTGTAGTGCTCGACCTGCCGCGACTCGGTGCGCCTGCCCTCCGTTTGAACTGTTTCCATTTTGGAAACAGTTGCCGCCGGCTCCAGCTCGCCACTGGCGACGATATTCTTCAGGTGCTTCGATATGGCGGCCTCCTGGACATCGAACAGCGCCGCCATCTGCGCCTGACTCAGCCAGACCGTCTCACCGTGTAGCTGCACCTCAACCTGGCGGTCGCCGGATTCGAAGATCTGGATGTCATTCATGGGACCATTCCATCCGCCTTCAGTGCTTGCAAGGCCAGTCGCCCTTGTTCGGTCAGTCGGTAGCGCTGGTTACGGCTTTGCGGTTTGTCTGGCACGGGTCATTTCGACCATGCCGAGTTGCCAACGCGGGCAGGAGGTAGGCTTTGCGGAAGTGCTCCCTGTCGGCCAGCCCCAGCGCTTCCTGCAAGGCTTGCCGGGTCATTTCCCCGCGAACTGTGCAAGCAGAGCAATCGCTCGACTTGCGGGGCGACTTGCGGGGTGACTTGCGGGGTGACGTCGGTCACGGCCTCCAGAATCCGGTTCAACATGAACTCGACAAAGGGCGCGGCATCGCTCTGCTGCGTGCTGGCCTGAATGGCCTGGTAGTACGCGTCCTGCTGTTCGTGCACCAGGCTCTCCACGGGAATTTCCGCGAACAAGGGATTCCAGCGACTCAGTATCAGCGTCTGCCACAGCCGCCCCATGCGCCCGTTGCCGTCACTGAAGGGATGGATGAACTCGAACTCATAGTGAAAGACCGAACTGGCAATCAGCGGGTGCGCATCGGTGGCCGCCAGCCAGCGCAACAGATTCGCCATCAATTGGGGCACCCGGCGCGCCTGCGGCGCCATGTGGATCACCCGCTCGCCGGCCATCACGCCCACGCCCGCCCGGCGCCAGGCACCGGCATCGTCCACCAGGCCGCTCATCAGGGTGCGATGCGCAGCCAGGAGATCCGCCACGCGCGCTGGACTGCCAGGCGGACAGCATGTCGTAAACCTTGAGGGCATTACGCACTTCCTGGATCTCGCGCGGCGGGGCGATGACCTTCTTGCCATCCAGAATCGCGGTGATCTGCGCCTCGCTCAGGGTGTTGCCCTCGATCGCCAGCGAGCCATGGATGGTGCGGATGCGATTGATGCGGCGCAGGCGCAAATCCCGCGCCGATTCCAGCCGCACCGACAACTGCCCGACCGCCTCGGCAATGCGCGCCACCAGGGTGACGATGGCCGGGGTCAGGGTGCAGGGGGGTTGGTGGAGAGCGCTCATTCCGTGGCCTTATCGTCCAGCAACACAAAATGCTCCACCAGCTTCACCATCAGTTCCTTCTGCTCGGGCTTGCTCTCGGCCACCAGCAGCGCCAGCGCCACCAGGGTGTTGTCGTTGATCAGCCGGTCCACGGGGCGGGCCAGCAAGTGCTCGTTGGCGCGCAGATACCACAGGAACAGGAACGAGCCGGTGCGCTTGTTGCCGTCGGCCAGCGGGTGATTCTTGATCACGAAATACAGCAGGTGTGCCGCCCGACTGGCGACATTCGGGTAGAACAGCTCCTCACCGACCCCCTGCTCGATGGTGGCCAGCGCCGAGGCCAGCCCATCCCCGCGAAGCTGGCCGAACAACTCGGTGGCCTCGCCCTTGGCGATCAGTTCCGCCTTGAGCCGGGCGATGCCTTTCAGCGCCTCTTCCAGCGGCAGCGACCGCATGTTGCCCTGCCTGTCCGTGTTGGCGGCGAGGCTCTGTTCGTCATAGCCCTGCAACAGGCTCCAACTGCGGGCGTATTCGGCAATGACCCGCAGCACCGCCTCGCCCGCCGCGGTCACCATCTGGCGGTTGGCCAGGGTGCGTGAGAGCAGGTCCAGCGCCTGTTCGAAGGCGACGCCCCGTTCCCGCAGGCGCTGCTGGTTCAGGCTGTAGCCTTCCACCAGATACTGCTTCAGCGTGTTGGTGGCCCAGATGCGGAACTGCGTCGCGCGCCGGGAATTGACACGATAACCAACAGAAATAATCGCATCCAGGCTGAAGTATTCGACCTGATATGTCTTGCCGTCGGCGGCAGTTGTTGCATTTCTTGCAACAACTGAAGCCCTATCCAACTCGTTGGTTTCAAATATGTTTTTCAGATGCCTGGAAATGACGGACTTGTCCCGTTCAAACAATTCTGCCAGCTGAGACAGACTGAGCCAGACGCTGTCGCCCTCCAGGCGCACCTGCACCTGATGATCACCGGACTCGAAAATAACGATGTCACTCATGGGGTCGCTCCGGGCTGCTGTTCCATCGGCGAAAAACCGGCAGCTGGGCTGCGAACTTCTGCGAGCAGCGGAAGCATCAGCCAACGGCTTTCTGCCAGCGTGACGCCACGGGCCCACATGTCGGCGAAGTACATCGTCGAGACCATGAACGGGAACATCAACGCCATGGCCAGATAGAGGCTGATGTCTTCGCTCAGGCCGTCCAGCCTGGCGCGCAGACTCTGCGCCGGCTGGCGGGACGGTGAGAGTTTAGGACAGCTTGGGCGTCGGGAGTGTGGTCCATATGGGTCACGCGCGGGATCGCATAGCGTCAGCCCGAGGGCTGGTTCGAGTCGTGAGAATACTTTCACGGCTTCACGCTGCTCAAGCGCAGCATGAGCGTCAGTGGATGCGTCGGGGACGGCTGAAAGCCGTAGTGCTCGTAGAACTGCCTGGCCTTTTCGTGAAGGGCGTGCACGAGCAGGGCTCTCACTCCAGCGTTCTGCGATACGGCCACTGCGCGATTGACGGCGTCCTGCAGCAGCGACGCCCCCAGATGCTGTCCCTGTGCCCTGCGATCGACCGCGAGCCGCGCCAGAACCATGACCGGTATCGGATCAGGCATGTTGCGACGCGCGCCGCTCGTTGCGAGCTGGTGTGAAACGGCACCGGCGGCCAGGGCGTAGTAACCGCAGACATGGCCGTCCTGATCGGTAACCACAAAGGTGCGGCTCGCCCCGCTCGACTGGTTGGCCAATGCCCTGCGTTTCAGCCAGTCATCGAGCGCGGCCTCACCGCAGTCGAAGTCATCGAGCCGATGTGAAGCCGACAACGGCTCCGGCGGTCTGAGCTGCAAGCTCACGCCTTCGCGGACTTCTTGCCCCAGGGCGCCTTGACCGCCATGAGGCGCTCGAGCCCTGGATTGCGTGCTGGCGGCGCGTCGAGCAGCTTCGTGAACTGCCGGAACTTCTCGGCATCCAGTTTGAAAAATACCTGATCGAGCAGCACCGCCTGCGCCTTGTCGCAAGCGGCTTCGAGCATGAAGTCCGAGCGGTTCTTGCCGAGCAGTTGCGCCGCCTGGTCGATCAGATCGCGCTGTTCGGGCCGTGCCCGCAGGTTGATTGCGGCATCGCGCATGGGACCCTCCCGGTCGTACATACAATAGATATACGCATGCTATGGTCGCGTGTAGCTGATGTCAACACATGGTCGATCCCGACCCACAGCGAGGAGCGCCGTAGGATCCACAACGGTTCGGGATTTGCGGAACCGGAGGGTTCGTCCACACCTCCCTCACCGATTTACCTCGCAATCCTTGGCAGGTTATTGCCACCCCATCCTGGATAACAGGGAATTATCAGGGAACATGCCTGAATCGGGGACACCGAAGCCTGATTGCCGCTTGTAGCGACGATGACAGGTTCGATCCACTCGTTTGAAAAACGACCATCCCCCCTGCAACCACGGAGGCGTGATATGGAGAAGCTGCTCACACGCGCGGAACTCTACGAATTGGTCTGGGCCCGACCGGCCACCAAGGTGGCCGCTGAACTCGGGATATCCGGTGTAGCGCTGGGCAAGATCTGCCGCAGGCACGCGGTGCCGGTACCCGCGCGCGGCCACTGGGCCAAGCTGGCTGCGGGCAAGCCGGTAAGGACCGTGCGACTACCCACGGTGACGGATCGAAGGCTGGAAGAAATCCGCATCCTGGGGAGCGCCCTTGAACGCCTCCCTACCCCGGTTCTCGTGGCACGGGAAAAGGCAGTCGCTCTGGAAGCGCGGGCCGCCGCATCCGACAAACCGGAACACAGCTCGCCAATCAAAGTCTCCCCCTATTTCGACAGGCACGAGGGCAAACTGCGAGGCGCCAGGCCACAGAAGGACGGTTTCATTCACCTGTCAGGTCAACAGCTATTTCCGGTTACGGTGTCTCCGGCCTGCCTGGATCGAGCACTCGTCGCGCTGGAGAGAATCATCACCACGACGCTCGCCCGTGGATACGAGCTGAAACCGACCGATGCCGGCCTTGTTCTTGTGATCACGGGGGAACCTGTAGCCCTGTCGCTTTCCGAAACCACGAAGAAGCTGCCGCACCAGCCCACCCCGGCCGAGGTGGCGAGCCTCGAACGCTGGGAGGCCAACCACAAGCGCAAGATTGCCCGGGGAGAATGGTCCTCCATCTGGGACAAGCCGCAAATTCCGGAGCATGACGTCGTCCCCAGCGGGTTGCTGATGGTCGAGATCGACCGGTCATCGGGATACGACGGCATTCGTCGCAAATTTTCCGATGGCAAACTGCAGCGGATCGAAAACATGGCCGACAAGATTGTCACCACCGCGGCAGTCTGCGCGGCTGCCGCAATCGAGCGCCGTGAGGAGGCAGCCCGGCGAGCGCGCGAACGGGCGGAACAGGAGAAACGACGCATAGAGGCAGAGCGCCGGCACACCCTGGAGAAAAAGCGATGGGAGTTCCTCGAAGCCAAAATGGAGCGGCTCGAGCTAGCTCAACAGATCAACGGGTTTGTATCGGATTATCGCAAGCTCTTTCCAGAAGACACCCTGCCGGCCTCGTGCCAGAGCCTGCTGCGTTGGGCCTCGGCCGTGGCCAACTCCGTGCTCGAGGAGGTCAGCCCTGCCCAGCTCGCCCTGGTGCTGGACAAGTACCAGCTGATGGACGACGCCACCAGAATCGACTCATGGGTCAAGGTGACAGGTGACTAGTCGGGCCACTCGAGCCACGATCGGCGCGTCGCCACCCCGTCGTCACGACAACATCCGGGCTACACCCTAGCTGACGAAGTGCACATGACAATCCTCGCAGGCGTAGATGGATGTGCTGCCGGATGGGTGGTGGTCACCCAGGACACCGGTTCCGGCCAACTCACTTGGCAGGTCGTCGAATCCATCGCAGAGTACCTGGCCGGCAACCCGACTCCCGCGGTGATGGCCATCGACGTTCCGATCGGCCTGCCGGAATCGGGTCCGCGAGCGTGCGACCAGGCGACCCGCGCCCGGCTCGGTCCACGCCGCAGCAGCGTTTTCCCTGCCCCGATTCGAGCCGTCCTTGCGGCCCGGAGTCAGCAGGAAGCCTCCGTGATCGGGCGGGGCGTCGACGGGCGAGGCGTGAGCTGCCAGTGCTGGAACATCGTGCCGAAGATCCGCGAGATTGATGACCTGCTCCGTCAGCGCCCCGAGTTGCAGGCGCACATTCGCGAGGTCCACCCGGAGCTCAGCTTCTGCGCTCTCAGCGGACGTCCGTTATCGCACCCGAAGCGCACACGAGCCGGCAGCAAGGAACGCCTCGCCCTGGTCGAAACCGTATATGCACCGGAGACCATCCGTTCTGCAATCAGCGATTGCCGACCGAGGGGAGCCAAAGCAGACGATGTACTGGATGCCCTGGCCGCACTGTGGAGCGCGGGCCGGGCGAGTCGCGGGGAGGCCGAGGCATTGCCGCCCCTTGCAGAGAAGGACCGACGCGGTCTTTGCATGCAGATACTGGCGTGACCGGCCAACCCGTTGTAACGCCGTTGCACATAGCCGCGGACACAACCCATCGTCACTTGGGTACGTACGCCATTCATCATGCAATGAATCGCCTGTAGTAGAGTTTCGCAAGATGACAGTAATTACCAGGGACCTGATTCGGCACCTCAGGCAGCATTTCGCGCTGGATTGGCACGGGATACACGGCGCACCTCACTGGGCCCGAGTTCGGGCTAATGGACTCCGGCTCGCACGAAAGACCAGGGCGCGAACCGATATGATCGAGTTATTTTCTTTCCTGCACGATTCGTGTCGACTTGATGAGCGGCCACCTTGCTCACGACTACACCGGCGACCAGTGCCGCAGCTCCACCCGCGACGACGCTGAAACCAAAGCGTCCTTTTGCGCTCATCAGCAAAGCGGGGGCAGGAAGCCCACGAATATCTACGACCGTTCAGGCAAGCGTTGCCGAAATGCCAATGCAATCAAGCGCTCGACCGATGAGATATGACGTCACCAAAGGGTCAATCGGGCCCACCCAAAGCAGCACTGCGGCTTTCTCTGCATCCATCAGGGGCAGCGCGATTGACTCGCCTCGCAAGCCTCGATAATCTCGCCTCGGCATCAAGAGAGGGGTCCGCCCCCGCCAACCTGCAGCGTCCCTGCAAGGTGGTGCGCTCCGCGGAGCAGATGTGGCCCATACAAGGGCAATCAAGCGGACGCTGACCCCGCCTTGGTGCGGGGTTTTTCGTTTCCGGGATCGCTCACCTGACGAGCGAGGGGGATTTCACCGAATTGCGGCCCCTGGCACATCGCCGAATCCGCTAAAGAGGAGACTGCCATGTCTGCTTCCAGCATCGACCTGAACTTTCGCCCGCGCTCTTACTTCTGGCCTCTGTCCGCCGAGAAGCATCTTCTCTCCACGGTCAGGGGCGAAGCCCGACGTCAGGCCGTACAGGCCGCTATCGACGCGAATGACCTGGATGCGCTGTCGGATTTCTGCGCCAAATCCACGCTCAGTCCGGAAGAGCGTCAGGCATTCGGACGGATGCACCCGAGCTTCATGGGTGGCGAATACCTTCCCGGGCTGAAGGAGGAGGAAATCGAGATCGCCCGCATCAACATCGACTCGACCACGAGCGACGTCACCAGTGTTTACGCGCGCCGCACCCCCAAAGGCATCTCCTACCGCGTCGTCGATGAATACGAGGGGGACACGCTCACCGGGACTACACGCCGCTTTTCGAAGCTGCCGTTGACCCTGGGCGAGCTGGTGGACTTCTTCCTCAGCAGGTGGCGGCTCGACGAGGTTCTGGACATGAACGAACTGGACGAGGAGGAGTCTCAGGATTTCGTTCACCCGTCCTCGGCTTTCTATCCCGGTTTCGCTTCAGTCATTCGGGAAAAAATCCACGCGTGGCGATCTGTGGAGGAAGAAGCCGAAGACGAATCGTAGGCACATGCAGCAAGCAACAAGGGTGGCGCCGATCGTCCTGCACATACCCCACGCCTCGACCCGGATCCCGAAGGACGTTCGCCCTACCCTGCTGCTTGATGACGATGCTCTCGATGATCAACTGCTGCAGTTGACCGATCACTTCACGGATGAACTGTTCGGCGGGCTGATTGCAGGAGCAGCCGAGATAACCTTCCCCGTCAGTCGCCTCGTGGTGGATCCGGAGCGCTTCGAGGAAGACGAGCGGGAGCCTGCCGCACGACACGGCATGGGGGTGATCTACACGCGGGGCTCGCAAGGGCAAGTCCTGCGTGCGCCGCCAACGCCGGAAGAACGGCGCACGCTGCTGGAGCGCTTCTACCACCCGCACCACAGGCGACTGGCGACCGCCGTCCGCGAACGATTGGCGGCTTGCGGAACCTGCCTTGTCCTCGACTGCCACAGTTTTCCGCACTCGCCGCTTCCCACGGATCGTTCCGATGCACGCCCCGACATCTGCATTGGCACAGATCCGTTTCATACACCACCATGGTTGCGGGATGCGGCCATCTCTGCATTCGAGAGCGCCGGGTTCGTGGTTCTTGTCGATCAGCCGTTTGCAGGCGCTATCGTGCCAGCGCCGTGGCATGGTCGCGATGACAGGGTGAGCGCGCTGATGATAGAGGTGGGTCGCTGGCTCTATATGGACGAAGCTCGCGGCGAAAAGCGCAGCGATTTCAACCTGATCAAAGCGCGCCTGCAACACGCTCTCTGGCGCTTCCAGCACCAGCATTGAGACGGCGGGGTCACGGCTCAGTCAGCCCCCCGCTTTCCCGCCTCCCTTCCTTCCAGCGTCCACGCGAGCCTCACCATCGCCCACGTTTCGAGCTTGCAGTATGCGAGCAGCGCCCCGTAGTCGAGATCCGGCCCGATTGCCCGCGCCACGTTCTTCATGGAAGACGAGCCCTGCAGTGCGGGGTGAAAGAAGTCGAACGGGCTGCACCGCATAGATTCGCCCGGGCTGGATGACCATGGCCTGATCCACGGGGGTCGACAGGGGCCGTCTGCACCGACAACATGTGCTCACGAATTCAACGAGATCCAGCCCGCAATGAGTGGCCTTACGACGTATCTTCAGCGCCAATTCATCGAACATTGCCCGAATCAGTGGAATTGCGTCGCGGAGCAGGGTGTTTTGTCGGAGGAACTCTCCGACCTGCTCTCGTTTCAATCCCGTGCCGACGTGCTCCTGTCACGGAGGGACGGCACCCGGCGAATCTGGATCGAGTTCGAAATCAGTCGCGCCGACCCGGTCGCCAACCACGCCAAGTTTGGAACAGCGCATCTATTCGAGCCCAAGACACCGGATAATGTCTTCGTATCGATGGTTTCGTCGCATGTCACGCGTGGACGGCATAACCTGGCAGCATCATCGATATTCCTGTTACGCCACATCGGGATCGAGGCATTTCAGACGATGCTGTTCCCACATATGCCAGCCGACGCGATAAAGACGCTCAACCACCTTCCATTCCAGCAACTAGTGAGCGACAGCAGTCTGTCGGTCACTGGCGAGATTGAACGCGCCATAGCGGTTTCAACACCGATTGCAGGACTCAGGTCACATCGCATCTTCTTTGCGTCCAATGTGCTCGAGGTCATGTTGAATCTCCATCAATGGAACGCAGAGGTCAAGACCGAGTCAGGGCGATCACGGTGGGGCAAGCGAACCGTGACCTATTTCGTTTTCGATCCGCGTACACACAGATTCGCACCGTCGAAGTATTGTGCCTTTCGTGCCTGTGAGACATCGCCTCGGGCAAGAAAATCCGGCACCTAAGCGTCCTCCAACGATGGACATTTCGACTTACGCCGAGCTCGATGAATCGGACTCGCGATTTGATGGTGCCATCGCGCGACGACATATGTGCCAAACGCTCTGCTTCAGTGAAGAAAAGCTCGCAAGTTCAAGTCCAAAAATCGTCGAAGCATTTGACCAATGGATACGCGATCACGCTGACTCGATCGCTCTGCATCCTCGTGGACCAATCAGTACTCACGCCAGCCGCATGGTGGGCTTGATGAGGGTGCGATGCTTCCCCGAGATGCCGAGCACGCCGATCGGGTCCGACAGATCACTGTCATTCCGATGTTGGCTGGAGGGCTGTTTCGATCACCATAGATCAGCCTCTTCGTGGTTGGCGGCAACTGTACCTCGCGATTTGTCGCAGCCGGAGCAGGCGGGGAAGCGGAGTGGCAGCCGTTCTGGAAGCAGCGGTCGGGATTGAATCGAAACAGCCTAAGGGCTGTTTCGACCCTTCGGGCTTCGCCGCTGCGCGGCTCGTTCCAAATTGCTGCGCAATTTGTCGAACCGGAGGGTTCGTCCACACCTCCCTCACCGCCAGTAACAAAAAGGCCCCTTTCGGGGCCTTTTTGTTACTGGCGGTGAGGGAGGGATTCGAACCCTCGAACGGGGATTAGCCGTTACACACTTTCCAGGCGTGCTCCTTCAACCACTCGGACACCTCACCGGAACCTGGATGTCTCTGCCGTCGGGGGCAAAACGAGGCGCGTACTTTATAGAACTGCCCCTGCCCTTACAAGCCGCGGGAATTGCCAGCATTTCACGTTCCCGGAGGCTACTGGCGCGCCAGGCGCAGGTGCGGGGGGATGCCCTTCTCCGTGCTGCGGCAGGGGTTGATGTCGATGCCGCCGCGGCGCAGATAGCGCGCGTAGACGGTCAGTTCGCGCGGGCGGCAGCGGTCCATGATGTCGAGGAAGATGCGCTCCACGCACTGCTCGTGGAAGCCCTGGTGCTCGCGGAACGAGATGATGTAGCGCAGCAGCGCCTCGTGGTCGATGCGCGTGCCGGTGTAGATGACCTGGATGCTGCCGATGTCGGGCTGCCCGGTCACCGGGCACAGCGAGCGCAGCAGGTTGCTGTAGAGCGACTCGCTCGCCACGCGGCCGTCGCGCACCACGTCGAGCAGGCCGGGGTCGGGGCGGTACATCGAGGCGGAGATCTTCAGCGTGTCCAGGCACTCGCCGGGAAAGCTGCCCACACCGGCCTGCAGCGCCTGGCTCATCGACAGCAGGTCCACCACCACGGGGGCGCCCACGGTCACCGAGAGGTCGGATTCCAGCGTGCGCACCACGTCGTAGGCGCTGGCGAAGGCGGTCTGGCTGAACGACTGCAGGTAGAGCTTCAGCGACTTGGACTCGAACACCGCGCGCGAGTTGCAGGGCACGCGCAGCTGCGCCACGCCGACCTCGGGCTTGCCGTCGCGGTCGATCCAGGTGAGCTCCCAGGCGGTCCACAGGTCCGCGCCCTCGAAGGGCAGCTGCTGCGGGTCCAGCAGCAGGCGCTCGCGCAGGCGCAGGCGCTCGATCGGGAACAGCAGCGAGGGGGTGTACTGCGACACCGCCTCGACCCTGCGCCCCAGCGGGGTGTCGCCGAACTTGTCGTTTTCCATTGCCAATGCCGCCGCGCGCCCCGTGCCCAGACCAGTCGAAGTGTAGACGAATTTCCCTTGCCGGCCGGACGCCCGGGCGCCGCCGCTTACTGGCGCAGGCGCTTGCCGGAATTCAGCAGGTGCAGGCAGTAGAACCAGCCCGCCGCGATGAACAGGCAGATCATGCCCAGCGCCGCGCCGACGTGCACGTCGGATACGCCGAGCACGCCGTAGCGGAAGGCGTTGACCATGTGCAGGATCGGGTTCGCCTGCGACACCGCGCGCCAGAACGGCGGCAGCAGGTCGATCGAGTAGAACACGCCGCCGAGATAGGTGAGCGGCGTCAGTATGAAGGTCGGGACGATCGAGATGTCGTCGAAGCTGTTGGCGAACACCGCGTTGATCAGCCCCGCCATCGAGAACAGCACCGCCGTGAGGAACACCACCAGCATCGGTGAGCGCGAGATGCTCGACGTGCAGGTGCGTGAAGGCGAGCGAGAGCACGCGTCACGATCAGCCCCACGCAGAGCCCGCGCGCGACACCGCCGATGGTGAAGCCGAGCAGGATCACCCAGTTCGGGCGTCGGCGAGACCAGCAGCTCCTCGATGCTGTGCTGGAACTTGGCGCCGAAGAACGAGGACACCACGTTGGCGTAGGAGTTGGTGATCACCGCCATCATGATCAGCCCGGGCACCACGAACTGCATGTAGTCGAAGCCGCCCATCGGGCCGATGCGCGAGCCGATCAGGCTGCCGAAGATCACGTAGTACAGCGCCATCGTGATCGCCGGCGGCACCAGGGTCTGCGGCCAGATGCGCACGAAGCGGCGCACCTCCTTGACCAGGATGGTCAGGAAGGCCATGAAGAGCTCGTGGCGGTTCATGCCGCCTCCCCCGCCTTGTTCTTGTGCAGCAGCGCCACGAACAGCTCCTCCAGCCGGTTGGCCTTGTTGCGCATGCTGCTCACCGCGATGCCCTTCGCCGACAGGCGCTCGAACAGCCCGTTCAGCGCCTCGTGGCGGTCGACCGTCACCTCCAGGGTGTGGGCGTCGACCACGCGCACGAGGTAGCCCTCGACCGTGAAGTCCGCGGGCACGTCGCCGAGGACGTCGAGCACGAAGGTCTCGCGGTCCAGCGTGCGCAGCAGCTGCTTCATGCTGGTGTTCTCGACGATCTCGCCGTGGTCGATGATCGCGATGTTGCGGCAGAGGCTCTCGGCCTCTTCGAGGTAGTGCGTGGTCAGGATGATCGTGGTGCCGGCGGCGTTGATCTCCTGCAGGAAGCCCCACATCGAGCGGCGCAGCTCGATGTCGACCCCGGCGGTGGGCTCGTCGAGGATCAGCAGCCGCGGCTCGTGCACCAGCGCGCGCGCGATCATCAGCCGCCGCTTCATGCCGCCGGAGAGGTTGCGCGCCGGCTGCATCGCGCTTGTCCCACAGATCGAGACGCTTGAGGTACTTTTCGGCGCGTTCGCGCGCCAGGCGCCAGCGGCAGGCCGTAGTAGCCGGCCTGGGTGACCAGGATGTCGCCCACCTTCTCGAAGTGGTTGAAGTTGAATTCCTGCGGCACCACGCCGAGGTTGCGCTTGGCGAGCGGGAAATTGGCGTCGATGTCGGTGCCGAAGACTTCCACCGTGCCGCCGGTCTTCTGCACCAGCGAGCAGATCACGCCGATCGTGGTCGACTTGCCGGCCCCGTTGGGCCCGAGCAGCGCGAAGAAGTCACCCTGCGCCACGTCCAGATCGATGCCCTTCAGCGCGGCGAAGCCGTTGCCGTAGGTCTTGCGGAGCTGGCGGATGGTCAGGGCGTTGCTCATCGCGGGGCGTGACTCCTCGGCGTGGCGCAGGGGGTGGTGAAGGCGCGGTATGTTAAACGCCCGTCCAGCGCCGGGCCATCCTGCCCGGGCCGCGCTTCGGGGTATATTTCCACAGAGGCCACGGCGCGCGGGAGCCGGAGCGGCTCTGCGGCGGGGTCAAACAAGGAGAGTGGCAACCCTCGACGGGTTCCCGGTGAAATTCGCCTCACGGGTCGGCAGGACCCGAAAATCGCGGACCGGCAGCCAGTGCCGGTCCGCGCGCACGGGCATTGCTGCCCGGCTGTCTCGCGCTCGGCGAGCTTACTGTTTCATCGCGTCCTTGGCTGCCTCGGCGGCTGCGTCGGCAGCTTCCTTGGCTGAGTCGGCTGCTGCGTCAACGGCTTCGCCGGTGGCTTCAGCGGCATCGCTCGCTGCTTCGGTCGGTCGCGTCTGCCGCGTCGCTCGCGGTCTCGGCGGTCGCATCGGCTGCATCGCTCGCAGTTTCGGCGGCGGCATCAGCAGCCTCCTGCGTCGCCTGCGCTGCGTCTGCCGCGGCTTCGCGCGTTGCCTCGGCGGCACTTGCAGCCGCTTCGGTGGTCGCTTCCGCTGCATCGCTGGCCGCTTCTTTCACGGCACCCGCCGCTTCCTGCGCCGCGCTCTTGGCGCTCTGTGCCTCTTCCTTGCCGCAACCTGCCAGCGTGAGCGTCAGCACGGCGGCAACAACGGCTGCATTCAATTTCGTGTGTTTCATGATTCTTCCTTGGGTATTTTCTGGGGGTAGCAGTCTGCTTCCCGCGGTTGCACAAACGATCTCTGGACTATCGCACTGCTACATGAACAGCGTCACAACTCTAGCCCGCTTTGACGCGTCCGTAAACGGACGGTCGCCGAAATCCGTACGGTTACCGTCGGCCTGCAGGAACAGGCAAGTCTGTTCTGGCGCGGCCAGGAATGACGAGAGGCGGGGGGCGTCGACTGCGGCATCCGCGCGGCGGCGGACCCGAAAAAGAAAACGGCGCACCCTTGCGGGTGCGCCGTTATCATCAAACAGCGATCAGACAGTGATCAGAAGCGACGACCGCCGCCGCCACCGCCGCCTTCCTTGCGCGGTTCTGCCTGGTTCACTTTCAGCGAACGACCCTTGAGGTCACGGCCGTTGAGGGCCTTGATCGCGGTGTCGGCTTCGGAATTGTTTGCCATTTCGACGAAGCCGAAACCCTTGGACTGGCCCGTGGTGCGGTCCATGATCACAGAGGCAGAGCTGACTTTGCCGTAGGCCTCGAACGCGTCACGCAGATCAGCGTCGGAGACGGAATAAGCCAGGTTGCCGGTATAGATATTCATAAAAATCCTGATAGAAAAATGTGCTGTGCGTAGAAAAAGACACTATCGAATATGCACGAGCACAAGCTATCGGATAGCGACTTGGCGGGAAGAATGACCCGCCTCATCCGGGAAAGGCAGCGTGAGCTGCATTCATGAACGGCAGTCTCGCATATCGGCGGGGTGCGTGTCTGCTGCACGAATACCCGAATGGGGGGTGAACGAAATGGAGGGGGATTCGACTCGCGCCATCCCTGGCGCTCGCCCCTTCGGGGCGCGCTGCGCTTCGCTCCGGCGTGCAAATCGGCTTCCTGCCGATTTGTGAATCGAAACAGCCTGAGGGCTGTTTCGACCCTTCGGGCTTCGCCGCTTGTCGCGGCTCGTTCCAAAACGCTGCGCGTTTTGTCGAACCCGAGGGGTTCTCATGAGCCCGTAGGGCTCACCAAATAAAAAGGCCGGCGTGAAGCCGGCCTTTTTATTTGGCGTCCCCTAGGGGATTCGAACCCCTGTTACCGCCGTGAAAGGGCAGTGTCCTAGGCCTCTAGACGAAGGGGACAGAAACCAACATCGCTAGGACGGGGCGCATTCTATGAACGCATCCGGGGTGCGTCAAGCGCGGGATCGCATCGCGGCACTAGTGCCGATCGGGGCACGGCGGGTCTTGTCATTCTTCGCGGCGTTCCTCGAGCGCCAGCGAGGCCGAATTGATGCAGTAACGCAGTCCCGTCGGGCGCGGGCCGTCGGGGAACACGTGCCCCAGGTGGGCGCCGCACGCGTGGCACATGACCTCGGTGCGGACCATGCCGTGGCTCGAATCGGTCTCGGTGCGCAGCGCGGCGTCGGCCACCGGCGCGTAGAAGCTCGGCCAGCCGGAGCCCGAATCGTACTTGGTGCCGGAATCGAACAGCGCCTCGCCGCAGCAGGCGCAGCGGTAGGTGCCCGGTGTCTTCGTGTCCCAGTACTTGCCGGTGAAGGCCCGCTCCGTGCCCTTGCCGCGGCAGATGTTGAACTGCTCCGGCGTGAGTTTCTCGCGCCACTGCTCGTCGCTCTTGTCCGTGCTCATTGCCCTGCTCCTCCTCCATCCGCTGTTGTGCACAAATGCGCGAATTGCCGCGCCCGCGCCGGCATTCGCGGCCGGCGCCATAGGAAGCGCCGGAACCCATCGCCTATACTAGCGCCCCGTTCCCCGTTCCAGAACCCGACCGATGCGCGAATACCTGAAGTCCCACAAGCTGGCCAACGTCTGTTACGACATCCGCGGTCCGGTGCATGCGCGCGCGGCGGCGATGGAGGACGAGGGGCATCGCATCATCAAGCTGAACATCGGCAACCCCGCCCCCTTCGGCTTCGAGGCTCCCGACGAGATCCTCATCGACGTGATCCACAACATCCCGAATTCGCAGGGCTACAGCGACTCCAAGGGACTCTATTCGGCGCGCAAGGCGGTGATGCAGTACGCGCAGCAGCTGCGCATCCCGAACGTCGAGGTGAACGACATCTACCTCGGCAACGGCGTCAGCGAACTGATCGTGATGGTGACGCAGGCGCTCGCCAACACCGGCGACGAGATCCTGATCCCCGCCCCCGACTACCCGCTGTGGACCGCCGCCACTACGCTGGCCGGCGGCACGCCGGTTCACTACCGCTGCGACGAGCAGTCCGACTGGTACCCGGATCTCGCCGACATCCGCGCCAAGATCACCGACCGCACGCGCGCGATCCTCGTGATCAACCCGAACAACCCGACCGGCTCGGTGTATCCGCGCGAGATCCTCGAGGGCATCGTGGAGATCGCGATCGAGCACGGGCTCGTGATCCTCGCCGACGAGATCTACGACAAGATCCTCTACGACGACGCGCAGCACACCGCTCTCGCCAGCATTTCCCACGAGCCGCTCTGCATCACCTTCAACGGGCTGTCCAAGACCTATCGCCTCGCGGGCTTCCGCTCGGGCTGGATGATCATCTCGGGCGCCAAGCACAAGGCGCGCGATTTCATCGAGGGCCTGGACATCATGTCCACGATGCGCCTGTGCGCGAACGTGCCGGCGCAGCACGCGATCCAGACCGCGCTCGGCGGCTACCAGAGCATCAATGACCTGGTGCTGCCCGGCGGGCGCCTGCGCGAGCAGCGCGACAAGGCCTGGGAGATGATCAACGCGATCCCGGGCGTGAGCTGCACGAAGCCCAGGGGGGCGATCTACATGTTCCCCCGCCTCGACCCGAAGGTGCACCGCATCCTCGACGACGAGAAGATGATCTTCGACCTGCTGACGCAGGAGAAGATGCTGCTGGTGCAGGGCACGGCCTTCAACTACCCCGACCCGGATCACTTTCGCATCGTGACGCTGCCGCTGGTGGCCGACCTCGAGGAAGCGATCGGCCGCCTCGGGCGCTTCCTGCAGACCTACAGCCAGGTGTGACGGGAGGTCGCCTGGCGTGGGTCGGCCTGTGGGTCGCCATTCAGGGCCGCGGCAAGTACGTCCATGTAGGCTCGCGCGCATCCCTGCGGCGCACGGCCCTATGTTGCGGCCGGCCACCAAGGCCGAGCGGCATGCGCAGTGCGTCCACCCGAGTATGGGGGATCAGGATTCGTCGTATCCGACCGGATAGAGAATCGCCTCGCGGTAGCCCGTGACCACGCGCAGGTAGCGGTGCAGCTCGCGGTCGAGCGCGGCGTCGTTGGTGTCGGCCAGCAGCGGGCGGCCTTCGAGCGCGGCGATCTTGTGACGCGTCGCGACGATCGTGATGTTCGCGATGCCCACGGCGCGGATCACGCGTGCACTGATCTGCTGGTTGCCGCGACCGAACACGTGCCCCTGCCCGCCGATCGCGGTGACCACGATGGCGGCCGGACCGGCGTGCGCGGCGAGCAGCGCGAGCAGCTGTTCCTCGGCGGCATCGCGCGCAAGGCACTGCCCGTCGCGCACCACGTCCACACCGAGCAGCGTGCCCTCGATGCCGAGCGCCTGCTTGATCGCGAAGGTGGTGGTGCCGGGACCCAGGATGTACAGGCACCCCGGCTCGATGCTCTCCGTCACCTCGGCCGCGATGTCGGCGAGCGCGCTCTCCTCGACGACCGCCCCGCCCTGCTTCACGTGCTGCACGTAGCGGCTTTCCTCGGGCACCAGCAGCTCGCCGAAGGGCGCGCACTGACGCGCCCGGCGCGGAAGGCGTCCTCGTCGAGATCGCGCACCTCGCCCGGCGCCACGCGCACCAGGGTGCCGGCGACGAGTTGCGCCACGATCTCGCCGGCCGCCTCGGGCGAGACCGCGTAGACGCCCGAGTGCATCTTCACGCCGGCGGGAATGCCGAGCGCGGGCACCGCAGTGCCGATGGCGCCGCAGATATCGCGCGCGGTGCCGTCGCCGCCGGCGAACAGCAGCAGGTCGACCGGCAGCGCCGCCAGCGCGCGCGCGACAGCGACGGTGTGTTCGGCGGTTGTCTGCGCGGGAATCGCGCCGCCCGCGCGCTCGACCGCGAAGCCGGCCTCGTGTGCGGCGTCCTCGCCCATGGCGCCGGCGCCGGCGTGGATGCGGATGCGCCCGGCCAGCGGCGCGAGCACGCGCAGCGCGCGCACGGCGCGGGCATGTGCGCGTGGCTCGGCGCCGCGCTCGCGCGCCTCGGCCACGATCGCCGCCCCGTCGCTGCCCTTCAGCCCCACGGCGCCGCCGATGCCGGCCAGCGGATTGACGATGAGCCCGAGCCGGAACGGCCGGCCCCCGGGCAGCGCGACCTCGCTCACGGCGCGAAACCCACCGCAAGCAGCGCGGCGTGCACCGGCGTGCCCGGCGCCGCGGCCGTGCCGATGCGCCAGGCCGAGAATTCGCGCCGCTGCGGGTAGTCGCGGCGCAGGCGGTCGAAGGCGGCGGCGCGCGCGCGCTCATCCCCGTCGAGCATCGCGGCGCGCAGGCGCGCGTCGTCGCCGCGCGGGTCGTAGCAGGCGAGCACCGCCTGCTGCCACGAGCCGCAGTCCTCGGCGCGCAACACGCCGGCCGGCGCCGGGCGCAGCTCGCGCGGATCGGCGGGCGCGGCCCCGGCGCCGAGGAATGCGCGCAGCGCCGCGTAGACCTGGCGCGCGCCGCGCAGCTTGCCGTCGTGCGCGTAGCCGGCGATGTGCGGCGTGCCGACCAGCACGCGCGCCAGCAGCGCGCGATCGAGCCGTGGCTCGTGCTCCCACACGTCCAGCGCCGCGCGCAGCGCCGGACGCTCGCCGAGGCTCTGCAGCAGTGCAGCGTTGTCGACCACCGCACCGCGCGCGGCGTTGATCAGCAGCGCTTCGTCGCGCAGGCGCGCCAGTTCGCTCGCGCCGATCATGTGCCGGGTGGCGTGCGCGCCGTCGCGCGTCAGCGGCACGTGCAGGCTCAGCACGTCGCAGCCCAGGGTTTCCTCCAGCGAGCACGATTCCGGCGGAATGTCGCGCGTGAGCAGCGGGTCGTACACGCGACACGGCACGCCGAGCGCGCGCAGGCGCGCGAGCAGGCGCGCGCCCACCTGCCCGCAGCCGACGATGCCGACCGTGCGCCCGGCGAGTCCCACGCGGCGGCGGGAAGGCGAGCGCGAGCACGCCCAGCACGTAATCGACCACCGAGTCCGCGTTGCTGCCCGGCGCGTGCGCGAAGCGGATGCCCAGCGCATCCAGCTCGTCGACGCGCACGTGGTCGGTGCCCGCGGTCGCGGTGGCGACGAAGCGCACGCGGCTGCCGGCGAGCAGCGCGCGGTCGACGCGCGTGATCGAGCGCACCAGCAGCGCGTCGGCGTCGCGCACGGCGGCGGCGTCGATCGCGCGCCCGGGCATCAGGCGCACCCTGCCAAAGCGCGTGAATGCCTCGCGCGCGCCGGGAATGTTCTCGTCGATCAGCAGGTTCACGTCGCGGCGTCCGCGACGCTCAACAGGCGCGCGCGCAAGCGCTCGCCCAGGCCGTGAAAGTCCGCGAAGTCCGCCAGCGCGGCGCGCTGCGCGGGCTGGCGCGCGGTCGCGGGCAGTTGCTCCGCCGCGAAGGCGTCCTCCGCGAGCGCGGTGAGCCGCCGCGCCATCAGGATCTGGTCGCCGTGCGCCTCCAGCAGCCGCGCGATGCGCGCCGCGCCGCGCAGCGACGAGGCGGCGACCGCATCGAGCGCGCCGAGCAGCGCGTGCACGTCGGCGTAGCGCTGCAGCAGCGCCACGGCCGTCTTCACGCCGATGCCCGGCACGCCGGGCACGTCGTCGACCGGGTCGCCGCACAGCGCCAGCAGGTCCGGCACCTGCTCGGGCGCGATGCCGTGGCGCCCGCGATACGTCGCGCGATCGAGCGGCGCGGCCGTGGGGAAATCCCACAGGCGGTCGTCCGCGCCGCGCAGCACCTGCCCGAGGTCCTTGTCGCGGCTGATCACCACCGCGCAATCGCCCTGCGCGCGCGCCGCGCAGGCCGCGGAGGCGATCAGGTCGTCGGCCTCGAAGCGCGCGCTGGCAACGCTCGCGATGCCGAGCAATCCGGTGAGCTCGCGGCAGGCCTGCAGCTGGAACGCGAGTGCCTCGTCGGGCAGCGCGCGGCTGCGCTTGTAGCCGGGGTGGATCGCGTTGCGGAAACAGCTGCCGAGGCTCTCGTCGAAGGCCGCGAGCGCGTGCCCGGGCGCGGCGCGGCGCACGAGATCGCAGAGGAAATTCGCGTAGCCGTGCACCGCGTGCGTGGGATGGCCGTTGGCGGCCCGCCACTCGGGCGCCAGCGCGAAGTACGCGCGGAAGATGTAGATCGAGGCGTCGAGCAGGTAGTGCGGCTGCATCGTCAGCTGCCGCCGTCGAGCAGCCGGCGTGCTGCGTAGTCCGCGGGACGCAGCTCGGCGCGGCCGCCGAAGCGCGCCGCGAGCGCCGCGTGCAGGCGCGCCGCGCGCGGCGGCAGGCCGTTCACGCACCAGGCCGCGGCCTCGCGCGCGATCGCCGCGGCAAAGGCGTGCACGTCGCCCGCGGCACCGTCGAGGTTGTCGATGCTCGGGCGAAAGCGCAGGCCGCAGGCCTCGTGCAGCAGCCACTCCAGCGCCTGCGGGCGTGCCTCGAGACGCTCGAATTCGCGCTGCGTCGCCGCGTCGCGGCCGTCGGGGCTGTACCAGTAACCGTAGTCGGGCAGCAGGCGGCGTTGCGCGCCGGCAATGCACCAGTGCGCGATCTCGTGCAGCGCGCTCGGCGTGTAATCGAGGCGGAACACGATGCGGTGCGCGGAGCACCCGGCATCGGCGGGCAGGTAGACCGGCTCATCGCCGCCCTTCACGAGGCGCGTGTTCTCGCTGGCGAGGAACAGCTCGTCGAACAGCGCGCACAGCGCGTCGCAATCGGGCGGCGAAGGCGGCACGGGTTCAGCCGCCCTTGCGGATGCGATAGAGGAATTCGCCATCCGGCTCCTCGTGCGCGAGCAGCGCGTGGCCGAGGAATTCGCAGAAGCGCGGGATGTCGCGCTGCGTCGAGGGGTCGCTGGCGAGCACCACGACGACCTCGCCGGGCGCCATGTCGCGGATGCGGTTGTGCAGCAGCATCACCGGCTCGGGACAGAACAGGCCGCGCGTGTCGAGCGTGGACTCGGCGCCCGCGTTCACGCCTCGGGTTCCGTGGTGGCCGCCGCGCGCATCTGCGCGGCCTGTTCCCGGGTCAGCAGCTGGCAGCTCTCGATCAGCGTGTCGAAGAACACCAGCACCTCGCCGCGCTCGATCTGGCGGCGGATCTGCGCGACCTTGGTGGCCAGCGGCACCTCGGACAGGCCGTACTCGGTGCCTTCGCGCGTCGCGAACTCCTCGATCACGCCCTGGAGCGCATCGGCAGAGAGCTCGCGCCACGGGATCTCCAGTGCCGTCATTGCGCCGGTTTGCGAAAGCGCAGCGTCATGCGGTCGCTCTCGCCGATCGCGAGGTACTTCTCGCGGTCCGTGTCGCCCAGCGCGAGCGAGGGCGGCAGCGTCCACACACCCTTGGGGTGATCGCGGGTGTCGCGCGGGTTGGCGTTGATCTCGCTCTTCTCCTCGAGCACGAAGCCCGCGGCCTCGGCGGCCTTGATGACCATCTCCTCGGTCATGTAGCCGCTGTCCTTGACCTGCTCGAGCGTCGCGCCCGCCGCGGCACGGTGCTCGACCACGCCGAGCACGCCGCCGGGCTTCAGCGCCGCGAAGGCGGCCTGCATGACCTTGACGTCGTTGCCCTGCCCCATCCAGTTGTGCATGTTGCGGAAGGTGAGCACTGCGTCCGCGCTTCCCGCCGGCGCGACCGCGACGCTGTCGGGCGGCCCGAGCTCGGTGAGGACGACGCGATCGTACAGCGCGGGATTCGCCGCCAGCATCGCCTTGAAGGCCGCGAGACCCTTCTGGTAGTACTCGACCGTGCTCACGGCGGGGAAATGCGCGGCGTAGAGCTTGCCGCTGTCGCGCAGGTACGGCGCCAGCACCTCGGTGTACCAGCCGCGGCCGGGCCACAGCTCGACCACGGTCATGCCGGGCTCGATGCCGAAGAAGGCCAGCGTCGCGGCCGGGTGACGATACGCGTCGCGCGCGCGGTTGGCTTCGCTGCGGTGCTCGCCGGCGAGCACGGCATCGAGCGCGCCGTCGGCCTGCGCGGCGCCGCAGAGCGCGGCAAGCGAGAACACGGCGGCGGACATCCATCGGGAGCAGTGAGCGCGAACAGTCATGGCGTGGTTCCTCGTTCGGTTATCTTGCGTCGGGCCGGTTGGCGACGCGCACCCGCGGCAGGGGCCGGGCGGCGCGAAGGACTGGTATTATACGCAGCGATCACGACTACGGGGCAGCGCGCCATGCAGACCAACCTGTTGATCACGTTCATCGCCGACGACCGGCCGGGACTGGTGCAGAGCCTGTCCGAGGCGGTCGCCGCGCATGGCGGGAACTGGCTCGAGAGCCGGATGGCGAACCTCGCCGGCAAGTTCGCGGGCATCGTGAACGTGTCGGTGCCGCAGGCGCGGCGCCAGGATCTCGAGAGTGCCCTCGGCGCGCTCGGGACACAGGGGCTGACGCTGCACCTCGAGGCCGTCCGGGCGCCGGCGCCGGCGCTGCCGCACGCACCGTGGCGGCTCGACATCGTGGGCCAGGACCGGCCCGGCATCGTGCACGAGTTCGCGGCGGCGCTGGCGAGCCGGCGCATCAACGTGGTCGAACTGCGCAGCGACATCACCAGCGCGCCGATGAGCGCCGACCCGCTGTTCGTCGCGAGCGTGGGCATCCACGTGCCGGCGGACATCGACCTCGACGAGCTGCGCGAACGGCTGGAAGCTATCGCCGACGAGCTGACGATCGACTACACGCTGGTCGCCTGTCCGTAGGTCCGCATTCATGCGGACGAATCGGATGTCCGGATGAATCCGGACCTACGCGAAGCGCCCGCCGTAGGTCCGCATTCATGCGGACGAATCGGATGTCCGGATGAATCCGGACCTACGAGAAGCGGCGCCACAGCGCGCGCGCGCCGAGCACCAGCGCCACGACGCAGCCCGCGGTCAGGATCATCGCGACGATCAGCAGCAGGCACTGCCACAGGAAGTCGAGGATCTCGGCGAGGCGGAAATCGAAGGCCAGCACCACCGAGACCAGCAGCGCGAGCGTGGCGACGACGCCGAACACCAGCGTGCGGTTGCTCCTGAAACGCGCGAGCATATTCATGCATTGACTCCCCGGTCGGTGGGCACGGCACGCAGGTGCAGGCGCACGCCATCGTGGTGCCCGGTGTAGACGTCGAATCGGCGCGTGCCGCGCTCGTTCGCATAACGCGCCAGCAGCCCGGTCGCCCACGACGGCTGCGGCACAGCTTGCGCCACCGCCGCCAGGCAGTCGCCGGGCACGCGGAACAGGAAGTAAACGCGCTCGGAGCCCGCATCGGTGAGCGTCGCGTAGAGCACCAGGTCCTCCTCGCGCGGCGATGCACCGCTGAGCGCGGGCTCCAGCGCGCGCAGCACCGCGGACTGGATCTTCTCGCCCCGGCCCGCCTGCGCCAGCAGCAGCGCCGGCGTGAGGCCGTCCGGCTGGCGCACGATACAGCCGACGTGCACTTGCGGGTTGCGGTAGTACACGCGCGCGCAGGCGCTGCAGCCGGGGCGCTCGCGGTCGTCGCCCGCCGCCACCACGGCCGCCAGCGGCGCTCCGCACAGCGCGCAGAAATTCATCGTCATCTCGCCTCTTCCCGCGTCTCCCGCATCGTTCCCCGCTCCGCGCCGCTCGCTTCCACCAGCGGGCCGCGCACCCCCGCGCGCACGATCCACCAGCCCGCCAGCGCCGCCAGCGCGGCCACCACGAAGCCGAGCCGCGCGCTCAGATCCCACAACAGCCCGCTGACCAGCGCGCCCAGCGCGCCGCCGGCGCCGAAACTGACCGCGGCGTACACGGCCTGCCCCTGCCCTTGCTGCGCCGCCCCGAAATGCCGCCGCAGGAATTCGATACCCGCGGCATGGAAGCTGCCGAAGCTGCCGGCATGCAGGCATTGCGCCACCAGCAGCAACGCCAGGCTGTCGACACCGAAGCCAATCATCAGCCAGCGCAGCGCGGCAAGCAACAGGCTCGCCAGCAGGATCGCGCGCAGGCCAAAGCGCGCCAGCAGCCGGTGCGCGAACGCGAACACGCCGATCTCGGCGATCACGCCGAGCGACCAGATCAGCCCGGTCGCGGCGCGGCCGTAGCCGTGCTGCTCGAGGTAGAGGCTGAAGAATCCGTAGTACGGCGCATGCGAGAACTGCAGCAGGAACGAGGCCGCGAGGAAGGCCTGCACGGCGCGCGCGCCGAGCAGCTCGCGCAGCCCCGCGGCGGCCGGTTCGCGCCGCGCCACGGCGGGCTCGCGGATCAGCAGCGTGCCGGCGGCGATCAGCGCCAGCAGCACGAGCAGCAGCTGCGGCAGCCAGGTGACGCTGACGCGGTCGAACAGCTGACCGGCGCCGATCACCGCGGCGATGAAGCTCACCGAGCCCCACAGCCGCACCTGGCCGTAGCGGTGCACCTGCTCGCCGAGCGAAGCCAGCGTGATCACCTCGTACTGCGCGAGGATCGCGTTCCAGAACACCGAGTGCAGCGCCACCACGGCGACCAGCCACCACAGGTCCGCGCGCACCAGCAGCCCGGCGAAAGCGATCAGCGCGGCGACAGCGCCGGTGCGTATGATCAGCAGGCGCCGCCCGCTGCGGTCGGCGAGCCAGCCCCACACGTTCGGCGCGACGATGCGGATGACGGCCATCACCGCGAGCACCACGCCGATCGCCGCGGCATCGAGCCCGGTGGCCTGCAGGTACAGGCTCCAGTAGGGCATCATCGCCCCGAGGAAGGCGTAGTACAGGAAGTAGAACGAGGACAGGCGCCAGTACGCGATACCGGCCGCGGGAGCGATCATCATCCCTTCGGCGCGGCCACGCTGCCCGGCACCACCGGCGTCTCGCAGCGCACGTCCTGGTTCTGCGCGCGGTGGCGCAGCCAGTGGTCCATCAGCACCAGCGCCAGCATCGCCTCGGCGATCGGGGTGGCGCGGATGCCGACGCAGGGATCGTGGCGCCCGTGCGTCACCACCTCGATCGGCTGGCCGAAGCGGTCGATCGAGCGACCCGGCAGGCGCATGCTGGAGGTGGGCTTCAGCGCGATCGACACCACGATGTCCTGCCCGCTCGAGATGCCGCCGAGGATGCCGCCGGAGTGGTTCGAGAGGAAACCCCCGGGCGTGATCTCGTCGCGGTGCTCGGTGCCCTTCTGCTCCACGGCCGCGAAGCCGGCGCCGATCTCGACACCCTTCACCGCGTTGATGCCCATCATCGCGTGCGCGATGTCGGCGTCGAGGCGGTCGAAGACCGGCTCGCCGAGGCCCGGCGGCAGCCCGCTCGCGACCACGTTGATGCGCGCGCCGATCGAATCGCCCGCCTTGATGAGCGCCTGCATGTACGCCTCGAGCTGCGGCACCAGCGCCGCATCGGGGCAGAAGAAGGGATTGGTCTCGACGGTGTCCCAGTCGAGCGCGGCGGCGCGCAGCGGCCCCAGCTGCGCGAGGTAGCCGCGCACCGTGACGCCGAGCCGCTCGCGCAGGTACTTCTTCGCGATCGCGCCGGCCGCGACCCGCACCGCGGTCTCGCGCGCCGAGGAGCGGCCGCCGCCGCGGTAGTCGCGGAAACCGTATTTCTGCGCGTAGGTGTAGTCGGCGTGATTCGGCCGGAAGGTGTCCCTGATCGCGGCGTAGTCCTTGGAACGCTGGTCGGTGTTCTCGATCAGCAGCCCGATCGGCGCGCCGGTGGTCACGCCCTCGAACACCCCCGAGAGGATGCGCACGCGGTCTTCCTCCTGGCGCTGCGTGGTGTAGCGCGAGCTGCCCGGGCGGCGCCGGTCGAGGTCGGGCTGCAGGTCTTCCTCGCTCAGAGCGCAGCCCGGGCGGGCAGCCGTCGACGATGCCGCCGATGGCCGGGCCGTGGCTCTCGCCGAAGCTCGTCAGCGTGAAGAGACGTCCGATGCTGTTGCCTGACATGGGAATGCGCGCGCTCCGGTGAAACAGGGCGCGATTATACGGAGAATCGCCGCGGCGCGACCCGCCCCGCGGCGGGCAATTGTCACGGCGCGCGGCGGTGCTCGCGGATCTCCGCGGGCGTGGATCAGCGCGATGCCGTGGCCGCCGTGCTCGAAATCCGGCCACAGGAACGGCAGCTGCGGGAAGGCCTGCTCCAGCGCATCGGCGCTGTTGCCCACCTCGAGCACCAGCAGGCCCTCGGGCACGAGGTGCGCGGGTGCCTCGGCGAGGATGCGCCGCGCGATGTCCAGACCGTCCTCGCCGGCAGCGAGCCCGAGCCGCGGCTCGTGGCGGAATTCCGCGGGCAGCGCGTCCATGTCGGCGGCGTCCACGTAGGGCGGATTGCTCAGGATCAGGTCGAAAATCTCGCCCCCGAGCGCGGCGAACAGGTCCGACTCGACGACGCGCACGCGTTCGCCCACGCCGTGCAGCGCCACGTTCTCGCGCGCCAGCGCCAGCGCCGCGGGCGAGATGTCGCTCAGCACCACCTCCGCGTCGGGCCAGGCCAGCGCCGCCGCGATGCCGATGCAGCCGCTGCCGCAGCACAGATCGAGGATGCGCCGCGGTTCGCGGCCGTCGATCCACGGCTCGCAGCGCGTGGCGATCAGCTCGGCGACCGGTGAGCGCGGGATCAGCACCGACGGGATCGACGCGAAAGCGCAACCCGGCAAACCAGGCCTCGCCGAGCAGGTAGGCCACGGGCATGCGCTCGCCGATGCGCCGCGCCAGCAGCGCGGCGAGGTGCGCACGCTCGGCGGCGCCGAGGCGCGCCTCCAGCACCCAGTCGGGGCTGTCGAAAGGCAGGTGCAGCGCGCCCAGCACCAGCCAGCGCGCCTCGTCCCAGGCGTTGTCGGTGCCGTGCCCGTAGCCCACCCCGGCGGCATTGAAGGCGCTCACCGCCCAGCGCAGGAAATCGCGCACCGTGCGCAGCTCCTGCGGCGCCTCGTGCCCCGTTTCAACCTTGCCCACAATTCCTCCAGAACTCGTGTATGCGCGCGGCGATGGCCGGCGCCTGCTCGAGCATGTGACAGTGATGACAACCCGCGATCTCCTCGACCGCGAGCCCGGCGTGCCAGCCGAGCGCCTCGTGCCCGCGCATGCGCGGCGCCATGCCCGCGGATGCCATCAGCAGCAGGCCCGGCAGTTCGAGGCCGCCGAGCACCGCGCGCACGTTGTCCTCGGCAAGCTTCAGCGCCGAGGCGTAGCGCAGGCGAGCGTCGGTGCGCCAGCGAAAACCGCCCTCCACCTGCTGCAGGCTGCGCGCGACCAGCATCCCGGCCGCGCGCGCGGTCGATTCCCGTCGCCGCGCAGCGCGCCTCCACCGCCGCCTCCACGCGTGGCGAACACGCTTCGCCCCGCGCGGCTGGCGCCGGCCGTAGTCGTGCGCGAAATCGCGCAGCTGCTGCGCGGTGCGCGCGGGATCGAACTGCGGCGCCAGCACGTTGTCGAGCAGCACCAGGCTGCTCACCGCGCTCGTCTCGATCGCCGCCAGCAGCGTGGCGATGGCGCCACCGCGCGAGTGCCCGAGCAGCGCGTAGCGCGCGAGGCCCAGCTCGGCGGTGAGCCACACCAGGTCCGGCAGGTCGTCCCAGATGTTGTAGCTCCCGTCCGGGCCGCGATGATCGCTGCGCCCGTGTCCCGGCAGGTCGAGCGCGATCACGCGATGGCCGGCGAGCAGCGGGCCGAGCGCATCGAAGGACGCCGCGTTGTCCAGCCAGCCGTGCAGCGCCAGCACCGGGTATTCGTGGTCCTCGCCCCACTGCCGCCAGGCCAGCCGCGCGCCGCGTACCGTGATGGCGTGCTCGCGCGGCGCGGCGCGCGCACTCACGGCAACAGCTTCGCCAGCAGCGCCTCGCACTCGGACTGCACCATGAAGCGCGGCACCGGGTAGAAACCCTGCGCCTCGTCCATGGCGCGGCGCGCGATCACGGGAATGTCGGCCGCGCGCAGCGTGTCGAGCGTCTCGGGAATGCCGATCTCGCGCGCCAGCGCGCGCACCCGGTCGATGAAGCGCTGCGCGCGCGCCGCGACCGGCTCGGCGGGCGTCGCCGCGCCGATCTCCACCGCCAGTTGCGCCAGCTGCACGGCGGCCGCGTCGCGCGAGAAATCCAGCACGTGCGGCAGCACGATCGCGTTCGCCAGCCCGTGCGGCGTGTGATAAAGACCGCCGAGGTTGTGCGCGATCGCGTGCACGTAGCCGACGCTGGCGCGCGTGAACGCGAAGCCGGCCCAGGTCGAGGCCAGCGCCATCGCCTGGCGCGCCTCGAGGTCGGCGCCGTTGGCGCACACGGTGCCGAGGTTGGCGAAGATCAGCCGCACCGCCGCCACCGAGAGCGGGCGTGTCTCGGCGTTGGCAAAGCCCGAGATGTAGGACTCGATCGCGTGTGTCAGCGCGTCCATGCCGGTGGCCGCGCGTGACCGCGCGCGGCAGCCCCGTCATCAGCGAGGCATCCAGCGCCGCCATCACCGGCACCAGCTTGCCGTCGACCACCGGCGTCTTGGCGCGCGCCTCGGTGTCGGTGACCACCGCCACCGCGGTGACTTCCGAGCCGGTGCCCGCGGTGGTCGGCACCGCGTAGACCGGCAGCGGCGCCTTCTTCACCTTGAAGTTGCCGACCAGGTCCGCCACGCGGCAATTGTTGCCGAGGCAGGCCGCGATGACTTTCGCCGCGTCCATCGGCGAACCGCCACCGACCGCGAGCACCGCATCGCAGCCATGCGCGCGGCCCAGCGCGATGCCGGCCTCGATCTGCGCGTGCGTGGGATCGGGCTCGACCCCGTCGTAGACGGCGCAGGCCACGCCCGCCGCTTCCAGCGCCTCGAGCAGTGGCGCGATCAGGCCGATCTTCACCAGCACCGCATCGGTCACGACCAGCACGCGCCGCGCGCCCAGCCCGGCAATGGTGCGGCACAGCTGCAACGCCGTCCCCGGCCCGCTCAGCAGGATGGGCTTGCGCCCGGACATGATGCCGATCAGCAGCTGCAGGATCAGCAACTGCAGCCGGTGCAGGAACAGTTTCAGACCGCGGGGCATGGCAATCTCCGGAGACCGTCGAGGGGTAACAGCGCGAGCGTTATAAACCGTCGCATCCGGAGCCGGCAAGCCCTGCACATCGGCGCGCAGCCGGCACGCCCGGTATCAATGCTCCACGGCCGCGTCGGCGAGCGCCGCCGCGATGACGCTGCGGGCGCGCTCGCTGAGCGCGCGCGCCGCGTCCCACGGGTCCGCCGCACCCGGCAGCGCCGCGATGGGCTCGCCGACATGGATCGTGAGCGGCACTCGCCGCAGCAGCCGACGATCGCCCTTCATGAAGTCGCGCGCGCCGATGAGGGCCACCGGCAGCACCGGCGCGCCGGCCCGGGTCGCCGCCAGGAATCCGCCCATGCGAAACGGCAGCAGCTCCGGAATGACCGCCAGGCGGCCTTCCGGAAACACGATCAGGCTGGTGCCGGAGCGCAGCAGTTGCGCCACACGCTCCGCATCGCGCACGCTTTCCGCGACATCGAAGCGCTCGACGAACACCGCGCCGATGCGCTCGTAGAAACGCCGTGCCCAGCGCCGCTCGCCGAGCTCGCTGTGCGCAACGAAGCACGCCGGCCACGGGATCAGCGCGGTCATCAGCACCGTGTCGAGGTAACTGCCGTGGTTGGCGACCACGACCACCGGCTGCGCCAGGCCGCGCAGGCGCTCGGCGTGCTCGACACGCGGGGTCGCCCCGATCAGTGCGAGCACGGCCTGCGCCCCACGGTGCGCCATGCGCCAGCGCCCGACCCGGCCCGGCCAGGCCATGACGGCCACCCACAGCACGGCGTGCACGACGTAGAACACGCTCCACGCATAGCCGTTGTAGAGCCACCGCCCGAGATTGCGTCGCGCCCGGAATGCGAAACCGGGCAGCGCCTCCAGCAGCAGGCGGGCGAACTGGCGCCACGGGCGCGGGGGCTCGTGCTCGAGTGCGCCCTCCTCGAAGAGCGTGCGGCACGCCTCGCGACGCAGCTTCCCGCTCGAGGTCTTGAGCACCGCTCCGGCCGGCACCAGCTGCGCGATATCCGGCGGGGAACCCGCCACCTCGCTGCAGATGCGGTTGATCTCCGCCCGCAGATCCGACGCCGGCACGCGGTGCCGGGGGTGCAGTTCCGCCACCACGACCAGGCGCTCGGCGCCGCTGCCCGGATCCGGACTGCCGAACACGGCCACGCGCCCGCGCCGCACGCCGGTGAGCTCTCCCACCGCGCGCTCGATCTCGTCGGGGTAGATGTTGCGGCCACGGCGGATCACGATGTCCTTCGAGCGGCCGGTGATGTACAGCCCGCCGTCGGCGACGTAGCCCAGGTCCCCGGTCTCCAGCCAGTCCCCGCGAAACAGGCGGCGGGTCGCTTCCGGGTTGTTGAAGTAGCCGGAGGTCGCGGAGGGTCCGCGGAACTGGATCCGGCCCTGCTCGCGCGCGCCGAGTTCCACGCCCGTGGCGTCGACGATGCGGATCTCGTGCTCCGGGATCGCGCGGCCGCAGCAGACGAAGCGCAGCGCCGTGGGATCGTCGGCGCGCGCGGGCAGCGCGGAGCCCGTGCGCGCCAGCGCCTCGCGCTGCACCACGTCGATGCGCGGCGAGGCACCCGGTGGCGGGAAGGCGAGCGCGACGGCGTTCTCCGCGAGGCCGTAGACCGGATACATGGTTTCGCGGCGAAAGCCGTACGGGGCGAAGCGCTGGCAGAAACTCTCGACGGCGTTCGGGCTGACCGGCTCGGCGCCGTTCAGCGACAGCCGCCAGCTGCCCAGATCGAGGCCCTCGATGGCCTTGTCGTCGATTTTCGACAGGCACAGCTCGTAGGCGAAGTTCGGCGCCGCGGACAGCGTGCCGCGATGGCGGTGAATCGCCCAGAGCCAGCGCTGCGGTCGCGTGAGAAAGCGGATCGGGGACATGAGCACCAGTTCGATGCCGTTGTACAGGGTGGCGAGGCATGCGCCGATCAGGCCCATGTCGTGATAGAGCGGCAGCCAGCTGACGAAGACGTCCTCGCCGGTGGCCTGCACGCCGCGCGACGCACCGCGGATGTTGGCGAGGAGGTTCGCGTGGCTGAGGATCACACCCTTCGGGGTTCCGGTACTGCCGGAGGTGTACTGCAGCAGTGCGATGTCCTCCGGGCGCCGCGCGACGTGCTGCAGCTGCGCGGGGTTGCCCGCCAGATCCTCGACACAGCGGATGTCGCGCAGCGACGGCACCATGGCGCGGCTCAGGCGCGCGATGTTGCGCGCCTCGGGCACCGTGATCAGCATCGCAGCGCCCGCGTTGTCCAGCACGCTGCGCTGACGGCGCATGTGGTCCCCGATCTCGCTGCGCCGCAGCGGCGGATAGATCGGCACCGGTACCGCGCCGGCGAGCAGCGTGCCGAAATACGCGAAGAAATAGTCCTGCGAGGTGGGCAGCATCAGCGCCACGCGCTCGCCCGGCTCGATGCCGGCGGCCTGCAGCCCCGCGGCGGTCTCGCTCGAGCGCGCGTACAACTCGCCGAAGCTGAGCGTCGGGCCGTCGCCGTGGTCCTCGAAGAAGGTGACGTAGCGGCGCGCGCCCCGTTGCTCGGCGTGCCAGCGCAGCACGTCGAGCAGCGTTTGCGCGCCTGCGGGACTGCCGACCGCCACGCGCGGCGCGAAGTCGGCCCGGGGGATCATGCCGAGCCTGCCCGCCTTCGCGGCCGCCACGGCTTGCCACAACTCGCGCGCGCTGTTCAGTTCCTCGAGGCTGACTTCGGGCAGCGTGACGCCGAAGCGGTCCTCCACGCGCCGGATGAGCTCCACGCGACTCAGGCTGTCGAGGCCGAGATCGCGATCGAAGCTGGCATCGGCGCCGAGCCGCGCGTGCGATGCGGGCGCGGGCAACAGCTCCGCGAGAATCTGCAGCACGGCTTCGAGGCCGGCCGCTTCGTTTTCTGCAGTGAGGGACATGCGTGAGTACCGCCACCGTGATGCCGACGCGCCGCCGCAGTATTGCACGCGGCGCGAGCCGCCGACCATCGCAAAGCCGCGGCGCAGCGGCGCGCGGGCAGCCGCCGCCCGATACACTGTGCCCCGGGCACCCGGCAAGCCCCGCGATCCGCGCGGCCGGCGTCGCCGCCGGCCCGCCGCATGCCGCACACAGGAGAACAACGATGGCAGACCCGTATACCCACCCGGAACGCGGCGTGAAGCTGCTGCACGACCCGGTGCGCAACAAGGGCACCGCCTTCACCGCCGCCGAGCGCGAGGCGCTGGGACTGCGGGGGCTGCTGCCGCCGCGCATCCACACCATCGCGGAACAGGCGCAGCGCGTGCTGGCGAACCTGCGCTCGCGCGCCAGCGATCTCGACCGCTACCTGTTCCTGATGGACCTGCAGAACCGCAACGAGACGCTGTTCTACCACGTGGTGATGAACCACATCGACGAGACGATGCCGCTGATCTACACCCCGACCGTGGGGCAGGCCTGCCAGGCCTACGGCCACATCTTCCGCCGCCCGCGCGGGCTGTTCATCACGCCCGAGGACCGCGGCCGCATCGAGGCGGTGCTCGGCAACTGGCCGCATCGCGAGGCGCGCATCTGCGTGGTCACCGACGGCGAACGCATCCTCGGGCTCGGCGACCTCGGCGCCGACGGCATGGGCATCCCGGTGGGCAAGCTCGCGCTGTACACCGCCTGCGCCGGCATCCATCCCACGCAGTGCCTGCCGGTGACCATCGACGCGGGTACCGACAACGAGGCGCTGCTCGCCGACCCGCTCTACATCGGCACCCAGCGCCGGCGCCTGCGCGGGCCCGAATACGACGCGCTGATCGAGGAATTCGTCATCGCCGCCGGGCGCGTCTTTCCCGGACTGGTGATACAGCTCGAGGACTTCGGCAACCGCAACGCCTTCCGCCTGCTGCAGACCTATCGCGAGCGCGCCTGCGTGTTCGACGACGACATCCAGGGCACCGGCGCCGTGGCCTGCGCCGGCGTGCTGGGGGCGCTGCGCATCACCGGGCAGCGGCTCGCCGGGCAGCGCATCCTGTTCCTCGGCGCGGGCGAGGCCGGCATCGGCATCGCCGCAACCATCGTGGCCGCGATGATCGACGCCGGCGTGGCACCGGCAGCTGCGCGGCGCACGTGCTGGTTCGTGGACACGCAGGGGCTGCTGACCGCCGCGCGCGCCGCGATCCCGCCGCAGAAGCAGCCGTTCGCGCACGAGCACGCGCCGCTGGCGACGCTGGAGGAAGCCGTCGAGGCGCTGCGCCCGACGGTACTGATCGGCAGCTCGGGGCAACCCGCGCAGTTCAGCGAGCGCGTGGTGCGCGCGATGGCGCGCCACAACGCGCGCCCGGTGATCTTCGCGCTGTCGAACCCGACCTCGAAGGCGGAGTGCACCGCGGAGCAGGCCTATGCCTGGAGCGAGGGCCGCGCGGTGTTCGCCAGCGGCAGCCCCTTCGCGCCGGTGACGCACGCGGGGGTCACCCGCGTGCCGGGCCAGTGCAACAACGCCTACATTTTCCCCGGCGTGGGGCTGGGGCTGGTCGCGAGCCGCGCGCGACGCGTGACGGACGCGATGTTCCTCGCGGCCGCGAAGTGCCTCGCGGCGCAGGTGGGCGAGGACGACCTGGCGCTGGGGCGCGTCTACCCGCCGCTGGCGCGCATTCGCGAGGTATCGCTGCTGATCGCGCGCGAGGTCGCGGAGATCGCGTGGAACAGCGGCCTGGCGGAACGCGAGCGCCCCGCCGATCCGCTGGCGGACATCCGGGCGCAGATGTACACGCCCCAATATCCCGTCTATGCCTGACCTGGATCCGGTGCGGGTCTCGTAGGGTTCGGCTTCAGCCGAACGTCTGCGTAGGTTCGGCTTCAGCCGAACGTCTGCGTAGGTCCGGGTTTATCCGGACAATTGTCCGGCTGAAGCCGGACCCACGCAAGCCGGACCCACGCAAGCCGGACCCACACGAGGTTCAGCCGCCGCTCAGCTCCAGCAGCAGCCGGTTCAGCCGCCGCACGTAGGCGGCCGGGTCCTCGAGCTCGTCGCCGGAGGCGAGCTGCGCCTGCTCGAACAGGATCGTGGCCAGCGTGGCGAAGCGGTCCTCGTCGGGCTCGGCGTCGAGGCGCTTCACCAGCGGGTGATCGGGGTTCAGCTCCATGATCGGCTTGGCCTCGGGCACCTGCTGCCCGGCGGCCTGCATGATGCGGCGCATCTGCACGCCCATGTCGTGGTCGCCCACCACCAGGCAGGCCGGCGACTCGGTGAGCCGGCCGGTGACGCGCACTTCGTGCACGCGCGTCTCCAGCGCCTTCTGCACGCGCTCGACCAGGTCCTTCGCGGCTTCCTGCTGCTTCTCGCGCGCTTCCTTGCTGGCGCTGTCCTCGAGCTCGCCGAGGTCGAGGTCGCCGCGCGCCACGTCCTTCAGCTGCTTGCCCTCGAACTGGCCGAGGTAGCCGATCATCCACTCGTCGATGCGATCGTGCAGCAGGATCACCTCGATGCCCTTCTTGCGGAACACCTCGAGGTGCGGGCTGTTGCGCGCGGTGAGGAAGTTGTCGGCCACCACGTAGTAGATGTGCCTTCTGCCCTTCGCGCATGCGCTCGACGTACTGCGCGAGGCCCTGGTCCTGCGCCGGCTTGTCGGTGTGCGTGGTGGCGAAGCGGAACAGCTTCGCGATGCGCTCGCGGTTGGCGAAGTCCTCGGCCGGGCCCTTCCTTCATCACCTGGCCGAACACGTCCCAGAATTTCTGGTAGTCCTCGGGCTTCTCGGCGGCAAGGGTGTCCAGCATGTCGAGCACGCGCTTGGACAGCGCGCCGCGCATCGCGTCCACCGCCGCGCTCTTCTGCAGGATCTCGCGCGAGACGTTGAGCGGCAGGTCGTTGGAGTCCACCACGCCCTTCACGAAGCGCAGGTACATCGGCAGGAACTGTTCCGCCTCGTCCATGATGAACGTGCGCTGGATGTAGAGCTTGAGGCCGCGCGGCGCGTCGCGGTTCCACAGGTCGAAGGGCGCGTGCGAGGGGATGTACAGCAGCGAGTTGTACTCGTACTTGCCTTCGACACGGTTGTGGCTCCAGGTCAGCGGGTCCTCGAAGTCGTGCGAGATGTGCTTGTAGAACTCGCGGTATTCCTCGTCGCTGACCTCGGCCTTCGGGCGCGTCCACAGCGCCGTGGCCTGGTTGACCGTCTCCCACTCGGGCGCGGCGTCCTTGTCCTTTTCCTCCTCCTCGCCGCACGCGCTCCTTCTGCATCAGCACCGGCAGCGAGATGTGGTCGGAGTAGCGCTTCACGATCGAGCGCACCTGCCAGGCGTCGAGGAACTCGCCCGCCTCCTCCTTCAGGTGCAGCACCACGGTGGTGCCGCGCGCGGCGCGCTCGACGTCCTCGACGGTGAACTCGCTCTCCCCGGCCGATTCCCAGCGCACGCCCGCGGACGCCTCGAGGCCGGCGCGGCGGCTGAACACCTCGACGCGGTCCGCGACCATGAAGGCGCTGTAGAAGCCCACACCGAACTGCCCGATCAGCTGCGAGTCCTTGCGCTGGTCGCCGGAGAGCTGCTGCACGAACTGCGCGGTGCCGGAGCGCGCGATGGTGCCGAGGTGGCTGATCGCCTCCTCGCGCGACATGCCGATGCCGTTGTCGGTGATCGCGAGCGTGCGCGCCTCCTTGTCGATCGCGATGCGGATCTCGAGGTTGGGGTCGTCGGCGAGCAGCGCCGGGTTCGAGAGCGCCTCGAAGCGCAGCTTGTCGGCGGCGTCGGAGGCGTTGGAGATCAGCTCGCGCAGGAAGATTTCCTTCTTGCTGTAGAGCGAGTGGATCATCAGGTGAAGCAGTTGCCGGGCTTCGGTCTGGAAGCCCATGGTTTCCTTGTGCGCGACGGTCATGCAGTGGTCTCCCTGCCGGTGAACGGGTACGCGGCCGATATGGGGCCGCGCGCGGGCATTTCAAGCCGGCCGGACCTTAAAGTGACACCTGCTGCGGTATCGGTTAGAGTCCCGCCCGATCCATGCCGCCCGCGTGCCCCGGCCGACCGAGCCGGGCCGCAGGCGTTGTCCCGCCGACCGGGTATGCGCATGCAAGGAAGTGAGGCATGACGACACAGCAGGAATTTGTTCGCTTCGCGCGCGCACGCCGCGCCGCCGCGCAGGCCGGCGCGTGAGCACCTCGCCGCGCCGCCGCCCCGGCGGGCGCAATGCCGCGGTACGGCTCGCCGTCGCGCACGCGGTACTGTCCTTCCTCGAGCAGGGGAAGCCTGATTTCAGCGTGGCCGACGTGGCCGCGCGCGCCGGCGTGCATCGCGCCACCGTCTACCGCCGCTGGCCGACCCGCGCCGCGCTGCTCGCCGAGGCCTTGTCGCTGCAGTACAGCCGCATCACGGTGCCGATGACGGGGGATTTCGTCGCGGACCTGCGCACGCTGTCGCACCGGCTCGCGCACTACCTCGCCGAGCCGGTGCTGCGCACCGTCAACGGCATGGCCATCGCGGGCAGCGAGCCCGGATTCGGCGCGCTGGTGAACACCCACTGGGAGCCGGTGAAGCAGCGCATGACCGACCTGATCGAGGCGGGAATTCGCAGCGGGCAGCTGCGGCGCGACACCAACCCCGATGCGATCATCGGCCTCCTGGTCGGCCCGCTGCTGATGACGCCGCTGTTCACGCAGGCCGGCGCCACCAAGGCGCAGATCGACCAGACCACGGACGCCATCCTGCGCGCCTTCGTCGCGCGCCCGTAGGTCTGGCTTCAGCCGGACGTTGTCATGTTGTGGGTCCGGCCATTCATGCCGGACGAGTGTTCGGCTGAAGCCGAACCTACAGCCGACCCATGCGCCGGACGGGGTGTACCAGCGCAGCATCTGCTCCGGCGTGTCGCTGAAGTCGCGGCGGCTGCCGGGCACGCGCCAGGCGTGTTCGGCCTGTCCCGGACTGTAGGAGAAGCAGATGCCCGAGGGCATCGGGTCCTCCGAGGCCGGCCCCATCGAGACGGTCTGCATGTCGTAGATGCGCGACAGCGCCACGAAGTAGCCGCGCTGCAGGACGAGCGCGAACTCGAGCTCCTCGCCGGCGAGATTCGCGACCGCCCAGCTGGTGAAGCCGCCCAGCACCCGCTGCCCCGCGTAGCGGGCGGGCGCGGTGATCACGCCGTGCTGCAACGACCATGTCAGCACGCGGCCGTGGTCGCGATCGAGCCTGGCCTCGGTCAGGCCGTCGACTTCGTCCGGAATCTCGATGCGGTAGACGCGTTCCTGCCCGGCGCGGAACACGTGAGCGATCGCCAGCGCGGCCAGATCGAACAGGTGGGTGCAGTTGCGGCGCGCATCGGCGTGGCGTTTCAGCTCGATGATCGATGCACTGAGCGGCGCACCCACCACGGACTGCAGGGCGACGGTGGCGCCGTTGCAGGTGGTCAGCGGATAGCGGTGTGCGACGGCCGAAACGGCGGTCACGCGCTCGCCGTCATGCTCGAGGGTGATCGCGAAGGCGTGCGGATCGTCCTCCACGGCCGCCTCGACGCGCGCGGGCCCGCTTTGGCGCAACACGATGGTGCGACGGTAGCAACCGCTGCCGTAGCGCGGATCGAGGGCGGCCGTGTAGCGGTCCCCGATGCTGCTCATGGCCGCGCCCCGCGACGCCGGACGCGGCCTTCGCACCAAGCGCTCACCAGCCGGTGATCGCCTTCAGCGCGGAACCGATCTCCGCCAGGCTGCGCACGGTCTTCACGCCGGCCTCCTCCAGTGCCGCGAACTTCTCGTCCGCCGTGCCCTTGCCGCCGGAGATGATCGCGCCCGCGTGGCCCATGCGCTTGCCCTTCGGCGCGGTGACGCCGGCGATGTAGGACACCACCGGCTTGGTCACGTTGGCCTTGATGAAGGCCGCGGCCTCTTCCTCGGCCGTACCGCCGATCTCGCCGATCATCACGATCGCCTCGGTCTGCCGGATCGTTCTGGAACATGCCGCAGGATGTCGATGAAGTTGGAGCCCGGGATCGGGTCGCCGCCGATGCCGACACAGGTGCGACTGGCCGAAGCCGGCGTCGGTGGTCTGCTTGACCGCTTCGTAGGTCAGCGTGCCGGAGCGCGACACGATGCCGACCTTGCCCGGCATGTGGATGTGGCCCGGCATGATGCCGATCTTGCACTCGCCCGGCGTGATCACGCCGGGGCAGTTCGGCCCGATCAGGCGCACGCCCAGTTCGTCGCACTTCACCTTGACCTCGAGCATGTCCAGCGTCGGGAATGCCCTCGGTGATGCAGACGATCAGCTTGATGCCGCCGTTGGCCGCCTCGAGGATCGAGTCCTTGCAGAACGGCGCCGGCACGTAGATCACCGATGCGTCGGCGCCGGTGGCGGCAACCGCGTCGGCCACGGTGTTGAACACCGGCAGGCCGAGGTGCGTCTGGCCGCCCTTGCCCGGCGTCACGCCGCCGACCATTTTGGTGCCGTACTCGATCGCCTGCTTCGGAGTGGAACGTGCCCTGCGAGCCGGTGAAACCCTGGCAGATGACCTTGGTGTTCTTGTTGACCAGAATGCTCATCGAATTACCCCTTCGCTGCGGCGACGACGGTCTGCGCAGCCTCGGTCAGGCTCTTTGCCGCGATGATGTTCGAGTCCGCTGTCGGCCAGCACTTCCTGGCCCAAGTTCGGCGTTGTTGCCTTCGAGGCGCACCACCACCGGCACCTTGACGCCGACTTCCTCCACCGCGCCGATGATGCCCTCGGCGATCAGGTCGCAGCGCACGATGCCGCCGAAGATGTTGACCAGCACCGCCTTCACCTTGGCGTCGGACAGGATGATCTTGAACGCCTCCGACACGCGCTCCTTGGTCGCGCCGCCGCCCACGTCGAGGAAGTTGGCCGGGAAGCCGCCGTGCAGGTTCACGATGTCCATGGTGCCCATCGCCAGGCCGGCGCCGTTGACCATGCAGCCGATGTTGCCGTCGAGCGCCACGTAGTTGAGTTCCCACTGCGCCGCGTGCACTTCGCGCTCGATCTTCCTGGCGAGGGATCGTGCATCGCGCTGCAGGGCCGGCTGGCGGAACAGCGCGTTGCCGTCGACGCCGATCTTGGCGTCGAGGCAGTGCAGGTTGCCGGCTGTCTGGTGATCACCAGCGGGTTGACTTCGATCAGCGCCAGGTCCTTGTCGATGAACAGCTTCGCCAGGCCCATGAAGATCTTCACGAACTGCTTGATCTGGTCACCCTTCAGGCCCAGCTTGAACGCCAGCTCACGGCCCTGGTACGGCTGCGCGCCGACCAGCGGGTCGATGGTGGCCTTGCAGGATCTTCTCGGGCGTCTCGTGCGCGACCTTCTCGATCTCCACGCCACCTTCGGTGGAGGCCATGAACACGATGCGGCGCGAGCGCGGTCCACCACCGCGCCGAGGTACAGCTCCTCGGCGATGTCGGTGCAGGTCTCGACCAGGATCTTGCTCACCGGCTGGCCCGTTCTCGTCGGTCTGGTAGGTCACCAGTCGCTTGCCCAGCCACTGCTTCGCGAACGCCTCGGATCTCGTCCTTGGTCTTGACCAGCTTGACGCCGCCGGCCTTGCCGCGACCGCCCGCATGCACCTGGGCCTTGACCACCCACATGTCGCCGCCGATCTTGCTCGGCGGCCTCGACGGCCTGCTTGCGGGGTTTCCACGGCGAAGCCCTTGGACACCGGCAGACCGTACTCGGCAAACAACTGCTTGCCCTGATATTCGTGAAGATTCATGTCGTATTACCGTCCTGACGTGACGATGAATGGACCCGGACCGGTCAGCTTGCGGAGTTCCGCCCCCCGGGAACGGGGCCCGCGGGCGGGGGCGCCGAAAGCGGGCGCAATTATCCGGGATAATCGACCGGGAGTCATACCCTATTTGCGGTTTTTGCGGTTGGCGATATGGATGGCATGCCCAGCCGCCGCCAGCGCCGCCTCGTGCACGCGCCTCGGACAGGGTCGGATGGCTGAAGACCGTCAGCGCCAGATCCTCGGCGCTGGCGCCGAACTCCATCGCGATCACCACCTGCTGCACCAGGTCCGCGGCGCTGGGCGCCGATGATATGGCAGCCGAGAATGCGGTCGGTCTCGGCGTGCGCCAGCAGCTTGACCATGCCGTGCGCTGTCGTTGGCGGCCAGCGCCCGGCCGTTGGCGGCGAAGGGAAACACGCCGACGTTGTAGGGCGCGCCCGCCGCCTTCAGTTGCTGCTCGGTTGGCGCCGACCCAGGCGATTTCGGGATGGGTGTAGATGACCGAGGGGATGCAGTCGTAGTTGAGCTGCGTCTTGCGGCCGGCGATGCGCTCGACCACCATCACGCCCTCTTCCATCGCCTTGTGCGCCAGCATCGGGCCGCGCACGATGTCACCGACCGCGTAGACGCCGGGCATGTCGGTCTGGCAGAAGTCGTTGACGTGAACGAAGCCGCGCTCGTCGAGGTTCACGCCGCTGTCGGGCGCGAACAATGCCCGTCGGTGACCGGACGGCGCCCGACCGCCACGATCAGCTTGTCGAACACTTCCTGCTTCTCCGTGTCGCCCTCGAATAGGTCACGCTGACCATGGGCTTGCCGTCGCCGGTGACCTGCGTGGCGGTCACGCGCGCGTCCAGGCGGATGTCGAGCCCCTGCTTGCCGTAGAGCTTCAGCGCCTCCTTCGCGATCTGCTGGTCCGCCACCATCAGGAACTCGGCCAGCGCCTCGAGCATCACGACCTCGGCACCGAGGCGCGCCCACACGCTGCCGAGTTCGAGGCCGATCACGCCGGCACCGATGACGCCGAGGCGCCGCGGCACCTCGGCGAACTCCAGCGCCCCGGCCGAATCGACGATCAGTCTCGCCGAACGGCGCCGGCGGGGATCTCGATCGGCACCGAGCCGGTGGCGAGGATCACGTGGCTGGCGTCGAGGATCTCGGCGGCGCCCTCGGACGGCGTGAACTCGACCTTGCGCCCGGCCAGCAGCCGGCCGCTGCCGCTCAACGCGGTGACGCCGTTGTCCTTGAACAGGCCGGCGATGCCGCCGGTCAGCTGGCCCACGATCTGGCGCTTGCGCGCGATGCATCGCACCGAGGTCCAGCGTCAGCTCGCCGGTATGGATGCCGTGCACCGCGAGGCCGTGGCTCGCCTCGTGGAACTTGTGCGAGCTGTCGAGCAGCGCCTTCGAGGGAATGCAGCCCACGTTCAGGCAGGTGCCGCCGAACACCGGCTTGCCCTCGTCGTCGCGCCACTTCTCGATCACGCCGTCTTCAGCCCGAGCTGCGCGCAGCGGATCGCCGCCACATAACCGCCGGGGCCGGCACCAATCACCACCACGTCGAATTGCTGTGCCATGACTGCAATCCTGTTCGGTGTCGGCGTGCCGATCAGAGGCCGTCGTAGAATCTTGGCATCAGACATCCAGCAGGATCCGCGCCGGATCCTCGATCAGGTCCTTGATCGCCACCAGGAACTGCACCGCGTCCTTGCCGTCGATCAGGCGGTGATCGTAGGACAGCGCGAGATACATCATCGGGCGGATCACGACCTGGCCGTTCACCGCCATCGGACGGTCCTGGATCTTGTGCATGCCGAGGATGGCGGTCTGCGGCGGGTTCAGGATCGGCGTGGACAGCAGCGAACCGAACACGCCGCCGTTGGTGATCGTGAAGGTGCCGCCGGTCATGTCCTCGATGCGCGAGCTTGCCGTCCGCGCCTTCAGCGCCGTACTCGCGGATCTTCGCCTCGATGTCGGCGAGGCTCATCGCATCGGCGTCGCGCAGCACCGGCACCACCAGGCCGCGGTCGCTGGAGACCGCGACACCGATGTCCTGGTAGCCGTGGTAGACGACGTCGTTGCCGTCGATCGAGGCGTTGACCACCGGGAAGCGCTTCAGCGCCTCGACGCTGGCGCGCACGAAGAACCCCATGAAACCCAGGCGCGTGCCGTTGTGGCGCTTCTCGAACTGGTCCTTGTACTTCGCGCGCAGGTCCATCACCGGCTCCATGTCGACCTCGTTGAAGGTGGTGAGCATCGCGGTGTTGCGCGAGGCATCGAGCAGGCGCTCGGCGACACGCGCGCGCAGCCGCGTCATCGGCACGCGCCGCTCGACGCGCCCTGCCGCGCTGCGCGCCACCAGCGCCGCGGCCGGCGTCGACGGCTGGTCCGCGAGGCGCGCGCCGCTGCCGGCGCCGCAGCGGCCGGCGGTGCCGCGGGAGCCGGCGCCTGCTGCACGTGCGCCAGCACGTCCTCCTTGGTGACGCGCCCGCCCTTGCCGCTGCCGGTGACCTGCGCCGGATCCACGCCGCGCTCGGCCGCGGCCAGCCGCGCCGCCGGACCGGCGACTCGCCTGGCTCGCCGGCAGGTGCCGCGGCTTCGGCCGCCGGCGCCGCGCGCAGCCGGCGCGTCGCCGGCGGCGCCGGCCACGAAGCGCGCGATGACTTCCTGGCTGAGCACCGTGGCACCGGCATCCTTGAGGATCTCGGCGATCACGCCGTCGGCCGGCGCCACCACCTCGAGCACGACCTTGTCGGTCTCGATGTCGACAATCACCTCGTCGCGCTGGCACGGCCTCGCCCGGCCGCTTGTGCCAGCTCGCGACCGTCCCTCGGCGACGGATTCCGGGAAACTGCGGGTGCCTTGATTTCGATAGCTCATGTCGGATGTTCCTGTCGTTACTGCGGCGTGAATCAGGGATTGCGGCCAGCGCGGCACCTGCATGCCCAGCGCGTCGTCGGATCAGCTTGTCCTGCTGCGCGAGGTGCAGCGCGCATGTAGCCGGCGGCCGGCGCTGCCGAGGCCTCGCGGCCGGCGTACTCCAGGTAGAGGTCGCGGTTGTGCTCGCGCACGACCTGGCGCATGTGGTGCTGGCTGCTGATACCAGGCGCCCTGGTTCTGCGGCTCTTCCTGGCACCAGACTCACCTCCAGCAGGTTGCGGTACGGCGCGATGGTCGCGCAGCAGCTCCTGCTCCGGGAACGGGTAGAGCTGCTCGAGGCGCACGATCGCCACGTGCTCGCAGGTCCTCGCGCGTCGCGCCGGTCGCGCAGGTCGTAATACACCTTGCCGCTGCAGAGCACCACGCGCGTGACGGCGTCGGGATCGATGGCGTCGGTCTCGCCGATCACGGTGCTGGAACGCGCCGTCGGCGAGCTCGTCGAGCGTCGGACATCGCGTCCTTGTGGCGCAGCAGGCTCTTCGGGCGACATCACCACCAGCGGCTTGCGCAGCGGGCGGATCGCCTGGCGGCGCAGCAGGTGGAAGATCTGCGCCGGCGTCGTCGGCACGCAGACCTGGATGTTGTGCTCGGCGCACAGCTGCATGAAGCGCTCGAGGCGCGCCGAGGAGTGCTCCGGCCCCTGCCCTTCGTAGCCGTGCGGCAGCAGCATCGTCAGCCCGCACAGGCGCGCCCACTTGTGCTCGCCGCTGGTGATGAACTGGTCGATCACGACCTGCGCGCCGTTGGCGAAATCGCCGAACTGCGCCTCCCAGATGACCAGCGCGTTCGGCTGCGTGGTCGCGTAGCCGTACTCGAAGCCGAGCACCGCCTCCTCCGACAGCAGCGAGTCGTAGATGTCGAACTGCGCCTGCGCCGTCGCCGAGGTGCTGCAGCGGAACGTAGCACGCTGCCGTCCTTCTGGTTGTGCAGCACGGCGTGGCGGTGCGAGAACGTGCCGCGCCCCACGTCCTGGCCGGTCAGGCGCACCGGGTAGCCTTCCTCGAGCAGCGAGGCGTAGGCCAGCATTCTCGGCGAAGCCCCAGTTGACCGGCATCGCGCCGGCCGCCATCTTGCGGCGGTCTTCGCAGATCTTCTGCACCTGCCGCTGCAGCACGAAACCCTCGGGCAGCTGCTCACATGCTGCGCGCCGAGCTCCTGCAGCGTCTGCAGATCGATGCGCGTGTCGCGCTGGCAGCGTCCAGTGGCATGGCCGAGGTAGGGCGTCCAGTCGACGAACAGAGCTTGGTATTGGGCTCGGACACCAGGCTCTTGACCACGTGCTGCGCCGCTCTCCAGCGCCTGGCGGTAGCGCTCGATCAGCTGCCTGCGTCCTGCTCCGCGTGATCACGCCCTCGGCGACCAGCTTCTCCGCGTACAGCGTCGCGCGTGGTCGGGTGCTTGCGGATCTTCTGGTACATCAGCGGCTGCGTCGCCGCCGGCTCGTCGGCTTCGTTGTGGCCGCGACGGCGGTAGCAGACCAGGTCGATCACCACGTCCTTGCTGAACTGCAGTGCGGTAGTCGATCGCCAGCTGCGTGACGAACAGCACCGCCTCCGGATCGTCGCCGTTCACGTGGAAGATCGGCGCCTGCACCATCTTCGCGACGTCGGTGCAGTACTCGGTCGAGCGCGCATCCTCGCGCCTGCTGGTGGTGAAGCCGACCTGGTTGTTCAGCACGATGTGGATCGTGCCGCCGGTGCTGTAAGCCGCGCGTCTGCGACATCTGGAAGGTTTCCATCACCACGCCCTGCCCGGCGAAGGCGGCATCGCCGTGGATCACGATCGGCACCACCAGGTCGCCGCTCGTCGTCGCTCGCGCCGATCCTGGCGCGCGCGCACCGAGCCCTCGACCACCGGCGCCACGATCTCCAGGTGCGACGGGTTGAACGCCAGCGCCAGGTGCATCTCGCCGCCCGGCGGTCATCACGTTCGACGAGAAGCCCTGGTGGTACTTCACGTCGCCGGAGCCCTGGTAGGTGCGCCTTGCCCTCGAACTCGTCGAACAGACTCGGCGCGGGTTCTTGCCGAGGATGTTGACCAGCACGTTGAGGCGGCCGCGGTGCGCCATGCCGATCACGATTTCCTTGCGCGCCGTAGCCGCCGCAGCGCTGCACCATCTCGTCCAGCATCGGGATCAGGCTCTCGCCGCCTTCGAGCCCGAAACGCTTGGTGCCCGGGATACTTGCGAGGCCAGGAACTTCTCCAGGCCCTCGGCCGCGGTCAGCCGCTCCAGCAGGTGCAGCTGCACGTCGTCGCCGTAATCCGGGCGCCGAGCGCACGCCTCCATGCCGCTGCTGGATCCAGTGGCGCTCGCTCGGTGTCGACGATGTGCATGAACTCGGCGCCGATCGTGTGGCAATAGGTGCGCTCCAGCGCCGTCGACGATTTCGCGCAGCGTCGCCTCGGCCTTGCCGATGTAGAGCGTAGCCGGTCTGGAAGACCGTGTCGAAATCGGCCGCCGACAGCTGGTGGAACTGCAGGTCGAGGTCGGCAACGTGCTCGCGCTCCGCCAGCCCGAGCGGATCGAGGCTGGCCTTCTGGTGGCCGCGCTGGCGGTAGGCGCAGATCAGCTGCACCACGCGCACCTGCTTGCGCTCGTACTCGGTGCTGACGCCCGGGTGCACGATCGGCGCCGCCGGCGCGCGCCTTCTGGCGCGCGAGCAGCGCGAACTGCTCGCTGCACCGTGGAGTGCGGCACGTCGATCTGCGTGCCGTCGACCTGCGGCAGCTTGTCGAAGTAGTCGCGCCACTGCGCCGGCGATCGCGTTGGGATCGCTCAGGTAGGCCTCGTACATGCGCTTCCACGTAGACGGCGTTGCCGCCGGAAATGTGGGAGCTGCGCCACAACAGCTCCATGGTGCCCTGCTGCATCCGGTCCTGCCTCCGAGCCTGGCGCGACGCGCCGTGTTGCGCGCAGCCGCGCGCGATTCTAGCCCAGAAGTCGCCGCTCATCTCAGCCGGCTATGCCAGAAAGAAACGGCGCCACCGGGGTGCGCCGTTCGCGTGCGATATCGCTGCTGAACCCGTCAGATGTCGGGCTGAAGCCCGACCTACGGATCAGCTCAGGTGCCGCGTTCGAGCAGCATGTTGCGGATATGGCCGATGGCCTTGGTCGGGTTGAGGCCCTTCGGACACACCGATTGACGCAGTTCTGGATGCCGTGGCAGCGGAACACGCTGAACGGATCATCGAGCTCGGCCAGGCGCTCGTCGGTCGCGGTGTCGCGGCTGTCGACCAGGAAGCGGTACGCCTGCAGCAGGCCCGACGGGACCGATGAAGCGGTCCGGGTTCCACCAGAACGACGGGCACGCGGTCGAGCAGCAGGCGCACAGGATGCACTCGTACAGCCCGTCGAGCTTCTCGCGGTCCTCGGGCGACTGCAGGCGCTCGATGGCGGGCGCCGGCTGGTCGTTGATCAGGTACGGCTTCACCTTCTCGTACTGCGCGTAGAACATCGTCATGTCGACGACGAGGTCGCGAATCACCGGCAGTCCCGGCAGCGGACGGATCACCAGGCGGTCGTTCTTCACCGTCTCCGACAGCGGCGTGATGCAGGCCAGGCCGTTCTTGCCGTTCATGTTCACGCCGTCGGAACCGCACACGCCTTCGCGGCAGGAGCGGCGATAGGTCAGCGAGGGATCCTGCGCCTTCAGCAGCTCCAGCACGTCGAGCACCATCAGGTCCTTGCCCCCGGTATCGACCTGCAGGTCCTGCATCGAGGGTTCGCGATCGGTTTCCGGGTTGTAACGATAGACACTGACTTGCAACATGTGGCAGGTCCCCGCTCAGTAGGTGCGCTTCTGGGCTCGAAGGTTTCGACGGTCTTCGGCTTGAAATTCACGCCCGCTTGCCCACGCGCTTGTCGCCCGGGAGGTACAGCGAATGGCACAGCCAGTTCTCGTCGTCGCGCTCCGGGAAATCCTCGCGCGCGTGCGCGCCGCGGCTCTCCTTGCGGGCCTCGGCGGCGATCGCGGTCGCTTCGGCCACTTCGAGCAGGTTCTGCAGCTCGAGCGCCTCGATGCGCGCGGTGTTGAACGCCTTGCTCTTGTCCGTCAGGACGCACGTTCTCGATGCGCGCACGCAGCTCCGCGAGCGCCTTCACGCCGTCGTGCATGTATTCGCCGGTGCGGAACACGCCGAAGTAGTTCTGCATCACGGTCTGCAGTTCCTTGCGCAGCGCGGCGACGCTCTCGCCACCCGTGGAGCTGTTCAGGCGGTTCAGGCGCGACATCGCGCCGTCGACGTCGCTCTCGCCCGCATCGCGGTAGTCGATGCCCTCGCGCAGCGCCTTCTCGATGAACAGGCCCGAGGCGCGACCGAACACGATCAGGTCGAGCAGCGAGTTGCCGCCCAGGCGGTTGGCGCCGTGCACCGACACGCAGGCGACTTCGCCGCAGGCGAACAGACCCGGGATCACCTGGTCGTTGCCGCTGGCGTCCTGCGTCAGCGCCTGGCCGTGCACGTTGGTCGGGATGCCGCCCATCATGTAGTGGCAGGTCGGCACGACCGGGATCGGCTCCTTGACCGGATCGACATGGGCGAACGTCTTCGACAGTTCGCAGATACCCGGCAGGCGGCTGTTCAGCACGTCCTCGCCGAGGTGGTCGAGCTTCAGGAAGACGTGGTCGCCCTCGGGACCGCAGCCGCGGCCCTCGATGATCTCGAGCACCATCGAGCGCGCGACGACGTCGCGGCCCGCGAGGTCCTTGGCGTTCGGCGCGTAGCGCTCCATGAAGCGCTCGCCGTTCTTGTTGATCAGGTAGCCGCCCTCGCCGCGGCAGCCCTCGGTGACCAGCACGCCCGCGCCGGCGATGCCGGTGGGGTGGAACTGCCACATCTCGATGTCCTGCACCGGGAAGCCGGCGCGCAGCGCCATGCCGACGCCGTCGCCGGTGTTGATGTGGGCGTTGGTGGTCGAGGCGTAGATGCGCCCGGCACCGCCGGTGGCCAGCACCGTCGCGCTTGCGATTTCACGTAGACGGTTTCGCCGGTTTCCATGCAGATCGCGATCACGCCGACCACGGCGCCGTCCTGGTTCTTCACCAGGTCGACGGCGAACCACTCGTTCAGGAACACGGTCTTGCTCTTCAGGTTGGCCTGGTAACAGCGTGTGCAGCAGCGCGTGGCCGGTGCGGTCCGCCGCCGCGCAGGTGCGCGCCGCCTGGCCGCCCTCGCCGAAGTCCTTGCGACTGGCCGCCGAAGGGACGCTGGTAGATGCGGCCCTCCTCGGTGCGCGAGAACGGCAGGCCCATGTGCTCCAGTCTCGAACACCGCCTGCGGGCCCACCGAGCACATGTACTCGATCGCGTCCTGGTCACCGATGTAGTCGGAGCCCTTGACGGTGTCGTACATGTGCCAGCGCCAGTCGTCGTTCGGATCGGCGCTCGCGATCGCGCAGGTGATGCCGCCCTGCGCCGACACCGTGTGCGAACGCGTCGGGAACACCTTGGAGATCACCGCGGTCTTGTAGCCCGACTGCGCCAGCTGCAGCGCCGCGCGCATGCCGGCGCCGCCGCCGCCCACGATGACACCGTCGAAACTCAGAGTCCGAATTCTCGCCATTGCTCAATTACCCCACAAAATCTGAACGCCCCAGACGAGGTAGGCGAAGAGCACCACCGCGTAGGCCATCTGGAACACGATCCTGATGCCGTTCGCCTTCGCGCCCAGCATGCGCACGGTCAGGTAATCGGTGCTCACCGACCACAGGCCGATCCAGGCGTGGACCACGATCGACAGCAGCGCCATCAGGCTGAACACCTTCATCGCGGTGCCGTCGAAATGTCCGCGCCATGTCGCGTAGTCGAGGCCGGGCGTGACCAGCAGGATGCCGCCCACACACAGCACGTAGGCCAGCAGGACCACCGCGGTGAAGCGCTGCAGCAGCCAGTCGGAGAGACCGCTGCGACCGAAACTCGTGACTGCCTTTACCATACCCACACCCCCGCCAGAACGATGAGCACCGCCGCCACCGCGAAGGTGATGCGCGCCGCCATGATGCCGCCCTGCAGGCTCTCGCCGATGCCGAGGTCCATCAGCAGGTGCTTTACGCCGGCGACGCAGTGGTAGATCAGCGCCGCGAGCACGGCCCAGATCACCAGTTTCGCCGGCGTCGTCGCGAGCAGATCGCCGGCGCGCGCAAAGCCCGCCTCGCCCGAGAGCGAGAGGTCGAACAGGTAGAGCAGCACGGCCACGGCGACGACGAGCGCCACACCGGAGACGCGGTGCAGTATCGAGGCCTTGGCGGGCAACGGCAGGGCAATCGTGCCCAGATCCAGGTTGACGGGTCTGTTTGGCTTCACGGCTCTGATACCTTCCTTGAGATTTCCCGATTGAGGTAACGCATGACTGATGGCCGGGCATTGCGCTCCGGTGGACCGGCGCCGCACGACGCGCGGGCCGCGAGTCGGGGCGCGCCGGCGGGCGCGTTCGAACCGCGGCGAATTATAGGGACATGCCCCCCCGATTACAAACCGGCAACAAGGCCGCAACAGGCGCCGTGCGCGCTGCCCGCGCGGGCGGCGCGACCGGCGCTCGAATTGACAATGCAACGCACCGCTCTATAGAGTTACCCTTCGCGCCGCACCCCGGCCGCGCGCCCCGAAACGTTGTAAGGAGTCGTAGTTACATGACGGGAAAAACCGCCAGATTGACGATACAGGGCGCCGCGGCGGACCTCGAATTGCCCGTTTATTCCGGTTCCATGGGACCCGACGTCATCGACGTGCAGGGACTCACGCCGAAGGGCTACTTCACCTACGACCCCGGCTTCGTCTCCACCGCGGCCTGCGAGAGCAAGATCACGTTCATCGACGGCGACCAGGGCGTGCTGCTGCACCGCGGCTACCCGATCGAGCAGCTCGCCGAGCAAGTCCGACTACCTCGAGACCTGCTACCTGCTGCTGTACGGCGAACTGCCGACCGCGGCGCAGAAGCAGCACTTCGTCAACGTGGTGATGCGCCACACGATGGTGCACGAGCAGCTGCAGTTCTTCTACCGGGGCTTTCGCCGCGACGCGCACCCGATGGCGATCATGTGCGGCGTGGTCGGCGCGCTGTCGGCCTTCTACCACGACGCGCTGAACATCACCGACGAGGAGCACCGCGAGATCGCGGCGTTCCGCCTGATCGCGAAGATGCCCACGCTCGCGGCCATGAGCTACAAGTACTCGATCGGCATGCCGTTCATGTACCCGGACAACACGCTCGACTACTCGGCGAACTTCCTGCACATGATGTTCGGCAATCCCTGCGAGAAATCGCAGATCAACCCGGTGCTCGCGCGCGCGATGGACCGCATCTTCCTGCTGCACGCCGACCACGAGCAGAACGCCTCGACCTCGACGGTGCGCCTGACCGGCTCGACCGGCGCCAACCCCTTCGCCTGCATCGCCGCCGGCATCGCCGCGCTGTGGGGCCCCGCACACGGCGGCGCCAACGAGGCCGTGCTGACGCAGCTCGAGCAGATCGGCGACGAGTCGCGCATCGCCGAGTTCATCGCGCGCGCCAAGGACAAGAACGACCCGTTCCGCCTGATGGGCTTCGGCCACCGCGTGTACAAGAACTTCGACCCGCGCGCGAAGGTCATGAAGCAGACCTGCGACGAGGTGCTGGCGGAGCTTGGCCTGGAAAACGATCCGCTGTTCCGCATCGCGCAGAAGCTCGAGCAGATCGCCACCGAGGACCCCTACTTCATCGAGAAGAAGCTCTACCCCAACGTGGACTTCTACTCGGGCATCATCCTGCGCGCGATCGGCATCCCGACCAACATGTTCACCGTGATCTTCGCCACCGGCCGCACCGTGGGCTGGATCGCGCACTGGCACGAGATGATCAGCGCGAGCTACAAGATCGGCCGCCCGCGCCAGCTCTACACGGGCTACACGCCGCGCGACTACGTGTCGATCGACCAGCGCGGCTGAGCACGATACCCGGCGGCACGAGACGCCGCCGGCCATTCACGCACACGCCGCCTGCCCCGGGGCGCCGATGCGCCCCCGGGCGCGGCAGGAGTTCCGGCATGTCCGCTCTGCATGTTCCCGCCCGCCGCGCCACGCGCAGGCCCCGTGCCGCGCACGCCACCTCGCTGCTGAATTCACTGTCCGAGATCCGCGCCCTCGCCGAGATCGGCAGCTATTTCGGCATCCGCCCGCTGCTGGAACGCGTGGTCCCGCGCGGCGACGGACACCCGGTGATGGTGCTGCCCGGGTTCATGGCCTCGGACACGCTGACGCAGGGGCTGCGGGACTTCCTGCAACGGCTGGGCTACGAGGTACACGCCTGGGAACTGGGACGCAATCCGGGCCTGCGCCTCGATCTGTGCGAGAAACTCGAGGCGCGCATCGAGGCCATCCGCGGCGCCTCGCACCGGCGCGTGAGCCTGGTCGGCTGGAGTCTCGGGGGCATGTACGCGCGCGCGATCGCGCAGCGACGCAGCGATGACATCCGCCAGGTGATCACGCTGGGCACGCCGTTCAGGGTGACCGCGGAGGATGGCGGCAAGGGCGCCATCGCCCGGATGTACCTGAAGCTCAATCCGGAGGCGTCCACGGATCCCCTGATGGCCAGCGGGCTCGCGCGCCTGCCGACGCCGGTGCCCTCGACCTCGATCTACAGCACGCGCGACGGCATCGTGCCGTGGGCGAGCTGCGTCGAGCAATGCGACGCGCGCCACGAAAACATCCGCGTGCACGGCAGCCACTGCGGCATGACCTACAACCCGCTGATCCTCGCGATCGTCGCCGAGCGCCTTGGCCAGCGCGAGCACGCCTGGCGCCCGTTCCGCCCCTCGGGCCTGAACGCCGTGCTGTCGCGGCCGGTCTGCGATCCGGCCGCGGCCTGAAGCCGGGCGCCTGCCCTAGGTCCAGCTCTTCACGGTGGACTCGATGTTCTCGAGCCCCACGTGGCGCAGGTCCTTGCCCTTGACCAGGTAGAACACGTATTCGGCGATGTTGCGCGAGTGGTCGCCGATGCGCTCCAGCGAACGCAGCGCCCACATGATGTTCATCACGCGCGAGATCGAACGCGGATCCTCCATCATGTAGGTGACCAGCTCGCGCGTGGCCGAGCGGTACTCCTGGTCCACGGACTTGTCGCGGCGCACCACCTCGAGCGCCGCATCGACGTCGAGGCGCGTGAAGGCGTCCAGCGTATCGTGCAGCATCTCGCGCACGGCGGCGCCGATGTGGCGCACCTCGAAGTAGCCGCGCGGTGCGGGCCCCTCCTCCGTGAGCTTGATCGCGAGCTTCGCGATCTTCTTCGCCTCGTCGCCGATGCGCTCGAGATCGCGTACCGCCTTGGTGATGACCAGCACGAGGCGAAGGTCGGAGGCCGCGGGCTGGCGCCGCACCAGGATCCGGGTCGCCTCGTCGTCGACCGAGAGCTCGAGACCGTTGACCTGCTTCTCGCGCGCGACGACCTCCTCGGCACGCTGGCTGTCGGCGTCGACGATCGCGACCAGCGCATCCTCGATCTGGCGCTCCACGAGGCCGCCCATCGCGAGCACGTGGCTCTTGATGGCTTCGAGCTCGGCGTCGAACTGCTGCGAAGTGTGGTGTTCGGTTGCCATTGTCGTTTTCTCCCGATCAGCCGAAACGGCCGGTGATGTAGTCTTCCGTCAGCTTGTGCTGCGGCGTGGTGAAGATCTGGTCGGTGCTGCCGATCTCGACCAGGCGGCCGAGGTGGAAATACGCGGTGCGCTGCGACACGCGCGCGGCCTGCTGCATCGAGTGCGTGACGATGGCGATCGTGAAGTTCTCGCGCAGCTCCGCCGATCAGCTCCTCGATGCGCGCGGTCGCGATCGGGTCGAGCGCCGAGCACGGCTCGTCCATCAGGATCACCTCGGGGTCGATCGCGATGGTGCGCGCGATGCACAGCCGCTGCTGCTGCCCGCCGGAGAGACCGGTGCCGGGCTTGTCGAGGCGGTCCTTGACCTCCTCCCACAGGCCGGCCCGGCGCAGGCTCTTCTCGACGATCTCGTCGAGCTCGCTGCGCCGCGCGGCGAGGCCGTGGATCTTCGGGCCGTAGGCGACGTTCTCGTAGATCGACTTCGGGAAACGGGTTCGGCTTCTGGAACACCATGCCGACGCGCGCGCGCAGCTGCACCACGTCGAGCGCGGGATCGTAGATGTCCTCGCCGTCGAGCTGCAGCTTGCCGCTGACGCGGCAGCCCTCGATGGTGTCGTTCATGCGGTTGAGGCAGCGCAGGAAGGTGGACTTGCCGCAGCCCGAGGGGCCGATCATCGCGATGATCTGGTTGCGGCGCGATGTCGAGGCTCACGCGATGTATCGCCTGGTTCTCGCCGTAGAAGACGTCGACGTCGCGCAGGCGCATCTTGGGCGTCTCGACGAAGGCCTCGCCCACGGTCTCGCCGGGCGCGGGCATCGCGGATGTCATCGTGTCTTGAACCATGCTCTCGTTTCCAGGGATTTCTTGCCGGCGCTACCAGCGCTTCTCGAAGCGGTTGCGCAGGAACACCGCCAGCGCGTTCATGACCACCAGGAAGCGCCAGCAGCACCATGATCGCGGCGGAGGTCAGCGCGGCGAAGCCGCGCTCGGGGCTGTCGGCCCAGAGGTAGATCTGCACCGGCAGCACGGTGGCCGAATCGGTGAGCGCTGCGCGGCACGTCGACGATGAACGCGACCATGCCGATCATCAGCAGCGGCGCGGTCTCGCCCAGCGCGCGCGCCATGCCGATGATCGCGCCGGTCAGCATGCCGGGCAGCGCGAGCGGCAGCACGTGGTGCAGCACCATCTGCACGCGCGAGGCGCCGACCCCCAGCGCCGCCTCGCGCATCGACGGCGGCACCGCGCGGATCGCCGCCGCGGCTGGCGATGATGATCGTGGGCAAGGTCATCAGCGTCAGCACCAGGCCGCCGACCAGCGGCGCCGAGCGCGGCAGGCCGAAGAAGCTGATGAACACCGCGAGCCCCAGCAGGCCGAAGACGATCGAGGGCACGGCGGCGAGGTTGTTGATGTTGACCTCGATCAGGTCCGTCCAGCGGTTGCGCGGGGCGAACTCCTCGAGGTAGATCGCCGCCGCCACGCCGAGCGGGAACGACAGCAGCAGCGTCACCACCAGCGTGTAGAACGAGCCCATCACCGCGCCGCGGATGCCGGCGAGCTCGGGATCGCGGCTGTCGCCGTTGCCGAGCAGGTTGCGGTTGAGCCGCAGGTCGAGCCGCCCCTGCCGGTCGAGCTGGCCGAGCCACGCGGCCTGCTGCGCGCTGATGCCGCTGGCCGGCGGATCGCCGATGCGCTGCGGCCTCCTTCACATAGGCATCGACATCGCCGTGGGCGACCAGCCAGAGCGTCTGCGCTGCGCCCAGCAGCGCCGGATCCGCCATCAGGCGCTCGCGCAGCTCGTAGCCCGCGCCGGCGCTGAGCAGGCCGAACAGCTCGCGCTTCTGCGCGCGCGCCGTGACCTCGGGGAAGCGCGCGAGCAGCGCCTGCTTCAGCACGCCCTCGTAGTCGGCCGCGGCCAGCTCGTCCTCGCTGGCGCCGGGCGCCACGCCCAGGGTATCGGGGTCGAAATGCACCTCGAGCTGCACGCGCGTCTGCTCGAAGGCCTGCCAGCCCTTCAGCACGATGTCGGTGAACAGCAGCACCAGGCTCGACAGCGCGATCAGCACCGAGGCAATGCCGTAGAGGCGAAAGCGACGCTCGCGCCGGTAGCGGCGCCGCGAGGCCGCCGCGGACGATGTCGATGGTGTTGCGCCGGGGCGCGGAACTGCCGCCAGTGCTACTCATACTGCTCCCGGTACTTGCGCACGATGTGCAGCGCGACGATGTTCAGCACCAGCGTGACGACGAACAGCACCAGGCCCAGCGCGAAGGCCGCCAGCGTCTTCGGGCTGTCGAATTCCTGGTCGCCGACCAGCAGCGTCACGATCTGCACCGTCACCGTGGTGACCGCCTCGAGGGGATTCGCCGTCAGGTCGCGCCGAGAGCCCCGCCGCCATCACCACGATCATGGTCTCGCCGATGGCGCGCGAGGCCGCCAGCAGCACGCCGCCGACGATGCCGGGCAGCGCCGCCGGGATCACCACGCGCTTGATGGTCTCGGAGCGCGTGGCACCGAGCGCGAGCGAGCCGTCGCGCAGGCTCGCGGCACCGCGTGCAGGATGTCGTCGGACAGCGAGGAGACGAAGGGAATGATCATGACGCCCATCACCAGGCCGGCGGCCAGCGCGCTCTCGGAGGAGACGTCGAGCCCGATCGCGGTACCGAACTCGCGCACCAGCGGCGCCACGGTGAGCGCGGCGAAGAAGCCGTAGACCACGGTCGGGATGCCGGCGAGGATCTCGAGCAGCGGCTTGAGCCGGCGCGCAGCTTCGCGCCGGCGTACTCGCTGAGGTAGATCGCCGACATCAGCCCGATCGGCACCGCGACCAGCAGCGCGATCGCGGAGATCAGCAGCGTGCCGGCGAACAGCGGCACCGCGCCGAAGCGCCCCGAGGAGCCCTGCTGGTCCGCGCGCATCGCGATCTGCGGGCTCCACTCCAGCCCGAAGAGGAACTCGCACGGGCGAGACCATCTGGAAGAAGCGCAGCGACTCGACCAGCACCGAGAGCAGGATGCCGATCGTGGTGAGCATCGCCACGCTGGCGCAGGCGAGCAGCAGCGCGCGTGAAGATGCGCTCGACCGCGTTGCGCGCCACGAAATCGGCGCGCACCTTGCGCCAGCCGCACAGCCCGCCGAGCAGCGCGCAGACAATGACCAGCGTCCACATGCCGAGCCTCGCGCGTTGCTCGAGGCTGGCCATGCAGTTCGGCGGCGCTCGCGAGCACCGGGTCGGCGGCGCCCGCGGACACGCCCGCAGCGCAGGTTCGCAATGGAATTCAGCAGCAGGCCGGCGTCGCCCGCCGGTATGGGAGGCCGGCAGCGAGTCCAGCACCACGCGCTCGATGAGCGGAGCGGATGCCAGCGACCACAGCGCCATCGCGGCGAGCGCGGGCAGCAGCACCATCAGCGCGACGAAGGCGCCGTAATGCGCAGGCAGGGACGGCAGGCGACGCACGCCGCCGAGCGGCGCGGCGACCGTCACGGCGCGCGCACTGCCCTGGTAGTAGCCCGCTGCGGCAAGGGCGGCGATCAGCAGCAGCAGCGTCGATACGTTCATGGCGAAGCGTTCACGTCATCCTGGTCCAGATCCGGCCGGCGCCGGGGCAGCCCGCGCCGGCCGGAACCGGGTGGTGCACCCGCCTCAGAGCGCGAACGGCGCCAGGGTGCGCGCGGCCTCGGCGGTCGCCTCGTACTGCTCCTGCGGCAGCGCGATCAGGCCGCGGTCGGCGAGGTAGCCATCTTCGCCCATGGCGCGCTCGCTGACAAACTCCGCGACGAACTCCTGGATGCCGGGGATCACGCCCACGTGCGCCTTCTTCACGTAGAAGTAGAGCGGGCGCGACACGGCGTAGGAACCGTCGGCGATGCTCTCGTACGTGGGCTCCACGCCCGCGACCTTGCTGCCCTGCACCTTGTCGGCATTCTCCTCCAGGAAGCTGTAGCCGAAGATGCCGAGCGAATTGGTGTTCGCGCCGAGCTTCTGCACGATCAGGTTGTCGTTCTCGCCGGCCTCGATGTAGGCGCCGTCCTCGCGCACCGCGTGGCAGACGGCCTTGAACCTGTTCTCGTCCTGGTCCTTGATCGCCTTGACCCAGGGGAAGGTCTTGCAGCCGCCTTCCATCGCCAGCTCGACGAAGGCATCGCGGGTGCCGGAGGTCGGCGGCGGGCCCAGCACCTCGATCGCGTTGGCGGGCAGCGCCGGGTTCACGTCCTTCCAGGTCTTGTAGGGGTTCGGCACCAGCGTCTCGCTGCCGTCGGGGTTCGGCACGTCCTTCGCGAGCGCGAGGAACACGTCCTTCAGCGAAAGCTCGTAATGGTGCGCGCTGTGCGCATTGGCGATCACGATGCCGTCGAAGCCGATCACGACCTCGATGATCTCGTTCACGCCGTTCTTGCGGCAGTCCGCGAGCTCGCGAATCCTTCATGCGGCGCGAGGCGTTGGCGATGTCGGGGTGCTGCACGCCGACGCCGGCGCAGAACAGCTTGATGCCGCCGCCGGTGCCCGGTGGCTTCGACCTTGGGCGTCTTGAACGTGCCGGTGCGGCCGAAACGCTCGGCCACCACCGTCGAGAACGGGTACACGGTCGAGGAGCCGACGATGCTGATGTTGTCACGCTGCGCGAGCGCGGTCGGAACCTGGGTCAACGCGGCAACGGCAATGGCGGTGCAGAGCAGTTTCTTCACGGTAGCCTCCTGGGCTGTTGCTGGACTCGATTCAACGAGTCTGGGTTGGGCGCGCGGCGATATTATGAATCTTTTGTGACGTTTCCATGACAGCGCGGATCAGCCTTGCGTCGCGCCACTCAGGCGCTGCAGCGGGAAGCGGCAGCTGAAGGTGCTGCCGGCGCCCGGGCGGCTCTCGATCTGCAACTCCCCCTGCACGCGCTTGAGCGCATGCTTGACGATGGCGAGCCCGAGCCCGGTGCCTCCGCTCTCGGCCGAGCGGCTCTTGTCGACGCGGTAGAAGCGCTCGGTGAGCCGCGGGATGTGCACGGGATCGATGCCGATACCGTCGTCGGTGACGCGCAGCAGCGCATGCCCGCCGTTTGCCTCGAACACGATGCGGATATTGCCGCCCGCGGCGGTGTATTTCACCGCGTTGAACACCAGGTTCGAGAAGATGCTCTCGATCTGCAGCCGCGGTCCGCGCAGCCGCAGGCCCGGCGCGCACTCGCAGCGTGATGTGCCGCTCGCCGCCGCAGGCGGCCAGCGCGTTCTCGCGGATCGAATCGAGCATCGCGCAGACCGCGATCGACTCCTCCGCGGAGGCATCGTCGTGCTCGGTGCCCTCGAGCGTCGACAGCAGCATCAGGTCGCGCAGCAGGTGCTCCATGCGCACCGACTGCTGCTGCATCTGCCCCAGGGCCTTGGCGATCACCGGCGAATCCTGCGGCAGCAGGTCCTGCAGCACGTCCACGTAGCCCGCGATCACCGTGAGCGGGGTGCGCAGCTCGTGCGAGATATTGGCCACGAAATCGCGGCGCATGGTCTCCAGGCGCTTCAGCCCCGTGATGTCGCGCACGAAGACCACCTTGCGGTTGGCCCCGAAGGAGGTCGCCTGCACTTCCAGGGTGCGCGCCGCCGCGCCGCCGGTCTCGAGCTCGAAGGACCGCTCGAAGTCTGCCTGTGCCAGGTAGGCGGCGAAATCGGGGTCGCGTACGAGGTTCCCGAGCGCCTGCCCCACGTCCTGCGGGTAGCGCAGCCCGAGCAGCGCGAGCGCGCTGGCATTGGCCCATTCGATGGCGTTGTCCGGCCCGAGCATCACGATGCCGTCCTTGAGGGCGGCGTAGGATTCGCGCAGTCGCGCCACGGTGGCATCGGCCTCGTCGAGCTGCTTCTGCAGCAGTGCATGGGTGTGCTGCATGCGGTCGGCCACGTCACCGAGCATGCCGCCCTGCACCGGCGGATCACGTTTCAGCGGGCCCTCGGCAAGCCAGCGCTGCAGCTGCGCCATGCGGCGATAGCTGATCAGCAGGTAGGCGAGAACCCCGCAGGCGAGGCCGGCGCCGCCGTTGTCCAGGAAGGCACCCAGCTGGTAACCCGCCAGCATCAGCGCGCCGAGCAGCAGCAGGTCGCGCCCGGGGCTCGCCGGCATGCTCAGGCCCGCGCCATCTGGTTGGAGAAACGGTAGCCGGTGCCGCGCACGGTCTGGATGAACTCCCCGAAATCCTTCGCCCCGGCCGCGGCCGGCTCCAGCGCCTTGCGCAGGCGCCGCACGTGCACGTCCACCGTGCGCTCGTCGATGTAGACATTCGCGCCCCACACCTGGTCGAGCAGCTGCGCGCGCGAGTAGGCACGATCGGGGTGGCTCATCAGGAACTGCAGCAGGCGGAATTCGGTGGGGCCCATCTCGACCGGGCGCCCGTCGGCGAACACGCGGTGGGCCAGCGGATCGAGGCGCAGCCCGTCGAACTCCATCGGCTGCTGCTCCTCGACCGGCGCGGTGCGCCGCAGCAGCGCGCGGATGCGCGCGATCAGCTCGCGCGGCGAGAAGGGCTTGCTGACGTAGTCGTCGGCGCCGCCGTCGAGTCCCTGCACGCGATTGCCCTCCTCGACCTTCGCGGTCAGCATGATGACCGGCAGCCGCGCGCAGTGCTCGTCCTTGCGCAGGCGGCGCAGCAGTTCATAGCCGCTGGTCTCGGGCATCATCCAGTCGAGCAGCACCAGGTCCGGGCGCGAATCCAGGATCGCGCCCATGGCCTCGCGGGCGTTGGCGGCCTGCAGGCAATGGAAGCCGGCCAACTCCAGCGAGAGCTGCACCATGTCCCGGATCGAGGACTCGTCGTCCACCACCAGGATCGTCTGCTTGCCGTTCATCCGTTTCCGCCGCCTCGCGCCATCATGATCGTTGCGTGACAGTAAAAGACAGAATTATGACGTTTCGGTGACTCGCGCCAGCCGGTGCCGGATGCGGTACAGCCGGTGCGGCACGGGCTTGCGGTTGAAGTCCGGATCGATGCTCTGCTCCGTGAGGTCACTGATCTCGAGATCCGCGAGCGCCTCGGCGTCGAGCCGGAAGCCGCGCCGGTTGGTCGAGAACAGCAGCGTGCCGTCGCGCTCCAGCACGCGCAGCGCGGCGCGGACCAGCGCCACGTGGTCGCGCTGCACGTCCAGCGTCTCGTCCATGCGCTTCGAATTGGAGAACGAGGGCGGGTCGAGGAACACCAGGTCCCAGCGCCGGCGCTCGGCGCCCAGCCAGCGCAGGCAGTCGGCCCGCACCAGTTCGTGCTGCGCCTCGGGCAACCCGTTCAGCGCCAGGTTGCGCCGGGCCCAGTCGAGGTAGGTCGCGGACATGTCCACGCTGGTGGTGGCGCGCGCCCCGCCGAGGCCCGCGAACACGGTGACCGCCGCGGTGTAACAGAACAGGTTCAGGAAACGCTTGCCGCGCGCCTCGGCCGCGACCATCCGCCTGAGCGGCCGGTGGTCGAGGAACAGGCCGGTGTCGAGGAAATCGCGCAGGTTCACCAGCAGCCGGGCCGGCCCCTCGGTGACCTCCATGAAGTGGTTCTCGCGCGCCAGGCGCTGGTACTGCTGCGTGCCGCGCTGGCGGCTGCGCGTCTTCAGCACGATGCGCCCCGGCGGCAGCTGCAGCACGGTGGCGAGCCCCGCGCGCACGTCCTCCAGCCGCTCGCGCGCCACCGCCTCGTCCACCCACGCCGGCGGCGCGTACTCGGCCACGTGCGCCCAGCCGCCGTAGCGGTCCACCGCGACCGCGTATTCCGGGATGTCGGCGTCGTAGACGCGATAGCACTGCGGCTGCTGGGACGCGAGCCAGCCCTTGAGGCGGCGCAGGTTCTTGCGCACGCGGTTGGCGAACATATCCGCACCCGGGCTCAGCGGCCCGGCGGGCACCGCCTCGGCCTCTTGCGCCCGTTGCGCCGCGTCGGCGCCGGCCGCTGCCGCTTCTGCCCGACGCGTGGCGCGCGTGCTCAGCGCGGGGTCGTGCACCAGCAGGCGGCAGTCGATCGCGCCGTTGCGAAAGCGATAGCGGCGCGCGAAACGCAACCCCAGCGCGTCTTCCAGCGGTCCCTCGGTGGTGAGGATCGCGGCGCGCCAGCCCGGGAACTCCTCGCGCACCAGCCGGCCGAGATCCTCGTACAGCCCCTGCAGTTCGCGCACCTCGCCGAGGCGCTCGCCGTAGGGCGGATTGCAGATCAGCAGCCCCGTGCGCCCCGCCATCGCTTCGGGACGCCGCTGCGTGGCGAGCTCGGCGTGCGTGAAGACGATGCGGCCCGCAAGCCCCGCGGCCGCGGCGTTGTCGAGCGCGTGCGCCAGCACGCGGCGATCGGCATCGGCGCCGGCAATGGGCGCCAGCCCGGGCAGGCCCTGCTCGCGCGCACCGCGCGCCTCCTGCACCAGGCGCTGCCACAGCAACGGGTCGTGGCCCGGCCACTTGTGCCGTCCCAGCTCGCGCCACTCCCCGGGCGCCGCGCCCGCGGCGATCAGCGCGCCCTCGATCAGCAGCGTGCCCGAACCGCACATCGGGTCGTACAAGGCGCCGCCCGCGGTCGCGAGCTCGGGCCAGCCACAGCGCAGCAGCAATGCGGCGGCCAGGTTCTCCTTCAGCGGTGCGGCGCCGGTGGCGCCGCGATAGCCGCGGCGGTGCTGCGCGCCGGCGAGGTCGATCGCGAGCGTGAGGCGATCGCGATTCAGCCGAGCCACGATGCGGATGTCGGGCGCGCGCACATCGACGTCGGGCCGCAGCCCCGTGACCGCGCGCAGCCGGTCCACCACCGCGTCCTTCACGCGCCGCGCGTTGAACAGGCTGTTGCGCAGCTGCTCCGAGACGCCGATGAAATCCACCGCGATCGTCGCACCCGCGCCGATGTGCTGCTCCCACGGCAGCTCGACCGCGTTGGCGTACATCTCGTCGGCATCGCGCGCACCGATCTCGCCGACCGACACGAGCACACGGCTCGCAACGCGCGACCACAGGCAGGCGCGGTAGGCGTGCGCCAGCGGCCCGGTGATGTACACCCCGCCCGCGCCGACCCGCGTGTCGTCCACGCCGGCCGCGTTCAGCTCCGCCGCGAGCAGTTCCTCGAGGCCACGCGAGCAGCTGGCGAAATAATGGCCGTGGCGCTGCGCGGGGCGCGATCCGATACGCGGTGAGTTGGCCGATTCCATCTGCGTCATGTCCTCAGCGCGGCGCCGCGCGATCGCGCGCGATGGCCGCGGCCGCCTCGCCGATCAGCGCGGGGCCACCGTAGATGAATCCGGTGTAGAGCTGCACCAGCGACGCGCCCGCGCGCACGCGCCCGGCGGCGTCCTCACCCGTCATGATGCCGCCGGCACCGATCAGCGGCAGCTCGCCGGCGAGACGCTGCGCGAGCCGTGTCATCACCGCGCCGGCCTGGCGCGTGAGCGGCGCGCCGCTCAGCCCGCCGCTTTCATGGGCGTTGGGCAGCCCCTCGACGCCCTGGCGCGAGACCGTGGTGTTGGTGGCGATCAGCGCGTCCATGCGCGCGCGCCGCGCGCTGTCGGCGACACGGTCGATGTCCTCGGGGGCGAGGTCCGGTGCAATCTTCAGCACCAGCGGCACACGCCGCCCGTGAAGGTCGGCGAGCGCGTCGCGCCGCGCCACCAGCTGCGCCAGCAGCTGTTCCAGCGGTTCGCCGAACTGCAGGTCGCGCAGCCCCGGCGTGTTCGGCGAGGACAGGTTGATCGTGATGTAGGACGCCAGCGCGTGCACGCGCTCCAGGCAGAACAGGTAGTCCTCGGCGGCGCGCTCCAGCGGCGTGTCCTTGTTCTTGCCGATGTTGATGCCGAGCACGCCCCGGTAATCGGCCTCGCGCACGCGCGCGCAGAGGTAATCGACGCCGCGGTTGTTGAAGCCCATGCGGTTGATGATCGCCCCGGCCTCGGGGATGCGGAACAGCCGCGGCTGCGGGTTGCCCGGTTGCGGGCGCGGCGTGACGGTGCCGATCTCGAGGAAACCGAAACCGAGCGCGGCCAGCGCGTCGATGTGCTCGCCGTCCTTGTCCAGCCCCGCGGCCAGCCCGACCGGATTGGGGAACTCGAGCCCCATGCAACGCACCGGATCGGGCGCCGGGCGCGAGGCGATCATCCCGTCGAGATGCAGGCGGTGCAGCACGTCGAGCCCGCGCAGCGACACCGTGTGCGAGCGTTCGCCCGGCAGCAGGAACAGCAGTCGGCGCAGCAGGGAATACGGCAGTTTCACGCGGGCATCGGACCGGGTTGTGCGGGGCGCACAGGATAACCGATAGGCCCCGGCCGGACGGTCGCCGGTCCGCGGGTCGGACATTGTGCCGTTAGTCGGCGAGACCATTCGCACGTATTCGCAAGCCGCCGGCGTCTGAGCGGGCATGGATGCCGCGGACACGCCGAATACATCCCTGTAGGCTACCTGGACAAGTGCCGTGCATGGCACTCGCCCTGCGGGCGCCTGCGCTTGCTACGGCGTCCAAATCGGCTTTCCTGCCATGTCGCCGTCCTGGCGACAGAGTGTCCGCCGCATCCATGCCCGCTCAGGCGCCTCCCCTTTGTGGATACCCAATCGAACGCGCGAAGTGATCTATGGGCCGAAGACGGCGCAACGCCAACCGAGCGGGTGTGCTGCGCGACCCAGCTGTGAGGGGGCGTGCGCCGCAGGGATGCGGCGCTCGAGCCTACAGGGACGTATTCACGGCGACCCCCGCACGGCTGGGTCGGGCAGCGCAGCCCGCGACGCACCATGCGCCCCGTTCGATCGAAAATGGTTCTGCGACATGCGGGACGTTCGATCAGCCCCGTACGCACTCTATCCCCGCCAGCCGCTGCGCGGCGTCGCAGCGGATGCGAAAGCGTCCGTGCACGCCCTCGCGCGTCACGAAGGGACGCAGCGCCGACACCGGGAAGCGCAGCAGGCACCCGTCGGCATGAATGCCGACCCACGGGCGGCGGCTCACTACGCCACGGGCTGCGCCAGCTGCAGCAGCGCGCGCACCGCCACGGCGTACATCGCGTAGTCCTGGGTGCGCGAATCGCGGATCGCGGCGACCATGCGCCGCCAGCGCTCGATCGCCGGCGCCCGCGTCGCCTCCCAGCTCGCCACGCGCTCGTCGATGCCGTTGCCCTCTCCCGCGCCGCCGGCGACCAGCGCCACGATCGCGCGCACCTGCCAGTCGAGCTCGTCGAGGAAGGACTCGCGCGCCAGCGCCTGCCAGTAGTCCTCGACCTTCAACGCCGTGATCTGCTTGCCGAACCAGTGGAAATCGAGCCGCTCGTTCAGCGCGAAGGCCACGCGCGCCACCTCCTCCACCGCCAGCCCGTGCGTGCGCGCCGCATCCGCCATGCCGAGCGCGCCGATCAGCATCGTCGAGCCGGCGAAGGCCGCCGCCAGCCCCGGCGGCAACCCCGCTTGCAGCAGCTCCTCGTGGCGCCGCTCCCAGGCGAGGCGCTGCTCGCCCATCACGTAGTCGCACATGCGATCGCGGATCGCGCGCACGGGTGCTGCGAAGGCCTCGACCTCGGCACGCGCCTCGAGCACGCCGCGGCGGTTCTGGATGAACCAGCGCGCCGCCAGTCGCGTCAGCCGCTGCAGGTCCGCGAGCACGTCCAGCTGCAGCGCTGCCGGCACAGCGTTGTCCAGCGCCTCGACCTCGCCCCACCAGCGGTGCAGATCGAGCACCTCGCGCGCGACCACCCAGGCGCGCACGATCGCGGCCACCGGCGCGTCGGTGGACTGCTGCATGCGATCGATGAACGTGATGCCCATCAGGTCCACGACATCGTTGGCGAGCTGTGTCGCCACGATCTCGCGGCGCAGCGCGTGCTGCTGCAGGCGGTCGCGGTAGCGCTCGCAGAGCCGCGCCGGGAAGGCGCTCTCGAGCGCGCGCGAGAGGAACGGATCCTCCGGCAGGTCGGAGGCCAGGATGTCCAGCTTGAGCCGGCCCTTGACGTAGCAGGAAAGCAGCGCCAATTCCGGCCGCGTGAGCCCGTGCCCCCTGGCGCGGCGCTCCTGCAGGGCCTCGTCCGGGGGCAGGAACTCGAGCGCGCGGTCGAGCGCCGCCGCTCGCCTCGAGCGAGGCGATCAGGCCGCGGTGCTCGTTGATGCGCAGCGCCGCCTCGCGCTCGGCGAGGCTGATCGACTGCGCCTGGCGATAGTTGTTTGCCAGCACCAGCGCTGCCACGCTCGTCGCGCATTTCCTCCAGCAACTGCACGCGCTGCTTCCCGGTCATGTCACCGGCGGCCACGATCGCGTTCAGCAGGATCTTGATGTTGACCTCGTGGTCGGAGCAGTCGACGCCGCCGGAGTTGTCGATGAAGTCGGTGTTGCAGGCGCCGCCGCGGCTGGCGAACTCGACGCGCGCGAGCTGCGTCATGCCGAGGTTGCCGCCCTCGGCCACGACGCGCGCGCGGATCTGCGCGCCGTCGATGCGCACGGCGTCGTTGGCCTTGTCGCCGACATCGGCGTGGACCTCGTCGCTGCCCTTGAAGTAGGTGCCGATGCCGCCGTTGAAGATGAGGTCCACCGGTGCGGCGAGGATCGCCGACACCAGCTCGGCGGGCGTCAGGCGCTCGGCCTGCGTATCCAGCACGCGGCGCATCTGCGGCGTGAGCGCGACGGACTTCGCGCTGCGCGCGAACACGCCGCCGCCCGCGGAGATCAGGCCCGCGTCGTAGTCGGCCCAGCTCGAGCGCGGCAGCGCGAACAGCCGCTCGCGCTCGGCGAAGCTCGTTTGCGCGATCGGGATCGGGGTCGACGAAGATGTGCTGGTGGTTGAAGGCCGCGACCAGCCTGATCGCGCGCGAGCGCAGCATGCCGTTGCCGAACACGTCGCCCGACATGTCGCCGATGCCGACCACGCTGACCGGCTGCGTCTGCACGTCGATGCCGCGCTCGCGGAAATGCCGCTGCACCGAGATCCACGCGCCGCGCGCCGTGATCGCCATCTTCTTGTGGTCGTAGCCCACGCTGCCGCCGGAGGCGAAGGCATCGCGCAGCCAGAAGCCGTAGCGCGCGGAGATCTCGTTGGCGATGTCGGAGAACGAGGCCGTGCCCTTGTCGGCCGCGACCACGAGGTAGGGATCCGGCTCGTCGTGGCAGACCACCTGCGGCGGCGCCACGATGGCGCCATCGACGAGGTTGTCGGTGAGATCGAGCAGGCCCTGCACGAAGATCCGGTAGCAGGCCACGCCCTCGGCCTGCACCGCCTCGCGGCCGGCGTCGGGGCGCAACTGCTTCGGCACGAAGCCACCCTTGGCGCCGACCGGCACGATCACCGCGTTCTTCACCTGCTGCGCCTTCACCAGGCCCAGCACCTCGGTGCGGAAGTCCTCCGGGCGGTCCGACCAGCGCAGCCCGCCGCGAGCGACCTTGCCGCCGCGCAGGTGCACGCCCGCGACGCGCGGCGAGTAGACCCAGATCTCGTATTTCGGCACCGGGCGCGGCAGGTTGGGCAGCGCGGCGCTGTCGAACTTGAACGAGAACCACTCCTTCGGCGCTCCCGTCTCGTCGCACTGGAACCAGTTGGTGCGCAGCGTGCCGCGGATCAGCGCCAGATACGCGCGCAGCACGCGGTCCTCGTTCAGCTGCTCGACGCGCTCGAGATCCGCGAGAATGCCGGCCGCGAGCGCTTGCTCGGCCTCGCGGCGCGCCGCCATGTCCACGCCGGCCGCCGGATCGAAGCGCGCGTGAAAGAGCTGCACCAGCGCGCGCGCGATGTCGAGATGGCGCCCCAGCGTCTCGGCGATGAACTCCTGCGAGAAGTTGTAGCGCACCTGCTTCATGTACTGCGCATAGGCGCGCAGGATCGCGACCTCGCGCCAGCCCAGACGCGTGCCCACGATCAGGCGGTTGAAGCCGTCGCTCTCGGCGCGCCCCGCGAGCACGTTGAGGAAGGCCGCCTCCACGGCCGGGGCGACCGCGGGCACGTCGATGTCCCCGGCCAGCGCATAGGCGAGGTTGAAATCGTGCACCCAGAGCTCGCGCCGGTCGGCGCGCAACAGCCGGTAGGGGCGTTCGCCGAGCACCCGCATGCCGAGATTCTCGAGCATCGGGATCACGTCCGAGAGCTCGACCGGGCGATCGGGGCTGTAGAGGCGGAAGTGGGTCAGGTTCTCCGATTCGCGCACGTTGCGGTAGAGATGCACCCCCAGCCCGCCGTCGCGCTCCAGTGCATCGAACTTGCGGATGTCGGCCACCGCCATCGGCGTGTCGTTGTCGTCGCGGTAACCGGCGGGAAAAGCCTGCGCGTAGAGGGCGAGGCGGCGTGCGCCGTCCTCCTCGCCGAACTCCTCGACGAGCGCCGTGCCGAGCTGGTCCTGCCATTGCTGCGCGATGCGCACGATCAGCGCTTCCAGCTCCTCGGCGTCGTAGTCGGTGCGCGCGTGCTCGCCGAGGCGCATCACGAAGTAGGTCCGCACCAGCACCGATTCGGAGAAGAAGGTGGTGAACTCGGATTCCTCGGCGCCCAGCGCGTCCATCAGCAGCGACTCGATCTTCTGCCTGAGCTCGGTGCGGTAGATGTCGCGCGGCCAGTACACCAGGCAGGAGGCGAAGCGGTTGCGCCGGTCGGTGCGGATGAACAGGCGGATCTTGCGCCGCTCCTGGATCAGGAAGATGCGCATCGCGGTGTCGTAGAGCGTGGCCGTGTCGCTCTGGAACAGCTCGTCGCGCGGCAGCACCTCGAGCACGCGCCTGAGCGTGCGCAGGCGGTGGCTGCTGGTGCTCGGGCGCGAGCGCTCGATCACCTCGGCGACCTTGCGCCGCACGATGGGGATTGCCTCGGGATCCATGGTGTAGACCACCGCGGTGAACAGGCCGAGGAAGCTGTGCCGCGCGCAGATCCGCCCCTCCTCGTCGTAGCAGCTCACCGCGATGTAGTCGGGATAGGCAACGCGGTGCACGCGCGAACGGCGCGAGGACTTGAAGAACACCAGTTGCGGGTGCTCCTTGGCGGGGTTGCGCGCCAGCTCCTCGAGCTCCTGCGCGAGGAAACCCGCTGCCGGCGTGTCGCGCGCGCGCAGCAGCCCGAGCTTCGCCTCGCTGCGGCTGGCGACGCGCGTCGTCCCGTCGCCGCGCTCGACCGCCAGCGCCTCGTAGCCGAGAAAGGTGAAGTTGCCCTCCAGCAGCCACTCCAGCAGCGCGCGGTTCTCGCGCCACTCGGGCTCGGGAACCCCCTGCGAGCACCCGGGCAGCGCGGCGAGTAGCTCGCGCACGCGCGCGCACATCGGTTCGAAGTCCTCGACGACCACCGTGACCTCGGCGATGACGCCGGCGAGGCTCTGCTCGATCTCCGCCAGCAGCACGGCATCGCTGATGCGCGAGATCTCCAGGTACACCAGTGCCTCGCGCGCGCAGACGCTCGCCGTCGGGGGGCACCGTCGCGGGGTAGATGTGACGCAGCTCGTGCGCGGCGCCGCGCTCCACGCAGAGGTCCGAGCTGACCAGCATGTGGATCACGATGCCGCGGCGGCTCAGCTCGAGGCGCAGCGATTCGGCCACGAAGGGAATGCCGTGCGTCAGCACCAGCACCGCGGTGTGGCGCGAGGTCCAGCCGTGCTGCTCGAAGCGCGGGTTGAACAGGCTGATCTTCGGGCCCGCCGGATCGTGTTCCTGCAGGTATTGCCAGGCGTAGAGGATGGTGGCGCAGACATCGGCCGGGCGACGGTCGCGGACGTCCTCGAAATCCATGGCGCCGATCACCTCGGCCGCGAAGGCCTTCAGCACCGGTCCGTCCGGTCCCGGCGCACGCCGGTGGATCTCCTCGTTCAGGAAGCCGAGAAAGCGCTCCTTGCTCCTGCTGTCGTTCATGCCTGCACCCGTTGTTGGAATAATGTAGTGCCGGTGGCTCGCCGTGCATCGCTCGCGTCGCGGCCCTGGCGTCGCGCGGCGAGGATACTATGGAACCTCCGCGCGCCGCACCGGTCGAAGGCGGGGCGAAAGTTGCGCCGGGCGTGCGCTCGAGGCACACCGGCGCAGACTACAATCAGCGACTGCCCGTGGGTCCGGCTGTGGGTTCGGCCGTGGGTTCGGCTGTAGGTCCGGCTTCAGCCGGACACCTGTTCGGATGAATCCGAACCTACGGGCGGACCAATGTCCGGATGAATCCGGACCTACGGTCGGTGACGGGACACGTCGCGAAACAATTGTCCGGCTGAAGCCGGACCCACGCACATCCGGCCGAAGCCGGACCCACGATCCAGGGAGAACAGGAGCAACGTGAGCACACGCAGCGACACCATCGCCGGCCTTCGCGCCTGGCTGGCGCAACAGGTCATCGGGCAGCAGCACCTGGTCGACAGCCTGCTGATCGCGCTGCTCGCCGACGGCCACCTGCTGGTCGAGGGCGCGCCGGGGCTGGCGAAGACGCGCGCGATCCGCGAACTCGCGCGCGGCGTCGAGGGCGACTTCCACCGCATCCAGTTCACCCCCGACCTGCTGCCGGGCGACGTCACCGGCACCGACATCTACCGTCCCGAGGACGGCACTTTCCGCTTCCAGCGCGGCCCGATCTTCCACAACCTCGTGCTCGCCGACGAGATCAACCGCGCACCGGCCAAGGTGCAGTCGGCGCTGCTGGAGGCGATGGCCGAGCGCCAGGTCAGCGTGGGCAGCACCACCTACCCGCTGCCGGCGCTGTTCCTGGTGATGGCGACCCAGAACCCGATCGAGCAGGAAGGCACCTATCCGCTGCCCGAGGCGCAGCTCGACCGCTTCCTGCTGCACGTGCGCGTGGGCTATCCGGCACTGCAGGCCGAGCGCGAGATCCTGCGTCTCGCGCGGCGCGAGGCCGGCCAGGCGCCGGCCCCGGCGCCACCCGCGGTGAGCCAGCAGGACGTGTTCGCCGCGCGCGCCGAGATCCTCGCGCTGCACATGGCCGAGAGCGTCGAGGAATACATCATCCAGCTCGCGCTGGCCACGCGCGGCGGCGAGCCGCTCAGGCGCTGGCTCGACTACGGCGTGAGCCCGCGCGGCACCATCGCGCTGGATCGCGCCGCGCGCGCGCACGCCTGGCTGAAGGGCCGCGATTTCGTCGCGCCCGACGACGTGCAGGCCGTGGTGCACGATGCCTTCCGCCACCGCCTGATCCTCAACTTCGATGCCGAGGCCGCGGGCACCAGCCCGGACCAGGTCATCGACGAGCTGCTGACCGCGGTGCCGGTGGGCTGAGCGGCGCACCCGTCATGGCGCGGCGCAGGGAAGCCACCATCGCCCCGGCCACGGGGCCTTACTGCAACATGCAGGATCTGCTCGGCCTGCGCGCGGTGGCCACGCGGCTGCAGCTGCAGCCGCCGAGCCGCGCGCTGGGCGAGCTGGCCGGCACGCTGCGCAGCGCGCGGCGCGGCCGTGGCATCGAGTTCGAGGAAGTGCGCGCCTACGTGCCAGGCGACGACGTGCGCGCGATCGACTGGCGCGTCACCGCGCGCACCGGCCGTACCGCACACGCGCATCTTCCGCGAGGAGCGCGAACGCCCGGTGTTCCTGCTGGTCGACCAGCGCCAGGGCATGTTCTTCGGCAGCCGCCGCACGCTGAAGTCGGTGCAGGCGGTGCACGCCGCGGCGCTGCTGGCGTGGGCGACGCTCGCCGGCGGCGACCGCATCGGCGGGCTGGTGCTGGGCGAGCACGGCCACCACGAGGTGCGACCGCAGCGCGACCGGCACGCCGCGCTCGCGCTGCTGCGCACCTGCCATGATTTCAACCACCGCCTCGGCATCCCCGCTGGCGCGCCGACCACGGCGGCCACGCTCGCCGAGGCGCTCACCAGCACGCGCCGCGTGGCGCGCCCCGGCAGCCTGGTGTTCCTGGTCAGCGACTTCGGCGGCTGGGACGAAGCCGCCGCGCAGCAGCTGCACCTGCTCGCGCGCCACAGCGAGGTGTGCGCGATCCACGTCCACGACCCGCTCGAGCAGGCGCTGCCCGCGCACGGGCGCGCCAGCGTCTCGGACGGCGCGCGCCGCATCGCGTTCGATGCCGGCGACGCGGCGCTGCGCGAGCGCTACGGCGCGCTGTTCCGCGCCGAACGCGAGGCGCTGCAGGCCGCGTTCGCGCGCCTCAGGTCGCCGCTGATCCCGCTGCCCACCGACGCGAGCGCCGTGGAGGTGCTGGCGCGCTACTTCAAGGGACGCGCGCGATGAACGCCGCCGACCCGCTGGCCGCGCTGCGCCCCTTGCACCTGCCCCCCGCCGTGGGGTGGTGGCCGCCGGCGCCGGGCTGGTGGCTGGTCGCGGCACTGGCGCTGCTCGTGTTCGGCGCGGCGCTCGCGCTGTGGCTGCGCGCGCGGCGGCGCAACCGCTATCGCCGTCGCGCGCGCGCCGAGCTCGAGGCGCTGTACCGCGCGACCCGTGCCGCGGGCGATGCGACAGGCTTCGCGCAAGGTGCGAGCGCGCTGTTGCGCCGTGCCGCACTGGTTCGCTATGCACGGGCCGAGGTGGCGCCGCTGTGCGGCGAGGCGTGGCTCGCCTTCCTGGATCGCAGCGGGCGCACCACGGCATTCGGCAGCGGCGCCGGCCGCGCGCTGGTGCTCGCGCCCTACGACCCCGCGGCGACCTGCGACCAGGACGCGCTGCACGCGGCCTGTCGCGACTGGCTGAGGCGGCACCGGTGATCGAGTTCGCGCTGCCCTGGGCCGCGGTGCTGCTGCCGCTGCCGCTGCTCGTGTACGCGCTGCTGCCGGCGGCGCGCCGGCGCGAGCAGGCGCTGTATTTCCCGCGCGCGGTGCAGGCGGCGGCCGGCGCCGGCACCGCCGCGCGGCGCGCACGCCCGCACTGGCTGCGCCTGCTCGCGCTGGCGCTGATCTGGATCGCGCTGGTGGCGGCGGCCTGCGCGCCGCGCTGGGTCGGCGACACCGTCGCGCTGCCGGCGAGCGCGCGCGACCTGATGCTGGCGGTGGACATCTCCGAGAGCATGCTCACCGAGGACCTCGAGCTCGACGGCCAGCCGGCCGACCGCCTGAGCGTGGTGAAGCGCGTCTCGGGCGAGTTCCTGCGCCGGCGCGCCAGCGACCGCCTGGGGCTCATCCTGTTCGGCAGCGAGGCCTACCTGCACGTGCCGCTCACCTTCGATCACGCCACGCTGGAGCGGCTGCTGACGGAGGCGCAGATCGGCTTCGCCGGCAAGCAGACCGCGATCGGCGATGCGCTCGCGATCGCGGTGAAACGCCTGCGCGAACGGCCGGCGGCCAGCCGCGTGGTGATCCTGCTCACCGACGGCGCGAACACCGCGGGCGAGCTGCCGCCACGCCAGGCCGCGGAGCTGGCGGCGCGCGCGGGACTGCGCGTCTACACCATCGGCATCGGCGCCGAGGCCATGGAACTGCCCGGACTGTTCGGCAGCCGCTTCGGCGCGCGCCGCGTGAACCCCTCGGCGGACCTCGACGAGGACACCCTGCGCGACATCGCCGAGCAGACTGGCGGCCGCTATTTCCGCGCCCGCGACCGCCAGGAACTCGAGACGATCTACGCCGAGCTCGACCGGCTGGAGCCGGTGGCGCAGGAGGCCGAGCGTTACCGCCCGCTGGTCTCGTTGCAGCACTGGCCGCTCGGCTTTGCGCTGCTGCTCTCGCTCGTGCTGGCGCTGGGCCTGCTGTGGCCGCGCGGCGGCGCCGCCGAAGGAAGGAACTGAGGCGATGGCTGCACTCGCGGATTTCCATTTCCTGCGCCCGGCCTGGCTGCTCGCGCTGCTGCCCTGCGCGCTGCTCGCGTTCTGGTTCCTGCGCCGACGCGCGCGGCCGGCGTTGTGGAGCGAACTGATCGACCCCGCGCTGCTCGCCGCGCTGCTGCTGCCGGAAGGCGCCGGACGGCGCAACGCCCTGCCCTGGCTGCTGCTCGCGGGCTGGGCGCTCGCGGTGCTGGGTCTCGCGGGGCCGGCGTGGGAGCGCCTGCCGGAGCCCGTGCACCGCGCCAGCGACCCGCTGATCATCGCGCTCGACCTCGGTCACACCATGCGCGCCGGCGATCTCGCGCCCTCGCGCCACGAGCGCGCGCGCTTCAAGCTGGGCGACATCCTCGCGCGGCGCCAGGACGGGCAGACGGCGCTGATCGTCTACGCGGGCGACGCGCACGTGGTAACGCCACTGTCGGACGATGCGCGCACGCTGGCGGCGATGCTGCCGGCGCTGTCGCCCGACATCATGCCGGCCGCCGGCAACGACCTGCCCGCGGCCGTCGCACTGGCCGGCTCGCTGCTGCGCGGGGCCGGCCTGGAGCGCGGGCGGCTGCTGGTCGTGACCGACCGCTTCCCGGCCGCGCAGCACGCCGCGGTGGCGCAACGTCTCGAGGCCGCGGGCCTGTCGCTGTCGCTGCTCGCCACAGGCACCGCGGCCGGCGCCCCGATCGCGTTGCCGCAGGGCGGCTTCCTGCGCGAGCGCGACGGCAGCATCGTGGTGCCCGGCGTGGATCTCGAAACCATGCGCGAGGGCGTCGCCACCGCCGGCGGACGCTTTGCCGCGCTGAGCCTCGACGACAGCGATATCGCCGCGCTGCTGCCACCGCCGCTTGCCACCGACATCGAGCGCGACGACGGCGTCACGCGCACCTTCGACCGCTGGCAGGACCGCGGCGCCTGGCTGGCGCTCGCGCTGCTGCCGCTGGCCGCGCTCGCCTTCCGCCGCGGCTGGCTGCTCGGCATCGCGCTCGTCCTGCTGCTGCCGCAACCGCGCGCCGAGGCGCTGGAATGGCAGGATCTGTGGCTCAACAAGGACCAGCAGGGCGCGCGCGCACTGGCTGACAAGGATCCGGCGCGCGCCGCAGAACTGTTCCGCTCGCCGGCGTGGCGCGGCACGGCGCAGTACGAGGCCGGCGACTACGCGGGCGCAGCCGGGTCCTGGGCTGCAAAGGACGACGCCGACGCGCACTACAACCGCGGCAACGCACTGGCGCGCGCCGGGCGGCTCGAGGAGGCGCTCGGCGGCCTACGACGAGGCGCTGGCGCGCGAGCCCGGCATGAGCGACGCCGCCGCGAACCGCAAGCTGGTGGACGAAGCGCTGAAGCAGCGCCAACAGCAGCAGCAGACAGGGCGCGCCGCAGCAGGACGGGGATCAGTCGCAGGACGGCGGCAAGCAGCAGGGGCAACAGGGCCAGCAAGACCCGCAGCAGGACGGACAATCCCCGGCAGACGGCCGGCAGCAGCAAGCGCAAGAAGGCAGCCAGGGAGACGATGGCAACAAGCCACCCGAGGCGGCGCAATCGCAGGACGGGCAAGGCAGCAAACCGGGCGACGAATCCGGCGCCGACGGCGAACCGAAGGCCGATACGCCCGGGACGCAGGCCGCGCCGCCCGGCGAGCAGGAACAGCCGCAGCCCGGTGCCGGTGAAGGCAGCGCCGACGCAGAGGGCGGTGCCGAAGCCGAGGCCAGGGCCCGCGCCGAGACCGAGGCCGGCAGCGGCGAACAGGACCAGGCCGTGGAGCAATGGCTGCGCCAGGTGCCGGACGATCCGGGCGCGCTGCTGCGGCGCAAGTTCGAATACGAGTACCGCGCGCGCCGCGACGGCGCGCCAGGGCGAGGAATGTGACGATGAGACTCCAGGCCCGCGCGTGGCTCGTGCTGATGCTGCTGTTCGCTTTCGCCGCCGGCGCCAGGGCCGCGGCGTCGGCGCAGCGTCGATCGCGACCGCATCGCGCTGTCGGAGAGTTTCCAGCTCACCATCCGCGTGGAGGGCTCGATACGCGCCGAGGATCCCGATCTCGCGCCGCTCGATCGCCACTTCGAGGTGCTGGGCAGCAACCGCAACTCGAGTTTCACGCTATCGAACGGTCGCAGGGAGTCCGCCACCACCTGGCAGATCACGCTGATGGCGCGCCACGCCGGCGAGCTGACGATCCCGGCGCTCGCGGTCGGCGGCGAGCGCACGCAGCCCATTGCGATCCGCGTGAGCGAGGATCCGGCCCCCGCCTCCGCCGCAGGCGCGCGACGTGCAGCTGCAGGTGGAGACCGACGCCGCCGAAGTGCACGTGCAGCAGCAGCTGCTGCTCACGGTGCGCCTGCTGCACGCCGTGAATCTCAACCGCGGCGCGACGCTGGAGGCGCCCGAGATACCCGATGCCGTGGTGCGCGAGCTCGGCGAGAACTCCTACGAGAAGGTCATCGACGGCCGCCGCTTCGGCGTGTTCGAGCGCCGCTACGCGGTGTTCCCGCAGAAGAGCGGCGAGCTCGTGGTGCCCGCGCTGGGCTTCCAGGCCGCGCTGGGCGGCGGCGGAGGCTGGTTCGACCAGCTCGGCGGCCGCGGCGAGGATGCTGCGCCTGCGCTCGGAGGAAAAACGCATCCGCGTGCTGCCGCCCGAGGCCGGCGCCACGCCGTGGCTGCCCGCGCGCGTGCTCACGGTGATCGAGACCTGGGACAAGAGCCCGCAGGAACTGCGCGTCGGCGATTCCGCCACGCGCACCGTCACGATCACCGCCACCGGCCTGACCGGCGCGCAGCTGCCGCCGCTGCCCGCGCCCGCGGTGGAAGGGCTGCGCTTCTATCCCGACCAGCCGCGCATCGAGGACGCGCAGGACGCCGAGGGCATCACCGGCACGCGCGTCGAGAGCAGCGCCGTGATCCCCTCGCGCGCCGGCGACATCGAGTTCCCGGAAATCAGGGTGCGCTGGTGGGACACCGTCAACGCGCGCTTCGAGGAAGCCGTGGTTCCGCGCCGCACGATCCGCGTGCTGCCGGCCGCGAACGCCGCTACCGCGCCGCCTCCGCCTGCACCCGCGGATGCAGGAGCCGCCGCGGCGGCTCCCGCCGAACCCGCAACGCCCGCACCGGTGGCTGCGGCCGCCGCAATCCACGCCCTCGCCCGCCACGCCGCCGTGGCCATGGATCATTGCCACGCTGCTGCTCGCGCTAGCCACCGTCTTCAGCAGCTGGCAGTGGTGGCGCGCGACCCGCGCCGCACCGCGGGCGGCGGCACCCGAGGCGACGCAGGATACACGCGAGGCGGAACTGTTCGAGGCGCTCGCCAAGGCCTGCCGCGGCAACGATGCGCTGCAGGTGCAGGCACTGCTGCCGCGCTGGGGACGCGCCGCCTTTGCGCACGCCGGCATCCATTCGGCCAGCGATATCGGCGCGGCAGCGCACGACGAGGCACTCGGCGCAGAAATCGAACGCCTGCTGGCCAGCCGCTATGCCGCGAATGCCACGCCCTGCGACCTGAACGCGCTGCTCGCGCGCCTGGAATCCGCGCGTGCCGCCGCCAGACAACGCAAGCGCACGACGCGAACGGATGGATTGCCGCCGCTCTATGCCACGACCGGCGGGTAGGCCTCTGCGGACCAGTTTGCAAAATGTTCATGTTCGGCAGGCAGCGCATAGGGTACCTTCGGTCCCGATGCTGCGGATGCGACGGGCTGGTTGTCGTCGGCCAATAATTTCAAGCGATCCGGGAGAGTCAACCGTGCCCGAGACAATTCCGTTTGTCCGTCGTCCGTTCGTCGTCGCCTTGTCGGCGCTGGCTTGTTCGCTGACCAGCATCGGCCTGGCGCCACAGGTCCAGGCCCAGGCCGGGAACGCCTCGGTTCTCGAAGAGATCGTCGTGACCGCGCGCAAACGCCAGGAGTCGATGCAGGAAGTGCCGATCTCGATCACGGCGTTTTCCGGTGACCAGTTGCGTGACGCCGGCGTGACCAATATCAAGCACCTGGGCCTGCAGGTGCCCGGGCTGCAGATCGATGAGGCCAGCACGGCGCAGATATGGATCCGCGGTATCGGCCAGCGCGATGACGGCGCGCGCATCGACGGGCCGGTCGGTGTCTATATCGATGGTCTGTACATACCGCGCAAGGACAGCCAGTTGCTGGACATCATCGACGTGCAGAGCGTGCAGGTCCTGCGCGGACCGCAGGGCACGCTGTTCGGCAAGAACACCACCGGCGGCGCGCTGATCATCACCACCAAGGGGCCGGCCGAGGAACTCAGCGGCAACATCGAGGCACGGCTGGGCAATTACGACCGCCGGGACGTCAGTGCCACCGCCAGCGTGCCGCTGATCGAGGACACGCTGCTGTCGAAGCTCACGCTGGCATCGATCCAGCGTGACGGTTACATGGACAATATCGTGTCCGGCCAGACCGCCGGCTCCGAGGACCGCAAGTCAGCGGCGCTGCAACTGCGCTGGAATGCCAGCGAGGCGGTGACGGTGGATACATTCACCTATTACGGGGAAACCCGCGAGGTGCAGCCCGGGTCCAACTGCACGTGGCTGGAAAACAGCAGTTTCAACGGCGAGGACTCGCTGTTCGGAAACCGCGTCTGGCCGGGCGATACCGTCGGTGTCGACGCCTTCGACGACAATGACACGCCGCTCAAACCGGGCCTGACCGCGCAGAGCACCACCTACGAGGCAGCCTGTCGCGAATCGCAGGCGTTGATCGAGAAAGGCAAGTACACCCACGAAACACCCAAGGCCGAGTACAACCTCGACAACCTGCTGGCGGGTGTGACCGTCAACTGGGACATCAATGACGATCTGTCGCTCAAGAGCATCACCGGTTATGGCGATCAGCGAAAGTTCGGCAACGCCGGCAACCCGGACAATGACGGCACCCGCCTGCCCATCAGCGCGCGCTATCGCGCTTCGGACAGCAACCGCGAGCAGTGGTCACAGGAATTCCAGCTCAACGGCACGGCTCTCGACGAAGAACTCGACTACACCTTCGGCCTGTTCGCGATGGAGGAAGACATCGATGACGGTACCGACTCGAGCTCGGGCCTGGTGTCCGGGTCGTTGATCCAGCCGAACATCCTGGTCATCAATTCCCCGTCGGGCGAAGAGCAGACCTACGAGTTGAAGAACACCACCTATGCCGCATTTTTCCAGGGCAGTTACCAGCTGACCCACGACCTGGAATTCACCGCCGGCTTGCGCTGGACCAGGGAAGAGCGCGAACAGGATGTCTCGCTGGAGTTGCTGGACGTGGCCGCATTCCGCCGCATTGCATTCAACTCGATCGCCGGCGTGCCGGGAATCCTGCTGCCGCTGGAGCAGGTCGGTGTCGCGTTCGTCGATCCGGACGTCATTTTCGCCCAGGACATCTTCACCACCATCGGCAACCAGTTCCCCGACAATCCCGTCACCGGCCTGCCGCTCTATCCGCTGTTGCCGGCCGTCGACAACTTCATCAGCGAGACCTGGGAGGAGGTCACGCCGATGGTCAGCGTCAGCTACAAGTTCCCCCACAGCCTGATCGAGGGCAGCGTCATCGACAGCGCGATGGTGTACCTGACCTACGCCGAGGGCTTCAAGTCCGGCACCTTCGAGCCGCTGGGCCTGGATGGCCAGCAAACGGTCGAGCCTGAAACCGTGGCCAACACCGAGCTCGGCTTCAAGATGGACCTTTTCGATTCGCGGATGCGCGTCAACGGCGCCATTTTCAGCACCGATTTCGACGACATGCAGTTGCGCCAGGTGCGGCTGGATTCAACCAACACGCCGCGCGTGGTTTTCGCCAACGCGTCCGAAACCCGCATCCAGGGTATCGAGCTCGAAGTCACGCTGATGCCGGTGGACAATCTGCTGCTGATCGCCACGGGCAGCATGAACGACTACGAATATCTCGAGTTCGAGGAGCGGCAATTCAGCTCCGTCGCGCTGCTCACGCAACAGCCGCTCACCGTCGTCGATCGCTCGGGGGAGCCGTTTGCCGAAGTGCCCGAGACGACCTACAGCCTGGCAATCCAGTACACCTTCGAGACGCAGAACGGGCGGATCGTGTCGCGCCTGGATTACAGCTACGTCGACGAGATATTCATGGGGCTCGATGCCGGCGCGGGACAGAATGTCGAGGTGTCGAGCTTTGACGATTATGGCTTGCTCAGTGCCCGGATCGCCTGGACCAGTCCGGACGAACACTACGAGATCGCGCTGTACGGCACCAATCTCAACGACGAGCTGTACTTCATGGGTGCGGCCTCCGTCGGCGATTCCGTGGGCACGTTTCCGGTCACTCCCGGACCGCCACGCATGTACGGCGCGGAGCTGCGTTACAACTTCTTCTAGCGCAAGGCCGGTCTGCACCGGAGCGCCGGACGCGGTATACGCAGGCCGCGCCGACCGCCAAACCCGGCCTGGAGCGATCACGCCAGGCTCCTGGACACCACCTCGAAGCTGTCGCGCGAGAGTCCCGGGTGCTCGAGCAGTTCCTTCAGCACCGCGCGCATCCCGTCGGCGTAGGCGGGCTCGTAGCGACGCCAGCGCGTCAGCGGCGTGATCAGGCGCGAGGCGACCTGCTCGCCGAGGAAACGGTAGCCGGCGTGATCGGCACGGTGGAACGCACCGGGGTTCGAATGCACGAAGGCCCCGAGCAGCGCGCTGCCGCCGCTCTGCTCCAGCGGCTGAAGCCGCTGCGACACCCGTCGCCACCATTGCGATCCAGGACAGGAACAGACCTGCATCGAACCCGGTCATGATCGTGACGGGCAGCATGCGGGTAGAAGGAAGCCGGGAGCTCATGTACCCTGCGAGCCGCAGGCGCAGCGGTCACGCCTGGAGGGAATACCGGTAGCGATGGGAGCGATGCATACACACAAAGCGCTGGAAACGAGGGTGCTCGGCTCCTCCGACCTGGCCGCGATCATCGAGCTGGAACGTGCATCATGGGCCCCCGGGCTGCAGGCGGACGCCCGGCTCATCGAGCAGCGCTTCGCGCTCGGACACCAGATGGTTGGCGCATGGGTGGACGGCAGTCTTCGCGGCATGACCAGCTTTTCCTACACCTGGTTCGATCCTCGACATCCCGAGACCCTTCCGCGCACCTTCGCGGAGTTTTCCTCGCTGCCCGTGCCGGCTCGCTTCAACACCGCCTTTGGCTACAACCTCAACGTACATCCGGCCGAACGGGGCGGCAGGCTCGTGCGCAGGCTGCTGCAGGCGGCGTTCGCGCACGCGGCCGCCGCCGGCTGCACGTATCTCGTCGGCGACGGACGATGCCCTTCATACAACGGAAGCCACGACCCGCCGGCCGACGACGTTGCACCGAACCCGGCGTTCAGGGCGGCGATCGACGAATTCATGCGCTCCGGCGTGTTCCCCGAAGAGCGGAAACTCATGCTCGATCCGGCGTTGCGGCTGTTCTCGCGACTCATGAACTGCAGATTCATCGCCATCATCCCGGACTTCCTGCCTGCCGACACCGCGTCCGGGGGCTTTCGGGTGATGTATCTGAAGGTGCTGCAGTGATCGCGGCCAACGATCCCTTCGACCCGTTCGCGCCGGGCTTCCGCGCCGATCCGGCTGCGACTTACCGTCATTTCCGCCGCCACGACCCGGTGCATTGGGGCAGGCCATCCGCCCCGGAACTCGACGGCGGCTGGTACCTGTTCCGCCACGAGGACATCGCGTTCGTGCTCAACGACCCGCGCTTCGGCACGGAACGCGAGCGCGTGGAGCAGGCGCCGGCGCAGGGCGCGGATCCGGTCCCGTCGGATGGATTCTGGTACTGGATCAGCCGGTGGATGCTGTTCAGGGACCCGCCGGACCACGGCCGGCTGAGAGGGGTGTTGAAGGATGCCTTCTCGGCGGCGCGCGTGCGGGGCATGCAACCGCTGGTCAGCACACTGCTGCGCGAGTTGCTCGACTCACTGGCGCAGCGGACCGAATTCGACGTGGTCGAGGATTTTGCGTCACGCCTGCCGATCGAGGTCGTGTCGCGGCTGATGGGCGCCGAAATAGAGGACGCCGTCCGCTTCAGCGAGTACTCGGCGCAGATGGTCAGGGCGCTCGATCTTCGCACCACGACGGCCGCTTACGCCGCCGGACAACAGGCGGCTGCCGCGATGGCCGAGCATTTTTACGGCGTTGTCGCGCGGCGCCGGCGCAGCCCGCGCGAGGACCTCGTCACGCTGCTGGTCGCGGCCGAACGCGACGGAACGATCTCGGAGCAGGAAGTGATCGCGACCTGTCTGCTGCTGACCGTTGCCGGCCATGAAACCACTGCTCACTACCTGAGCGACGGAATCCATCAGCTGCTGCTGCACCCCGCGCAACTGGCGCGATTTCGCAGCGACCCGTCGCTCGACAAGTCGATGGTCGAGGAAGCGCTGCGGCTCTCCAGTCCGCTGCAGATGGTGCCGCGACTCGCGCGCGAGGACGTCGAAATCGGCGGCAAGCGCATCCGCGCGGGAGATGACCTTACCCTGATACTCGCGAGCGCGAACCGCGACGAGGCCCTGTACGACGACCCCGACGAGTTCAATCTGCATCGCGCGCCCGGCGCGCAATCCGCGTTCGGCATGGGGGCGCACTTCTGCCTCGGCGCGGTGCTCGCCAGGCTGGAAGGCAAGCTGGCCTTCAGGGAGTTCTTCAACCGGTTCCCGCACCTGGAGCTGCAGGGCGACGGCGCGTCGTGGAACGATCGAATCGCGGTCCGCGGACTGTCCAGACTGCCGGTCCTCGTCGGGCCTCGCTGAACTACGGGATTCGCCGCGCCATGGAAATCAGGGAGAAGCTGCTGCTGACCGGGCCCAACAGGCGCAGCGACAACACCTGCCTCGAGCAGCAGCTGGTATTGGGACCGGGCGAGGTCGAGGCGCTGGCGCTGCGGATCGATGCACTGCGCCGGCGGCTGTTCGCCGTGCTGGAATCACTCGGAATCGCCCCGCTCGACGACGTGACCGGGAAGTCCGCTGACGGGGGCGAGGTCGGCGCGGCATTCGCCAGCCTGTTTACCGCCACGGCACTGGCGCTCCAGAAAGCCGCAGGCCACCGGGTCGCGGAGCAGGGATTTGTGCTCGACAGCGCCGGCAACGGCGTATGGGCCTGGTTCGAGTACGAACACGACGAGGTCGGCGGGCGCGCGTCCGACCTTGCATTGCGGCTGCTCTGCGAGCTGGAACCGGCTCTCGACTGGCAGCGCGATGCGCCGGACGACACGACCGGCTTTTCCGGCCGCTATCGGGAATTCCTCGAGTTCGCGCGAGCGCGCGTCCTGCCGCGTGACGTCGAAGCGCTCGTTCGGGCCTGCCATCGTCTGGACGTGCCGATCGTGAAGCTCGAGCGCGCCCCCTACCAGGGGCTGCGAGGGGGATTCCGCATCCGGCCCAACGGGTTGCTGAAACTCGGCCATGGTCGTTACCAGCAGTTGCTCGACGGCAACTTCTGCGTCTCGCGCAACGCGGCCCTGCTTCCGTTGCTGAACGATCGCGAGGCATTGCGCAACAGGCTCGAGCAGCTGCGGGTGCCCCTGCCGCGACACGATCCCGAAGCCTCCAGCTGCAGCCTGGCCAAGAAGGCCGTGCGCGCCGCCGAGCGTATCGGCTACCCGGTTACGGTGAAACCGGGAACGCGCAACCGCGACGAAGGCGTATCGAACGGCCTGCGCTCGGCCGAGGACGTCAGGGCCGCGGTCGACCGTGCGCGTCGCCATGCCGACCGGGTCGTCGTGGAGGCTTCGCTGGATGGCGACTGTTACCGGCTTCTGGTTGCCGATCACCAGGTGCTCGCGGTGATTTCCAACGGGCTCGAACTGCCGCTCGGGCAGGTGCACGAGTCGGCCCTGCTGCTGGCACAGCGGATTTCGTCACAGCTCGACGTCGGCATGCTCGTGCTCGACATCGTCACGCGGGATATCAGCCGTGCGCTGGAGGAATCCGGCGCCGCCGTCACCGACCTGGAGCTCGCGCCGCGGCTCGACGAACTGTTGCCCGCGCACTCGCCGCTGCTGGACCGTGCGGCCGAAGCCTTGGTTCGCTGGCTGTACCCGCCGGGCTGTGCCTCGCGCATCCCGATCGTCGCGGTTACCGGCACCAACGGCAAGACCACGACGAGTCGCATGATCAGCCGGATCATGCGGTTTGCAGGCCGACGGCCCGGCACGGTCTGCTCCGGCGGCTTTTACATCGCCGAGGAGCTCGAAAACACCCCGAGACAGTTCGGCGGCGATTTGCAGCATCATCTGTTCGAGCGGCCGGAAGTGGATTTCGCGGTGCTCGAGGAATACTTCGGGCGTATCGCCCGCGCGGGATTTCCGTTCCGTTGGTGTGATGTCGCCGTCGTGACGAACGTCACCGAGGATCATCTCGGGCGGATAGGGACGCACACGCTCGCGGAGATGGCGGAGTTGAAGAGCGCCGTGGCGAAACGCGCCCGCACGCTGGTGGTCCTGAACGCAGACGATGCGCACTGCCTGGCCATGGCTTCCAGCCTCCCGACCGACAGGACCGGCCTGGTCTCGGCCCGCATGAGCCACGACGAGTTGCAGGCGCAGCTACCCGGTGCCCGATGCACGTGTGTGCTGGAAACAATGCAAGGCGCCGACTGGATCGTCCTTCACGATCGCGGCGTCCGCACGCCCGTCATCGCGGTGAACGACATTCCTGCCAGTTTCCGCGGCGACGCCGGCCACAACGTCTGCAACGCGATGCAGGCGGCCGCCGCCTGCCACGCATCGGGGGCAGGTGCGCAGGCGCTGCGCGCCGGGCTCGCTTCCTTCGTCATGGATTTCGACTCCAACCCCGGCCGCCTGAACATCTACGATGGCCTGCCGTTCCGGGTCATCATGGATTACGCCCACAACGCCGACGGCTACCGCAGGCTGAGCGCCTTTGTGGACCGGCAGAACGTGACGGGGCGCCGGATCGTCATGATGTCGGCGGTCGGCGATCGGCTGGATCACGACGTGCTGGCAGCGGCTGCCGAGATGGCGGGCCACTTCGACCACTACGTCTGCCGCAACTACCTCGGGATACGCGGTGAACGCCCGCCGGACACGATGCCGGAGCTGCTCAGGGCGGGCCTGTGCAGAGCCGGCGTGCCGGAGCATGCCATTACCACGATTGCGGACGCGACGGAGGCGATTCATTTCTGCCTGAACATGGCCGCGAAGGGGGACTTGCTGGTGCTGTTGCCGGGTGACAACGAATTCGCGTCGACCTGGGAGCTGCTCGGCACATTCAACGCGCAGGGCGCGCCGATCCCGCAGCGCGAAACCGGTGCCTGACGGTCTGTTCCCGGGTGCGAATCCGCCGATGTCCCGCGTACTGCATGTCAGGCCAGGCTCTTCGACACCACCTCGAAGCTGTCGCGGGAGAGTCCCGGGTGGTCGAGCAGTTGCTTGAGCACCGCGCGCATGCCCTCGGCGTAGGCGGGCTCGTAGCGGCGCCAGCGCGTCAGCGGCGTGATCAGGCGCGAGGCGACCTGCGGGTTCATCGCGTCGATTGATGCGACCTGCTCGCCGAGGAAGCGGTAGCCGGCGTGATCGGCACGGTGGAACGCACCGGGGTTCGAGTGCACGAAGGCGCCGAGCAGCGCACGCACCTTGTTCGGGTTGCGCACGTCGAAATCGGCGTGCTCGCGCAGGCGCTTGACGTCGTCGAGCGTGCGCAGCACCCGGGCGCAGCGCCTGCGTCTGGAACCACAGGTTCATCGCCAGCGCCTCGTGACGCCAGCGCGTGTGGAAGTCCGCCAGCAGCTCGCGCGCCATGTCCTGCCCGGCGGCGCTGTCGCTGTTGACCAGCGCCGTGAGCGCGGCGAGCACGTCGGTCATGTTGTCCTGCGCGTAGTACTGCTGGTAGGCGAGGTCGCGACACTCCTCGTCGTCGAGCAGCAGCAGGTAGGCAAGGCAGGCGTTCTTCAGGCTGCGCCGCGCGACGTCGGCGGCCTCGACGCGGTAGGCCGAGCCCGAGAGGTTGCGCAGGTAGCAGGCCAGCAGCTCGTGGCGCAGCCCGGCGGCCAGCGCACGGCGGGCGTCCATGCGCGCGTGGTGGATCGCCACGGGCTCGATGGTCTCGGCGAGCTCGGCGAGGTAGGCCTCGCCCGGCAGCACCAGCATCTGCGCGATCATCGCCGCGTCCGAGGTGGTGTCGGCCAGCAGCACGCGCATGGCGGCGGCGAGGCGCGCATCCAGCGGCTTCGTTGCGCCGACACGGCGCGCCGCGATCTGCTCCTGCAGCACCTGCACCGCGAGGCCCTGCCCCGCGTCCCAGCGCGCCACACCGTCGCTGTCGCGCTGCATCAGCGCCGCCAGATCGTCGCGCGAATAGTCGAAGCGCAGCTTCACCGGCGCCGAGAACTGGCGCAGCAGGCTGGGAATCGGGCGCTCCCCGACATCGAGGAACTCGAAGCTGTGCTCGGGCTGCGTCAGCTCCAGCACGCGCTCGGTGGGCGCGGGCCCGGCGCCGTCGCCCGGCCAGGCGCAGCGGCAGGTCGCCGGCGGCGCCCACCAGGCCCACGCGCAGCGGAATGTGGAACGGCTCCTTGTGCGGCTGCCCCGGCGTGGCCGGGCAGCTCTGCGCCACCGTCAGGCGGTAGACGCGCCGCGCCGCGTCGTAGTCGCCGCGCACGTTCAGCACCGGCGTGCCGGCCTGCGTGTACCAGCGGCGGAACTGCGCCAGCTCGCGTCCGCTCGCCTCCTCCATCGCGCGCACGAAATCCTCGGTGGTCACGGCCTGGCCGTCGTGGCGCGCGAAATACAGATCGGAGCCGCGGCGGAAGGCCTCGCTGCCGATCAGCTCGCGGATCATGCGCACCACCTCGGCGCCCTTCTCGTAGACCGTGAGCGTGTAGAAGTTGTTGATCTCGATGTAGGAGTCCGGGCGCACCGGGTGCGCCATCGGGCCGGCGTCCTCGGCGAACTGGCTGGTGCGCAGCAGGTTCACGTTCTCGATGCGCTTCACCGCGCGCGAGCCGATGTCGGCGGAGAACTCCGCGTCGCGGAACACCGTGAAGCCTTCCTTCAGGCTCAGCTGGAACCAGTCGCGGCAGGTCACGCGGTTGCCCGACCAGTTGTGGAAGTACTCGTGCGCGACGATCGCCTCGATGCGCTGGAACGAGGCGTCGGTGGTGAGTCTCGGGGTTCGCCAGCACCGCCGAGGTGTTGAAGATGTTGAGGCCCTTGTTCTCCATCGCGCCCATGTTGAAGTCGTCGACCGCGACGATCATGAAGACGTCGAGGTCGTATTCGCGCCCGTAGACCTCCTCGTCCCAGCGCATCGCCTGCTTGCAGCGACTGCATCGCGAAGTCGCACTTGTCGAGGTCCTTGGCCTCGACGAAGATGCGCAGCGCCACCTCGCGCCCGGACTGCGTGACGAAGCTGTCCTCGACGCAGGCGAGATCGCCCGCGACCAGCGCGAACAGGTAGCAGGGCTTGGGGAACGGGTCCTCCCAGCGCACCCAGTGCCGGCCGTCGTCGAGCTCGCCGCCGTCGGCGCGGTTGCCGTTGCTGAGCAGCACCGGGAAGCGCGCGCGCTCGGCGACGATCGTGGTGCTGTAGAGCGAGAGCACGTCGGGACGGTCGGGGAAGAAGGTGATGCGGCGAAAGCCCTCGGCCTCGCACTGGGTGCAGAACATGCTGCGGGAGCGGTACAGGCCCTCGAGCGCGGTGTTGTCCTGCGGGCGCAGCTCGACCTCGCTTTCCAGCACGAAGCGATCGGGCACGGTCGCGATGCACAGCTCCTCGCCGTCGTAGCGGTAGTCCTGCGCGGCGAGCGGCGCGCCGTCCAGCGCCAGCGACTGCAGCGCCAGCCCCTGCCCGTTGAGCCTGCAGCGGCGCACCCTGCTCCGACGCAGGCCGGATTGCGCGCGATCGTGAGACGGCTCCTGACGCGCGTGGTCTCGTCGCCGAGCGTCACGTGCAGGTCGACGTGGCTCACGAGGAACGCCGGCACGCGGTATTCGCTGAGCAGGATGGCGCGGGGCTGCGCGTCTTTCATGGCGGGTGACTCCGGGTTGGCGGCGGCCTCAGGCCGCGGCGAGGCGCACGTGGTAGGCGGTGAAATTGCGCACGTTCAGCACGCCGCAATCGAGGATCAGGTACTGGCCCTTGATGCCGAGCAGCACGCCCTCGATCAGCGGCGTCTTGTCGAGGTTCAGCGACTGCGGCTTCGGCGGGTATTCGAGCACGGGGTAGTCGATGCCGACCGTCGCGGCGGCCAGCGGGCGGATCGCGTCGGGGCCGAAGCGGATCTGCAGGTCCTCGAGCCCGCCGCGGTGGCGCGCGAGCAGCGCGGCGGCCTCGGCCGCGAGGTCGAGCGGCTCGGCCGGCCCCTTCAGCATCGCGCGCCAGTTGGTCTTGTCAGCGACCGAGGCGCCGAACAGGATCTCGGCGAGCCCCGACTGGTGGCGCGTCGCGACGCGCAGCACCGGCAGCGCCTGCACCGCGCCCTGGTCGATCCAGCGCGTCGGCACCTGCGAGGCGCGCGTGATGCCGACCTTCAGCCCGGAGGAATTGGCGAGGTAGACGATGTGCTCGGTCATGCAGAACTGCTGGCCCCACTCGGGCTCGCGGCAGGTGCCCTGCGCGAAGTGGCAGTTCTCCGGCTTCACGATGCAGGAGTCGCAGCGCGCGAGCTTCTGGAAGCAGGGATAGCAGTAGCCCTGGCCGAAGCTCTTCTTGCTGCGCCGGCCGCAGTGCGTGCAGCTGATCAGGCCGAGGAACTCGATGCGCAGGCGCCGTCCGAGGTGCTCGTTCAGCGGCACCTCGCTCTCGCCCACCGGCATGGCGTAGGTGACCGGCGCCGTGAGCGCGGCGCGCAGCTTGTCGAGTGCGCCGCTGCCGAGCTCCTGCATCAGGCGAGCCCCGTGCTGTCGCGCACGATGCGGATCACCGCGGGCTCGTCGTCGTGCGTGCCGCAGACCTCGCCCTCGGCCTTGGAGCCGCGGTCGATGTAGCCGGTGCGCGCCGCGCTCTCGAGGTGGCGCGCCTCCCAGGCGATGACGGCCTGCAGGCACAGCTCGCGCTGCTCGCGCGTGAGCGCGACACCGTCGGCCCACTTGCCGATCTCGACGGCGCGGCGCAGGCTCCCGTGCACCTCGGGGGTGATCATTTCCAGGATGGCGTTGAAATCCATGATCAGGTCGCTGCTCAGGGCTCCGGTTCGGGGGGGCGCGAGTATAGCAAAGCGGCTCCCAGACCGAGCAGCGCGCCGAGGACAAGCCCCGCCCCGTGGGCCGCGTTGGCGATCGCGCCGAAGCCGATCGCCTCGACCAGCCCGCTCATGCACAGCAGCAGCCAGCCCAGCATCACGGCCATGAGGCCCGGCGGCAGCACGAGGCCCGGCGCCCCCGAGACGCGGTTCCACACCCAGGCGTAGCCGAGCAGCCCGTAGATCACGCCCGACATGCCGCCGAACATCACGCCGCCGTCGAAGAGGTACTGCGCGATGTTGCCGCCGGCCCCGGTGAGCACCAGCAGCGCCAGCAGCGTGAGATGTCCGCGCGCGCGCTCGATGCGCCGCCCCAGCTCCCACAGCCACAGCATGTTGAACGCGAGATGCAGCACCCCGAAGTGCAGGAACACCGGCGTCAGCAGGCGCCAGTACTCGCCGCGCGCATAGGTCGCGGCCACGCTCTCGAAGGCGAGCCGCCCGCCGGGCAGCGGACGGAAATCCGTGAACGTGAGCCAGCGCAGCCACTCGAGCCGGGTGTCGAACATCACGATCGCGGCACCCAGCACGCTGAGCAGGATGCCGGCGAGCGTGACCGGCTGCGCGCGCCAGGCGCGGCCGAGCCGCGCCCGGCGCGGGTTGCGGGGCCGGCGCGGCGTCATCGAGCGCGAGCTCGCCGGCGCGCCAGCGCGCGAAGGCCTCGCGCACCGGCGCCACGTCCTGCTCGCGCGCCACCACCAGCACCTGGGTGCCGTCGGGGGCGTCGAAGATGCGGTGCGGCACGCGCTGCGCCCACAGGTAACGGCTGAACTGCGCCAGCTCGGTGCCGATGCGGGTCTCGATTGCCCTGAATGCAGGCATCGCCGCTCAGTCCGCCGCGGCCGTCATGCGGGCCTCATTCGTCGCCATCCGGCCGGCTGCCCCAGCCGAGCTTGGCGCGGCAGATATCGTAGAAGTTGTGGTCCAGCGGGTGCAGCAGCTTCAGGTGCTCGGGCTTCTTGTGCACGTGGATCATGTCGCCGGGACTGGCCGTGATGTTCAGCTGGCCGTCGCAGCTGATGCTCGGGTGCAGTTCGTTGTACTCGTTGATCACGATGCGGATGCTGCTGCTGCCGTGGATCACCAGCGGGCGGCTGCCCAGCGTGTGCGGGAACATCGGCACCAGCACGATGGCGTCGAGCCCCGGGTGCATGATCGGCCCGCCGCCCGAGAGCGAATAGGCCGTGCTGCCGGTGGGCGTCGAGATGATCAGCCCGTCGGAGCGCTGGGTGTAGACGAACTGCTCCTCGATGTAGAGCTCGAACTCGATCATGCGCGCCGAGATGCCGGAGTTCAGCACCACGTCGTTCAGCGCGTCGCCGCGCGCCAGCACCTCGTCGTCGCGCGTCACCACCACGTCGAGCAGGAAGCGCGATTCGATCAGGTAGCGGCCGGCGAGGACCTCGTCGAGCTGCGCTTCGAGCTGCTGGGGCGAGATATCGGTGAGGAAGCCGAGCCGGCCGCGGTTCACGCCGAGCACCGGCGCGTTCTGCGGCGCCAGCGAGCGCGCCGCGCCGAGCAGGCTGCCGTCGCCGCCGACCACGATCACCAGATCGGTGTCGCGCCCGATGTCCTCGCGAGCGCGCACCTCGCCGGGCGCCGGCTCCAGGTGTTCGGCCACCTCGCGCTCCACGACCACGCGCAGGCCGCGCGCGCGCAGCAGATCGCGCAGGTGGACCAGGGTCTCCAGCACCTCGGCGCTGCCCACCCGGCCCATGAGTCCGACGCTGCGGAATTGGGTCATGCTCGCTGGCTCCATTGGACGCGCGCGGATTATAGCGGTACGGCGCGCGCCGCCGGCATCATGCCACCGCCCGATGCCGCGCGCGCGCCCTGCAGCCCGCCGGTGTGCAGCGCCAGCACGCGCGTGCCGGGCGGGAAGCGGCCTTCGCCGACCAGCGTGTGCAGGCCGTGGAACAGCTTGCCGGTGTAGACAGGATCGAGCGGCACGCCGCTGCGCCCGCTGAATTGCGCCATGAAGCCGGCCAGCTCCGCGTCGACGCGCGCGAAGCCGCGGCCGGCGAAGCGATCGAGCACGAGGAAGCGCGCGCGGGCGCGGGCATGGGGAGCAGGATCATGTCCGGATGAATCCGGACCCACAGGGATTTGTCCGGATGAATCCGGACCCACGGGAGCGGGGCGGGCGAGGTGGGCGGCGGCGCGCGCCGTGATGCCCGCGGCATCGCGCAGCGCGGCGACGCCGAGCACGAAGGCTCCGCTGCCCGCCACCACGCCTGCCAGCGTGGTCCCGGTGCCGCAGGCCAGCGCGATCACGTCCCAGCCGCCCTCCAGCGCCGCAATGGAACGCCCCAGCTCGCGGCAGCCCGCGAAGCCCTCGGCGTTGTCGCCGCCCTCGGGGATCACCAGCGCCGGCATCAGGTCGCGCGTGAGCTCCTCCACCCACGCCGGATCGGTGCGGCGCCGGTACGCGGCACGCGAGACGTGGCGGATGCGCATGCCCCGGTCGTGCAGGTCGCGCAACGTGGGGCCGGGCTGCACCGGCGCCTCGCCACGCACGATGCCCACGGTCTGCAGCCCGTGCTCGCGGCCCCAGGCCGCCAGCGCGTGCAGGTGGTTCGAATGCGCACCGCCGAAGCTGATCACGCGCCGCAGGCCCAGCGCCTCGGCGCGACGCAGGTTCGGCAGCAGCTTGAACAGCTTGTTGCCGCCCCACAGCGGGTGCAGCAGGTCGAGGCGCAGCACGCCGAGCGTCACGCCGCGCGCGGCATACAGCGGGTCGCGGAGCGTCTCGACGGCGGGCAGCGCGGGAAAGTCGTGGCGCGGCTCCCGGCTCAACCGGGCAAATCCTTCGCCGGCTGCGTGCGCGGGAACTGCTTGTGGATGTCGCAGCGGTCGTGCATGCCGACGACGAACTCCGCGGGCTTCAGCAGCTTGCCCAGCGGCTTGGCGCAGGGCGCGCCGCTGCCCGCGGTGCCCTGGCAGACCGGGCTGTTGTAGTGCGCCAGCCAGCGCCGGTAGTGCTCGGGGCTCACGCCGCACTTCTCGGCCACGAACGCTTCCGTTTCCTCGAGGTAGCGGTTCAGGTCTTCCATCGGGATCGTGAGGTGGCCGGCGCCGGGCTGGAAGGCCACGAACTTGACGCCCTTCTCCTTCAGCTGGGCGAAGAACTTGTCCGCGCCCTCGCCCATCAGCCGCAGCTTGTCGCGGCGCAGCTCGGTCAGCTCGCTGCGCAGGCTGTGCAGCTGGTCCTCCTGGGTCTCGCGCTCGCGCTCCAGCCGGGCCAGCGCCTCGCGCATGCGCGCGTCGCGCTCGGCCAGCGCGGCATCGCGCTCGCCCTCGAGCGTCTGGCGCGCGGCGTCGATCTCGCGACGCGCCTGCTCGGCCAGCTGGCGCGTCCTGCCCTCGGCCGCGGTCCGCTGCTCCTCCAGCGTGCGTGCCTGCTGTTCCGCGCGCGCCAGCAGCGCCTGCTTCTCGTCCTCCAGCGCCCGCGCGTGCTGCTGCAGCACGGCCAGCTGCTGCTGCAGCGCCATGCTCTCGCGCTGGTGCTGTTCGCGCGCGAGCGCCATCTGCTGGCTGCTCTGCTGCATCAGGGCCAGCAGCGTCTCGGAGGAATCGCCGGCCGGAGCGGCCGCCGGCGCCATCGCGGGAGCCGCCGGTGCCGCGGTGCCGGACCAGGCCGCGGGCGGCGCCTGGGCCACGTCCTGATCCGCCACGTCGAGCCCGAGGCGGTTCATCAGCACCCGCTCCTGCAGCTGCGCCAGCGTGTTGCCGCCCGCACCGAAGCGGATGTCCCAGAGCTGGTCCTCGTGCTGGGGGATCGGGCACTGGCTGCGCGTCACCAGGCGCACCGGGCCGCCCCCGAGATCCGGCCCGCGCACGCCGCGCTCGGCCAGCATGCGCAGCGGCACGTCCCAGTGCTGTTCCGGGAAGCCGTCGCTGTCGAAGGGAATCAGGAACAGCACCACCGTGACCGGCGCGAGGCGCGCATCGAGGCGCACGTAGGCGGCTTCCAGGGTCTTGCCGGCGAAATCGCGGATCGGCACCACGCAGTCGAGCAACGCCTCGAATTCCGGGTACAGCATCTCGCGGCGGATTTCCCCGTCGGCGAAGAAGATCACGGCCTCCTGCGTCTGCGCAGAGGACTTCTGGTGAATGGTCATCCGGACTCCCATGTCGTCGCCGCGGGTGCGGACCCCGCGGTCGCTGGATCGGAGGGCATGTTAACAGGCGCTCGCGGGGCCGGCTTCGAGCCCCCCGGTTGCCGCCCGCCGCACCCCCTGCTAGGGTCGCGCCGCATGCCGCCTCAGGAAGCGTAGACCAATGGACGACGAAACTCTTGCCCGCGCCCTGCCCGGAACCTGGACGCTCGAGCGCTGGGAGATCCGCTATTCGGACGGGCGCCCGCCCACGCTCCCCTTCGGCGAAGCGGCCACGGGACTGCTGCTGTACACGCCCGAGGGCTTCATGTCGGCCGGCATCGCGCGCGCCGCGCGCCCGCGCTTCGACAGCCCCAGCACGCGCCACGTGCCGGCGGAGCGCAAATGCGCCGCCTTCGACAGCTACTTCCACTACCAGGGGCGCTACCGCACCCGCGATGGCTGCGTGCTGCACGAGGTCAGCGATTCCCTGAACCCGGACTTCCCGGGCAGCACGCAGGTGCGCAAGGCCACGCTGGACGGCGATTCCCTGGTGCTCGCGGCCGAGGACCTGCTGCCGGGTACCGCCGTGACGCGCGAGCACCGGCTGTGCTGGCGGCGCGCCACCGGCAGCGGCTGAGCGCGGCGAACTCACGCGTCAATCGCTTGCGACGGATTTGCTCATCGCGCGGTGAGCGGGCGGCGTGCTACAAAGCCGCCAAAGACCGGGGCGCCCGCGCGCCCGTCAACCACGAGCCGCGAGATCCGCCATGTACCCACGCCTCACATCGGAGCTGCGCATCAGGAACATGCGCGTGCGCAACCGCATCATGCTCGCCGCGATGGGGACCGAGCTGTGCGAGCCCGACGGCTGCTGCGGCGAGCCCCTGCTCGCCTACTACGAAGCGCGCGCGCGCGGCGGCACCGGGCTGGTCATGCTCGAAACCACCTCGGTGTCGTGGCCGGCGGGCGCCAGCATGCCGCGCATGGTGGGCATCTCCGGCGAAGCGCAGCTGCCCGGACTGCAGGCGTTCACCGAGCGCATGCACCGCCATGGCGCGATGGCCGGCGTGCAGCTGAACCACTGCGGCAAGGTCGCGACCGAGGACCGCGTGCAGGGCCGCCCGCTGCTGGTGCCGTCGGTACCGCACTTCGACAAGAGCGACATGTTCGAGGCGCTCACCCGCGCCGAGATCGCCTCGTTCGTCGGCGGCGCCTCGCAGCCGGTGTACCAGGTCATGACGCAGCAGGACATCGACTGGCTGGTCGGGCAGTTCGCGGCGGCGGCCGCGCTCGCGGTGCGCGCGGGCTTCGACTGCGTGGAAATCCACGCCGGCCACGGCTACGTGCTGTCGTCGTTCCTGTCGCCGCACTACAACCGGCGCGACGACGCCTACGGCGGCAGCGCGGAGAATCGCGCGCGGCTTGCTGGTGGAGGTTCTGCGCGCCGTGCGCACGGTGGTGGGGCCGGACTTTCCGATCCTCTGCCGCCTCGATGCCAACGAATTCCGCGTCAGCGACGGCATCACGCCAGAGCACGCCGTGATCACCGCGCGCCTGGCGGTCGAGGCCGGCTGCGACGCGATCGACGTCAGCGCCTACGGCAACCCCACCAGCGGCATCGCGTTCACCGAGGCACCGATCCCGCACGCGCCGGGCGCTTTCCTCGACTTCGCCGCAACGATCCGCCGTGCCGTCGACGTGCCGGTGATCGCGGTCGGTCGCATCGAACCCGACGCCGCGGAACAGGGCATCGCGGCGGGGCGCTTCGACATGGTCGCGATGGGCCGCAAGCTGCTCGCCGACCCGGAGCTGCCGAACAAGCTCGCGGCAAACGACCCGCTGGCAATCCGACCCTGCATCTACTGCTACGTCTGCGTGAGCCAGATCTTCCTGAACCGCCATATCTGTTGCGCGGTGAACCCGTCGACCGGACGCGAGGCGCAGGACACCCTGATCGGACCCGCCGAGCGGCGCCGGCGCGTGGTGGTGGTCGGCGGCGGACCCGCCGGGCTCGAGGCCGCGCGCGTCGCGGCGCAGCGCGGCCACGAGGTGACGCTGATCGAGCGCGAGCCGGCGCTCGGCGGCACCGCGCGCATCGCCGGGCTCGCCTACGAGCCCAATGCGCGCCTGGTGCGCCACCTCGAGGACGCCCTGGCGCGACTGCCCGTCATCGTGTGCACGCGGACCACGGCCACGGCCGACTCGATCGCCGCGATGCAACCCGACGCGGTACTGGTGGCAACCGGCGCCCGGCGCATCGCCCCGCCCATTGCGGGGCGCGACATGAAGCACGTGTTCGACGGCGAGGAACTGCGCGGACTGCTGCTCGGCGGCAACCCCGCCGCCATGCGCAAGCTCGGCCTGCTGCAGCGCGCGGCGGTCGGCGCGGCACAGCTCGGCGGCATCACGCGCAATCTCGAATGGATGCGTGCGCTGAGCCGCATCTACATGCCGCTCGGCAGGCGCGTCGCGATCATCGGCGGCGGGCTGGTGGGGCTGGAAGTGGCGGAACTGCTGTCCGAGCGCGGCCGCGACGTCACCGTGATCGAACCGGGACGCGATCTCGGCGCGGAACTGAGCGTGGTGCGCCGCTGGCGCGTGCTGCACGCGCTCGGCGAACACGGTGTGCGCCTGCTGCGCGGCACCACGGTCACCGCGATCGACGCCAACGGGCTCGATTGCACATCGAAGAGCGGCAGCGAGCGCATCCGCGCCGACAGCGTGATCATCGCGCTGGGTGCGCAGGGCGATGGCACGCTCTGCGAGGCGCTGCGTGCGCGCGGCATCGCGGCCAGCACCATCGGCGACTGCCACGAGATCGGCTATATCCAGGGCGCCATCGACAGCGGCCGCGCGGCCGCGCTCGCGCTCTGAACGACGAACTCAGAGCGCCGGCTCGCCGGCCTGGTCGAGCAGGCGCTGCACCTCGGCGGCGGTCTGCAGCAGGTTGCGCGCCATCTCGCGCGTGAAGGCATAGGCCGCGTCGTCGATCGCTTCCGGCCGGAAGCACCAGCGCCCATCCGCCGTGCGCTCCGCGCGCCCGCGCTCACGCAGCAGCGCGAGCTTGCGCCGCACCGTTTCGCGCGGCAGGCCCGTGACCTGTGCGATGTCGCTGAGGCGCACCGCATTCAACTCCGAACGCAGCATGTCGCCGGAACCCGACACGTCGAGCGGGTCGGCGCCGGGCCGCGCGATCTTCAATGCATTGAGGTGCGCCAGCGTCGCCCAGACGAACGCCGCGTCGAGATCGGATTCGAGCTCACGGCTCAGGCGGCGCATGTGCTGCGCCAGGTGCCGGTTCATCGCGAACGCGATCAGCCCGAATGCCCGCCGGAACCTCTCCTCCGCATCGTCCATCTGTCGCACCTGGCGCCGCGCCCAAAACAAGCATTCTTTACCCGTGCGACGCGAATGAAAACCACGCGGCGCCCATAATGGGCGATGCGGCCCCGGGCATTGACTGCGTCCGCGGTATCTGCGGCAGTCGAGCCTCGTGATCCGGACGCACGCGGGTGCAGCCTGTGGACCAGGCAGGGTTGAGCGCATCTGTGCTGCAGCGTACAGACGCGGCGGGCAAGCGGGGCCCATCCTGAAAGCAGCAGGGCTGGGCAATTCCAGCATCGAGTACCGGCCGCTTGCCGGCATACGCAATCAGGAGCAGGACATGAGCATGAACAATGACCAGATCAAGGGCCGGGTCAACGAAGCGAAAGGCACGATCAAGGAAGCCGCCGGCGACCTCGTGGGCAACGACAGGCTCAAGATAAAAGGCAAGGTTCAAAAGAACCTCGGCAAGGCGCAGGCGAAGTATGGTGACGTCAAGCAGGACGTGAAGGACGCGACCAAGGGCGCCTGACTCTCGCCGCGCCCGCCCCCGGGAGCAGAGCCCACACGACGCCCTGCGACGTGCGCTTCAGCGACGCCGGGGCTGGTGCGCGCATGCGTTGCCAGCGGACATGCGCGAACGCACCGGCATTCATCGATCCAGGAGCCGTGTTCCTTGAGCCTTGACCGCAGCGAGAGCCGAAAGCCTTCGAGCCATGGCAAAGGCAGCCGCCTGAAGTCACCGCTCTGGGGCATTACGGCTGGCATTCTGTTCATGGCTGTGCTGGTCGCCTTGCTGATCCATTTCGACGCGCACGGGCAGGTGCTACTCCTGCTGGGCTGGTTCGACGCCCAGGGCGCGTGGGCGCCGCTGCTCTTCATCCTGCTCATGGCGGCCGTGGTGGCGCTGGTACTGCCCGGGATCCTGTTCACCACCGCGCCGGGTTCGTGTTCGGCTTCGTGGCCAGCGTGATCGCGGTAATCTATCTGAACCGGCTCGCGCGCCGTGCACTGGCGCGCTACGAGGAGACCGGCGCCATCGAGGAGGATTTGCCGTGAGCTGGATGAAATGGCTGCCCTGGCGCTTCGTCATCCGGCGCATCGCGCGCGCGCAGGGCTTCCTGGATCCGATCGCCCTGCTGGCGCGGCTGCACAGCTTCGCCCAGCCGTCCGAAGTGGGCGAGCCGATCGAGTTGCTGCGTGCCGGCGTGGTGTTCCACGCCCGCGGCCTGATCAACAGCCGCGTGATCCAGCACAATCTCGACTGGGTCTGGCCCTACTGGATCGAACGCCAGTTCGATCCCCGCGACCCCTCGTTCGTTCCGCGCGCCTTCTCGATCACCCACATCAACCTCACCCATCGCAACTGGACCGCGATCGGCCATCCCGATTGCGAGGAACTGCCGATCGTCGATCCGCGCGGCCTGCTGACGCCCGTTCCTGGACGGCTGGTCACTGGACGGCTGGCTGCTGGCCGAGGACGGCCGCTGCCTGCTGCCCTCGCGGGCCGCCGATTGCCGGCAACGGCAGGACATGGATCGGGGGGCCTGCATCGTCACCGGGACGCAGATGCAGGGACTGGCGCTGGAGAGCAGCGCCTGGGTCGAGCTCGAATCCGGCCTGCCGGTATGCAAGCTGCGGTTGCGCGCGCGCAGCGACACGGCTGCCTGGCTGGTGCTGGCGCTGCGCCCCTACAACCCGGAGGGCATCAGCTTCATCCACCAGGTCAACCTGTCGAGCGACCGCACGGCCTGGATGGTCGACGACACGCAGCGCGTCGACGTTCAGCGCCGCCGCCGCGCGGCACCATGTCTCCGACTACCGCCACGGGGACGTGTACATTCATCTCGAGGATCTGGACGATCAGGCCAGCGGGCCGCTGCGACGTGGGCATGGTCACCGCGGCGGCCCTGTTCCCGGTCAAGGCCAACGAGGCCGCCGAAATCACCGCGACCATACCGCTCGCCGCCACCGCGTCAGCGATGCTGGCCGCCGATGCCTGGAACACCGCGCAGCGCAATCGCTGCAACCTCGTCTGCCCCGAGCCGCGTTACCAGTTTCTCTACGATGCCGCGATCACCTCGCTGATCCTGCATTCGCCGGACGACGTCTACCCCGGCCCGTACACCTACAAGCGCTTCTGGTTCCGCGATGCCGCGTTCATCATTCACGCCCTGCTGTGCGCCGGGCTGACGGAGCGTGCCGAGCGCGCGCTGGCGCGCTTCCCGGAGCGGCAGACGGCGCTGGGTTACTTCCGCTCGCAGGAAGGCGAATGGGATGCCAACGGCGAGGTGCTGTGGATCCTGCAGCGCTTCTTCGCACTGACCGGGCAGCGCGCCGTCGCCGCGAATGGCGCAAGCCCGATCCAGCGCGGCGCGCGCTGGATCATGCGCAAGCGGCTGAGCCGACGACGCTGGATGCGCCCCATGCCGGCCTGCTGCCGGCCGGGCTTCAGCGCCGAGCACCTCGGGCCCAACGATTATTACTACTGGGACGATTTCTGGGGCATCGCCGGCCTGCGTCGCGGCATCGGCCATGCTCGCGGAGCAGGATGCCGAGGCGAGCAGGGAATTCGCGCAGGCCGCCGACGATTTCGCGGCCGCGGTGGATCGCAGCCTCGGCTGGCTGCGCGCAACGGCTCGGGCGACCGGCGATGCCCGCATCGCCCTATCGCCGCCTGGATGCCGGCGCCATCGGTTCGCTCGCCGTCGGCTATCCGGTGCAGCTGTGTGCGCCGGACGATCCGCGCCTGCTCGACTGCGTCGAGTTCCTGCTCGAGCCGCTGTTTCGTCGAATGGCGCGTTCTTCCAGGACATGATCCATTCCGGCCTCAACGCGTACCTGACCCTGCACGTCGCGCAGGTGCTGCTGCGCGCCGGCGACCCGCGCCACCTCGAGCTGATGGATGCGGTCGCGGCACTCGCATCGCCGACCGGGCAGTGGCCGGAGGCGATCCATCCGCGCACCGGCGGCGGCTGCATGGGCGACGGCCATCACGTCTGGGCCGCCGCCGAGTGGGTGCTGATGATCCGCAACTGCTTCGTGCGCGAGGAAGGCGAACGCCTCGATCCTGTGCGCGGGCATTCCCGCGCGCTGGCTCGAGCAGGACACGCCGATCCGCTTCGGCCCTGCGCCGACCGCCTTCGGCGCGCTGTCGCTGAGCATCACGCCGCAGGCCGGAACCGCGCCGCGCATCGAGTGGCAAGGCGACTGGCATCGCAGCGCACCGCCGGTCGAGATACGCCTGCCCGGCTTCGAGCCCGTGAACGTTGCAGGCGATACCGACACGGTCGTTCCCGTGCGCAAGGAGGCGTGAGGCATGAACATCCTCATGCTCACCAACACCTTCACCCCGCACGTGGGCGGCGTGGCGCGCTCGGTGGAGACCTTCGCGGCCGAATACCGCAGGCGCGGACACCGGGTGCTGATCGTGGCGCCGGAATTCCCGGACATGCCGCAGCAGGAAGCCGACGTGGTGCGCATCCGCGCGATCCAGAACTTCAACGCCAGCGATTTCTCGGTCGCGCTGCCGATACATCCGCAGCTCGGCGACGCCATCGATGCCTTCGGGCCCGACATCGTGCACGCCCATCATCCCTTCCTGCTGGGCATCACCGCGTTGCGCCTGGCGCGCCACCGCGGACTGCCGCTGGTGTTCACCCATCACACGCTGTACGAGCAGTACACGCACTACGTTCCCGGCGATTCGCCCGTCCTGAAGCGGTTCGCGATCGAGCTCGCCACCCGCTACGCGAACCTGACCGATCAGGTGTTCGCGCCCAGCGAAAGTATCCGCGAGCTGTTGCAGGAGCGCGGCGTCACCACCCCGATTGCCGTGGTGCCGACGGGCGTATGCCTGGAACGTTTCGCGCAGGGAGACGGTCACGGTTTTCGCCGGCAGACGGGCATTCCCGAGACCGCTTTCGTGGTGGGTCACCTGGGCCGGCTGGCACCGGAAAAGAACCTGGAATTCCTGGCCGAAGCGGTCGCCGAATTCATGCGCAGCAACAGCGGCGCGCACTTCCTGGTGGTCGGAACCGGTCCTTCCGAAACGGCCATACGGGATATATTGGCCCGGTCCGGCATGGTCGAGCGATTGCACATTGTCGGCATACTGCAACAGCAGCAACTGGCCGATGCCCTGCACGCGATGGATGTGTTCGCCTTCGCGTCGACGAGCGAAACCCAGGGCATGGTGCTGACGGAGGCCATGGCTGCGGGTCTGCCGGTGGTCGCGCTCGATGCCCCCGGCGCCCGGGAAGTGGTCAGGGACACGCAGAACGGCCGGCTGCTTGAGGAGGCAACGCCCACGGCCTTCGGCGCTGCGCTGCAATGGGTGGTCGAACGAACGCCGGAGCAATTGCGCGAGCTGAAACAAGCCGCGCTCGCTACCGCCGAGGCATTTTCCCTGCCGCGATCGGCGGACAAGGCCCTGGCCTGCTACGCAGCGCTCGCAGCCGGACAACGTGCCGACAGCGACACCGACGAGAATCGCCGCGCGGATGTCCGGGCATTCATCAGGACGGAGTGGGAGATCCTGAAAAGCGTGGCCCGGGCTAGCGACGCGGCGCTGGGAACCAGCGTCTTTTCCGAAACGGAAGACTGACAAAAAGCCCCTGCCGGATTGCCCGGCAGGGGGTTCAGAAGGCGGGCTGCGGCGGAGCCGCCACCCTCACTTCTTGCTGTTGCGCTTCGTGATGACCATGGTCTTGTCGTTGCCCGTGCCGGAGTGCTGCACGTTCACGAACAGGGTCTGCGGATCCTTGCCGAAGTAGATGCCGGTGCCTTCGGCCGGCTTGTCCTTCAGCGAGGCGAACAGGTGCATGCCGTCCGGATAGCCGTCGCCGTTGGCATCTTCGGATTGCGGATCCAGCACCCAGATGTCGCTGAAGGCGTTGTCTTCGACGATCCACAGCTTGCCGTCCGGACCATCGGCCAGGTTGTCGGCACCCTCGAAGCCGGTAATGCCGGTAGCCTGGTTTTCGAGCGGGGCGTTCTTGCCGGCAGCGGCGACGTACTTGACCGTCGGCTCGTCGCCCAGTTCGACCGCCATCACGGCGCCGGGACCGCTGGTGTTGGCCGCGTTGTCGACGTCTTCGCAGGTCAGCGCGACGTACAGCGTGCCGGCGATGCGCTCGAGGTCCTCGGGGCGGCAGAACTGGGTGGCGCCGACGTTGCGGGGCCGCGACGCGGGCGCTGATCTGCACCTGGTCCATGTCCAGCGCGACCCACTCGGCCGCACCGGTCTTGGCGCCGCCCAGCACCTTCAGCGCATAGAGCTGGCCGCTGGACAGGTCACCGTAGTTCTCCGGCACGAACTTGTAGATCGAGCCCTTGCGGTCTTCGTCGATGACGTAGACGTTGCCTTCGGCGTCCATCTCGATGCCTTCGTGCGCCAGCGCGCCCAGCAACGGGCGGACAGACACGCTCTCTGCGGTCATCGGATCCTTGGGATCGAGCACGAGCTCGTACAGCAGGCCGCGGTGGCGCCAGGGGCATCCGGGTCGGGACGCGCCGAAGTGCCGGCCTCCTCGGCGAACAGCAGGGTGTGCCAGGGGGTCCAGACGAGACCGTCGAGTGCCTCCCAGTCTGCACGCCCGACAACCTCCAGCGCCTCGCCGGTCTTCAGGTCCACGACCGAGACCGCACCGCCGCTGCCGCCGTCGTTGCGGGCGGAATTTCCGTCGGTGCCGATAGCACCGCCACGCACTTCGTGCGTGCGGTAAAGATATCGGCCGGCGTGCATCCGGGTTTCGTTGACCGTGTTCATGTCGTTCCAGTCGTTGGCTGACATAGATGTCCAGGTCGGTCTCGTCCGAGACGATCGACTGGGTGAAACCTTCGGGAATGACCCATGGCGTGGTAGCCGATATCGGCATCGTTTTCCATGCCGTAGGCGGATGCGGCTATGGGATCGAAACCCATCGGGCCGTTGACGAGTGTAGCGTCGGCGTGGGCAGTCGCGGCAATAACAGCGGCGACGGCCATGGCGAGCAAGGACTGCTTCATGAAGAATCTCCTGGAGAGCGTGTGTGCGTGGAAAATCCGGTGCCATGCGTCATGGCACCGGCGCATCGTCTCCGGGAATTGTTGCCGCGATATGAAAGCCGCATGTCAGTTGCCGCGGCGAGGAAGACATTTGGGCATCCCACGGCCCGTATCGATCGAAGGGGTGCAAGCAGAACGCAGTTCATGCCGCGGGCTGGACGGACGCAGCGGTGACGCCGATCGAGTGAAAAAGCATCAAAAAAAACCCGCCACGCGGGCGGGTCAAATTTGCTCGAATCCAGCCGCAATCCATCGCCTGTGATAGCCCCTGGACAGCTGGCGGCTATTGGCTCGCGGCGCGATCGGAGCCGCTCAGTGCGGGATTACCTCCCTCGAGGATGCAGAGCGCATACGAAAGCCGACCCAAAAGCCGGATCCGTCGGTGTCTCTGCCCTCCATGCGGTTTCTCATTACGAGAACATTGACGTTCCGGATATCGCCCTCGGGCGTGAACAGCCGGCACGAATACGTCCCCCACGCCGGACGGACGGGCCTGGTGCAGACAGCACTTACTTCCGTGTCAACGCCGTCGACGGGGTAAAGCGCCGTGCCCGAGACGCTGTCGATGACGGCCGGATCGGAGGACTCGGTGAGCTGCTCCAGGCGAAGTACAATCGACGTTCGTTCACTGAACCCCTGCCTGAACGCAGTGACGAGCCATCGGCCCATCAGTGCCGACGCACTGGCAAAATCATAACCAAAATTGAATGCACTGATTGCCTTGCATGCCTCGTCCGGCAGGCATATCACGCCGTTGATCGGCCCGGTAAATCTGATCGTTACCTGACCGCGCGAACCGTGATAGACAGCGTTCTGCATCGGATCTCCAAACGCCATGCCGCCTTGATACTCGCCCAGGTCGGCGGTAATTTCGTTGGAGCCTGGCTGAAAGGCTCCGGTAGCCACCCAGAACGCCGAATCACCGGCCGCTTCATAGCCAGAGAAACTCAAGACCAGAATGTCATTCTGCACTTCGATCTGGAATCCGCGTCCAGGCTCGCCATTGGCCTCTTCGTTGATCACCCACGCTCCGGTTTGCGGGGTGAAATCCTGCGCCCGCATCGACTGGGAAAAGCCCAGCAATAACAAAATACAAACGAATGTGCCTAGTTTCTTTCCCGTGTTCATCGGAAGCTCCTTGCGGCCCGTCGAAGGCCGACAGATTACCCAACACGCATTAGCTCCCCTTGTCGTCTGCTTTTCGACACAGACACCCCCCTCCTCGCCAATTGGTCACCGGCAGATCGATTCAATCGATTACCTCGCAGTGTTTTGATTGCGCAGGACGATGACGGGTTTGACGGCTCTCCTTGCAGCAACATGCTGCCCGATGAGGAAAACGCCAAAGTCGAGGCGCCGGCGTGAAAGCGGCGGACCGTCGCGCAGATGCCATGACGCGCCAAACAGAAAAGGTGAAAACGGAAAATCGGGAAAATCCGTATATACCTGACCCGCACCTGCTGTCATGACCCACGTGGGTCACGGCGACGGTTTTTTTTCGTTGCCTCGACATGCCCATATGTGGTGAAAGTGACGGATCACGGCCATCCGCGGCAATCCGGAACTGAATCGCGGCTCGCGTGCTTTCGGCCATAGCGCAGGTTTGACGGAGCGGCATGTCAGCCGAGTTGATTGGTCCTGGTCGACGCGTCCGTGGACGACGGGCAGTACCCGTACTCCGGGTGCAGACGGCGGCCGTGCGCGCCACCCGGCTCCTGCCACCACTGCCGCACTGGCAGGGCCGTCACTGAACACGCTGATCACGGTGATGTCGCTCGTGGCTTCCCTGATTGCACCGCTGGTCGCGGCGCTCTACCGGTTCTGAACCGCTATTGGACGACTGGAGGGCGTCACCAGATGGTAATCCAGCGGGTTGAATATGCGCGCGTTGCCGCGCCGCGACGCAGTGTCCCTGCGCCGGATGCATGCGGCAGCGACACTTCGATTACGTGAGGACAGACACATGAATGGCGCGCTCGACCCTTTCGAGGGCAACTTCCGGGTTACACGGACTTTCCAGTGCGGAGCACGGATAGCGCAACCCGGCGAAACGATCACCCTGGTGGATCGCCACCTCGCGCGCGAGCTGCTCGACCTGGGGCGCGTGGAATGCAGCAGGAAAACCCTCGAGGCACTCGGTTCCCCCGGCCATGCGCGCCGCTGCGAGGCGATGGTGTAATCTGCGCCCAATGATCCGGGCGGGTGATCGCGCGTGCATCGGTGCAGCAACAGTTCCAGGGAAATCCGCAACTGCGTGGAGGCGGCGCTGGCTCGCCGTGGCCGCGAGCCACACCGCCTGCTGCAGCTGCTGGTGGACGTCCAGGCCGCCTTCAATTTCCTGCCCGCCGCCGCGCTCGAACAGCTCGCCGAGGCCCTGGGCCTGCCGCTCGCGCGGGTGCGCGGCACCGCGGGCTTCTATGCCTTCCTGTCCACCGAGCCCCGGGGCGAGTACCGCGTCCTGTTCTCGGACAACATCACGGATCAGATGCAGGGCAGCGAGGCACTGCTCCGGCAGCTGTGCCGGGAACTGTGGGTGGAGCCCGGCCGGATGAGCGAGGACGGGCTGCTCAGCGTCGCGACCACGTCGTGTACGGGACTGTGCGACCAGGGGCCGGGCATGCTGGTGAACGGCCGGGCGATCGCGCGCCTCGATGCCGCTCGCATCGGCGAGATCGCGCAGCTGATACTCGAGCGACGCCCGCTCGCCGACTGGCCCGCGGCGTTGTTCCATATCGATGACAACATTCGCCGCGCCGAATGGCTGCTCGGCCCCTGCCCCGAGCCGGGCGCCGCTGTCCGCGCCGCGCTCGCGCACGGCGCCGACGACGGCTCCCCTGCCCTGGTCCGGGAGATCGATCGCGCCGGGCTGCGCGGACGCGGCGGTGCCGGCTTCGCGGTGGCGGCCAAGTGGGAAGCCTGCCGCACCGCGCCGGGTGCCATGCGCTACGTGGTCTGCAACGCCGACGAGGGTGAGCCCGGCACCTTCAAGGACCGCGTGCTGCTCTCGAGCCGGCCCGACCTGGTATTCGACGGCATGACCGTGGCAGCGATCGCGACAGGGGCTCGGCACGGCATGCTCTACCTGCGCGGCGAGTACGCCTTCCTGCGCGACGCGCTGGAGCAGGTGCTGGAGCGACGACGACGCGACGGAGCTGCTCGGCGCGGGAATCTGCGGCAGCAGCGTCGACTTCGACATCGAGATCCACCTCGGCGCGGGCGCCTACGTCTGCGGCGAGGAAACCGCGCTGCTCGAATCGCTGGAAGGCAAGCGCGGCGTGCCGCGCAACCGCCCGCCGTATCCGGTTACCCACGGCTACCTGCAGCAACCGACCGTGGTCAACAACGTCGAGACCCTGTGCGCGGCGGCGCTGATCGCGCTCGGCGGCGCCGAACGCTACCGCAGCCTGGGCACGGGGCGCTCCCCCGGCACCAAGCTGCTGGCCGTGGCCGGTGATTGCGCGCGCCCCGGCGTGTACGAGTTTCCGTTCGGCGTGACGGTGCAGCAGGTGCTGGAGGAAAGCGGCGCCGCCGGGGCGCAGGCGGTGCAGGTCGGAGGGCCGTCGGGCGTGTGCATCGACGCCTCCGAGTTCGGGCGGCGCATCGCCTTCGAGGATCTCGCCTGCGCCGGCGCGATCACCGTGTTCGGACCCGGACGCGATCTCTTCGAGGTGGCGCGCAACTACACCCGCTTCTTCGCCCACGAGAGTTGCGGGTTCTGCACGCCCTGCCGCGTCGGCACCTCGATGCTGGCGCACATCATGGACAAGATCCACGCCGGCAACGGCAGCCAGAACGAGCTCGAGGAGATGGCGCGGCTGAACAGCGTGCTGCTGAAGTCCGCGCACTGCGGCCTCGGACACACGGCCTGCAACCCGGTGCTGGACACGCTGAAGCGCTTCCGGCCCTCGTACGTGCGCCGCCTCGGCTCGCACACGTTCAGCCCGGCCTTCGATCTCGACGGAGCGCTGGCCGCGGCGCGCCGCGCCACCGGCCGCGACGACCCCGACGCCCACCTGGAGAATCCGCCGTGAACGATCGGCCCACCTTCGTGCTGGACGGCACCGAGATCCCCTTCGAGCCGGGCAGATCCGTGCTGCAGGCGGCGCTTGCAGCCGGACACTACATCCCGCACCTCTGCTATCACCCCGAGTTCGAGCCGCACGGCAGCTGCAAGCTGTGCACGGCCGCGACCGGCGGGCGCACCATCACCGCGTGCACCCGGCGCGCAGAAGCAGGCATGGAGGTGCAGAGCAACACCGAAGAACTGAACGAGCTCCGGCGCACGCTGGTGCAGATGCTGTTCGCCGAGGGCAACCATTTCTGCCCGTCCTGCGAGAAGAGCGGCAATTGCCGGCTGCAGGCGAGCGGCTACGATCTCGGCGTGATGGCGGCGGGCTTTCGTCACCTGTTCCCGGATCGCCCGGTGGATGCCTCGCACCCCGAACTGCTGCTCGACTTCAACCGCTGCATTCTCTGCGAGCTCTGCGTGCGCGCCTCGCGCGATGTCGACGGCAAGTCGGTGTTCGCGCTCTCCGGCCGCGGTATCGGCAAGCACCTGATCGTGAACTCGCCCTCGGGCCTGCTGCGCGACACCGACGTCAGCGTTGCCGACAAGGCCGTCGACGTGTGCCCGGTCGGAGTGATCCTGCGCAAGGGCACGGGTTTCGAGGTACCGATCGGACAGCGCCGCTTCGACCTCAGCCCGATCAGTGCGCAGGCCCTGGCCGACGCGCCGCGCACGGACGCCGGCGATGACTGACACAACCCCGCGCAAGCTGCGCGTCGCCACCACCTCGCTCGCCGGCTGCTTCGGCTGCCACATGTCGCTGCTCGACATCGACGAGCGCCTGTTCGCGCTGCTCGATCGCGTGGAATTCGACCGTTCGCCGCTCACCGACATCAAGCACTGCGGCAAGTGCGACATCGGCATCATCGAGGGGGGCGTCTGCAACGCCGAAAACGTGCACGTGCTGCGGGAGTTTCGCGCCAACTGCGACGTGCTGATCGCGATGGGCGCCTGTGCGGTGAACGGGGGGCTGCCCGCGCAGCGCAACCACCTCGACATCGGGCAGTGCCTGCAGGAGGTCTACCTCACCGAGACCAGCCTCGCGAAGGGCATGATCCCCAACGACCCCGAGCTGCCGCTGCCCCTGGACAAGGTGCACCCGCTGCACGAGGTCGTGCACATCGACTATTTCCTCCCCGGCTGTCCGCCGTCGGCCGATGCGATCTGGCAGTTCCTCACGGACCTGCTCGAGGGGCGCACGCCGCGGCTCGGACACGGCCTGATCCGCTACGACTGAAGGGGGACGCACGGCATGGAACAGGAAAACGCAAAGCCCGTGCAGCCTCCGGCCGGAAGCGCGGGGCTGCGCCGCGTGGCGATCGACCCGCTGTCGCGCGTGGAGGGGCACGGCAAGGTCACGCTGCTGCTGGACGCGCAGGATCGCGTGCGGCAGGCGCGGCTGCACATCGTGGAATTCCGCGGCTTCGAGAAGTTCGTGCAGGGACGTCCCTACTGGGAGGTGCCGGTGATGGTGCAGCGGCTCTGCGGCATCTGCCCGGTGAGCCACCAGCTCGCCGCGGCCAAGGCCTTCGACGCGGTGGTCGGCGCGCGCACGCTCACGCCGACCGCCGAGAAGATCCGCCGCCTGATGCACTACGGCCAGATCCTGCAGTCGCACGCGCTGCACTTCTTCCACCTGGCATCGCCCGACCTGCTGTTCGGCTTCGATGCCGAGGTACCGCGGCGCAACATCGCCGGGCTGGCGGTGGAGCACCCGGAGATCGCGCGCCAGGGCGTGCTGCTGCGCCGCTATGGCCAGGAAGTGATCCACGCCACGGCGGGCAAGCGCATCCACGGCACCGGCGCCATCCCGGGCGGGGTGAACAAGAGCCTCACCGCTGCCGAGCGTGCGGCCCTCCTCGAGCCCATCTACCGGATCATCGGCTGGAGCCTCGACGCGGTGGGGCTCGCGCAGCGCCTGCTGGAGCAGCATCTCGAGTTCTACCGCGATTTCGGGCGATGCAGCGCCAACACGCTGATGCTGGTGGGTGCCGACGGCGCGATGGATCTCTACCACGGCGGTTTGCGCGCACGCCGCGCCGACGGCACCACGCTCTTCGACCACGTCGACTACTCGGAGTACTGGGAACAGATCGCCGAGAACGCGCAGGCGTGGTCGTACATGAAGTTCCCGTTCCTGAAGGCGCTGGGAGACGAGCACGGCTGGTACCGCGTGGGCCCGCTCACGCGCGTGGCGCAGTGCGACTTCATCCCCACGCCGCTCGCCGACCGCGAGAGGCGCAGGTTCCTGGCCTTCGACGAGGGGCGCATGGCGACCTCGACGCTGGGCTTCCACTGGGCGCGCATGATCGAGATGCTGCACGCCGCCGAGACGATCAAGGACCTGCTGCACGACGACGACCTGCTGGGCAACGAGCTCGTGGTGCGCGGCGAGCGCCAGGCGCGCGGCGTCGGCGTGATCGAGGCGCCGCGCGGCACGCTGATCCACCACTACCGCGTCGACGAGAACGACCAGGTGATCCGCGCCAACCTGATCGTCGCCACCACGCACAACAACCAGGCGATGAACGAGACGATACGCGCGGTCGCCGAGCAGCACCTTTCCGGGCGACAGCTCACGGAGGGACTGCTGAACCATATCGAGGTCGCCATCCGCGCCTTCGACCCGTGCCTGTCGTGCGCGACGCACGCGCTGGGCCAGATGCCGCTCGCGGTGGAACTGCTCGACTGCAGCGGGGCAATGGTCGGGCGCCTGGTCCGTGACTGAGCCGCACGCTGGCGCCGTGGCGCCGCTGGTGGTGTTCGCGACCGGCAACGAAAGCCGCGGCGACGACGGCCTGGCGCCCGTCCTGGCGCGCCGTGCCGGGCTCGAGGCGCGCGCCGGGGTCACGCTGGTGATCGACTACCAGCTGCAGGTGGAGCACGCGCTGGAGCTCGAGGGACGTCGCCTCGCGCTGTTCATCGACGCGGGCAAGGATACGCCGGCACCGTTCGAGCTGCGCCGCGCGCAGCCGTCACCGCGCTTCCTGCACACCACGCACGCCCTCGCTCCCGAGGCGGTGCTGGAAACCGCACAACGCCTCGGGATCGCGCTGCCCGAAGCCTGGGTGCTGTGCGTGCGCGGCGAGCAATTCGAGCTGGGCGAGAACCTGTCGGATCCGGCGCTGCAGCATCTCGACGCGGCCGAGTTGGCGCTACGAGCGTTTCTCGCGCAATGACGGATCTGCACGGCACCGAGATCCGCGTCCGCGGCACCGTTCAGTGGGTGGGCTTGCGGCCCTTCGTCCGGCGGCTGGTACGCGAGCAGCGACTGCAAGGCGAGGTGCTGCACGACTGCGGGAACTCGCCCGGGAGTTGCGCCAGGAGCTTTGGCGAGGATCTTCCCGCACCGGCGGATTCTTGCGACGATCAACGGCGCAGTGTCGTATCGACTTCACGCTCCGCCAGCAGCCAATCCTCTTCCTCGTTGCCAGGCTCGAACCCGCGCGCCTGGGCTTTGTAATATGCTGCGGCAGCGATCATTTTCCGGCGCTCTTCCGCGGTCACTCGCGGACGAGTCGGCGCTGGCCCGCTTCCGGACCGTCTTCGCCTTGGGTGCAACCGCGCTCGGGGCAGCCAACACATCCTGGTTCGGTACAGATTTCCCTTTGACGTCCTTTGTCCGACCGGCTGCCGTCTTCCGACTCGCTTTCTTCCCTGGCGTGGCAATTTCGTTCCGGGTCTCTTCGGGAGGTGAAGTGCTCATCGATTACTCCTGTCTGGTGCCAGCAAGTCAGTGCGATGCCCCATGGTCACGGTCCGCGTGCCGGCGCTGCTGAGAACGCATCCCCCGACGCTTGAGGGGAGGAGCCATGCTGAAGAATACCTTCGGGAGGCACCACCTCGACACGGACGAGTTCAATGGGCCGCGGCGTACGGCTCTGGCCGAAGCCCGTGTGCTGTTCCGGATTCCGTACGTGTGACGACACACCCGGGCAGGCGAACTTCTCACGGCAGGCGTGGAGCCGGGCTATACGGCCAAGCAGCTGGGACACTCGGTGGAGATGTGCTTCCGCACGTACAGCGCCTGCCTGAACGATCTCAGGGACGACGAACAGAAGTAACTGATGGAGAAGATCGAGCAGGAACTTGTCCAGAACTTGTCCAAAAAAGAAAAACCCAGCTAACCTGATGAATTAGCTGGGTTTAATTGGCGGAGCGGACGGGACTCGAACCCGCGACCCCCGGCGTGACAGGCCGGTATTCTAACCGACTGAACTACCGCTCCTTGAACTCGCTCGCCTGAAATAATGGTGGGTGGTAACGGGATCGAACCGCTGACCCCCTGCTTGTAAGGCAGGTGCTCTACCAGCTGAGCTAACCACCCCCTTGGGCGAGACGCGCATTCTACAGATCTGGCCTTTGATGTCAAAAGGAAATTCGAATTTTTCTGCGTGGATTTGTGGCCGCGTGAAACAGGGTCGCGACGGACACGCCGGCCCACGGCCGATGCTGTCAAACCGGCAGCTGGCGCGCCCTGGACGGCGATCGCCGCTGCGGCCCACGCTTGGCGAAAAAGGCGCGTTGCGCGCTTCCGTCGCCAGCTGACTCGCCCCATGCCGGCTCCTGCTTTCCGGCAGGATTCCACGCCGAGCCGTTCATCCTTATCAACACGCTCCGCCCGTCACCAATCGCACAATATATTGCAGTTCAAAGTGTGCGCAATGTCTTACGAATGACGCGCAACCTATTGTTATACATATATTTATTGATTAGTGCATTTTTTGATCGATCGATCCGGACCCGCATGGAAGGCCGCGCGCGGGCTCGAACCGACAAGTTTTGCACCGTTTTATCCACAGAATCTGTGCACAACTCGGACGCGCAGATCGCGTGGCCACACCGCTGCGACGCAGCGCACGGCATGGTCTGCCGCTGCCCTCAAGCCGTCGGGGTTTGCGGTGCCAGTCGCTGGCGGCGTTCTTCCTCGCTGATATGACGCACGTCTTCGCCGTGCACCATGTAGATCACGTATTCGGCGATGTTCTTGGCGTGGTCCCCGATGCGCTCCAGCGCGCGGGCCGTCCATGCGAGTTGCAGCGACGACGAGGTGGTGCGCGGATCTTCCATGATGTAGGTCAGCAGCTGGCGCATGCTGCCCTGGTACTCGCGATTGACCTCGAGGTCGGCCTGCACGACCTGCAGCGCCAGCGTCACGTCCAGGCTCGCGAACGACTCCATGGCACTGGCGCAGTTCGTGCGCACGAGGCTCGCCAGGTGCACCAGCGCGGCATGCGGGCGGTTGGGGCTGCCCAGGTCGGATTCGAGCACGGCGCGCGCCACGTGTCCGACCTGGTCGCCGATGCGCTCGAGATCCGTCACCGTCTTGATCACCGCGAAGATCAGCCGCAGGTCGCCGGCCGCGGGCTGGCGGCGCACCAGGATGCGCTGGCACTCCTTGTCGAGGTGCACCTCGAGCGTGTTCACCTCGACGTCGCGCTGCACCACGCGCGTGGCGAGCTCCTTGTCGTTGCCCTCGAGCGCGGCGATCCCGTCGTCGAGTTGCTCCAGCACCAGCTGCCCCATGCCCAGCACGCGCGTGGTGCAGGTTCTCGAGGTCCTCGTTGTACTGCTGCACCGTGTGCTGACCGATGTCGTCCTTGCCCATGACCATGATCCAGCCTCCCCTGCTCAGCCGAAGCGGCCGGTGATGTAGTCTTCGGTCTGCTTGTTCTTCGGGTTGGTGAACACCGTGTTGGTGTCGCCGAACTCGACGAGCTCGCCCAGGTACATGAACGCCGTGTAGTCCGAGACGCGCGCGGCCTGCTGCATGTTGTGCGTGACGATCAGGATCGAGACCTTGTCCTTGAGACGGTTGATCAGGTCCTCGATGTTCGCGGTGGCGTTGGGATCGAGCGCCGACGGTGGGTTCGTCGAACAGCAGCAGCTCGGGCGCCGTGGCCAGCGCGCGCGCGATGCACAACCGCTGCTGCTGCCCGCCCGAGAGGTTGAAGGCCTGGTCCTGCAGGCGGTCGCTGACCTCTTCCCACAGCGAGGCATCCTTCAGCGCCTGCTCGACCTTGTCGGCCATCGCGCTCTTGTTGCGCTCGCCACGCACCCGCAGCCCGTAGGCGATGTTCTCGAAGATGGACTTCGGGAAGGGATTGGGTTTCTGGAACACCATCCCGATGCGCATGCGCACTTCGATAGGATCCACCGACTTCGCCAGGATGTTCACGCCGTCGGGCTGGAACACGATCTCGCCGCCGTAGCGGTTGCGCACTTCCCCGAGGTCGTGCATGCGGTTGAAGCAGCGCAGGAAGGTCGACTTGCCGCAGCCCGAGGGGCCGATGAGCGCCGTGACCTTGTGCTCCCAGATCGGCATGCTGACGCTCCGCAGCGCCTGCACCTCGCCGTAGTGGAAATCCAGCGCACGTGCCTCGGCCTTGAGGCTCTGTCCCGGCGTGCTCACGCCCAGGGGAAGCGATCCCGCCGTCATGTTCATGTTCCTGTTCATGCTCACGTCGTTCATTTCGCTCACCATTTGATGCGTTTCCTGTAGCGCAGCCGCAGCCAGATGGCGGCGCCGTTCATCACCAATGTCATCACGACCAGTACCACGCCCGCGGCGGCGGCGTTTTCCTGGAACGCCGCCTGGGGGCGCGACATCCAGTTGAACATCTGTATCGGCATCACCGTGAACGGCGACCTCAGCCACTCGAAGGATACGAACGGGAACTCGCGTTGCACCGGCGCATCGGGCAGGAAGGCGATGAAGGTCAGCGCGCCGATGGTGATGATCGGCGCGGTCTCGCCTATCGCGCGCGCCAGCCCGATGATCACGCCGGTCAGGATGCCGCCGGTGGAGTACGGGACGATGTGGTCGCGCACCATCTGCCAGCGCGTCGCACCGAGGGCGTAGGCTCCCTCGCGGATGCTCGACGGTATCGCGCGGATCGCCTCGCGCGTCGCCACGATGATGATCGGCAGGATCAGCAGCGCCAGCGTCAACCCGGCCGAGAGGATGCTCTGGCCGAAATCGAGCGCGTAGACGAACAGGCCCAGCGCAAGCAGGCCGTAGATGATCGAGGGCACGCCGGCGAGGTTGTTCACGTTGATCTCGATGATCTCCGTCACCCAGTTGCGCCGCGCGTATTCCTCGAGATAGACGCCCGCGGCAACGCCCAGCGGGATCGCGGTGATCGCGGTCAGCAGCATCACCAGGCTGGAACCCACGATGGCGCTGAGGATGCCGGCATTCTCGGCGCGCCGCGAGGGGAAGCTCGTGAAGAAGTCCCAGTTCAGCCGACCCGCCCCGTCCTGGACGAGCCCGGCGAGCAGCACTGCCAGCGTCAGCACGCCGATCATCAGGCAAAACAGCCCGATGATCACGAACACCTTGTCCCACTGCTTGCCGCGCGCGACCAGGCGGCGGATCTGTTGCATGTCCTGTGTCATCAGTAGGCCTCGCGAAAGCGCTTGCGCGCCAGGTGTCCGAGCACATTGAAGAACAGCGTCATCAGCACCAGCACCAGGCCGACGGCGAAGATGCTCTGGTACTCGATGCTGCCGTGCGGCAGGTCACCCAGCGCCACCTGCACGATGAACGCGGTGATCGTGGCGCCGGGCTCGCGCGGATCCCAGGTGAAGTTGGGTTGCTGCCCCGCCGCCACGGCGACAACCATCGTTTCGCCGATGGCGCGCGAGATGCCGAGGATATAGGCCGCGACGATGCCCGAGGTCGCCGCCGGAACCACCACGCGCAGCGCCGTCTGCAGACGCGTGGCGCCCATCGCGTAGGAACCCTCGCGCATGTGCAGCGGCACCGCGCGCATCGCGTCCTCGGCCACGGAACTGATGTAGGGAATGATCATGATGCCGATCACCAGGCCCGGCCCCAGCATGTTGAAGCCGGGGAGATCGGGCATGAAATACTGCAGCGCCGGGGTGACCATGACCAGCGCAAAGTAGCCGAACACCACGGTGGGTATGCCCGCCAGCAGCTCCAGCGTGGGCTTGACGATCTCGCGCGTGCGGTGCCCCGCGAACTCGCTGAGGTAGATCGCGGTGATCGTGCCCACCGGCACCGCCAGCAGCAGGCCGACCGTGGTGGTCACCAGCGTGCCCGCGAGCAACGGCGCGACGCCGTAGTGCTTCTCGCTGAACATGATGGTCCACTGCGTGTCGGTGAGGAAATCGATGAGCGACACGTGCTCGAAGAAGGCCGCGGACTCTGCCACGAGGATGAACACGATGGCTACCGTGACCGCCACCGCGCTGAAGGCGGCGAGAAACAGCACGCCCTCTATCAGCCGCTCGCTGACATGCCTGAGCGGGCGGTGCGCGAAGCGGTTGCCCGGGTTTGTCACTGCCGCCTCAGGTGCGGCGCTGTTCGGAGTCATGGCATGGATCCATCCAGAATGGGCGGCGGAGGATGCCCGGAAAAAAACGGGGTGGTGGCGGCTGAGCGCCACGCACCACCCCAAACTTCCTCAGGGGAACCGATCAGAGCTTGCCTTCGCGGGCCAGCAGCTCCTCGACCTTCAGGCCGACTTCCGACTTGCCGCCGAAGCCGGTGCCGAGCTTGCCTTCGTTGAAGTTCTTCAGCGCCAGTTCGTAGGCCGCGGCCGGCAGGTCGACAAAGCCCACTTCACGCGTCAGCGCACCGCCTTCCTTCAGGTAGAACTCCACGAACTTGCGCACTTCCGGACGCTGCACCGACTTCTCTTTCACGTAGATGAAGATCGGGCGCGACAGCGGGGTGTAGGTGCCGTCGTTCACGGTTGCGATCGAGGGCAGCACGCCGTTCGAACCGCCGGGGCCACGATCGGCACCGCGCGCAGCGTGTCCTTGTTCTCCTCGTAGTACGCCAGGCCGAAGTAGCCGAGCGCGCCCTTGTCGCGCGAGACGAACTGCACCGTTACGTTGTCGTCCTCGCTCGCCTGGTAATCGCCGCGCGAGGACTTGGCCACGCCGACGACCGCTTCGGTGAAGTAGTCGAAGGTGCCGGAATCGGCGCCGGCGCCGGCGAGCTTCAGCGGCACGTCCGGGAAGCTGTCACGGACCTGCTTCCAGCTGGTGATCTTGCCCGCCGCGGCCGGCTCCCACATCTTCTTCAGTTCCTCGACCGTCAGGTGGTCGACGAAGTCGTTGTCCTTGCTGACCACGACCGTGATGGCGTCATAGGCCACCGGCAGTTCGAAGTACTTCACGCCGGCCTGCGCGCAGAGCACCATCTCTTCCTTCAGGATCGGGCGCGAGGCGTCCGAGATGTCGGTCTCGCCACGGCAGAAGCGCTTGAAGCCGCCGCCCGTGCCGGAGATGCCGACCGTCACGCGCGCGCCGCCACTGGCCTGGTATTCCTCGGCCACCGCCTCGGTGATCGGGTAGACGGTGCTGGAGCCGTCGATCTCGATCACGGCGGCCGCGCCGGCCTGCTGCGCCATGAATCCGCCGCACAGCGCCGCGACGCCGATGGCCGCCTTCAAGGATCCGGAAAACGTTTTCATCACATGTACTCCACTGGTATTTGAACGTGCAGTCGCGAATCCGGCGCCGCCCGCTCGCGCGGGAAGCGCCGTGCGCATCAGAACTTGGCTTCGAGATCGACGTGCAGGGTGTCGGCGTCGACGTCCTGCAGCTTGAGGCTGCTCGACGGCGTCGGACTCGGCCATGAAGTAGGTCGCGCCGATCGAGAAGTTCTTCATGAAGTCGTACTTCAGCTTCAGCTTGTGACCGCTGGAGTTCGTGAAACCCACGGCGAAATCGGAATCCGTGAAGCCGCCCACGACACCGTTGGCATCGACGTCGCGGTAGTTGTAGTCGAAGCGCGATGCCCGCGATGTTGGTGCGCAGGCCGAACAGGTACGCGGTGTCCTCGTCGCCGTCGTCGATCGTGGTCGCGGCCATGTCGCGCGCCTCGTAGTTCTGCACGTACTGACCGTACAGCGACAGCGGCAGCGGCAGGCCGATCACGTCGAGCTGGGTGAAGATTTCGCCCAGACCGAACTGGTCGGTGGTGTTGCCGTTGGCACGGAACGACGAGGTCGAGCCGTACTTGTCGTTGTTGAAGTCGTAGACGCTGGCGCCGAGGGTCCAGCGCGCGGCGTCGGTCACGTCGAACGCAACGCCGACCTGCAACTGGTACAGGCCGAGGTCGTTGCTCGATCTCGAAGCCTTCGCTGTCCACGGCGTCCTTCAGCACGTAGTAGCCGCCGCTGCCGAAGAACGTGGTGGTGCCGTTTTTCTTCGTGTAGCCGGCCGCGAAGCCTTCGGGGTTGATGTCGCCGTCCCAGATCACGTCGCCCATCGACATCCACGGCTGCTTCATCTTGCCGGCGAAGGTCTTCAGGCCGGGCACGGCTGCAGGGACGTAGCTGATGTAGGCGAGATCCAGCCACACCGCTTTCTTGTCGAAGTAGTTGTCCATGTTCTCGTTGGTGGAGCGACGGTCGGCGCCGTTGCCGCTTGCGACCTGGATGCCGGTTTCCACTTCGGAGTTGACCTTGGTGAACGCACCGAGACGGGCCCGGATGCGCTGGCGGTCCTTGTCGCGGCTGCCGGTGAAATCGGGCTCGCCGTCGACATCGATCGTTTCCTGGCGCACGCGCATGTCGCCCGTGAGCTTCGTGCTCTCGGCCCAGCCGGCTGCCTGACGGAATGCGACGAAATCCTTCTCCTTGACCACGTCCTTGGCCGCGCGCTTCTCCTCGCGTGCCTCGCGCGCCAGGTCCGCGCTCAGCTCGGCGTGCTGTGCCGCCGAGATCGAACCATTGGCCTTCAGCATGTCGAGCAGCTTCGCATCGACCGAGCCGGCATTGGCCTGGGTGGCCCCCGCGAGAATCAAACCTCCGCATACAACTGCTTTCGATAAACGCATTCTCTGTCTCCTTGCTGTGATGGACTGGGCTCCCCCTGTTTGCGAGGGAGTGAGCTTTGATGCCCAGGGCGAGACAGCCGGCGATGGCTGCCGCGACGGGGGCATTCTTGCGTTGGCATGTGACAGAATCGTGACATCGGCGCAGCGAGGCAACCGCAGCGGTGCCGGTTGCTGTCACGGGAGTGACACAATCGGGCCGCAGCGGCCCGCGCCGGGGTCGCCATGGGCGGGATGGACGGTGATGCTACGGCTGAGGGTCAGGCGCGCGCTGGCGCGGCAATCACGGGGAAGCGGGTTCAGACGACCAGGGTGACGGGATCCACGCCGAAGGAGCCGGGCTCCAGGCTGGTCGCGATCTCGAGCGGCTTGCCGTCCTCGTCGTGCGTGACCGTGAGCAGGTCGAGCGGGCGCGGTGGCGCACAGGGTTTCTTGTCGCGATCCAGCACCAGCAGCAGCTGCGGGCGCAGGCGGCGCGTGCGGTAGCCCGCGGTCGCCACGCCCACCTCGCCGTTGCTGAGCTCGACCAGCGTGCCCGCCGGGTAGATGCCGATGGCCTGGATGAACTCCTCGACCAGCAGCGCGTCGAAATCGATGTCGCGCCAGGCGTACAGCTTCTTCACCGCGTGGCTCGGCGACATCGGCGGCGCGTAGGGACGGCGGCTGGTGATCGCGTCGTAGCAGTCGACGATCGCGGCGATGCGCCCGAAGACCGGGATGTCGTTGCCGCCGATGCCGCGCGGATAGCCGTGTCCCCCGTGCCGTTCGTGGTGGAACTCCAGCATGTCGGTCACACTGCGGCTCAGGATCCCGGTTCCCTCCAGCATCTCCAGCCCGAATTCGACGTGCGACTTGATCAGCTGGAACTCGCCCGGCGTCAGGCGCTCGCGCTTGAGCAGCAGTTCCTCGGGAACCTTCAGCTTGCCCACGTCCAGCAGCAGCGCGCCCATGGCGAGCCGCTGCAGGTCGGCGCGCGGCAGCCCGAGCTGGCGCCCCAGCGCCACGGCCCACACCGAGGCGCCGGCGGAATGGCCCCAGGTGTAGCTCTGCTCGTCCTTGCTGCACGCGAGCCAGACACAGGCGTCGGGATTGCGGATCACGCTCTCGACCATCGGGTTGACGACCTCGCGCACGCCCGAGATGTCGAGCCTGCCGCCGGCGCGGTACGCGTCCATCATCTGCTTGTACGCGCGCAGCACCTCGGCATACACCGGCCTGGCCACCGCCAGCTCCCCGCCAAAGGAGCTCGTGTCCTCGAAGGGCTTCAGCTTGCGGTGCGGGAACAGCTCGGCGATGGCAGTGGCGCTGCGCTGGCGGAACTTGATCGTCTCGAGCGCCGGCTCCTGCGGCAGCGGTATCACCGCGACCTTGTGGGCGCCCACGACGCGGCTGTTGCGCCGGCCCGCGCCAAGCCGGCTGCGATAGACGTCGACATAGACGAACTTGCAATACTTCTCGACTTCGTCGATGTCCGCCTGGCTGGTGATGTAGAAGCCTTCGACCAGGAACGGGGTCTCGATCCAGGGGCGATCGAGCGCGGTGACGAACATGCCGATCTCGAGATCGGTGACAGCGGTGGGAACGGCGTGCAGCTGTGACATCTGGCGGTCCGACGGTCATTGCCGGCCCCTCCCGCACCACAGGCGATGCGAGCCGGCCCGGCGGCGGCTTTGACCCTCGACAGTCTAGTCGACAGTTTGCCGCGGCGCCTCGTCGCGCCCGCGCTGCGCGCGGCGGTTGTGCCGTTCCTCGAGGAATTCCAGCCGCAGCGTCAGCAGCCAGAGGGAACTGCGCGACTCCTCCACCGACTCGCGCCGCCAGGCGTACGAGGGCTCGATCTCGACGAAGATCCAGGGCCGCAGGAAATTGCGCCGGTAACGCACGCCGAGGGCGTAGCTCTGGGTCAGATACTCGGGATCGGTTTCCCCGGCGATCGCGCCGAAGTAGCTCAAGGCGTCCTTCTCGCTGAGACGCAACTGGTAGCTGAGCCGCGTGCCCCACTCCACGCCGTCGGTTTCCTCGCCATACTCGAACTGGTTGGTCCAGCGCACGATGCGGTCGCGCGAGATCAGGTAGTCGAGATCGCCACGCGTGGTGGTGCCAAAGCCGTCACCCTCCTTGAAGTGCAGCCGCTGCGTGTATTGCACGCGCCAGTCCTCACCGATGGGCTGGACGTACCGGTAGCGCAGGCTCGACTTGAAATCGAGCGAGGCATTGGTGCCGACCGTGAACCACATTCGCGATTGCTGCCGCTCGCGCAACCGTAACTGCAGGCCGACATCGTCATCGTTGCCGGCCGAATTCGGAATCACTTCCTCGCGTTCTGCGTCCTCTTCGGAGAAGACCAGGCTGAGGCGCTCGTCGAGGCGCGGCAGATCGACCTTGCCGCGCAGGCGCACCTTGGCGTCCTCGCCATCCTCCTCGTTCCACTCGTACTCGGTGCGCAGGCGCAACACCGAGTCGGCGGACTCCATGTCGGAGGTCACCGTGCCGAAGAAGGAATCCAGCCATACCGCCAGCGAATCGGTGCGCGAGGTCACGTAGGCGTACGAGGTGTCGACCCAGTTCTGCGCCGGCGGTTGCGCTTCGGCAGCTTCGCAGGCCTGCGAAGGCTGGCAGCGCGGAGCGCCGACCTGGATTTCCCCTTCGGCTCGCGTCGCTTCGGACGCTACGCACAACAGCAGCATGAGCAGGCGCAACACCGTCTGCCGCCGCATGGCGCCGGGCGCGGGCATGCGGTCGGGCCATGCCGCGGGCACGCCCTTCAGCTCCCAGCGTGCGCCGCGTAGAAGGAACAGAACACGTCGATGAAGCGCGCCAGGTCCTCGCGCGCGAGCCGGTTGATGCCGGCGGCCGCCTTGCGCCCGCCGCCGGTGGGGAACTGCCGGCAGACCTCGTCGGCGCCGGTGCGGTTGGCGAGCGGCGCGCGCACGCTGACCAGCAGATCGCCCCCGCCGATCTCGGTGAGCACCGCGTGCGCGCGCGCCGGATGCAGGTTCACCAGGTCGTTGCTGTAGACCCCGCTCACGCGCCGCGCCCAGGGCTCGTCGGGCAGCAGGAACACCGCCGCGGCCGCGGTCTCGTGCATCGGTGCGAGCGCCGCCGCCATGCCCATGTCGCCGCGGAAGCCCTCCTCGAGCCGGCCAAAGGTCTCGCGGTCCTCGGCGATGAAGGCGAGCGGATCCGCGTACGGCCGCAGGCGGCGGAACAGCTCGGCCGGCGGGAAGTGCAGATCCTCGATGCTCGGGCCGTAACCGTTGTAGTTGATGTAGTTGCCCAGGTTCTCGGTGGCCGCGAGCGCCTCGCCGTCCAGCCCGATCTGCGCCGCCAGGCGCCGCGCGCTCTCGCCCAGGTTGTCGCCGAAGGCGCCGACCACCGCCCAGCGCGCGTGCGCGCCTTTCAGGTGGCCGTTCACCAGCAGGCTGGTGCAGACCTCCGGCGCGGTGTTGATGATGGCCTGCAGTCGCGCGTGCTCGGGGATCTCGCCCGGGATGTGGTGGTCCACGTAGAACACGCTGGCGCCCGCCGCGAGCAGGCGGTCGAGATCGGCGCGGTTCTTCTCCATGGCGACGTCGAGCACCGTGATCCGGTCGCCCGCGCCGGCCTGCACCTGGCGCAGCAGGTCGATGTCGCGCTTGACCCCCGTGACCAGCTCGCTGTCACGCGGGCTGCCCAGCTGCAGCTGCAGCAGCGCGCAGATTCCGTCCGCATCGCCGTTGAACACGTCCACGTATCGCATCGGGAATCCCTACTCCAGACAGCAGCAGTTTGACCGGCCGGCGAGGCACCGCGCGAGGGCAGCTCCCTCAGCCGGACTTCACCGGCGCCAGCATCTTCAGGCGCGGACGCTGCGCGGCGGCGCGTTCGTTCAGCCGCTCGCCCAGCGCATCGGCGCAAGGGTAGCGGTCGTCGAAACCGCGCACCACGCGCGCGAAGATGTCGCGCACCCGGGTGCAATCATAGTCGTTGCAGGCCTCGCGCAGCTCCTCGAGCACGCGCTCCAGCTCGACCCAGGCCAGGCATTCCTCCACGGCACGCAGGATCATCGGATGCCCGGTGGCACCGACGCTGCCCTCGGACAGCAGTTCCTCGCGCAGCTTCTCGCCGGGACGCAGCCCGGTGATCCGGATCTCGATGTCCCCGTGCGGATTGGCCTCGTCGCGCACTTCCTTGCCGGCCAGGTGGATCATGCGCCGGGCGAGGTCGTGGATGCGCACCCGCGCGCCCATGTCGAGCACGAACACGTCGCCCCCGCTGCCCATGGCGCTCGCCTGCAGCACCAGCTGCGCGGCTTCCGGGATGGTCATGAAATAGCGTTCGGCATCGGCGTGCGTGACCGTGACCGGTCCGCCCGCGGCGATCTGCTCCTGGAACAGCGGCACCACCGAGCCGGAGCTGCCGATCACGTTGCCGAAGCGCACGATGACGTAGCGCGTGCCACCGGCGTTCGCGCCGGCCAGCGACTGCATCACCATCTCGGCGAGGCGCTTGCTCGCGCCCATGACGTTGGTGGGCCGCACGGCCTTGTCGGTGGAGACCAGCACGAAGGTGCGCACCTTCGCCTCGGCCGCCGCGCGCGCCACCGTGAGCGTGCCCATCACGTTGTTGCGCACGCCCTCGATGACGTTGTGCTCGACCAGCGGCACGTGCTTGTACGCCGCCGCGTGATAGACGGTGTCGACCTGGAAGCCCTCGAGCAGCATGCGCATGCGCGCGTGGTCCTGCACCGAGCCGAGCAGCGCGACGATGCGCGCGCGATGCCCGCCGCGCGCGGCCGCCTCGCGCAACTCGCGCTCGATGTTGTAGAGCGCGAACTCGCTCGCGTCGACGAGCAGCAGCTCCGCGGGCGATTCGGCGAGGATCTGGCGGCACAGCTCCGAGCCGATCGAGCCGCCGGCGCCGGTGACCATCACCCGCTTGCCGGCAATGCAGACGGCCAGCAGGTCGGGACGCGGCGGCACCGGCTCGCGCCCGAGCAGGTCCTCGAGCGTGATCTCCTGCACTTCGCTGATGTTCGCGCGCCCGCGCACGAGGTCCTCGAAACGCGGGATGGTGCGCACGTGCACCGCGAGCTCGGTGAGGGCCTGGGTGATCTCGCGCCGGCGCACGGAGCCGATCGAGGCCATGGCGAGGAAGACCTCGGCGATCGCGTAGTGCCGGATCTGCCCGGGCAGCTGGTCGAGCCCGATCACCGGCACGTCGTTGATCACCCGGCCCCGCAGCGCGGGGTTGTCGTCGATGAACAGCACCGGGTCGAACTGCTCGCCATGCAGCAGCGCCGTGAGCAGCTGCCGGCCCGCGGAGCCCGCGCCGTAGATGGCGATGCGACGGGCGCTGCGCTGGCGGCGATGCCGGTACCAGGAGCGCAGCAGCAGGCGCGAGCCCCCGACGCAGATCAGCATGAGGCACCAGTAGATCATCGGCAGCGAGCGCGGCACCTCGGCGCGCGTCAGCAGCAGGAACAGCGCCAGCATCAGCGCGGAGATCGACACCCCCTTGACGATGGCGACGATGGCTTCGTGCCCCATGAAGCGCACGATGGCGCGGTACAGTCCGAGGCGCAGGAACACCACCGCCGAGACCAGCACCGTGGCCGCACAGACCAGCAGTTCGCTGGTGCCGATGACCACGTCCAGCGTGCCGTAGCGCAGCGTGGTCGCGATGAACAAGGCCACCGGAATGGACACCAGGTCGACCAGCAGCAGCAGGGACTGCTTCACGTTATGGGGAAGCACGACGAAGCGTTCATACAGCAGCGTGATGAACTCGCTGCAGGCTCGAGCGGCCTCGCGCAACATGCGGAACAACAGATTCATCGCGCTTTTCCCGCCACGCCTCGACTATGCCTTTTCCTGTCCCCGGCACCCGACGATGCTAACGCAAATAGGCACCGGCATGGCGCGCGGCGGCGCAATCAATCGTGCACACTATTTCACGCTACGCCCCGACGGGACCGCCGTGGCATCGCGCACATCGTGCCGCAGCACCAGGAATACGCCCAGGCAGACCGGAACGTACGCGATCAGCACGCAAACCGGGCCCAAACGGGGCATCCGGTACGCCAGCCACGCCAGCGGCAGCAGCCAGCACAGGTTCAGTGCGATGCAGCCCAGCGTCACCGGGCGGTGCGCGCCGCAGCGCCGCGCCAGCCGCTGGTAGGCATGATCGCGGTGCGCCTGCAGCAGCGGTTCGCGCCGCCACGCCCGGTGCAGCAGGGTCAGCGTGGCGTCGGCGAGGAACGCGGCCCACAGGATCGCCCACACGGCCAGCGAGAGCTCGCCGCGCGCCACCGTCACCGCCCCGGCGGCGCCGAGCAGCAAGCCGAGCGGCTGGCTGCCGGTGTCGCCCATGAAGATGCGCGCCGGAGGCCAGTTCAACGCCAGGAAGCCCAGTGCCGCGGCGGCGACGCCGCCGAGCAGCAGCGCCGAGTCGCCGAAGCCCGCGCCGCGCGGCAAGCAGCCATGCCGCCGCGCCGGCCATGAACGCCGCCTGCGAGGCCGCGAGACCGTCGATCCCGTCCATGAAATTGAAGGCGTTGTTCAGCCAGACCAGCGCGAGCAGCCCCGGCGGCAGGAGCAGCAGCGCCGTGCCGTCGAGTCCGATGCCGGCCACCTTCAGCGCGCAGAGCATCATGGCCGCCGCCGCGCCGAACTGCCCGAGCAGCCGCGGCAGCACCGGCAGCGCCCGCCGGTCGTCGGCGTATCCCAGCGCCGCCATGACCAGCGCCAGGGCGAACACCAGCAGCCAGTCCGGGTGCACCGCGCCACCGGCCACGGTCGTGGCGAGCGCGGCGACGCAACCGGCCACGATGCCCGCGCCGCCGCCGGTCGGCGTGGCGATGGCGTGCGAACTGCGCGCGCCCGGCACGTCCAGGCGCCCCACGCGCAGCGCCCAGCGCCAATAGAACCAGGTCACGCACCACGCCACCACGAAGGCCGCCGCAGCCACGGCAAGGGCGCGCATCACCGCGCGTCCCTCACGGCCGTTCCCCGCCGGGCGTGGCCGAGGCGAGCGCGGTTTCGAGCGTGAACGCGGGAGCCCAGCCCAGCGCGCGCAGGCGCGGATCGGGATCCACCGTCCAGTCGGCCAGGCCGCGCGGCAGGGCCAGCGGCGAACCCGGCAACGGCATCCGCTCGAGCCAGCCCGCCGTGGCCAGCGCCAGCGCGAACAGGCCCGCGGGAACGCGCCATGCGCCGCCGCGGCGACCCGCGAGCCGGTGCATCGCGCGCGCGATGCGATCCAGCGGGTAGCGCTCGCCGTCGCTCAGCGTGAAGATGTTGCCGCTGATCGTGGGCTGCGCGCCCAGCAGCGCGAGTGCGTGCACCAGGTCGGGCAGCGCGATCATCGGCGTGTTGCCCACGGGCGGCAGCTCCGGCAGCCAGCCCTTCAGCGCCAGTGCGCGCAGCGTGGCGAGCCGCCCCTTCATCGCACCGCCATAGACCAGCGCCGGGCGCACGATCGTCACGCGCATGCGCCAGCGGGGCTCGGCGGCGAGCAGGCCCAGCTCGGCCAGCCGCTTCGAGCGCGCGTAGGCCTCGCCGCGATTGGCACGCGCCGCGGGATCGCAGGCACCGGCGTACAGGCTGCTGAGGTAGACGAAATGCGCCACACCCGCCGCTTCGGCTGCGCGCGCGAGCGCCAGCGTGGCCGTCGCAGTTGATGCGCTCCAGCGCCAGCGCATCGGCGCCGCGGTGCGCGATGCCGGCGAGGTGGAATACCACGGCGGCGTCACGACATACGGCCGGCGCCACGTGTCCGGCCGCGGCATCCTCGAGCTCCAGCGCGACGCCGTCCGCGCACGCCAGCGCGGCAGGATCGCGCGCCGCCGCGCGCACGTGCCAGCCCTGCCCGTCCAGTTCACGGCACAGCGCCGAGCCGATGTAGCCGCCGGCCCCGGTGACGAGCGCGATACGGCTCATCGGCGGCCTGCCGGCAGACGCGCCGGCCACGATGCGAGGGTGAAAAAAGGAAGGGGCGCCCGCGGGCGCCCCCGGCGATGCACCGACGCGGGATCAGAGCGACACCTGCGACCGCAACTGCTCCAGCATCTTGTCACCGATACCCTTGACATTGACCAGCTCATCGACGGACTTGAACGGGCCGTGCTCGCTGCGATACGCCACGATCGCCTCGGCCTTCTTGATGCCCACGCCGCGCAGCGAACCGGCGAGCGTGGCGACATCCGCGGTGTTGATGTTGACCTGCTGGCTGGCCTGCTGCACCGGCACGCCGCCGGTGCTGGCCTGCTCCGCGGCGGCATGGGCCACCGGCAGCGCAAGCAGCGAGAGTCCCAGTACCGATGCCTTCAGAACGTCTGCGAGTTTCATTGGAATCCTCCTTGATTGTCGGGACATGACACGGTGCATCCGTTGCACCGTGAACCAACGCTAGCACGCCCATTCAGGAGAATCTGTAGGAAATGTCGGACAGAATCGCCTCCAGTGCCGCGGCCGGATCCGCGGCCGCGGTGATCGGCCGCCCCACGACGAGGTAGTCGCTGCCCGCGGCCAGCGCCTCGGCCGGCGTCAGCGTGCGGCGCTGGTCGTCGGGGGCGGCGCTGGCCGGCCGGATTCCGGGCGTGACCAGTACCGGTGCGGCGCCGAAGCGACTGCGCAGCAGCGGCGCCTCGCGCGCCGAGCAGACCACGCCATCGAGTCCGCACGCGAGCGTGAGCCCCGCGAGACGCAGCACCTGCTGCTCCAGCCCGCCGCTCACCCCGGTTTCCGCGAGCTCGTCGGCTTCCATGCTGGTGAGCACCGTGACGGCGACAAGCAGCGGGCGCGGCGCGGGGAGCGTCGCCAGTGCGGCGCGTGCGGCCAGCATCATGCGCCGGCCACCGCCGGCGTGGACGTTCACCATCCACACCCCGAGCTCCGCGGCCGCGCGCACCGCGCCGGCGACCGTGTTGGGGATGTCGTGGAACTTGAGATCCAGGAACACATCGAAGCCGCGCGCGACCAGGCTGCGGACCAGCTCCGGGCCTGCGGCCGTGAACAGCTCCTTGCCGACCTTGAGCCGGCAGCGGCGCGGATCGAGCCGCCCGGCCATGGCCAGCGCCGCCCCGGCGGCGGCGTAGTCCAGCGCAACGACGATGCGCGGCCCGGCGGCGCCGGAGCGATCAGGGGAGCCGGATGACGAATGCATGTCGGACCTCCAAAACGCGCCTGCCGGACGCCGCCCGCGTCGCCCCGGCAGCGCCGATGATGGGTGGAAACGCCGCGCTCAGCGCGTTGCCGCAGTTCCGTCCGCAGGTGGCGGTACGACCGTCGGCGCCGCGGGTGCGCGCCGCGAACGCGACAGGGCGCGCTGCGCACGCCAGATCGCCACGCTGCCCGCGAACAGCCCGCACAGGCCGCCCGCGACGAAAGCCGCGATCAGCCACACCGAGAGCGCTGCCGGCTCCAGGCGAACGAACACCAGGTCCAGCGCCACCGGCTCGCTGTTGGCGAGGGAGAACAGGAAGGCCCACAGCCCGGCGCCCAGCACCAGCGCCAGCAGCAGCAACCGCTCGAGACGTTTCATCACCGGCGTCTCAGCCGCTGATTTCCTGGTCGGCATTGAGATTCACGCGCTCGCGCATCTCCTTGCCCGGCTTGAAATACGGAACATACTTGCCCAGCAGGTCGACCGCATCGCCGGTCTTCGGGTTGCGGCCGCGCCGCGGTTCGCGATAGTGGAGCGAGAAACTGCCGAAGCCGCGGATCTCGATGCGATCACCCGTCGACAGGCTCTGCGCCATGTACTCGATGATCATCTTGACGGCGAGTTCGACGTCCTTCGGCGACAGCTGCTTCTGCTGCGTCGCGATGCGTTCGATCAGCTCCGACTTCGTCATGTTCAACCCGCTGTTTTTATTGCAAAAAGCAGACAGTCCAGATAATAGGCCAGATCGGGACACACGTCTAACGCGGGGGGTGCTGGCCGCACCCGCGGCGGGCCGGAAACGAAAGCGGGGCCCGAGGGCCCCGCTTCGCACGGCGTGTTACTTCCGTTCCATCTGGGCCTTGATCAGGTCCCCGATGGTGGTGGCAGGGGCCGCCTCGGTCTCTTCCTTGAGCGCCTTGATGGCTTCCTTCTCTTCCTGCACGTCCTTCGACTTGATCGAGAGCCCGATCACGCGGTTCTTGCGATCCACGTTGATGATCTTCGCTTCCACCTAGTCGCCGAGCTTCAGTACGTTGCGCGCGTCCTCGATCTTGTCACGGCTGATCTCGGAGGCCTTCAGCGTGCCCTGCACGTCCTCGGCCAGTTCGATCACCGCACCCTTGGCGTCGATCTCCACGACCTTGCCGGTCACGATCGAGCCCTTGTCGTTGATGCCGACGAAGCTGTTGAAGGGATCGTCCTCGAGCTGCTTGATGCCGAGCGAAATGCGCTCGCGCTCGGGGTCGATCGACAGGATGACGGTGTCGACGTCATCGCCCTTCTTGTAAGCGCGCACCGCTTCCTCGCCGGTTTCGTGCCAGGAGATGTCGGACAGGTGCACCAGGCCGTCGATGTTGCCGTCGAGGCCGATGAACAGGCCGAAGTCGGTGATCGACTTGATCTTGCCGTTGATGCGCTCGCCCTTCGTGTGGGTGCCCGCGAAGGCGTCCCACGGGTTCTCGGTGCACTGCTTCATGCCGAGCGAGATGCGGCGACGTTCCTCGTCGATGTCGAGGATCATCACGTCCACCTCGTCGCCGACCTGCACCACCTTGGAGGGATGGATGTTCTTGTTGGTCCAGTCCATTTCGGAGACGTGCACCAGGCCTTCGACGCCCTGCTCGAGCTCCGCGAAGCAGCCGTAGTCGGTCAGGTTGGTGACGCGCGCCTTCACGCGGGCCGTTCTCGGGGTAGCGGGCCTTGATGTTGACCCACGGATCGTCGCCCAGCTGCTTCAGGCCGAGCGAGACGCGGTTGGTCTCGCGGTCGAACTTCAGCACCTTGACGTCGATCTCGTCGCCGACCTTCACCACTTCGCTCGGGTGCTTGATGCGCCGCCATGCCATGTCGGTGATGTGCAGCAGGCCGTCGACGCCGCCGAGGTCGACGAAGGCGCCGTAGTCGGTGAGGTTCTTGACCACGCCCTTCAGCGTTGCGCCTTCCTGCAGGTTCGCCAGCAGCGCTTCGCGCTCGGCGCTGTTCGCCTGCTCGAGCACGGCGCGACGCGAAACCACGACGTTGTTGCGTTTCTGGTCGAGCTTGATGACCTTGAACTCGAGCGTCTTGCCTTCGAGGTGCGCGGTGTCGCGCACCGGGCGGACGTCGACCAGCGAACCCGGCAGGAACGCGCGGATGCCCTGGATGTCGACGGTGAAGCCGCCCTTGACCTTGCCGTTGATGGCGCCACGCACCACTTCGCTGTTCTCGAAGGAGCCTTCGAGGATCATCCAGGACTCGGCGCGGCGCGCCTTTTCGCGCGACAGGCGGGTTTCGCCGTTGCCGTCCTCGATGGCTTCCAGCGCGACGTGGACTTCGTCGCCGATCTCGAGGTGGAATTCGCCGTTGTCGTCGAGGAACTGGCTGCGCGGGATCACGCCTTCGGACTTCAGTCCGGCATGCACGGTGACCCAGTCGTTGTCGATGTCGATCACCACGCCGGTGATGATGGAGCCCACGTCCATCTCGACGGTCTTCAGGCTCTCTTCAAAAAGCTGCGCAAAATTCTCGCTCATTGGAATATCCTGCAGCGGACTTGCCGCTCGTATGGTCTCGCCCTCGCCCCAGCCGGCTCAGGGTCAAAATAGAAAAACCAGCGGCCGGGATGCTGGATAGGAATCCCCGGCAACTGGAGCCTTGCGCGGCGTCACGGGGTGTGGCGCCGCCGCATCCGGGGCTTCAGAGCATGCCCCGTTCCTTCACTTCGGCCATCAGGAGCTCGAAGACTTCCTGTATGCCCTTGCCCGTGGTATCCACCGTCACCGCACCGGGTGCCGCCCTGAGCGGCGCCACGGAACGCTCGGTATCGCGCCGGTCGCGCGCCTCTATGTCTGCCACGAGGCGCGGCAGGCTAACAGCTTCCCCTTTATCTTTCAACTGCTTATACCGACGCTGGGCACGCTCGTCGGCGCTCGCGGTCAGGAACACCTTGAGCTGGGCCTCCGGGAACACCACCGTGCCCATGTCGCGTCCGTCGGCCACCAGCCCGGGACGGATCTTGAACGCGCGCTGGCGCAGCAGCAGCGAGGCGCGCACCCTGGGCACCGCGGCAACTTCGGAGGCGAGCGCGCCGACCTCCTCGCTGCGCAGCAACTGGCTCACGTCCTCGCCCTCGAGGATCACGCGTGCCTCGGCGGCGTCATCGCCCGGACGGAACTGCACGTCCAGGTGCCCGGCCAGCACCTCCAGCGCGGCGTGGTTGTCCAGCCGCACGCCGTGGTTGCGCGCGGCCAGCCCGACCAGGCGATACAGGGCACCGCTGTCCAGCAGGTTCCAGCCCAGCTCGCGGGCCAGCAGCCTGCATACGGTGCCCTTGCCCGAGCCGCTCGGCCCGTCGACGGCGATGACCGGAATGTCGTCTTCGTTAATCATCTCGATCCTTGCAGTGGCGCGCGGACGCTCAGGCGCCCGTCGCTTTATGGATGACGGTCAGTCCGGCCGCCGCCGCGAGCTCGCGGAAGCCGGGAAACGACGTGGCGACGTTGGCGCAGTCGAGGATCTCGATCGGCGCGCTGGCGCGCAGCGAAGCGACCGCGAAGGCCATGGCGATGCGGTGGTCGCCGCGGCTGTCGATGGTACCGCCGCCGATCGCGCCGCCACGGATGCGGATGCCGTCCGGCAGCGTCTCGTGCACGACGCCGAGCTGCTCGAAGCCGCGCGCCATCGCATCGATGCGGTCGCTTTCCTTGACCCGCAGTTCCTCGGCGCCGCGCAGCACCGTCTCGCCCTCGGCGCAGGCCGCGGCGATGAACAGCGCGGGAAATTCGTCGATCGCGAGCGGCACCTGCTCCAGCGGGATCTCGATGCCGCGCAGCGGCGCGGCGCGCACGCGCAGGTCCGCGACCGGCTCGCCGCCGGACTCGCGCGGATCGAGGAGCTCGATGTCCGCGCCCATCGCGCGCAGGATGTTGATCACGCCGGTGCGCGTCGGGTTGACGCCCACGTTTTCCAGCAGCAGCTCGCGAACCCGGCGTGATTGCCGCCGCGACCAGGAAGAAGGCCGCCGAGGAGATGTCCGCCGGCACGTCGACGCGGGTCGCGCGCAGGCTCTGCCCGCCGACGAGTTCCACGCGCGCACCGTCGCGCAGCACCGGGTAGCCGAAGCCGCCCAGCATGCGCTCGGTGTGGTCGCGCGTCGGCGCCGGCTCGATCACGCGCGTGGTGCCCGCGGCATAGAGCCCCGCCAGCAGCACCGCGGACTTGACCTGTGCGCTGGCCACCGGCATGTGGTACTCGATGCCGTGCAGCGCGCGCCCGCCGCGCAGCACGAGCGGCGGGCGTCCGTCGGCGGCGGTTTCGATTTCCGCGCCCATCCGGCGCAGCGGATCGGCCACGCGCGCCATCGGGCGACGCGTCAGCGACGCGTCGCCCGTCAGGCAGACATCGAAGGGCTGCGCCGCCAGCAGGCCCGCGAGCAGCCGCATCGAGGTGCCGGAATTGCCGAGGTAGAGCGGTGCCGCGGGCGCGCGCAGACCGTGCATGCCCACGCCCTCGATGCGCACGCGGCCCTGCTCGGGCCCCTCGATGCGCACGCCCATGGCACGGAACGCCGCCAGCGTCGCCAGGCTGTCCTCGCCCTCGAGGAAACCGCTCACCTCGGTGGTACCCTCGGCCAGCGAGCCGAGCATGATCGAGCGGTGCGAGATCGACTTGTCGCCCGGCACGCGCAGCTCGCCGCGCAGCACGCCGCCGCCGCTCGCGATGTAATCGATTCGCCCGTCCTGTGTCACGTCGCCCCCGTCATTGTTCAGGATGATCGCCCCGCTCGAGCCAGCGCAGGTAGCGCTCGCGCGCCGCGCGCGCCCGTGCGAACACCTGCTCCAGCTCCTCGCCGTCGCCGCTCGCAACCGCCGCGCGGACGGTGTCCAGGGTGTGTGTGAAGCCGTCCAGCGCGCCCGAGCAGTGCATCGCGATTGGCCAGCGCGATGTCGCGCCACATCACCACGTCGCTGGAGGCGATGCGCGTGAAGTCGCGAAAGCCGCCGGCCGCACAGCGGAATATCTCGTCGCTCGCCGGCTGGTTCGCCAGGCTGTCGACCAGCGCGAAGGCCAGCAGGTGCGGCAGATGGCTGGTCATCGCGAGGACGCGGTCGTGCTCGGCCACGTCCATGCGCACCACGTCGGCGCCGGTCAGCCGCCACATGGCGTCGATCGTCGCGAGCGCCTCGGGGTCGGAATCCTCGAGCGGCGTCAGGATCACGCGATGGCGCACGAAGAGATCCGCGCGCGCGGCCTCGACGCCGGATTTCTCCGCGCCGGCGATCGGGTGCCCCGGGATCAGCCGCGGCGGTACCGCGCCGAAGGCCTCGCGCGCGGCCGCGACCACGCTGCCCTTGACGCTGGCCACGTCGGTGATCAGCACGTCCGGGCGACCGTGCTCGCGGATCGCCGCGAAGATCCGGCCCACGGTCAGCGTGGGCACGCCGACCACGATGAGGTCGGCTTCGGCGATGGCTTGCTCGAGGCTCGCCGGCGCGGCATCGATGAGGCCGGCACCGAGCGCGTAATCGAGCGTCGCGCGATTGCGGTTGAACGCCGTCATGCGAGCGGCGAAGCCGGTGCCACGCAGCGCCGCGGCCAGCGAGCCGCCAATCAGCCCGAGCCCGACGAAGAGCAGCGTACCCACGCGAGCGCTCATGGCCTCAGATCACTGCCTGGGGATAGGAACCGAGGATCTTCAGCATCACCGTCTGCTCCTCGAGCTCGGCCAGCACGGCCGCCACCTTCGGATCGTCCTGGTGACCCTCGAACTCGATGAAGAAGAGGTAGGTCCAGGGCTGCGAGCGCGAGGGCCGCGTGTCGATGCGCGTCAGCATCAGCTGCTCGCGCTGGAACGGTTCGAGCAGCTTGAACAGCGCGCCCGGCTTGTTGTGCGTGGAGACGATGATCGAGGTCTTGTCGCTGCCGCTCGGCTTGACCATCTCGCGCCCGACCACGAGGAAGCGCGTGGTGTTGTCGGCATAATCCTGGATGCTCGCCGCCAGCGTCACCAGGCCGTAGGCCTCGCGCGCCATGTCGCCGGCGATCGCGGCGATCGCCGGATCCGCGGCGGCGAGACGCGCCGCCTCGCCGTTGCTCGAGGTCGCCTGCTGCTCGATGCGCGGCCAGTTCTTCTCGAGCCAGTTGCGGCACTGCGCGAGCGCCTGCTGGTGGGCGCAGATGCGCGTGACGTTTTCCATGCTGCAGCCGGGCGCGCCCAGCAGGTGCTGGCGGATCGGCAGCTCCACTTCGCCGCAGATCTTCAGCGTCGAGCGGACGAAGTTGTCCAGCGTGTGCGTGACCATGCCCTCGGTGGAATTCTCCACCGGCACCACGCCGTAGTCCGACTCGCCCGACTCGACTTCGTCGAACACCGCGCCGATGGTCGCCAGCGGGCGGCTCAGCACCGCGTAGCCGAAGTGCTTCACCGCGGCGGCCTGGGTGAACGTGCCCTCGGGACCCAGGAACGCGATCGTCATCGGCTTCTCGAGCGCGAGGCAGGCCGACATGATCTCGCGGAAGATATGCGCGACCTCGGTCGCCGGCAGCGGCCCGTCGTTGCGCGCCATCACGCGACGCAGCACCTGCGCCTCGCGCTCGGGGCGGTAGAAGTTCACCTGCCCCGGTTGCGCGTGGCCGTGCGCGGCCAGCAACTCCGCCTTCTTCACCTCGGCGACCTGCTGCGCACACTCGGCGCGCCGGTTCAGCAGCTCCTGCAGCTGCAGGTCGATGCCGTCTATCTCGGCGCGGATGCGCTCCAGCGCGCTGGCGGAATCGCTCATGTCCGGCATGCCGCGTTCAGCCCTTGCGGGCCGCAAAGTCCTTCATGAAGTCGATCAGCGCGTTCACCGCGTCCATGCCGACCGGCGTTGTAGATGCTCGCGCGCATGCCGCCGACCGAGCGGTGACCCTCGAGGTACAGCAGGCCCGCCTTTTCCGCCTCGGCGACGAAGGGCTTCTCGAGCGCGGCATCGGCAACCGTGAACGGCACGTTCATCCACGAGCGCGAGGCCTTCTCCACCGGGTTCGCGTAGAAGCCGCTGGCGTCGATGTAGCCGTACAGCGTCTCCGCCTTGCGCCGGTTGAGCTCGCCCATGGCGGCGAGTCCGCCCTGGTCCTTCAGCCACTGGAACACCAGCCCGGCGAGGTAGCTGGAATAGGTCGGCGGCGTGTTGTACATCGAGGCGTTCTTGGCCTGCAGCGTCCAGTCGAGCACGGCCGGCGTGCGCGGGTCGGGCGCGCCCGAGCAGGTCGCGGCGCACGATCACCAGCACCAGCCCCGCGGGACCGATGTTCTTCTGCGCGCCGGCGTAGATCACGCCGAAGCGGTTCACGTCGAGCGGGCGCGACAGGATGGTCGAGGACATGTCGGCGACCAGCGGCGTGGCGCCCACCTCCGGCACCCAGTCGTACTCGACGCCGCCGATGGTCTCGTTCGGCGTGTAGTGCAGGTAGGCGGCTGCCGGGGAGCGCTGCCACACGGACTGCGCCGGCACGCTGGTGAAGCGCGTGGCTTCGGAGCTCGCCGCCACGTTGACGTCGCAGTACTTCTGCGCCTCGGCGATGGCCTTGATCGACCACTGCCCGGTGTTCACGTAATCGGCCCGCCCGGCCGTGCCGAGCAGGTTCAGCGGCACCGCGGCGAACTGTGCCGTCGCGCCGCCCTGCAGGAACAGCACCGCGTAGTCGTCGCTGATGCCGAGCAGCTCGCGCAGGTCCGCCTCGGCCTTCTCCGCGATGCCGACCATGTCCTTGCCGCGGTGGCTCATTTCCATCACCGACAGACCGCGTCCGTGCCAGTCGAGCAGTTCGTCGCGCGCGCGCGCCAGTACCGCCTCGGGCAGCGCGGCCGGTCCCGCGCAGAAATTGAATACTCGTGCCATGGCTCCGCCTTCCTCGTCGTGTGCGATAGAAAAAATACGCCTCAGCCGTCCGCGGGATCCGCGGCGCTGCCGCCGTCGGCGTCCTCGTCAGCGGCGCCCGAGCCCTCGGCCTCGGCAATGCGCGCCATGCCGACCAGCATCTCGCCGTCACGGACGTTCATGACCTTCACGCCCTGCGTGTTGCGGCTGAGCAGCGAGATCTGGTCCACCACCGTGCGCAGCAGCGTGCCCTGGTCGCTGATCAGCATCACCTCGTCGCTCGGCAGGACGCGGATCGCGCCCACCAGCGCGCCGTTGCGCTCGCTCGCCTGCATCGCGATCACGCCCTGGCCGCCGCGGCTGTGCAGCGGGAAATCCCGGGTCGCGGTGCGCTTGCCGTAACCGTTGGCGCTCAGCGTGAGCACCTGCGAGGCGCTCTCGTCGGGCACGATCAGCGACACCACGCGCTGGCCGGCGAGCAGGCGCATGCCGCGCACGCCGTGCGCGGTGCGTCCCATCGCGCGCACCTCGGATTCCTTGAAGCGCACCGCCTTGCCGCCACTGCTGAACAGCAGCACGTCGCTGCTGCCGTCGGTGATCGCGGTGCCCACCAGGTGGTCGTCCTCGCCGAGATCGATGGCGATCAGCCCGTTGCCGCGCGGGCGCGAGAAGGCGTCGAGCGGCGTCTTCTTCACGGTGCCGTCGGAGGTCGCCATGAACACGAAGCGCTCGGCGTCGAAGGAGCCGACCGGCAGCAGCGAGGTGATGCGCTCGTCGCCTTCGAGCGCAGCAGGTTCACCAGCGGGCGGCCCTTGGCGCCGCGCGAGGCGACCGGAATCTCGTAGACCTTGAGCCAGAACACGCGCCCGCGGTTGGAGAAGCACAGGATCGTGTGGTGCGAGTTCGCGACCAGCAGGTGCTCGATCGAAGTCCTCCTCGCGCACCGGCGCGCCCGAGCGGCCGCACGCCGCCGCGGCGCTGCGCCTGGTAGGTGTCCAGCGGCTGCGACTTGGCGTAACCGCTGAACGACACCGTCACCACGCGCTCTTCCTGCGGGATCAGGTCCTCGCGCGTGAGGTCCAGCCGGCTGGAGACGATCTCGGTGAGGCGCTTGTCGCCGTAGTCGCTCGCGCACCGCCTCGAGCTCCTCGCGGATCACGCGCATCAGGCGCAGCGGATCGCCGAGGATTTCCAGGTAGTCCGCGATCTGCTCGAGCTTCTGCTGGTACTCCTCGAGCAGCTTCTCGTGCTCCAGGCCGGTCAGGCGGTGCAGGCGCAGGTCCAGGATCGCCTGTGCCTGTTCCGGCGACAGGTGGTAGCGGCCCTCGCGCAGCCCGAACTCGCGCGGCAGGTCCTCGGGGCGGCAGGCGTCCGCGCCCGCCTTGTCGAGCATCGCCAGCACCGTGCCGGGCTCCCAGGCACGCGCCATCAGGCGCTCGCGCGCCTCGGCGGGGCTCGGGCGAGTTGCGGATCAGCTCGATCACCTGGTCGATATTGGCCAGCGCGATCGCGAGGCCTTCGAGCACGTGGCCGCGCTCGCGCGCCTTGCGCAGCAGGTAGACGGTGCGCCGCGTCACCACTTCGCGGCGGTGGCGCAGGAAGGCCTCGAGCAGTTCCTTCAGGTTCAGCGTGCGCGGCTGGCCGTCGACCAGCGCCACCACGTTGATGCCGAACACGCTCTCGAGCTGGGTCTGGGCATAGAGGTTGTTCAGCACCACCTCGCCGGACTCGCCGCGGCGCAGCTCGATCACCACGCGCATGCCGTCCTTGTCCGACTCGTCGCGCAGCTCCGAGATGCCCTCGATGCGCTTTTCCTTGACCAGCTCGGCGATCTTCTCGATCAGCCGCGCCTTGTTCAGCTGGTAGGGGATCTCGGTGATGATGATGGTGTCGCGACCGCTCGCGTCGTCGGTGATCACCTCGGCGCGCGCCCGCACGTAGATGCGCCCGCGCCCGGTGCGGTAGGCCTCGACGATGCCCAGCGCGGCCGTTGATGATGCCGCCGGTCGGGAAGTCCGGGCCCGGGATGATCTCGATCAGGTCGTCGACCTCGAGCGCCGGGTTGTCGATCAGCGCCAGGCAGGCCCGGATCACCTCGCCCAGGTTGTGCGGCGGGATATTGGTCGCCATGCCGACCGCGATGCCCGAGGAGCCGTTGACCAGCAGGTTCGGGATGCGCGTCGGGAACACCGCCGGGATCATCTCGGTGCCGTCGTAGTTCGGCACGAAGTCCACGGTTTCCTTGTCGAGGTCCGCGATCAGCTCGTGCGCGATCTTGCGCATGCGGATCTCGGTGTAGCGCATCGCCGCCGCCGAGTCGCCGTCGACCGAGCCGAAGTTGCCCTGCCCGTCGACCAGCACGTAGCGCATCGAGAAGGGCTGCGCCATGCGCACGATCGTGTCGTAGACCGCCGAGTCGCCGTGCGGGTGGTACTTGCCGATCACGTCACCCACGATGCGCGCGGACTTCTTGTAGGCCTTGTTCCAGTCGTTGCCCAGCTCGCTCATCGCGAACAGGACGCGCCGGTGCACCGGCTTCAGGCCGTCGCGCACGTCCGGCAGCGCCCGCCCCACGATCACGCTCATGGCGTAGTCGAGGTAGGACTGGCGCAATTCGCTTTCGATGCTGACCGGTACGATTTCTTTTGCTAATTCGCCCATAACAACCTGAAAAGTCTATGGATTCGGCCACTACCTCAGCCGCGACAGCATGCTGTCGCGCGCGGATTTCGGCGGCTTCAAAAGGGCGGCATCATAGCACAGCCCCCCGCTGCGGGGCTAACCGGCGCCACTGCCGCCGGGCACGGGCCGGGGCGCGGGGCTTGCGGTTATACTTGCCGCCGCTCAGGGCACCCGAGCCACCCGGGAGGGGTATTGGAGAACGTCGACCAGATCATCCGCGCGCGCTGGATCCTGCCGGTCAACCCGCGCGATACCGTGCTGGAGCACCATGCCGTCGCGCTGCGCGACGGGCGCATCGTGGCCGTGGTCCCCGCCGATCGCGTCGCCGGGGCGTACCGCGCCCCGCTCGATACCGCTCTGGACGACCACCTGCTGATGCCCGGGCTGGTGAACACCCATGGCCACGCGGCCATGACGCTGTTGCGCGGCCTCGCCGACGACCACACGCTGATGGACTGGCTGCAGGACCACATCTGGCCGGCCGAGGCGCGCTGGGTGGGCGAGGACTTCGTGCGCACCGGCACCCGGCTCGCGATGGCCGAGATGCTCGCGAGCGGCACCACCTGCGCCAGCGACATGTACTTCTTCCCCGACGTGGCCGCCGAGACCGTGGTGGAAGCGGGCTTTCGCGCCCAGATCGCGTTCCCGATCTTCGAGCATCCCAGCGCCTGGGGCGCGAATGCCGACGAGTACCTCGCCAAGGGGCTGCAGGTGCGCGACGACTACCGCAGCTGCCCGCGGCTCTCCTTCGCCTTCGGCCCGCACGCGCCCTACACCACCAGCGACCAGACGCTGGCGCGCGTGGCGATGCTCGCCGCGGAGCTCGACAGCGCGGTGCACATGCACGTGCACGAGACCGCCGGGGAGATCCGCGACGCGATCGCGCAGCACGGTTGCCGCCCGCTGGCGCGCCTCGAGGGCCTCGGCCTGCTGTCGCCGCGCTTCCAGGCCGTGCACATGACCCAGGTCGCCCCCGAGGACCTCGAGCTGCTGGTGCGCAACCAGATCCAGGTGCTGCATTGCCCCGGCTCCAACCTGAAGCTCGCCGCGGCTTCTGCCCCGTGCGCACGCTGGGCGGAGGCGGGCATCAACGTCGCACTCGGCACCGACGGCGCCGCCAGCAACAACGCGCTCGACCTCTTCGCCGAGATGCGCCTGGCGGCGCTGCTGGCCAAGGGCAGCAGCGGCGATCCGACGGCGCTGTCGGCGCACGCGGCCGTGCGCATGGCCACGCTGGGCGGCGCCGAAGCGCTCGGACTCGCGGAGCGCATCGGCAGCCTCGAACCGGGCAAGGACGCCGACATGATCGCCGTCGACATGCGCCGGATCGCCTGCTCGCCTGTTTACGACGCGCATTCGGCGCTGGTCTACACCGGCAGCGGCGCCGCCGTCACCCACGCCTGGGTCGAGGGCCGCGCGCTGCTGTCCGAACGCCGGCTGTGCACGCTGGCGCACGACGAACTGCACGCCGAGGCGCTCGCCTGGCAGCACCGCATCGCTCGCCGCTGAGGCCGCGGCCCGCTCCATCGCAACACAGGTCCAGTTGAATGAAGAAAGACACCACACCCAACGTCGACGCGGCGGAAATCGCCAAGTTCGAGGCGCTGGCGAGCCGCTGGTGGGATCGCGCCGGCGACTTCCGCCCGCTGCACCAGATGAACCCGCTGCGCGCGAACTACATCGATGCGCGCTCCCCGGTGGCGGGCCGGCGCGTGCTCGACGTGGGCTGCGGCGGCGGCATCCTGAGCGAGGCGCTGGCGCAGCGCGGCGCCACGGTCACCGGCATCGACATGGGCGAGGCGCCTCTGGCGGTGGCACGGCTGCACCTGCTCGAATCCGGCCTCGAGATCGACTACCGCCACGCCAACGCCGAGGTGCTGGCGGAGGAATGTCCGGGCAGCTTCGACATCGTGACCTGTCTCGAGGTGCTCGAGCACGTGCCCGACCCCGGCTCGCTGGTGAGCGCGTGCGCCCGGCTGGTCCGCCCCGGCGGCGACGTCTATTTCGCGACCATCAACCGCAACCCGAAAAGCTATGCCTTCGCGATCCTCGGCGCCGAGCACCTATTGAAACTGCTGCCGAAGGGCACCCACGACTACGCGCGCTTCATCCGGCCCTCGGAGCTCGCGGCCTGGACGCGCCAGGCCGGGCTGCAGACCGAGGACATCTCCGGCATGCTCTACAACCCGCTCACGCAGGCTTTCAGCATCGGCCGCGACGTCGACGTGAACTACCTCGTGCACGCGCGCAAGCCCGCCTGATGCCCGACGCCGCCCGCCCCCGCCTGCGCGCGGTGCTGTTCGACCTCGACGGCACCCTGCTCGACACCGCCCCGGATTTCGTGACCGTGGTGAACCTGCTGCGCGCCGAGCACGGCCGCGAGCCGCTGCCGTACGCGCCGATCCGGCGCACGGTCTCGCACGGCGCGCGCGCGCTGGTGCGCCTCGCCTTCGGCATCGACGAGGCGGACCCGGCCTTCGAGCCGCTGCGCCAGCGCCTGCTCGCGCTCTACGAGGCGCACCTGCTGGTCGACACCGCGCCCTTCCCGGGCATCGCCGAGCTGCTGCACGCGCTCGCCGCGCGCGGGATCCGCTGGGGCGTGGTGACCAACAAGCCGAACTACCTGGCCGAGCCCCTGCTCGCGCGCGCCCGCCTCGAGCCGCCGGCCGACGTGCTGGTCTGCCCGGATCACGTGCAGCGCACCAAGCCCGACCCCGAGCCGCTGCTGCTCGCCTGCGAGCGCCTGCGCTGCGCGGTGACCGAAGCGGTCTACGTGGGCGATCACGCGCGCGACATCCAGGCCGGGCGCAATGCGGGCATGCGCACCATCGCCGCCACCTACGGTTACCTGGAGCCCGACGAAGCCGTCGCGCAGTGGCAGGCGGACTGGCACGCGGACTCGGTGCCGGCGATCGCGCACATCCTGTTCACCCATTTCCTGACCGCCTGAGAGCGCGAACCCGCATGCAGCAAGCCCATCTCTACCAGGCGCCGGCCGATCTGCTGGCCGGACGCAACATCCTCGTGACCGGCGCCGGCGACGGCATCGGCCGTGCCGCCGCGCTCGCCTTCGCCGCCCACGGCGCCACCGTGGTGCTGCTCGGTCGCACCCAGGCCACGCTCGACGCGGTGTACGACGAAATCGTCGCCGCCGGCGGCGCGGAGCCCGTGATCCAGCTGCTCGACCTCGAAGCGCGCCGGCGACGAGGATTACCGCGCGCTCGGCGAGGCCATCGTGGAGACCCTGGGTTGCCTGCACGGCGTGCTGCACAACGCCGCGCGGCTCGGACCGCGCACGCCGCTCGAGCAGTACCCCACCGCGAAATGGCTCGAGGTGATGGCGGTCAACCTGACCGCGCCGTTCGCGCTCACCAAGGCGTTGATGCCGGCGCTGCGCCTGGCGCCCGATGCCTCGATCGTGTTCTCCAGCTCCAGCGTCGGGCGGCGCGGGCGCGCGTACTGGGGCGCCTACGCGGTATCGAAATTCGGCATCGAGGGCCTGAGCCAGGTGCTCGCCGACGAGCTGGACAACACCTCGGCGATCCGCGTCAACTGCATCAACCCGGGCGCGACCAACACCGCGATGCGGCGCGAGGCCTACCCCGCGGAAACGCCCGAACGCAACCCGCGTCCGGAGCAGATCATGCCGGCCTATCTCTACCTGATGGGACCGGCCAGCGCCGGCGTCACGGGCCGCTCGCTGGACGCGCAGGGCGGCTGACGCTGCCCCGCACCGCGCTGCCGTCAAATAACCGTCGCGCGCCACGGTCCGGCACGCGAACGGACGCGTAGCACTGCCTTTTTCCACGGCTTTTCAATCGCTTGGGAACGCCGTCGCACGCGCTGGCATGAATCTCGCTTCGCCGGTCCTGCTATCCCAGCAGCAGGCGGACGACGACAATGGCCGGAGCAGACATCCTGCAGTTCCCGCACTCGGTTCGCCCCTCCGGCGCGCCCGCCGGCGCAGCGCAGCCGGCCGAGCGCGCCCAGAGCGTGTCCGAGCTGCAGCTGGGCAACCGCCTGTTCCGGCAGCTCGACCTGCGCAAGCTGCTGGAGCTGTTTCTCGAGGAATTGCGCCTCACGCTGCCGGTCGAGGGCCTGTGCTATTCGCCCCCCGACTCGGCCGAGTGCTTCGTCGCCGGCCGCGGCACCGACAGGACGCTGCGCTCGCGGCTGCACCTCGCCGGCGAATACCTCGGCCAGATCGAGGCCCAGGTGCGCGGCGAACTGCACGCGCCGCTGGCCGCGCTGCTCGCGCCGCTGGCCGCGCCGCTCAACAACGCGCTGCAGCACCATCGCCTGAAGCTGCTGGCGCGCAAGGATCCGCTGACCGGCCTGGGCAACCGCATGGCGCTCGACGCCGCACTGGCCACCGAGGTGGCACGCGCGCAGCGCTTCGGTCAGCCCTTTGCGATGCTGATTGCCGACATCGACCATTTCAAGCGCATCAACGACTCGCTCGGCCACAGCGCCGGCGACCAGGTGATCCGCGGCGTGGCGGCACAGCTGCGCGACTGCCTGCGCCCCTACGACCAGGCCTTCCGTTTCGGCGGCGAGGAGTTCGTGGTGATCCTGAGCCAGACGACACTGGGCAAGGGCGTGCAGATCGCCGAGCGCATCCGCAAGCGCATCGCGCATCGCTGCAGCGTGGACGCCGCGACCACGGGGAAGATCACGGTCAGCATCGGCGCCGGCGAGATCCGCGACGCCGAAACCGTCGATGGCCTGTTCGATCGCACCGACCGCGCGCTCTATCGCGCCAAGAGCGAGGGCCGCAACCGCAGCATCGCGGCCGACTGACGATTCGGGCTAACGCCGTCGCGGGGGACGTTTGGCGGCGGTGGTTTCTTCCTGCCGGCGCGCCGGACGTGGCGTCGCGGCACGCGCGTCGTGGCGGCGCGCGGCGCGATTGGCCGGCGAGCCGTCCACGTTGCGGCGCACGGGACGCTCCGCCACGGCACCCGCGTCGCGACCCTGCCCCTCGGCTTTCGCCGCAGCACCCTGCCCGCGTCCGCGCTGGTCGCGTCCGGCCGTCGCGCCCGGCTCGCCCGCGCGTGTGCCGCGCTTTGCCTCGGCACCCTGGCTGCGTCCGCGCGGCGTGGCGCCGCCATCGCCGACGCTGGAATACGTCCCGCGTGCGCCGCGCGTCGCGCGTGGCGCGGGCGAACGCTGCGCCGCACCGGCAGCGTCGCGCCGACGCGCGCCCGGGCGCTCGGGGGCGCCGGCGCGTGCCGGCGCCGGCGGGATCAGCCCCACGGAGGCGCACAGCGCCCGCACCTCGGCTTCGTCGAGCTCGCGGCAGGTACCGCGGCGCTCGCGCGGTCCCAGGGCCACGGTGCCGAAACGCACGCGTTTCAGGCGGCTGACCTTGCACCCCTGCGACTCCCACAGCCGCCGCACCTCGCGATTGCGCCCCTCGCGCAGCACCACCGTGAACCAGCGGTTGCTGCCCTCGCCCTTGAGTTCGCGGATGTCGTCGAAGGCCGCCATGCCGTCGTCGAGCAGTACACCGGCGCGCAACCGCGCCAGCAACGCGGCATCCACCTCGCCCAGCACGCGCACCAGGTACTCGCGCTCGATGGACGAGCCGGGATGCATCAGGCGGTTCGCCAGCTCGCCGGAATCGGTGGCGAGCAGCAGGCCCGTGGTGTTGAGGTCGAGGCGGCCCACGATGATCCAGCGCCCGTCGCGCAGCCGCGGCAACGCGGCAAAGACGGTCGGCCGGCCTTCCGGGTCGCGGCGGCTGCAGATTTCGCCCTCGGGCTTGTTGTAGGCGATGACGCGTATCGCCGCGGGCTCCGCGTCGGGCAGGCGCACCGGCTTGCCGTCGACGGCGACCCGGTCGCCGCGCGCGATCCGCTGGCCCAGCACCGCGGCGCGGCCGTTCACCGTGACGCGGCCGGCTTCGATCCAGCCCTCGATCTCGCGCCGCGAACCGAGACCGAGGTCGGCCAGCGCCTTGTGCAGTCGTGCGCCGTCAATCATCGGGGCGCCTCGTCGGTATCCGCGTCGTCGACGCCCTCGTGTTCCGGCGCCTCGGCGTCGCTCTCGTCCGCGTCGGCATCTCCGGTAGCGACAGCCTCGTCCGCGGCTTGCGGCGGCGGCTCGATCGCGAGCGTCATCTCCGGGTTCACCTGCTCGAAATCCTTGATCTCGGCGAGCGTCGGCAGGTCGTCGAGCCCCTTCAGGCCGAAGTAGTCGAGGAACTGCCGCGTGGTCGCGAGCAGCTCGGGCCGCCCCGGCACGTCGCGCTGTCCCACGACGCGCACCCAGTCGCGCTCCTGCAGCGTGCGGATGATGTTGGGATTCACCGCCACGCCGCGCACTTCCTCGATGTCCCCGCGCGTGATCGGCTGGCGGTAGGCGATGATCGCCAGCGTCTCGAGCAGCGCGCGCGAGTAGCGTGCCGGCTTTTCTTCCCACAGCCGCGAGATCCACGGCCCCAGTTCCTGGCGCACCTGCAGGCGGTAGCCGCTGGCGACCCGGCGCACCTCGAAGCCGCGGCCCTCGCAGTCGGCGCACAGCTCCTGCAGCGCGGCGGCCAGCTCCTCGGTGGACGGGCGGTCGGTGAGGTCGAACAGGTCGGCGAGCTCGTCCAGCGTGAGCGGACGGCCGGCCGCCAGCAGCGCGCCCTCAATGATCGACTTCAACTGCATCCTGCCCCCGCGGTTTGACGTGAATGGGTCCGAACGGCTCCGACTGCACCATCTCGATCAGCGATTCCTTGATCAGCTCCATGATGGCGAGGAAGGTCACCACCACGCCCATGCGCCCTTCCTCGATGCGAAACAGGCTGACGAAGGGCACGAAATGCGGCGTATGCAGCCGCGCGAGGATCTCGACCATGCGCTCGCGCGTCGACAGCCGCTCCATCTGCACGTGGTGGCTGACGTTCATCGCGGCGCGACGCGCCACTTCGCCGAAGGCGAGCAGCAGTTCGCGCAGTTCCACCTGCGGCTGCGGCCTGCTGCGGCGCAGCTCCGGCGGCTGCGCGGCGGCCTGGAACACGTCACGCTCCAGGCGCGGCAGCCCGTCGATGTCCTCGGCCGCCTGCTTGAACTGCTCGTACTCCTGCAGGCGCCGGATCAGGTCGGCGCGCGGATCGGCCTCCTCCTCGGCGGCGCTCTGCTGGCGCGGCAGCAGCATGCGCGACTTGATCTCGGCCAGCATCGCCGACATCACCAGGTATTCGGCGGCGAGCTCGAACTGCATCGCGTCCATCAGCTCGACGTACTGCATGTACTGCTCGGTGATCTGCGCCACGTTGATCTCGAGGATGTCGAGGTTCTGGCGCCGGATCAGGTAGAGCAGCAGGTCCAGCGGACCCTCGAAGGCCTCGAGGAACACTTCCAGCGCCTCGGGCGGGATATAGAGGTCGCGCGGCAGCACCGTGAGCGGCTTGCCGTGCACGAAGGCGAGCGGCAGCTCCTGCTGCTCCCCCACGACCGGTTCCGGGGTCTCCGGCGGCGCGGCAAGTTCCGTATCGATTGGCTCCGACACCCTGACTCCAGTCGCTGGCGCGCGGGAACTGCCCCGCGGCGCGTTCGAAAAAGGGGCGGATTATAGCCGCACGGGCACCCTGCGCCCACCTCGGGCTATTCGAAGGCGCTGGTGTCGCCCTTGCCGCGGCGCGTGATGACCGGGGTGCCGCCGGCCAGATCGATCACGCTGGTCGGCTCCAGGCCGCAGCCGCCGCCGTCGATGATCAGGTCCACGGCATGGCCGAGCCGTTCGCGCATGTCCTCGGGATCCGTCAGCGGCAGTTCCTCGCCGGGCAGCGTCAACGTGACGCTCATCAGCGGCTCGTCGAGCAGTTCCAGCAGCCCCAGCGCGATCGCGTTGTCCGGCACGCGCATGCCGATGGTCTTGCGCCTGGGGTGCATCAGGCGCCGCGGCACCTCCGCCGTCGCCTTGAGGATGAAGGTGTAGGCCCCCGGCGTGTGCGTGCGCAGCAGCCGGTAGCTGACGTTGTCGACGATCGCGTAGGTCGAGAGCTCCGACAGGTCGCGGCACATCAGCGTGAAGTTGTGCTTCTCGTCGAGGCGGCGGATCGCGCGGATGCGGTCGAGCGCGGCCTTGTCGCCGATATGGCAGCCGAGCGCGTAGGCCGAATCCGTCGGGTAGATGATCACGGCACCCGCGCGCAAGCGGTCCACGACCTGCTGCAGCAGCCGCTTCTGGGGGTTCTCCGGGTGGATCTGCAGGAAAATGCTCAAAGCGGGGATTCCGTGTTCGGGAGCCGTGCGCACCGCGGGGCGGCAATCACGGAGGGCGCGGCGAGTGTAATTGCCGCGCGCCGGGCGATCAAATCCAGTCCTCCCAGACCGGATCGAGGCCCGCGGGCAGCGGCGGTATGCGCCCCGGCAGGTTCCAGCCCCCGGCGGCGTGGAAGTCACTGCCCGCCGAGGCGCGCAATCCGGCCTCGCGCGCGAGCTGCCCGACCATCGCCATGTCCGCCGCCGTCAGGCCCGGCAGCGCCACCTCCACCGCATCGCCGCCGCAGTCGCGGAACTGCCCGATGAGCGCGCGCAGCTTGCTGCGGGTCATCTTGTAGGCGAGCGGATGCGCCAGCACGGCGCGCCCGCCGGCGGCGCGGATCCAGCCGGTCGCTTCCGCCATGGCCGGCCATTCCATGCGGCAGGCGGCCGGCTTGCCCTTGCCGAGGTAGCGGTGGAAGGCCTCGTCCAGCGTGCGCACCCGCCCGCTGGCCACCAGGAAGCGCGCGAAATGCGGTCGCCCCAGGCCGGCGCCGGCCGCCGCGAGCTCGGCGCCCGCCAGCGCGCCGTGCACGCCGAGGTATTCGAGCCGTGCCGCGATGCGCTCGGCGCGCGCGCGCCGCCGCAGCTGCTGCGAGGCGATGCCGTCGCGCAGCGCCGGGTGCGCGGGGTCGAAGCCCAGCCCCACCACGTGGATCTCGCGCCCCGCGGCATCCACCGAGAACTCGATGCCGGGCAGCAGGCGCGGCAGCCCGGTGGCCGGCGCGAGCATGGCGGCAATGCCGTCCCAGCCGGCCAGCGTGTCGTGATCGGTGAAGGCCGTGAGCCCCACGCCGGCCGCCGCCTGCAGCTGCAGCAGCGCGAGCGGCGCCAGCTCGCCGTCGGAGGCGCTGGTGTGGGTGTGCAAATCGACGAGCAAGGAAAAAGCCTGTGTGGAAACGGCTGCGGGGGCGATAGAATAGCGGCATTCGCGGCCCGGTGCCGCGGCAAATTCCCGCAGCGCGCCGCGCCGCCCCCGATACGGCCCCGATCCCATGAAGCAATTCGCGGAACTCCTCCCTGTCGTGCTGTTCTTCGTCGTCTACCAGCTCGACGGCCGCACCGTGGCGCTCGGGGGCTGGGAGTACCACTTCGACGGGATCTACTCGGCCACCGCCGTGCTGATGATCGCCACGGTGCTGCAGCTGGTGCTGACACGGCTGCTGAGCGGACACGTCGAGAAGCGCCTGCTGCTGCTCACCGCGGTGGTCTGCGCCTTCGGCGCCGCCACGTTGCTGCTGCGCAACCAGCTGTTCATCCAGTGGAAACCGACGATCTTCAACTGGGTGCTCGCGGCCGTCTTCCTCGGCACCCACGCCCTGACCGGCAAGACCGTGATGGAGCGGGCAATCGGCGCCCAGCTCAGCCTGCCCGCGGTCGCCTGGCGGCGGCTGAACAGCCTCTGGGTCGCGAATTTCCTGGTCGTCGGCGCGCTGAACCTTTACGTGGCCTACCGCTTCAGCGAGGCCGCCTGGGTCAGCTACAAGCTCTACAGCTCCATCGGCTTCACGCTGCTGGTGACGGCGCTGACCGTGGCCCTGATCATGCCGTACGTCAAGGACGGCGAGGAACCGCCGGCCGGCGCCGGCTGACACACCCGCAACGGAGCGAACGCATGCTGTATTACGCGATCATCGCCGAAGACGCCGAGAATTCCCTGGAGCGGCGGCTCGCGGCCCGGCCCGACCACCTGGCGCGACTCACGCGGCTGCGCGACGAGGGCCGGCTGCTGCTCGCCGGGCCGCACCCGGCGCTCGACTGCGAGGATCCGGGTCCCGCGGGCTTCACCGGCAGCCTGGTGGTGGCGCACTTCGACGACCTCGCCGCGGCCCAGGCGTGGGCCGCGGACGATCCCTACGTGCATGCCCGCGTCTATGCCCGCGTGACCGTCAAGCCGTTGCGCAAGGTGCTGCCCTGAGGCGCCCGTGCCGCGTTCGCCGCCCGCGAATTTGACATCGGATTAATCGCAACTAGATTAATGGGTTATTGCAGTTTTTGAATCCATCATCAGAGCTTTTTGCCATGTTTTCCAGACTCGCCGGCGCCGTGCTGCTCAGCAGCGCCCTGATCATGACCGTCCAGGCGCAGGAACAGCGCTATGTCGAGGACACCCGCGCGGTGCCGCTGCGCGAGGCCGCCGGCCTGGACCAGAAGACCTTGCTCGACCTGCCCACCGGCATCCCCGTGATCGTGGTGCAGGAACAGCGCGACACCGGCTGGGCGCTGGTGCGCACGCGCGAGGGCACCGAGGGCTGGATGCCGCTGCGCTTCCTCAAGCGCGAGCCCGGCGCCCGCTACCAGGTGGTCAACGCGCTGCGCCTGCTCGGACAGCCCGACGACGGCAGCGTGACGCTGACGGCGGCGATCGAGCAAGGGCGCAAGGAGCTCGAGCGACATGGCCGCGGCGCGCGACGCGCTGCAGGCCGAGCTCGCGGAGCTGAAGCAGGTCTCCAGCAACGCCACGCAGCTCGACGCCAGCAACCGCGAATTGAGCGAGCAGGTGCACGTGTTGAAGAACCGCATCGGGGTGCTCGAGGCCGACAACCAGCGCCTGCGCGACGACTCCTGGCAGAAATGGTTCATCAACGGCGTCTGGGCGACCGGGATCGGCGGACTGCTGACGCTGCTGCTGCCGCGCCTGATCCCGCAGCGCAAGCGCCGCTCGGAATGGGTCTGAGCCACAACTCCACGGGACGAATGACACCATGATGACCCGACTGCTCGCCATGCTCGCCCTGCTCGGTGGCGCCCTGCTGTTCGTCGCCTCGCCGGCGCAGACCGACGCCGACGCCAATCCGCAGGTGCGCATCAGCACCAACGCCGGCGACATCACCGTCGAGCTCTACCCGGACGAGGCGCCGCTCACCGTGGCGAACTTCCTGTCCTACGTCGACAGCGGTTTCTACGCCGGCACCGTGTTCCACCGCGTGATCCCGAACTTCATGATCCAGGGCGGCGGCTTCACCCGGGAGCTCGCCGAGAAGCCGGCCAGCGAGCCGGTGAAGAACGAATCGCGCAATCACCTGCACAACGAGCGCGGCTCCATCGCGATGGCGCGCACCGACGACCCCGACAGCGCGGGGGCGCAGTTCTTCATCAACGTGCGCGCGAACCTGACGCTGGACTTCAACTACGTCACGCGCAAGCCCGGCTACACGGTGTTCGGGCGCGTGATCGACGGCATGGACGTCGTCGACGGCATCTCGCTGGTCAACACGCAACGCGTGGGGAACCTCGACGACGTGCCGGTGAACCCGATCGTGATCGAGTCGATCCAGCGCGTCGAATGAGCATCTGCCTGTCGGTCAACCTGAACAAGATCGCGCTGATCCGCAATTCGCGCGCCGGCGACTATCCCAGCGTGACGGAGCACGCACGCCTGTGCGTCGAGGCCGGCGCCGACGGCATCACCGTCCATCCGCGACCCGACCAGCGCCACATCCGCGCCGGCGACGTGCCCGCGCTGGCGGCAATGCTCGCGGTGGAACTCAACGTCGAGGGCAACCCCTTCGCCGGCCCCGCGAGCAGCCACCGCGCGGACGTCGCCGACTATCCCGGCTTCATGGCGCTGGTGCGCGCCGTGCGCCCGCGGCAATGCACGCTGGTGCCCGACAGCGATGCGCAACTCACCTCGGACCACGGCTTCGACCTCGCGCGCGACGGCGAACGCCTGCGCCCGCTGATCGGGGAGCTGCGCGCGCTCGGCATCCGTGTCAGCCTGTTCATGGATCCCGATCCGGCGCAGATCCGCCTCGCCGCCGCCTGCGGCGCCGACCGCGTCGAGCTCTACACCGGACCGTACGCGGCGGCCTTCGCGGCGGGCGCCGACGCCGGCGCGATCCTGCGCCCGCACGTCGAAGCCGCGCGCACCGCGCTCGATCTCGGCCTCGGCGTGAACGCCGGCCACGACCTGAACCTGCTGAACCTCGGCGCCTACGCAGCCGCCGTGCCGGGGCTGCAGGAAGTCTCGATCGGCCACGCCTTCACCGTCGACGCCCTGCGCCTGGGCATCGCCGCGACCGTGCGCGCCTACCAGCGCTGCCTGGGCAAAGCGGCTTGAACGACACCACCGGCGACGCGTTCAGCGCCGGGTTCTCGGTCTGCGACTGCGACCGCTACGCCGAGCACCTCGCGGACATCAGCGTGCGGCGCCGCATGGTGGTTGCCAGCAACGACGTGCGCAACCAGTTCGGCGTGCTGCTGCTCGCGCGCGGCGCGCCACTCGGGCGCTTCGCCTTCGGCAGGATGCGCGGCCATCGCCTGAACCGGCCGATCGACGAGGCGCTGGCGATGCGCCGCTGCCTCGACGCCGCCGCACTGGCCCACCGCCTGCGTGCACTGCTGGACTCCGCGCCCGACCTGCAGCGCATCGCCGCTGCCACCGGCCTCGCGCCGCGCCTCGAGGCGCTGTGCGAGACGGCCGTGCTGGGCCCCTCCCTGCTGCAGAAACTGAGCGTGCTGGAGGAGGTGCTGCCCGCCGTGTTCCGCCGCGCACTGTTCTGCGCCTGCTTCGGCGTGCTGCTGGCCGGCGAGCGGCGCCTCGGCGCGGCCGAGGCGAGGCTGCTGTTCCAGGCAGGCCTGCTGCACGACCTCGGGCTGCTGCACATCGATCCCGCGCTCGCGACCCGCAACGCCGGCATCGACCCCGGCGAATGGCTCGAGATCCAGCGCCACGTGCCGATAGGCGCCGCCATCGCCGAGCGCCTCGCCGCGGCGCCGGCACGCCTCGCGCGGGTGATCCGCGGGCACCACGAACGCGCCGATGGCACCGGCTATCCGGCGGGCAGCACCCATGATGACATCGATCCGCTGGCGCAGATCCTCGCGCTCTGCGACATGCTCCACGCGCTGCGTTTCGAGGGTCCCGACGTCGGCACGCTGGCCGACTGCATGCCGTACCTGCGCGTCAACCGGCTCGTCTTCGGCGAGCAGAACTACCGCGCGGCCGGGCGGATACTCGCCGGCGCGCGCGACGTCGCGCCGCCGGCGGCAGCACGCGTCCTGCCGCGGCAATTGCTGCTCGACACCAACCGCTCGCTGATCGCGCTGCGTGGCAGCTTCGCGGCGCTGCGCGCGCTGCTGCGGCAGTTTCCGGCGGATCCGCTGCCCGCGCGCGTGCAGCGCCTGGTGGAACAGTTCGAGCGCGTGAGCGACGCCTCCGGCCTCGGCCTGGAAGCCTTCGCGGCCGCGCTGGGCGAGAGCATCGGCACCGACACCGGCGAAGCCGGACTGCTCGAGATCCAGCGCACCGCGCAGGAGCTGTTCTGGCTGGTGCGCCGCATCGAGCGGCAGTTGCGCGCGCTGGCCGGCGCGACCGCCGCGGGCGCCTCGCAGCGCATGCTGCACGAGCTGGCGCACGACGTGGAATTCGAGCTCGGCCGCGCCCGGCAGCGCTTTGGCGCAGCGAGCGCGCCGCGGCAGGAACGCGGCAATGGCGCATTGACCCCCCCGCCCCTGCGCGCTAGCCTGCCGCGCCGATGACCACCCGGGGAGACGCCGCCGATGCGCGCGCAAGACGACGAACGAATCACTGAGCCGCGCGCGGCGGGCCGCGGCCTGGCACGCCCGGCCCTGTTCGCGCTGCTGGCCCTGGCGCTGGTCGCGGTGACGGCACTGGCCGTGCGCGAGCTGCTGCGCACCATGCCGACGCCAGGCGCGACCCCGGCCACGCATGCGCCCGGCGGCGCGGCCTCCGCGCCCGCGACGCCCGGCGCGACGACGCCCGCCGCACCGCCGGCCGCGCCCGCCGCACCGCTGCCCCCTGCCGAACCGCCTGCTCCGCCGCTGCCGGCGCTTGCGCAGAGCGACGCCGAAGTGCGCACCACCCTGGCCGACATCGTTCCCGCGACCGCGCATCCCAGTCTCGCACCGGACAACCTGGTGGCGCGCGCCGCTGCACTCGCCGACGCCTTCGCGCGCGGCAAGCTGGTGCGCGACAAGCTGCCGCTGCCGGCGATGCCGGGCAAGCTGATCGTGGTGGAACGCGAGGAGCGGACCTTCCTCGATACCGCGAATTACGCGCGCTACGACGCCGTGGTCGCGGCCTTCGCGGAAATGGACACCGCGGCGCTGGCGCGCTGGTACCTGCGCTACGAACCGCTGCTGCAGCAGGCCTACGCCGAGCTCGGCAACGGCGAGGCGCGCGTGCGTGATGCGATCCTCGGCGGCATCGAGCTGATGCTGGCCGCTCCCGCCCCCGCGGGCGAGCTCGAACTGACGCAGCCGGCGGTGTTCTACAAGTACGCCGACCCGGCGCTCGAATCGCTGCCGGAGTCGCAGAAACTGCTGATCCGCATGGGGCCGCGCAATCGCGCCATCATCGTCGCGCAGCTGCAGCGGCTGCGCGAGGCGCTGGGCTCATAGGTACTTCTCGAGGATGTCGGCGCCGTTGAACTCGGCCCCCAGCACCGCGATGAAGGTGTAGACCCCGATCAGCTTGCGGTTGAGGAACACGAACTCGCGCGGCGGCACGCGGAAATAGGTACTGAAGGCCGCCTTGGTGGCGCGCGAGGCGATGCGCGAGGGCAGGTCGCTGTCGCGCCAGCGGTACTGGCCATCGCGGTTCAGCGCCTCGGGCGGCACGTTGCCGGGGCGGCACACCAGCGGCTCGATCACGCCGGCGCAGACCTCGGCGAAGGATTGCTGCACGTGCGCCGGGAATTCCGGCCGGATGAACCCGAGCTCGATCGCACCGAGGCGCACCTGCTCGATGTCGCCGCGGTAGGCGCCGCGGATCATCTGCTTCAGCGGATCGAGGAAGCTGTCGGGATACTGCTGCACGGCGCCGAAATCGAGCAGCACGAGGCGGTCGCGGCCGCGCGCGGTCGCGGCGGGCCGCACGCGGTAGTTGCCGAAGTTCGGATCGGTCTGCAGTTCCTTCCACTCGAATATCTCGCGCAGGAACAACTCCAGGAACGCGCGTCCCAGCGCGTTGCGCCGCGCGAGCGGCAGCGCCTCGGCATCGGCGCTGGTCACCGCGTAGCCCTGCTCGAAGCTGGTGGCCAGCACGTGCGCCGTCGAATACTCCGGCACCACCTCGGGCACCACGAAGCGCGGATCGCGCTTCAGCCGCTCGTGGAACAGCTGCGTCTTCGCCGCCTCGAGCGTGTAGTCGACCTCGCGGTGCAGCATCTCGCGCACCTCCTCGAGCCAGGAACGGAACTCCTCGGTCGGCGCCACCATGCGCCCGAGCTCGAGCATCCGCACCACCGCGTCGATGTCGGCGTCGATCGAGTCGGCCACCCCCGGGTACTGCACCTTCAGGCACAGCACGCGATCGTCGGCAAGCCGGCGCGCCAGGTGCACCTGCCCCAGCGAGGCGGCGCCTATGGGCACCGGGTCGATGTCGAGCTCCGCGAGCCGCTGGCGCCCGAGCTCGCGCTCCAGCACGCGGCGGATCACCGGCCACTCCAGCGCCACGGTGCGGTCCTCCAGCGCGTGCAGCGCGACCGTGACTTCGTCGGGCAGGAAGTGCTCGCCGTAGAGCGCCATCATCTGCCCGATCTTGACCACGCTGCCCTTGAGCTTGCCGAGCTCCTCGACCAGGTAGCGCGCCTGCTCGCCGAGCGCGGCGCGCCGGTGCTCGGCGCGGCGCGCCCGCGGCAGCAGCAGCGAGGAAGCGGACTGGGCCATGTAGCGCGTGCCGGCGAGCAGCCCGGTGCGCGTGAGGCTCAGGCGGCGCTCGAAGCTGCCGGTACGGATGCGTTTCAGCGTGGTCTTGTCGCGCTCGGTCATGGCCGTTCCGCAGGAGGGACTTCGTCTAATGTACCCCATCGCGGCTATACTGCGCGTGCCGCCCCGATCCCCCCAGCCAGGGAAACGATGTCCAACGACGACCTGCTCATCCGCGTCCTGCTGCTGCTCGCGGTGAGCCTCGCGGCTATCGCCTTCGCCTGGCGCGCGCGCCTGTACAACCGCCGCCTCGCCCCCGTGACGCGCAGCTCCGCCGGCACGGGCGTCGCCCGCGCCCGCGAGGCACCGCCGCCGACGATCCCGCCCGGCACGCCGTTTCGCGACCCCATGAGCGATTCGATGCTGCGCGAGCTGAACCGGCGCGCCTTCGCTGTCGCGCGCTTCGCCCACGCGCTGCCCGACGAGCACGAGGCGATGCTCGATACGCTGCGCCGGGTGCCGCTCGAACCATGCGCCGGGCCGCCCGCGCTGCTCGCGCCGCTGCTCGCCGCCGGCGGGAGGATGCGGCGCTGCACGGGCTGCTCGACACGCTGCAGCGCGATCCGGCGCTTGCGGCCGCGGTGCTGGAACTTGCCGCCGATCCGGCTTTCGGCCATGCCGGCGAGCCCTTCGCCGAGCTCGGACACGCGCTCGCCGCGCTCGGCGCCGCGCCGCTGCGCGCGGTGATCGCGAGCGCCCTGTTGCGTCCGGCCTTCGCGGTACCCGCGCGAGCCCTTCACGGCCTTCGCCGCCCACGGCCTGGCAGCTCGGCCTGCAGTCGGCGCTGGCGGCGGCCGCCGTCGCGCCGCGCAGCCGGGAGCTGCGCCCCGGTCGCGGCGCACGTGCTCGGGCTGGTGCACGCGCTGGGCGCCGTGACGGTGTTCCGTCTCGCGCTCGCGCACTACCAGGCGACGCCGGATCTCGCGCCGCGGGCCGAGGTGTTCGCGCGCCTGGTCACGGAACGCAGCGACGCCGCGGCGCACGCGCTGGCGGTCGGCTGGAACCTGCCGGCCGCGCATGCGCTCGGCGCTCGCCGAGCACAGCGCGCAGCTCGCGCCGGGCGCGATGAGCCCGCTGGGACGCGCGCTTTATGCCGGGCGGCTGTTCGGGCTCGCGGCGGTGCTGCGCGAGCACGACGCGCTGGACGACGCGGGCTTTCGCGAGCTGCTGGCGCGCAAGGGCCTCGGCGCGGCGGACGGACAGTGGCTCCCCGCCGCGTTTGCCGTATCGCAGCAGGCCGCGCGATGAGCACGACCGGCACGCCGCGCCACGGCGCGCGCGACGCGGTCTACGCCGAGGCGCGCGAGCAGATCGCCGCCTTTCGCTTCGACGCGGCGGTTGCCGAGGTCTTCGCCGACATGATCGCGCGCTCGGTGCCGGGCTACGCGCTCACGCTGCAGATGATCGCGGTCGCGGCACGCCAGTTCGCGCAACCCGGCACCCGCTGCTACGACCTCGGCTGCTCGCTGGGCGCCGCCACGCTCGCGATGCGGCAGAACGTGCCCGCGGACTGCCGCGTGATCGGGATCGACAACTCGGCCGAGATGGTCGAACGCTGCCGCGCGATCGTCGCCACCGACGCCTCGCCCGCGCCGGTGGAGATCCGCTGCGAGGACGTTTGCGAGGCCGCAGCTGAGCGATGCCTCGCTGGTCACGATGAACTTCACGCTGCAGTTCATCCCGCCCGCGGGCCGCGCCGCGCTGCTCGCGCGCATCGTCACCGGCATGCGCCCCGGCGGCTGCCTGGTCCTCTCCGAGAAGCTCGCCTTCGACGACCCCGCGGAACAGGAACTGCTGCAGCACCCTGCACCACGACTTCAAGCAGCTGCAGGGCTACAGCGCGCTGGAGGTCGCGCAGAAGCGCGCCGCGATCGAGAACGTGCTGATCCCGGAGACGCTGGAGACGCACCGCCGCCGCCTGCTGGCGGCCGGCTTCAGGCGCGTCACGGTCTGGCTGCAGTGCCTGAATTTCGCTCTCGCTGCTGGCCGAGAAATGAGCCTGCTCGCGGGCCTCGAGGACGCGCTCGCCGCGGCTCCGCTGGGCGCCGCGGTCGCGCCGCTGGGCGAGGCGCTGCGGCGCTGCCTCGCGCGGTCTGCGCCACGGCGATGCCGGCGACTGGGAGGCGGCGCTCGCCGCGCTGCCGGCGCTGCGCCCGACGGACGTCGATCTCGACAGCGCCGCGGTGCGCATCGGCAGCGCCGCGCGAGATCGACGCCGACGCCCGCGCCCGCCTGCACGACGCGCTGCAGCAACTGCACCCGTGGCGCAAGGGACCCTTCTCGCTGTTCGGCATCGACATCGACAGCGAGTGGCGCTCCGACCTCAAATGGGCGCGGATCGCGCCGCACCTGGATCTCGGCGGCGCGCCGCGTGCTCGACGTCGGCTGCGGCAACGGCTACTACGCGCTGCGCATGCTCGGCGCGGGTGCCGCCTACGTGCTCGGCATCGACCCGACGCTGCGCTTCCTGGCGCAGTTCCGCGCGCTGCAGCATTACCTCGGTGATCCACGCGCGCTGCTGCTGCCGCTGCGCGCCGAGGACCTGCCGCCGCGCCTCGGCTGCTTCGACACGGTGTTCTCGATGGGCGTGCTCTACCACCGCCGCTCGCCCTTCGAGCACCTCGGCGAGCTGCTCGATGCGCTGCGTCCCGGCGGCGAGCTGGTGCTGGAAACGCTGGTCGTCGAGGGCGATGCCGAGCGCGTGCTGGTGCCCGCGGACCGCTACGCGATGATGCGCAACGTCTGGTTCATCCCCAGCCCGGCGGCCATGCTCGGCTGGCTGCGGCGCGCGGGCTTTCGCGAGGCGCGGCTGGTCGATGTCGCGGCCACCACGACGCAGGAGCAGCGCCGCACGCCGTGGATGCGCTTCGAATCGCTCGCGGATTTCCTCGACCCCGCGGATCCGCGGCTCACCCGCGAGGGTTACCCGGCGCCGCTGCGCGCGGTGTTCATCGCCTCGCGCCCGCGCTGACGGCGCGCGCGGCGCCACAGCGCCCGCATTTCTTGATCCAGATCATCCAAGGGCCCGATAGGCTGGCCCATCCTCCGTTCGGACGATTCACGCCGCAAGCCCGGCGACAAAGAATGGCGCCACGCAAAGCACAAAGCCGACCGGCACCACCAGGAGAGCGCAGATGAACCAGCCCGCAACGCCCCGCAAGCCTCACATCATCGTCGCCGACACCATGCCCGATCGCTACGCGCGCGGCTGGCACGTGCTGGACAAGGCATCCGAGTTCACCACCAAGCCACGCATGTTCGACGTGTTCGGCACGCGCCTGGCGGTCTACCGCGGCGACAAGGACGGCCAGGTCCACGTGCTCGACGCCTACTGTCCGCACATGGGCGCGGATCTCAGCAAGGGCTACGTGAAGGACGACTCGCTGGTCTGCCCGTTCCACGCCTGGAGCTGGGGCGGCGACGGCGTCTGCAACGACATTCCCTACGCGAAGAAGATCCCCGACAGGGCCGTGATCAAGTCCTGGCCCGTGCTGGAGAAGAACGGCCTGCTGTTCGTGTGGAACGACCACGAAAACAACCCGCCGATCCCGCAGCAGGAGCCCGCGCGCATGGAGGACTACTACTCCGGCGAGTGGACCGACTGGACCATGACGCAGGTGCCGATCGAGAACAATTGCCGCGAGCTCGTGGACAACATGGCCGATCTCGGCCACTTCGGGCCCGTGCACTACTCGCGCGTGAAGAGCTTCAAGAACATCCAGGACGGCCACCGCTACATCCAGGTGATGGAGGGCGGCCACGAGATCCTCGAGGACGGCACCACCGGGATGACCACGACCGCGATCTACGAAGGCCCGGCCTACATGACCACCACGATGACCGGCAGCCTCTACGGCCGCCCGGTGACCGTGCACCTGCTGGTCAGCCATTATCCGATGCACATGAACAAGTTCATGATCAACTTCGGCGTGATGATGAAGAAGGACCCGAAGCTGCCCGACGTCGTGAACCGCGACATGGTCGACAAGTACACGCGCATGAGCATCGACTCGTTCATCCAGGACGTCGAGATCTGGGACAACAAGGTGCGCGTGGGCAACCCGGTGCTGTGCGATGGCGACGGCCCGATCCACATGCTGCGCAAGTGGTACAGCCAGTTCTACATGAACATCGCCGACGTTCCCGAGGAACTGGTGAAGCACAAGGAACACGTGTCGCTCTGACAGCGGGAAGTCGAAGCAGGAGTTCGCAGCACATGATCGATACCAGGGCGCTCGGCTACGTCGTCATCGAGACGACCGATCTCGCGAAATGGGAGCATTTCGGCACCCGGGTGATGGGCCTGATGGTCGCGCCGTCCGTGCAGGAGGACGGCGTGCTCTACCTCAAGATGGACGAGTACCCGTACCGCTTGCGCATCGTGGAGGGAGCTGCGGACCGTTTCGCGGTCGCGGGATGGGAAGTCGCGGGGCCGCAGGAGTTCGCCACGGCCGTGCGCGAGCTGGAAGCGGCCGGCATCGCCTGCGAGCGCGCCTCGCCCGCGGCCTGCGCGGCGCGACTGCTGAGCGAGATGGTCGCGTTCACCGCGCCCGGCGGCCTGCGCTGCGAACTCTTCTACTACATGCGGCTCGACTACCTGCCGCTGATCTCGCCGGTCGGCGTCGGCGGCTTCGTGACCGGCTTCAACGGCACCATGGGGCTCGGCCACATCGCCGCGGCGACGCCCGATCTCGAGGCCTCCCACCGTTTCTTCACCGCGGTGATGGGTTTCGGCCAGACCGACTACCTGCACCTGCACTTCTCGCCCGATCCCGCGGATCCGGGCCAGGGGCTGCATTTCCTGCACGCGAACAACCCGCGCCACCACAGCCTCGCGCTGTTCCAGTCCAGGGATCCGCTGCCGGGCGACCTGGTGCACCTGATGGTGGAAGTGCCCGACCTCGACACGCTGGGCGGCTTCATGGACCGCGTGCACGCCAACGGGGTGCGCGTGATCACCTGCCTCGGGCGGCACACCAACGACCGCATGGTGTCGATCTACGTCGAGACGCCGGCCGGCTTCGCGCTCGAGTACGGCTTCGACGGCCTGCAGCTCGACTGGTCGACCTACGTGCCGACCTTCAGCAAGCGCGAGAGCCACTGGGGCCACCGCTGGGGCCAGGGTTGAAGCGCGCCCGGCAGCATTTAGCCCATATCGGTGATGCGGACAGGTAATGGCATACTGATAATTCGATCCATGGGGTGATTCGGCGAGGCGGACCGTCAAGACGCAGCCGCGACACCGCCGGGAACCTGCAAACCAGCATCCACCAGGAGCAAGAGCCATGAGCCAATCGTCTGCACTGAAAAAAGCCCCCCAGGGCGCGGATCGCGCCGCGCTCAAGCAACAGCTGCGCGACAGCGCACGCGCCATGCTGCCGGGGCTGCGCGCACGCGCCGACGAGGCGAAGCAAGCTGCACCAGCTGCCGCAGCGAGAACGTGCAGGAGATGATCGATGCCGGCTTCTTCAAGATCCTGCAGCCGGCGCGCTGGGGCGGGCTCGAACTCGACCCGATGGATTTCTTCGACGTGCAGATGACCGTCGCGGAAGGCTGCATGTCGACCGCCTGGGTGCTCGGCGTCGTGGCCTGCCACAACTGGCAGCTGGCGCTGTTCGACGACCGCGCGCAGAAGGACGTCTGGGGCGAGGACGACAACACGCTGATCTCCTCGTCCTACATGCCGGTCGGCAAGGTCACGCACGTCGAGGGCGGCTATCGCCTGAGCGGGCGCTGGAACTTCTCCAGCGGCTCCAAGCACTGCAAGTGGGTCATGCTCGGCGGCGTGGTCCCGCCGAAGACGGCCGGCGACGCGCCCGACTACCGCACCTTCCTGGTGCCGATCAGCGACTACACGATCGTCGACAACTGGGACGTGAGCGGCCTGGAAGGCACCGGCAGCCACGACATCGTGGTCGAGGACGTCTTCGTGCCCGAATACCGCACGCACCGCTCGATCGACGGCTTCCTGTGCGACAGCCCCGGCAACAAGGTCAACACCAGCCCGCTGTACCGCCTGCCCTTCGGCCAGATCTTCGTGCGCGCCGTGTGCTCGTCGTCGATCGGGGCGCTGCAGGCGGCGCTGGATTCGTTCATCAAGATCAACCGCGACCGCGTCGGCCTGAACGACGCCAAGCGCGTGGCGCAGGATCCGGACGCACAAGCCGCCGCGGCCGATGCGACCAGCGTGATCGACGAGTGCCGGACCATCATGGCGCGCAACTTCGACCTGATGTACGCAGCGGCCGCGGCCGGCACGCAATTGCCGATCGAGCAGCGCATCAAGATGCGCTACGACGCATCGCTGGTGGCGCCCAAGTGCGCCAGCGCGATCAACGAGCTGTTCATCTACTCGGGCGCCCAGGGCATCTACAAGAGCCACCCGATCAACAAGGCGTGGCTCGACATCAACGCGGGGCGCACCCACGTGGCAAACAACGTCGGCAAGTTCGGCCGCAACTGGGGCTCCTGCATGTTCGGCGCCGAGAACGAGGACTTCTTCCTCTGAGCGACCCGTTACAGACACTCATCCCTTGCGCGGCCCGGGCATACACCCGGGCCGTTTTTTTTGGGATACCATGCAGCCTCCCATCCCGAGAGCCCGCCCATGGCGACCACGCTGAAGACTGCCCGCTACCTGAACCTCGCCACCTTCCGCAGGAACGGCGACGCGGTGAACACGCCGGTCTGGTTCGCCGAGCGCAACGGCGCGTATTACGTGTTCTCGACCGGCGAGGCCGGCAAGGTGAAACGGCTGCGCAATTCCTCGCGCGCGCGCATCGCGCCCTGCGACATGCGCGGCAAGCTGCTCGGGGAGTGGGCGGAGGCCCACGCGGTGGTGGTGAAGGACGCGGCCGAGCGCGACGCCGCCTACCGCGCGCTGCGCGACAAGTACGGCTGGCAGATGGGCCTGCTGGATTTCTTCTCGCGCCTGGGCGGCAAGATCGACCAGCGTGCCGTGATCCGCATCCGCGCCGGCCGCGCGCCCGGGCCCAAGCGGCGCTGAGGCGCAGCTGCAGGGCTCAGAGCCCCGTGTGCAGGCCGCACTCGCGGTTGTCGAGCACCTTGGTGGGATCGAAGTAGTGCCGGCAGGAGGGCAGGCCGCGGCTCTCGACGTAGCGTGCCACGTCCTCCTCGCTCCAGTCGAAGATCGGCGCGACGCGCAGGATGGCGCGCCGCTCGTCCCACGACACGATATCGAGCGTCTTGCGGAAATCCGTCTCGCCCCGGCGGATCCCGGTGAACCACAGTTCCGGCTTCAGCTCGGCCAGCGCGCGCTCGAAGGGCTCGAGCTTGATGTCGCGCGTGAACTGCTCGTGGAGTTCGGCCTCGTCGAGCTGCGGGATGCCGCCGTAGAGCGCGTTCCAGCGCTCGGCGCTCATGCGCGGCGTGTAGATCTTCATGTTCAGCGGCAGCAGCTTCATCAGCTTGTCGGCCACCACGTAGGTGTCGCGCAGGTTGTAGCCGGTATCGACCCACACCACCGGGACGCCGGGGTCGATGCCGCTCACCAGGTCGAGCATCAGTGCCGCATTGGGACCGAAGCTCGTGCTCATGAACGGCTGCAGCCCCAGGCCGAGCGCCCAGCGCACCACGTCCTCGGCCGGCGCGCCGGCGAGTTCCCGATTGATGCGGGGGAGATCCAGAGAGGCGACGGATTCCTTGATGGCGGCCAACCCCATGGCTATGGTCCGGGTAGCTGAATTGCCCGGCCATTATAAGAAAATCGTCTCGACAACCTAATATCGATGCCGCATATGGTTATTTCGACGACGGCACAGGACAACGCAATTATGCCGTTTTTGCTGCCGCGTGCCGGCAAGCCCGCTACCATTCCCGGCTTGCCCCCGCGGACCCGCACCGTGCCCATCGATCATCCCGCGACCAAGACCCGCCTGCAGGCGCTCGCACGCGATCACGCGCCCTACGCCGGCGTGTTCGCCCACGGCATGGGCCAGAGCATGGTGTTCGCGATGCTGCCCGCGCTGGGCCGCGAGGTCGGCCTCGCGGAAGTCGCGATCGGCGCCGTCATCTCGATGTCCTCGCTGGTGTTCTTCATCAGCAGCCGCGCCTGGGGGCGCATCAGCGACCGCTGGGGCCGCAAGCCCGTGATCCTGTGCGGCCTCTGGGGCTACAGCATCGGCACACTGGTGTTCGGGCTGGTGTTCGGGCTGGGGATGTACGGGATCGTGAGCGGTACCCTGCTGTATGCCCTGATCATGGGCACGCGCATGGCGCAGGCGCTGGTGATGTCGGGTACCTCGCCGGCCACATCGGCCCACATCGCCGACACCACCACGCCGCAGACGCGCGCCTCGGGCATGGGGCGGCTGGCGGCGGCGAACAACATCGGCTCGATCATGGGACCGGCGATCGCGGGAACGCTCGCGGTGTTCAGCCTGCTGCTGCCGCTGGCGGTCGCCGCACTTGCCGCGGTCGCTGCGGCCGAGCTCATCCGCCGCCTGCTGCCGCGCCGGCAGGTGCTGCCCGTCCCGCACCACGCGGCGGCACGGCTGCGCCTGTTCGATCGGCGCTTCGCGGCCTGGCTCGGGCTGGGGATCGCGGTGTTCACCGCCTGGTCGATCGTGCAGCAGACGCTGGCGTTCCGCATCCAGGACACGCTCGCGCTCGACACGCGCGCCACCGCGCAGACCTACGGTTACACGATGATGACGATGGCGAGCGCCTCGCTGTTCGCCCAGGCGGTCCTGGTGCAGCGGTTGAAACTCCCGCCCGTGCTGCTGCTGCGTGCCGGCATGCCGTTGCTCGCCGGCGCCGTCGCGCTGCTGATATGGGCCGCTGCGCTGCCGGCCTTCTTCGTGGCGATGGCGCTGCTCGGCCTCGGCATGGGCCTGTGCGGACCGGGGCTCAACGCGACGATGTCACTCGCGGTGAGCGCGCGCGAGCAGGGCGCGCTCGCCGGCATCGCCTCCGCGGTACCGGCGCTCGGCTTCATCCTGGGGCCGGTCGCGGGCACCGCCCTGTACCAGGTCGATCCCGCACTACCCCTACATCCTGACCACGCTGATCCTGCTGCCGGCCTGCGTGGCGGCGTTCCGCGTGCGCCAGCACACGCACGCCGAACCGTAGGTCCGGCTTCAGCCGGACAGATGCTGTCCGGCTAAGCCGGACCCACGGGATCGACGCTGTCCGGCTGAAGCCGGACCTACACCTCCTCGGGCTCGTAACGGTCGATGATCTCGCGCACCAGTCCGCTGCGCACGATGTCCTCGCGCTCGAAGCGGTGCACGTAGACGCTCGGCACGCCGCGCAGCCGCTCGATCGCATCGGCCAGCCCGTTGGGACCGCGGATGTCGCTCTGGCGGATGTCGCCGTTGACCACCACCCTGCTCTCCTCGCCGATGCGCGTCAGGAACATCTTCATCTGTGACGGCGTGGTGTTCTGCGCCTCGTCGAGCACCACGAAGGTGCGCTCATCGAAGGTCTTGCCGCGCATGTACGCGAGCGGCGAGGCCACGATGCGACCGTGCCGCAGGCAGTAGTCGACCGTGCCGGCGCCCAGGCGCACGTTCAGGATGTCGCGGAAGGCATCGATGTACGGCGAGAACTTCTCGTTGAGATCGCCCGGCAGGAAGCCGAGCTGCTCACCGGCCTCGACCGCGGGGCGCGTGAGGATGATGCGGTCGATCTGTCCGGCCTCCAGCGCCTGCGCCGCCAGCGCGCCCGCGCAATAGCTCTTCCCGGTGCCGGCGGGGCCGATACCGAAAGTCAGGCAGTGATTGCGGATGGCGTTGATGTAGCGTTTCTGGGAGGGTGTCCGGGCTTCGAGTGGCGCCGGGACTCGGGGGGCAGCGTAAGCGGTCTGCAGGTTGTGGGCTCTGGCGTTGAGGTCGACGACTACCGCGCTGTCGGTGTCCGGTCGTCGTCCGTTGCGCGTTTTCCTGTCTCTGAATGTCTTCTCCTCCGGGTTCGGTCGCTGATAGGCCTTGCGTCGTGCGGTGGATCTTTTCGCCATAGATACGAATGCCTCTTCGATATGGTGGAAGACCGGATCTCTGCACTTGTGCTGCGATTTGCCTGGGCGGGTGGGTGCTCCTGTGCGGATGGCGTTGAAACAGATAATCAGCAGCAAACATGAAAATTGCAAGACAGCGACGCAAATAATTTGCGTGCATTTCCGCTACGCGTCGCCTCGATCATCCTGTGCGCGTCGCGACACGCGACACCGGCACCATTCGTGGGCGGAAACACGCATGTCTGCACCAGACCGGATCGGTTTCGCGCTGGCTCGCGCCGCTGCGGAACGCGCCGCTCGAGGGCGCCGTCATTTTCAGGAGGTTGTCAGGCTCGTGACGCGACGATAGTCTTCCGGACGACCCGCATAACAAAAAGGACACGCGCCGCATGTTCCGCCCCGCTCCCTGGCTCGCCCTGCACCGCTCGCTCGGACTGGATCCGGCACCCGCCTTCGATGACCGGCCGCTGGCCGGGCATCTCGCGCTCCACGCCGGGCGCAAGCCCGAGGCGGTGGCGATCCAGTTCCACGACCGCGGGATCGGGTACGGCGAGCTGTTCACGCAAAGTCTCAGGCTCGCCACCGCGTTGCGCGCGCTCGGCGTCGCGAAGGGCGACGTGGTCGGGCTGCACCTGCCGAACGTGCCGCAGTACCTGGTGGCGGTGGCCGCGCTGTCGCGCCTCGGCGCCGTCGGCACCGGCATCTCGCCGCTGCTCGCTCCCGGCGAGATCGCCTTCCAGCTGAAGGACGCCGGCGTGAAGGTCCTGCTCTCGCTGGACGCGCTGGCTGCGGCCGTGCTGCCGCGCATCAGCGAGATGCCCGACGAGCCTGCACACGGTGATCGTGACCGGTGCCGGCGAAAGCCTCGGGCTGCCCTGCGGACCCGCGCCGGAGCTCCCCGGCCTGCGCACCATGCGCTATCCCGACCTGCTCGGCGCGGCGAAGGCCGACTGCCCGCAGACCCCGGTCACGGGCGACGACACCTTCATGATCCAGTACACCGGCGGCACCACCGGGCGGCCCAAGGGCGCGATGCTCTCGATCCGCAACCTGATGTACAACCCGCAGCAGACCGAGGCCTACGCCGGCTGGAGCGACGGGCACGACGAGGTGCTGATGTCGGCCTTCCCGCTGTTCCATGTCGCCGGACTCTCGGTGCACATCGCGGCGCTGCGCTACGGTTGCCGCACGCTGCTGATCCCGGATCCGCGCGACATGGACTTCATCTGCCGGCAACTGCAGCGCTTCCCGCCCACGCGCATCGCCGCGGTGCCCACGCTGTACCAGATGCTGGTCAACACGCCCGCTTTCCGCGAGGTGGATTTCTCGCGGCTCAAGATTGCACTCTCGGGCGCGGCCCCCCTGCCGCTCGAGGACCGCAAGCGCATCGAGGCGATCATCGGCGCGAACCGGCTCTCCGACGTGTTCGGCATGACCGAGACCGGACCCGTGCATGTGTGCAACCCGCCGATGCGCTGCAAGCCGACCGCGGTGGGCATACCCGTCGCGGCCACCGACACGCGCATCGTCGACCTCGAGACCGGCACGCGCGAGATGCCGTTCAACGAGCCCGGGGAGATCATCGCCAGCGGCCCGCAGGTCATGCAGGGGTACCTGAACCTGCCCGAGGAATCCGCGCGCGCGCTGCGCGTGCTCGACGGCCGCACCTGGATGTTCACCGGTGACGTCGGCTACATGGACGAGGAAGGCTACGTCCACGTCTGCGACCGCGCCAAGGACATGCTGATCGTGGGCGGCTACAAGGTGTTCTCGGTGGAGATCGAGGACAAGCTGAAGGCGCTGGACTGCATCGCGCAGTCGGCGGTGATCGGGACGCCCGACACCGCGCGCCCCGGCAACGACATCGTGAACCTCTACGTCGAGCTCACGCCCACCGCGCGCAGCCGCGACGAGGGGGAAGTGCGCGCCGAGATCCTTGCCTTCTGCCGCGAGAACATGGCGCCCTACAAGGTGCCGAAGCAGGTGATCGTGATCGAGCAGATCCCGGTCACCGCGGTGGGCAAGATCGACAAGAAGGCGCTGCGGGCAACGTAGGTCCGGCTTCAGCCGGACATTGCATCGTTCGCACGAGCAATGTCCGGCTGAAGCCGGACCTACGGGAGGAATGTTCGGCTGAAGCCGAACCTGCGGGGATTTGCGGACAATTCCCTCCAATCGATCGGCTCGCCCGCGCGCCCGATCACGGATAATTGCCGCCTCCCTCCGCAGTCCATGGGTCCAGAGCGCATGTACTCCCGTTCGCCCGCCGCTCCGCCACCCGACGACGCCCTCGCGCGCGTCGCGGCGCGCTATGCGGTGGCGATCACGCCGGCCATGGAGGCGCTGATCGACCCGCAGGACCCGCTGGATCCGATCGCGCTGCAGTTCCGCCCCGACGCGCGCGAGCTGATCACGCTGGCCGACGAGAACCCCGACCCGATCGGCGACCGCGCGCACGCGCCGCTCGCGGGCATCGTGCACCGCTACCCCGACCGCTGCCTGCTGAAGCTGGTGCACGTCTGCGCGGTGTACTGCCGCTACTGCTTCCGCCGCGAGATGGTCGGCCCGACCGGCGACGGCATGCTGGGCAGCGCGGAACTGGATGCCGCGATCGGCTACATCGAGGCCCACCCCGAAATCTGGGAAGTGGTGCTCACCGGCGGCGACCCCTTCGTGCTGTCGCCGCGGCGTCTCGGCGAGGTCACGGCGCGCCTCGCCGCGATACCGCACCTGAAGGTGCTGCGCTGGCACACGCGCGTGCCGGTGGTGGATCCGGCGCGCGTCACGCCGGAGCTCGTCGCGGCAATCCGCAGTCCCGGATGCGACCACGTACGTGGTGCTGCACGCCAACCACCCGCGCGAGCTGACGCACGCAAGCGCGCGACGCGCATCGGGCGCCTGGCCGACGCCGGCATCCCGCTGCTGGCGCAGACCGTGCTGCTGCGGGGCGTGAACGACGACGCCGGCACGCTGGAGGCGCTGATGCGCGCGCTGGTGGAATCGCGTGTCAGGCCCTATTACCTGCACCATCTGGACAAGGCGCCGGGCACCGCGCATTTCCGCTGTACCATCGAACATGGGCGGGAGCTGGTGCAGCAGCTGCGCGAGCGCGCCTCGGGCATCTGCCAGCCGACCTACGTGCTGGACATCCCGGGCGGACACGGCAAGGCCCCGATCGCCGAATCCGGCCTGCGCGAAACGGCATCAGGCTACGAAGTGCGCGACCGCCTCGGCGAGTGGCGCCCCGCATAACAGCTACGGAGCACAGCATGCGCAATTCCCTGCAGGACCAGTTGCTGAAAGCCGGACTGGTCGACGCCAAGAAATTGAAGGAAAGCAACCGCGCCAAGGACAAGCAGAAGAAGCAGGCCGGGAAGAACGCCGCCGAGCTCGATGCCGAGCGCCGCCTCGCGGAACAGGCGCTGCGCGACAAGGCCGAGGCCGATCGCGCGCTCGCGCAGCAGCAGAACGCGGAGCTGCGCCAGCGCGAAATCGCCGCACAGATCGCGCAGCTGGTGCGGCACTACCGCCAGGCGCGCGAGGGCGGCGACATCGCCTACAACTTCGCCGACCGCGGCATCATCAAGAAGCTCTACGTGAGCGCGCGCCTGCGCGACCAGCTGATCCGCGGCCAGCTCGTGATCGTGCGCTCGGGCAGCGGCTACGAGCTGGTTCCGGTGGCCGCCGCCGAGCGCATCCGCAGCCGCGATGCCGAGGTCATCGTGGTGTGGAACACGCCCGCCGCCGACCAGCCGGCCGAGGACGATCCCTACAAGGATTTCCCGATTCCCGACGACCTGATGTGGTGAGGCGCGTGCGACGCTAGGCGCCCTTGCTGATGCGCACCGGGATCGCGCTCATGCGCGGAATGCCGCTGTGCGGGTCGTATTCGTGCTCGACGCTCGTCAGCAGCCCGGTGTTGGCGCCCGCCGCGCGCACCTCGAGCGGGCGCTCCGGATCGGTGCCGCCGAAACAGTGGCTCATCGAGATCACGCCGCGCTTGATGGCGTCCTCGGCCTCCACGATCGCCGGGATCTCGCCGTGGCGCGAAGCGATGCGGATGGTGTCGCCGTCGCTCAGGCCCAGCGCCTCGAGGTCGAGCGGGTTCATGAACGCCGGGTTGTGGTGGCGGCCGCGCATCTGCCGCGCGTTGTTGCGCCCGGTGGTGTTCATCACGCCGTGCATGCGGCGGCTGATCAGGCGGAACGGGTACTCGGGCAAGCGCCTCGTGCTCGATCGGCTCCGACGCGACCGCGTGCAATTCGGCGACCATCGCGCCGTCGCCGACCTGCAGCCGGGCCGCGTGCCCCGCCTCGGCGGGCATCACGGTGATCGCCTCGTCGTCGAACACGCGCCCCTCGGGGCGCTCCTTCACGCGCGCGAACGGCACGCGGCCCTCGGCGCACAGCACCTCGAACAGGTCGTCCGTCGTGGGTTTCCTCGTCATGTCGAAGCGGTAGCGCGCCGGTTCGCCGCTGGTGGTGGTCCAGGAATACGCGACCGCCATATCCAGCTCGAGCTGCATGCGGCGCGCCACCTCGTAGAAGAACTCCCACTCCTCGATCAGGTCGGCGCCGGGCGGCGGCTTGGTGGCGGCCGGCGCGTACTGCGCGTAGGGCACCGAGTAGCCGAAGCCGGTGCCGAAATAGCTCAGCATCTCGTTCGGCAGCGTGATCGCGGGGCTCTCGAGGCTGTGCTTGCAGCCGATGTTGTAGTGCGCCAGGTGGCAGCTGTTGTGCGCCATCTGGATGTCGAGGCAGACGAAGAGATCGAGCGCCTTCAGCGCCGCCAGCGTCTTCTTCTGGTCCGGCCAGGCCATCAGCGGGTTGCCGCCGATCGAGATCAGCGCCTTCACCTGCCCCGTCGCCGGGCAACAGGATCTCGTCGGGCAGCGCCGAGGTCGGCAGGCCGCAGGCGGCGTCGCTGAAGCCGCGCACGCGCAGCTTCTCGCCGTAGCCCCAGGCCGGCCACGGCGCGTTGGCCTGCGCGCGCGGCGCGAAGCGCGGCCCCAGCACGCCTGCGTTCGGCACGCGCTCGCCCGCCTTCAGCCAGCGGCCGCACAGGCTCATCAGGCAGAGCAGCAGGTACTCGGTCAGGTTGCCGCGCGGCGCCATGTTCGAGCCGGTGCCGGCGGTCGCGCCGCCGCGCCTGGCGGTGGCGAAGGTGCGCGCCGCCAGCACGAGGTCGGCCGCCGGCACGTCGGCGCGCCGCTCCACGTATTGCGGCGTGAACGGCTCGACCGCCGCCGCCAGCGCGTCGACGCCGGCGACGTGCGCGCGCACGAACTCGGCATCGAACAACGACTCCTTCAGGATCACGCGGATCATGCCGGCCAGCACCGCGGGATCCTCGCCGGGGCGGGCCTGCAGGTGCACGAAGGCGCGCTCGGCGCACTCGGTGCGGCGCGGATCGAGCACGATGGGCTTCATGCCGCGCTCGACCGCGTCCTTCAGCCGCTTCGCGGGATTCTGGTTCGGCACCCCGCCCGAATGCGCCACGATCGGGTTCACCCCCACCAGCAGCCAGGTGTCGGCGTCGTCGAACACCTGCGGACCCGCGCTCCAGGTGCCGTGCAGCGCCGCCGCGATCGCCTTGCCGGGCTGGTCGATGGTGCTCGAGGTGAACATCATCGGCGAGCCGATCGCGTTCATCCACGCCGTCGATACCGGCTGCGTCGCGGGGTAGGTGAAGATGTAGGTGCCGGCATAGGTCGCGACCGCGCGCGGACCGTGCTCGGCGATGATGCGCTGCAGCTTTTCCGTCACCTCGTCGAGCGCCTGCGCGCTGGCGATCGGCGTGAAACTGCCGTCGGCCTCGCGCCGCAGGCTGCCGAGCAGGCGATCGGGATGGCGCAGCTGGTTCACCATCTCGCGGCCCTTGATGCACGTGTAGCCCCAGTAGACCGGGTTGTGCTTGTCGCCGATGATCCGCACCGGCCGCCCGTCCTCGCGATCGATCACGATCGGGCACATCGCGGCGCAGGAGCGGCAGATGCCGTGGACGCTGTCGCGCATGGGAAGTCACCATTTTATTGGATGGTTTTATGGGGCGATGTTATGCCCCCAGGCCGCCCACGGCAATCACCGGGCGGACCCGGCCGGCCCGTATCCGCGTGCCCGGGGGAAACCCGGCGCTTCCCGGCCGCTGTAATTGGAGCCGGTCCGCAAGCGTGATAGCGTCCTGCCCGTACCACCCCGGGGAGCCGGTCATGGAAACGCATTACCGCGCCTGCAACCTGTGCGAGGCGATCTGCGGCCTGGAGATCGGCGTCGAGGCCGGCCGCGTGGTCTCGATCCGCGGCGATGCCGCCGACCCGCTGAGCCGCGGCTACCTCTGCCCCAAGGCCACCGCGCTCGCCGACCTGCAGGACGATCCCGACCGGCTGCGCCGCCCGCTGCTGCGCGATGGCGGCGCGCTGGCGCGAGATCGGCTGGGAGGAGGCCTTCACGATCGCCGCCGCACGGCTGCACGCGGTGCGCGAGCGCCACGGCGCCGACGCGGTCGGCGTGTACCGCGGCAACCCCTCGGTGCACAACTGGGGACTGATGACGCACGCGAACCACTTCCTGAAGCGGCTCGGCACGCGCAACCATTTCTCGGCCACCTCGGTCGACCAGCTGCCGCACCACCTGGTGTGCCTGTGGATGTACGGGCACCAGTTCCTGCAGCCCGTGCCCGATATCGACCGCACGCAGTTCCTGCTGCTGATCGGCTACAACCCCGTGGCCTCGAACGGCAGCATGATGACGGTGCCCGACATCCGCGCCGCCTGAAGGCGCTGCGCGCGCGCGGCGGCCGGCTGGTGGTGATCGATCCGCGCCGCAGCGAGACGGCGGAGATCGCGGACCGTCACCACTTCATCCGCCCGGGAAGCGACGCGGCGCTGCTGCTCGCGCTGCTGCACGTGCTGTTCGACGAGGGCCTGGTGCGCACGGACGGGCTGCAGTCGCGCGCAAGGAACCTGGCGGCAGCTGCCGCCGCTGCTGGCGCGCTTCACGCCGGAATTCGCGGCGGCCGCCACCGGCATCGAGGCCGCGCGCGATCCGCGCGCTGGCGCGCGAATTCGCCGCCGCGTCCGTCGGCCGCCTGCCACGGCCGCATGGGCGTCTCGACGCAGCGCTTCGGCACGCTGTGCCAGTGGGCGATCCAGCTGCTGATGCTGCTCACGGGCAATCTCGACCGCCCGGGCGGCGCGCTGCCCACGCATCCCGCCGTGATGGGCGCCGGGCCCGACGACAACCCCAAGGGTGCCTTCGCGCGCCGCGCGAGCCGCGTCAGCGGCTATCCCGAGTTCGGCGGCGAGTTCCCGGTCGCGGCGCTCGCCGAGGAGATGCTGACACCGGGCGCGGGACAGATCCGCGCGCTGGTCACGGTGGCCGGCAACCCGGTGCTCTCGGTGCCGAACGGACAGCTGACCGACCGCGCGCTGGCGGGGCTCGACTTCATGCTGAGCGTGGACATCTACCTGAACGAGACCACGCGCCACGCGCAGCTGATCCTGCCGCCGACCTCGGCGCTCGAACACGACCACTACGATCTCGCCTTCCACAAGTTCGCGGTGCGCAACACCGCGCGCTACAACGCGCCGGTGCTGCCCAAACCCGCCGGCGCACTGCACGACTGGGAAATCTTCGCCGGGCTCGCCGCAGCCCATGCCCGGCTGACCGGCGAGCCAGCCCCGCCGGTGGTGCCGCCGGCCGCCATGCTCGACTTCCTGCTGCAGGCCGGCCCCTACGGCACGCACTCGGCGTTCACGCCGCCGCTCAGCCTCGCCACGCTGCAGGCGCACCCGCACGGCATCGACCTCGGGCCGCTGCGGCCTTCGCTCGCGGAGCGCCTGTGCACCGCGGACCGGATGATCGACTGCCTGCCCGGGGCGATTCCCGGCGAGATCGAGCGCCTCGCCGCCGAGCTCGCCGTGCCCGCCGCAGCCGATGCGCTGCTGCTGATCGGCCGCCGCCACATCCGCAGCAACAACTCGTGGATGCACAACAGCCACCGGCTGGTCAAAGGCCCGCGCCGCGACCAGTTGCTGATGCACCCGCAGGATCTGGCGGCGCGCGGACTGCACGACGGCCAGCGCGTCACGGTGAGCTCGCGCACCGGCAGCGTCGGTGTCGAGGTCGCAGGCGACGCCGACGATCATGCCGGGCACGGTGTCGCTGCCGCACGGCTGGGGCCACGACCGCGACGGCGTGAGGCTCGGCATCGCCGCGCAGCACGCCGGCGTCAGCGCCAACGACCTCACCGACGAGCGCTTCGTCGATCGCGCCTCCGGCAATGCCGCGCTGAATGGCGTGCCGGTCACGGTGTGCGCCGCGGGCGACTGATCCGGCGCTGCCGCGCGCGCCTTCCGGGCCCGCCCGCGTGCCGCTACCATAGCGCGCTTCGCCGGCACCCGCCGTTCCGTCACCCGCAGCAGGGAAACTTCGCCACCATGTCCTCACCGCAGCAGCAGACGACGGCGCGCGCATGGCGCTGAAGTCCACGATCCATCGCCTCGAGCTCGATGTCGCCGACATCGACCACGGCAACTACGGCAGCTTCTCGCTGACGCTGGCGCGCCACCCCTCGGAAACCGAGGAGCGGTTGATGATGCGCGTGCTGGCCTTCGCGCTGCACGCCGACCCGGCGCTCGAATTCGGGCGCGGCATCTCGAGCGAGGACGAACCCGACCTGTGGCTGAAGGACGCCACCGGCGCGATCAGGCTGTGGATCGACGTCGGCCTGCCCGACGAGCGGCGCCTGCGCCGTGCCGCGGGCCGCGCCGAACGCCTCGTGGTGATCGCCTACGGCGGGCGCGGGATCGACGTGTGGTGGGACAGGATCCGCGAGGCGCTGGCGCGCCTGCCCGCGCTCACGGTGCTCGCGATCCCCATCGAGGCCGGGCGCGCGCTGGCGGCACTGGCCGACACGCTCGATGCGCCTGCAGTGCACGGTGCAGGAGCAGCAGGTCTACCTGAACGACGCCGCGCACTCGGTGCTGATCGAGCCCGTGGTGCTGCGCGCGCAATAGCAGGAGTCCCCCATGTACGCACGCGCGCACGCCGAGCGCCATCCCGACCAGCCCTGCGTGATCATGGCCGGCTCCGGCGAAACCCTGAGCTACGGCCAGCTCGAGGCCCGCGCCAACCGGCTCGCGCAGCTGCTGCGCCGCCATGGCCTGCGGCGGCTCGATCACTACGCGATCTTCATGGAGAACAACGCGCGCTACATCGAGGCCTGCGCGGCCGGCGAGCGCGCGGGCCTGTATTACACCTGCATCGACTCGCACCTGAATGCCGCGGAGCTCGCCTTCATCGTGAACGACAGCCTCGCGCGCGTGCTGATCACCTCGCGCGCGCAGCGCGCGGTCGCGCTCGCCGCGCTCGCCGCGTGCCCGCGCCTCGAACTGCTGCTGATGGTGGATGCCGGCCCGGACGACGCGCCGTTCGTCGATTACGAGAGCGCGATCGCCGCCATGCCGGCGACACCGATCGCGGATGAGTCGCTCGGCGGCGCGATGCTCTATTCCTCGGGCACCACGGGGCGGCCAAAGGGCGTGCTGCGCCCCTTGCCGGAGGCGGCGCCCGACGCGCTCACGCCCGCTCTTTCGCGCCCTGCACGCGATGTGGCATTACCGGCCGGGCATGGTCTACCTCTCGCCCGCGCCGCTGTACCACTCCGCACCGCAGGCCGCCGTCAACCTCACGCTGCGCAGCGGCGGCACCGCCGTCATCATGGAACGCTTCGACCCGGAGCAGTTCCTGGCGCTGCTCGAGCGCCACCGCGTGAGCCACACCCAGCTCGTGCCCACGATGTTCAGCCGCCTGCTGAAGCTGCCCGCTGCGGTGCGCGAGCGCTACGACACTCGCTCGCTGGAGTGCGCGGTGCACGCCGCCGCGCCGTGTCCGCCGCAGGTCAAGCGCGAGATGATCGCCTGGTGGGGCCCGGTGATCCACGAGTACTACGGCGCCACGGAGGGCCTCGGGCTGGCGGCGTGTGATACCGCCGAATGGCTGGCGCATCCCGGCAGCGTGGGTCGCGTGCTGTTCGGCGAGATCCATGTCCTCGACGAGGCGATGCACGCATGCGCGACCGGCGTGCCCGGCACGATCTGGTTCCGCACCGTGACACCGTTCGAATACTTCAACGACCCCGAGCGCACGCGCCAGGCGCGCTCCGCCGACGGCAGCATGAGCACCGTGGGCGACATCGGCTACCTGGACGCGGACGGCTTCCTTTACCTCACCGACCGCAAGTCCTACACGATCATCTCGGGGGGCGTGAACATCTATCCGCAGGAATGCGAGAACCTGCTGATCACGCACCCCAAGGTGGCGGATGCGGCGGTCTTCGGCATCCCGAACGAGGACCTCGGCGAGGAAGTGAAGGCCGTGGTGCAGCCGCTGCCCGGCGTGCGTGCCGATAGAGAACTGGAAGCGGAGTTGATCGCCTTCTGCCGCGAACAACTCGCCGCCCTGAAGTGCCCGCGCAGCGTGGACTTCGAGGCGCAACTGCCGCGCACACCGACCGGCAAGCTGCTGAAGCGACTGCTGCGCGACCGCTACTGGACCGGCCCGCCGGGCCGGAACGGCTGAGCGCCATGGAGCACGCCTCGCGCACCGTGCGCGCCGTCTTCGTCGGTCTCGGCATGACCGCGCTCGCGCTCGGCATCGCCGGCATCGTGCTGCCGGTGCTGCCGACCACGCCCTTCGTGCTGCTGGCCGCGGCCTGCTTCGCGCGCGGCTCGACGAAGTTCCACGACTGGCTGCTGGCGCACCCGCTGTTCGGGCCGATGATCGTGGAGTGGCAGCAGTACGGCAGCATCCCGTGGCGCACCAAGATCGTCGCGATCGCGCTGATGAGCACCACGCTCGGCGTGTCGATCGTGTTCTTCGTGGAACCGCCGTGGCTGAAGGCCGCGCTGACGGTGCTGGGACTGGTGCTCGCCACCTGGCTCTACCGGGTGCCCTCGCGCGACAGGCTGTAGGTCCGGATTTATCCGGACAATCCCTGTCGTGGGTTCGGCGTAGGTTCGGCGTAGGTCGGCTTCAGCCGGACATGCGATTCGCGGGTCCGGCTTAGCCGAACCCATGTCGGGCTGAAGCCCGAACCTACTTGATATTGCGGAAGGCCTGCGGCGAATATGCCCTCCACCGGCGCCGAGGTCAGAAAGCACATGAACAAGCAATTCAGCGCCGAGGAGCTCGCCTTCCGTGACGAGGTCCGCGCCTTCCTGCGCGACCAGCTTCCCGCAGGACATCAGCCACAAGGTCGGGAACGACCTGCAGCTCGGGCGCGAGGACTACGTGCGCTGGCAGCAGATCCTGCACGCGCGCGGCTGGGCCGGCGTCAACTGGCCGCCCGAATACGGCGGCACCGGCTGGACGCCGGTGCAGAAGTACATCTTCGCCGGCGAATGCGCTTTCGCGCACACGCCGCGCATCGTGCCCTTCGGCCTCGCGATGGTCGGCCCGGTCATCTACACCTTCGGCAACGCGGAACAGAAGGCGCGCTTCCTGCCCGACATCCTCGCCAGCAATGTCTGGTGGTGCCAGGGCTACTCCGAGCCGAACGCGGGCTCCGACCTCGCCTCGCTGCGCACCAGCGCGGTGCGCGACGGCGAGCATTACGTGGTGAACGGCACCAAGACCTGGAACACCATGGGCCAGTGGGCCGACTGGATCTTCTGCCTGGTGCGCACCGGCGGCCCGGAACTGAAGCCGCAAGCCGGCATCAGCTTCCTGCTGATCGACATGAAGACGCCCGGCATCACGGTCTCGCCGATCCGCCTGCTCGACGGCACGCCCGAGGTGAACGAGGTGCACTTCGACAACGTGCGCGTGCCCGTCGGGAACCTGGTCGGCGAGGAGAACCGCGGCTGGACCTACGCCAAGTTCCTGCTGACGCACGAGCGCACCGGCATCGCCCAGGTCGCCAAGTCGCGCATGCGCCTGGCAAAGCTCAAGGAGATCGCGCGCGCCACCACGCACGAAGGTGCGCCGCTGCTCGACGATCCTTTCTTCGCGCGCCGCGTGGCCGAGGTCGAAACCGACCTGCTGGCGCTGGAATACACGGAGCTGCGCGCGCTGGCGAGCCTCAGCACCGGCAAGGCGCCGGGGCCGGAGTCCTCGATCCTGAAGATCAAGGGCACCGAGATCGCGCAGGCCATCGACGAGCTGCTGGTCGAGGCCGCCGGCTGGTACGCCCTGCCCTTCGTGCCCGAGCAGTTCCACGCCGGCTACGACGGCTATCGCGTCGGCCCCGGCGCCGCGGCCAATGCCGCGCCGATCTACTTCAACAACCGCAAGGCCTCGATCTACGGCGGTTCGAACGAGATCCAGCGCAACATCATCGCCAAGGAGGTACTCGGGCTGTGATGGCATTTGCTGTGCTCCGTCGCACGCGGGCGTTGGCCGCCATCTCGAGCCGGCACGAGCGCCGGAGGAAGCCGGAGGGACCGTCTGTCGCCTGGATGGCGACAGTCGAGCCTACAGGGATGTATTCACGGCGTGTCCCGCCGGAATCATCCGGGCTCGTGACGGCGGACAGCACGCACAGGAGTTGCGATCGATGGACTTCGACTACAGCGACGAACAGCAACTGCTGCGCGACAGCGTGGAACGCTTCGTGCGCGAGCAGTACGCCTTCGACACGCGCCGCGGCATCGTGGCGAGCGCGCGCGGATTTTCCGCGCGCAACTGGCAACTGTTCGCCGAGCTCGGCTGGCTGGCGCTGCCGGTGGCCGAGGACGACGGCGGACTCGGCGGCAACCTCACCGACCTTGCGATCCTGTTCGAGCAGTTCGGCAAGGGGCTGGTCGTCGAACCCTACCTCGCCACCGTGGTGCTGGGCGCGGGACTGGTATCCGAGCTCGGCAGCCTCACGCAGCGCGAGGCGATGCTGCCCGCGATCATGGCCGGCGAGCTGCAACTCGCCGTGGCCTTCGCCGAACCCGACAGCCGTTACAGCCTGGCGCGCATCGCGACCACGGCCGCGCGCAGCGGCGAGGGCTGGACGCTCGACGGGCGCAAGTGCGTGGTGCTGAACGCGCCCAATGCCGACGCCATCCTGGTCAGCGCGCGCGAGGCCAATGGCGCAATCGGCATCTTCCGCGTGGCGCCCGGCAGCGCCGGCCTGCAGATGCACGCGTACGCGACGATCGACGGCGGCCGCGCCGCGGACATCGCGCTCGATGGCGTGCGCGTACCGGCGGACGCGCTGCTCGGCACCACGTCGATCGGGCTCGCCGCGCTCGCACGCGTGATCGAGCGCGCCACGCTCTGCGTCTGCGCCGAGGCGGTGGGCGCGATGGATGCATTGCTGTACAAGACCGTGGAATACACGAAAACGCGCAAGCAGTTCGGCGTGGCGATCGCCTCGTTCCAGGCGCTGCAGCACCGCATGGCCGAGATGTTCATCGAGCTGGAGCAGTCGCGCTCGATCCTGATGATGGCGCTGATGGCCGCCGAGGCCGGCGAGGAGCTCGCGCGCCCGGTGTCGGCGGCGAAGAGCCGCATCGGCCGCGCGATGCGCCGCGTCGGGCAGGAGGCGATCCAGCTGCACGGCGGCATCGGCGTCACCGACGAGCTCGACGTCGGCCACTACTTCAAGCGCCTCACGGCGATCGAGACCCTGTTCGGCAATACCGACTTTCACCTGCAACGTTTTGGAGCATCTCATGACCGATAAGCACAACACCCTCACCCGCCGCGACTTCGTGCAGGGCGCCGCGACGCTGGCGGCGGGCGCCGCGCTGTTCCCGCCCGGCGCCTCCGCCGCCGGCACCTCGAGGATGGCGATCCGCGACTACGTGGCGCACGACGCCACGGGCCTCGCGGCGCTGGTCAAGCGCGGCGAGGTCTCGGCCGCCGAGCTGCTCGAGCTCGCGATCGCGCGCACCGAGGCGGTGAACGGCAGCATCACCGCGGTCTGCCTGAAACACTACGACGAGGCGCGCGCCGCGCTGAAGTCCATCGACCCCGAACGCGCCGCTGGCCGGCGTGCCTTTCCTGCTGAAGGACCTCGGCGTGCAGCTCGAAGGGCACCATCACCAGCAACGGTTCGCGCTTCTTCGCCGACCGCGTCGCCACCCACACCAGCACCGTGGTGCAGCGTTACCAGGCCGCGGGCCTGAACATCTTCGGCAAGGCGGCTTCGCCGGAGTTCGGCCAGATTCCCAACACCGTCTCGACGCTGTGGGGCAAGACGCGCAACCCGTGGAACCTCGAGTACTCCGCGGGCGGCAGCTCGGGTGGCTCGGCCGCCGCGGTGGCCGCGGGCATACTGCCGGCGGCGCACGCCACCGACGGCGGCGGCTCGATCCGCTTCCCCGCCGCGATGTGCGGACTCGTCGGCCTGAAGCCCACGCGCGCGCGCACGCCGCTCGGCCCGGACAAGAGCGAAGGCTGGTCGGGGCTCTCCTCCGGCCACGTGGTCTCGCGCACGCTGCGCGACACCGCGCTGCTGCTCGACCTGACGCAGGGCCCCGAGCCCGGTGCGGCCTACTGGCCACCCGCGCCCTCGGACAGCTACGTGAGCGAGCTCGCGCGCGAGCCCGGCAAGCTGCGCATCGCGGTGATCACGCGCTCGCCGATGGGCACGGCGGTGCACCAGGACAACCTCGACGCGATCGCGAAGGCCGCCGATCTCTGCCGCTCGCTCGGCCACGAGGTACGCGAAGCGGTGCTGCCGGAACCCTTCTCGAAGCTGATGGAGAGCTTCGGCTTCCTCAGCATCGTGGGGGTGTGCTCGCAGATCCGCGAGCGGGCGCGCGAGCTCGGCCGCGAACCCGGCCCCGACGACCTCGAGCCCGTCGTGCTCGGCTACTTCAAGCAGGGGCCGTCGATCAGCGCGCTCGACTACGAGGCCGCGCGCCAGTCCGTGCAGCGCCTCGGATTCACGATGAACACCTTCATGCAGGACATCGACGTGCTGCTGATGCCCATGGCACCGCGCGCGCCGTGGAAAGTCGACGACGTCACGCTGGTGATGCCGACCGAGGAGTTCTACCGCAAGGCGGTGGGCTACAGCGATTTCAGCGCGATATTCAACGCCACCGGGCAGCCCGCGATGACGCTGCCGCTGCACGAGAACGCGGCGGGCATCCCCGTGGGCACGCATTTCGCGGCGCGCTACGGCGACGAGAAGACGCTGATCCGCCTGGCCGCGCAGATCGAGCGCGCGACACCGTGGGACAAGCGCGTGAGCCCCATGCTCGCGCAAGCCATGAAGGCGTGATGGCCGCCATCACCGCGGCCTACGGAGCGCTCGCGGCCGCCTACCTGCTGCTGTTCGGCTACAACACCAGCTGGATCGGCGCCATCGTGAAGATGCTGCCGATCCTGCTGCTCGCCGCGGCAAGTGCACGCGCAGATGCGCGGCGCGTGGCGGCGCGGGATGGTGGCCGCGCTGCTGTTCTCGGCGCTCGGCGACTGGCTGCTGGGCATGAACGGCGTGCTGGGCAATCTGTTCACGGCCGGCCTCGGCAGCTTCCTCGTCGCGCAGCTCGCGTATGCGCAGCTGTTCTGGCGCCACCGCGCGCCGGATCGGCGCCGGCGCTGGCTGGCGGCCTGCTACCTGCCGGTGGCCGCGGCGCTGGCCTGGCTGGTGCTGCCCGCCGCGGGCGAAATGGCCGTGCCGGTCGCGCTCTACATGCTCGCGATCACCGCGATGGTCACCGGCGCCGCGCTCGCGGACCGCCCGCTGATGGTCCTGGCCGGCGCGCTGGCCTTCGCGTTTTCCGACGCCACGATCGCGATCAACAAGTTCCTCACCCCGGTGCCGCAGGCCGGGCTCGTGATCATGCTCAGTTATTACCTGGCGCAGTGGCTGCTGTGGCGCGGCGCACTGCGCGAACCGAAGGAGATTTCCCCTTGAACGACACCGACGCCGGCGCCGCGCTGGGCTTTGCCGAGGAACTGGTGCAGGAGGCCGGCCGCATCGCGCTGCGTCATTTCCGCCAGCCGCTGGACGTGGCGAACAAGCTCGCCGACGGCCGCTTCGATCCGGTCACGATCGCCGACCGCGAGGTCGAGTCCTTCCTGGTCGCTCGCCTGCGCGCGCGCTTCCCCGATCACGGCATCGTCGGCGAGGAGCACGGCGCGGTGGACGGCGACTCGCGCTACAGCTGGATCATCGACCCGATCGACGGCACGCGCGCCTTCATCAGCGGCGTGCCGGCCTGGGGCATCCTGCTGGGACTGCGCGACAACGGCCGCTGCATCGGCGGGCTGATGCACCAGCCCTACCTCGAGGAAACCTTCACCGGCTCCGCCGCGGGCGGCTGGTGGCGGCGACGCGGCGAGCGCCGCCAGCTGCAGACGCGCGCCAGCGCGCGTCTCGCCGACGCGATCCTCTACTGCACGCATCCCACGATCTTCCCGAACGCCGAAGAGCTCGCCGCCTTCGAGCACGTCGCGGCGCACACGCGCCTGATGCGCTACGGCGGCGACTGCTATTCCTACTGCCTGCTGGCGCTCGGGCACATCGACCTGGTGATCGAGGGCGGCCTGCAGGCCTACGACATCCAGCCGCTGATCCCGATCATCGAGGCCGCCGGCGGCGTGGTGACCGGCCGCCACGGCGAGGACGCGTCGGGCGGAGGCTTCGTGGTCGCGGCGGCGAACCGGGAGTTGCATGGCGAGGCGCTGGCGCGACTGGCTGAAGCAAGCTGACACCGGAAAGCGGCGCATTCCCATCCGGCTCCCGTGCGAAAACGAGCGCGACGTTTCCGCGGAAACGTTGCCCGGGAAATATCGACCCGCCGCACGATCGGGCTTGAGTTGCGAGCCCCGACTCTCCTATGATCGGGCCGGCTCTGTAGTTCCGGTTCGTCCTGCGTACTCCGCCAGGAGGGTCACATGCCCGACATGCAGCAGCTCCCGCCCCTGCTCGGCGCCTTCGGCCTGGCCTGTGCCTTCGTCATCTACCTGTTGCTCACGCGCCGTCCCGAAGGCGAAGGCAAGGTGGTCAAGATCGCCGCGGCGATCCATCTCGGCGCCATGGTGTTCCTGCAGCGCGAGTACAAGATGCTGGCGCTGTTCGCCGCGGTGCTGATCGCGCTGTTGTGGTATTTCCTCGGTGGCAACACGGCGCTGGCTTTCCTCTGCGGCGCCGCCTGCTCGGCGCTCGCGGGCTGGCTCGGCATGTACGCCGCGACCAAGGCGAACGTGCGCACCACCACGGCCGCGCACACGCAAGGCGCCGCGGCGGCGTTGTCGGTCGCGTTCTACGGCGGATCGATCATGGGACTCTGCGTCGCCTCGCTGGGGCTGCTCGGCCTGGGTTCGCTCTACCTGGTGTTCGGCGGCGATCCCGAAACCGCGCATGCGATCCACGGTTTCGGCATGGGCGCCTCGACCGTCGCGCTGTTCTCGCGCGTCGGCGGCGGCATCTACACCAAGAGCGCCGACGTGGGTGCGGACCTGGTGGGCAAGCTGGAAGCGGGCATACCGGAAGACGACCCGCGCAATCCCGGCGTGATCGCGGACAACGTCGGCGACAACGTCGGCGACGTGGCGGGCATGGGATCGGACATATTCGAGTCCTACTGCGGCGCGATGATCGCCACCATCGCGATCGCATCGACCATGGCGATGGCGCAACTCGGCACGCTGGCGCCGCGACTGGACGAAGCGCGGCGCGCGCGCCGCGCTGATGTTCCTGCCGCTCGCGCTCGCCTCGGCCGGCCTGCTGGCCTCGATGATCGGCATCGCGCTGGTGCGGTTCCTGTCGGCGCAGCGGCCCGCCGTCGCGCTGCGCACCGGCACGATAGCCGCACCGCTGCTGTTCATCGTCGCGGCGTGGTTCCTGATCCGCGCGCTCGGCGTCGACGCCGCGGTGTGGTGGTCCGTGATCTGCGGCGCGGCCGGCGGCATCGTGATCGGGCTGGTCACCGAGTGGTACACCTCGTCCACGCCGGTGCTGCGCATCGCCGCGGCCGGGCAGACCGGGCCGGCGACCGTACTGATCACCGGTCTGGCGGTCGGCATGCAGTCGGTGACCGTGCCGATGCTCGCGATCTGCGCGATCATCTATGTGTCGACCTCGTTCGCCGATCTCTACGGGGTGGGCATCGCCGCGGTCGGCATGCTGGCGACGGTGGGCATCACGATGGCGATCGACGCCTTCGGGCCGGTGGCGGACAACGCCGGCGGCATCGCCGAGATGGCGGGCCTCGGCCCCGAGACACGCGAGATCACCGATTCGCTGGACGCGCTCGGCAACACCACCGCCGCGATCGGCAAGGGCTTTGCGATCGGTGCCGCGGCACTGGCGGCACTGGCGATCATCGCGGCCTACGTCGAGACGGTCGACGCGCATTGGGCCGCGACGGGACAGGGCGCGATAAACCTGGCGCTCAACAACCCGCAGGTGCTGGTCGGGCTGTTCATCGGCGGCATCGTGCCCTTCCTGATCGCCTCGATCGCGATGACCGCGGTCGGCGATGCCGCGATGGAAATGATCGTCGAGATCCGGCGCCAGTTCCGCGAGATCCCGGGGCTGATGGAGGGCACCGCGGAGCCCGATACGGCGAAGTGCATCGACATCGCCACGTCCGCGGCGCTCAAGCGCATGCTGCTGCCCGGACTCATCGCCGTCGCCACGCCGCCGCTGGTGGGTTTCGGCATCGGCGCCGAGGCGCTCGGCGGTGCGCTCGGCGGCGGGCTGCTCGCCTGCGTGCTGCTTGCGCTGATGATGTCCAACGCGGGCGGCGCCTGGGACAACGCCAAGAAGCACGTCGAGAAGGGCCATTACGGCGGCAAGCACTCCCCCGTGCATGCGGCCACGGTGGTCGGCGACACCGTCGGGGATCCCTTCAAGGACACCGCCGGACCGTCGATGAACATCCTGATCAACGTGATGGCGATCGTGAGCCTGGTGATCGCCCCGCTGCTGTGAACGGGCGAGACAAGGGAGACTGCGAACGATGGAAAGGGTACTGGTACCGGTTGACGGATCGGACGCATCGACGCGTGCCGCCGCCTGGGCCGCGACGTATGCGGCCACGAGCGGCGCGGAATTGATCCTGCTGCACGTGCACGATGCGCGCGGCTCGGAGACGCTGGCGCTGGGCGCGCTCGACGCGACGCAGATAGAGGAAGCCGAGCGCCGCATCGCGGGACCGAGCTTCGACAAGGCACGCGAGGCCATCGGCCCCGCGACTGCCGCACGTACGCTGGTCAGCGTCGGCGACCCGGCCGAAGAGATCGTCGCGCTGGCGCGCCGCGAGCACGCCACCCTGATCGTGATGGGCAGCCGCGGCCTCTCGCCGGTGCGCGAACTGCTGCTCGGCAGCGTCAGCGAGAAGGTCATCCGCCACGCCCATTGCGCCGTCACCGTGGTACGCTGACTCCGTTGTCACCGGAGTGCGCGTGTTCGAGTTCTGGCGCCGTCGAAAACTTGCCCGTCATGCCTTTGCCGATCGCGACTGGGAAGCCGTCTGCGGCCGGCTGCCGCTGCTCGCGCGGCTGGACGCTGCCGAGCGCCAGCGGCTGCGCGAGACCGCCACGCTGTTCCTCGCCGACAAGATCGTCGCACCCGCGGCGGATTTCAGCCTGCAGCCGCAGCAACGCATCGAGATCGCCGTCGCCGCCGCGCTGCCGGTGTTGCGCCTCGGGCTCGGCGCCTACCGCAGCTTCCGCGGCGTGATCGTGTATCCGGATGAATTCCTCGCGCCGCGCGAGGAGATCGACGAGGCCGGCGTGGTGCACACGGGGCACGAGCGCGTCGCGGGCGAGAGCTGGGACGCCGGGCCGATCCTGCTGTCGTGGGCGGACGTGGAAGCCTCGCGCGAGGCCGACGGTTACCACGTCGTGATCCACGAGTGCGCGCACAAGCTCGATCTCGGCGACGGCGACATGAACGGCGTGCCCGACCTGTCGGGATCGGGCGTCAGCGGCGCCGAGTGGATGCGCGTGATGACCGCGGCCTGGGAGCGCACCGGCGCGGACTGGGACGCCTACGGCGAAACCGAGGTGGACGACTACGCGCTGGAATCCCCCGCGGAGTTCTTCGCGGTGCTCAGCGAACACTTCTTCACGATTCCGGCGCACCTGGACGAGGTGCTGCCGGAGGCCTACGCGCTGCTCGCGCGCTTCTACCGCCAGGACCCGTTGCACTGGAGACACGCCTGAGATGCCTGGCAGCGGCAGGACATCGGCCGCGCGCTCATGGACGAGGCCGAGCGGCTGATCCCGGATCGGTGAACGGTCCGGCGTAGGTCCGGCTTCAGCCGGACAATTTTCCGCATTCATGCGGACCCACGACGATCCGGATGTCCGCATGAATGCGGATCCACGCGTTGAACGAACCCACTTATTCACTGGCCGCGACAGGCGCCATTGACCAGAATGGCCGCATGCCGAGCAACGCCCCCACCCTCCCGCCGCGATGGCAGCGCTTTCGCGCCGAATCGCGCCGCATGCTGCATCTCGCGCTGCCGCTGGTGGCGGGACAGTTCGCGATCATCGGCATGGGCGTGACCGACGTGGTGGTGGCGGGGCACGCGGGCACCAACGACCTCGCCGCGGCGACCATCGGCTTCTATGCCTGGGACCTGTCGATGCTGCTGGTCTTCGGCGTGATGCTCGCCAACAGCGCCTTGATCGGGCACCAGTACGGCGCCGGCAACGTCGCGGGCATCCGCCGCCAGTTCCAGCAGGCCATGTGGCTGGCACTGCCGCTGGGCGTGCTCTCCGGTTTCGCGATCTTCGGTGCGATGCACGCCGTGCACCGCCTCGACGTGACGCCGGAGGTGGCGCAGATCGCCGCGGGCTACCTGCTGCCCACGATCGTCACCGCGGCCCTGCTGCCCTTCGCGCTGTGCTTTCGCACCACCAACGAAGGCCTCGGCCTGACGCGGCCGGTGATGTGGCTGAACCTGGGCGCCTTCCTGGTCAATATCCCGCTCGACTACGCGCTGGTGCTGGGCGCCTTCGGCCTGCCGCGCCTCGGCGGCGCCGGTTGCGGCTGGGCGACGATGATCTCGTTCGCGCTGCTCGTCTTCGCGTGGACCCTGTACTCGCTGTTCGCGCCGGCGCTACGCCGCTACCGCCTGTGGCAGGATTTCGGCGGTCCGATCGCGCGCGAGTTGCGTGCCATGCTCGCGCTCGGGCTGCCGATCGGCCTGTCGCTGCTCGCCGTCGGCGGTTTCTTCGCGGTGCTGCCCATGCTGATGGCCTCGCTCGGCGCGGTCGCCATCGCCGGGCACGCGGTGGCGATCACCGTCGACACCCTGATGCTGACTATCCCGCTCGGCGTGGGCCAGGCGATGTCGGTGCGCGTGGCGCACGAGCTGGGCGGCGGCAATCCGCGCGGGGCGCGCGACGTCTGCGGCACCGGCATGCTGCTGCTGGTGGGCATCGCGCTCGTGCAGGCCGGCGCGATCATCGCGCTGCGCCACCCGATCACCTCGCTGTTCACCAGGGACACAGCGGTCGCCGAGCTCGGCACGATGCTGCTGCTGTTCGCGGCCGCCTACCGCGTGTTCGACTCGGTGCAGATCGGCGCCGGCATGGCGCTGCGCGGCTACAAGGACACGCGCGTCGCCTCGGCGATCAACATCGCCGCCTACTGGCTGTTCGGGCTGCCGCTGTGCTGGACGCTCGCGATGGGCTCGCCGTGGAGCGCCGGGCTCGGCGTCGCGGGCTTCTGGATGGGCATGCTGGCCTCGATCGGCGTGGCGGCGCTGGCGATCGCCTGGCGCCTGGCGCGCACCAGCCGGCGGCACCTGCGCGAGGCCGCGCCGGCGCTCGCCGCAACCGCAGCGCAGGCGGTGGGCACATGAGCGCGTTCCACCTCGTGGTGCCGCCGAACCGGCGCGGACGCGATTTCGTGGTCGGCGACCTGCACGGATACCTGGACGCGCTGCAGGATGCGCTCGCGCGCGCGGGCTTCGACCCCGGATGCGACCGCCTGTTCAGCACGGGCGACCTGATCGATCGCGGACCCGACTCGCCCGGCTGCGCGGCGCTGCTCGGCGAGCCGTGGTTCCACGCGGTGCGCGGCAATCACGAAGACATGCTGCTGCGCGTGCTCGCGGGCGAGGTCATGCTGCTGGACGTGTGGCGCCAGAACGGCGGCGACTGGGCGCTCGAGGGCTGGGAGCCGAACGCGCCGGGCGCTCCGCGGGCGCGCTGTGCGCGCGCATGCCGTGGGCCATCACGGTGGAGCATCGCAGCGGCAGGCGCTTCGGCATCTGCCACGCGCAGTGTCCGGTGGCGGACTGGGGCGACATCGAATCGGTCGCGCGCGACGAGGAACTGCAGCAGCAGATGCTGTGGGCGCGCAGCCGCATCACACGCGCGCACGCCCCGCCGGTAGCCGGCATCGACTGCACCATCCACGGCCACACTGTGGTGCGCACCCCGCTGCGCCGCGCCAATGCGCTGTTCATCGACACGGGCGTGTTCCTGCCGGGCGGCACGCTCACGCTGCTGGATCTCGACGCGGTCTGAGCACCGATGACCACGCGATCGATGTCGCGGCGACGCAGCCGCGCTGGCCGCGACGTTCCGCGCGGCCTAACGCGGTTCCCGATTGCGGTACAAGGCGGCAATGCCGAACAGCACGGCAGGCACCAGCGCCAACGCGATGGGCGCCACCGGCGACAGGTACAGCATGTTGTTGCTCGGGATGGACGTCGCTTCCAGGAAGCCGAGCAACACGACACGCGCACCCACGGCCGCCGCCAGGACAAGCCCGATCACCAGGCCGGGATCCAGTCGACGCTGGCGTATCGCGACGACTGACCACGCCAGCAAGGCGAGCAGCGCAACCGGGATGCCCACTGTCGCCACGACCCGTGCGGGCGGCGCTAGCTTGCGCGCAATGCCGGTGCGGGAAAAGGCATCGGGGTCGACGTCTCTCGCGAAGCTGTCCGCCCGATCGGCTGGCGCAAGTGGCCCGTTGGTGATACGGGCGAACTCGCTCAGGATTCGCGGATGGCCAACGGAAGCCCGCACGCTCACCGGAGCGCCGTCCATCGTGATCAATGTCTGGAATACCGCCCAGCTGGCACGCGCGGTGTCCGTCAAGTAATGGTTACGCCACGGCGGCACCTGGGTCCGACGCTGACGCGAGCATTCCTTCGGGTGCTGATCGCAGGCGGCATTGATCTCGGAAGCCAACCTCGTATAGAAGGCGCTCGTCTCGGTGGCGCTGCGGTAATGGCCTGCCGCTGCCACCGCATCCCTCAGGGCCCACATGAACCACCCCGAAAGGATCTCGGGGCACGGCGTGATACCGGTGTGGCTGCACCCGACCTGGCGCCACGCCTCGCCAAGTCGTCCCTCGAACGAAGGCTGCAGTTCGCGTGCGGCCGGGCTGAAGCGATAGGCGCGCTCGCGCGCATCCTCGGGAAACACCACGTAGCGCTGCCATTGGTCGTGCTTGATGCGCGACAAGGCACCATAGGCGGAAAGGAAATCCGCCGAACGGAAGTCGTTGTTGCGAAACACGCCGTACCAGTGATAGTTGAGCGCGTTGACGGTTCCGGTCACCAGCAGGGCGGGCAGCAGCGGCAATGCCAGAAACAGCAGCGTCGTGCGCCACGGGCGCAACACCAGCCGCCGTGACCAGAACCAATAGACCCAGGCGATTGCCAGCGAGGGCAACAGCCAGACGCCTTCTTCCCGGGTCAGCCAGTAGATGCCTGCGACCAGACCCATGAACACGAGCGGCAGCCATTTCTCGCGCAGTTCCCCGGCCATCGACGCGGATTTCGACAGGACGAAACAGCGAATGGCCAGCGCGAGCAGCAACAGCGACAGGCTGATGTAGAGCCCCTCGCGCATGACGCGGGCGCTGGCGCCCGGATGCCACGCGATCGGGATGAATGCCAGCAGCGCGAAGGTGGCAAGGCTTGCCCAGCGTGTCCGGTAGAGCCGCCCGAGCAGCAAGGCCAGGTAAAGCGCCGCGCCAAGATACAGTGCGTGTTCGGCGAGCTTCAATGGCGACCCGATGAAGTCGTTGGCAACAAGGAAGAGCGAATAGCCGATGCCCTTGGCGTGAGTCAGGTTGTTGTAATCGCCCAGCCAGTTGCCTTTGCTGATCTGGTCCGCCAGCCAGACGAACAACGCATCGTCATGGGCCGCCGGAGCGATCGCCATGATGGGGAATGCACTGCGCACCCACATCGAGACCAGAAAGATCAGGCCCAGGGCGCCGTGGTATGCAACCGCGACAAGGACCGGGGTTCTCGAGCCGGCGGCGGGGGTTGTCATCATGTAGTCGTCACACCGGGCAACCGGCGTCAGAAGATTCGCGGCGGCGGGCTGCGCGGCAGGCGCTGACGGAGCAGTCAGGCTGACGCCTGAGCGCGCGTGCGCGGTACGCACGGTCCACGCAGGGCTCAGCTGAGCGGCGAGCTGTCCGTGATGCCTTCGCAGACCTCGTTGGCGATCCACTTGACCATGCGACTGACCGGTTGAATGCCGTCGTGGGACAATCCGACGAGGGGGCCGTTATACAGCGCGTTGCCTAGGGTCACCAGCCGTTGCGCGCCGTAGAGGGGAACAATATTTTCCAGTTCCGATTTGTAACTCTCGGGCCAGACGCCAATCGTCTGGGTGTAGGCGTCGATGCCCAGGAACACTTCGTCGACAGATTCACAGGTCACGAGATTTGCGGTCCGGTCGGCCAGATAGGCTGCGAAATCGACCTGCCGCGGCAGTTTTGAAATGATGATGGCCCCCTCGTCCTGCTCGCCGCCGATCACTTCGTACCATTCATCGTCCAGGCGCAACCCGTCCACATTGGATTTGAGCTCCTTGCTATAGGCCTTTGGCTTGGTGCTGAAGGTGGATGGCAGGGCCATGATCGCGTCATACGTCATCTTGCCCAGCTCGGTCACGCGTTCGACGGCATCCTCGCGCGGGCCCGCCACCACGAAGGTAACCCGGGAGCTCGCGCAACCCGCCTGGTTGGCGCCGCCGATATCGATGGCGAGACGGCGGGCCGTCTCCCGCATCTGTTGCTCGTCCTCGAGCGCCGTGGGCCCGACGACGCTGATGCTCGTCTTGGGATCCAGTGAAATGAGCTCCAGCCCGGGCTGGATGTATTTCGTGACATGCTTGATGCCTGCAAGTCCGCCCCAGGCGATGATCTTCTCGATGTTGTGAGGTCGGTAAAGTTTGTCCTCGACTTCGGCATCCCCGCCTTTCCAGTAGGCCACGGAAAAATGCCTGGTGATGGGGTGATCGGGCGCCATGTCGCACATCGTCAGGGCAAGCGCAGCGGATGTGAATGGATCGTTTGACGGAGCCTTGATGATGCAGTCACAGCGCGTCAGCGCACAACGCGCCAGGGTGATGAGGCCCAGCCCTGGACCGTTGCCGGCAACGATATGCAAAGTCCGCGAACCAAATGCCCGGATCTTGATGATCACGCCATCGATCAACTTGTGTTCGACCCAGCCTTCGAGGTAGTCCAGGCCGACGCTCTTTTCCGCGATCTGGCGCATCTTGTTCCGTTCGAAGAAGCTGCCGAACCCGTTGTAACCCATGTCGATGATTTCGCGCGGCAGCGGCGTCGCGTCATAGGTCAGATCTCGCGAGCGTTGCATGTGCTCGTTCTTGTTGATGTCGAGCCGGTCTCCCAGCTCCTCGAGGTAATCGAGAATGTCGTCGAACCGCAGGTCGTACAGGTCAGCGAGATCGCGGGGCGAGGGCAGCGGCAAGCGGTCGACGAACTTTCTCGGATCCGGGGCCATGAAAGTCATGACATCGCCGCGCCCGGGGTACTCGATAAGGTCCGATTGGATGACCTGGCCGCGGATGACGATGGGTGCAATGGGAGTTGTCATTTTTTTTGCCTCGGCCTAGAAATTGGTCAGGAAGTTCATGGCGTCGTCATGGGCCTCCGGTGTTGCGGTACAGCTGATCTTGTCGGTACCGCCCTGCTCGACGCTGAAGCGCGTTATGGTCGGCGAAAGGTGGGCGGTGGTACGGCCACAGGGGCACTCGCTCCAGTCGATCTCGACGCTGTCACCGGTGATGAGCCCGCCCCAGGCGCCGTTCATCGCCAGGTCGAAGAACGCGGCACGCCCCTTGTGTCTGCCCTCCCGCGGCAGCAGTTCGCTGGTTTGCGGGTCGAGAATGAGCGGGATCGACCAGGGTGAAAGGTGCAAGCGCCCGTGCTCGCACTGGACATGCAAGCCACATTGCTCGGAGAAGGAGTAGAAGTAACCGTAGTGATGACCGAAGTTCAGGAAATCGTCGACCACCTGTTCCCAGTCATCGGGCATGTTGAAGCCTTTGCCGCCAGCGCCGGCGGTGACACAGGAATTCGCTGCGAAGTTACACTTCTTGCCCTCCGCCAGGGCCGGCTTGGCGACGTCGTAGATGAGCTGCGCCGGGGCGAGGATGAATACGCGCTCGCCGTTGAGTTTCTCCACCAGCTCCTCGATCCACGCCTTGGCCCTGGCCGGCCGCGCCTTCTCCTCCGCCACGAGTTCATCGCGCCGGGCGAGCAAGCGTTCCGGCACATTGACCCGGCTGTCCCCGCGGGCCTGTGCAGCGCGCAGCCGCGCGGCCAGGTACATGAGGTCGGTGTCTCCCGGGGTATTCATCATCGGGTGGAAGTGGGCGTCGCTGCCCTTGGCAAAGTACTGCTTGTAGTACATGGGGGAGCGGTAGAAGGCCGTGTGCCCGTCGGCATGGGTAGGCCAGCAGACGTGCAGCTTGTCATTCAGGTCCGCATCGGTGGGCGGTTTGCCAAAAGTCTGCAAAAGCTGGACGCGAAAACCACCCAGGATGAACGTACGCCAGTCGCTGCGGTCCTTTGGCGTAAACGACATGGTGCCGGTCGTGCCGGAAGAGGTGATGGGATCGAGCTCGGTCACGGCGGAGAGCATATCCAGCCAGCCGTGGATGGTCTCGCAGCCGGAGCAATCCACCTTGCTGAGGTCGTAGGGCGTCAGCCGGTCCAGCCACCGGGTCATTTTGCCGAACTCGCCGTTTTCCAGCAGGAAACTCGGGTAGGACTTGTAGATGGTGTGTTCAAACAACAGCGGCAGCACATCGTCGATTTCGCTGATGCTGGTTATGTTCTGCTTTTCCGCCAGTTTGGTCAGCATGGGAATGCGGTGCCGTCGATCCTCGAAGCGCATCTTCAACGCTTCGGTCTGCAATTCCTGCAGTTTGTCACGGGGTACCGAATGCATCTTGGTGTAGGACATATCGAAGAATTCCACTGGATCCTCGATAAAAGCGCGCGCCGATTCCTGCATGGTTGCGCTGCCATCAAGCATGTTATCTACGGTAGTCATGGTTTTCTCCGTGTTATTTGGACCCGAAACGACGGGCGTTGGCGTAAAGGGTACTGACACTCCCGTTGACTTCGACCATCCATGAACCGCTGACGATATCGCCATCGGGGCGGTCGCCGCAATCGATGACACCGGCTCGTCATTATTCAACATTGTTGTACAGGACTTTGCGCCAAGCGGCGCCCCTCGACATTGACCCAGATCAACGACCGCGCGCCCACCAGATTCCCGGCCTGATTCGACGCGGCGCCGGTGGCCGCTGCACCGGGACGCGCGCATCGGCCTGGTCGGACTGGCGCGGGATTTCGCGCTCTGCGGCGGATGCAGGAAGGATTTCAGCCGGACAGATGTTCGGCTGAAGCCGAACCCACGGACGCCTCGCGCCCCGGCCCCGCGAACCACCGCTCCGCGCGCAGCCCGATGGCGTGCAGGTAGGTGTAGATCACCGGCACCACCACCAGCGTCAGCAGCGTCGAGGTGATCACGCCGCCGATCACCGCGCGCGCCATCGGGGCATTGAGGTCGCCACCGCTGCCCGCGCCGATGGCCATCGGCAGCATGCCGAAGATCATCGCCAGCGTGGTCATCAGGATCGGTCGCAGCCGCACCTGCCCCGCCTCGAGCACGGCATCGCGCAGCGACTTGCCCTCGCGCAGGCCCTGGTTCGCGAAATCAACCAGCAGGATCGCGTTCTTGGTCACCAGTCCCATCAGCAGGATCATGCCGACCATCGAGAACATGTTGAGCGTGCTGCCGGTCAGGAGCAGCGCGAGGAAGGCACCCACGAAGGACAGCGGCAGCGAGGCCATGATCGCCACCGGCTGCAGGAAGCTGGCGAACTGCGAGGCGAGGATGAAGTAGATGAAGAGCACTGCGAGCCCCATCGCGGCCAGCACCGCGCTGAAGGTCTGCGTCAACATCTCCTGCTGCCCGCCGATGTCGAAGCGGTAGCCCGGCGGGAGTCTGGTCTCGGCCATGAGCTTCTGGACGTCGCTGCCCACATCGCCCGAGGCGCGGCCCTGGGCGCGCGCATATACCGAGACGCGCCGCTCCAGGTTCAGACGCTTGATCTGCAGCGGACCCGTGGTCCGCTCCAGTTCCGCCACCTGGCGCAGCGGCACCAGAAGCGGCAGCCCGTCGGCACCGAGCCGCGTGCTGGTGAGGTAGAGGTCACCGAGGTCCTCGACCACCTCGCGCGCGCCCTGCGGCAACTGCACGATCACGTCGTAGTCCTGGCCGTCCGCGGCCAGCCACTGGCTCACCTCGTCGCCGGCCAGCAGCGGACGCAGCGCGCGGCCGATACGCGCCGTGGTGAGGCCGAGATCGCTCGCCAGCTCGCGCTTGATGCGTACCGCCACCGCGGGGTTCGCGCCGGTCTCGCTGCTCTCGAGGTCGGCGATGCCGGGGATCCCGGCCATCTTCGCCATCAGCTCCTCCGCCAGCTGCGTCAGCCGCACCGGATCCGGGCCCAGGATCGAGACGAACACGCTTTCCTGGATTCCCATCTGCAGATCGATGCCGGCGATGCGCGCCAGGCGTTCGCGGATCGCGCCCTCGATCTCCTGCTGCGAGCGGCGCGCGCTGACCGCGGGATCGGTGAGACGCAGGTTCAGCCGCGCGTAGTTCTTGCCCTCGTAGGTGCCGACCTGCGTGTCCACGGTCGCGATCTCGGGGAACTCGCGCAACGCCTCCTCCACCTGCCGCGTCTTGGAGTCGGTGTACTCCAGGCTGGAGCCCACCGGCACGTTGATGCGCAGCGTGATGAAGCTGTCGTCGGTCCTGGGCATGAATTCGGTGCCGATCATCGGCAGCAGCAGCAGGCTGCCGGCGAAGACACCGGCCGCGCCCCACAGCACGATGCCGCGATTGCCGAGAAAGAGAAAAGTCCGCCCGTCGCGCAGCGCCCACGACAGGGTGCGACCGTAGACGCGGTGCAGCGCATCGACGCCGTCCTCGATGCGCGCCATCAGCCGTCCCAGCCAGGGGAATCGACTGAAACGGTTCTCCACCGGATCGCGCCACACCGAGGACAGCATGGGGTCGAGCGTGAAGCTCACGAACAGCGATACCAGCACCGCCACCGCGATCGTCATGCCGAACTGGAAGAAGTAGCGCCCGATATAGCCTCCCATGAAAGCCACCGGCACGAACACCGCCAGGATCGCGAACGTCGTGGCCATCACCGCGAGGCCGATCTCCTCGGTGCCTTCCTGCGCAGCGGCGCGGTGGCTCTTGCCCATGCCGAGGTGGCGCACGATGTTCTCGCGCACCACGATGGCGTCGTCGATCAGCAACCCGATGCAGAGGCTGAGCGCCATCAGCGTGACGAAGTTCAGCGTGAAGCCGCAGGCGTACAGCGCGATGAAGGTAGCGATCACCGAGATCGGCAGCGTGAGCCCGGTGATGATCGTGGAACGCCACGAGTGCAGGAACAGGAACACGATCAACACGGTGAGCGCCGCACCTTCGAGGATGGTCTTCCTGACGGTAGCGAGCTGCGACTTGATGAGCTCGGCGTTCGACTGCACGATCGTGAACTCGACGTCCGGCGGCAGGCGCGCCTCGAGTTCCTCCAGGGCGTCGCGCACGCCGTCGCCCACCGCGACCACGTTCGAGCCCTGCACCTTGAAGATGTTGATACCCAGCGCGGGCACCCCGTCCAGGCGCGCGATCGATTCGGGTTCCGCCTCGCCGTCGACGATCTCGGCCACCTGGTCGAGGTGGATCGGCAGGCCGCCCTGCTGCAGGTACATCGCGCCGCCGCGCGTGGTGACGATGATGCGGCCGAACTCGCGCGGATCCTTGATGCGGCCCTCCACGCGCACCAGTTGCTCGCTGTTGCCGCGCCGGATCGAGCCGGCCGGCAGATCCTGGTTCGCGGCCTGGATCGCCGCGATCACCTCGTCGACGCCCACGCCGTGCGCGCGCATCTGCTCGGGCTGAAGCAGCACCTTGATCTGGCGCACCGCGGCGCCGTTGACCACCACGCTGCCCACGCCCGCCACGTTCTGCAGGCGCTTCACCACCACCTGGTCGGTCAGGGTCGAGAGCTCGCGCAGCGAGCGCGTCTTCGAATGGATCGAGAGGTTCACCACCGGCTGCGCGTTGTCCTGCTCGTTGGTGCGCGAGACCAGCGGGTCAGCGGCGTCCTCGGGCAGCGAGGGCTGCAGTTGCGCGATCTTGTCGCGCAGTTCCTGGGTCGCCGCGGCGATGTCGGTACCGAGCCTGAGCTCGACCATGATGTAGCCGCTGCCCTCGCGCGCCGTGGAGTAGATGCGCTGGATGCCGTCGACGGTATTGATGGCATTCTCGACCGGCTTCAGCAGGTCGGTCTCGATCGCCTCGGGCGAGGCGCCCGGGTAGCGCAGGATCACCGAGACGAACGGGTTCTCGACATCCGGCATCTGCTCGACCGGCAGGCGGTGGTACGAGAACGCACCGAGCACGACGAGCGCGAGCATCACCATGGTCGCGAACACGGGCTGGTTGATGCTGATGCGCGTCATCCACATGGCCAGGGCCTCCCGTGCGCCGTCAGTCGCCCGCGCCCGGCGCCACGGCCAGACCGCCCGGTCCCGGCACGCCGCTGGCGCCCGTCACGATGACCGGCTGACCGGACTCCAGCGCCTCGATCGCGACGGCCAGCAGCGTCGCGCCCGCGTTCAGGCCCTCGCGCACCTCGACCAGGCCGTTGGCGCCGCGCGCCGGACCCAGCGTGAGCTGCTTGCGCACCAGCACGCCGTTCTCGATCGCCCAGGCGTAATCGATGCCCGCCTCGCTGCTCACGGCCGCCGCCGGGACGGCCAGCACCGGCGCGCTGCGCTCGATCACCAGTTCTCCCTGCGCGAACATGCCGCCGCGCAGCGCGCGGTCGGCGTTGTCGATCGAGAGGTAGAGCAGGATCTGGCGCGAGCCCTGCTCGGTGACGGGATTGATGCGCTCCACGCGCGCCTGGAACACGCGCTCGCCGAAGCCGTCCACGCGCACCTCGGCCAGCTGGCCCGGGGCGATCGCGGGGGTTTCGGCGGCGGGCGCCGCGGCCTGCAGCTCGAGCCGCGAGAGGTCCACGAGCTCGAGCAGCGCGGAATCGCTCGAGACCTTCTCGCCCGGCTCTGCGAAGCGGCGCGCGACCACCGCGTCGAAGGGCGCGCGCACCACCGCGTCGGCGAGCGCGATCTCGGCGAGACGCAGCTGCGCCTCGGCAAGCTTCACGCTCGCGGCGGCGGCGTCACGCACGCTCCTCGCGGTGTCGAGCACGTTCTGCGCGATGAACTTCTTCGCCAGCAGCCGCTCGCTGTTGTGGAAATTGAGCGTGGCGATGCCGAGGTCCGCGCGCGCCTTGTCGAGCGCCGCCTGCTGGCTCGCAACCTGCGCCTCCTGGCTGCGCGTGTCGATGCGCAGCAGCACCTCGCCGCGGCGCACCGCCTCGCCCTCGCGGTGCATGACCTCGAGCACCTCGCCGGCGACCCTGGACTTGATCTGGCTCTGCACCAGCGGCGTCAGCGAGCCCGAGATGGGCAGCCGGCGCGCCAGCACGCGCCGCTCGGCGGTCACGACGTCGGTGGCAGCGAGCTCCAGCGTCCGCACCGGCGCTTCGGCACCCGCCGCAGCCGGCGCATCGATGCCCCCCGTGCGCCCGGCCAGCAGCCAGCCGCCCGCGACCACGGCCAGCACCGCGAGACCCGGCAGCACGATGCGCCACCTTGCGGGCCCTGCAGACCTTGTCATATGAAACTGTCCCCGTTTTTTCGGCGCATGGCCCGCTCTACGCGGGCCGCACCGTGACGGATCAGGAGCGATCCGCCTGCGTCCCATGATGCACGGGAAGCTTACAGGGTTTGGGTGCCGGTGGTCGGCAGGATAGCGGCCCACGCCTTCTCGCGGCCAATGACCACTTGGCGCAACGTATCGAGCTGCGTGCGGCCGAAGCGTCCCGGCAAGCGCCAGTCACAGCGCGCCGCGCCAACGCGACGCGATCCCGGGAGCGAGCTCGGCGAGATAGCTCCGGTGCAAAGCGAGCCACAGCACCACGGGGGTCACCATGGGCAGCAGCAGGGAGCCGAACTGATACCCCATCGCGGCGCCGTTGCGGGCAAGCGCGCCCCATTGCTGCTGCGCGACGAAGACGGGTCCCACGGTGAAGACAAGAATCTTGAGCAGCGTCGCGAGCATCGACGCCACTTCGACCAGCATCAGGATGCCCAACCCGGCGGGCAGCCGCCACCATTGGCGTGGCGGTGGCGTCGCCAGCGCGAGCGCCGCGAACACGGGCAACGAGTAGCTGAAGCTGAGCGGGTTGCTGAGGAAACCGAGGTTTTCGCCCGGCGGCGGGTTGGCCACGAGTTGGCCAGCCACCTCGCCGAAATGCGTGACCAGCAGGACCTCGCTGCCCTGCAGCCGCAGATCGGCCACTGCCTCGGGCAGCCAGGACCGGAGAATCAGCTCCGACAGCCAGATCACCGGCGCCAGGTGCCACGCCGCCGTGACGTACCACAGCGCGAAGGTGGGCGGCAGCCATACGAGCACGCGCGCGACGAAACGGCCGAGCCGCGCCTCAGCGGCCATGGCGTACCACCGCGAGCGCTGCGCACCAGGAGATTCTCAGGCATCGGCGGCCTCCGCGCGCGCTTCCACGGGCATGAAGCGGGCCCAAACAAGGAACACCGCGAGCGCATCCAGGATGATCAGCGCCTGCCACACGTACAGGTGGGCCCATTCGAAGATCTCGCGATCCCAGAGGCCGAGATAAAACAAGCTGATGATCCGCACCAGGTTGAGCCCCTGGATGGCAACGAAGCCCGCCAGCAGCCCGGTCATCTTGTAGCGCAGCGGCGCGCGCACGGCCGTGATGGCCGCCAGCAGCACGATCATGGCCTCGACCCCGTTGCAACCGGGCTCGATGGACACGCTGAAGGGCTTCTCGGTGCTGCTGATGATCTTGCCGTAAACGGCGACCTGATCGTCGAACAGGCTCATGAGCCAGCCGCTGGCATCCGCCAGCAGGCTGGTCCAGGGCAGCACCACGTGGCGCTGCACCGGTTGCAACATCTCGACGGCGAACAACGCCGCCAGAAGGACGATGAACAGGAAGAGGAATCTGCTCAACAGGGCGCTCCGTCGTATGTAAAACGCAGGATACCTGATCGCAATCGGCCTCGGCCGCCATGACGACCATCAGAAAGAACGCCGCTATTGCATGAGCGCGCGTTGATTCAGCTGCAGCCCGGGGCGATCTCCACCGGGCTGCAGAGCCCCTTCCAGACGCCTCTGTGCACCTCCGTTCCCGGGAAAGAGACACTCACGGGCAGGGCCTGACACAGCTCGTGACGAGTTTCGCGCGCCGCGCCGTGACGGATCAGCAGCGATGCGCCTGCGTCCCATGATGCACGGGAAGCTTGCAGGGTTTGGGTATCGGTGGTCGGCAGGATGCACGCCGGTTGCGCGGAAGCGCCACCGGCGTGCGCTGAACGGCGGGGGAATCAGGCCATCGGGTCGACCGCGAAGCCGTCAACGATGGGCCGCAGTTTCTCGAAGTGCGGCGACATCGCCGCGTCGAGCTGGTCCACGGTCCACTGGCCGTCGTTCTCGAACACGGTGCCGAGCTTCGGCCCCTCGACCACGGTGACCTGCTTGCCCCACACCACGAACACGTAGCCCGAGATGCGCTGCGAGCGCGGCGAGGCCAGGTAGCCCACGAAGGGCGCCACGTGGGCCGGATCGAAGTGGTCGAAGCCCTCGGCGGGCTTCTCGAACAGGGCCGCGGTGCCGCCGCCCATGGTCATGTCGGTGCGCGCGCGCGGCATGATCACGTTCGCGGTGACGCCGTACTTCACCAGCGCCTGCGCCGCGCCCATCGTCATCGCCACGATGCCGGCCTTGGCGGCGGCGTAGTTGGGCTGGCCCACCGAGCCGTACAGGAACGCTTCCGAGGAGGTGCTGACCAGGCGGCCGTACACGGTGCCGCCGGTGGTCTTGGCCTTCTCGCGCCAGTAGGCCGCGGCGTGGCGCATGTTCACGAAGTGACCCTTCAGGTGCACGCGCACCACCGAGTCGAACTCCTCCTCGGTCATCGAGAAGATCATCTTGTCGCGGCAGAAGCCGGCGTTGTTGACCACGATGTTGACGTCGCCGAAGGTGTCGATGGCGGTCTTGAACAGCGCCTCCGAGTCGTTCCAGTCGGCGCAATCGCCGTAGACGGTGATCGCCTCGCCGCCGAAGGCCCTGATCTCCTCGCGCGCGCTCTCGGCCGCCTCGCGCGCCGCGGGAAGGCCGATCTCGTTGATGACGACGCGCGCGCCCTGGCGCGCGAGCTGGATGGCCTCGACGCGGCCGAGTCCGCGGCCCGCGCCGGTGACGATGGCTACCTTGCCGCTCAGTTCACTCATTGCTCACTCCTCGCGATGGGTTCAGATGCGTTCGATGATCGTGCCGGTGCCGATCGAGGCGCCGCAGCACATGGTGATCAGCGCGGTCGTCCGGTCGGTGCGCTCGAGCTCGTGCAGCGCCGTGGTGATCAGGCGCGCGCCGGTCGAGCCGACGGGGTGACCCAGCGCGATCGCGCCGCCGTTCGGGTTCACCTTGGCCATGTCGGGCTTGAACACGCTGGCCCAGGACAGCACGACCGCCGCGAAGGCCTCGTTGATCTCGACCAGGTCGATGTCGCCCATGTTCATGCCGGTCTTGCGGAACAGCGCGTTGGTCGCGTCGATCGGGCCGTCGAGGTGGTAGTAGGGATCCGCGCCCACCGTGACGCCGCAGATGATGCGCGCACGCGGCTTCAGGCCGCGGCGCACTGCTTCCTCGCGGGTCATCCACAGCACGGCGCAGGCGCCGTCGGAGACCTGCGAGGAGTTGCCGGCCGTGTGCACGCCGCCTTCGGCGACCGGCTTCAGCCCCGCAAGCCCCTCCAGGGTCGTCGCGCGCACGCCCTGGTCCCTGGTCACGCGCTTCGTCGCGCCGGTGGGCTTGCCGTCCTCGCCGAAGACCGGGGCGTCGACGGGAATGATCTCGCGATCGAAGTGCCCGGCAGCCTGCGCCGCCGCGGCGCGACGCTGCGACTCCAGCGCGAAGGCGTCGACGTCGGCGCGCGTGATGCCGCGGTTCTTCGCGATGCGCTCGGCCGAACCGAACTGGTCGGGGCTGCCATCCCAGGGCCAGTTCGGCGGCTGGAAGAAGCCGGGGCCGTTGTAGACGTTGGCGCCGAGGCCCACGTGGCTCATGACCTCGGCGCCGCAGGCGATGCCGATGTCGATGGAGCCGGACGCGACCAGCGCCGAGATCAGGTGGTTGGCCTGCTGCGCCGAACCGCACTGGGTGTCGATCGTGGTGGCGCCGGGCACGTAGCTGGTGCCCATCGACAGCCAGGCGTTGCGGCAGAGGTTGCCGGCCTGCTCGCCGGCCTGCGTGACGCAGCCGCCGATCAGCTGTTCCACTTCCTCGGGCTTGACGCCCGCCTTCTCGATCACGGCGCGCTGCGCCAGGGCCAGCAGGTGCGCGGGATGGAAGCCGAACAGGTCGCCGATGACGGGCTTGCCGCGTCCGATGGGGGTACGCAGGGCTTCAACGATCACTGCTTCACGCATGACTGACTCCTTGTTCTGGGTGGGCCGCGGCGCGCGCGGAAAGAAAACGGAAACACTGCGCGGCCCGCCCGGGTCGCGTCAGGGCGCAGAGAGTAGCCGAAACGGCAGCCGAAAAACGATGACATTAGACTTCGCGCCCGGCTGACATCTCCACTCAGGCGCACTGCGTTGCCCCGGGGTCTAGGTGGCGGCGCGGGCGGGCGGCTATCATACCGCGCCTTCGCCGCAACCAAACCCATCGCGCCACAGGAGCACCCGATGAAACAGTACCGATTCGACGACGTAGAGGCCCTGCAGGAACTGGTGTCCACGGAGTTCGGGCCGTGGAGCAACGAGCTGGAGATGACCCAGGACCTGATCGACCGCTTCGCCGAGCTCTCGGGCGACGACTACTGGATCCACACCGACCCCGAGCGCTGCAAGACGCAGAGCCCCTTCGGTACCACGATCGCGCACGGCTTCCTGACGCTGATCCTGCTGCCGAAGCTCAAGACCCCGCAAGGCTACGAGATCACCGGCTTCGGCAACATGCTGAACTACGGCTCGGACAAGCTGCGCTTCACCGGCGCGGTGCCGGCGGGCGCGAAGATCCACGCGCGCAGTCGCGTGAAGTCGATCGAGCGCCTGCCCAAGGGCACGCGCTTCACGCTCGAGCAGCATGTGCACGTGGTCGGGCAGGAGCGCCCGGCGCTGGTCTACGAACTGGTGTTCATCTACCAGTGAGGTCGCGGGCCGCGCGGCCTCAGTTCAGCACCAGCACGTCCGAGCGCGTCTCGTCGAGGATGCGCTCGGCGGTGTTGCCCACCACCGTGCCCATCAGGCCGCTGCGCGCCACGGTGCCGATCAGGATGAGGTCGGCGCCGATGCTCTCGGCGGTGTCGCGGATGACGCTGGCCGCCGCGCCCTGCACCGCGTGCATGCGCTCGGGCGCGACACCGCAGACCCGCGCCAGCTCGACGCGGTCGGGCGCGCGGTTCTGGTCCGCATAGGCGGTCACGAAATGCGCTTCCGAACCGAAGTCGTGCGCGAAGCGCTGCGCCTCGCCGATGATCTGGTTGTTCAGCTTGATGTGCGCGAGGTCGTGGGAGCCGAAATTCACCGCCCCCAGCACGCGCCGGCTGCTCCAGTCACGCACGTTCTTCACCATCAGCACAGGACAGGGCGCCAGGCGCATCAGCAACCAGTCGCCGGGGTCGCGGTGCGACAGGGTTCTCTCGCTCGAGTACTTGAACACCATGTCGGCACGCGAGCGCGCCGCGGCCTGCACCATCTCCTGTCGCGCGTCGGCCGAGGTGCCCAGCTCCATGCTCACGCCGATGCCCTGCGCTTCGGCCTGGGCGGCGAGTTCACCGAGCGTGGCCAGCGCCTCTGAACGAAAACGCTCCTGCGCGTCGCTCAACGACTCACCGTTGGCCGGAAGCGGCGGGTGGCTCGCGCAACCGAAGAGGTGGATGTGCCCGCGCGAATCGCGAGCCGCCAGCAGTGCCCTCTCGAAGGCAGGATGCCCGGTTGCCTCCGGGTCGATGATCACGAGGTAGCGCGCGCCAGACATCTGGGATGACTCCATCTTTTTTCGTTGCGTCCGGGGCTTCTGCCCCGGACGTGGATTCTTTCGCGTGGGCTGCTGCCCGCGCCATGACCGGTATCAAGATTTGCTGCGCCGCCGCGGCTGCCACTCGGGCACCAGGTTCAGCTTCAGGCAGTGGCGCTGCGCCATGATGGTCTGCCCGTTCAGTTCGCGCGCCTCCGGCGCCGTTGCCAGCCAGGCGACGACCGCGGCCGGCACCTTCATCGGCGCGCCGCCGTAGAAATTGATGAAGTCCTCGCGGTCGGGCCGCATGTCCATCGCCTCGGTCATGACCAGCCCGGGTTCCATGTTGAAGAAGCTGAGCGGCGTGTCGGCATATTCCACCTTGAGCACGCCGGCCATGCGGATCAGCGCCGCCTTGGAGGCACCGTAGGCGAAGCCCCAGCCGCCCTTGCCCGCCGCCGCCGGGGGATCGATCATCCCCGACTCCGACACCACATTGATGATGCAGCCTTCCCCCTGCGCCAGCATGCGCGGCAGCACGCGCTGGATCGTGTGCACATTGGCGAACACGTTGCCTCGGAAGATGTCGTGCAGGTGCTGCTGGGTCAGTTCGTCCACCGGCGACATGATCCCCGGTCCCTGGTAGATGCCGTTGTTGACCAGCAGGTCGATGCGGCCCCACTCGGCATAGACGCGCTCGACCGCGGCGTCGATGGAGGCGAGATCGAGCAGGTCGAGACGGATCGGCAGCGCGCGCCGCCCGTGCGCCTCGATCTCGGCGGCGGTGGCGCGCAGGCTGCCGGGCATCGGCTTCACCTCGGAATCGCGCGAGCCGTGCTCGTACGCCTCGCCCTCCTCCAGCGTGCGCGCCGTGACCACGACGTCGTAGCCCTTCTGCGCCAGCGCAATGGCCGAGGCCTTGCCGATGCCGCGGCTCGCGCCGGTGATGAAAGCCACTTTCGATCCCATTTCGGTTCCGCCGGTGACGATGGCTACCTTGCCGGTCAGTTCAGACATTGCTCACTCCTCGCGATGGGTTCAGATGCGTTCGATGATGGTGCCGGTACCGATCGACGCGCCGCAGCACATGGTGATCAGCGCGGTGGTCTTGTCGGTGCGCTCGAGTTCGTGCAGTGCCGTGGTGATCAGGCGCGCGCCGGTCGAGCCGACGGGGTGACCCAGCGCGATCGCGCCGCCGTTCGGGTTCACCCTGGCCATGTCGGGCTTGAACACGCTGGCCCAGGACAGCACGACCGCCGCGAAGGCCTCGTTGATCTCGACCAGGTCGATGTCGCCCATGTTCATGCCGGTCTTGCGGAACAGCGCGTTGGTCGCGTCGATCGGACCGTCGAGGTGGTAGTAGGGATCCGCGCCCACCGTGACACCGCAGATGATGCGCGCACGCGGCTTCAGGCCGCGGCGCACTGCTTCCTCGCGGGTCATCCACAGCACGGCGCAGGCGCCGTCGGAGACCTGCGAGGAGTTGCCGGCGGTGTGGATGCCGCCTTCGGCGACCGGCTTCAGCCCCGCAAGCCCCTCCAGGGTCGTCTCGCGCACGCCCTGGTCCCGGGTCACGCGCTTCGTCGGGCCGGTGGGCTTGCCGTCCTCGCCGAAGACCGGGGCGTCGACGGGAATGATCTCGCGGTCGAAGTACCCGGCAGCCTGCGCCGCCGCGGCGCGACGCTGCGACTCCAGCGCGAAGGCATCGACGTCGGCGCGCGTGATGCCGCGGTTCTTCGCGATGCGCTCGGCCGAACCGAACTGGTCGGGGCTGCCATCCCAGGGCCAGTTCGGCGGCTGGAAGAAGCCGGGGCCGTTGTAGACGTTGGCGCCGAGGCCCACGTGGCTCATGACCTCGGCGCCGCAGGCGATGCCGATGTCGATGGAGCCGGATGCGACCAGCGCCGAGATCAGGTGGTTGGCCTGCTGCGCCGATCCGCACTGGGTGTCGATCGTGGTGGCGCCGGGCACGTAGCTGGTGCCCATCGACAGCCAGGCGTTGCGGCACAGGTTGCCGGCCTGCTCGCCGGCCTGCGTGACGCAACCGCCGATCAGCTGTTCCACTTCCTCGGGCTTGACGCCCGCCTTCTCGATCACGGCGCGCTGCGCGAGGGCCAGCAGGTGCGCGGGATGGAAGCCGAACAGGTCGCCGATGACCGGCTTGCCGCGTCCGATGGGGGTACGCAGGGCTTCAACGATCACTGCTTCACGCATGACTGACTCCTTGTTCTGGGTGGGCCGCGGCGCGCGCGAGAAAACGGAAACACTGCGCGGCCCGCCCGGGTCGCGTCAGGGCGCAGAGAGTAGCCGAAACGGCAGCCGAAAAACGATGACATTAGGCTTCGCGCCCGGCTGACATCTCCACTCAGGCGCACCGCGTTGCCCCGGGGTCTAGGTGGCGGCGCGGGCGGGCGGCTATCATAGCGCGCCTTCGCCTCAACCAAACCCATCGCGCCACAGGAGCACCCGATGAAACAGTACCGATTCGACGACGTAGAGGCCCTCCAGGAACTGGTGTCCACGGAGTTCGGCCCGTGGAGCAACGAACTGGAGATGACCCAGGACCTGATCGACCGCTTCGCCGAACTCTCGGGCGACGACTACTGGATCCACACCGACCCGGAGCGCTGCAAGACCCAGAGCCCCTTCGGCACCACGATCGCGCACGGTTTCCTGACGCTGATCCTGCTGCCGAGGCTCAAGACCCCGCAAGGCTACGAGATCACCGGCTTCGACAACATGCTCAACTACGGCTCGGACAAGCTGCGCTTCACCGGCGCGGTACCGACGGGCTCGAGGATCCACGCGCGCAATCGCGTGAAGTCGATCGAGCGCCTGCCCAAGGGCACGCGCTTCACGCTCGAGCAGAATGTGCACGTGGTCGGGCAGGAGCGCCCGGCGCTGGTCTACGAACTGGTGTTCATCTACCAGTGAGGCGGGCCGCGCGGCCTCAGTTCAGCACCAGCACGTCCGAGCGCGTCTCGTCGAGGATGCGCTCGGCGGTGTTGCCCACCACCGTACCCATCAGGCCGCTGCGCGCCACGGTGCCGATCAGGATGAGGTCGGCGCCGATGCTCTCGGCGGTGTCGCGGATGACGCTGGCCGCCGCGCCCTGCACCGCGTGCATGCGCTCGGGCGCGACACCGCAGACGCGCGCCAGCTCGACGCGGTCCGGCGCGCGGTTCTGGTCCGCATAGGCGGTCACGAAATGCGCTTCCGAACCGAAGTCGTGCGCGAAGCGCTGCGCCTCGGCGATGATCTGGTTGTTCAGCTTGATGTGCGCCAGGTCGTGGGAGCCGAAATTCACCGCCCCCAGCACGCGCCGGCTGCTCCAGTCACGCACGTTCTTCACCATCAGCACCGGGCACGGCGCCAGGCGCATCAGCAACCAGTCGCCGGGATCGCGGTGCGACAGGGTTCTCTCGCTCGAGTACTTGAACACCATGTCGGCACGCGAGCGCGCCGCCGCCTGGACCATCTCCTGGCGCGCGTCGGCCGAGGTGCTCAGCTCCATGCTCACGCCGATGCCATGCGCTTCGGCATGAGCGGCGAGTTCACCGAGCGTGGCCAGCGCCTCCGCACGAAAACGCTCCTGCGCGTCGCTCAACGACTCACCGTTGGCCGGATGCGGCGGGTGGCTCGCGAAACCGAAGAGGTGGATGTGCCCGCGCGAATCGCGAGCCGCCAGCAGCGCCCTGTCGAAGGCAGGATGCCCGGTTGCCTCCGGGTCGACGATCACGAGGTAGCGCGCGCCAGACATCTGGGATGACTCCATCTTTTTCGATTGCGTCGGGGCAGCTGCCCCTGCGGCGGATTCTTTCGCGTCGACCGATGCCCGCGCCATGACCGGTGTCAAGATTTGCTTCGCCGCGGCGGCTGCCACTCCGGCACCAGGTTCAGCTTCAGGCAGTGGCGCTGCGCCATGATGGTCTGGCCGTTCAGCTCGCGCGCCTCCGGCGCCGTCGCCAGCCAGGCGACGACCGCCGCCGGCACCTTCATCGGCGCGCCGCCGTAGAAATTGATGAAGTCCTCGCGGTCGGGACGCATGTCCATCGCCTCGGTCATGACCAGCCCGGGCTCCATGTTGAAGAAGCTGAGCGGCGTGTCGGCATATTCCACCTTGAGCACGCCGGCCATGCGGATCAGCGCCGCCTTGGAGGCGCCGTAGGCGAAGCCCCAGCCGCCCTTGCCCGCCGCCGCCGGCGGATCGATCATCCCCGACTCCGACACCACGTTGATGATGCAGCCCTCCCCCTGCGCCAGCATGCGCGGCAGCACGCGCTGGATCGTGTGCACGTTGGCGAACACGTTGCCGCGGAAGATGTCGTGCAGGTGCTGCTGGGTCAGTTCCTCCACCGGCGACATGATCCCCGGCCCCTGGTAGATGCCGTTGTTGACCAGCAGGTCGATGCGGCCCCACTCGGCATAGACGCGCTCGACCGCGGCGTCGATCGAGGCGAGATCGAGCAGGTCGAGACGTATCGGCAGCGCGCGCCGGCCGAGCGTTCTCGATCTCGGCGGCGGTGGCGCGCAGGCTGCCGGGCATCGGCTTGACCTCGGAATCGCGCGAGCCGTGCTCGTAGGCCTCGCCCTCCTCCAGCGTGCGCGCGGTGACCACGACGTCGAAGCCCTGCTGCGCCAGCGCGATGGCCGAGGCCTTGCCGATGCCGCGGCTCGCGCCGGTGATGAACGCCACTTTCGATCCCATTTCGGTTCCGCTCCTGGTCCGGGAATTTTCCCTAACAGGCTATCACGCAGGCGCGGCAAAATGCGCACTCGCCTTGCGCAGCGCCGGTTCGGCGTAGGTGGGGGTCCGGCTTCAGCCGGACAATGTCCGGATAAATCCGGACCTACGACCAGACACCCCCACTCCCGACACCGCCTGCCTGCGCACACCGATTCACTTCCCGGAGCCATCGCATGAGCAGCCTGCCCAAGTGTCCCCAGTGCAGTTCGGAATACACCTACGAGGACGGGGCGCTGTACATCTGCCCCGAGTGCGCGCACGAGTGGCCCCGCGACGCCACGCCGAGCGCCGACGACGCGCGCGTGGTGCGCGATGCCAACGGCAACGTGCTCGCCGACGGCGATACCGTGACCGTGATCAAGGACCTCAAGGTCAAGGGCTCGTCCTCGGTGGTCAAGGTCGGCACCAAGGTGAGGAACATCCGCCTGGTCGACGGCGACCACGACATCGACTGCAAGATCGACGGCATCGGCGCGATGGGCCTCAAGTCGGAGTTCGTGAAGAAAGCGTAGGTCCGCTTCAGCGGACAATTCCCTTGAAATCCTCCGCGCCCGGCTCCATCTGATGAGACAAGCGCCGCACGGCTTCCGTCGCGCCGGCGCGTGATCCAACCCTGGACAAAGTCGGAGGTAGATCGATGTTCACATACCTGACGAACGGCGACCGCGGCCTGTTCGACGAGTTCGACCGGCTGCAGCGCGAAATGGACCAGCTCTTCGGCGCCTGGCCGCAGGCGGGCATCCGCAGCGGGCGCGCCGGCGCCTTTCCGGCAATCAATATCGGGGCCACGCCCGAGGAGGTGCACGTCTACGCCTACGCGCCCGGCTTCGAGGCCGGGCAGTTCGACGTCTCGATCCAGCAGAACGTGCTGAGCATCGGCGGCACGCGCAAGGCCGAGCCGCGCCCGAACTGCACGTGGTACCTGCGCGAGCGCTTCGACGGCGAGTTCCGCCGCGCCGTCACGCTGCCCGAGGACGTGGATCCCGAGCGCGTGGAAGCCACCTACAGGGACGGGGTGCTGCACCTCGTCATCAAGCGTCGCGCCGCCGTGCGCCCGCGCCAGATTCCCGTCGCTTGAGGCCAGAGGAGGTAACCGTCATGAGCGATAGCAAGACAGTCAAGGAAACGCGCCACGCCAACCCCGCCACCGCGCCCGAGAGCGCGCTGCGCCCGCGCGTCGAGGTGTTCGAGGACGCCGACGGCATCACGCTGATCGCGGACCTGCCGGGCGTTTCCAGCGAGCGGCTGAACGTGCAGGTCGACAAGGACACGCTGCTGATCGAGGGCACGGCGGACATCGCGATGCCCGAGGGCATGCAGGCGCTGCACGCCGAGGTGCGCAGCAAGCTCTACCGGCGCAGCTTCGCGCTGAGCAGCGAGCTCGACCCCGACGCCATCGCGGCGAAGCTGAAGGACGGCGTGCTCACGCTGCACATCCCGAAGCGCGCCGAAGTGCGTCCGCGCAAGGTGGAGGTGCGCATCGCCTGACGTGTCGCTGGCCTCGTTGCCCGGCTCCGAACGGGGTCCGCGACAGTACGTCCACGTAGGCTCGGCGCCGCATCCCGCGGCGCACGCCCCTATGCGGCAGTCGGCACGAGCGCCGGCCACGCTGTCGACCCCGATGCCACCGCTAATCGACCTTGCGGCGCGGCGGCTTCGCGCCGGCCTTGCCCGCCGCGCGCGGCGCGCTCCTGCGCGCGCGCTCGCGGCGGATGTGGTCGGCGTACTCCAGGTGCTTCAGGTGACCCTTGGCCGCGAGCCACAGGATCGAGTCGCCCAGCGTCTCGCGGATGTCGCGGTACGCGATGCCGAGTTCCTTCTGCACCAGCGAATCGTCCGAGGGCGTCCACTCGGTCGCGTACCAGATCGCCTCGTAGGTGATCGGCAGGTCGAAGGGCTTGAAGCGGTGCACGATGTCACCCACGCGCCCCAGCAACTGCAGCGCGCGCTTCGGGGCGCGCACGCGCCGCAGCGGCGCGCCGACCAGCGACTCGAGGATGTCGGCGAACTCGGCCCAGCGGAAGAACTGCCCGCCCATCATGTAGCGCGCCGGCGGCCCGCCGCGCTCGATGAGCTTCAGGTGCGCCAGCGCGAGGTCGCGCACGTCGATGATCTGGATGCCCGCGGAAGTGATGATGCAGAGATCGTCGACCGTGGCGCGCAGGCCGACCATCGCCTCGCTGAGCCCCGGATCGTCCGGCCCCATGATGCTGCCGGGATACGTGGTGTAGACCGGCGCGCCGTGCTGCTGCAGCCCGCGCACGTAGAGGTCCGCTTCGATCTTCGAGCGCCCGTAGCCCACGCCCTGGGTGCCCAGCGGCGAATTCTCGTCGACCACGTCGAGGCCCGGGATTGAACAGCGCCGTGCTGCTCGAGACCTGCACGATGCGCTCGATGCCGCGCTGCACCGCGCCGCCGATCACCAGCTCGGTGCCGCGGCGGTTGGTGCGGATGGTCTCCAGCGCGTCGCTGGCGTGGATGTTCACGTTGGCCGCCGCGTGCACCACCGCATCGACGCCGCTCAGCGCGCGCGCCACGGATTTCTCGTCGGCGATGTCGCCGTGCACGTGATCGAGCGTGTCCAGCCCGAACGGGCCCAGCACGCGGCGCATCTTGTCGGGGCTGCGCACCAGCAGCCGCACCTGGTGCCCGGCTTCGTGCAGTGCCTTCACGGTATGGAAACCCACGAAGCCGGTGCCGCCGGTGACCAGCACCCGCATCCCGCTGCCGGTCCGACTACGCTTCGCCCTCGCCATGCTGTGCTCCTCTCAGATATGTGATTCGATGATGCGCCGGAGGTCCGCGCGCGCCCTGAGCCGCGCAGCCAGCAGGTAGATTCCGCCCAGCTTGCGGTGCAGGAACACCGCATCCGCGGGCGGATCGTGCCAGTAGCCCTTCTCGAAGCTGAGCACCATGCCCGCCTCGCGCACGCGCGCCGGCAGGTCCGAGCTCCCGAAATCGTAACTGCCCACGTGCGCCAGCGGCTCGCCTGCGAGCTCCAGCAGGTCGAGCAGCGCCTCGCGGTGGCGCGGCTCGATGTCCTCGGGAAAATACCCGATCGCGTGCGCGCCGGCCAGCAGCCCGGCGCGGTCGCCGTCGAGCGCACCGCGGAACAGCTTGCGATAACCGTCGATCACGCGCTTCGAATAGCGCCGCGTGGCCCCGAAATCCAGCAGCGCGATGCGCTGGCCGGCGTCCTGGTAGCGGAAATTGGCGAAATTGGGATCGGTCTGCACCAGGCGGAACTCGAACATCTCGCGGAACAGCAGCCGGAACAGCAGCTCCGCGATGCGGTCGCGCACCGCCTGCGCCGCCACGTCCATGCGCTCCACCGCCCGGCCCGGCACGTAGCTCATCGCCAGCACCTCGCGCCGCGTCAGCGCCTCGTCGACCGTGGGGACCACGAAATCGGCGTCGTCGGCCAGCAGTTCGCCGAAGTGCCGCAGGTGCCCGGCCTCCTTCAGGTAATCCGCCTCGGCCCTGAGCTGGCGCTTGGCCTCGTCCAGCAGCGGCGCCAGGTTGATGCTCTCGGGCAGCAGCCGCGCGATGCGCAGCAGCGCCGCGACGTTGTCGACGTCGCTGTCGATGGAGCGCGCGACACCGGGGTACTGGATCTTCAGCGCCAGATGGCGCCCGTCGAGCGTGGTGGCGCGGTGCACCTGCCCTATCGAGGCCGCCGCCAGCGGCTGCCACGAGAAGTCCGCGAACAGGCGCTGCCAGTCCTTGCCCCAGGCCTTGACCAGCACGCCCTCGAGCTGGCGCCGCGGCATGGCCTGCGCGTCGGAGCGCAGCCGCGCGAGGATCTCCGCGAGCTGCGGCGGCAGCAGGTCGCCGGCGTCCATCGACAGCAGCTGGCCCATCTTCATCGCCGCGCCGCGCAGGTTCGCGAGCTGCTCGGCAAGGCGCCGTGCATTCGCGGGCGTCAGCAGCAGTTCGCTTGCGCGCGGCATCCTGCCCTGCGCGATCTGCCGCCCGCCCTCGGCCAGCATGCCGCCGGCAATGCCCGTCGCCAGACGCGCCATGCGACCCAGTCGCGACAGCCTGCCGCCCGGCACCGCCGATGTCTTCCTGCTCCCGTCGCCCGATTCAGCCACCCTGGCCTCCGTTGCCCGCGCGCTCATTGTGCGCGAATGCCCGTGCATCCACCACGACAGCATACGCGTTCGGTGCTGCCGCGGACCGCTGTGTAGAATGCGCCTGCACCCCGAGACACCCGGAGACGACCCCGACCATGCGCAGCAGCCATTCCGCCAGCCACGAAGCCACGGGGTTCAGCTGGCGCGCGATCCGCATGATCTGGCCGTACCTGAGGGAATACCGCGCGCGCATCGCGCTGGCGCTGGGCTGCCTGGTGCTCGCGAAGCTCGGCAGCATCTGGGCGCCGTTCCTGCTCAAGCACGCCGTGGATGCGATGGGCGCCGGCGGCGCGGCATGGCTGAAGGCCGCGCTGGGACTGGTCGCCGCCTATGGCGCGGCGCGGTTCGCCAACGTGATGTTCGGCGAGATCCGCGACACGCTGTTCGGCCGCGTCACCGAGCGTGCCATGCGCCGCGTGGGACTGCGCGTCTTCGAGCACCTGCACGGGCTGGACCTGGACTTCCACCTCGAGCGCCGCACCGGGGGACTGGCGCGCGACATCGAGCGCGGCACCAACGGCATCAGCTTCCTGATGCGCTTCTTCGTGTTCAACATCGCGCCCACGCTGTTCGAGATCCTGGTGGTCGCGGGCCTGCTGGCGTGGAACTACGGGATTGCCTACGCGGCGATCACGCTGGTCGCGGTGCTGGCCTACATCGCGTTCTCGATCGTCGCCACCGAGTGGCGCACCACCTACGTGCGCGCGGCCAACGTCGCGGACTCGGCCAGCAACACGCTCGCCGTCGACAGCCTGCTGAACTACGAGACGGTGAAGTACTTCGGCAACGAGGCGCACGAGGCCGCGCGCTACGACGCCGAGCTCGCCAGGTGGGAGGAGGCGCGGCGCAAGAACCGCCTGACGCTGTTCGCGCTGAATGCCGGGCAGGCGCTGATCGTGGCGCTGGCGATGACCGCGAGCATGGCGCTGGCGGCGCGCGACGTGAGCCGCGGGCAGATGAGCGTGGGCGACTTCGTGCTGATCAACGCCTTCATGATGCAGCTGTTCATGCCGCTCAACTTCCTCGGCATGGTCTATCGCGAGATCAAGGGTTCGCTGGCGGCGATAGAGGAGATGTTCGGCCTGCTGGCCGTGCGCCCGCGCGTCGCCGACCGCCCCGGCGCGCGCGCGCTCGCGGTGAGCGGGGCGCGCATCGAGTTCCGCGACGTGGCGTTCCGCTACCACGCCGAACGCGAGATCCTGCGCGGCGTGAATCTCTGCATCGAGCCGGGCACCAAGCTCGCGGTGGTGGGCGCGAGCGGGGCCGGCAAGTCGACGCTGGTGAAGCTGCTGTTCCGCTTCTACGACGCGAGCGCCGGCGCGATCCTGATCGACGGCCAGGACATCCGCGACGTCACGCAGCAGTCGCTGCGCGCGGCGATCGGCATCGTGCCGCAGGACACCGTGCTCTTCAACGACACGCTGCTCGAGAACATCCGCTTCGGCCGTCCGGGCGCGAGCGACACCGACGTGCAGGAAGCGGTGCGCATGGCGCATCTCGCCGACTTCGTGGCGCAGCTGCCCCAGGGGCTGGCCACGCGCGTGGGCGAACGCGGCCTGAAACTCTCCGGCGGCGAGCGCCAGCGCGTGGCAATAGCGCGCACCATCCTCAAGCGCCCGCCGATCCTGGTCTTCGACGAAGCCACCTCCTCGCTCGACAGCAAGGCCGAGCGCATCATTCTCACGGCGCTCGCCGAGATTGCGCACGGCCACACCAGCCTGGTGATCGCCCACCGCCTCTCGACCGTCGTCGACGCCGACTGCATCGTGGTGCTGGACGGCGGTCGCGTGATCGAGCAGGGCCGCCACGAGGAACTGCTCGCCGCCGGCGGCGCCTATGCCGCGCTGTGGCGCAACCAGCAGACGTAGGTCGGCATTCATGCCGACTGGTGCCTCTGATCGGGTGCTGTCGTCGCCATGAATGGCGACCCACAGGGCCCCGCACGCCGCGGTTGCCTGCAGCCGCCGGCGCGCATATGCTCCGTCGATGATCCACCAGCAGACGCCGCCCGTTCGGCGTATCCGAGCCCGAACCCGACCGTGAGCAAGACCGACCTGCGCGCCGAGATCGAGGAACAGGTACGCGATTACCTGCGCCGCGGCGGCGCCGTGGCGGAAGTCGCGCGCGGCATCAGCGGGCGTGACCAGGCGCAGGGCCCGGCCGGCAGATTCCATGCCTTCACGCCGCGCCCGAAGGAGGAACGCACCTACGTGCCCGAGGTGGTCGCGGCCATCGAGGCGAGGCGGCGCAAGCCCAAGGAAAAGCCCGCCGGCAAGCGCCCGCGCTTCGTGCGCAAGGCGGTCTTCGACGACTTCGGCGAACCCGTGCGCTGGGAATGGGTGGAGCAGGAAGGCAAGTAAGCGGCTTTGTGTCCAGGAGCACGACCATGAAGATCGGCATCATCCCCGTCAACGTGGGCTACACCTCGGTCGATCAGATCGTGGCGGTGGCGCAGGCCGCCGAGGCGGCGGGCTTCGAGTCGGCCTGGACCTTCGAGCACGTGATGGTGCCCGCCGAGTACGACTCGCGCTACCCCTACTCCGGCTCCGGCAAGATGGGCGTTGCGCCGGAGGTCAACTTCATCGATCCGCTGATCGCGCTGGCGACCATCGCCGCGCACACCAAGCGCCTGCGTCTGGGCACCGGCGTGAACATCCTGCCGCAGAGCAACCCGCTGCTGCTGGCAAAGCAGGCCGCCAGCCTCGACCTGGTCTCGGGCGGACGCTTCATGCTGGGCGTGGGCATCGGCTGGCTCGCCGAGGAGTTCCGCGCCATGGGCGTACCCTTCGAGCACCGCGGCGCGCGCTTCGACGATTACATTTCGGCAATGAAGAAGGTCTGGTCGGGCGAGCTCGTCGAGCACCGGAGCGCGCTGCTCGACTGGAGCGGGTTCAAGAGTTACCCGCTGCCGGTGCAGAAGCCCTTCCCCGTGATCATCGGCGGCAGCAAGGGCAAGGCCTTCGAGCGGATCGCCCGATACGGCACCGGCTGGTACGCGCCCTGCGAATCCACCGACGAGCTCGCTCCCATGCTGGACGCACTGAAACGCGCCTGCAGCGCGATCGACCGCGACTACACGGAGATCGAGATCACCGCGATGTGGCGACCCGCGCTCGGCGTCGAACGCGCTCGCGCCATGCGCGAACTCGGCGTGCACCGCCTGGTGGCGCGCATGATCCCGGACCCGCGCCACGACCTGCTCGAGCAGATCGCTCGCGTGGGCGACGAGGTGATCGCCGAGGCTCTGAGACGCCGCGTAGCGAATACCATCGCGCTCGATTGCATTCGCGCACCTGACTGGGTACTCTCCGGAACGATCCTGGCGCTCCACGTTGCCGGACGCCAGCTCCCGATTGCCATAACAAGTTCCGAGGAGAGGGTTCATGCGTCGTTGCGTCCGTGCCGTTCGTCCGTCCTTCCTTATCGCCCCGCTCGCCTTTGCCATCCAGTGCGTTCCCGTGCATGCCGACGATGCCGGCCTCGAACTCGAGGAGATCGTCGTCACCGCGCAGCGGCGCGCCGAGAACATCCTGGAAGTGCCGATCTCCATGGCCGTGGAAACCGGTGACACGCTGAAGAAGAAGGGCATCGCCACGCTCGAGGGACTCTCGCTGCAGACGCCCAGCCTGATCACGCAGGACGGCGGACGCGTGTCCTCGGTGGCGATGCGCGGCCTCGGCAGCCCGGGGCTCGACACGGTCGAGAGCTCGGTCGGGATCTACATCGACGAGGTCTATTTCGGGCGCAGCCGACTGTCGCGCAACCCGATGTTCGACATGGAGCGCATCGAGGTGCTGCGCGGCCCGCAGGGCACACTGTACGGGCGCAACACCATCGCTGGCGCGATCAGCATGTACACCGCGACCCCCACCGACGAATTCAGCGCGCGCGTGCTCGGCGAGTACGGCAACATCGATTCGCACAAGGTCGAAGGCTACGTGTCGGGCCCGGTCACCGACACGCTGTCGGCCCGCATCGCGGGGATCAACAGCGAGCGCGGCACCTACATGGACAACACCATCGGCCCCGATGGCGGCGGGCAGGACAGCGAGGGCTATCGCGCCAGCCTCGGCTGGACCCCGAGCGAGACGGTGTACGTGTTCGCCAAGTACGAGCACATGACGCACGAGAACATCGGCATGTACGACCAGCTGGTCTCCGATCCCTTCGGCGTGTGGGCAGGCTATCCCGGCATCGACCTGAAGCAGGACGACAAGCAGCAGGTGAACGGCCCGGGGCTGCAGGGACTCACCGAGCCCGGTGGTCGCTACGACGCCGACATCGCGGCGATTCACGTGAACTGGGACCTCCCGGGCGACTACGCGCTGAAATCGGTCACCGGCTGGAGCGAGTACGACGCGCGCTCGCGCGACTGGATCTCCGCCTCGCCCGACAACGCGCTCACGATCAACGGCCTGACCGAGCGCAACGAGTACTACAGCCAGGAGCTGCGCATCGAGTCGCCCACCGACCGGCGTTTCCACTTCGTGGCCGGCGGCTTCGTCGACAGCTTCGACGTGCACACGCTGCCGCGCGCGGAGGACTTCGCCGCGCTCAACCTCGGCACGCAGATCCTGCCCCAGCCTGGTCGACGGCCTCGCGACCAACCCGGCGCTCGGTTTCCTGGGCGACCTGCAGGACAACGTCGCGCAGGGCTATGCCAACGGCACCGCCGAGTACTTCCGGCTGATCACGCCCTCGGGCTCGCCCGACGGGCGCATCAGCAACCTCGACCAGGAAATCAGCACCTGGTCGCTGTTCTTCGAGGGCGAGTACGAGTTCACCGAGCAGTGGCACCTGATCCTCGGCGTGCGCTACACCGACGAGGAAAACGAGTTCGCGCTCTCCAAGGGCACGTGGTACACGAACGGCGTCGGCCTGCCGTGGGGCGCTTTCCCGTCCGCCAACGAGATCGCCGCGAGCGCGCTCGCGGCGGACCCTTCGCTGGCGTCGTGGGCCGCCCTGCTGCCGGTAATCTACGGCGCGACCAGCAACGCGGAGGCCCGTCCCGGCTTCACGGTCAGCCAGCTGCCCACGTACATCGCCGCCCCCGGCGGGACGCCGCGCGCCGAGGACCGACTGGAAGACGACCAGTGGATCCCCACGGCGAAGCTGCAGTACTTCCTCAGCGACGAGACGATGCTCTACTTCACGGTCGCCTCGGGCTTCAAGGCCGGCGGCGTCAACAGCGGCAACATCAACGTCTACACGCGCGAAGGCGACACCTTCGGTGCCGAGGAGGCGCTGTCCTTCGAGCTGGGCGGCAAGTTCACGCTGCTCGACGGCGCCGCCCAGCTGAACGTCGCGTTGTTCCGCACCGAGTTCGACGACCTGCAGACCGCCACCATCACGCCGCAGGGCGCGGTCACCGTGGTGAACGCGGCCGCCGCGGTGACGCAGGGCGTCGACCTCGACGCCACCTGGCGCCTGAGCGAGGCGGTCACGGTGGGCGGTGCCTACTCGTGGCTCGACGCCTACTACGACGACTCCGAGGAACTCAACTGCGGCAGCTACATGACGAACGTGCGCGAGGCGGCCGGCGAGGACTTCAGCACCACGCCCTGCACCTACCGCCTCGACGACATGCCCAACGGCGACGACGCGCTGCAGCGCGCGCCGGAGCACACCGTCACGCTGTGGGGCGAGTACCTCGCGCCGGTCGCCGACGGCTGGGATCTTCAGCTCTACGGCTCGGTGAACTACCGTGACGAGTCCTCGACCACGCTCGACAACTACTTCTACGCCGACGACCTGACGATGGTGGGCGCCCGCGTGGCGCTCTACGACACGCGCCGCAAGTGGTCGGTGGCGCTGTTCGGCAACAACCTGCTCGACGAGGACGGCCTGGTGCTGCACCAGGAAAACTCCGCCGGCGCCATCAAGGGCATGATCACCACGCCGCGCACCTACGGGCTGCAACTCGTCAAGGAGTGGTAGGGGCGCGCCGGTCGAAGCGCGTCAGCACGGTGAACAGGCGCAAGCCCATGACCGCCGCAAGCGCCGCCGCCAGCGCCAGGTGCACCGGCCTGGCGTCGGCCGCCAGCACGCGGCCGAGGTAGGTCTGCGCGAACGCGAGCCACAGGATGTACTGCCCGGCGGTGTGCAACGCCAGCCAGCGCCGCGGGCCGAGCCGGCGCACCGCCGCGTCGCTGGACGTCGCCGCCATCGCGAACAGGACCAGGTAGACAACGCCTCCGACCGGATCGGCCGTGCCCCCATGGGCCATCCAGCCGAGGATCGCCGCCAGGTGCACCGTGTGCGCGACGCAGAAACCGAGACCGATGCCGCGCCGCTCGCGCACCAGGCGGCGGGCCCAGCCCGCGCGCGTGATGCGCGCCAGCGGCCCCGCGGCGAAGGCTGCCAGGAACCACAGCACCGAGAAGCGCGCGGTGTGGCGCGCCGCGAGCGCCCAGCCGTCCTTGTCGAGGCCGGCATGCAACAGCGTCGCTCCCAGCACCATGGCGCCACCCGCCAGGGCAAGCCCCAGCAGGCGCACCGTATGCCGCCGCGGATGCTGATGCGCCTGCGAGCCGGTCTCCTCGCCCACCGTCATCGTCGCCTCCCGCTCCGTGCCCTCGTCACGCATGCACTCTAGCGCGCGGCGCCGCTCGTTTCATGCGTTGCGTATCGGCTATATTCGCCGCCCGGGCGCAGCGGCTGATTCCCTGCGTCCCGCTGTTGAGCGCCGTCGTCCTGTGCAGCCCGCCGCGATCGGCTAGCATCTGCACCCGGGAAAACCGCCCATACCAGAGAGTCCGCCATGAAGACGATTCCGCTCCCCCGCACCGGCCTCACGGTCAGCGAGCTGTGCCTCGGCACCAACCAGTTCGGCACCGCGCAGGACGACGTGCGCGCCCACGAGTTGCTCGACACCTTCCGCGCGCTCGGCGGCAACTTCATCGACACCGCGCACGCCTACGCCGACTGGCTACCGACCGCGCCACGGGCCGCCTCCGAGCACTGCATCGGCCGCTGGCTGGCGCGCCAGCAGCGCGACAGCGTGGTGATCGCGACCAAGGGCTGCGAGTTCGACTACCGCGCCGGTTTCCAGCCGCGCGTGACGCCGGAGCACCTGCGCGCCGACCTCGAGAGCAGCCTCGCCGCGCTCGGCACGGACTACATCGACCTGTACTGGCTGCACCGTGACGATCCCTCTCACCCGGTCGAGCGCATCCTCGACGCGCTGATCGAACACCAGCGCGCCGGGCGGATCCGCCATTTCGGCTGCTCGAACTGGAGCGTGGCGCGGATCCAGGCCGCGCAGCGCCACGCGGCCTCCATCGGCCACGAGGGCTTCGTCGCCTGCCAGCCGATGTGGGGCCTGGCCGAGCCGGACCGCGCCGCGATGCAGCAGTTCGCCCCGGGCGGCTACTACGAGGACGGCTACCGCGCGCTGCACGAGGCGGGGCTCACGATGATCCCGTACTCGGGCCAGAGCCGCGGCATCTTCACCCGGCTCGCCGGCGGGCAGGAAGAATCGCTGGCGGCGGACGTGAAGGCGCTGTACCTCTCGGACACCAACCGGCGCAAGCTCGGCGTGCTGCGCGAACTGGCGCTGAAACACAACGCCACGGTGAACGCCGTGGTGCTCGCCTACCTCACCAGCCAGCCGCTGCTGACGATCCCGATCATCGGCGCCAGCAGCGTGGCGCAGCTGCGCGAGAGCGTGGGCTCCTGCACGCTCAGGCTCGCGGCGGACGAACTCGCCGCGCTGCGCAACGCATGAGCGCGGCTGCGGAGCGCGCGCGGTGAGGCGCGCCAACGCGATCGCCGACGTGTGCATCGTCGGCTCGGGCGCGGGCGGCGGCGTGATGGCCGCCGAGCTCGCGCGTGCCGGCATCGGCGTGGTGCTGCTCGAGCGCGGCCCGGAGCGCACGCAGCGAGGATTTCCTGCACCGCCAGGACGAGCTGACGAACGTGATACGCCAGGACTTCTTCGCGCCCGGCTATCGCGAGACGTTGCGCGCGAACGAGGGCGAGACGGCCGTGCCCGGGCGCTACAGCATGCTGGCGCAGACGCTGGGCGGCAGCACGGTGCACTGGGGCGCCTGGAGCTGGCGCTTCCGCGCCGACGAGATGCGCATGCTGAGCCGCGACGGCCCGGTCGCCGGCGCCAACCTCGCCGACTGGCCGATCGGCTACGCGGAGCTCGAGCCCTTCTATGCGAAGGCCGAGCAGGCGCTCGGGATCGCGGGTCGGGCGGGCTCGAACCCCTTCGAGATGCCGCGCACGGACGCCTACCCGAACCCGCCGCATGTCTACCGTCCGTCCTCGCGCCTGCTCGAGGCCGGTGCGCAGAAGCTCGGCCTGCATCCCTTCCCGTTGCCGATGGCGATCAACAGCCGCGTCTTCGACGGGCGCGCGAAGTGCATGAACGGCGGCCAGTGCGCGGGCTTCGGCTGCCCGGTGAATGCCAAGGCCTCGCCGCTCGCGATCCACATCCCCGCGGCGCGCGCCACCGGCAAGGCCGAAATCATCACCGGGGCGCGCGCGCTCGAGGTCAGCGTGGACACCGAAGGGCGTGCGCGCGGCGTGCACTACCGCGCCGCCGACGGCGCCACGCGCGAGGTGCGCGCGCGCCACGTGATCGTCTCGGGCGGCTCGATCGGCAGCGCCGCGCTGCTGCTCGGCTCGCGCTCGGCGCGCTTTCCGGACGGGCTCGCCAACGGCAGCGACCAGGTCGGGCGCAACCTGATGTGCCACATCTTTGCGCTGGTGAATTTCGAGATGCGCGAGCCCTCGCTGGGGCAGCTCGGTCCGCCCGGCAACGTCGGCGTCGACGACTTCCATCCCTCGGACGCCAGGCGCGGCTTCGTCGGTGGCGCGGTGCTGGGCGAGGCCATCGACCCGCTGCCCATCGTGAGCGCGCTGAAGTCCCCGGACTACCTGCGCGGGCAGCGCGCCTGGGGCGAGCCGCTCAGCCGCTACCTCGAGCGCTACCCGCACTACTGCGGCATGATCGCGATCGGCGAGGACCTGCCGGTCGCCTCGAACCGCGTCGACCTCGACCCGGATCATCGCGATGCCGACGGCGTCCCGCTCGCGCGCATCACGCACACCAACCACCCGAACGATGTCGCGCTGGCGCGCTACATGGAGGCGCGCATGAGCGAGATCGCCACGGCCGGCGGCGCGCTGAAGACCTTCGCCACCGACTACGTCGGCGCGCGCACCGCCACCGGTCACATCATGGGCACCTGCCGCATGGGCAGCGACCCGCGCAGCTCGGTGCTGGACCGCTGGTGCCGCAGCCACGAGGTGCCGAACCTGTGGGTGGTGGACGGCAGTTTCTTCCCGACCTCGGGCGGCTACAACCCGACGCTCACGATCTTCGCCAACGCCTACCGCGTGGCCGCGCACTTCATTGCCGAAGCGCGCCGGCTGAACCTGGGTTGATATGGAACGCCGGGAATTCCTGCATGTCTTCGGCGCCGCGCTCGGCGCGGCACTGCTGGCGCGTCCGCTCGCGGCGGCCGCCGCGGCGTGCACGACACGGGCGCTGGTGCTCGAGGCCGCCGAGTGCGAGCTGCTCGAGGCGATCTGCGCGCGCATCCTGCCGCCGGTCGGCGGCGTATCCACGCGCGAGGCCGGCTGCGTCAACTTCATCGACAAGCTGCTCGCGCACGAGGAACAGGCGCTGGCGCCGGCGTATCGCGCCGGCCTCGCCGCGCTCGATGCGCTGGCGCGCAGTCGCCTGGCGCGCGACTTCGCCGCACTCGACGCCGCGCAGCAGGTGAGCCTGCTCGAGCAGCTGGAAGACGGGAAACTGGAGCCCTGGCCGGCGGCGGCCGGCGCCCAGGCCGCGCTGTTCGGCACGCTGCGCCTGCACACGCTGCTCGGCTTTCTCGCCGCACCCGCCTTCGGCGGCAACCGCGACGGCGCCGGCTGGAAGGCGGTCGGGCACGTGGGCCACCTGCACGGCGCCGGCGGCGTCAGCGACGAGCAGGTGACGGGCACGTCCTCGTAGACGGGCCATGCCCGCGATGCGCGCATGGCCGTCCAAGGTCGCAGGTCGCGCAATTGCGCATTTCAGCCGAACGCATGAGTCACGACGGCCCTCGCATCGGCTATATTGCCGTGCCCGTCGAATCGAAAGTCAGGAAGGAGCGCTCTCGCCGTGAGCCATGCGATCAGGATCGACGACCTGCGCGAACCGCGCCTCAGCCCTGCGCAACAGGCCGCTATCGATGCGACATCCGGCCTGCAGGTCGAACTCAGCGTCGACGGCGTGCTCGCCGCCGCGCGTGAGCGCACCGGCCTCGCCGATTTCGGGCCCGACGATTTCCTCGAGCGCCTCGGCCTGCTGGTCGACGAATGGGGCTCGGATGCCGCGATGCGACCGCTGCAGCGGCTGAACCTGCGCAACTACCTCGTGCGCTACGCCAGCAACCGCCTGCTGCTGCAGGACCTGTGGACGCGCCACCCGGAAATACTGCAAACGCCGCATCCCCGAGCCGATCATCGTCGCCGGCCTGCCGCGCTCGGGCACCACGCACCTGGTGAACCTGCTCGCCGCCGACCGGCGCTTGCGCTCGCTGCCGCTGTGGGAATCCTACGAGCCGGTGCCGCTGCCAGGGGAAGCGCTGCTCGCCGACGGCACCGACCCGCGCTACCGGCGCTGTGCCGAGGCCTGGGCCGGCATGCAGGCCACGCTGCCGCTGCTGGCGGCGATGCACCCGATGAACCCGGACCATATCCACGAGGAACTCGAGCTGATGGGGCCGGACTTCGCGTCCTACAATTTCGAGTGGCTGAGCCCCTCGCCGCGCTGGCGCGACCACTACTACGCCCACGACCAGACGCCGCACTACGAGTACATGAAGAACGTGCTGCGCACGCTCACGCATTTTCGCGGCCCCGAGCGCTGGGTGCTGAAATGCCCGCAGCACATGGAGCAGCTGCCGGTGCTGAAGCAGGTGTTCCCCGACGCCACCGTGGTGATCACGCACCGCGACCCCATCGCGGTGATCCAGTCCTCGGTCACGATGATCGCCTACGGCGCGCGCATGCGCCTCTCCCGCATCGACACCGAAGGGCTGATGCAGTACTGGAGCGACCGCATCGAGCACATGCTGCGCGCCTGCGTGCGCGAGCGCGCCGCGTGGCCGGCGTCGCAGAGCCTCGACGTGTACTTCCACGAGTTCATGGCCGACGAGATGGGCACCGTGGCGCGCATCCACGAACTGGCGGGCAACCCGCTGCCCGAGGACGTGCGCGCGGATCTGCAGCGCTTCCTCGCCGATCACCCGCGCGGCAAGGAAGGCCGCGTGGTGTACGACATGAAGCGCGATTTCGGCATCGAGCCGGCGCAGCTGCGCCGGCGCTTCGCGTTCTATTTCGACGCATTTCCGCAGCTGAGGACAGAGGCATGAGCATCACCGCACCCGTCATTTCCATGCACGGCAGGACCGCGCTGATCACCGGCGCGGGCGCCGGCATCGGCCGCGGCATCGCCGAGGCCTTCGGCGCGCTGGGAGCGCGCATCATCGGCGCCGAGATCGATCCGCAGCGCGCAGCCTCCGCCGCAGTCCGCGCTGCGCGAGGCCGGCATCGAGGCCGAGATCCACGTCTGCGACGTGCGCGAGACCGCGCAGGTCAAGGCACTCATCGCCGACATCGGCGCGCGCATCGGCGGCATCGACACGCTGGTCAACAACGTCGGGGACTCGATCGGCGAGTTCATGCATCCCTTCGATCGGGCCGAGGAGGAATTCTGGGACGCGCTGTACGCGATCAACCTGCGCCACGTGTTCACGGTCTCGCAGGCCGCGCTGCCGCTGCTGCGCCAGCGCGCCCCGGGCTCGACGATCATCAACGTGTCCTCGATCGAGGCCTTCCGCGCGATCCCGATGTGCCCGGTCTACTCGGCCTTCAAGTCCGCCATCACCGGCTTCACGAAAAGCCTGGCGCTGATCCTCGGGCCCGAAGGCATCCGCGTGAACACCATCGCGCCCGAGACCACCGAGACCGAGCAGGTGAAGCCCTCGCTCTACATCAAGCCGGAACTGCAGCAGAACGTCGCACGCTGGACGCCGCTGGGGCGCTTCGGCGAGCCGCGCGACATGGCCGGCTGCGCGGTGTTCCTGGCCACCGAGCTTTCGAGCTGGGTCACCGGCACCACCGTGCACGCCGACGGCGGCGCGCTGGCGGCGGCGGGTTTCTATCGCACGCCCACGGGCGCGTGGACCAACACGCCGATCGTGACCGGCGACGGCTTCGGTTTCAGCTGATGCGGGGCGGGCCTGTAGGTCGGGCTGTAGGTCGGGCTTCAGCCCGACAAGGGTTCGGCAAAGCCGAACCCGCCACATCGAATCCAGGCACAAGTCGGCATGAATGCCGACCCACAAGAAAGGCACGAGTCGGCATGAATGCCGACCCACAAGAAGGCACAAGTCGGCATGAATGCCGACCCACAGGGAGAAGGACAAGACAATGCTGCAAGTGAACATCCACGGTCCGAATGACGTACGCCTCGACCCGGCCCGCGAGGCGGTCGCCGGCGCCAACGACATCATCCTGCGCACCGGTGCCTGCGGCATCTGCGGCAGCGACATCACCTACATCGACATGGGCGGCATGCCGGCCGGGCCGAACCCCTCGGTGATGGCGCTGGGACACGAGTTCGCCGGCACCGTGGAGAAGGTCGGCCACGCGGTGCAGGGGATCGTGCCCGGACAGAAAGTGGTGGTCGATCCGATGGCCGCCGACAACATCGGCAACGGCGGCCCCGAGGGCGCCTTCACCCCGCGGCTGCTGGTGCGCAACGCCCGGCTCGGCGTGAACGTGCACGCGGTGCCCGCGGACATGCCCCTGGAGCGCGCGGCGCTGGTCGAGCCGCTGTCGGTGGCGATGCACGCGGTGAACACCGCCGCGCCGCTCGCGAGCGACAAGGTCGTGGTCTACGGCGCCGGCTGCATCGGCCTCGGTGCCGTCGTCGCGCTGCGGCACAAGGGCGTGAAGGAGGTCGCGGTCATCGACTTCTCGGACGAGCGGCTGCGTCGCGCACGCGAGCTCGGGGCAAGCCTCACGCTGAACCCCAAGCGCGACGACGTCATGGCTCGCCTCGGCGATGCACACGGCAGCGGCGACGTCTACGGCATCCCGCTGGTGGCGAGCAACGTCTACATCGAGGCCACCGGCGCCGCGGCGGCCTTCGAGGAGATCGTGCGCATCGCGCCGGTGGGCGCGCGCGTGGTCGTCGTCAGCGTGCACAAGAAGCCCGTCCCGCTCGACCTGCAGTTCGTGCTGATGAAGGAGCTCGCGATCAAGGGCTCGATCGGCTACCCGCGCGAGTTCCCCGAGGTGATCGCGATGCTGGAGGACGCGCGCGTCGACGTCGCGCCGCTGATCAGCCACCGCTTCGCGCTGGCCGATTTCATCGAGGCGCTGAAGACCGCGCGCGACCCGGACAGCTCGGCGAAGGTGATGATCACCTTCGACGCCTGAAACCGTCCGGCTGAAGCCGGACCCACGGGGGTGGCTGCGATGAGCTTGCCCGCGACTGCGAGGACATCGAGGCGATCAAGCGCCTCAAGGCGCGCTACTTCCGCCTCATGGACACCAAGCAGTGGGACGCGTGGCGCGAGCTGTTCACCGCGGACTTCCGCGGCCTCTACCGCGGCCCGCACCCGGACATCAGCTTACGCCAGCCGCGAGGAGTTCGTCGCGGGCAACCGCGAGATCCTCGAGCCGCTGGTGACCGTGCACCACGGCCACATGCCCGAGATCACGCTGACCGGCCCCGACAGCGCCACCGGCATCTGGGCCATGTACGACCGCGTCGAGATGCCCGGCAACCGCTTCGAGGGCTACGGCCACTACCACGACGAGTACCGCAGGGTAGACGGCGCAGTGGCGCATCGCCGCCACCACGCTGACGCGCCTGCGCATCGCACCGCTCGCGGAATGATCCGCCGCGAGCGGGCCGTAGCAGGAACCGTCACCGCGCAAGGAGCCGCGCGTGAACTGGAATGAAATTGCCCCGGCCGCGGCGACCCTGTTCCTGGTCATGGATCCGCTCGGCAACATGCCGGTGTTCAACGCGGTGCTGGCGAAACTCGACCCGCGCCGGCGCAGCGCCGTGGTGGCGCGCGAGCTCGTGATCGCGCTGGCTGATCCTGCTGGCGTTCCTGTTCGCCGGCAACGCCATCCTCGGCTTCCTGCAGCTCAGCCAGTCCTCGCTCAGCATCGCCGGCGGCGTGCTGCTGTTCATCATCTCGCTGCGCATGATCTTTCCCGACGCCACGGCCGACGAGGGAGGCGACGTCGAGGATCCGTTCATCGTGCCGCTCGCCGTGCCGCTGACCGCGGGGCCGTCCACGATCGCCTTCGTGCTGCTGCTGAGCTCGAGCCAGCCCGACAGGCTGCTCGACTGGAGCCTCGCGCTGGTGCTGGCCTGGGCCGGTCGCCACGGCGCTGCTGGTGGCCTCGCCGCACCTGCTGAAGCTGATCGGCTCGCGCGGCTCGCGCGCGCTGGAGCGGCTGATGGGCATGATCCTCGTCGTGCTCGCCACGCAGATGCTGCTGAACGGCATCCGCGACTTCGTGCAGAGCCTCTAGAGCGCGTCCAGCCCGGCGCGGATCTCCGCCGGCACGCGCGCGCAGCGCCGCCAGCTCCGCCGGCGCCATGTTCCCGAGCTGGCGGTAGACCATGCCGAGGCGGTGATTGCCGGCAAGCCGGGCGCGGTGGCGCGCGAAGAAGTCCCAGTACAGCGCGTTGAAGGGGCAGGCCGTGGCGCCGGTGCGCGCCTTGCGGTCGTAAGGGCAGCCCTTGCAGTAATCGCCCATGCGGTCGAGGTAGGCCGCACTGGACACGTAGGGCTTGGTCGCCAGCCGGCCGCCGTCGGCGAACTGGCTCATGCCGAGCGTGTTCGGCAGCTCGACCCACTCGAAGGCGTCGATGTAGATGCCGAGGTACCAGCGATGCAGGGCCTGCGGATCGAGCCCGGCGAGCAGCGCGAAGTTGCCGATCACCATCAGGCGCTGGATATGGTGCGCATAGGCCTCATCCAGCGACTGGCCGATCGCGTGCGCCACGCAGCGCATCCCGGTTCGACCGTTCCAGAACCACGCCGGCAACGGCAGCGCGTGACCGAACACGTTCTCGTCCGCGTAGCCCGGCATGCCCGCCCAGTAGACGCCGCGCACGTATTCGCGCCAGCCCAGGACCTGGCGAATGAAGCCCTCCGCCGCCGCGAGCGGCACCCTGCCCTCGCGCCACGCGGTTTCGGCACGCGCGATCACCTCGCGCGGATGCAGCATCTTCACGTTCAGCGCGAACGAGAGCAGCGAGTGGAACAGCCGCCACGCCTGCCGGGTGAGCGCGTCCTGGTAGTCACCGAAATGCGGCAGCGCCTCGACGACGAAGGCATCGAGCTCGGCGAGCGCCTCCGCGCGGTCCAGCGGCCAGCGGAAGTCGCGCTCGCGCGGCGCGCCGAAGCTCTTCACCCCGGCCGCTTCGATCTGCCGCCACAGCGCCGCGTGGTCGTGCGTGCGGCGGCGATCGCGCGGCTCGGGCGGCGTGCCGCGCCAGGGCTTGCGGTTGTCGCGATCGTAGTTCCACTGCCCGCCGGCCGGCTTGCCGGCGGCATCGAGCAGCACGCCGTGGCGCACGCGCATGTGGCGGTAGAAGCGCTCCATCAGCCACTGGCCGCGTCCGGCGAAGAGCGCCGCGGCCTCGTCGCGCGCGCCGAGAAAGTGCTCGCTGTCGACCATCCGCGCGGGAATCGGCAGCGCTGCCGCGTAGTCGGCGAGCCGACGGTCGAGCCGCCACTCGTCGGGAGCCTGGTACTCGAAACGGGCGACGCGATGCTGCGCGATGCAGCGCATCGAGGTTGGCGCAGAGCGACTGGTGATTGCCGTCGTCGTCGATCGCGAGGTAGTGCACGCGGTGCCCGGCGCCGCGCAACGCGCGCGCGAACGCGCGCATCGCGGCGAAGATCGCGATGATCTTCTGCGCGTGGTGCAGCACGTAGTCCGTCTCCTCGCGGATCTCCATCATGACGTGCAGCACGTCGGGATCCGGCGCGGCGAACCAGCTGTGGCAGGGGTTCAGCTGGTCGCCGAGTACGAGGCGCAGCGTCGTCATGGCGCAGCCAGGATCGCCTCGGCGAGCGCGCGCCCGCTGAGCCAGGCGCCCTCGACCTTGCCGCCGTTCAGCCAGTCGCCGCAGAGCCCGATACCGAGCGTCGCGTCCAGCACGTGGCCCCGCTCGATGGCCGGCTCCGTGTCGGCATAACGCCAGCGATGCGCGGTCCAGCTGTCGGGTGTGCGTCGCGCCGAACGCGCCGAAGGCCTCGAGCAGCGCGGCGGCCACCGCCTCCGGGGCCTGTTCGAGCCGGGCCTCGCTCCACGCGGCACCGGCGTGCAGCAGCCAGGTGTCCGGCGCGTGGCGGCCCGGCTTGCTGCTGTCGCGCGCCACCCAGCGCAGCGGCCCGCTGTTGACGAAGGCGGCATCGAAGGGCAAGGCCAGCGGCTCGGCATAGCGCAGCATCAGCGCCCAGCAGGCGCGCATGCGGGCACCGGCGGCGACAGCGGCCAGTGCGGCCGCCACGGGCATGCGAGGAGCGGCACTGCCTGCGGCGCGGGCACGGCGAGCACGACGCGATCGAAGCGCTGCGCGAGCGGACCGTGCTCCGCGGCATCGAGGCGCCAGCCTGCCGGCTCACGCGTGATGGCCGGTGATCGTCGTCTGCAAGGCGAGCGGCAATCCCGCGGCCAGCAGGCGCGCGGGCGCCGTCATGCGCGGCGTGCCCACGAAGCGCTGCAGCGCAGCATCGGGCGCGCGCGCGCCCGAATCCCCCAGCACCGCGAGCCGCGCCGGCCACGGCGCCGCGGCACCGGCCGCCTGCCAGCGCGCCACTTCGGCGCGGAACTCGGCGGAACGCGCCGTGAAGTACTGCGCGCCGTGATCGCACTGCCAGCCCTCGCCGCGGCGCGTGCTCATGCGCCCGGCAGGACCGCGACTCTTGTCGAACACGCTCACCGCGCAACCGTGCCGCGCAAGCTGCGTGGCGCAGGACAGCCCGGCGATGCCGGCGCCGATGATGGCAACACGGGGTGTGGGGTTCATGGACAAACGGCCTCGGGGCGCAAGGTCATCGAGTACGCTCTGCGCCCGGCGGACCGGATCAGCGGCGCCGCGCCGCTGACCGTCGCGCGCAGGGCGCGCTCCCACCGCGCAAAGGCGGAGCGCGGATCTAGGGCGTGTACCAGATCGGCGAGCTGTAGGCGCGCTCCTGCGTGGTCATCGGCACCGCGTCCGGCATCTCGACGCCGAAGAATTTCCGGTCGTAGGCGGTCCAGCGCGGCGTCGGGATCTCGATCACGCGCACGTACCAGAACGCGCGCTCGGCGGGATCGAAGTCCGGGTCGGTCCATACCGTCGACAGTTCGGCCGCGCCGATGCTGTTGCTCCAGCTCGCGTTCTTCACGTCGACGGTGTTGCCCACGGCAGGCAGCCTGCCGTCGCGCCCGGGCTTGCGCTCCCCCGACCAGGCCACGTCGTGGACCCGTTCGTGCGTTTCGCCCTTCGCGTCCAGCCAGCCCTTCACGATCTGGATGCGATCGAGCCTTGCCACTCAGCGCATCGCGCGCTGCCGCCACCAGGAAGGTCGGCGCCTTGTCCCCGGGTGCCGCGGGCAGGTCGCTGCCCATCGGCACGCCACGCGCGTAGCCCGTGGCCGCCAGGTCCGGCACGCTCGCGTCGGCGGCAGCGAAGTCGTAACCGCCGAAGAAGCGCAGCGCGATGCGCGGCCCGGTGGTCGCGTAGACCTCGCGCCGCTTCATCGCCTCGAAGATCGCCGCGCGCGTGTTCTCGCGCGCCCACACCGCCATGTAGCCCGAGGCGGCCATGTCCGATTCGCGAAAGCGTCAATTCCGGCAGCGTCGGGATTGTCGAACAGGCTCTCGTGCCAGCGTCCCGGCGCGGGCTCGCCCTTGGTGCTCTTGCCCCAGAAATTGTTCTCCTCGGCCGCGGCGAAGCCGGTGTGCGCGTCGGTGCTGCCGATCAGGCCGAACTTGAAGGGGTTCACGCCGAGCGCGGCGTCCTGCGCCAGGCCGATGCGCAGCGCCGAGCGCGCGTACTGGTAGGGCTGCATCTGCGGCGTCTGCGGCGTCATGCCGCCGAGGTTGATCCGGTCCCAGATCTCGTAGCCGGCGAACTCGTCCTCGGGGGAATTGAGCGGATGCGTCTCCGAGTCGCCCTTGTACTGCGTGACCTCCATCAGCGGCTCCCAGCGGCTGCGCCGCTCGGCATAGTCGCGGTCGAAGGGCCGCGCCGTTGAAGTCGCGCGGCGCGAACATCAGGCCGCCGCTCACGTTGGAGTTGTGCGGGATCGCGAGCGCCTGGCCGCCGGTCTGGCGCTCGTAGTCCGCGAGATAGGCCCAGAGCTTTTCCGGATCGCTGCTGTCGATGGAACTGAAGGGCACGGTCTTGCCGGCCTTGTCGGCGCCGTCGGCGAAGACCACCACGCGGTGCAGGTTGTCGCCGTTGGGCATCGAGGTCCACTCGTAGCCCACGATCGCCGTGAAGCGGCCCGGCTCGTTGAAGCGCTCGGCGTTGGCCACCACCTCCTGCCACGTCGAGTTCTTGAACTCGGCGCTGCCGATCACGTCCTTGTTCGCGAAGTTGGCCGCGCCCCACTCCATCAGCATCTGCGCGTTGGCGCGCCCGCCCTTGGCGACGATGTCCGCCCAGCGCTTGCCGGTCTCGGTGGCGAGCAGGTTCGGGTCGCCCGGCGCGCAGGTGCGGAAACAGGCCGAGGTATTCGCTGTGATCCGCGACGACCAGGAAATCCAGCGGCCGCGCGAGCCTGAGCGGCATGCCGTTGTGCGCCGTCACGGTCTCGCCGCGCGCGAAGCGGTAGGCGTCCTGCGGGCCGACGTCGCGGTTGCCGAAGCTGCCCGCGTCGGCCGACATGTTGGTGTGCAGGTGCGTGTCGCCCCAGAGCAGGCGTTCCGGGAAGCTGCGCCCGGCATAGGGCGAGTAGCTCGGCTCGGAGGCCAGGGCGGCAGCGGCCGCCGAGCACGCGAGCGCCAGCGCCGCGAGACGCGCGATATTCCTGCTCATGCCGATCTCCTGCAGTTTTTTTATGCGTTCTTGACGACCGTCACCGGCACCGTGGCGAGCTTGATCACCTCGGTCGCCACCGAGCCCATCACCGCGTGGCGCAGGCCGGTGCGGCCGTGCGTGCCGATCACGATCAGGTCGAATTTCATCTCGGCCGCGTAGCGGGTGACGGTCTGCGCGATGTGGCCCACCGCGATATGGGTGGTGCAGGGCTGGCCGGCCGTCTCGAGCGCGGCGCTCGCGCCCTTCAGCTGCGCGAGTCCCTCGTCGCGGTAGTACTCCTCGATCGACTCGCGCGCGATGAACTGCTTCACATGCCCCGATTCGAGTGGCATCTGCACGTTCAGCAGGTGCGGCTCGATATCGCAATGCGAATCGCGCAGGCGCAGCACGTGCTCCACCGCGCGCAGGGAATACTCGGAGCCGTCGACGGCTACCAGGATGCGCAGGCTCATGTCGGTACTCTCCGCGGCTTCAGGCGTTGCGATCACGGGGGGATTCGAGCGGGATCTCGCGGATCGGCGCCACCCCGGCCGGCTTCGCCCGCCGCCCGAGCCAGGTGCCGAGCGCCACCACGAAGAGCGCGCCCGCCGCGGCGCTCGCGTAATGCAGCCAGCCGGGCGCGCCCTCGAGATACGGCTTGACCGTCACGTCGGTGACCAGCATCTCGCCGGCGATCCAGCCGAGCAGTGCGGCACCCAGCGTGATCACCACCGGGAAGCGGTCCATCAGGCGCAGCACGAACTGGCTGCCCCAGACGATGATCGGGATGCTGACCAGGATGCCGAACACCACCAGCGCCATGCTGCCCTTGGCGGCGCCCGCCACGGCGATCACGTTGTCCAGGCTCATCACGGCATCGGCCACGATGATGGTCTTGATCGCGCCCATCAGCGTGGTGCTGCCCGCGACGTTGGCGTGCCCCTCCTCGTCCTCGGGCGTCAGCAGCTTGACGCCGATCCACAGCAGCAGCAGCGCACCCACCACCTTCAGCAGGGGCAGCGACAGCAGCTGCAGCGCGAAGAAGATCAGCACCACGCGCAGCCCGATCGCACCGGCCACGCCCCAGAAGATGCCCTTGCGGCGCTGCTCCTCGGGGAGCTTGCGGCAGGCGAGCGCGATCACGACGGCATTGTCGCCGCCGAGCAGGATGTCGATCAGGATGATCTGGCCTACCGACAGCCAGAACGTGGGGTCGAACAGGAATTCCGGCATCTGTCACCCGTCGCATGCGGAACACGGCCGACGCCGGCCGGCGTCGCGAGCCGCGGAGGATAGAGGCAGTCGATGCGCAAGTCCACCTCCACCCCATGCCGCCGCGGATGTGCCCGCTCCGGGCGGGCTCGCGGCGCCGGTGCGGCTCAGACCGTGTCCCTCGAAGCCGCCGGGACATAGAGCACCTGCAGGTCGTACAGCAGCGCCGGACGCTCCTGCCCCACCACATGGATGGCGACTTCGCTGGTGAGCAGCGTGCCACGCCGGTGCGCGTGCGCGCTCTTCAGCCGCTGACGCAGATGAATGCTCGAGCCGACCTTGACGGGCGCCAGGAAGCGCAGGCCCGTCGGACCCGAAATTCGCCGCGCTGGCAACGTGTGCCAGCTCGAAAGACTGCGGCGCGCGCAGGCCCGGCATCAGCGACAGCAGCAGGAAGCCGTGCACGATCGGTGCGCCGAAGGGGCTCTCGCGGCAGGCGCGCTCGACGTCGACGTGTATCCACTGGCGATCGCCGGTGAGCTCGGCAAAGCGGTTCACCATGTCCTGCGTGATGAGCAGCGACGCGGACCAGTCTCCGAACCGCTCGCTCACCATGGCACGCAGTGCGTCGATATCGCGCACGTCGATCTGCGGCAGCGAAGCCTCGCCCATGGATGTATTCCGGTGTGGTTGCAGGTTGCCGATGATAGGATTCGTGCCGTCGAGGCGGCAATTGATGCGCGCGCCCACGCTGGCCAGGAGGAACCTTCCCATGTACCGAACGCTGCGCGTCGAATGCCTCGACCGGGTCGCCGTCATCACGCTGAACCGGCCCGAGCAGCTCAATGCCTACACCGTGCAGATGGGCGAGGACCTGGTGCATGCATTCGACACCCTGCGCAGCGATGACTCGGTGCGCGTCGTGGTGCTCACGGGCGCCGGGCGCGCCTTCTGCGCGGGCCTGGACCTGAATGCGCTGCGCGAGACGCCGGACCCGACGCTGCCCGCGCTGGGCGAGGAACGCCTGATCCGCAGCTTCGGCGCCGAACTGTTCCACTACCCGAAGCCGGTCATCGCGGCCATCAATGGCGCGGCCGCCGGCATCGGCGTCACGATCACCCTGCCCTGCGACGTCCGCATCGCCGCGGCCGGCGCGAAACTGGCCTTTCCGTTCGCGAAACTCGGCATCGTGCCCGGCCTCGGCAGCTCCTTCCTGCTGCCCCGGCTGCTGGGGCCCGGCCAGGCCAAGATACTCGCGCTGACGGGCAAGACCATCGGCGCCGAGGAAGCGCTGGCCATCGGCCTGGTGGATCGCGTCGTGGCACCGGAATCGTTGCTCGCCGAGACGCTGGAACTCGCGCAGGCAATCGCGGCGAATTCGCCGCAGATCGTCGGGCTCATCAAGGAAGCCCTGAACGCAGGCGCGGCGGCCACGTCGATCGGCGACGCGCTGGCCTTCGAGCATGCGCAGAACGCGCGCCGCGAGCAGCAAGCCCGTCCTGAACGAGTTGCACTGCGCAAATCGTCATTGTGCATGCGCCTCCCCCGCACGGTGATGCCGGGAGGCGGTGGCCGCGTCGACCGGCGCAGCGGCGAATTCGGCGAGCAGCGTCGCGCGCGCCGCAGCCGTCTGCTCCATGGCCGCTTCCTTCACCACGTCGAAGCCGCGCACGCGCTCGGGCAGCGCCGCGAGCTTCACCGCGACGGCATGGTTGCCAGGCTGCAGCCCCGCCAGAAGCGTCTCGACAAGCTGTTCGTACTCGCCGATCAGCGCCCGCTCGCGCCGGCGATGCGCCGACCAGCCGAAGACGTCGAGCGGCGTGCCGCGCAGGAACTTCAGCCTGGCGAGCACGCCGAACACCGGCAGCATCCAGGCGCCGAACTCGCGCTTGCGGTAGCGCCCCGTGGCCGGGTCGCGCGCGCCGAGCAGCGGCGGCGCAAGGTTGAAGGCGATGCGGTAATCGCCCTCGAACTGCGATCTCGAGCTGGCGCTTCAGCACCTCGCCGCCCAGCAGGCGGCCGACCTCGTATTCGTCCTTGTACGACATCAGCTTCGCGTACACGCGCGCCACGGCTTCGGCGAGCGCGCCGGCCATGCCGGTTTTCTCGCGCTCGATCGCCGCGACGCGACGCACCAGCTCTTCGTAGCGCGCGGCCCAGGCCGCGATCCTGGTACGCCGTGAGCCATGCCACGCGATCGGCGACGAGGCTGTCCAGCGTCTCGCGATCGGGCGTGATCAGCGCGCACCGGCTGCGGCTCCACCAGCAGGGCCTCGAGCGCCGCCAGGGTTGCTCACCGCGAGCCGACCGAGACTGAAGGCGCGCAGGTTCATCTCCACCGCCGTGCCGTTCAGCGCGATCGCGCGCTCCAGGCTGGCGCGCGCGAGCGGGACCAGGCCACGCTGCCAGGCCGCGCCCAGCAGGAACAGGTTGGCGCCTATGGCATTGCCGAGCAGCCGGATCGCGATGCGCGTGGCGTCGATGCCGAGCACGCCATCGGCGCGCGTCCGTGCCGCCAGCGCGACTTCCATGCCCTTGCTGTCGAAATCCAGGTCCGGGTTGCGTGCAAAGGCGTTGGTCGGCGCCACGTGGGCGTTGTAGACCACCGCGGAGCGCGCGCCGGACATGCGCGCCAGCACCTCGGCGCCCGCTGCAACCACGAGGTCCGCGGCCAGCACCAGGTCCGCCGCGCCCTCGGGAATGCGCGTCGCCACGCCGATGTCGCTGCCGGCGACGAAGCGGATGTGGCTGGTCACGGGACCGTTGCGCTGCGCGAGCCCGGTGATGTCGAGCACGCTGACCGGCTTGTCCTCCATGTGCGCGGCGATGCCGAGCAGCGCGCCCAGCGTGATGATGCCGCTGCCGCCGATGCCGGCCACCAGGATATTGCAGGCGCTTGCCTCGGCGCGGAACGCCGGTTCGGGCAGCGCCGCGAACAACGACTCGTCCAGGCGCTGCTCCCCGGCGCCGGCCGTGCCGCGCAGGCTCCCGCCGTAGACCGTGACGAAGCTCGGGCACATGCCCTTCACGCAGGAGAAGTCCTTGTTGCACACCGACTGGTTGATCGTGCGCTTGCGCCCGAAGCGCGTCTCGTTCGGTTCCAGCGCGATGCAGTTCGACTGCAGGCCGCAGTCGCCGCAGCCCTCGCAGACCTCCTCGCTGATCAGGTAGCGCTTCGCGACGTCGGGATACTTGCCGCGCTTGCGCAGGCGCTTGCGCTCGGTGGCGCAGGCCTGCTCGTAGACGATCGCGGACACGCCGCGGTGCTCGCGCAGCTCGCGCTGCACCGCGTCGAGCTCGTCGCGGTGATGGAACGTGGTGACCGCGGGGAACTTCGCGCGGTCGCGGTGACGCGCGAGCTCCTCGGTGACCAGTGCAATACGCTGCACGCCCTTCGGCGTACAGCTGCTGCGCCACGTGCGGCGCGGTGATGCCGCCGTCGAAGCTCTCGCCCTCGATCGGCTGGCCGCCGGTCATCGAGATCGCGCCGTTCACGAGGATCTTGTAGGTGATGTTGGTGCCGGCGGCGACGTTGGCGCGGATCGCCAGCAGCCCGGAATGGAAATAGGTGCCGTCGCCCATGTTCTGGAACAGGTGCTCGCGCGTTGTGAAGGGCGCCTGCCCGATCCACGCGGCACCCTCCCCGCCCATGTGGTACAGCGTCAGGGTGTTGCGCTCGGGCAGCCATGTCGCGAGCCCGTGACAGCCGATGCCACCCATCGCCAACGACCCCTCGGGCACACGCGTCGAGGTGTTGTGCGGGCAGCCCGCGCAGAAGCTGGGCAGGCGCATCAGCGCGCCCTGTCCGCCGGCGAATCCGCCGACTGCCACCGGCGGCTCGAGGGCCGCGAGCCGTGCAGCCAGCGCGGCATCGGGCTCGCGGCGCAGCAGCTCGGCGCCGATCAGGCGCGCGAGCAGCAGCGGATTCAGCTCACCGCCCGCCGGCACCAGCGGCGCGCCGTCCGCGTCGCGCTTGCCGGTGAGCTTCGGCCGCCAGCCCGAGGGCAGGTTGAACAGCAGGCTCGCGATCTGCTCCTCGATGACGGGGCGCTTCTCCTCGATCACCAGCAACTGCTCGCAGCCCGCGGCGAAGTCCGCGATGCCCGCGGGCTCCAGCGGCCACACCATCGCGACCTTGTAGACCGCGATGCCGAGTTCGGCGGCACGCGCCTCGTCGATGCCGAGCTGGGCCAGCGCGTCCATCACGTCGAGCCAGGCCTTGCCGGTGCTCACGATGCCGAGGCGCTTGCGCGCCTTGGGCCAGATCACGCGATCGAGGCCGTTGGCACGCACGAAGGCCTTCGCCGCCTCGAGTCGCTGCAGCATCTGTGCCTCGGCCACCAGCGGAAACACACCCAGCTTCAGGTTGAGCCCGCCCGGCGGCAGCGCGAAATCCTGCGGCTCGACGATGCGCACGCGCTGCGGATCCACGGCCACCGAGGCCGAGCCTTCGACCACGTCGGTCACGCACTTGAAGCCGACCCAGCAGCCCGCGTAGCGCGACAGCGCAAAGCCGTAGAGCCCGAAGTCGAGGTATTCCTGGATCGTGGCCGGAAACAGAATGGGCATGCCGAAGTGGATCAGCGCGGGATCGCTCTGGTGCGCCAGCGTCGAGGAGCGCGCGCCGTGGTCGTCGCCGCAGAGCACCAGCACCCCGCCGTGGCGCGAACTGCCCGCGTAGTTGCCGTGCTTCAGCGGATCGCCGGAGCGGTCCACCCCCGGCCCCTTGCCGTACCACATCGCGAAGACCCCGTCCCAGGGCGACTCGCCGATGTCCTTCACCTGCTGCGAACCCCACACCGCGGTGGCCGCGAGATCCTCGTTGACGCCGGGCTGGAAATGCACGTGGTGCTCGTGAGGAAGCGCTCGGCCTGCCACAGCGCGAGGTCGTAGACGCCGAGCGGCGAGCCGCGGTAGCCGGAAATGAAACCCGCGGTATTGAGCCCGATCGCCAGGTCGCGCTGGCGCTGCATCAGCGGCAGGCGCACCAGCGCCTGCGCGCCGCTCAGGTAAACCCGTCCGGCGGTGGCGGTGTACTTGTCGTCCAGCGTGAGGTCTTTCATGGTGTCGGTGGGCTCGTGTGTTGCTTGCTCAGCACTCGCTGAAGGGGCGCCACCGCGGCGCGCGTTTTTCCAGGAAGGCGCGGGCGCCTTCCTCGATGTCGGGATGATCGTTCTGCTGCATGATCAGCTCCCAGGCGTGCTCCAGCGCCGCGCCGAGCCCCCGGTCCGCGCCCTCCCAGATCGCGCGCTTGCTGCGCGCCATCGCCGCCGGCGAGTTGCCCTTGATCATCGCGGCGACCTCGAAGGCACGCGCCAGCAACCGATCCGGGGGCACCACTTCGCCCACCAGCCCCAGCGCCTGCGCGCGCGCGGCATTCATGCGCTCGTTGCCGCCGACCAGCGTCATGCGCAGCACCGCCTCCAGCGGCATCTTGCGCGCCAGTGTCACCGGTTCCATCCCCGCGACCAGCCCCACCTTCACGTGCGTGTCGAAGAAGGTCGCGTGCTCCGCGGCGATCACGATGTCGCTGTCGGCCACGAAGTGCAGCCCGGCACCCACCGCCATGCCGTTCACCGCGCAGATCACCGGCTTCCACACGGCGTTCTGCAGCGAGGTCCAGCGGATGCTCGCCAGCGTGCCGTTGCGGCCCTCGCCGTCGGTGGCCGGCAGGTCCGCGAGGTCTGCGCCCACGCAGAACGCGCGTTCGCCGGCGCCGGTGACGATGGCAACCAGCGCCGCGTCGTCCGCGGCAAAGTGCTGCCACGCGGCCGGCAGCTCCCGGCTCATCACCGAGTTGATCGCGTTGTGCGCCTGCGGGCGATCCAGCGTGATCAGCGCCACGCCGTCGCGCAGCTCGTATTTCAGTGTGCTGAATTCCATGCGCTACTCCCGGCTCAGGATGCTGACGGCGCAGCCCGTGGGATACCCGCCGATGTTGTGGCTGAGCGCGGTCGTCGCACCCGGCACCTGCCGCGCGCCGGCGCGTCCCTGCAGCTGCAGCACGTTCTCGTAGACCATGCGCAGGCCGGTGGCGGCCGTGGGGTGCCCGAAGGCCTTGAGGCCGCCGTCGGTGTTCACCGGCAGCTCGCCGCCGAGCGCGAAGGTGCCGGCGGCGATGTGCTCGCGCGCCGCGCCCTTGGCGATGAAACCGAGATCCTCGTAGCTCAGCAGCTCGGTGAGCGTGAAGCAGTCGTGCAGCTGCGCGACGTCGATCGCGCGCATCGGATCGCTGATGCCGGCGATGGCGTAGGCCGCTTCGGCCGCCGCGACGGTCGGTTTCCAGCGCAGGAAGTCGTGCGCGGGATCGGTGTGCGGATGCGGCGCCGAGGCGCTCGCCACCGCGCGCACCACCACCGCCCGGTCGTGGTAGTTGCGCGCGAGATCGCGCCGCGTGACGATCACGGCGGCCGCGCCGTCGGTCTGCGCGGCGCAATCGTAGAGCCCGAAGGGCCACGCGATCATGCGCGCGCCCAGCGCCTCCTCGACGCTGATCTCCTTCTTCAGGAAGCTCTTCGGCGCCAGTGTGCCGTTGTGGTGGTTCTTCACCGCGATGCGCGCCAGGTCCTCGCGACCGGCGCCGAAGCGCGCGAAATAGGGCGCGGCGCACAGCGCGAACCAGCCGGCCGGCGTCTCGGGCAGGTCGCGCACGCCGCGGATGTTCACGCTGGGCCCCGAGACGCCGCGGTCCTTGGGCTTGTCGAAGCCCACCGCGAGCACGGTCTCGTGGGCGCCGGAGGCCACCGCCATCACCGCGGCGCGCAGCGCCTCGGTGCCGGTGGCGCAGTAGTTGTAGACCATCGTGGTCGGCTTGTAGAGCTTCAGCGCCTCGGTGACGTGCACCGGGCCCATCGGCGCATACAGCGAGCCCGCGAACACCGCGTCGATCTGGCGCCGCGGCTCCTCGATGCCCGCGTCCGCGTACGCTTCCAGCACCGCGTCGACCACCAGGTCCTCGGCGCTCCTGCTCCAGTGTTCCGCGAAGACGCTGCAACCGGCGCCGATGATCGCCACCTTGCCCGCGATGCTCATGCTGCCTCCCCGCGTGGCCGGCATTTCCAGAAATAGTTCGGGCGCCCGCCCACGGTGTGGATGCGCCGGAACGTGAATTCGAGCGCCATGCCGAGCTTCACTTCGGCCGCGGGCAGGTCGGTGAGCTGCAGGTAGATCCGCGGTCCGTCGTCGACCTGCACCACGCCAACCGCGGTGGGCGGCTCCGGCGTGGGGAAGAACGCATCCAGCGTGTAGGTGAGCAGCCGCCCGCCGCGCTCGGCGAACACCTCGTCGGTGAAACGATCCGCCACGCCGCAGGCGGCGCAGATGCGCTCGCGCGGAAACTGGCGCGTGGCCGCAGGCGCAGCGCTGGCCGGTGAGCGCCAGGTCCTCGGCGCGCTCGCGGTGATGCACCGTGGCCGCGATGCCCTGGAAGTCGTTGCCGGCGTACTCGGTGACCAGCAGCTCGCGGGCGCGCCGGTACTGCTCCGGGCTCGTGAGCGGCAGCCGCCGCGCGAGCCGTGCGCTCATGCGCGCCTCGGCCTTGCGACGGAAACGCAGTCCCAGCGCGTCGGCGCCGTCGCCGTGGTTGACCAGCAGCGCGCTCGCGCCGGGCGCGGCGGATTCCGGTGAGCGCGACCAGTTGCAGCAGCGCGTGTGCGCTGCCGCAGGCGCCGACGCTGCCGAACAGCGGGTCCGCGGCGCTTCGCCACCGCCGCCGAGCGCACGCGCGAGCGTCTCGTGCGACCTGCGATCGGGCGCCGAGAGCACCAGGTGATCGCAGGCGCCGGTATCGAAGCGTCCGCGCTCGTGCAGCCGGCGCACCGCGGCGCGCGCGGGCTCGAGATAGCCGTGCGCGATCACGAAGCGCTCTTCCCAGGCGTGCACGAAGCGGTCACCGTGGCGGCGCCACACGTCGACGATCTCGGTGCTCTCGCTCGCGCTGTCGAGGAGCTCGACCAGCGTCTCGCCGGTGCCGACCAGGAAAGCCGCCGCCGCATCGCCGCCGTTGGCTTCGAGCGCCGATCCCGGCGCCCCCTCGCGGCAGTCCGCCGACCAGCACCAGCGCGCTGCGTGCAGAACCGGCGCGCACCGCATCGAGCGCCAGCAGCAGCGCCTGCGTGCCGCCGCGCAGCGAACTGCCGACGTCCACGGTGCGCACGCCGGGCGCGAGCGCCAGCGCCGCCGCGATGATCGCCGCACCCTGCTTCTCGGCGAAGGGGCCGGTGGTGCTGGCGAACAGCAGCAGGTCGATATCGCCGCGATCGCGCCCGCGCAGGCAGTCGCGCGCCGCCTCGACCGCCATCGTCACTGCGTCCTCGTCCGCCCAGGCCAGCGCGCGCTCGGGCGCGTCCGCGCGCGCCGCCTTGCCCGCGAGCAGGGGCAGCGGCAGGCGCCGCGCCGGGATCCATGCCCCGCATGCCACGATTCCCGTCATCGCCTCACTCCTCGTCCGGGGGCCTGACCCCCTCGTGGAACGGATAGGGTTTGCCGAGGATGCCGAAGACACCGAACTCCTGCGGCATCTCGCGCTGGAAGCATTCGCGGATGGCCTCGACGCTCCAGCCGCCCGCGTGGGTCAGCGTCTTGCCGTAGTGCGGCTGCACCATGTGCGCGAGCCGTTCGCCGCCCACGCCGAAGACCTGCCCACTCACGTTCGCCGCCTCGTCCGACGCGAGGTACACCACCAGCGGCGCGTTGCGCTCGGGCAGCCACAGTTGCTCCGGCGCCTTGCCCTCAGGCGCGCTCATCAGGCCGTGGGTCATCTGCGTGGCCGCCACCGGGCAGATCGCGTTGACGCGGATGCCGAGGCGCGCGAGCTCGATCGCCCAGGTGTAGGTCATCGAGGCGATGGCACCCTTGGCGGCCGCGTAGTTCGTCTGGCCGAAGTTGCCGAAATGCGAACCCGAGGAGGTATTGATGATCACGCCGCCACGGCCCTGCTGCTGCATGCGTCGCGCGGCGGCCTGCGCGCACCAGAACGTGCCCTTCACGTGCACCAGCCAGACGGCGTCGAAGTCCTCGTCGCTCATCTTCAGGAAGGAGCGATCACGCAGATTGCCCGCGTTGTTGACCAGCAGCTCGATGCCGCCGAAGGCTTCCACGCAGGCGGCGATCAGCGCCTCGGCGCCCGCGCGCGAGGCGATGCTCTCCGCCATTGGCGGTCGCGCGGCCGCCCGCCGCGACGATCTCCGCCGCGACCTGTGCGGCACGCGCGCCGTCGACGTCGTTCACCACGACCGCCGCGCCGTGCGCGGCGAGCAGCAGCGCGTGCGCGCGCCCGATCCCGCCGCCGGCGCCGGTCACCACCGCGCGCTTGCCGTCGAGCAGTGCCATCAGCCGAACACTCCCGCGGCGATGCGCCGCTCCAGGTACGCCGGATCCCAGTACATGAGCTGCTGGTGCTTGGCGCGGCGAAAGACCGCGCCCGCCTGCAGCTTCGCCATCAGCGCCAGCTGCGCGAAGGGGCGCCCCGTGTCGGCGGCCCAGGCCGCCTGGTAGACGAGCCAGCGCGCACCCTCGATTTCGGTCGCGGCATCCGCGAGGTAATGCGCGATCGCCTGGAAGGCGCCGATCGGCTGCCCGAACTGCACGCGCATCTGCTCCTGGTCGGCGTGATCGGGCAGATCGCCCAGGCTGCGCACGGTGTCGCACAGCAGCGTCTGCTCCTCGGAGAAATCCAGGTCCATTGCTTCCTCTGCGCTGTTTACTTCTTCTTCGTGCTCGCCGGTGCATTGCCCGGCGCCTTCGTCCTCGCCTGCGCTGGCGCTTTCGCCCCGGCCTTCATCACCGCTTTTCCCCGGACCGATCCGCCCAGCCCGCGGATGGCCGTCTCGACCACCTGGCGAATGTAGCCGCGGTCGGTCGGCAGCCCCATGACCATGATCCGCTGCAGCACCGGCGCCGAAATCATGTCGATCGCGAACTCGATGTCGAGATCCCCCGGCAGTTCGCCGCGCTCGATCGCGCGCCGCAGGATTTCCGCCATCGGCTGGCGCCGCTGGTGGACCAGCGGATCCATCGCCGCGCCCAGCGCCGCATTGTGCGCGCGTTCGGCCACGAGAGCCGCCAGCACGCCTCCCAGCGTGGTCTCCTGCATGAAGCGCGCGAACTGCGCCTGCACCTCGACCAGTTGCGAAACCGTGTCTCCGCGTCCGCGCACGGCCAACAGCGGCGTGTGCGCGAAGGCCGCGATCACCAGGTTCTCCTTGGTCGGCCAGCGCCGGTAGATCGTCGACTTGCTGGCGCCGGCGCGCGCGGCGATCGCATCCACGGTCACGGCGCGAAAGCCCAGCTCCGACAGCAACTCCATCGTCGCATCGAGAATGGCCTTCTCGGACTCCTGGCTGCGCGGCCGCCCGCGCCCCCGACCGGACTGATTCTCCGAACCCATCGCTTCTCGTGCCTACCGCAGCGCCAGGCGCAGGCCTCGGCGCGCCGGGCTGTCGGCCAGCATCGAGTCCGCTTCCCGCTCCGGCGCCATCACGTCGGCCGCATCGGGCAAGGCCCTTTTCGCGGCGATGAATCGCCGCACGCCCGCGACGAAGTCCCGTTCCTCGGGAGAAAACTCGAAATCCACGCGATTCTCCCCGTCAGCCGTCGTGCTGCATCACTTCGATGATGTTGCCGTCGCCGTCCTCGATCTGCGCGACGCGAACACCCGGCCGCAGTGGCTTCGGCGCCATCGGCACCCTGAAGCCCGCCGCGGCCACCGCTGCGACGGTCTCCTCGAGGTTCGCAATCGCGAGCGTGAGGTAGCGGATGCCGGTCCGGCTGGCAAAACCCTCGCCGCTGTCCTGCTGCGCCGGGGGCGTCTCGGGCAGGAAGATGCGCAGCGTGCTCTCGCCCACGGCGTAGCGGCGCACCAGCCCGATGCCCGGCATCGAGATCTCGCCCGCCGGCGGCAAACCCAGCACCTCGCCGTAGAAGCGCGCAGCGCGCTCCAGGTCCCTGGTGACGATACCCGCATCGAGCGCGGCTTTCTGCAACTGCAATGCCATCGTTTCAGCTCCTTCTCCGGTCGTTCCTGTATCTGCGCGGGATCTAGCCGCCCGTCGCCGCCAGGTTGCGCTGGATGGTCTCGGGATCGAGACCGCGATGGCCCCAGATGTCGCCCTCGACAAACTCCGCCGGCGTCCAGTGCTCGTCGACGCGCAGGCCCTCGCAGCCGATTTCCACCTCGAAGCCGAAGGGGCTCACCATGTAGAACGACAGCATGCGGTCGTTGGCATGGCGACCGAGCGTCGAGGTGATCGGGATGCCAGCATCTTCCGCGCGCTGCAGGCAACGTCCGACCATGTCGATGTCGCGCGCCTCCAGCATCAGGTGATGCACGCCCTCCATATCCCCCACCTTGAGCAGCCCGATGGAATGGTGCCGCTGCGTTGCAGTGGAAGAAGTTCGCCGAATCGCCCGGGCCGAAGCGGATGAAGTCGGTGAGGCGAAAGCCGAGCACGCGCGTGTAGAAGTCGCGCGCCGCCGCCAGCGGTGCCGCCAGCAGGTTGATGTGCCCCACGCCCAGGGCGCCGGCGACGAACTCCATGCCCGCGGGAGACACGAACTTGCGGTCCTTGACCGGGCCGTAGAACAGCTCGATCGCGTTGCCCATGGGATCGCGCGTGTGCCCTATGCCGGTGACCGCGCGCGCACGCGCCTCGGCCTCGGTGCCGGCGCGCGCTTCGCAGCCGGCGGCACGCAGTTCCGCGAGCGCCTGCTCCAGCTCGAGCGGGCCCGCCACTTCCAGCCCCAGGTACATCAGCCCCGCCCGGCCCGCGCGCGGGTGCACGGCGATGCGCCACTGCCAGTCGTCCATCTTGAGATACACGCTGCCGTCGGCCGCGATGCCGCTACCGGCGCTGGCCGGACCGCTCCCGGGCACCGCCGGCATGCCCCAGTCCTCGCCCGGACAGGCGCGCGCCGGCATCAGGCCGAGCACGGCCGTCGCGTATTCGAGACAGGCGCGCGGATCGGGGACGCCGATGCCGATATAACCGAGTGCGCGGATCTCCATGCTTCCCTTCCTGTCGTTCTTCTGGCTGTCCCGGCAATACCGCCGCTCAGGCCGTCCGTTTCAACTGTACCGGCACGTGCAGGAATCCGGACAGGTGCTCGCCGTAGGCGCGCTCGCACTCGTCGACGAGTACTTCGTAGTCCCCCGCTGCCTTCAGGAACTCCTCGATCACGATCACCCCGCCCATCGTCGCGAGGTGCATTCCCAGGCACTTGTGGCCGCCGGCACCGTAGGTGAGGTCGCGCTCGCAGCGGCGGAAGATGTCGAATTCGTCGGCGCGCTCGAACTCCTCCGCGTCGCGGTTGGCCGAGGCGTAAATGTAGAGCAGGTTCTGCCCGGCCTTGATCTGAGCAGCTCCGAGCGTGAAGTCGCGCACGGCGCGGCGGCACAGCATGTTCGTGGGCTGGTCGAACCGTGCCGTCTCCAGGAAGAGTTGCTGCACCAGGCCGTGCTCCGCGAGCACCGCGGCCTTCTGCGCCGGATGCCGCTCCAGGTAGTGGAGCGCGCCGGCGCAGACCATCGGCGTGGTCTCGGAACCGACGATGAGAAAGTTCATCAGTAGCGCGACCATGGCCTGGTCGTCGAGGCGCTTGCCGTCGATCTCGGCGTTCATGTACGCCGCCGTATGGCCGCTCGCGCGCTCGGGGTGGCGGCGCAGCATCTGCACGTACCCGGCGAGATAGCCGCCGAGCTCGGCGGCCGCGCGCTGGTTGCGCTCCGAGCTGCCGCGCTGGCCGCGCTCGCGATGAATCATGTCGTCGATCAGCGCCCGCCAGCGCAGGGAGTCCTCGCGCGGCAGGCCGAGGTTGAAGCCGGAATTGAGGCAGAACACCCGGTTTGCGTAGTCCGAATAGAGATCGAAGCGTCCGTTCGCGACCAGCGGTTCCAGCAGTTCGCGTACCAGGGCGCGGATACGCTGCTCCTGGCTGCGCACGCCCTCGGGCGTGTACTCCTTGCGCACCACCCCGCGCCACTTGCGGTGAGCCGGCGCGTCCATCGTGGTGAAGGCGTGCGGCACGGGCTCGCCGAGCAGCAATTGCGCCGGCGTGGCGCCGGCCGTCCACGTGACATCGGCCTCGTGGTGCATGCTGGCTTCCCAGACATCAGCGAAGCGCGTCAGCGCCCAGGCGTTGTATTGCGGGATGAAATGCGGGCCTCCCTCGTCTCGCATCGCGGCGTAAAGGGGATGCGGGTCGCGCATCGCGGCATCGGAAAACGGATCATAGTCGAGTGGCATCGCCGCATCCCGTGTGCTGATATTTATGGTACTTATCGTATCGATATACGCAGCACGGGTCAACCGTCAGCCGTCATCCGCTGCGCAGGGCCGCGGGATTGCTGCGCCGCCACTCGTCCGGCGTCGCGCCGGTCCACTCGATGAAGGCGCGGCGGAAGGCGCGCACGTCGCTGAAACCGAGCCGCTGCGCGACATCGCTGACCTTCAGTCGCGCCGAGGGATGCAGCAGCTCCAGCGCGAGCTGCAAGCGCAGCCGCTGCTTGATCTGCTCGAGCGTCAGACCTTCCTCGCGCAGGCGACGCTGGAAGGTGGCGCGGCTCAGGTTGAAGAAGCTGGCGAACTGCTCCTTGGTCGGGATGTCCTGCCCGCGTGCGAGCTGGGTCGCAATGATGTGCTCGACCGCCTCGCCGAAGCCGCCGTCGGCGCCGGTCGCGTCGCGCAGGTGATCGAAGGGCAGCACGCTGAGACGTTCCACCAGGCGCTGATAGCTGCGCACCACGGGCTTGTCGAGGTAGCGCGCCGGAAAGCTGAAATGGTTGTCGGGCTCACCGAAGCGTATCGGCTGCTGGAAGAAGCGCTCCAGCATGGCGCGGTCGGCCTGCGCCTCGGAATACACGCCGTAGCCATCGATCCGGATGGGCTCGCCTATCAGCCACGAGAACAGGCGGTGGTAGAAACTGAGACCGCTCAGGTCGGTCAGCAGTCCGCTGGCGCTGTGGCGAAGGCGCTGCGTGGCCATGTGGAATGTCGCCTCGCCGCCTTTCACCTCGAGCGAGAGGTCCGCGGCGCGGTGGTCGAGCATGGCGCAGAAGCGCCGGGCGCGCTCGATCACCTCGGCGAGCGTCGCGCAGGTGATCACGCAGTAGCACAGCATGTCCACCTCGTCCTTGCTCATCGGCGGCAGGTCGCGCTCGCGGTTGGCGTGCACCGACAACACCGTGATGCACTCGCGGTAGAGCTGCGATGAACTGGGCATCTGCGAGCACCTGCACGCGACCCTGCTGCAGGTCGGCCAGCGTGAACGGCAGACCGATGCGCGCCGAGCAGTCGCGCCGGATCGTCGCCGGTCGCGGCGATCTCCTGCAGCAGCGTCAGCGCGAATTGGGCCGGCACGCCCTGCGGTGCGGAACGCGGTAGCTGCGCTCCCATTGCTCTCCTCCTGAAACGGTATGAACGTGAACTCGCACAGTGGCACCGACCCGGCACGCCGAGGGGCTCTCTCTGCCGCGCGCGGCCGCCGCCTGGCACGTCCCTGTGCAGCGGCTACGCGTGTTGCCGAAATCGCTCCCGGCGATTTCGGCATCCACATGTCCGCTCGCGGCTGAGAGAGCCCCTCGGCGTGCCTCGCGCTGGAGCCAAATTAAACGATTTGAGCTCTTATGTCCCCCTGTTGGATTTCCGCGGCCTCGCACGCCGGTTCCCGGCGAGCATAATGCCCCCCATGCGCCGCGTCCCCCGCGCGCGGCGCCGCGAACGAACAGCCAACGAGGATAACCAGGCATGCGAATTCCCAAGCGCGAAGTCCGCTACGGCGGCGCGATGATCGACCAGAAGGAGATCGATGCGGTCGTCAAGGTCATGCAGAACGGCATGTCGGTCGGCGAGAACGTCCAGACCTTCGAGAAGCGCTGTGCGAAGCTCCTCGGCAAGGATTACGGCGTCATGGTCAACTCGGGCAGCTCGGCGCTGCTGCTCGCGATCCGCCTGCTCGACCTGCCGCCGGGCTCCGAGATCATCACCCCGACGCTCACCTTCGGCACCGACATCTCCTCGATCGTGATGAACGGCCACGTGCCGGTGCTGGTCGACGTCGAGCCCGACACCTACCAGATCGACATCGACAGGATCGAGCGCAACATCACGCCGCTGACCAAGGCGATGCTGATCCCGAGCCTGGTCGGCGGCATGCCCGACTGGGACCGCCTGCGCGCGATCGCCGACAGGCACGGCCTGAAGATCATCGAGGACAGCTGCGATACGCTCGGCGGCCACTACCGCGGCCGCCCGGCGGGCGAGCGCTCGGACATCAGCGTGACCAGCTTCTCGATCTTCCACATCATCACCTGCCTCGGCAACGGCGGGCTGGTGGCCGTCAACGATCCGACGCTGTGGGACCGCGCGCTGATGCTGCGCGCGTGGGGCCGCTCCTCGGAGAAGTTCATGCACGGCACGCGCCAGGGCGACAGCGACGGCCGCTTCCTCGAGGACCTCGGCGACATCGAATACGACGCGATGTTCATTTTCGAGGAGCTCGGCTACGGCTTCATCCCGAACGAGGCCGGTGCGGCCTTCGGCCACGAACAGCTGAACAAGCTCGATATGTTCACGCAGCTGCGCCAGGAGCGTTTCGACCTGCACGGCGCCTACATGGACAGGCACGCCGACGTGTTCATCAAGGCGAAGGTGCATCCGGACGTGTTCACGACCTGGATCTGCTATCCGGTGCAGCTGCGTCCCGAGCTCGGCTGGAGCCGCCGCGCGCTGCAGATGCACCTGGAGGACAACGGCATCTTCACGCGCGTGATCTTCTCCGGGCACGTCGCGCTGCAGCCGATGATGCACAAGGTGAAGTACCGCGTGGACCCGGAAGGCTGCCCGAACGCCGAGCGCGTGATGCGCCACGGCCTGATGCTGCCCTGCCACCCGACGATGACGCTCGAGGACTGCCAGTACCTGTACCAGACGCTCGATGACTTCATCGCGATGCAGCGCGCGTAATCCCAATCCGCAGGAGAAACCACATGAAAGTGGAAGTCATGCTCGATGTCTGTCAGGGCCACGCCCGCTGCCAGGACCGCTGCCCCGAGGTGTTCGGCACCGATGCGGTGGAGGGCAAGTGCGTGATCCTGATGCCGGAGGTGCCCGCCGACCTGCAGGACAAGGCGCGGCTTGCGGTGAGGAACTGCCCCGAGGGCGCACTCGTCATCGTCAGCGACTAGAGGTCCCGGCACACCGCGCACCGCGAATCCCGTGGAGGAACAATCATGACCGCACACCGCTATTTCCCCGGCCCGCCCGATCACGTGCCGCGGGAACTGGTACACGAGTTCGACATCTACCGGTTCTCGCCCGGCGTGAACGATCCGCTCGAGCAATGGGGCAAGCTGCTGGCGAGCGACGCCCCGCGCATCTTCTACACCCATCACAACGGCGGCCACTGGGTGTTCCTGGATTACGAGGACGTGCGCGAAGCGTTTCGCAACGATGCGCTGTTCTCGACCTTCCAGACCCCGGTCCCGCCGATCGAGCCCTACCCGGTCATGCAGCCGCAGGGCGTCGATCCGCCCGAGCACAAGAAATTCCGCTCGCTGCTGGCGCCGCTGTTCACACCGGCGGCCGTCGCGAAGATGCACGCCGAACTGCGCCGCCGCACCACGGTACTGCTGGACGCGTTCGCGGACCGGGGCAGCTGCGAGTTCGGGCGCGACTTCGCGTCCGTGCTGCCCACCGGCATGTTCCTCTACCTGATGGGCATGCCCGAGGACAGGCTGCCGGAGTTCGTGAAGCTGAGCGAAGTGTTCATGCGCAGCAACGACGAGGCCGAGCGCGCGCAGAACATCCAGCAGATCTACGCCGTGATCGGCGAGTACCTCGACTGGCGCGCCACGCGCCCCGGTGACGATCTGGGCAGCGTGCTGGTGCAGGCGCGCGACGAGAACGGCCAGCCCCTCGACCGCCAGGACGTGCTGAACTGCGGCTTCCTGCTGTTCGTGGCCGGGCTGGACACCGTGACCAGCACCATGACCTTCATCTGGCGCCACCTCGCGCGCAACGAACGCGTGCGCCACGAACTGATCACGATGCTGGACGACCGCGAACGGCTCTCGACCGCCGTCGAGGAGCTGCTGCGCGTGCACTCCGTCGCGAACATTTACCGGCGCGTGAAGAAGGACATGGTCTACCGCGGCATCACGATGAAGGAAAACGACCGCGTCGTGCTGCCATGCAGCGTGGCCAACCGCAACGAGAGCGTGTTCGAGCACGCGGACGTGATCGACCTGCAGCGCGAGATCAACAACCACCTGACCTTCGGCGCGGGCCCGCACCGCTGCGTCGGTTCGCATCTGGCCAAGACCGAGGTCACGATCGCACTGCAGGAATGGCTGCGCCGCATTCCGGACTTCAGCGTCGCGGCGGGTGCGCGGATCCAGGGCCACCTCGGGCCGACGATGGGCTTCAGCCAGCTGCCGCTGGTGTGGGCGCCGAAGGCATGAACCCCGGCGTGACGCCCCCGCTGGCGGGTCTGCCGCCGGCAGACCAGATCTGCCTCGTCGTGCGCGATCTCGCCGCGGCGCTGCGCCTGTACGAGCCGCTGTTCGGTCCGTTCACGGTGCTCGACAACGGGCCCTTCGAGTCGGTCTACCGCGGCGAACGCGTGATGACCGACCTGCCCTGCGCCTTCGGCCGCAGCGGCGGGCTGGAGATCGAGATCGTGGCCCCGCGCTCGGGCCGCTCACCGCACCAGGACTTCCTCGACGCCGGGCGCGAGGGCGTGCAGCACATCCGCTTCGTCGTCGACGAGCTCGAGGCGTGGATCGCCAGGGCGGCCGCCGTCGGCTACCGCCCGGTGTGGTCCGGCAGCTACCCGGCCTCGCCTGCCGCGCCGCCGCTCGGCTGGTGCTACCTCGAGCGCGACGGGGACCCGCTGATGATCGAATTCGTGCAGTTCGGCTGAGCCGGCATGGACAAGGCCGCCTACGACTACCTGATCGTCGGCGCGGGCCCTGCGGGCTGCGTGCTCGCCGCGCGTCTCAGCGAGGACCCGACCGTGCGCGTGCTGCTGCTCGAGGCCGGGGGGGCGGATCGCAGCCCGCTGATCCGCGCCCCGGGCGGGCTGCTGCCGATCATGCTCGCGGGCGCGCACGCCTGGCCCTATGTCTCGGTGCCGCAGGCGCAACTCGACAACCGCGTGCTGTACCTGCCGCGCGGCAAGGTGCTGGGCGGCGGCAGCTCGATCAACGGCATGGTCTACGACCGCGGCTTCGCCAGCGACTGGGACCGCATCGGCGCCGACAACGCGGGCTGGACCTACGCCGAGGTGCTGCCGTACTTCCGGCGCTCCGAGACCTTCCACCGCGCGAACGACCCCTACCACGGCGATTCGGGGCCGATCCAGGTCTCGCGTCCCGGCGCGAAGCACCCCTTCGCGCGCGCCTTCGTCGAGGCCGGCCGGCAGGCCGGGCATGCGTACAACGACGACAGCAACGGCGCCAGCCGCGAGGGCTTCGGCCCGGTCGACGTCACGATCGGGCGCGGCGTGCGCTCCAGCGCCTCGCGCGCCTACCTCGCTCCTGCGCGCCGGCGCCCCAACCTCACGGTACTGACCGGCGCGCAGGCAACCCGCATCCTGCTGGAGAACGGCCGCGCCGTCGGCGTCGAGTACCTGCGCAAGGGCCGCGCTCGAACAGCGCGCACGCGGCAACGCGAGGTGCTGCTCTGCGGCGGCGCGATCAACTCGCCGCAGCTGCTGATGCTCTCGGGCATCGGCGCGGGCGATGCGCTGCGCGCGCACGGCATCGCGGTGCAGCACGAACTGCCCGGCGTCGGCGAGGGCTTGCAGGACCACCTCGCCGTGGTCGTGAAGTACCGCTCCCTGCAGCCGATCTCGCTGTTCAAGTACTTCAAGCCGTGGCACGGCGCAGCGGCGCTCGCGCGCTACCTGGTGTCCGGCGGCGGCCCGCTGGGCGATCCGGGCATGGAGGCCTGCGCCTTCCTGAAGTCCGATCCCGCGCTCGCGGAGCCCGACATCAAGCTGCTGCTGGTGATGGCGCTGTACGCCAACAACGGACGCGAGCTCTCGCCGCACCACGGTTTCGCGGCGCACACCAACGTGATCCGCCCCGAGAGCCGCGGCAGCGTGCGGCTGGCCTCGGCCAACCCGCTGGACGCACCGCTGATCGACCAGAACTACCTGGCCAGCGCCGAAGACCGGCGCATCGCACGCGCCGCGGTGCGCATCGCGCGCGAGGTGTTCGCGCAGAAGGCCTTCGACGCGCTGCGCGGCGAGGAGCTCGAGCCGGGGCCCGGCTGTTCGCTCCGACGCCGAGCTCGACGCCTTTATCCGCGCGAAGGCCGAGGCCGACTACCACTCGGTGGGCAGCTGCCGCATGGGCCGGGACGAGCATGCCGTGGTGGACGAGCGGCTGCGCGTGCGCGGCCTCGACGGCCTGCGCGTGGTGGATGCCTCGGTCATTCCGCACATGATCGGCGGCAACACCTGCATGCCGGTGATCATGATCGCCGAAAAGGCTGCCGACATGATCCGCAATCACCAGGGGTAACAAGCCGATGCGCGCCGAACCGTTCGAGATACACATTCCCGACGCAGCGCTCGAGGACATGCGCCGACGCCTGCGCGGCACGCGCTGGGCGGAGGATTTCGGCAATCGCGACTGGGGCTACGGTGTGGAGCGCGGCTGGCTCGAGGAGATGGTCGGGTACTGGGCGGAGTCCTTCGACTGGCGCGCGCAGGAAGCCGCGATGAACCGCCTGCCCCACTATCGCGTGACGATCGACGGCATACCGCTGCACTTCATGCACCTCAAGGGCCGCGGACCGAATCCGCGCCCGCTGATCCTGACGCACGGCTGGCCGTGGACCTTCCAGGACTGGAAGGAGGTGGCATGCCGGCTTGCCGACCCCGCCGCGTTCGGCGGCAGCGCCGAGGACGCCTTCGACGTGGTGGTGCCTTCACTGCCGGGCTTCGCGTTCTCCTCGCCGCTCACGACCACCGGCGTGGATCCGCAGCGGATCGCGACGCTGTGGCTGCGGCTGATGCGCGATGTGCTGGGCTACCGGCGCTTCGGCGCGGCCGGCGGCGACTGGGGCGCCATGGTGACGGGCGAGTTGGCGCTCGCGCACGCCGACCATCTCGCCGGAATCTACCTCACGCTGCCGGTGCTGCCGGGACTGGACGGCCGCTACTTCACGCCCGACATGTTCGCGCCGGACGAGGCGTGGATGCCGGCGCGCCGCGACGAGGCGGCGCCCACGCTCGTGAGTCACATCACCGTGCACTCGCACGATCCCCAGACGCTGGCATACGCCCTGGCGGATTCACCGGTCGGCACGGCCGCCTGGCTGTGGGAGCGACGCCGCGCGTGGAGCGACTGCGACGGCGACCTGGTGGCCCACTACGGCCGCGACTTCCTGTGCACGAACGCATCACTCTACTGGCTGACCAACACCATCGGCTCGTCGCTGCGGATCTACAAGGAGTGCTTCAACCCGGCAACGCCGCCGGCGCCGCGCACGATCGAACGCATCACCGTGCCCACCGCGATGCGGCATCTCGCCGCGCGAGCTGGCTTTCATGCCGCGCGCGCTCGCCGAGGAGCGCTGCAACCTGCAGCAATGGACCTTGTTCCGCAAGGGCGGCCATTTCGCGCCCGCCGAGAACCCGCAGGGAATAGCCGACGATCTGCGCGATTTCTTTCGCCAGTGGCAGTGAACCGGGCTGTGCCTGCAGGCGCCGCAAGCTCTATCGCCCCAGCATCGAGCGCGCCACCAGTTCCTTCATGATCTCCGAGGTGCCGCCGTAGATGCGGATCACGCGCGCATCGGCCCAGAAACGCGAGATCGGGTACTCGCTCATGTAGCCGTAGCCGCCGAAGAGCTGCAGGCAGGCGTCGGCGACGCGCCCGGCCATCTCGCTGGCGTGCAGCTTGAACGCCGAGGCCGCCGTGCCGGACAGTTCCCCGCGCACATAGGCCTCGACGCAGGCGTTGGCGAAGGCCTCGCAGGCCGCGATCTCGGTTTGCGCCTGCGCCAGCGTGAAGCGCGTGTTCTGCAGCCGCGCGATCGGCTGGCCGAATGCCTCGCGCTCCTGCACGTAGCGCACGGCGAGATCGCGCGCCCCCTTGGCAAGGCCCATCGCCTGGATGCCCACGACCAGGCGCTCGCGCGGCAGTTCCTGCATCATCATCGCGAAGCCCTTGCCCTCCTCCCCGAGCAGCGCCGAGGCCGGAATGCGCATGTCGTCGAAGAAGAGCTCGGAGGTGTCGGCCGCGTGCTGGCCCACCTTCTCCAGGTTGCGCCCGCGCGTGAAGCCCGGCGTGCGCGTGTCGACCAGGAACAGCGACACACCGCGCGAGCCCGCGTCCCGATCGGTCTTCGCGGCGAGCACCACGAGGTCCGCGTGCTGGCCGTTGGAGATGAATATCTTCGAGCCATTCACCACGTACTCATCGCCCTCGCGGCGCGCCACGGTACGGATGTTCTTGAGATCGCTGCCTGCGCCCGGCTCGGTCATGCCGATGGCCGCGACCACTTCCCCCGACACCATTTTCGGTAGCCAGTGCTGCTTCTGCTCCCCGGTGCCGCAATGCAGCAGGTAGGACGGGATGATGTCGTTGTGCACCTGCAGCCCGCCGACGAAGCCGGCGTAGCCGCGCCGCGACATCACGTCCACGATCGCAAAGGAGAAGCGCGGATCCGCACCGAGACCACCCCAGGCCTCGGGCACGTCGACGCAGAGCAGCCCGGCCTCGCCGCACTTGCGAAAGAGCTCGCGCGGCACCTGGCCCTCGCGTTCCCAGCCGGCATAGAAGGGCTCGATCTCGGCATCGCAGAACTTGTCTATCGAGTCGGTGAACAGCGCGAGATCGGCGGCCGTGTCGGGGGAAAGAAAGTGGTTTGCAAGCATCTGCGGGTTCCGTCACTGTGGTTGCGGCGGCACCGCCAGGCGCCGACCCTTGGATATTTATTTTACATGTTATTTAATTCAGCGGAATCTCGCGCCGCGAGCCCCGGAAACCGTTCTCGCCAGGAAGCCAAACGACCATGGACTACCAGACCCTGAAATACGAAATCGACGACGGCCTGCTGCTGCTGACGCTGAACCGGCCGGAGAATCTCAACGCGTTCACGGTACAGATGGCCAACGAGCTGGTGGCTGCCTACGAGCGCGCCAGCGTGGACGATGCCGTGCGCGTGATCGTGGTCACCGGCGCGGGCAAGGCCTTCTGCGCCGGCATGGACCTGTCGACCGGCGGCAATGTCTTCGGCCTCGACGACAGCCAGTCGCCGACCCTGCAGGACATGCGCGAGCGACTCGATGACCCGGCGATCCACTGCGGCGTGCGCGACACCGGCGGGCGCGTGGCGCTGGCGATGTTCGCCTGCCGCAAGCCCATCGTGGGCGCGATCAATGGCGCCGCGGTCGGCATCGGCGCGACCATGACGCTGCCGATGGATTTCCGCTTCGCCTCGGAGAAGGCGCGTATCGGCTTCGTGTTCGGCCGCCTCGGCATCACGCCGGAAGCCTGCTCGACCTGGTTCCTGCCGCGCATCGTGGGCCTCGAGCAGGCGCTGGAATGGATGTACAGCGCCGCGATCTTCGACGCCGCCGAGGCCCTCGACAAGAAACTGGTACGGGCGGTCTGCGCGCCGGAGCAAGCTGCTCGGGGAAGCCTGTGCCTTCGCCCGCACGCTGGTCACAGACCGCTCGCCGGTCAGCGTCGCGCTGATCCGGCAGATGCTGTACCGCAACAGCGCCGCGCCCTCACCGCTGGAGGCGCATCGCCTCGACTCGCTGGCGATGTTCTACACCAGCATCGGCGACGGCAAGGAGGGCGTGCGGGCCTTCCTCGAGAAGCGCCCGCCGCAATTCTCGGCGCAGGCATCCGCGATGCCGCCCTTCTTCGCGCCGTGGCTGGACGAGCGTGCCTGAACAGCCCCAAACGGGTCTGCGCTGCCTGACCACTGCGGTGGTCGCGGCCCGGCCCCGCCTCCGCTAGAATGGCGGTGCAAGCAGCAGCATCAGGCAGGGAACTCCTCTCGTGGGATACGACATCATCGGCGACATCCATGGCCACGCGCGCACGCTGGAGGCGTTGCTGGAGACGCTGGGTTACGACCTCGTCGAGGGCGTTTACCGCCACCCCACGCGCAAGGTCGTCTTCCTCGGCGACTTCATCGACCGCGGCCCCTCGCAGCGCGGCGTGATCCGCATCGTGCGCCCGATGATCGACGGCGGCCACGCGCTGGCGGTGATGGGCAACCACGAATTCAACGCGATCGCCTACGCCACCCCGCGCACCGGCGGCGGTTTCTTCCGCGAGCACAACCCGCACAACTACCAGCAGCACAAGGTCTTCCTCGACGCCTACGAGTACACGCAGGACTACCACGAGCTGATCGACTGGTTCGGCCGGCTGCCGCTGTGGCTGGACCTCGGGGAGCTGCGCATCGTGCACGCCTGCTGGGACCGCGTCGCCATAGGCCGCATCGCGGAGCAGTACGACCGCTACGGCTCGCTCAGCAACAGCCTGCTGTATTCCTCGTGCACGCCCGGCAACTGGGAGTTCCGCGCCGTGGAGACCCTGCTCAAAGGCAAGGAAATCCCCCTGCCAGGCACGCAGAGCTTCACCGACAAGGACGGCATCACGCGTCGCCACATCCGCGTGCGCTGGTGGGACCGCGGCGCCACGAATTACCGCGACGCGTTCCTCGGCACCGAGAGCATGGCCACCGCGATTCCCGAGGACGACATCGAGGGCGACCACCTGGTCGAGTACAGCCACGACGAGGTGCCGGTGTTCATGGGCCATTACTGGCTGACCGGCAAGCCTGCCCCGCTCGCCCCCAATATCGCCTGCCTCGACTACAGCGTCGCCAAGCCCGGCGGCAAGCTGGTCGCCTACCGCTGGGACGGCGAGCGGGTGCTGCATCCTGAAAAATTCGTGGCGGAGACCGCGGTCGAGTTCGCGCTGACCGAGACGCTGTGATGCCCCTCCCGGCGCGCGTGCGGCTGGTCGAGGTGGGCCCGCGCGACGGGCTGCAGAACGAGAACCAGCCGGTACCCACGGCCACCAAGGTGGAACTGATCCGGCGGCTCGGCCGCGCGGGGCTGCGCACCATCGAGGCCACCGCGTTCGTGTCGCCCCGATGGGTGCCGCAGATGGCCGACAACGCCGCCGTGATGGCGGCCATCGAGCGCCTGCCCGGCGCCAGCTACTCCGTGCTCACCCCCAACCTGAAGGGCTTCGAGGCCGCGCTCGCGGCCGGCGCCACCGAGGTCGCCGTGTTCGCCGCCGCCAGCGAGGCGTTTTCGCAGCGCAACACCAACTGCTCGATCGCCGCGTCGCTGGAGCGTTTCCGCCCCGTCGTCGCGGCCGCGCGAGCGGCGAACGTGCGCGTGCGCGGCTACGTGTCCTGCGCGCTGGGCTGCCCCTACGAGGGCACGGTCGCGCCCGGGCGCGTGCGCGACGTCGCCGGCGCGCTGTTCGACGCCGGCTGCTACGAGATCAGCCTCTGCGACACCATCGGGGTCGGCACGCCCGGCGCCACGCAAGGCATGATTGCCTGCGTCGCGGAGCGCGTGCCCGTCACGCAGCTCGCCGGCCACTACCACGACACCTACGGCATGGCGATCGCGAACATCTACGCCTCGCTGCAGATGGGTGTCGGCGTGTTCGACTCCTCGGTCGCGGGTCTCGGCGGCTGCCCCTACGCGGTCGGCGCCTCCGGCAACGTCGCCACCGAGGACGTGGTGTACCTGATGCGCGGGCTCGGCATCGAGACCGGGGTGGACCTCGAGGCGCTGATGGACTGCGCCGAGTGGATCAGCGCGGCACTCGGCCGCCGTCCGGGCGCACGGGTCACGCAGGCGCGCCGTGGGTCCGGATTCATCGGGAGTCGTTCGACTGAAGTCGAACCCACGGGGTGAATCGTTCGACTGAAGTCGAACTTACGGGGTGAATCGTTCGACTGGAGTCGAACCTGCGGTTCGCGAACCGGCAACAATTGGGAGCCACGCCGATGACGACCTTCGATTACACGGACAAGGTGGTGCTTATCACCGGCGCCGCCAGCGGTTTCGGGCGCCTGGCGGCAGCGGCCTTCGCCGAGGCCGGCGCGCTGCTGGCGCTGGCGGACCTGAACCTGGACGCGCTCAACGCCACCGTGAGCGACGCCGGCATCGCGCCGGAGCGCGTGCTCGCGATGCGCTGCGACGTGGCGGTGAACAGCGAGGTGCAGCAGCTGGTGGCGGCCACCGTGACGCGCTTCGGCCGTCTCGACGTCGCGATCAACAACGCCGGCATCGGCCACCCGCTGGCGCGGCTCGAGGACTGCGACGAGGAGAGCTTCGACCGCAACATCGCGGTGAACCTCAAGGGCGTGTTCCTGTGCCTGCGCGCGGAATTGCCGCAGATGGTGCGCCAGGGCGGCGGCGTGATCCTGAACGTGAGCTCGGTCGCCGGCATCGCCGGGGCGCCGATGCTCGGCCCCTACGCCGCGGCCAAGCACGGCGTGATCGGGCTCACGAAGACCGCGGCGCTCGAGTACGCGCGGCGCAACATCCGCGTGAACGCGCTCTGCCCCGGCTACACGCACACCCCGCTGCTCGACACCCTGAGGTCGCGTCCCGGCACGCTGGAGCATATGGCCGCCGCCATCCCCATGCAGCGCCTCGGCAATCCGGAGGAGATCGTGCAGGCGATGCTGTGGGCCTGCTCGCCGCAGAACAGTTTCATGACCGGCCAGGCCATCGCGCTGGACGGCGGCCTGACCGCGGGCTGAACCCGCGCTGCCGATGCCGGTTCAGCCGGCGGCGTAGCGCGCAATCAGCTGCTTGCCCAGCGCCATCATGTGCACCTGGTCGGGGCCGTCGGCCTGGCGGCACCAGCGCGCGTAGCTGAACGCCTCGGCCATGAACCAGTCGCCCGTGAGGCCGCCCGCGCCATGGATCTGCATGCAGCGGTCGATCACCGTCTGCGCCATCAGCGGCACCGCGATCTTCGCCGCCGCGATGAAGTCCCGCGCCTCCTTGGGGCCGACCGCGTCCATGCGCGCGGCGGTCTTCAGCGTGAGCAGGCGCGCCTGCTCGATCTCGCAGAACGATTTCGCGATGTCCTCGCGGATCGACTGGTGCTCGGCGAGCTTGCGCCCGAAGGTGCTGCGCGCGACCGATCGCCGGCAGGCGAGCTCCAGCGCGCGCTGCGCGCAGCCGATCAGGCGCATGCAGTGGTGGATGCGGCCCGGCCCGAGGCGGCCCTGCGCGATCTCGAAGCCGCGGCCCTCGCCGAGCAGGATGTTCCCGGCCGGCACGCGCACGTTCTCGAACACGATCTCGGCGTGCCCCTGCGGCGCGTCGTCGTAGCCCAGCGTGGTCAGCGCGCGCACGATGCGCAGGCCCGGCGTCTCGCGCGGCACCAGCACCTGGCTCTGCTGCAGGTGGCGGTTCGGGTTGTCGGGGTCGGACTTGCCCATGACGATGAAGATCTTCGTGCGCTCGTACATCGCGTTGGTGATGAACCACTTGCGCCCGTTGATCACGTACTCGTCGCCCTCGCGCCGGATCGAGGTCTCGATGTTGGTCGCATCGCTCGAGGCCACGCCGGGTTCCGTCATCGCGTAGGCGGAGCGGATCTCGCCGGCCAGCAGCGGCTTCAGCCAGCGCTCCTGCTGCGCCGGCGTGCCGTACTTCATGAGCACCTCCATGTTGCCGGTGTCGGGCGCGCTGCAGTTGAACACCTCCGGGCACCACAGCACGCGGCCCATGATCTCGGCGAGCGGCGCGTAGTCCAGGTTCGACAGGCCGCCGTGATGCTCGGGCAGGAACAGGTTCCACAACCCCGCGGCGCGCGCCCTGGCCTTGAGTTCCTCCACCAGCGCCAGCGTCGCGAAGCGGTTCCCGGCCGCCGCGAGCTGCTGCTCGTATGCGTGCTCGGCCGGATAGACGTGCTGGTCCATGAATGCCTGCAGGCGGCCTTGCAGTTCCCGCGCTCTTTGCGCTGAAGTCGAAGTCCATGCTTGCCTCCCGGCCTGTTGTTCGTGATGCTGCCGTCGCACCGCTGCGCTACGGCAGGTTCGAGTTGTTACGATACCATCCGCCGGTCGGTCCGCGCGGCGCTCGGCGGCGATCACCCGCGGGGGCTCAAACGTCCCCGCGCCCCAAACCCAGTCATCGAATCGAGGAGAAAAGGATCATGGAACTGAGCGGAAAGCGCGCGATCGTTGTCGGCGGCGCCTCGGGCATGGCGCTCGCCAGCGTCGAACTGCTGACCGGCAACGGCGTGAAGGTCGCCATTCTCGACCTGCCGACCTCCAGGGGCGCCGAGGAAGCCGCACGGCTCGGCATCGGCTTTTACCCCTGCAACGTCACGGATTTCGCGGGTACCGAGGCCGCGATCCGCGCCGCCGCGGCCGCGCTGGGCGGGCTGCACATCGTGGTCAACACCGCGGGCGGCGGCATCGCCAGGCGCACGCTGTCCAAGGACGGCCCGCACCCGATCGAGGAATTCCAGCAGGTGGTGAACCTGAACCTGGTGTCGAGCTTCAACGTCGCGCGCATCGCCGCCGACATCATGAGCAAGGGCGAGCCCGACGCGGGCGGCGAGCGCGGCGTGATCATCAGCACCGCCTCGATCGCAGCCTTCGAAGGCCAGATCGGGCAGGTCGCCTATTCGGCGGCCAAGGCCGGCATCGCCGGCATGACGCTCACGATGGCGCGCGACCTCGGCAGCTTCGGCATCCGCGCGATGTCGATCGCCCCGAGCCTGTTCTCCACCGGCATCACCGCCGGCATACCGCCCGAGATGGCCGCCGTGCTGACCAAGGATGCCGCCTTCCCGAAGCGCATGGGCCTGCCGAACGAGTACGCGCTGCTGGTCAAGGGCATCGCGGAAAACCCGATGCTGAACGGCAGTTGCATCCGTCTCGACGCGGGCGTGCGCTTTTCTCCGAAGTGATCGAAGGCCGCGGCGAACTACCCCGCCGGTGCATCGCCGGCCTCGCAGCGGGGCCTCAGGTGAGCACACCGGCGTCGCGCAGCGATCTTATGCGATCGTCCGCGTAACCGATTGCCGCCAGCACCGCGGCCGTGTCACTGCCGGCCGGCGCGGCTGCGGCCGGCGTCGCGGGCGCCGTGCGGCTGAAGCGCGGCGCGGGTGCCGGCTGCGGCACGCCTTCGACCTCGATGAAGGTGCCGCGCGCCACGTTGTGCGGGTGGCCCGGCGCCTCGGTCATCGACAGCACCGGCGCGAAGCAGACATCCGTGCCTTCCATGATCGCGCACCACTCGTCGCGCGTGCGCTGGCGGATCACGGCGGCGAGCTTGTCCTTGAGGTCCGGCCAGCGCGACTGGTCGTGCTGCGGCGCGAACTCCGCGGCATCGAGCCCGGCCAGTTGCACCAGCAGCGCGTAGAACTGCGGCTCGATGGAACCGATGGAAACGTACCTGCCGTCCGCGGTCTCGAAGGTGTCATAGAAGTGCGCCGCGCCGTCGAGCATGTTGGCGCCGCGCTCGTCGCGCCACGCACCCATCGCCATGAACTGGTACATCATGTGCATCAGCGCCGCCGAGCCATCCACCATCGAGACGTCGACGACCTGGCCCGTGCCGGAGCGTTGCGCCTCGAACACGGCGCACATCAGGCCGAACGCCAGGAACATGCCGCCGCCACCGAAATCGCCCACCAGGTTCAGCGGCGGCACCGGCCGTTCGCCGGCACGCCCGATCGCGTGCAGCGCGCCCGAGAGCGAGATGTAGTTGATGTCGTGGCCGGCCGCGCTCGCCAGCGGACCGGTCTGGCCCCAGCCGGTCATGCGCCCGTAGACGAGCCTGGGATTGCGCGCGGCGCAGGCCGCGGGACCGATGCCGAGGCGCTCGGCCACGCCGGGCCGGAAGCCTTCGATCAGGATGTCGGCGCTGGCACACAGATCCAGCACCGCCGCGACGCCGTCGGGATGCTTGAGGTTCAGCGCGATGGTCTTCTTGCCACGCTCGCTGATCTGCGCCGCGCGGCTGCCGGCCGCGGACTTGCGCGTGATCGAGATGACCTCCGCGCCCATATCGGCCAGCATCATGCCGCAGAACGGTGCCGGGCCGAGCCCTTCCAGTTCCACGACACGCAATCCGTTCAGTGGTCCCATCGCCTGCTTGCTCCTCGTTCGCTACGGATCCGGACGCCCTCGTCCGGGTGAATGCCCGCATCGCCCCGCGCGATGCAGCGCGAACGATACACCGGGCCGGACCGCGCTGGCCACGGCGCAGCGCTGCGCCATTCACCTGCAGGACCGCAGACAGCACGCGCTGAGCGAGCGTGGAAGCGCGCGGGCGTATTGCCTATAATCGCGCGCTTTACGCTCTGATCCAGGTCAAGCGCGCCAGGCAGGGATGCGCCCTCTGCGGCTCGCCGCAGCGGCACCGCCAGAATGCCGCGCGCAGCCGTGACCGGGGCCACGCAAGCGGCAACCATCGACACAGGCAAGAGAAGTCAATGAAAACACGGATCACGGAACTGCTCGGCATCGAATATCCGATCATCCAGGGCGGCATGCAGTGGGTGGGGCTCGCGGAGCTCGCGTCCGCGGTATCGAACGCCGGCGGTCTCGGCATCCTCACGGGCCTGACCCAGCCGACTCCCGAGGCGCTGCGCGCCGAGATCGAGCGCTGCCGCTCGATGACCGACAAGCCCTTCGGCGTCAACATGACGCTGTTCCCGAGCATCACCCCGCCACCGTACGCCGAATACATCGAGACGATCATCGGTAGCGGCGTGAAGATCGTCGAGACCGCCGGCAGCGCCGCCGCCGAATTCTTTCCCCGCCTGAAGGCCGCCGGCGTCAAGGTCCTGCACAAGTGCGTCGCGGTGCGCCACGCTGTCACGGCGGAACGCCACGGCGTCGATGCGATCAGCATCGACGGCTTCGAGTGCGCCGGCCATCCGGGTGAATACGACATTCCCGGCCTGGTCCTGATTCCGGCCGCGGTGCGCAAGCTCAGCGTGCCGGTGATCGCCTCCGGCGGTATCGGCGACGGCCGCGGCATGGCGGCGGCACTGGCGCTCGGCGCCGAGGGCGTGAACATGGGCACGCGCTTCTGCGCCACCGTGGAAGCGCCGATGCACGACAACATCAAGCGCGCGCTGGTGGACGCGAACGAGGTGGACACCCGCCTGATATTCCGCACGCTGAAAAACACGGCGCGCGTCCTGAAGAACGAGATCTCCGAAACCGTGGTGGAAATCGAAGCGCAGCCCGGCGATACCGACTTTGCAGACCTGCGCCCGCTGGTCGCCGGCGTGCGCGGCAGGGCCGCGCTCGCGAGCGGTGACGTGAATGGCGGCATCATCACCGCCGGCATGGTGGTCGGCCTGATCGACGACATCCCGACCTGCGCCGAACTGATCCAGCGCATGGTGCGCGAGGCTCGCGAGAATCTCGCGCGCGCCAGCAGCTACTTCTGAGCTGCGCTCGCCGCGCCCGCCAATCCCGAAAGCGCCGCCGCGTCGACGAAGAACTCCACCTCGCGCGCGTGCCGCGCCACTGCCTGCGCCGGTGTCGCGTCGTGGTCCTCGGGCCCGTGCAGCACGCGCGCCAGCGCCTGCGCCTTGCCGGCGCCGCTGACCAGGAACCACACCAGGCGGGCACTATTGATGTACGCCGCGCTCAGCGTGATGCGATCCGCCACCCCCACCGGCGCGCGCGCCGCGATCGCCTTGCGCGCGCGCTCGTGCACCGCGGGCTCGCCGGGAAACAGCGAGGCCGTGTGCCCGTCTTCGCCCAGGCCGAGCAGCACCAGGTCGAGTGCCTCGGGCAGCAATTGTTCATAGCGCACCGCGCAGGCCTCGGGTGTGGCGGCTGCGACCATCGGGAACACGTGCCGCACACCGACGCGCTCCAGCAGCGCGCGCCGTGCCATGCCCTCGTTGCTTTGCGCATCGGAGGCCGGCACGAAGCGCTCGTCGCTCCAGAAGAATTCCACGCTGGACCAGTCGATCGCCGCACCCGCCAGCACCTCGTAGAGCGCCTGCGGCGTGCTGCCGCCCGAGAGTGCCACGCGGAACACGCCGCGCGCGGCGATCGCCTCGCGCGCCAGCGCCACGAAGCGCCGCGCGGCCGTGCGCGCGAGCGCCTGCGGCGTGGCGAAGCGGTGCAGGCGCATCTAGCCCTCGCCGGCCGGGCCGCAGCCGCCGGCGATGCCGGGCATCGGGTTGAACCAGCTGCGGCCGTCGCGCGCGAGCAGCGTGTCCGCGCTGGACGGTCCCCAGCTGCCCGCGGCGTAGTTCGGAAAGCTCGACGAGGGATTGGCGGCCCACAGTTCCAGCAGCGGCTCCACGATCTCCCATGCCGCGTGTTCCTGGTCGGCACGCATGAACAACGTGGTGGATCCCTCGATCACCTCCTGCAGCAGCGTCTCGTAGGCCTCGCGCGAAGACGCCCCGAAGGCCTCGCGGTAGTTGAAGTTCATCTTCACGCAGCCCAGCTTCATGCCGGCGCCGGGCTCCTTGGCCTGGAATTCCAGCACGATCTCCTCGGCGGGCTGGATGCCGATCACCAGCCGGTTGGCCTCGAAGTTGTCCGAGGCCTGCACCGGGAACATGCGGTGCGGCACCGGACGAAAGCAGATCACCACCTGCGAGAGCTTGCGCGCCATGCGCTTGCCGGTGCGCAGGTAGAACGGCACGCCGTGCCAGCGCCAGTTGTCGATGTAGAGCTTCAGCGCGGCATAGGTCTCGGTGGCCGATTGCGGATCCACGCCGGGCTCCCGGCGGTAGCCGCACTGCGTCGTGCCGCCGACACTGCCCGCCGCGTATTGTCCGCGCACCGCGCCGGCGTGCGGATCGTCCAGCGGCAGAGCGCGCACGGCCTTCAGCACGTCGATCTTCTTGTTGCGCAGCTCCTCGGCCTCGTAGTCGACCAGCGGCTCCATCGCGACCAGGCACAGCAGCTGCAGCAGGTGATTCTGCACCATGTCGCGCAGCGCGCCCGCGCCGTCGTAGTAGCCACCGCGGGTCCCCACCCCGTCGTCCTCCGCCACCGTGATCTGCACGTGATCGACGTAGCGGCGGTTCCAGATCGGCTCGAACAGCGCGTTGGCGAAGCGCAGCGCCAGGATGTTCTGCACCGTCTCCTTGCCGAGATAGTGATCGATGCGGTAGATCTGGCTTTCGTCGAACACCTGGCGCAGCTCGCGATCCAGCGCGGTGGCGGACGCCAGGTCGCGCCCGAAGGGCTTCTCCACCACGATGCGATCGCGCTCGCGCTGCTGCGCCAGTCCCGGCCGCGCCCAGCCTCGCGGCGACCAGCCCGAACACATCCGGCGGCGTCGAGAGGTAGAACACGCGCGCCGCCGGCGCGCCGAAGTCCTGCTCGGCCGCGTTGATGCGCGCCGCGAGGGCGGTGTAGGTCGCGTCCTCGTCGAAACCGCCGCTCAGGTATTCGACCTGCGCCACGAAACCCGCCCATTGCGCGGGATCGGGGCTGCCGCGACGCGAATGCGCCGCCATCGCCTGCTCGATCTCGCGGCGGAACGCATCCTGCTCGCCGCGGCGCGCCACGCCGATGATCAGGAATCGCTCCGGCATGTGGCGGTCGAGGTACAGGTTGTACAGCGCCGGCAGCAGCTTGCGCCGCGTGAGATCGCCCGAGGCGCCAAAGATCGCGACCACCACCGGAGTCTTCACTGCCATCGCCGGATCCCCGTCTGTTAACTGCGGACGCCGGCCGCCGGTGCGCTGCGCCGCGGCCGCATCGGCGCGATCCTGACCGATTCCGTGCCGCGAAGTCACGATCGCGCGGGCGACGCCTGCGCCCGTGCCGCCTCGCGGCCAGCAGCCGGTGGCGTGACCACGCAACGCGCGCTCGCCGCGTGCGGGGAGTACCGCTAGAATGGCGCGCTCCGGCCGCCGCGCCGGCGGGCATCGTGCCCGCCAGCACCCGCGGCGACCACTGCCCTCTGCGAAGGTTCGGATATGCGCGTCTTCGTCGTCGGCGGAACCGGCTTCATCGGCTATCACGTCGTCCAGTCCTGCCTCGGGAGGGGCTGGCAGGTCACCGCGCTCGGACTTCCCGCGTCGACGCCGCCAGGGCTCTTTCCGCGTGGCGTCAGCGTGCTGCTGCAGGACCTCGAGCGCACGCCTGATGCGGCCCTGCGCGGGCTGCTGCGCGGGCACGATGCCGTGGTCTTCGCCGCCGGGATGGACGAACGCAGCACGCCCGCGAAGCCGGCCTACCCCAGGCTCCACAAGGCCAACGTCGAGGACCTCACGCGCGTGCTGAGCCTGGCGCGGGATGAAGGAGCGACGCGCGCGGTGGTGATCGGCTCCTATTTCACCTGGCTCGACCGCGAGTGGCCCGCGCTGCGACTCGCCGAGCGGCACCCGTACATCCGCAGTCGCGTCGAGCAGGCGCGCGCGGCGGCCGCGATTCCGGGCCTCGACGGCATGGTCGTCGAGCTGCCCTACGTATTCGGTGCGCTGCCGGTGCCCGGCTGGGAGCCGCTGTGGACGCCACTGGTCCGTTACATCCGCCTGAGCCCGGTCGTTTGCTACACCGCGGGCGGCAGCGCCTGCATCTCGGCGGTCGTCGCGGGCGAGGCGGTCGCCGCGGCGATCGAGCGCGGCAAGCCGGGCACGAGCTACCCGATCGGGCAGGAGAACCTGAGCTGGAGGCAACTGCTCACGCGCCTCGCGCGCGCGGATGGCCGCAGCATCCGGGTGATGACGGTGCCGACGCCGCTCACGCGGCTCGGCTTCGGCGCCGTGCAGTTCGCGCACCGGCTGCAGGGCAAGGAGGCGGGACTGGACCTGCCGCAATTCACCGCGGTGCAGACAGCGCAGGCCGATATCGATCCCGCGCGCTCGCGCCGGGCGCTCGGCTACGCGCTCGACGACCTGGACCAGGCCTTCAGGCAAACCGTCGCAGCGGTGCGCTGAGCGCCGTCACTCGCGCCCCCACGCGGAGTGGAAGCTGCCGTCGCGGTCGAGGCGCTCGTAGGTGTGCGCGCCGAAGTGATCACGCTGGGCCTGGATCAGGTTGGCTGGCAGGCGGGCGCTGCGCATGCCGTCGAACCAGGCGAGCGCCGCACCCAGCGCCGGCAGCGGCACACCGCAGGCGGCGCCGTCGCACACCGTCGCGCGCAGGCCCGCAATGCCGGGGCCGAGCGACGCGGCCACCGCGGGGTCGAGCAGCAGGTTCGGCAGCGCGGGATTGGCCGCGAACGCGGCGCGGATCGGCTCGAGGATGGCCGCGCGGATGATGCAGCCGGCGCGCCAGACGCGCGCCACGGTCGCCAGATCGGCGCCGAAACCGTACTCGCGCGACGCCGCGGCAATCTGTGCGAAGCCCTGCGCGTAGGCGATCCAGGCCGCCGCGAAATACGCCTGCTCCAGCCCCTCGAGCGCCGCCGCGCGATCGGCGCGCGCGGCCGGCGCGCCGGGGTAGAGCGCTGCCAGCTGCAGGCGCTCGGCCCTCAGCGCCGACAGCTCGCGCGCCGCCACCGCCGCATCGATCGCCGGCACCGGCACGCCGAGGTCCATCGCATCCTGCGACGTCCACTTGCCGGTGCCCTTGGCGCGCGCCTGGTCCGAGACCGCGTCCACCAGTTCGCCCGCGCCCAGCGGGTCACGCGTGCCGAGCACCGTGACCGTGATCGCGACCAGGAAGCTCTGCAGGCGGCCGGCGTTCCAGCGCGCGAACTCGGCGGCCATTTCCGCGTTCGTCATGCCGAGGCGCCGGCGCATCAGGTCGTAGCACTCGGCGAGCATCTGCATCAGCGCGTACTCGATGCCGTTGTGGATCATCTTCACGTAGTGCCCGGCCGCGCCCTTGCCCATCGGCGCCACGCAGGGCTCGCCGTCGGCCCGTGCCGCGACGCTCTCCAGCACCGGGCGCAGCCTGTCCCAGGCGTGCGCGCCGCCGCCGGGCATCATGCTGGGACCGTGGCGCGCGCCGCTCTCCCCGCCCGAGACGCCCATGCCGACGAAGGCGATGCCGTACGGTTCCAGCTCGTGCGTGCGGCGCGTGGTGTCGCGGTGGAAGCTGTTGCCGGCATCGACGATGAAGTCGCCCGCCTCGAGCAGCGGCAGCAGATCCGCGATCACCGAATCCACCGCCGCGCCCGCGGGCACCAGCAGCATCACGACGCGCGGACGGCGCAGCGCGCGCACGAAGCGTGCGAGCTCGTCGAAGCCGTGCAGGTTGGGGAGCGCCGCGGCGCGGATCCTCTCCAGCTTCGCCGCGTCGTAGTGGTAGCCCGCCACCGCATGGCCGTGATCGGCCATGTTCAGCAGCAGGCTCATGCCCATCGTGCCCAGCCCGATCAGGCCGAGCTCCAGGTTCACCGGATCGTTCATCGCGGGCTCCTCGTGTCGCAGGGATGCGTGGCAATTGCGCGGCAATATACCCCACTTGCATGGGTAGCCCGGCACCGTGGCGACCTCCGGCTGCGCAGTGACCGTGTGCATGCCGGGCGCCGAGGCATGCCCGGAAAGCGCAACGCGTCTAGTATGATTGCCCTGACAACAACAACGAGGCTGTGACGATGCGACGCCTTCCGCTGGTGCTTCTGTGCTCCATAACCCTGCCGCTCGCGGCCCAGGCCGCCGACCCGGCGGCACGCCAGGCGCTCTACGGCGACCTGCACATCCACACCGCGCTATCGGCGGATGCCTTCAGCACCGGCACGCGCACGCTGCCCGACGACGCGTACCGCTACGCCAGGGGCGAGGCGATCCCGCACGGCGCCGGCTTCACGGTGCAGTTGAAGCGCCCGCTCGATTTCGCCGCCGTTACCGAACACTCCGAGTACCTCGGCTCGATGCGCGAGTTCCTGAACCCCGCGAGCCCGCTGTCGCAGCATCCGCTGGCGAAACTCTTCGCGAGCCCCGATCCGGCAGACGCCTTCAAGGCACTGATGCAGATCTCCGACGACGCCTCGCACGACGGCAGCCTCGACGAACTGCTCGACCTGCCGGAGGTGAACAAGGCCGCCTGGCGCGAAGTGATCGCCGCCGCCGAGCGCCACAACGAGCCGGGCCGCTTCACCACGCTGATCGGCTACGAGTGGACCAGCACGCCCGATGAGATCAACCTGCACCGCAACGTGATCTTCCGCGGCTCCGCGGTGCCCGAAAAGCCCTTCTCGCGCATCGATTCCGACAAGCCCGAGGACCTGTGGCGCTTCCTCGACGAGCAGCGCGCCAACGGCATCGAGGGCATGGCCATCCCGCACAACTCCAACGCCAGCGACGGCATGATGTGGGCGCGCACGGATTCCCGGGGTCAACCGGTCGACGCGGCGTGGGCGCGCCAGCGCAGCCGCAACGAGCCGATCGCCGAGATCGTGCAGATCAAGGGCCAGTCGGAGGCGCACCCGCTGCTCTCGACCGAGGACGAGTTCGCGAACTACGAGATGTGGACCACCCGCATGTCGGGCGCGAAGATCCCGCGCGCCTCGAAACCCGAGGGCAGCTACGCGCGCGATGCGCTGAAGACCGGGCTGGAGCTCGAGGCCAGCCTCGGCGTGAATCCCTTCGACTTCGGCATGATCGGCTCCAGCGACACGCACAACTCCGCGCCGCCGATCGAGGAGGACAACTACCACGGCAAGCTGACACAGCTGGACGGCACGGCCGCGATGCGCGCTGCGCGCCGCACGCGCTCTGCGGAGGCGAAAGCCGCCGGGCGCGAAACCACCTACAGCGCCGCCGGGCTCGCGGCGGTGTGGGCCGACGCCAACACGCGCGAGGCGATCTACGACGCGCTGCGGCGCAAGGAAACCTTCGCGACCTCGGGCACGCGCATCGGCCTGCGTTTCTTCGGCGGCTGGGATTTCGCGCCGGGGCTGGTACAGGCGCAGGACTTTGTCGCGCAGGCCTACGCCTCCGGCGTGCCGATGGGCTCGATGCTGCCCGCGGCGCCGGCGCAGCCCGGTGCGCCGCGCTTCGCGGTGCTGGCCACGAAAGACCCGCAGGGCGCGCATCTCGACCGCGTGCAGATCATCAAGGGCTGGCTGGATGCGCACGGCAAGGCGCACGAGAAGATTTTCGATGTCGCCTGGGCCGGCGAGCGTGTCATCGATGCCACGAGCGGCAAGCTCCCCGCCGTGGGCTCGACCGTGGACGTGACGAAGGCGACGTACAGCAACACCATCGGCGCGGCCGAGCTATCCGCCGTATGGCAGGACCCGGAGTTCGAACCGCAAGCGCGCGCGTTCTACTACGTGCGCGTGCTGGAGATCCCGACGCCGCGCTGGTCGACCTACGACGCCGTCAAGCTCGGGACCGCGGCACCGGAGCCCGCCGGGATCCAGGAGCGTGCGTGGTCCTCGCCGATCTGGTACGCACCGGGCACCTGATCCCGGCGCACCACACATCGGGATGCGCGCCCTCTCAGCCCGCCGCTTGCAGCGAGGGGCAGAGGGTGCTGATTTCGCCGTCCTTCATGACCATCGCCAGACGGCGCTTGTCCGTCAGGATCGTCACGTCCTGCAGTGGATCTCCGTCCACCAGCAGCATGTCGGCAAGCATGCCGGGCTGCAGGGTACCGAGATCGCCCTCCTCGCGCATGGCGAGACCGCCGTTGCGGGTGGCGCAGACGAGTGCGTCCGCGGCCGAATAGCCGTAGTAGTCCATGAAGAACCTGATGTCGCGGGCATTGGTGCCCTGCATGCTCCAGGCAAAACCGTAATCGCCGCCGATCAGGTGACGGATACCGCGTTTGCGCAACTCGGTATGCGTCTTCACCGACGCCTCGATCAGCGCAGGGATACCCATCGCCTCCGCAGCGGCCCGCGGCAGGTAAGGTTCCGCCTCGTGCATCATGGTATGGAACAGGCTGATGGTGGGCGCCACGAAGAGGCGATCCTTCGCCGCCTCGAGCATGTCCAGCGTTTCCTCGTCGGTGTACTCGGCGTGGTAGATCATGTCGACCCCGGCAATCAGGCAGTGCCGGATCGACTCGATCGAACGCGCATGGGCATTGACCTTCTTGCCGAAGCTGTGCGCCGTTGCCACCGCCATCCGGATCTCGTCCAGCGACATCGGCGTGGCGTGCGCAGGGGTGTCGGGATAGAACGGGTCGCCGGACACGTCGAGCTTGATGTTGTCACAGCCCTCGCGGCAGCACAGGCGCACCGCCTTGCGCATTTCCTCGGCACCATCGACGACGATCGACGGGCCGTTGCGGGGATTGTGCAGCCTGCTCTCGTCGCCCAGCCCCCCGGTCACCGTGATCTCGAGGGAGCCGGCACGGATGCGCGGCCCCTGCAGGCGACCGGCGTTGACTTCATTGCGCACCGCGACATCGAGCCGAAGCTTCGCCGCCGATGCGCCGTAGGCGCTGGTAAACCCGTGCTCGAGCAGGGTCTTCGCCACGCGCGCCGTCAGCAGCGTGTGCTCTTCGGGCGGTGGCGTGATCAGGTTCTCCGTGCACGTGACCCCGTCGAAGGACAAATGCGCATGGCCTTCTGTCATGCCGGGCATCAGGAACTTGCCGGTGCCATCGATCTCCACGTCCGCGCTCACGCCCGCCCCGGCACCGCCGGGCGAGCTTGACCGGATGCGGTTGCCTTCGATCAGCAGGTCGCCCACAAACGACCGGGCACCGGTCCCGTCCCAGATGGTTGCATTGCGAATCAGCGTTTTCTTCATGGATTTGACCCTGTTATGCGTGCTCGGGACATTCGACGCGAAATCAGCACAGGAGGAATCATAGCGACCGGGAAGCACCAGCCAAATGACTGTCCCGGAAACGGAAGTTGCCCACACCGGCGCATGCGCAGCCCATCCGGATCAGGGCATCTCAGCGCCACTCCACGAGCTCGTCGACCAGGCCCCATTCCAGTGCCGTGCGTGCATTGATCCGCCTGCCGGTCAGGACCATCCACGCCGTGCGCTGACGCCCGATTCGCCGCGCAATGCTCACCGTGCCGCCTGCGCCGGGAATCAGCCCCATCTGGAGTTCCGGCAACTGGAAAAAGGTATCGGGGTGCGCAACGAGCCGCGCGGCGAACGCCGGGAGCTCGATGCCCGAACCGATGCACGCCCCGTGCACGAAAAAGCTCACTCGTGCGCCCAGCCTGGCAAGCAGGCGCGCAGGACTGTGCACCGTGCGCACCCAGTGCGCGGTTGCCGGATCGGGAGCGAGCCCGAACTCGTGCAATTCGCCGCCGGCGCTGAAGCAGGCGCCCAGCGCGCTGAATCTCAGCTCCTCGACCGAATCGTCCGCCTCGAGCAGCTGCAGGGCCTCTACCCAGGCATCACGCATTTCGACGCTGATGGCGTTGCGCGTGCCAGCCCTGTTGAGAACAGCCTCGATCAGCGCTCCGTCGCGGCTGAGCAACACCGGGTCGCCCGCTTGCACAGGCACCGGCGGGCCGCGTTTCCCGTTGCGCGTCCAGGCGGCGAATTCCTCTCCGCCCTGCAAGGTCGAAAAGGCCATCGATTCGACATCGAGCGCCTGCGCGGCTGGCAGCAGCGCGGTGCTGCGCAGCACCTGCACCAGTGTCATCGCCGCGATGGGCCACGCCTCCACCCGCTTTTCGATTGCACGAGCCGCGGCCAGATCGGGCACCAGTACGTCCGCTGACGCAGTCTCTTCACCCACACCGTAGGCAATGACGGGACAGGGCCGGGAGCCCAGCCACTGCGGATCCTGCGCAAGCTCCTGCACGCTCGCGACGATTGCCCTATGCATGAGCGCCTCTCCGCCTTGCCTGTACACAGGCCCCGGGACTGCGCCCGGGCCCTGCCGCATGCCGTGCTGCCGAGTAGACGATCCGGCCGGCGCAGACCGTGAGATCCACGTGACGCGCATCGAGATCGGCGCACAGATCTTCCCACCGCACATCGAGCAGACACAAGTCTGCCGGCTGGCCGACGGCAAGCTCACGCAAGCCGCTTCCCGGCCTGCGCGGGTCTGCGGCGAAGAGGGCGATCGCCTGCGCGGGGCCCAGGCACTCGTCAGCGTTCATCTGCACGCCTTCGCGTGTTCTACGCTCAACGGCCGCGCGCATTGCCGCCCAGGGATCGGTCGATCCATACGGCGCATCGCTGCCCGCGGCAAGCGCTATACCGCCGCGCAGGAACCCGGCGCCGCGGTACAGCAACGGGATGTCCACCGCCTCCACATCGCAGAGGTATTGATCACCGCGCTCCGCAATGAACTGCGGCTGCGTTACCACCGTCACTCCCAACTCTGCGAGTGCCTGCAGCGCGTGCTCGTCGGCGACTGCCGCATGTTCGATGCGGTCACCGGGCAGCGTCCCCGCCTCCGCCAGTGCGGCAAGCGCAAAGGCCAGTTCGACCCGCGTCACGCAGTGAACAGCCACCGCGCGTCCCTGCGCGTGCGCCGTCTGCACGCGCAGCACCAGCGCCGCGAAATCCGGCAGATCGAACTCGCGCAGGTAGATTTTCAGCGGCCCGACCTCGATACGCCCTGGCCATGCGCGTGACGACACCGCCAGTTCCTCGCTGCCCATGACCAGAACCCGCTGCACGAGTTCCCCGCGCTCGCAGGCGGCACAAAGGGCCTCCCAGGCCGATTGCCCGTTGCGGGCGCCGGCATCGGTCACACCGGTGATGCCATGGCGCGCCAGCTCCGCCGACACGTCACGCAGCGACGGCCATGCCTGGTGCAGCCGCGCGCCGAGCCACGCATCGAGATCGAAAAAGCGGCCGCTCAACTCGCCGTTCGCCGCCCGCTCGGCGCCCGCAGGCAGAAGTTCGCCCGGCGCAATGCGCAGCTGTGCCAGCGCGCAGGAGTTGAGCACCCACAGCATGCCGCTGCGATGCTGGATGCGCACGGGCCGCTCGGCACAAACAGCGTCGAGCCAGTGCCGGTCGAGTTGCGCGCACACGCTGTCGTGAAAACCGATGCCGCGCACCCAGCCCTCACCGTGCGCGCAATGCCGGGCAAGCGCCTCGCGCAGCGATTGCTCGTCATTGACGGCCGGCGGGCCGCAGCGCAGCGACGCACGTGCCGCCGCGGTCGCGAACAGGTGCAGGTGGTGATCGTGGAGTCCCGGCAGCAGCGCATTGCCGCGCGCATCGATGACGCGGTCACTGACGCATGGCGCCAGTTGCCGTTCGAGCGCGACGATCCGCTCACCGGCGATGCGCAGGTCGAACAGTCCCCGCCCCGGCAGCTGGACGCGGCGGAGCAGCAGCGATTCGTCGGCTCGACTCCCCGCTTCAGCGTCGGACAAGGCAGTACACCCTCACGTGAACTCCCGCAACACGCGCGACGTATCGACGCCCGGCTCGGCGGCTCGCGCGGACGCGACACGCGCGAGCGGCAACGCAACGTCCGCCGCCGCTGCCGCGCACGAGTCCGGCGCGCAATCGCCACCGGCACAGAACGCCGCGACGTCGTGCAACGCAATATCCAGCAACTGCCCGCCGCCGTCCAGCCAGGCCGGCGAGCGCCAGCGGCGCGGCATGCAAGCCGGCAAGCGGATCGGCGATAGCATCAGCGCAGAATACCGGATCGTCCCCGTCGCCCCCCATGAGCCAGGCAAGCCCCGCCGCCACACCCGCGTCATCGCCGTATGCAATCCAGTCGCGCATGGGCGCCCGACGACCGTATCCGGTGATACCGAGCCACACCATGCCGGGGCGCGCGGCGAGCAGTTGCGCCGCATGGATCCCCATCTGCTCCAGCGCCCGCGGACGGGCCGATTCGATGACGATATCGGCCCTGGCAAGCAGGGCGAGCAAGCGCTTGCGATCCGCCTGGTCGCGGAAATCGAGCACGACACTTTCCTTGCCGGCATTCAGCAGATCGTAGAACTGCGCAGGCCCGGTGCGCGCACCGTCGGGACGGGCCGTGCTCTCGACCTTGATCACACGCGCGCCGCAGCGCGACAGCAGCTGCGCGCACAGCGGCCCCGCCCACAGCGCACTCAGATCGATGACCAGCGGTGCATCGCGACCGACACGGCGCGCCGTCGCATGGCGTGTCGCGCGAAACCACGACGGACACGGTCGCGGCGCAACGAGTGGAGCGGCCGCAAGGCCGAGCAGGCGCGCGCGCTGCAGCAGCGGCACGGTCTGGCGAGCGCGCAGAACTGCGGCAAGCTCGCCGATGCCCGCCACGGGCTGCTGCAGCCATGCCGGCAGCAAATCGTGGTCGTCTTCGCGAGCGAGGTTCAAGGCCAACGCGCCGTCGGCGGTGTCCAGCAGGTGGCAGGCACCGCCGGCGGAAATGCGGCCGCGTCGAGCGAGGCCCGCGATCGCCGCGCGCTCGCCGAGCAGACGGCTGGCATCGAAGCCGGGGTCGCAGTGCCGTGGGCGCAGCGCCGACAATGCCAGCCACGCGCCCTGGGCGCAGGCTGCAAGCGGCGCCGGGCATGCGCGCGCAGGACCATCGGCATGTCCGCTCAGCCACATCGCACCGGATTGTGCCCATAGCAGCCCCGGAGCGCGCGCGTCGTGTGCCGGCTGAAGATCTCCCCGCCCCAGGGAATCGAGCAGCGCGCGCGCGTAAGCAGTCGGGGTCACGCCGCTGGCCGCTTTCCCGGTCAGGCGACGAGGGATTTGAGCACGACTGATTCGTCGGCGAGCGTCGCGGGATCTGCCTTCAGCCTGGCGGCGACCATCTTCTTGCCCACCATGAAGTCCTGCGGGCGATTCACCGTGTCCACCGCGATGACGACACCGTCCTTCAGATAGAAAGCGGCAAAAGAGTCCGCCTCCATCGAACCGCGGATGACAACGCGATCATGACCCTGCGACAAACCCACCATCTGCAGCTTGAGGTCGTACTGATCCGACCAGAACCAGGGCACGCCGGCATGCGCCACCCGCTGTCCGCAAATCGACGCGGCGGCCACGCGCGCCTGTTCGCTCGCATTGGGCACGGACTCCAGGCGAAGCCGGCATCCCAGGAAGCCGTTTTCGTGATTGGTGCAATCGCCGGCAGCGACGATATCGGGGTCACTGGTCTGCGCGTAAAGATCCACGATGACACCGTTGTCGACTGCAAGGCCAGCCTGTTCGGCCAGCTCCGTGTTCGGGATCAGGCCGATACCGACGATCACCAGGTCCGCGGGCAGCCGGGTGCCGTCCTGCAGCACAACGGATTGCACCTGCTGCTCGCCTTCCAGCGCCTCGACGCCGGCACCCAGGCGTATGTCGACACCGTGACGGCGGTGCACGCCATCGTAGTACTGCGAAAGTTCCGGGCCGGTTACGCGGGCCAGAAGGCGCGGCAATGCCTCTACCAGCGTGACATCGAGCTGCTTCTTGATGCCGACGGCGGCTGCTTCCAGGCCGATGTAACCGCCACCGATGATCACCAGGCGCCGTCCCGGCCTGAACTGTTCGCGCAAACGGTTGATGTCGTCGAGGGTCCTGACGTAATGCACATTCGGCTTGTCGGCGCCCGCGAGCAGGAGTCGCCGCGGACGTCCACCGGTCGTGATCGCCAGCTTGTCGTACCTGATGTGCTCGCCGTTATCCAGGCTGACGGTGTGAGCCTCGCGATCGATGGCTGTGACGCGCACGCCGGTGCGCAGATCGATATCCTGTTTTACGTAGGTAGCGCGGGGCTTGATGTAAAGCGCTTCCTCGCCGACATCTCCCGAGAGGTAGGTCTTCGACAACGGCGGACGGCGGTAAGGCGGAACGGGCTCGTCACCGACGAGAATGATGCGCCCGGCATAACCCTGTTGTCGCAATGCCGTGGCGAGATCACTGCCCGCCTGCCCTGCACCGATGATGACCGTAACGCTGTTCAAAACTGGGACTCCGGCACGTGAAGAACGACCCCGTCCAGGCTGTCATTCACGATGACCTGGCAGGCCAGCCGGCTCGTCGGCCGGGGATCGAGCAATCCCTCCAGCAGCTCTGCCTCGATCACGGAAGGCTCGCCCACGCGTTCCATCCAGTCAGGGTCCACGTAGACGTGGCAGGTTGCGCAGGCGCAGGCGCCGCCGCAGTCGCCCAGGATGCCCGGCACGAGGTTGTCCAACGCTGCCTGCATCAGCGTCACCCCGTTCGCGACGTCCACGACGTAACGTGTATCCCCGGCATCGATATAAATCACCTGGGTCATGTTTGCTCCTGATGCTGCTGCCAATTGCGCTCGGCAAGGCCTGGCGGCGAATCGGTTGTGCCGGGCACGGCTGCTCTCGCAACGCAGGGGATTTCCCGGATCAACGGACCTCGCCGATCAGCGGATTCCCGGTGTCTCGCGAGCGAAGGATGCTGCGAAAGTAGTCATTTTCCACCCGACCGGAGCGCAGACTGGACAACGCTCTCGTCCCCGGTTCATGTCGTATAGCGCTATACAACATTGGTGGATATGATCGACGGAACAGCAGTGAATGTAAAGCTCGACACCGGAGGAATCAGGCGCCCATGGACGACCTTGACCAGCTGAGCGCAGCGGCACTGGCACGCCCCGCGCAACTGCCCGCGATCGAGTTCCACAAGCGATGGATAAGCTGGGGCGAGATGCGCCAGGTGGGCGAGCGCGTAGGCGATCTGATCGTCGCCAGTGGTGCCGGCCCGGGCACGCGAGTCGCTTTCGTGGCCCGCAACCGACCGTCTGCCCTGGCCGCCCTGGTCGGCATGATCGCCAGGCGCTGCACGATTCGCATGGTCTACCCGTTCCAGTCCGCAACCGCCATTGCGCGCGACCTCGAAGGGATCGAGCCGTCGGTACTGGTAGCGGCCGCCGAGGATTACTCGGAGGCGATCCTGGCCGTGCTGCGCGCAAAGGGCATCGCCGCCATCGCATTGCGGGAAATGGAAGCCAGTGCACTGCCCGGCCTGGAGCGTACCCGGCGGGCCGGCGATGCCGCGCTCCCCCCGCAGGTGGAAATCCTGACCAGCGGCACCACCGGCCCACCCAAACCGTTCCGGCTGAGCTACGAAATCATCGCGAAACACTTCGTGGGACCGCTGCCGACAGATGCCGGAGCAGCCGGTGACGCGGCATCGCTGCCCCCTGCCCTGATGTATTTCCCGGTGGGCAATATTTCCGGGCTTTACTCCACCCTGCCACCGCTGCTGCGGGGGCAACGGGTCGTGCTGCTGGAACGGTTCAACGTAGCCGAATGGCACGATCACCTCCTGCGCTTTCGCCCGGCCGCCGGCGGTCTGCCCCCGGCGGCCATACAAATGGTGCTGGACGCAGACATCCCGCCCGCCGATCTCGGCTGCCTCCGGTATCTGGGTGCGGGGGCGGCACCGCTGGATCCCGCAGTCCAGCGGGCCTTCGAGGAGCGCTACGGCGTGCCCATCCTGCTGTCCTACGGCGCCACCGAGTTCGGAGGGCCGGTGAGTGCAATGACGCTCGAGCTGCACGCCACGTGGGGCCAGAAGAAGTTCGGCAGCGTGGGGCGCGCCCTGCCCGGGGCGCAGCTGCGCGTGGTCGATCCTGCCACCGGCGCCGTCCTGCCGCCGGGCCAGGAGGGCATCCTGGAAGTGATCTCGCCACGCATCGGCCCGGACTGGATCCGCACCTCCGACATTGCGGTGATCGACGAGGACGGCTTCCTGTTTCATCGCGGGCGCGCCGACGGAGCGATCGTCCGTGGCGGTTTCAAGCTGCTGCCCGAAACGATCGAACGCGCCCTGCTGCTGCACCCTGCCGTCGCCGCGGCCGCCGTGGTCGGGCTGGCGGACCAGAGGCTGGGCCAGGTACCGGCAGCCGTCGTGCAACTCACGCCGGGCGCACCGCACGCCGGCGCCGCCGAGCTCGAAGCGCACCTGCGAAGCCATGTTCCCGCGACTCACATACCGGTGGCCTGGCGCTTCGTCGAAGCCGTGCCGAGGACACCCATGTCGTTCAAGGTCGATCGACCAGCCGTGCGCCAACTGTTCGAGACCGACCGCCCGGACTGAGAGCCGGCGTGGCGCCTAGGAGTCTGCGCCCAGAAACGCGAGGAGCTGGCGGGCACAGCCTGTCGCATCCTCCAGATGAAGCAGGTGCCCTGCGCCCGGATGGTCGATACGGCGCACATCGCGTGCGCTCGCCGCAACAAGGTCCGCAATCAACCTGAAATCCTCCAGGTCGCGGCCTCCCGTCAGCAGCAGCGTGCGCGCCCCGAGCAAACACAGCCGCTCGACATCGGGCAGCATCAGCCGGTGGTTGTCCCGGATCCACTGGGCACCGGCATAGCGCATGATCGATTCAAACAGGGCCTGCCCGCCGGCACTGCTGCGGGTCGTTGCAAACAGCGGATGCTGCCACCACAAGCGCCGGGCTTCGTCGATTGCCCCTGCGCGAGCCCTGGCGACGATGGGACGCCACAGCCTCTGCCAGCCCTCGGACCATTCCCAGCCAACCAGGCCGGGGCTGATGAGCACCAGGTTTCGCACCCGTTCGGGGTGGTCGAGCGTGAAGTTCAACGCGATGCCTGCGCCCATCGACACACCGACCAGATCGCATTGCCCGATGTTCCTCGCGTCGAGGATGGCCAGCAGATCGTCGGCGTGGTCGAACGCCGAATCGTCCCGGCTGACCGACCGGCCGAAGCCGCGCAAGTCGTAGCGCAGCGCCGGGAGTGCGTCGCCCAACTCCGACCACACGCCATCCCACGTGCGCAGGTCGCCGCCAAAGCCGTGCAGGAAGATGGCGCGCGGCTTGTCTCCCCGCTGCCGCGCGTGGATATCGGCGCCGGCAATGCGGATCGTGACAACCTTGTCCACGTCGCGTTTCCTGGTGTCTGCAGTGCCGAGGCCGGGGATCGCGCCGCGGGTGGCTAGAAACTGATGACGATCTTGCCCATGTGCCGACCGGTCCCGAGATGGCGCAATGCATCGGGCAATTGCTCGAAGGGGTAGCGGCTGTCGATCACGGGTCGCAGCGTGTGGAAATCGATGGCGCGGTTCATCGCCTCGAAGTCGTCGCGGCTGCCGACCATGACCGGACTGACGTTCACACCGGCAGAAAACAGCGATGACACGGCGCCGGGCACGCCAGTCAACAGCCCGACAAGCGCGACCCTGCCGCCCCGACGCGTGGCGGCAACCGAGCGGTCGACTGTCGCGGCACCACCGACCTCCACCGTCAGGTCCACACCGTGCCCGCCCGTGAGTTCCCGCACCGCCTTGTCCCACGCCGGTTCCGCCACGTAGTCGATGGTCGCGTCGGCGCCAAGACTCCTCAGGCGCGCACAACGTTCCGGACTGGAAGAGGTCATGATCACGCGCGCGCCGAACAGCTTGGCGAACTGCAATGCGAACACCGAGACACCACCGCCCCCTTGCAGCAATACCGACATGCCCGGCAGCAACGGTGTCGCGCCGCACAGTGCGTGCCACGCGGTCACTCCCGCGCATGGCAGGGCAGCCCCCTCCGCGAAATCCAGGTGTGCCGGCAAGAGCACTGCCTCGCTGTGATGCACGACCATTTCCTCCTGCATCACGCCCGGCAGGCCGCTGCCGCGGCACAGCACGCCCGTTGTTGCCTGCCAGGGACCGCCAATCCAGTCGGGATTGAAAATGAGCGCCACGCGATCGCCGACCTTGACTCGCCAGACATCGGGCGCTGTCTCGATGACTTCGCCCGCGCCGTCCGAACACGGGATCAGGCCCCCGGGTCCGCGGACTCCGATGGCGCCCGACAAGGCCAGAAAGTCGCGATAGTTGAGCGACGCCGCCCGCATCGCAATGCGGATCTGTCCGGGCCCGAGGGGTCCGGGCGCCGGCCTGTCCTCGATCACCAGGGAATCCACGCCGTTGGGCGCACGGGAGACAAAGGTTTTCATCGTTGGCGCTCTTCCTGCCTGAGGGCTTCAGCCCGGAATCGAACCGGCATGTGCTTTTCGCGAAACCACCCTGCACCTTCCGTGACGAGACATCGGCATGAACGCCTGGGTGGCCGTGTATTTTGACGTATTCGGCATGTTCCGAATATGCTGAGCGTTTAATGGCGAGTCAATCAATTGGCAGCGTGCGTGGCGCGATGCGCCCGACCCGCGTACCCGCACGCAGCACAGATAATCGGTAGCAGGGAGATTTGACATGATTGGAGAAGATCCGCTGGATCTGGGTGGCCAGATCGCGTTCGTCACCGGTGCGGGACAGGGTGCTGGCCGTGCCATCGCGCTGGCACTGGCGCGCCACAACGCGGGTGGCGTGGCGGTCAACGATTTCGTGGCCGAGCGCGCCGATGCCGTGGTGGCGGAGATCAGGGCGCTCGGGGTGCCGGCCGTCGCGGCGCCCGCGGATGTGGGCGATCACGCCTCGGTGCAATCGGCCATGCGCGCGGCTGTCGCGGCGCTCGGCCCCATCACCCTCCTCGTCAACAATGCCGGCAATGCGGGGCCTGACGTCCAGATGCGCGCGTCGCCGCTGTTCTGGGAAACCGAACCACAGGAGTGGGATCGCTACTTCCGCACCAATCTGCTGGGCGTGATGAACTGCTGTCACGTTGCCCTGCCGGGCATGGTCAAGGAGGGCAAGGGCCGCATCGTCACGATCGTCTCGGACTCCGGGCGCATCGGCGAAGCGAAGCTCGTCGCCTATTCGGCGGCGAAGGCCGGTGCCGCCGGCCTGGTGCGCTCCATCGCCCGGGAGGCGGGCCGCTTCGGCATCACCTCGAACGCGATCTCGCTGTCCACACTGGAGCCGCCACTCCCCGAGCCGGCCAGGACCGAGTTTCTCGCCAGCGAACGCGCCAAGGCGCATGTGGCGCGCTATATCATTCGTCGCTTCGGACAGCCCGACGATGTCGCCAACATGGCGCTGTTCCTGTGCTCGGACGCCGCATCGTGGATCACCGGGCAAACCTATCCCGTCAATGGCGGATACTCCTTCGCCCAGTGAGGGCACCGTAGACAGGACCGCCCCGGCGGTCTTCACCTGAGTTCGTGGAGATTGCATCGTGCCAACACCCGGCGACATGAAAGGGAAATCCGCGCTCGTCACCGGCGCCGCCGCCGGCCTGGGTCGGGCAACCGCACTGCGGCTCGCACGCGCCGGCGCCGATATCTGCCTGGTCGATGTCGACGCGCAGGGCCTGGATGCAGCCGCGAATGAAGTGCGAGCGCTGGGCGTGAAGGCAATTGCAGTGGCGCTGGATCTGGGCGTCGCCGACAACTGCCGCAGCGCAGTCGCCGCCGCGCTGCAGGCGTTCCGGCGGCTCGATGCGCTGTGCAATGTCGCCGCCGTGTTCATCCCCTGTCACACCACCGAAATGAGCGCCGCCGCCTGGGACAAGACCCTCGCGGTCAATCTGAGCGCGCCGTTTCACCTGATCCAGGCGGCAATTCCACACCTGCTCGAAACCCATGGCGCGGTGGTGAACGTCACCTCGTGCGCCGCTCACGTCGGGCAGGCCTATACGGCGGCCTATTGCGCGACCAAGGCCGGCTTGTCGCACATGACGAAGTCACTGGCGATGGAGTACATGCACAAGCCCGTGCGCTTCAACGCCGTGGCGCCGGGCGGCATGATGACGGCGCTCGCCGCCGGATTTCGCAATCTGCAGGACGCCGATCCCGCGCTGATCAAGCGCTACTCACCGTTGCGCGGGATGGTGGAAATCGAGGAAGTGGCCGAGATGGTGGCGTTTCTCGCTTCGGACGCGGCAAGCGGCTATCACGGCGCCTGCATCAACATCGACAACGGCATCACGGCCGGCTGAACGCGACAACTCATTCGAACACCGGAGGGCAATTGTGAGCATCGACCAGACGGCACTCGCGACGCTGATCGCGAAGGAAGAAATACGCGAACTCGTCCTGCTCTACTCGCGCGGCGTCGATCGCAAGGACGGGGCACTGCTGCGCACGCTTTACACCCGGGACGCCACGGATACGCATGGCGATACGTTCGACGGAGCAGCCGAGGACTACGTCCAGTTTCTCGAGCGCGCCTTCCCGTATATGCGCTACAGCGGGCACCACGTCTGCAATCACCTGATCTGCGTCGACGGCGATGAGGGCGAAGGCGAGGTTTATGCCATCGCTTACCACATCATTCCGGACGGCAAGGACGGATGGATCGAGGATCTGATGTGCGCCCGCTACATCGACCGCTACCGCAAGGAAGACGGCCGGTGGCGCTTTGCCAAACGCGTCGTCAGCTACGATATGCGCAGCCAGCGCCCGTTCCCGACAAGCGGAACAACCGCTCAACCGCTCGAAGACCCGGGCGTCACCGTGCTGAAGAGCCGGCTGTTCGCCCGCGGCCCGCGCGCCTGACCGACGGCCAACGGGGCTGGCACAGCGGGTGTCAGTGCGCGGTGCAACGTACGCGCTGCCGGAACTCGCGCGGCGTTTCGCCGGTGGCGCGGCGGAACGCGAAGCAGAAGCCCGACGGCGAGGCAAAGCCCAGCGAGTAGGCGATCGCCTTGACGCTATGGTCCGCGGCCAGCAGCCGCCTGGCATGCTCCACCCGGCTGCTTTCCACGTGGTCGCCGATGGAGCAACCGCGGCTGGCGCGAAAGCCCCGGGTGAGCTGCCGCACCGACAGCCCGCACAACGCGGCCAGCTCCGCCAGCGTCGGCGTCTTGCCCTCCTCCCTCAGCCGCTCATCGACCAGCCGCAACCGCCAGGTCGCCAGGCCACGTAGCGGCGCGTCGTCGTTCATTGCGGTGCAGTAGCGGGTCAGTTCGATGGTCAGTTGCCTCGCAATCAGTTCGACCAGCACGTCGCTGGCAAAACCGGGATTGCGCGCCTCCTCGGCCAGCCGCAGCAGAAGGCTCCGGATATTCGCTTCCCGGATATCGAGGCCGGCCATCAGGCGGCGCGCGTCCCACTCCAGCTCGCCGTCGAACCAGGCGCGCATCGATTCCGGGTGCAACTGGCAGATGATCGAGGTTTGCTGGCCGCAATCGTCACTCCGGACCAGCATGGCCTCACCGGGAGGCACCATGAACAGCGTGCCAAGTCGCTCGAAGCGATTGGGACTCCAGCGATCCGGGTAGCAGGCACGCGCATTGCGGGGCCGTGGCGTGAGGCAGAGATCCAGTTCATACCGGTCCCTGCAGAATTTGTTGTCGGCCGGCTCGGCAAAATGGAATCGCACGAGCTGCGCTGTCGCGACCGGCGCGCGCAGCTCCGCCTCGATGGTCATCACGTCGTCAGCAGCGCGTTTCATCGTGCCAATGCCCTCGCTCGTCTTGCCGGCCGTGCGTGGCCCGTGCGCAAGAATGTCGTTGTTCGACCGTCGCGTCCAGCGTATTCCGGCCTGGATCAGGGCCTCAGAGCTTGAGCAGGGCGGCGTGCCTGAGCATCCGCAGCTGCTCTGCCCTGAATCGCTTCACCACCGTCTCGATGTCCGCGCCAGGGCAGACACTGTTCCTGAAAACACGGGGACCGATGATCGCGCTGGTCAGCAGAATCACGCAGAACACCTCTGCGTCGACGGCTTCGCCCGCGCCAGCCACGACGTCGTGCCCCCTGATGCCCTCCACGAGCGCATCCCAGTGCGCGTACCGGGTGCGGATATCGCCGACCGCGATCAGGTCCTCGATCCACAGCTTGATCAGCTGCGGATTCTCCAGCACGAAACGGGTGATGTAATCGACACGCTCCTGCTGGGGGGCATCGTTGGTGAACGGCCTGGCGAGTTGTTCGGAAGACCAGGCCTTCACCGCGCCGATCAACGCCCCCAGGCTCTCGAAGTGGTAGTAGACGGTTGCGCGGTTGATCCCCATCGCGCGTGCGACGGCGGCCATCGACACCGCGTCCACCCCTTTTTCCGAAATCAGGCGGACCGTCGTCTCGATGATCTCGCGGTGCGTGTCGTCAAAACATTTGTGGCGTCGCCGCGCCGGAGTCCCGGGAAGCGTCGATTCCTCGGGAGACTTCATGGCAACGGCCGCTGCGCGACCGGGCTTGCTTGCAGGAACACTCACTCGATATTTTCCTCGTTCAATCCGATTCTCCGTATCCGGCGGCCGGCCGTGCAACCCGCACCGCAGGCCCAACCGGGCTGCGCTGCGGCGACCGGTGACCCGGCCACGCAAAAGATTCGACACTACTGTTGAAATTACGACACATATGTCGTAATTTTGCAATGCGATGCGCCGGACCTGGATGTCTGCCCGGCAACGAGGTGGACGTCGCGCGCGGCCTCGCGCCTTCGAGGCCTGCCTGTTGATGGAGGATGCAGCCAATGAACACACCAGTTACCGGACCGGGATCGGCACCCGGCGAGGACGCGCTGGCGCTGGGTACGGGACCGGTCCCGGCCGGCCCATACTATCGCCCCGAGTATTTCGAGCTGGAGCGCGAGGCGATCTTCCGCCGCACGTGGCTCAATATCGGACATGTCTGCGAGTTGCCCGCAGCCGGCAGCTTCATCGTCCGGCAACTCGATTTTGCCAATGCCTCGATCCTGATCACCCGCGGCAAGGATGGCGTTGTCCGCGCCTTCCACAACGTCTGTACCCATCGCGGCACCCAGCTGGTTTCCGAGCAGGGTGGGCTCAAGTCGACGTTCACCTGCCCCTACCACGCCTGGACGTTCGGCAATGACGGCCAGTTGCGCGCAGCACCCGATTTCGAGCGCTTCTACGTCGACAAGGCGCAGTGCAACCTGCCGGCCGTTGCCGTCGACGTGTGCGCGGGCCTGATCTTCGTCAATCTGGATCCGTCACCCCGGCAGACCCTGCGCGAATACCTGGGCGCCTTCGTCGAGCAGTGGGAGACGTTGCCGGTCGCCGATGCCACGACGTTCTCCGAGTATGTTTACGAGATCGATGCCAACTGGAAGCTGACCTACGACAACTTCCAGGAGAACTACCACCTGCGCTTCATCCATCCGCGCTCGGGCGGCGGTGGCGCGGTGGGGCCGGACAACCCGTTTGGCTACCCGATGGACTACAAATTTTACGGTGAGCATCGCACGCAAACGATCTGGACCAACCCCGCGCCCAAGTTGAGCCCCGCGCAGATGGTGGCGTTCGGCAAGCTGGTGCCGGCCTTGATGCAGAGAGGGCTGATGAACCATCCGTATGGGCGCGCGTACTGGGCGGTGTTTCCCAACCTCTTCATGATAGGTACGCCGACCCAGCCCTTCGTGCATTACGTCATGCCGGTCTCGGCGACGCGATCGCGCGGCGTCATCCGTATCTACTGGGTCGGCGACGACATGAATGCGAGCGAGCGCTACGGGCGCGAGTTTTCGATGGCGATGGCGCGCGATGTCCATTCGGAAGACCGCGCGGTCATCGAGGCAGGGCAGCGCGGCCTGAACAGCGGCGCGCTCGAGTACATCCACCTGCAGCAGCAGGAGGTGCTGCTGCGGCATCTGATGCACCACGTCGATGCGAAGGTTGAGGCCTACAAGGCAGAAAAAGCAGGAGGTGCAGCATGAGCACGCAGTCGTCTCTGCTTCCGGCCGGGTTCGAAGCGCTGGCGCCGTTCGTGGAGTTCTGGGCTGCCGACACGGCGGCCGGGCGCGCGCACTGTCGGGATATCAGTGATGAAGCCGGTCGCGTCGCGTTTTACAACGCGGCCAATGACCTGGTGCCGCAGGCGCTGGCCTGTCTCGACGAGAAGCCGCTGGAGCAGTTCGACGAGAGCGAACAGCGGCTGATGAAACTGGTGCTCAGCTTCGCGCACGTGGCGATGGCAGTTGAATTGCAGCGTGAGGAAGAGCCCAGGCACGCCAGGTACCGCCCCTATATGCGGATCACGCGAGCACCTGCGGATCTCTAGACCACGGTTCCAGCCGTGTCGCTCACCCCTCGCGCTCTACCTCGTAGCGCGACAGGTAGCGCTCGAGCAGCGCCTCGATTCTTGCCGGGCTCAGGCCGTATTGCGCCAGCTTGTACTCGTGCTTGCCGAACTTGTCCTGCGGGTTGTCGGCGAGCCAGGCCCGCATACCCGCCTCCGCTTGCGCCGTGAACTCGTCACCGAGGGACCGGTAAAGCGTGCGCATCGTCTCGATCGGCTGGCGCGCCAGATTGGCGTAGTGCACGTCGATGATGCGCTCCTCGCCGAGCGCATCGCGCGCGTCCATGATGCGGTTGGCATGCTGCTGTGCCTGCCAGGAGCAATTCTGCCCCAGCCATTCCATGTCGACCCTGGCGGTATACGCCTGGTGCGAGAGGGCAATGATGCTGCAGAACGAGCCGGTCGCAGTCAGGGGATCGCGATGCGTCCAGACCAGCCGGGCATCGGGGTAGACCGCGAGCAGGGTCTTTATCCACAGGCCGTGCGAAGGCATCTTCAGGTTCCAGACGCCGGGCGCGTCCGCCTGCAGCAGCTGCAGGAAGCGCTTGTGGTACTGGTAGCTGGACCTCAGATCGGCAGACTGGAACAGCCAGTCGCGATAGTTCGGCAGCTTGCCGCGCGACTCCCAGATCAGCGCCTTGAAGTCGTGCTGCATGAAGAACATGCACTCGTTGGGATAGATCGCCGAGCCGCGGTAGTACTTGCCCATCTCGGGGCGCGCGGCCAGCATCTTGCGCTCCATGTCCAGGCGCGCCAGCGCGCGCGGGTCGGTGTAGAGCGCGTCCTTCGTGGGCGGCGGCACCGGGTCGTCGATTTCCCAGGTCAGCGGCGAGCGGCGCGCCGGATCGGCCGCGAGCAGGTTGCTGAGCAGCGTGGTACCGGTGCGCGGAATGCCGAACACGAACACCGGCCGCTCGATCGGTCGCTGCAGCAGTTGCGGCTGCTGCTCGAGATAGGCCGTGGTCTTCAGACGATTGGCGAGAGCGCCGACCACATCGCCGCGCACCCGCGCGATGGCAGCCTCCGGAGCTTGGCCCTTGTTGACATCGGCCAGAAAGATTTCCAGCCCTTCGCGAAAGCTGTCGCTGTCGAAGCGTTGCAGCCCCGTTGTGCGCTGCGCCTCTTCGATCAATTCGTCCGCTACCAGTTGTTGCTGCGCCATATCAATCGAGCTCCTGTTCGTCGCTGTAGCCGGCCAATCCGGGGTCGATGTGCCGATCCTGTTCGAAGGCTGCATATTGGTGTGCGTTGCCGCAGCCAGGCAACGCCATTCAACTTCGAGCGCGGGACACAATATATCCGAGTCCGGCCATCGACCGGTCGTGGAACAGCCGCACGCGCCCGCGCCGGGTGTGACACGGACCACTGCATGTCCCGACCGCACCATTGCGGCCCGCCTTCGATACTCCTGTCTATTGAAGGGTGCGGCCGGGTGGCGGAAACTAGCTGCGATGAACCGGCGATGATGCCGGCACGCGATGCCGCCACAACAGGAGGAAGTAACGATGAGTAAAGGTCTGTTCGATTGCACCGGCAAGGTCACGTTGGTTACGGGTGGCAACGGTGGCATCGGCCTTGGCTTCGCCATGGGCGTTGCCAGGATGGGCGGCGACATCGCGATCTGGGCACGTAATGCGGAAAAGAACGCTGCCGCCAGGGCACAGCTGGAAGCTGCCGGCGCGGGCCGCGTCATGACCTACCAGGTCGACGTCGCGTCGGAAGAGCAGATTCTCGCCGGCTACGACCAACTGATGAAGGATTTCGGCCGCATCGACTGTGTCTTCGCCAATTCGGGCGCCTCACCGAGTTATAACTCGGTCTTCGACATGCCGACCGAGAAGTGGCACGAGTTCCTCGACGTCGCGCTGCACGGTGCGTTCATCACCCTGCGCGAAGGCGCCCGCCACATGGTTGCGCGCGCCGAAGCTGGCGAGCCGGGCGGTTCGCTGGTCGCCTGCGGCAGCCTCTCGCTGTTCCAGGGCCTGCCGGGCAAGCAGAACTACGCTGCCTCCAAGGCCGGTATCGCCGCCGTGATCCGCTGCATGGCGGTGGAATTCGGCAAGTACAACATTCGCGCCAACGTCGTTGCACCGGGCCTGATCATCACCCCGATGATGGGCGGTGAGCAGGCGGCCAGGTACATCTCCGACATGTACGGCCCGCGCACTCCGATCGGCCGGGTCGGCTATCCCGAAGACTTCGAAGGCATCGGCGCCTATCTGTGCAGCGACGCTTCGTCGTTCCTGACCGGAGAGACGATCACCATCGACGGCGGCTACATGGTTCGTCCCTGAGCGCAACGACAAACCAGAGGAAAACGCAGATGCGGCTACTCAACATTCATGGCGTGGGCGATGCCCGCCTCGACGCCTATGTGCGTCCGGCGGCAGGCCCGAACGACGTGGTCATCAGGATGAAGGCCTGCGGCATCTGCGGCAGCGATCTCTCCTACATCAAGATCGGTGGCATCCCGATGCCCGGCACCATCACCGCGCTCGGCCACGAGGGCGCCGGCGAGGTTCTGGAGGTTGGTGCAGCGGTCGAAGGCATTTCGGTCGGCCAGCCGGTGATCGTCAATCCGATGATGACGCCGGGCAACATCGGCAGCGGCGGGCCGGAAGGGGCGTTCACCGAGGAGCTGCTCGTGCGCGAGGCGCGGCTCGGCGATTCGATCCTGCCGATCCCCGAGGGCATCCCCTACGATGTCGCCGCCATGTGCGAACCGCTCGCGGTCGCCATGCACGGCGTCAACCGCGCCGAGGTCAAGGCCGGGGACAAGGTGGTGGTCTTCGGCTGCGGCCCCATCGGCCTCGGCATGATCCTGTGGCTCGTCGATCGCGGCGTGACCGACGTCGTTGCACTGGACCTTGCGCCGGAGCGGCGCGAACGCGCGTTGGCGCTGGGCGCTCGCGCAGCCCTCGATCCGACCAGGGTCGACCTGAGGGCCGAGCTGACGAAGCTGCACGGCGAGGTGCCGTCCTACGGTCGTGTCGGTGTCGGCACCGATGCCTACATCGACGCCGCGGGCGCACCCAACATCCTCGCCGACGTCATCACGATGGCCAGGTTCCATGCCCGCATGGTGATTACCGCCGCCTACATGAAGCCGATCGAGGTTCCTGTCGGCCGCATGCTGACCAGCGAGATGACCATCACCACCGCGATGGGCTATCCCACCGAGATGCCCGAGGTGGTCGCGGCCATGCCGCGCCTCAAGGACAAGATCGCGTCGATGATCAGCCACAAGCTGCCGTTCGAGCGCGTGATCGAAGGGCTTGGCATCGCCGCGACGCCACAGTCGGCCAAGGTAATGATCGAATTCGGAGACAACGGCTCATGAGCAACGACAAGCAAACCCCGCTTGGCGCCCTCGTCACGGCGGGCGACCAGCAGAGCGCGGCGGAAAAAATCACCGACACCATCTTCATGGTGAAGGACATTTCCAACGCGTATCTGGTCACGACCGCCGACGGCGACCTGCTGGTCAACACCGGCTTCCTCGGCAATGGCCAGCGCAACAAGGCGCTGTTCGCGCCGCATCGCACCGGGCCGCTGCGCCGGATCATCGTGACGCAGGCCCATCCCGATCATTACGGCGCCCTGCCCGAGCAGATGGAAGACGGCACGCAGGTCATCGCCGGCGCCGGTTTCACCGCCACCTGCGATTATTTCGAGGAACTCGGCCCCTTCCTGAATCGTCGCTCGGGCAAGCTCTGGGCTTCGCTGACGCGGCGCGACGGTCCCCCACCGAAGCCGCCCAAGGTCGTGCCGGATATCCCGGTCACAGATCGCCATGCCTTCGAGCAGGGCGGACGGCACTTCGTCGTGGTGAAGACCCCCGGCGGCGAGACGCTCTGCTCGGTATTCGTCTGGTTGCCCGATGATCGCATCGTCTTTACCGGCAATCTGTTCGGGCCGGTCTGGCGCGCGATGCCGAACCTCGTCACCATGCGCGGCGACAAGCCGCGCCTGGTGCGCGCGTATCTGCGCTCGGTGGAAGAGGTTCGCGCGCTGGCACCCGAGTTGCTGATCACCGGGCACGGCGAGCCCGTCCGCGGAGCGGCGAAGATCCGCGCCGACCTCGACACCATGCATGCCGCAGTCTCCTGGATCGAGCGCGAGACCATCGCCGGCATGAACGCGGGCAAGGACGTGCACACGCTGATGCGCGAGATCGCCCTGCCGGAAGAACTCAGGATCGGTGAGTTCCACGGCAAGACACCGTGGGTCGTTCGCGCGATCTGGGAGGAGAATGCCGGCTGGTTCCATTTCGACTCGACCACTTCGCTCTATGGCGTGCCACGGTCGAGCGTGAACGCCGACCTTGCCGAGCTCGCCGGCGGCGCGTCGGCGCTGGCAACTCGCGCGGCAAGGAAGGTGGCGGAGGACAAGCCGCTCGAAGCCATCCACCTGCTCGATGTCGCGCTGGGGGCTGAACCGGGCAACAAGGAGGCGCTGGCCGTCAAGAAAAGCGCGCTGGAGCGCTTGCTGTCGGCATCGGGGGGCTCGAACCTCAGCGAAGTGATGTGGCTGAAGTCCGAAATCGCCGGCACGGAGGTAGCACTCGGGTGAGATGGAGCTCGCCGCCGTTCGCCGCGGGCAAGGTGCACGGCAGGTAGCGCTGCGCAGCTTCATGCTGCGCGGCGCCGTCGGCGAACACGCCTGCTCTATGCCTTCCGGTGCCGCGCCGCGGCATCTCGCACCGGAAACGTCCGGTGAATTCCGGCGAGCAGCTTCGGCAGAGCGAGCAGATGCGGCCCGAGGATCGGCTTGCCTGTGGTGAGCAGGGCGACCACCAGGTCACGGTCGGGATCGGCCCAGGTGAACGTGTTCGACATGCCGACGTGACCGAAGGCGTTCGGGTGGTTCCAGCCGTAGAAGCTGATCGAGTGACTGCCCATCATGAAGCCATTGCCGTAACGAACCGGCATGCCGATCATCCGGTCGATCTCGAGCTTCCTGTCCGGAACGTGGGTCAGCTTGGCGACCGTCGATCGGCTGAACACCCGCTTGCCGGCGAGTGAGCCGCCGTCGAGGAGGCATTGGTACACCTTGGCCGTGTCACGGGCAGTCGCGATCACATTGGCAGACGGGATCACCCCGGCCAGGAAACGCGGATCGTTCGACAGCGCCACCGCCTCGTCCCACGATATGCCGAGCAGCCGGCGCATGAAACGCGACAGGGCCGGCGTCAATCGCAGGCCGGTCATGATGTTCTGCGCGACGCGGTGCGTGTCGGCCGGAGCCACGCCGTAGTCGAACCAGCCGAGCCCGAGCGGGCGCTTGATGTCGCGCGCGAGCACCTCTCGCAGGCTCGAGCCGGTCAGGTGCCGGACCACGGCGTCCATGACGAAACCGCCGCTGACCGTGTGGTAGGCAGGGGGCCCGCCGGCCTTGCGTACCGGCCGCAGGTCGAGCACGTACTCCAGCACGGCGGCCGGGTCGTCCAGCACGTCCAGGTTCAGCGCCTCGGGCGGCATCACCGGTATCCCGGCCCGGTGGGTGAGCACCTGGTGCAGCGTGATCGATCCCTTGCCGTGGCGCTCGAAGCCGGGCAGGTAGTCGGCCACGGGCTCGTCGAGTGACAGCAGGCCATCACCCTCGAGCTTGTGCATCACGATCGCGGTGACCGCCTTGGCGGCCGAGAACAGATTCACGGGCGTGTCGGTGCGCATGAGCGCGGCGTCGTGCCGCAGTGCGCGTCCCGGTGCGACGCCGCGCGCGTGGCCGATTGCACGGTCGAGCACGACCCGGCCCTCGTGGCGGATACAGAGCTGTATACCGGGATGCACGCCAGTCCGGTACAGGTCGACGACCCCGGCCCAGATACCGTCCACATCACGCCCGGGCGTCTCGTCACCGACGTCCGTGACGGTCTCGACATCCTTCGGAACAGGGATCGTGCGCGCCGCGGCCCGGGCCAGACGCGAGAGAACAGGAGTCGACACAGGATCACCTCGAACGTGGATGCACAGGATTTCTCACCGGACATGCACTCGACCCGCCCCGCCAATGATGGCGCGCGAACACCGCCCGCTCGGCGGGTAATCGGGGCGATCAATGAATGCTCTTATCCTTCGTTTCCAAGTGAACACGAAAACGTGATCGCTGCGATGATTTGCATCATCGGTTCGCGAAACGGCACGGAAGGCGCGCGCCGCGAGCATCCTTGCGATCACGCGGCGCCGGTGGGATGGCTGACCGGATCCCGGGGAGGCGCCATCGCCGGGGCGCCCGGGATGCCCGAATCAGCGCGGCTGCATCCGGATCGCTCCGTCCAGCCGGATGGTCTCGCCGTTGACATAACCGTTGCGAACGATCTCGAGCGCCATGCTCGCATACTCTTCCGCCCGGCCAAGCCGCGGCGGGAACGGCACCATGTTGCCCAGCGCCTCGAGCATCTGCGGGGTGGCGCGCGCCATCGCCGGGGTATGGAAGATACCCGGCTGGATCGTGTTGACGCGGATGCCCTCGCGCGACAGGTCGCGGGCGATGGTCAGCGTCATGCCGACGATAGCCGCCTTGGCCGCGGAATAGGCCGCCTGCCCCATCTGCCCCTCGGTGGCAGCAGCCGATGCGGTGTTGACGACCACGCCGCGCTCGCCGTCGATCGGGTCCACCGTCATCATCCCCGCCGCCGCGCGCGTGATGCAGCGGAAGGTGCCGACCGTGTTCAATTGCAGTACCCACTCGAACTTGTCGGAGGGGAAAATCCTGATCTCGCCCGTTTCCTTGTCGCGCCGCGCGGTCGGAATCGCATTGCCACCGCCGGCACAGCAGACCAGCACCCGCTCCTGGCCATGGGCAGCGCGCGCCCTGGCAAAGGCCTCGTCGACGCTCTCGTCCGAAAGCACGTCGCAGCGGCAGAAAACGGCACCGGTTTCCGCGGCGGCCTTGTCACCCGTCTCCGGGTTGAGGTCGAAAATTGCGACCCTGGCTCCCGCCGCACGCAGCGCCTTCACCGTCGCCAGGCCAAGGCCCGAAGCGCCGCCCGTGACCACCGCCGCAAGTGAGGAATCGATCTTCATGTGTTAGATTCTCGTTCGTTGATGGTTGTGTGGAACGCATGGCACGCGCCGCATGACAGCGCGGTTTTATATCCCAACGGCCAAGCCTATGCAACAACGCTGTTGATCAGTATTATACGGCGCGATAACTAGACGGAGGAACGCGTATGACCCAGGTGATGAAAGGCGTGAGGGTCCTCGAGGTAGCCCAGTTCACCTTCGTGCCCGCAGCCGGGGCGATCCTGGCCGACTGGGGCGCGGATGTCATCAAGATCGAGCATCCGGTGCGCGGCGACACGCAGCGCGGCTTCGTCAACATCGGGGGAATCACGGTCAATCCGCAGCGCAGCCCGTTCGTGGAACACCCCAATCGCGGCAAGCGCAGCGTCGGTGTCGACATTTCGACGCCCGAAGGCATGGAAGTGATCTACGAGCTCGCCAGGACGGCCGATGTGTTCCTGACGAACTATCTCCCCAACCAGCGCCAGAAGATGAAGTTCGACATCGAGCATATCCGCGCGGTCAACCCGAACATCATCTATGCCCGCGGCAGTGCCTACGGCGACAAGGGGCCCGAGCGTGACACCGGCGGCTTCGACGGCACGGCCTTCTGGTCGCGCAGCGGCATCGGTTACACGCATGTCGCCCGAAGAACTGGGCGGGCCGCTGGCGCAGGGCATCCCGGCGTTCGGCGACTCCATCGGCGGGATGAATATCGCCGGCGGCATCGCGGCGGCGCTGTTCCACCGCGAGCGGACCGGTGAAGCGGTCGAACTCGACGTCTCCCTGCTCAGCACCGCGTGGTGGGCCGCGGGGACCTCGATCGACATGGGCATGGACACCGGCACGGTGCTGCGCAATCGCATGCCGCACTGCCGGCGGCAACCCGGGCAACCCGCTGGCCGGCAACTACACGACCTCCGACGGCGGCACGATCAACCTGTGCATCCTGACGCCCGGCCCGCTCATCCGCGACACCTTCACGCATCTCGGCATCCCCGAAGCGGCCGATGACCCGCGCTTCGCCGACGCCAAGTCGCTGATGAAGCACTGGCAGGAGGCCGGCGAACTCATCGCGCAAGCCATTGCGAAGCAGCCGTTCGAGTACTGGCGCCAGCACCTGAAGACGATGAAAGGCCAGTGGGCACCCGTGCAGAGCCTGCTCGACCTCGCCACCGACGAGCAGGCGCTGGCCAACGACATGCTGTTCGAAGTGGAAGCCTCCGATGGCGGCGCACCGATCAAGCTGGTGCGCGGCCCGGTGCAGTTCAACCATGCGCCGGTACAGACCACGCGCGCTCCGCAGGCCTCGGAACACACCGAGATCGTCCTGATGGAACTGGGACTGGAGTGGGAGCGCATCGAGAAACTGAAAGCCGCAGGCGCAATCGCCTGATACTGACAGCGAGAGACCTATGAAGCCTGGAACAAAACTCAAGAGCGTTGTGTGCGACACGGAAGTGATGGTGATTCGCGCCAGCGACGTCGTTGTCGAGTGTGGCGGGAAGCCCATGGCCGACGAGCGGCCGGCCGAGCGCGCGGCGGTCGACCCGGCTTTCGCCGAGGGCACCAGGATGGGCAAGCGCTATGTCGATGCCGCCGGCACCCTCGAGCTGCTGTGCGTGAAAGCGGGGCAAGGCTCGCTCGCAGTCGGCGGCGTGGCGCTCCAGACCAAGGACGCCAAGCCACTGCCGTCCTCCGACTGACGCCCTGCCGATGAACATTTCGCTCATCCTGCAGATGGCGGCCGACGCCGATCCGGAACGCATCGGCCTGGTCTGTGACGGCCGGCGCTGGTCCTACGGCGCACTCTTGCGCGCCGCACAAGGCGCGGCGGCGAACATCGCGAAGAGCGGCTGCTCGCATGTGGCCCTGCTCGACGAGAGCAGCGAGGCGGCCGCGATCGCGCTGTTCGGCGCCGCCATCGCCGGCATTCCCTATGTGCCGCTCAACTATCGCCTCGCCGATGCCGACCTCGCCGCGCTGCTGGGCCGGATCGCGCCCGCCTGCGTCATTGGCGACGTCGAACGGAGCAACCGGCTGAGTCCCGGGCAGCGGCCACACGTGCCTCTCCCGCGCCGGACTTCGTCGCCGCGGCCGAAGCGGCAGCCGACGCCGCATCCGGCGAGGAAACGGAAGGCGAAGGCATCGCCGTGCAGATCTTCACCAGCGGCACCACCGCCGCCCCCAAGGCGGCATTGCTGCGCCACTCCAACCTGCTCTCCTACATCCTGGGCACCGTCGAGTTCTGCTCGGCATCGGAGGACGAAGCAGCCCTGGTGTGCGTGCCGCCTTACCACATCGCCGGTATCGCGGCGCTGCTCAGCTCGATCTACGCGATGCGCCGTATCGCGTTGCTGCCGTCCTTCGATCCGGATTCCTGGCTCGCCCTTGCCGGCTCGGAACGCGCCACCAACGCGTTCGTGGTGCCGACCATGCTGGCGCGCATCATCGCGCGCATGGACGAGGGCGCGACCGCCGACCTGTCCGCATTGCAGGCGATCGCCTACGGTGGCGGGCGCATGCCGCTGGAACTGATCGATCGCGCGCTGGAGCTGTTCCCGCAAACGAACTTCACCAACGCCTACGGCCTGACCGAAACGAGCTCGACCATCGCGCTGCTCGGGCCGGAGGACCACCGCATCGCCCACGCCTCCACCGATCCTGCGGTGCACGCTCGCCTCGGCTCGGTCGGACGCCCCCTGCCGACGGTGGAGATCGAGATTCGCGACGACGAAGGCAGGCCACTGCCAGCGGGCGAACGCGGCGAGATCTATGTGCGCGGCGAGCAGGTATCCGGCGAGTACCGTGAGCGATCGGCCCTCGACGCCGACGGCTGGTTCCCGACCCGCGACGCCGGCTGGCTCGATGAGGAGGGCTACCTGTTCCTCGCCGGGCGCGCCGATGACGTCATCGTGCGCGGCGGCGAGAACATCTCGCCCGGCGAAATCGAGGACGTGCTGCATGTCACATCCCGCCATCGCCGACGTGGCGGCGGTCGGCGTGCCTTCCACCGAATGGGGCGAGGCCGTGGGCATTGCGGTCACCATCCGTCCCGGGCACCAGAAGCCCAGCGAGGACGAGTTGCGCAAGCTGATCAGGGATCGGCTGCGCTCCTCTCGCGTGCCGGAACGAATCGTGGTTCTCGATGCCCTGCCCTACAACGAAATGGGCAAGCTGCTGCGGCGCGAGGTTCGCAACCTGTTCCGCGACTGATGCCGATACGCCAGTGCTGCAACGCAAGGCCGCGACCGGTGTCGCGGCTTTTTCGTTACTGGAAATCAAATGCCTCGAGCGACTCTGCCATCGCACACAGGAACCGCGCCGCATCCGCGCCGTTGATGACGCGATGGTCGTAGCTCAGGGACAGCGGCAGAAGTTGCCGCAAAACCGGAAGACCGGAGGAATCCGCCAGGAATCGGCCCTGCGTGCGGCAGATCCCCAGTATCGCAACCTCCGGAGCATTGATTACCGGCGTGAATCCGGTGCCCCCGATGTGACCGAGCGAGGACAACGTAAAGCAGCCCCCTGACATCTCGGCCATCGACAATCCCTTGGTTCGGGCCTTCTCCGAGATATGGGCAATCTCTCCGCTGATTTCGTCGATGCTCTTCCTGTCGCAATCGCGGATCACGGGGACCAGCAGACCATTCGGCACGTCGACGGCGATTCCGATGTGAAAGTACTTCTTTACAGACAGTGACGTGGCGTCGGCGTTCAGTGAGCTGTTGAATTGCGGATAGCGCTGCAAGGCCGCCACGGAGGCCTTGATCAAGGCTGGCAACAACGTGCGCCTCTTGTCCGGATGCGCAGTGTTCCACGCCTTGCGACGCTGTTCGAAGCCCGTGATGTCGGCGTCGTCGTGATGGGTCACGTGCGGAATCGAAACCCAGTTGCGGTGCATGACGCGAGCCACATGGCTCTGCGTTCTGCTCAGCTGCCGAACCTCGATTTCCCCGTAACGGGAGAAGTCCTCGGAAGGCCACGGCAGCATGGGGGCAGGGTTATCACTCATTTCAGCATCTCCCGCAATGATCAGTCGGCACGTTTCTGCCCGACCGCTCGCGCTTTCAGGTCTCGCGACGTCTTTGCACGCATGTCCGACAGTTCGAGATCAGGAAACATTTCCTTGCGCATCGAACCATGCAAGGCGAGTCGCAACGACTCGTTCGAAAAACGCTGCGCCATCGTCTGGCGTTCCTTTGCGCTCTGCACACTGGAACGCGCCCATACCGGCCACAGGAATACGCCGAACAGCATCACTGCCGCATGGACCTCACGGTCGATATCGGGCTGCGCGAGCTCCGACTCTGCAAACCTGTCGATATGGTTCTTGTACAGCTTCCAGAACGGATCGTTTGCCCGCCGGGTGGATCTCAGCATGGTCGCGAGCCAGATGCGTCCGAGCTCGGGATTCTCCATCGCGAAACTCGCGAGGTTCTCGCTCAGGGCTCTCGGATCGAGCCGCTCCTCCTGCACATCGTCCGGCGACCGGTTGCCGAATACCTCCTTGCACAGCTTTTCACTCACCCACGCTGTCGTGTCTTTCAACAGCTGCTCGCGGGTCTGGAAATGGTGGTAGGCCGTACCGCGGTTGACGCCGGCGACCTTCGCCACCTGGGAGACGCTGAGCCCCTCGGGACCATCTCTGGCGAGCAAGCGGGCCGCAACCTCCAGTATCGCCTCGCGGGTGCGCTCCGGATCCCGCCTCGGCTTTGGTGCCATCTTGTTTTCAGTGCTTGCCATGTATGCCCCGAACTACAGTCGTGCTGGCGGAGAATCAGACGCGCTCGATAATGATGGCCGGAGCCATTCCACCCGCTGCGCACATCGTAACCAGCCCGCGCTTCAGCCCGCGCCGCTCCAGTTCGTCCAGCACGGTACCGATCAGTACGGCGCCCGTAGCGCCGATGGGGTGTCCCAATGCAATGGCGCCGCCATTCACATTGACCTTCTCCCGATCCAGCTTCATGTCCCGGATGAATTTCTCGGCCACGACGGCGAACGCCTCGTTCACTTCCCACAGATCGATGTCATCGGCCGACAGCCCGGCTTTCGCGAGCACTTTCCTGGCGGCGGGAGCCGGCGCGTTGAGCATCAAGGTCGGATCGTCACCCATGTTCGCCGTGGCGATCACGCGCGCGCGGGGCTTGAGGCCGTGCTTGCGCGCATAGTCCGCGGACGCCATCAACAGCGCGGCGGCACCGTCGACCACACCGGAAGAATTGCCCGCATGGTGGAAGTGCTCGATCTTCAGATCCGGATAGCGCCGATTGATGAGCTGACGGAAGGTGACCCCGTCGCCGCCGGGCGCCATGTCGGCGATCTGGGCGAAGCTCGGTTTCAGCGCCGCGAGCTCTTCCGCCGTGGTCTGCGGGCGCGGGTGTTCATCTGTCGCGAGCACGACCTTGCCGTCGTCATCGATCACGGGCACGATCGAGCGGTCGAAACGCCCTTCCCGGATCGCAACGGCGGCACGTCGCTGGCTCTCGAGGGCAAAGGCATCCAGCGTTGCGCGATCAAAACCTTCCATCGATGCGATCGCGTCGGCACACAGGCCCTGGTGCGATTGCGGATGCCGCAACTGCAGCCTCGCATTACCCGAACCGATCCCCCCCACCGACCTCAAGCCGGCCGCCATTTCCTGCTGGCCCAGGGCCGTGATCAGCGACATCATTTCCGTGCCACCGGCAATGAGCAGATCCTCCATTCCGGACATGATCTGCGCCGCTGCGAGGTTGGTGGCAGTGAGACCACTGCCGCAGAAGCGGTCCAGCGTCACGCCGCTCACGCGGATATCGAATCCGGCGTCAAGCGCGGCCATGCGCCCCAGGTCCCCACCCTGTCCGCCCTTCTGCGCGCTGGTTCCCCATATGACGTCATCGACGTCAGCGGTATTGAGACCATTGCGTTCCTGCAGCGCCTTGAGGACCGTCGCCGCGATGTGCTGGGGGTGCATGCCCGACAGTGCGCCTTTGCCCGGCTTGCCGATACCCCGGGGCGTGCGCACGGCATCGATGATGAACGCGTCCGACATATCACTCTCCCTCTGTTAGACTGCGGCTGCGCGCAACCGGCCGAAAAATATTTGTCATTATATACACGATCTCCGACTATTGGTCGACGATGTTGTCTAGTGTGTCGACTCGTGCGCATGAGCGGTTGGCGCATTCACTGCCAGCATTCCCACATCGGTACCACGCTTCCCGGCAGATATGCGCATGACCAGAGCCAGTACAAAGCCGTCACGGAATGCCCGCGGGGCCTCGAGCGAAGCGGTCGACGCAGCGGCGCGGCTACAACAGCCCGGTGCGTCGACAGCAGAGCGCCGCGACCCGCGAGCGCATCATCGCCGCCGGCGCCGAGCTCGTGCATGGCTTTCCCGCATGGGACTGGAAGAACCTGACCGCCGGCGCCGTCGGCGAGCAGGCCGGCATCAGTGAGCGTACGGTCCACCGGTACTTTTCAACCGAGCGCTTGCTGCGCGACGCCGTTTTGCAACGCCTGGTCGAGGAGTCCGGTGTCTCGCTGGAGAGCCTCGAGCTCGATGGCTTCGCGGGTGTCATAGCCCATATGTTCAGCTACCTCTCGTCGTTTGCCGTGGCTCCGGCGACAGAGACCGATCCCACCTTTGCATCGATGGATCAGCGGCGGCGCGACGCGCTGCTGGGCGCCATCGCCCGCGCGACGCCCGGATGGCCGGATCAGGAAAGGGAGACGGTGGCGGCGGTGCTGGACATCCTCTGGACCCAGCCGCCCTACGATCGCCTGATCACGAGTTGGGGATTCGATAGCGAGCGCGCCATCAAGACCATCACCTGGCTCATCGGCCTGATAGAGGAAAGCGTGCGCAACGATCGTCGCCCCTGTTTCAGCGCGTAACGACGGGCAGCGTCTCCCAGCCGCGCACCGTGGAGGTCGGCGACAGCTTCGCCTTGTCCCATTCCACGTCCCACTCCGGGAAAGCGCTTGAGGACCTCCTCCAGTGCCACGCGGCCTTCGACACGGGTCAGCGCCGCGCCGATGCAGGTGTGTATACCCCACCCGAATGAAAGGTTGGGACGCTTCTCGCGGCCGATATCGAAGCGATCACCGTCGGGGAAGCGCCGGTGGTCGCGATTGGCAGCCCCGACCAGGAAGAGCATGATGCTGCCCTGCGGCACTTTGCGGCCGTGGAACTCCGTGTCGCGCGTCACGTAGCGCCCGATGTGCGGCCCCGGCGGCTCGTAGCGCAGGATCTCCTCGATCGCGTTGGGAATCAGCGAGTGGTCGCCGGCCAGCTGGCGCCGCTGCTCGGGATGCTCGGCGAGCAGCTTTCCCGTCCAGCCGATCAGGCGGTTGGTGGTCTCGTTGCCGGCGCCGGCGAGCACATTGCAGAAGATGATCACCTCCTCGCGCGTGAGCCGCCGACTGGTGCCGGTTTCATCCGTGAACTCGGCATGCAGCAGCTCGGTCATCAGATCGTCCGAGGGATGCTTGATGCGCCAGTCGATGTACTCCTGCATCATGTCGCCGCCGGCGGGATCGAAATCCTCCAGCGGCTGACCGGCCTCGGTGCGCAATCTCGCGTCCGAGCGTTCGCGCACTTCACTCAGATCCTGCTCGGGTATGCCGAGCAGCATGCCGATGACGCGCATCGGCATCTGGGCGCCCAGGTCGGCCACGAAGTCGAATCTCCCGGTGCCGACGAGCGGGTCCAGGGAGCGCGCGCAGAACTCGCGGATCTTCGGCTCGAGCGCGTTCATCTTCTTCGGCGTGAAGACCCTGGACAGTACGCCGCGGTGAACGGTGTGCAGGGGCGGATCCTCGAAGATGAAAACCCCCGAGGGCATCGGCACGTTCATCTTGATGATCTCGAGGATTCCGCCTCGCGCCGAGCTGAAGGTCTCGTTGTCGGACAGCCCCTGCTCGACATCGTCGTAGCGGCTGACGGCGTAGAAATCGTGCTGCTCGTTGTAGTAGATCGGCGCCTCCTCGCGCAGGCGCCGGTACACCGGGTAGGGGTCGGCCACGATATCGACGTTGTAGGGATCGTAGTAGACCGCGTTCGCTTCGCTCATGACATGGAGCCTCTGCCCGGAATTGATGTCACAAAAATGACATCAATTATCTCGCCGGTCAAGCGTGCGAATGGCATCTGGATCCAGCGCCAGAACACGCGGCGACCCCATCAGGCGCCCGGCATGAAGACCCCGGCTCGCCCGGGGTGCTGGCCGCTATCCTCCGGCAATCCGGGCAAAAAACACCAGCTCGCTGTGTGCGTCGAAGGTTTCGAGCAGCGGAGTCTGGATGATCATGCCATCGATGGCGAGCGCCTGTTTACCGATAGCTTCTTCGGTGAGTTCGGGAAACCGCCGACACAGCTCGCGCACGAGCTCCCGGTAACTGCCCGCAGACACCTCGACCTCTCGCGCTCCATCGGTATAGCGCTGTAAACAGGTGGGGAAGACGACTCTGGCCAAGGATGATCATCCCCTCCGGCAGGCTTCCATCGCCCTATTCACCAGGCCCGGCGGCATCTATCGCGGCCAATAATCTCGACGGCGTGAGAGGCAAATCGTATACCGTTGTTCCGGCCGCCCGGTTGACCGCTGTCACCACCGCCGGCATGGGTGGAACAATCGGTATTTCACCGACACCACGAACGCCATAGGGATGCAGAGGATTGGGAACCTCGACGATCACCGTGTCGATCATGGGCAGATCGGAAGCGACGGGAATGCGGTAATCGAGGAAGCCGGGGTTTTCCAGAACCCCTTGCTCGTTGAACACGTATTCCTCGTTCAGCGCCCAGCCAATGCCCTGTACCGCGCCACCTTGCATCTGGCCTTCGACATAGGCGGGGTGCACCGCCTTGCCTGCATCCTGGACGCAGGTGTAGCGCAGGATGCGCACCTTGCCGGTTTCCACGTCCACTTCCGCGTCACAGATATTGACGGCAAACGAAGGTGCGGCGTTGTGCGCATTGTGTGACGCCACGGCGCACAGTGGCCCCCCGGTCGCGCCTGCCCGCGCTGCTATCTCGGCCAGGGTGAGTACTCTGCCTCCCTGCTCGGCCGCCGCTTTCTCGCCACTCGCGTTCGCCCTGTCGTGCAGGGCCTCGATGCCAACTCCACCATGCACTACCGCTCTACCGTCGCTCCATTCAACCTCTTCGATCGCGACCCCCAAAAGCGCTGCCGCACGCTTCCTGAGTTCGTTCACCAGCACTTCTGCTGCCTTGATGACGGCGCCGCCCGTGGCAAGCGTGGTCCGACTGCCACCGGTGACATCACAGTAGCCGACCGAATCCGTATCGACCACGGCGGGGCGTATGGTTTCCACCGGCACTCCCAGCACTTCCGCCGCCATCAACGCCATCGATGCCCGCGAGCCCCCGATATCCGGGTTGCCAGTCAGCACGTTGACGCCGCCATCGTCCGCCACCATGATGGTGGCACTGGATTGCATCCCTGCATTGATCCAGAATGCAGCGGCCACCCCCCTCCCCTGGTTTTCCTGCAGCGCCACCTGGTAATTCGGGTGATTCCTGGCTTCCTGCAAGACTTTCTTGAGGCCGATCGCCTGGAACGGGAGCCCAAAAACAGGCACATCGCCCTCGTCCACCGCATTCATCAGGCGCAGGTCGAGAGGGTCCATGTTCAATCGCTGTGCGATTTCGTTGACCACACATTCGACGGCCAAAACAGGCTGCGGAGCGCCCGGTGCCCTGTAGGCATACGCTCGCGGCTTGTTGGTCAGCACCTCCCGGCCGAAACTGCGGATATTCTCGCAGCGATAACAGGCCGAACCGAACAGGACGGCTGCGAGCACCTGGTGCGTAGAAAATGCCCCCGTGTCCATCAGCATGTCTATTTCGATGGCAGTGATCTTGCCGTCGTTCGTTGCACCCATCTTGACCCGCGTTTCCGCTCCGGGGACCGGACCCGTCGCGCGAAAGACGTCCTCGCGGCTCATGACAATTTTTACCGGGCGTCCAGATTTCCGGGCCAGCACCGTTGCCACCGGCTCGATGTAAACCGTCGTTTTGCCGCCGAAGCCGCCGCCGATTTCCGAGGCCGTCACCTTGATCTTGCTGACGTCGATACCCGTCACCGCGGCGGTCTGGGTGCGCACCATGAATGCACCCTGGGTACAGCACCAGATCTCCACCTTCCCGTTTTCATCGGTCTTCGCCACGCAGGCGTGGGGTTCGATATAAGCCTGATGGCACATGGGGACGCTATAGGTTCGCTCGATCACCAGGTCCGCAGCGGCAAAGCCCTTGGCGATATCCCCCATTGCCATTTCAAACTGGAACGGCACATTGGAAGGTGTGCTGGGCGGGGGCTCGACCCCCTGGGTAAACACGTCATCGTGAAGTAGCGGTGCGTCATCCCTGATGGCGGCATGCATATCGAGGACGTGTGGCAGTACCTCGTACTCGACCTTGACCAGTCTCGCAGCCTCGGCAGCCAGTTCCGGAGTGATGGCAGCTACTGCCGCCACGGCATGCCCATGGTAGAGCACCTTGCCCCGCGCCATGACTACCGGGGAAAACGTCTTGAGCGCCAGCTCGACCTCGCCACCGGGGATTTTCCTGTCCCCGGGTTCCGGAAGATCATCGGCACTCATCGTTGCCAGTACGCCCGGCAGTTTCAGGGCTTGCGAAAAGTCGATGGCCTTGATTTTCGCGTGCGCATGGGGACTGCGAACGATATGGCCGTAAATCATTCCCTGCACGTTGAGGTCGGCCCCGTATTTTGCCCGGCCGGTCACCTTGTCGAGACCGTCAGGACGAATGGGGCGGGTTCCTACGTATTTGAATTCGGTCTTGACAGTAGTCATGGTCTCATTGCCCTCTCATTGCCGCGCCTGCATCCAGTACCGCACGAACTATCTTGTCGTAACCGGTACAACGACACAGGTTGCCCGCCAACCAGTAGCGAACCTCTTCTTCAGTGGGGTCGGGGTTTTTCTCCAGCAGCGCCTTCGAGGCGATCACAATGCCCGGAGTGCAAATGCCGCATTGCAGCGCTGCATGCTCGAGGAGTTTTTGCTGTACCGGGTGTAGCCTGCCCTCTTCGCCGACACCTTCGACTGTCTCGATTTCCTTGCCTTCCACTTCTGCTGCAAGCACGAGACAGGAACAGACCAGGGCACCATTCAAAATGACTGAACAGGCTCCACAATCACCGGTGTTACAACCTTCCTTGGTGCCGGTAAGATTCAGGATGTTTCTCAGGACATCGGACAATACCTGGTTTGGCTCGCACAGAAACTCGCAAGGCTCACCGTTTACAGTGGTGCTGACATGGGTTTTCTTCGGCAGTGCCATGATGTGTTTCCCTCAAACCTGCGCTTCGATACGCGCTTTTGCTATAGCGGCGGCTCGACGTACCAGCACGCCAACAATTTTTTTGCGGTATTCGGCGGTACCGCGCTTGTCGGTGATGGGCGAAGCGGCCTTGCTGGCCGCTGCCGCCGCCCGCCTCAATGCCGCATCATCCAGCTTGCTGCCCATGAGGGCATCGGCAGCGGCGGGAACGAGCAACGCAGCGGGCGCCACCGCGCCGATTGCAACCCTGGCGTACGTGCAGACGCCGGAGACATCCAGGGTCAATGCCACCGCGGCGCCGACTACGGCTATATCCATTTCGGTTCGCGGGATCATGCGCAGGTAAGCATCACTGCTGCGGGGTGCAGGCAGCGGAAAATCGAGGGATATCAGTATTTCGTTGTCGGCGAGGCAGTTGGTGCGCGGGCCGGTATTGAAATCTTCGACGGCGACACGACGCTCCCCGCCGGGACCGACAATATTGCATACGGCACGATTCGCGATCATCGCAGACACGGAATCTGCCGCTGGCGATGCGTTACACAGATTACCGCCGGCGGAACAGCGTCCCTGTATCTGGCTCGAGCCGATCAGACCCAAGGCCTCGACGAAGCCCGGGTATACCCGCCTGACTTCGGGATTATCGGTCACCACAGCACCCGGAACGGCAGCACCTAGCCGTAATCCCTGATCGCCCAGGGTTAACTGCATCAGTTCCGGGATGTTCTTGATATCCACAATGAGCGCTGGTTGCCTGAGACCCAGTTTCATCTGGACCAACAGATCCGTACCACCCGCCAGGATCTTTGCCCCGCTGCTTCGCTCCAGGATTTGCACTGCCTGATGCAAAGAAGTCGGTGCTTCGTACTGCACGGACTGCATATATGCCTCCTTCCGGCTTCCAGCAAACTATTCGGATCATCGCAGGGCCACGGGACGCAGACACGCCATTCCTCGCATTTACCCCGGCACAAGTCTACAAACGCTTATCGAAAATTCATCCAATCCCGCGAATCCATGAAGTATATCAACATTGGTGTCAGTAAGGAGTCCCGATTATTGCGGGGCCGCACTTGCGGCAGTGCGATCGATCCGGCCATGACCCTCAGAGTGGGCGATGGTTTTGTGGGCACAGTTCAATAGCCGGGCAGTCACGATTGCCTTGTGGATGGCGGGTCAGGCCAAACATGTCGGGTAGTTCGAATTCGGCGAGCCGCCCACGTTCAGCACCGTACCGAAGGCGTATGGCAAGGAACTGAAGTCATACGTGGATGCGCTGCTCCACGATGACGAATGGTACGAAGTGATGGGCGGTGAGCGGGGTGAAGGCGCGATCATCGTCTCGAAACTGCAACGGCAAGTGGATTTCGCCGTTTATCTTGCCGATCGGACTGCGAACTTCGTTCCCTGTGAATCGTCAGCGCGGTACTGCACCCGTTGCGGCCTGCCCCGACGGCTTGCGCACTCCCAGGACCTCGCGCGCGCCGGCCCGGATGTAGGCATGGATCTGTCGCAGCTGCGCCTCGGTGAGCGTTTCGAACCGCGGCATGCCCCGCGGCATGAGCGACCCGTCGTGGAGCACGGCCCGCAGGCTTTCCTGTTGCAGCGCAATGGATGATTCGCGCAGGTCCGGAGCCGGCGCTCCGGCCGAACGCAGGTTCAGGCCATGGCAGGAAGAACACCTCATGTTGAAGAGCACGCTGCCCGCGGCGATATCCGTTTGCGCAATTGCGATGGCGGGGTCGTCCACCGCGTGCACTTCGAAGTCCGGCGGCGGCGAGGGCTTCAGCGTTGCCTTCCCGTCAAGACGAAATGTCAGCAACCGGCGCGGCTGCGCCCCGTATTTCCAGCCGACATCGAGGAATTCGCTCATGATGGCGGCCGAACCGCCGTAACCGACCAGCACGGAGATGTATTGCGTTCCGCCAACGGCATAGCTGCTCGGCGTGGCCAGGATGCCGAGCCCCGCGTTGAAGCGCCAGAGACGCTCGCCCGTTGCGGCATCGTAGGCGGAGAAGTCGCCGTCCGCGGTTCCCTGGAACACCAGGCCACCGGCGGTCGCAAGCGTTCCGCCGTTCCAGATCGTGTCGTGCTGAACCCGCCAGCGCGCCTTCTGCCGGACCGGATCCCACGCCAGCAGCGCGCCCTTGCCGTCCTGTTCGTCTTCCCTGACGTGGCTGAGGGTCAGACCGCCGAACGAAAAGCCCTCGGCGCCGGGCCTGTCCTTGATGAAGCGCGCGCCGAGCTGCATGTACGGAATGTAGACAAGCCCGGTGCGCGGGCTGTACGACATGGCCTGGAAGTTGTGCGCGCCCAGCACGCCCGGCCAGATGACCGTTTCGCCGGTTTCGTAGCGGATATCCGGCGCCTCGACCGGCCGGCCGGTTTCAAGGTCTATGCGCTCGGCCCAGGTGACCTTGCCGATTTTCTCCGGCTGAGATCAGCTTGCCGGTCTCGCGGTCGAGCACGTAGAAGAAGCCGTTGGTCGGCGCCTGCATCAGCACCTTGCGCGGCTTGCCGTCGATGCCGAGCGTGGCCGCGATCATGTTCGCCGTGGCCTTGTAGTCCCAGGCTTCGCGGGGATTGACCTGGTAGTGCCAGACGTATTCGCCGGTATCCGCGTCGAGCGCGACGATCGAGGCGAGGTACAGGTTGTCGCCATCCCCGGGGCTGCGCCGCGCCGGATCGTAGGGACCGCCGTTACCGGTACCGATGTAGATCCGGTTGAGCTCGGCATCGAAGGTGATGCCATTCCACACCGTGCCGCCCCGTCGCCGCTGTTCCAGTACTCGCCGCTCCAGGTCGCGGCAGCCACGCTCCATGGCCGGATTGCCCTTGTTCTCTTCAGGGCTGCCGGGAACCGTGAAGAAGCGCCAGGCCTGCCTGCCCGTCGCCTGGTCGTAGGCGGTGACAAATCCACGCGCGCCGAAGTCGGCGCCGCCATTGCCGATGATCACCTTGTCGTTGAACGTCCGCGGAGCACCGGTACTCGGTTTTGCATGGGCGGCGGCACCGTTTCCACGCTCCACTGCACCGTGCCCGTCCTCGCATCCAGCGCTATCAGGCGACCGTCGACCGCGGCCGACGAAGACCCGTCCGTTGTCGTACGCCACGCCCCGATTGACCGGCAGGCTGCCAGTCATCTTCGCCGGCGCATGCTGCCAGGTTTGAGGATCGTACTTCCACAGCAACGTGCCCGAGACGGCATCGACGGCGTAGACCGCAGCGTAGCTGCCCGAAAAATAGAGTACGCCGTCAACGGCAATCGGCGTCGCCTCCAGGGTCGACTCACCTTCCAGGTCGAGCGACCAGGCAAGACCCAACCCGGCGATATTGCGGGTGTTGATCGCGTCGAGCGGGCTGAAGCCGCTCTCTTGCGCGTCGCCCGCCGGGCTCGGCCAGTCGACTGTGGCGGCCTTGCCCGCCTGCACCGCGGTCGCCGTGGCAACAGCGCAGAGCGTCAGCAGCACACGCGCACGGATCGACAGGCCGGTCGTTCGCATTATCGGGCTCCTGTTTTCCTGAGGACAGCCGGGGGAATCCCGGATCGCTTCGCGCGAGGGCACGACAGTGCGGGAAATCATCCTCGCCAGTCGGGACAGGGAGAAAGGAATTCAGGATCGCGGGCATGCAAGCTCCCGCTTTCCGTCCGTTGACCTGGGCACGGAAATAACCGGGAAACGGCTCACTGCATTGCAAGCAGGCGGTGAAACCGCCACTCGCGAAAAAGCGGCCGGACGGGAACAGCAGCGCTGTCCCGCCCGGCCGCCACATCGGTCACGCGCTCAGAAGCTGTAGCGCACCGATGCCCCGTAGGTGCGGGGCGGTCCGTAGGTCGCCGCCGCCCAGCCCAGGGTATCCGGCACGTTCAGCCCACCGGTGACGTAGTCCTCGTCGGCCGCGTTGTTGACGAAGGCCGCGAGATCGAAGGTCGACCCCATGACGCCCAGCCAGTCGACGCGGAAATTCCAGATCGCGTAGTCTTCCACGACCGTCGACGCCAGCGCCTCGTCGAGGTTCTCCTGGCTCCAGTTGAAGTACGCTTGTCGCTCCAGCGCCACGAGTCACCGCTGGCTATCGTATCGTCCTGCCAGTACACGCTGCCCATCAGCGACACTTCGCCGACCGACGCGTCCAGCGGCAGCGTGTACTTGAGCGAGCTCGTCAACGAGTGCTCCGCGATGTAGGTGAAGGGCGATTCCGAGTAGTCGATGACGATGGAGCGCGGTTCGCTGCCCCCGGCGACGTATTTGGGATTCTCGACTGCACGGTCCCACTCCTTGTACTCGGTGTCCACGTAGGCGTACGCGAACGATATCTGCAGGGACTCGGTCGGGACGATCAGCACGTCGAAATCCACGCCCGCGATCTCGGCCTCGGCGGCATTGGTGGTGAACGTCTCGAAAGCCCCGTTATCCGGGTTGGTACCCCGACACGGTCTTCTGGATGTCTTCGTACTGCTGCAGGTAGATCGCCAGGTTGGTGCGCATCGAGGCCACCTCGCCCAGCTGCCAGTCGGTCTTGTGACCGAGCTCGTAGTTGAGGACGGTTTCCTCGTCGAAAGGCTGCAGCGTGAAGTTGTTGTAACCACGCCCGTTGAAGCCGCCCGTTCGGTAGCCCGTCGCGATGCTGCCATAGATCAGCATGTCTTCCGTCGGCGAGTAGTTGAGGGCCGTGCGCCAGGTCGCGTGGTCGAAGCTCTCGTCGACCTCGCGCTCGCACGCATCGTCGGGAAGCAGCACGCCGTTTTCGTCGCGCACTGACACCCATACTTCAAGGTCGTGGTGTCGAACGAAAAGTTCTTCGTCGTCATCGCGCGATCGTCCCAGCTCTGGCGGGCGCCGAGGGTGAGCGACCACTGCTCGCTGAACGTGTAGGTGCCCTCGCCGAACAGCGCGTAGGCCTCGTTTTCGACATCGCCGGCCGGAACATCCTGGTAGAAGCCGGTTTGGGCAGACATCCAAAGTACGTCCAACGCGGGGATGGGTGACGGTCCCGCGGGCCAGGCGGGGTTCGCCCCGATGTTCTGCTGCGGCGTTGATTGCGAAGCCTCCATGCGCATCCAGTAAGCGCCGACGATCCACTCCAGCTTGATCATCGAACGCAGTGCCGAGAAGCTGCAGTTCGTCGGAGTACTGCTCGGCCTCCAGGCTGCCGATTGCCGGGTGCAGCGTCACGGCCTCGGTGAGCGAGGTCCGGGAGCCGAGTATCGGCAGCGCCGTCCCGTCGACATCACCACCACCGGGATACGAGTAATCCAGGTCGCGGTAGCCGAACACGTTCTTGATGCGCAGATTGTCCGTCAACTCGAACTCGGTGGTGTTGGCCGCGAACCAGTTCTCGATCTTTTCTTCCGCACGCACATCCGTCTCGATTTCGTGCCAGTCACGACTGCGCTGGCGCTCCAGCGCGGCGTCGACGTTCTTCCCGACAGGGGTTCCGAAGGCGCCGCCGAGCCGGCCATTGTGGACAACGTTTATCAACCGCCCCAGGCCGGCGTCGGAGTTGAACGCCTGCGGCGTGGTTACACGGGCCAGCATCTCGTTCTCGTCGTAGCCGATCGTCGTGAGGTTCGAAAAGCCGTCGGTCGGCGTGAAGCTCGCCGTCAGGCGCAGACCGTAGGAGTTCTCGTCCCAGAACTTGTCGTCACCGCGCAGCGCGTTGTCGGCCACGTTGCTCTGGTAGCCGTCGCGGTCGAGGCTGCGCCCCGCGAGGCGGAACTTCAGCGTATCGGTCGCCGGCAGGTCCACGGCGCCCTCGAAGTGGTAGAGGTTGTAGTCGCCGAGTTTCGCCTCGGCATAGCCGCCGAACTCGTCGCCCGGCGTCTGCGGCGTGAGAAGCAGCGCGCCACCGGTGCTGTTGCGGCCGAACAGCGTGCCCTGGGGCCCCTTCAGCACCTGCACGTTCGCGAGGTCGTACATCGCCAGGTTCGTGCCCTGGGTGGGGGTGAGACCCACCTCCGCGAAATACAGCGGCACGGCGGGGTCCACGGTAATCGTCACTTCCGAGGGTCGCTGGCCGCGCAGCACCACGATGGGGACATTGGTGCTGGTGCCACCCTGGGACACGCCCATCGCCGGCACGTGGGTGGCAAGGTCGGCCAGCTCGGTGATGTTCTGCTGCGCGCAGGAAGTCGGCGCTCATCGCCGTGATCGCGATCGGCACGTCCTGCAGGCTCTCCTCGCGCCGGCGCGCCGTGACGAGCACTTCCTCCAGTTCGGCCATCTGTCTCCCGCTGTCCTGCGCCGATACGGCCGGGGCCATGCCCGCCGAGGCGACGGCGAGTGCAAGCGCCGTCCATTGCAGGCCCGCGCCCGCCCGACGGTCGAGCATGAGTTTACGGTCAGCTCTCATCGATTTTGTTTGGGTCATGTAGTTCGCTCCTGCGACAGCTTGTGTTGTTAAATCTTCACTCAATGATCGCGGTATGCCGGATGGCCGCCCCGAACGCAAATCAACAACGTTGATCAGTTTTGACGAACGCGATGCTAGCTCATTCAAGTCAGCAGGGCAACCTGCGCCAACCCGGTACCTGCCCTGGAGGGCACTTCGAGTGCTTTGTACACCCAATCCGTAGCTGCGTCGCCACCTCGGACTCGTTCTCGGCTGCCCTGTCAGGGCGCGTAACCGAGAATCCCCTTGACCTCCAGGTACTCGTGGAAGCCGAACTCGCCCCACTCGCGCCCGTTGCCGCTCCTCTTGTAACCGCCGAACGGCGCATTGAAGTCGAAGCCGTCGTTGATGCCCACCCAGCCTGCGCGGATCCTGCGTGCCACCGCGCGGGCCTTCTCCAGATCTGCGCCCGCGACATTGCCGGCGAGGCCGAAATCCGAGTCGTTGGCGATTTCAATGGCGTGATCCACATTGTCATAGCCAATGATCACGAGCACCGGCCCGAAGATTTCCTCGCGGGCAATGACCATATCGTTGGTGACGTTGGCGAAGACGGTAGGCTTCACGTAAAAGCCTTTTGCGCATCCGTCCGGACGGCCAGGACCGCCGGCAACCAGCGTGGCGCCTTCTTCGATGCCCTTCTGGATATATTCCTGGATTGAATTGAACTGTGCCTTCGAGACCACCGGGCCCATGGCGACATCGCCGTTGGGGTCGCCCACGGTTACCGCTGCAGCGGCCTCGCGGGCGACCGCCATGGCTTCGTCCATGCGCGCCCGCGGCACCAGCATGCGCGAGGTGGCGCTGCAGGTCTGTCCGGAATTGACCATCATGCCGGTAACGCCCTTGGCGACATTCCCGGCCAGATCCGCGTCATCGAGCACGATGTTGGCGCTCTTGCCGCCCAGCTCCTGGCACACGCGCTTGACCGTGGGCGCCGCGTTTATCGCGACCTGCACGCCGGCCGACTCCGAGCCGGTGATCGAGACCATGTCGATGTCCGGGTGGGTGGACATCGCCGTACCCACGACGGAGCCTTTGCCCTGGATGAGATTGAACACGCCGGCCGGAACGCCTGCGGCGTCAAGGATCTCGGCAAGAATCTGGGCCGAGAAATGCGACTCCTGTGAAGGCTTCAGCACGATGGTGCAGCCGGTCGCGAGCGCCGGAAACACCTTGACCGTGACCTGGTTGATGGGCCAGTTCCACGGCGTGATCATGCCGCAGACACCGATCGGCTCCTTCACGATCAGCGTCGCGCCGCGCTGCTCCTCGAACCTGAATGTCTTCAGCACGTCGATGGCGGTAGTGAGATGGCCAAGTCCGAGCCCGATATGAAAGCCGCCGGCGAGCCCTTTCGGGGCGCCCATCTCTTCGGTGACCGCCGCGCCCAGGTCGGCCGAACGCTTCTGATATTCGGCAAGGATGCGCTCGAGGACATCGAGGCGCTCCTCGCGGCTGGTCAGCGACCAGCTGGCGAAGGCCTTGCGGGCGGCCTTGACCGCACGGTCCACATCGGCGCCCGTGCCGAGCGCGATCTTGCCGGAAATTTCCTCGGTGGCCGGGTTCACGGTATTCACCGTCGTAAACTCGATCGGATCGACCCACTGGCCGTCTATATAGAACTTGAGGTATTCACGCATAAATCGATTCCCCGTATGTTGGTGCATTCACTTCTTGAGCAGGCGCGGCGATCCCATGCCGATGTACCTGCTCAGGTGGCGATGGAAGTTGGTGACCTTCCGCTCCTGGTGCGGGTTGGGCAAGGTGCCGCGGAAGCCGCGGGATTTCATGCCCCTCTGGACCCATTCCATGTTCGAGAAGTCCTGTGCCAGCACCGAACCCCATTTCTCCGCAGTCGGCTCCGCATAGACCCACTCGGTTTTGGGCTCCTGGCCCTCCGGGAAGCGCTCGAGCGCGTAGGATTCGAAAATACATTTGTTGGGATCGTCGCCATAGGGCCGGGCGCGGTAACACAGGGCGAAGGTAACGCCCTGCAGTATCGTCTGGTTGGGAAACAGGCTCCACGCGAGGCCCGCCTCGGACATCTGCGCCGGCGTGATATCCGGCCAGATCACCCCGCGCGCCGCATCGTCGGCCTTGGCGGACGCGAGCCAGTGCTTGACCACGTCCGGGCCCGACGTCCCTTCGGGCAGCTCGTCGACCAGGCGCCTGGCCGCATTGACCAGCGTTTCGGTCGAAGCGGCGTAATTCACCGTCTCGTAGTTCTCGCGCGCCAGCTCGTACGTGGAGACACGCGGATCCGTGCCCTTGCCGCCGCCAGCGCGCGTGACCGAAGTGCCGCCTGCCTTTCGGAGCGCGGGATCGCGCTCGTCGAAACCACTGACGCCGTGCAGGCCGTAGGCTTTGCTGTAGGCGTAAAACTCGCCGTATTTCAGCAGCTGCGTATGCGTGCCCGCGACATGATAGGGCTCCATGAACGCTTCGATGGCCGTCTTCCAGTTACTGGGGTAGATCACCCACTGACGCCACTTGTAGCGCATTTTCTCGAACTCGAAGGGCTCGAGGATGCGGGCCACGTCGCCGAGAAAGTCGATGAGCGGTTCGCAGTCGGGATCCATGTTGATGTAGATCCAGCCGCCCCAGGTGTCGACCTTGAGCTCGGAAAGACAGGTGCGCTCGGCGCTCAGGGCGCCCTTCCAGTCGTCCTTGTCGAGAATGTGGGTGTTCTGGCCCTCCAGGTTGAAGGTCCAGCCGTGGAAGCCGCACACGAAATTCTTTTTCCTGCCCCGGACGCAATTCACGTCATCGGGCGTGTTGACGAGCTGGCGGCCGCGGTGCGGACAGACGTTGTAGTAGGCCTTGAGGGTATCGGGCCCGGTGCGGAGGATGACGACCGATTCGTCGAGGATGTTGTAGGTGATGAAATTGCCCGTCTCGGGGATATCCTCGAGACGACCGGCCATCTGCCACACCCTGGGCCACAGCAGATCGCGCTCGGCCCTGGCGTATTCCGGCGAGACGAATGCGTCGACCGGATAGGTCAGCGGCTCCGCCAGATCGTCGGCGGTGATTTCGATCTTGTCTTCAACCTCGAGTACGCCCTTCTTCTTCATGACACCCACCTACCTTGGAAACAGCAACCCGGACGGCGGGCGCAAAGCCGCCAACCCGCGTTAAATGATGAGATCAACGCCCTGCGGCGACGCAATCCGCCGCCCGCGCACGCTCCCCGGCCGATTCGCATGAATCGCCGGGGGCTGCAGCCCCGGCACGCTATCGCGGATTGGTTTCGAGGACAAGGCCCGGCGTTTTCCCCGCGTTTTCCACGTGATTCCGGCAATCAGCGCTTCAGCCTGTATGCCATTACCGAGTCGCCCATCGTGGAGCCATACATGCTGTGCCCCCCGGCGGGTATCACCACGTATTGTTCGCCGTCGACCTCGTAGCTCACGGGTACCGCGGTGCCTGCCGCGGGCAGATCCGCCTCCCAGAGGATTTCGCCGGTGTGCAGATCGAAGGCGCGGAAGGTGTCATCCAGCGAGTAGCCGATGAACACCAGTCCACCTGCGGTGACCAGCGGGCCGCCCGCGCCGGGCGTGCCCAGGTGCCAGTCGATAGGTACTGGCGCCAGCTTCTTGATGCTGCCGAGCGGCACTTCCCAGACGATTTTCTTGTCGACGATATCGACCGCGACCAGTGCCGCCCAGGGCGGTGTCACGCAGGGCACTCCCAATACGGAGACCAGGGGCTCTATGGCGAACACGTAGGGAGAGTCCGGCATGGCGAAATTCATCGCCGCGCCCATCTCGAGCGTCAGGCCCTCGCTCTTGGGGGCTTTCTCGTTCGGTACCAGCTTGACGATAGCGGGGACGTGGTTGGTGGGCACCACCATGATATTGCTCGCCGGGTCGTAAGCTCCGCCGCCCCAATTCGCGCCACCGTTCACGGGTGGAGAGATGATCGTGCCCTTCTCGCTGACTGGCGTGTAGATCGGTCCGTACGTGTGCTCCTCGACTTTCCTGCGGCACAACCACTCGTCGATGGGCGTGAGACCCCAGGCATCATCGGGCGAAAAGCCGTGCGGCACGATACTGGGCATCCCCTCCGGGAAGGGCTGCGTCGGGGAAAGCACTTCGCCGCCCACTGTTCCCGACTGCGGCACCGGTCGCTCGACGATGGGCACGAGCGGCGCGCCGGTCGCGCGGTCGAAAACGAAAATCATGCCCATCTTGGTGTTCTGCACCAGGGCCGGCACCATCTTCCCGTCGTGGGGATAGTCGATCAGCATCGGACGCGCGGGCAAGTCGTAGTCCCACACGTTGTGGTGCACCAGCTGCTGATGCCACACGACCTGTCCCGTTGCCCCCTTGAGGGCGACGACCGAGGTCGAGTAGTGATTGTCCCCGGGCCGGGCGGCTCCGTAAAAATCGCTCGACGCGCTGGTCGTGGGCAGGTAGACGAGGTCCAGCTCCGGGTCGACGGCCATGGAACTCCAGACATTGCCCTGGCCAAAGCCTTCGGTACCCTTTCCCCAGCTGGCCATCGCGGGATCGTCCGGATTGCGGGGAACCGGATCGAATTCCCAGCGTTGTTCGCCGGTGCGGGCATCGAAGGCGAGCACCCTGCCACTGGGAGCGCCCACTCGCTGGTTGTCGGCGACCGCGGAGCCGACCACGACCACGTCGTTAACGACAGCCGGATCGGATGTCGCGGCCACCTCGCCGGGCCACAGCATGGGCTTGCTGGGGGACATCCTGACCTCGCCGTTGACGCCGAATCCCTCGCAGGCCTTGCCGGTCCTGGCGTCGATGGCAACGAGCCGGTAATCCACGGTACCCAGGAATATGCGGGATCTGCACGGGCTGTCCTGCGCTGCCTCGCGGTCGACCCAGCTGGAAATGCCGCGACACTTCTTGGTACTGAGGTCCGGCTCCTCGGGGTCGAAGCTCCAGCGCTTCTCACCCGTTGCGGGATCCAGTGCCGTCAAGCGGCGCTTGATCGAGCACACGACCAGGTTGCCTTCGATCAGGCTCGGATGATCTTCGAGCGCGATCAATCCGGGACGGTTCCCGCCAGGGACGTCACCGGTGTGGAATTCCCAGGCCAGTTCCAGGTTCGCCACGTTGTCGCGGTTGATCTGCGCCAGCGGCGAGTACTGCGTGCCGAGCTGATGCTGGTCAACGGCCGGATCCGCCGCATTCGCCTGCAGCACCAACGCCGAGGCAACAAAAAGCAACCCGCGAACCAGCCCGCCGATCCGGCGCGCGCCGGCAAAATCCCCGATCTGCATGAGAACACCCCTGAGAAAGCATGCGCCCCTTGCGCATGACGTTATTTTTTGACCATCGCCCGGTGAAGCGAATGGCCTGGGTGAGAAGATATACCGCAATAGCCGCTCACGGGAAGCCATGCGATGAACTGGCCGAGGCAGTGGATCCTTCGATATTCGACTGGCGTAGCGCGGCAGCTTCCGCCGCCGGGACGTCAACCGGCGTGCAGCGGTTGCAGGTGCGCATGGCGCAGTTGCTCGCGGTCGAACCGGCTGTGCTCCTGCTGCCAGGAAGAGGGCCCCGTGGCCTTGCGCACCTCGACTGCCGTCACCTTGTATTCGGGGCAATTCGTGGCCCAGTCCGAGTTCTCGGTGGTAATGACATTGGCCCCGCTGAGGGGGTGATGGAAAGTGGTGTAGACGACGCCGGGCTGCATGCGCTCGCTCAATTGCGCGCGCAGCGACGTCTCGCCCACCCGGCTCGCGATCGCGACCAGGTCGCCATCGGCAATTCCGCGATCCTCCGCGTCATGCGGGTGGATTTCCAGCACATCCTCCTGGTGCCACGCACTGTTGGCGGTGCGCCGGGTCTGCGCGCCGACGTTGTACTGCGACAGTATGCGACCGGTGGTCAGCAACAGCGGGAAGCGCCGGGTGACCTTCTCGTCGGTGGCAACGTATTCGGTAACCACGAACAGCCCCTTGCCGCGCGTGAAAGCATCCACGTGCATGACCGGCGTGCCGGCGGGAGCCGCGTCATTGCAGGGCCACTGGATCGAGCCCTCCTGATCCAGACGCTCGTAACTCACACCCTTGAACGAAGGAGTCAGGGCGGCGATCTCCGCCATGATTTCCGCCGGATGCGTGTAGTTCATCGCATAGCCGAGCGCGCCGGAGAGTGCCATCGTGACCTCCCAGTCGGCCTTGCCCGCAAGCGGCGCCATCACCGTGCGCACCCGGGAGATGCGCCGCTCGGCGTTGGTGAAGGTGCCGTCCTTTTCCAGGAAGGACGAGCCGGGCAGGAACACGTGCGCGAACTTGGCCGTCTCGTTGAGGAAAATGTCCTGCACGATCAGGCAATCGAGATTGCGCAGCGCCGCCTCGACGTGCTGCGTGTTCGGGTCCGACTGCGCGATGTCCTCGCCCTGGCAATACAGCGCCCTGAAGTTGCCCGCCACCGCCTCGTCGAGCATGTTGGGAATGCGAAAACCCGCGACGGAATCCAGCTCGACCTGCCACGCGCGCTCGAAGCTGGCGCGCACGGCATCGTCCTTGACCGGCCGGTAGCCGGGCAGCTCGTGCGGGAAGGAACCCATGTCGCAGGAGCCCTGCACGTTGTTCTGCCCGCGCAGCGGGTTCACGCCCACGCCTTCGCGGCCGATGTTGCCGGTCAGCATCGCGAGGTTGGCGATGCCCATGACCATCGTGGAGCCCTGGCTGTGCTCGGTCACGCCGAGCCCGTAGTAGATCGCGCCGTTGCCGCCGGTGGCATAGAGCCGCGCGGCCGCGCGCAGTTCGTCCGGATCGATGCCGGTCACTTCCGCCACCTGTTCCGGGGCGTGGCGCGGATCGCGGATGAACTCGAGCCACTCGTGGAAGGACGCCTGGTCGCAGCGCCGCGCGATGAACTCCCGGTCCTCGAGGCCCTCGCTCACGATCACGTGCGCCATCGCGTTGATGAAGGCCACGTTGGTGCCCGGGCGCAGCGGCAGGTGGTGCTCGGCGCGGACATGCGGCGACTGCACCAGGTCGATGCGGCGCGGGTCGACCACGATCAGCTTCGCGCCCTGGCGCAGGCGGCGCTTCAGGCGCGAGGCGAATACCGGGTGACCGTCGGTGGGGTTGGCGCCGATCACCACCACCACGTCGGCCTTGTCCACCGAATCGAAGTCCTGCGTGCCGGCCGATTCGCCGAGCGTGGCCTTCAGGCCGTAACCGGTGGGCGAGTGGCAGACCCGCGCGCAGGTGTCGATGTTGTTGTTGCCGAAGGCGGCGCGCACCATCTTCTGCACCAGGTAGGTTTCCTCGTTGGTGCAGCGCGAGGAGTTGATGGCGCCGATGCTGTTGCGGCCGTAGTTCTGCTGGACTTCGCGCAGTCGCCTGGCGGCATAGGCGATGGCCTCGTCCCACGACACCGCCTGCCAGGGCTCGTCGATGGAGTCGCGGATCATCGGCGTGGTGACGCGGTCCGGGTGCGTGGCATAGCCGAAGGCGAAGCGCCCCTTGACGCAGCTGTGCCCGCGGTTGGCGCCGCCGTGCTTCCACGGCACCATGCTGACGACCTTGTCGCCCTTCATCCGGGCCTCGAAGGCGCAGCCCACGCCACAGTAGGCGCAGGTGGTCAGCACCGAGTGCTCCGGCTGGCCCTGCTCGATGATGGTGTTTTCCATCAGGGTAGCCGTGGGGCAGTGCTGCACGCAGGCCCCGCAGGACACGCACTCGGAATCCATGAACGGCTGGCCCATGCCCGCCGCGACTTTCGAGTCGAAGCCGCGGCCCTCGATGGTCAGGGCGAAGGTGCCCTGCACTTCCTCGCAGGCGCGCACGCAGCGCGAGCAGACGATGCACTTGGCCGGGTCGAAGGTGAAGTAGGGATTCGAGTGGTCCTTTTCCGCGTCGAGGTGGTTCTTGCCGGCGTAACCGTAGCGCACCTCGCGCAAGCCCGACGGCACCGGCCATGTCCTGCAGCTCGCAGTTGCCGTTGGCCGCACAGGTCAGGCAGTCGAGCGGGTGATCGGAGATGTACAGCTCCATCACGTTGCGCCGCAGGCGCGCCAGCTTGCCGTTCTGCGTGGTGACCGCCATGCCCTCCTCCACCGGCGTGGTGCAGGAGGCCGGGTAGCCCTTGCGGCCGGCGATTTCCACCAGGCACAGGCGGCAGGAGCCGAAGGCATCCAGCGCGTCGGTGGCGCAGAGCTTCGGGATGTTGATGCCGGCGAGTGCCGCCGCGCGCAGCACCGAGGTGCCCCGCGGCACCGACACCGTGCCGGCCGTCGATGCTGAGGCTCACCTGCTCCAGCGCGGCGTATTCCGCGCTGTATTCCGGCACGGGCGCCGGGGTGCCGTAATCCCGGCCGGCGGCCTGGGTCGCGGGGTCGTATATCTGCAGCATCATGCACTCTCCCGGGAACCGGACGATTCCCGCCGAACGCTGAAATCCTCGGGGAAATGCCCCAGCGCACTCAGCACCGGGTAGGGCGTCATGCCGCCCATGGCGCACAGGGAACCGTCCGTCATGGTTTCGCAGAGATCGCGCAGCAGGCCCAGGCTGGCCTCGGTGTCGCTGCCTGCGGCAATCCGGTCGATCACTTCCACGCCGCGGGTGCTGCCGATGCGGCAGGGCGTGCACTTGCCGCAGGACTCCTCGGCGCAGAAGGCCATCGCGAAACGCGCCTGCTCGAGCATGTCCACGGAGTCATCGAAAGCCACGATGCCGCCGTGCCCCACCATCGCCCCGACGGCCGCGAAGGCTTCGTAGTCCATCGGCGTATCCCACTGCGACTCGGGCAGGTAGGCGCCCAGCGGCCCGCCCACCTGCACCGCGCGCAGCGGCCTGCCCGTGCGCGTGCCGCCGCCGAAATCGAACAGCAGTTCGCGCAGCGTGATGCCAAAGGCGAGCTCCACCAGCCCGGCGCGGGCAAGGTTGCCCGCGAGCTGGAACGGCAGCGTGCCGCGCGAGCGGCCCATGCCGAAATCGCGGTAGAACTGCGCTCCCCGCGCGAGAATCACCGGCACCGTGGCCAGCGTGATGACGTTGTTGACCACTGTCGGCTGACCGAACAGCCCGGCGATGGCCGGCAGCGGCGGCTTGGCCCTGACCACGCCGCGCTTGCCCTCGAGGCTTTCCAGCAGCGACGTCTCTTCGCCACAGATATAGGCCCCGGCGCCGATGCGCAGTTCCAGCTCGAAACGGTGCGCGGATCCGCAGATGGACTCGCCCAGATATCCCGCATCGCGGACTGCCGCGATGGCCTGCTGGAGAATCCGCCTGGCCTGCGGGTACTCCTCGCGCAGGTAGATGTAGCCCCGGGTCGCACCCACCGCCAGGCCGGCAATGATCATGCCCTCGACCAGGCTCATCGGATCGCCTTCCATCAGCATGCGATCCGCGAAGGTGCCGGAATCTCCCTCGTCCGCGTTGCAGACGATGTACTTCTGCTCGCCCGGCGCATCCAGCACCGTCTGCCACTTGATGCCCGCCGGGAACGCCGCGCCGCCGCGCCCGCGCAGCCCGGACTCCCGGACTTCGTCGACGATCTGCTGCGCGGACATGCCGAGCGCGCGCTCCAGCCCCGCGAAGCCACCGTGGGCACGATAGCTTTGCACCGACACCGGATCGACCACGCCCTGCCGGGCGAACGTCAGGCGCTGCTGCTTCTTCAGGAACGGGATCTCGTCCACCGGGCCGAGGCATAGCGCGGAGCGGGTATCGCCGCCCAGCATCCCCTCGTCCAGCAGGCGCGGGATATCGTCCGGTTGCACCGGACCGTAGGCGATGCGCTGCCCGCCGGCCTCGACCTCCAGCATGGGCTCGAGCCAGAACGCCCCGCGCGAGCCGTTGCGCACGATGTCGACGCGGGCATCGCGGCATTCGCCGCGGCCAGCCTCTCGCGCCACCCTGTCGGCGCCGAGCGAAACGGCGCTGGTGTCGCAGGGCACGTAAACCGTGATTCGTGACATCTCAGCGTACCTCGATCACCTGGCTGCGGAGCTCGTCCAGCAGCACGGCCAGCGTGCGCGCGTCCACCCGGCCGTGCACATCGTCATCGATCCGTATCGCCGGCGAACAGGCGCAGTTGCCGAGGCAGTACACCGGCTCCAGCGTGATGCAGCGATCCGGCCGTGGTCTGGTGGAAGTCGATGCCGAGCAGCGCGCGGGCCTCGGCTTCCAGCGCGCGCGCACCGAGCGCCTGGCAGGATTCGGCGCGGCAGATCTGCACGATGTGGCGCCCCGGCGGCTCGCGGCGGAAATGATGATAGAAGCTGATCACGCCGTGCACTTCCGCGCGCGAGAGGTTCAGTTCCTCCGCGATCACGGGAACGGCCGCGTCCGGCACGTGGCCCAGCGCATCCTGGATGGCGTGCAGCAGGGGCAGCAGGGCACCGGGCAGTTCCCGATGCGCCCTTGCGAGGTCGCGCACGGTGTCGGTGCTCGAGCCGGCGTCTTTCACGAATCGATCCTTTTCGAAGGCACTGTCGCGCGCCTCAGCTTAGCTCAGATCACCTCCTTCGCGGCAACACAGCGGATGCCTGATCGCTCATCGGACCCTGCTGCGTCTTCACGTCCCATTAGCGCGGCACGGAAACGATACCCACGATCGAGAGGCGCCATGAGGCGGCAAGCCGTTGTTCCTGGTATCGACCGGACTGGGCCCTAGACCGGCCTGCGATTGATCAGCGCGGTACGCAGGCAGCGGCAGACGACCTCGTCGCGCTGGTTGATCAGTTCGTGGGCGAAGACGACGATGCCGGCGTTGGGCCTCGACCGCGACTCGCGCAGTTCCGCGATCTCGGTGCTTGCCCGCATCGTGTCGCCGATGAACACCGGCTTCGGCATCACCAGCTTGTCGTAGCCGAGGTTCGCCACGAGGGTGCCTAGCGTCGTGTCGCTGATCGTGAGCCCGATCATCAGCGCGAAGGTGAAAGTGCCGTTGACGAGAATCTGTCCGAACTCGGAAGCCCGCGCCGCCTCGACGTCGATGTGCAACGGCTGCGGATTGTGGGTCATGACGGAGAACAGCAGGTTGTCCGTCTCCGTCACCGTGCGGCGGATCTCGTGCTCGATCCGGTCACCCACCTGCCAATCGTCAAAGTAGCGCCCGGCCATCTTCGTCCTCCGTCCGGATTACGTGCCAAATTCACTCGCGTCGCCCGGCGCGACAGGCGTCATTCACCCCGAGGCGGCCATCGCGAAACTGTAGCGAAGGTGGTCGACATGCCCGGAGGGCACGACCGGGAAGATGACAGGGTCGTCCGTATTCCGGATCGCATCGATCTCTTCACCCACCTGCTCGATCGACCATGCGGGGTGGTAGACGCCGGGCGTCTCGGCGACGTAGGCCCGCGCGACACGGCCAGCCATCGCAACCAGCATCTCGCCCGTCACCGAGCAGGATTCATGGGCAAGCCAGCCCACCGCGGGGGCTACCAGCTCCGGGTCCATCGGGGGGTAGGCGCTCGTATCCAGCCCCTCGGCCATGCGCGTCACGGCTGCGGGAAGGATGATATTGCTCTTCACGCCGTGTTCCGCGCCTTCCAGCGCTGCAACATTGGACAGGCCGATCAAGCCCGCCTTGGCCACGCTGTAATTCACCACGTTGCGATTGCCGTACAGCCCGTTGATCGAGCCTGTCAGCACGATGCGGCCGTAGCCGGCCTTGCACATGAGCGGGAAACGCCGGGCGGACGACATGGAATCCACCGCGCAGATGCACGTCGAGGACCGACTCGAAATCCTCATACGACAGCTCCATCAGGGATCCGCGGCGCACGATGCCGGCGTTGTGGATCAGGATGTCGATGCGGCCGTAGCTGTCCAGTGCCGACTGGATGATCGCCTTGCCGCCCTCGGGCGTCGCCACTGACTCGGTGCAGGCGACTGCCTCACCGCCCGCAGCCCTGATCTCCCGCACCACCGCTTCCGCGGGACCGGCATCGGTGCTGTCGCCCTGCAGGCTGGCACCGGGATCGTTGACGACGACTTTCGCTCCCCGCGAAGCGAGCAGCAGCGCATAGGCACGACCCAGGCCCCCTGCCAGCGCCGGTGATGACTGCCACGCGATCGTCGAATCTGAGTTCTGGCATCGGGTGCTCCTCTCTTTTCTGGAAGTGATCAGACCAGGCGTACGCAGCGCGTCCCGGGATCGATCAGCCGATTCAGGCCACGACCCTGGACATGCGCAACTCCCCGATCTGCTCGGATGTGAGACCAAGAATATCCGCGAGGATCTCGTCGGTATGCTGGCCAAGGACCGGAGGCGCGGCCGGAACCGGCTGCGGATCGCCGGGAAATCGGATCGAGCGGTTCACGATGGGGATCTTCCCCAGGCGCTGGTGATCGGTCTCGACCACCATTTCCCGGGCAACGGCTTGCGGCTGTGACAGCGCCTCCCTGATGCCGAGGATCGGCGCATGCGGAACCTGGTGCTCCGTAAAGATGTCGACGAGTTCGTTCACGGTCTTCTGGCTGGTGGTTGCGGTGATCCGCTCATTCACGATGCCGCGCGCGTCGCGGCGCTTCTCGAGCGTGTCGAAACGGATGTCCTCGATCCAGTCATCCATGCCGAGCGCGCGGCAGATATTCGCCCAGAAGCTGTTCATCAGGCAGGCGATGACGATCGAGCCGTCGCTGGCTGGAAACACGCCGTAGGGAACCAGGTTGGGATGCTGGGATCCCTGGGGCTTCGGATCCTCGCCGGTGAACCACGCCAGTTGCGGCAGGTAGCCGAGCATGCCGATCAGGCCATCGAGCAGGCTGATGTCGATCAGCCGCCCGCGGCCGGTGACGCTGCGCTCGTACAAGGCCGCGAGGATGCCGATCGGGCCGTTCACCCCGCCGACCAGGTCGCCGAGGGGAATGCCCAGTTTGGTGGGTTCGCGACCGGGTTCGCCGTTGACGCTGAGCGCGCCCGAGAGCGCCTGCATCACGATATCGAAGGAAGGCCGGTCACGCAGCGGGCCGGTCATGCCGAAGCCCGAGATCGCGCAATAGATCAGCCGGGGGTTGATGGCAGAAAGCGTTTCGTAGCCAAGGCCCAGGCGATCCATGACACCCGGACGGTAGTTCTCGATCAGGATGTCGCATCTGGCCGCAAGATCCCTGGCCAGCGTCACGCCGGCTTCGGTCTTCAGGTCGATGACGATGCTCTTCTTGCCGCGGTTGACGCTCAGGAAATAGTGGCTCTCCTGGTCGCGGATCGGCGGGAAGGTGCGGGTTTCGTCGCCGGCGCCCGGCGGCTCGATCTTGAGCACCTCGGCACCGAGATCGGCAAGCGCAAGCGAAGCCGCCGGTCCCGACAGCACGCGGGTGAAGTCGAGCACGCGAATTCCCCGCAGGGGGCCGGCCCAAGTCGAACTGTCACTCTCATGCATACGCGCTCCTTGCGATGTGTGCGTGCCGCCTGAGACAGTCGTCCCGGCCGCGATCTCCCTGGCACAGGGCACCCGCAGCGCAGCCGGGACGGACAATTGCTTACTTGCCAGCGCGGCTCGGCAGTTCGACGATAGACGTGCCGAAAGCGGAGGTCTCACCACGGTGCGTCTCGGCCTTCTGGCTGATTTCCACCAGGTGCTTGTCACCCTCGACGAACTTGCGGGTGACGGTGCCGTCGATGAAGATCGCGTCGCCATCGGGATTGTGGCGGCGGATCTGGCACTTGCTCTTGCGCAGGAAGCCATCGTCGCCCATCCAGTTGGTGACGTGATGCGTCAGCCACGAGCAACGCTCCGGACCGTAGTCATAAGCGCCCGGTGCACCGACTTCGAGAGCGAATTCCTCGTCCCAGTGAACGCGCTCGGGGCAATCCGGCACATTGAAGCGGTTGCGGATGCCGAGACCCGGGTGAGCCTGCTGCATCTTGTTGGCGAGCTTGTTGGCACGGATGTAGAGGCCGCCCCAGCCCTGCGCATAGCAGATGAAGCCGGTGACCGTCATCGGCCCCTTCATCATGCGCGGCAGCGCTTCGCCTTCCTTCACGTCTTCCCAGTAACGCGGGGTCGCGCCACGGATTTCCTCGGTCTGGTAGAGGCGCGTGAATTCAGCGAGCTGTTCCTCGGTGTACGGCTCGACGCGGCCACGGGCTTCGGTGTACTTCGTGCCACGCTCGCGCGCTTCGTCACGGTCGGTACGGAACACCCAGCTGTCGCCTTCAGCAACCTTGTCACCATGCTGGTTGAAGAAGTCGACATGGTAGATCTGCTGGAAGCTGCGACCGGCGAACTTGGTCTGATGTTCGACCAGGTCCTTGAGGCACGCTTCGGTGGTGATCACGTCGTTGCGCAGCACCGGCTTGTGCCAGGTCCAGTCAGCGCCTGCCCACATGGCGTGCACGCCCGAAAGGCCACCGCAATAGCCCGAGATGATGCGGCTGGTGGTGAACATGAAGCTCGGCAGAGCCACGATGGTGCCGTACTTGGTCTTCGCGGCGTATTCCGGGTCGCACCACAGCGGATTGTCGTCGCCGATGCCATGAGCGTAGTGACGGATGGCGTCACGGGTCGCTTCATAGTTCCACGGCTCGATCGTATCGGTGATCTTCACACCGATGCGCTTGCGGAGGTCTGCAAGACCCTCCTCGGTGATTTTCGGAAACTTGTTGGTGCTGGTGGACATATGTCTTCTCCTGGGGTTTCAGTTGGCACTCGCAGCCGCAGCAGCGGCTTCGCGATCGCGCAGGACCTTGCGGTGAATCTTCCCGGCTGGTGTCTTGGGAAGCTCACTCACAAATTCGATGTGACGCGGAAATTCGTGCTGGCTCAGCCGCTCCCGCGTGAAGTTCTTCAGTTCGTCGACAAACTCATCGCTTGCCGGACGGTCGGTGACAACGAACGATTTGACGACCTGCCCGCGTGTCGCGTCCGGCACGCCGATGACGGCCGCTTCCTTGACATCCGGGTGCTTGAGCAAGGTGTTTTCGATCTCCACCGCGCTCATCGTCCAGCCGGCGGATATGATCACGTCGTCCGCCCGGCCGGCATGATAGAAATAGCCGTCCTCGTCGATTCTCGCGAGATCCTTGGTGGTCTCCCACCTGTCGCGCCGCCACAGCATGAGTTCACCGACGACGCCCGGTGCTGTCGCGGTTCCGTCCGGGCTCTGCACCTGGAGCTTCAGACCGGGGATGGGCTTGCCCAACGACCCCGGCTTGACGACGAAGTCGCTCGCGCCGGGGTAGTTGACCAGCACCACGCCGATCTCGGTGGTGCCGTACATGCTGCACGCGGGCACATGGAAGGTCTTGTCGATAAACTCGAGCGTCACCGGATCGATGGGTTCACCGGTATATGACAACTTCCTGAGCGAGAAAGTGAAGTCCCCGGCCCGCCCCGAATTGTTCATCATCCGGTAATGGGTGGCGGCCGCCGACATGTTCGTGATCTTGTAATCCTGCAGCGCCTTCATCAGACGCACCGCATCGAAGCGGCCCGCGAAGGTGCCGGTGGTGACACCCAATGCCAGTGGCGCCAGCGTCCCGTGCCAAAGGCCGTGTCCCCAGGCCGGCGACGACGGGCAGAAGAATTCGTCGCCCGGCCGGACGCCGGTTCCGTAGAGCGCGGCGAACATCAGCGTCACCAGAGCGCGATGCGTGTGCTTCACCGCTTCCGGCAATTCACGCGTTGTGCCGGACGTGTACTGGAAGACAGCCAGATCGTTGGCACGGGTCTTCGTTTCATAGCTGCCCGGAAAGCGCGCGATCTCATCGAGCAGGCCGGCATCGGCCACGATGACGCGCACACCTTCGATCTTGCTGGCGACTTCCGCCTTTTCCGCGTTCGTGATCAGCAGCTTCGGCTTGCAGTCGTCGACGCGCAGCCGCAAACCGTCGAGCCCGAAGAGCGTGAACAGCGGCACGCTGATCGCCCCCGTCTGCATCGCGCCGAACAGGCAGACATAGAAGGGCAGCGACGGCTCCAGCATGAAGGCAATACGGTCGCCCGGCTGGATGCCGTTCGCGTCGAGCCAGTGCGCGAAGCGCGCGGAGCCGGCGGCGATGGCGTCGAAGCTCAGGAATTCGTCGGCCCCGTCGGCATGGGCAATGCGCACGGCGGCGCGGCCCGAGCCATCGGCGTGACGGCCGATGCATTCGTGGGCGATGTTCAGGTGTTCGCGATCGCCGTCGAAGAGCTCCCACAGCGCCTGCGAAGTGGCATGCGCCTGGGCATCTGCGTAACGAGTGAATTCTGTGAGCTTGACCATGGATCCACCACTGCTTTCCTCGAAGCCGCCGCAAAGTCGCGTGGCCCTTCGAATTGCAGGCAAGATGCCACAAAAAAATAGAGTTGTAAATATAGAATAGCATTCTATATATTGAACACGTTGCCTGTGCGGGGTTTCCCTGGCACTGGCGTCACCGGCTCGCAGGCCGCCACATGGGGACGGTTGCGGAGCCAATATCAACGAGTACGCTCAATGACTGGTCAACTGAAACATTCCTCTGTCACCGGACCGCGAACTCGCCAGAACGGTGAAAGAAAGCAAGGCACCCGCCATCTCGCGCGCGGCGGCAGTTCTGCGCCTGCTCGGGAAAAGCGACACACCGCTCGGGCTGCAAACCATCGCGCGGGAATTGGGCCTGGTGCCGAGCACCTGCCTCTACGTGCTCAGGGCGTTGGTCGCCGAGGAGTTTGTCTCCTTCGATCCCGACACAAAGCGGTATTCCCTGGAGGCGGGCGTTCTCACCCTCGCGCGGCAGTGGCTCAGACGCAACCAGTTTGCCGATCTCGCCCAGCCCGTGCTGGAGCGCATCGGCCAGGCTTTCGATGTGACGATGCTCGGAGTCCAGATAGTCGGTCTCGAGCACATCATCGTCGTTGCAGTCTCCCAGTCGGGGCACAACTTTCAGCTCAGTGCGCAAATCGGCAGTCGCTTTCCAGCGCTCATCAGCGCGACGGGCCGCTGCATTGCGGCATTCGAGGATCACCCGGAAGCCGAACTGGAAGCCAGGTTCAGGACGCTTCGCTGGGATGAGCCGCCGACCTTCGATGAATGGAAGGCGCAGGTCAGCCAGACGCGCGCCCAGGGGTTTGCCATCGACGAAGGAAACTATATTTCCGGGGTGACAGTGGTCGCGGCCCCGGTCTGGAAGACACGTGCGAAACTGAGTCACGCACTTGTCGCCACGAGCATCGGAAGCGCCTTGAAGCGAGCCGGGCTTCCCGCGCTTCAACGCGCCCTGCTGTCCGCTGCGCAAACCTTGTCGAACCAACTCTGCGGCGACGACGCATCAGCTGCGAGGAGCTAGCCGAGCAAGCAACCGGGCGGAGCATTGGAGCGCTCCGCCCCTGCCCCGTCAGAAACGTGCAGCGCTGGCTGGATTCAAGGCGTCAAGTCCTGCAGCAGCTTCTGCAGGTGCGGAAATTTCTCTGCCCGCAGTATTCCGTGCAGGGAGAGCCGCAGCACCTCGCGCCGCATGCGCCGGGCCATGACCTCGCGCTCCGTCTTTGTGCGCGCACGGGCACGCACCCAGACGGGCCACAGGAAATACCCGCCCAGCATCATCACCGACAACGCTTCGGCATCGATGCCCTCTTCACCGAATTCGCTGTCGGCGAGTTCCTTGGTCGACAACTCGAATCGCTTGAAGAACACGTCCTCGCCGGGATTGTCGGAGGCGAGCACCTCGAACAGCCAGATGCGGCCCAGACCCGGGTTCTCGACGGCGAAGTCCACCAGACCGGTGATCACCTCGTACACGGGACGTTGCATCGCATCCGGCACCTGACCGCTGGCATCCGGCGTGCCAAACAAGGTATCCGCCAGGCTCTCGCTCACCCAGGCCACAGTGGCCTTGACGAGTTCCTCCCGGGTATTGAAATGCTGGTAGGCTGTGCCACGGTTGACGCCAGCCAGATGCGCCACCTTGGTCAGGCTCAGCGCATCGCGACCATCGGAGGCCAGCACGGTCCTGGCGGCGGCAAGTATGGCTTCACGAGTGGCCTTGGGATCGCGCCGTCGCCGTCCCTTTCCGCGCTCCGAGGACGCAGGCTCCATATTGATCACCAGTGTCGTTCACTGATGAAGTCTGCGCCCACGGCAGACCCGTGTCAATTGCGCCACAACAGCAGCGCCACAACAGCAGAGCGGCAAGAAACTCGAGCGTGAATCAACTGACGTCACGCGGGAGCTCGCGCTCCCGCGTGAAATGCCGGATCAGGAAGCCGCGGTTTTTTCGTGGTGAGAAAACATCTTGAACAGATCGCCCGAGGTGACGCGGCGCAGCGCTTCGCCCTCGGCCAGCGGCTTGGCGCCACCGGCGGATTTCGGCGTGACATCCACGTTGGCTGCGACAGCCTTGGCCCTCAATGCGCCAACGGTCAGCTCCTCGCGCTTGTGGTGCTTGAACATATCGAAGCTGAAGTGGCGCATCGCGTTGCGGTGCGTGATCTTGTCGATCTGCTCGTCGCGCAGGTGCCTGACCGTTTCCCACAGCCTTTCCGGGACTTCCGGCCACAGCGTGTCGGAATGCGGGTAGTCGCATTCATAGGAGACCATGTCTTCATTGACCGCGCCGAGATTCTGCAGTCCGAATGCATCGTCGATGAAGCACACCATGAAGTGCTTGCGGAAGATATCGCTGGGCTTCATGCCCTTGAAGTTCAGGTCCGAGTGGGTCCAGGCCTTGTGGCGCGCGTGGCTGAAATCCGCGCGCTCCATGAAATACGGAATCCAGCCGAGGCCGCATTCGGACAGCGCGATCTTCATGCTCGGATAGCGCTGCAGCGCCGAGAGGTTGAGCCAGTCTGCCGCGCCGACGCAGCTCGACAGCGGCATGGTGGTGATCCAGGCTTCGATCGGCGTCTCCGTGGACGCATGCGGAACCGGATTGCCCGCGCCGATGTGCAGGCATATGGTCATGTTGTTGTCGACGATGGCCTTCCACATCGGCTCCCAGTACTCGTTGTGAATGCTGGGCAATCCCTGTGTGGTGGGATTCTCGTTGAGCGAAACGGTGGTACAGCCCTTCTTCGCAATGCGGTTGATTTCCTCCACCGTGGCCTTCATGTCCCAGGTCGGCAGCAGGGCGCAGGGAATGAAGCGGCCGGGGTACGCGCCGCACCATTCGTCGATGTGCCAGTCGTTGTAGGCGCGCATGTGGATCGCGTGCCTTGCGTCTTGTCAGCGGCCTTGTGGAACCGGCCGCCGTCGAATCCGACGCAGGTGCCGAAATTGAGCGACGCGGCAATGCCGTTGACGTTCATGTCGTCGATGCGCGCGTGCACGTCGTAGACGCCCTTGCGCAGCTGCCCGAACGAGCTCGGCTCCATGCCGTATTCCTCGAGCGGGCGACCAACGACCGCATTGAGACCGACCGAGGGCATTATCATGCCCTGATACTCCCAGTAGTTCGTACCGTCTGCGTTGGTGCGCAGCTTGGGTGCGCTGGCAAGATCATCGCCCGACAAGTGCTTGTCGAACATCTCCGGAGGTTCGCTGATGTGATCATCCACGCTGATGATCACCATGTCGTTCATGTTCATGAAATCCTCCTTACGCTGCTATGCGATGTTTATCGTTACCGGACTCGAAAAGGTATCCCAAACCGAGGCGCTTAAAAAGCGGGTGCGTATTCCGCCAGCGGCTGCGCCGCCCCGTCACTGAAGTCCCGTATCACACCGACACGCTTCGCCTGCACGGCCCGGTGCGGCTGGAATGTGTAGCAATTGGGAGGCATACGACCCGCGTCGGACTGCTGCTCCAACGGGATCATACGCCCGTTTGCCAGTATATTGGCCCAGCGAAGCAGCCGCGCCGCTTCCTGCCGCTGCGGATCCAGCGACTCGATCCAGGGTCGCAGCTCGCCGAGGTTCAGCCCCGTCAACTCCGTAGGCTCGACGATCCGCATACCGGCCTCGGTCCAGCCGAGAATGGTCGCACCGGCGCAGTGCAGTTCGGCACGGCGCTTTCCATCGACGGGGTCGGACACGAGGATGTCGTAGACAAGCGGAGCCTGGTCGAAGGCGTGCGCGGCCGCCAGCACGGCGAGATCGTGCAGATGCGTGCAATTGACCTGCTTTTGACCGCGCGCAGCAAAGGCGTCCAGCGCGACACCGGAAAACGTCTGCTCGAGCTGCTCCGGTGCGCCGGGACAGGTAGTCCACGGCGCACGCCTCATCACTGCCTCGACGCGGGTGGCGACCGCACCGTCGTGGTGAACGATCACGCTCATGCAGTGATAATCGTCTTCGACTTCGCTCTGTACCCGGCCGGCCGCAGGCGTGATGCGGAAACGCCGCCTGAATCCCGGCGAAGCCACGGGCGGTTGAGCCGGGGGAGAAGACTGCATGTTTCAGTCCCGCACCAGCAGCAAGGCAGTGGCGAGAGGCCCGCCGCCCGAGGCGCTGACAGCGACACGCGGATCGCCGGGAACCTGGCGCGCGCCGCCCAGCCCCCTCAGCTGCACCACCGCTTCATGGGCGAAGCCAAACCCGTGCAGACGGCCAGCACCGAGCTGCCCCCCGAACGTGTTGAGCGGCAGTTCGCCGTCGAGCGCAATGCGCTTGCCGCCTTCGATGAAGCGTCCGCCTTCGCCGATTTCACAAAAACCAAGGGCTTCGAGCCATGCCACAGCCTGGAAGCTGAAGCCGTCATAAAGCTGCGCCGTGTCGACGTCCGACGGTTTGTAATCCGTTCGCTTCCAGAGATCTGCGCCAGTGGGGTAACAGGCCATCCACTCCGCCTGGTCCCAGCTGAGCCGCTCCACAGTGCCGGCCATGGCGGCGATGCGTATGGGTTTACACGATACCTCATCGACCGCATCGCCCGCCGACACGATCAGGACCGTCGATGCGTCGGAAAAACGATCGCAATCGTAGAGACACAGCGGGGTCGAAATCATGCGTGCCGACAGGTACTCATCCATGGTCAGCGGTTCGCGCACGAGCGCACGCGGATTGAGCAAGGCATGGGCTCGATCAGTCAGCGCGATCTGGGCCAGCTGCTCTCGTGTCAGCCCATATTTCCTGACATGACGCATCGCGTACTGCGCTGTCCAGTTGACTGCCGACGTGGCGTTGAACGGGGCAACCCATTGCGAAGTCCCGTCCACCCTGTCGCGTCGGGGAACCGGGTACTCCTCCGGCCTGGACATTGCGGCGGCTTCGTAGACGGTACGGAAGCAGATGACGTGTCGCGCCTGACCGGCGCGGACCGCCGCGGCAGCCGCCACCACGGCGCCCAGTTGGGAGGTGATTTCACCACCACCGGCATACCAGGTCGCGCGAATCCCCAGCGCATCGATCAGCTCGTCGGCACCGACCGGCGAGAAGCCGAGGTAGCCCGGTGTGCGCCCCGGGTAGGTGGACACGCCGTCAATCTGCCCGATCGTCAGACCTGCCTCGTCGAGCGCCTCGCGAACGGCATCCAGCGTCAGCAGCAACGGGTGGCGCGTCAGCCTGACGCCGATCTGCGACTGCCCGACCCCGGTGATATAGGCTTCGTTGTTGGCGGCCATGGTCAGACAATCTTCTCGAAAAGTGGCAGGTAGACGTCGTCCTGCTGTTCGAACGTCACGCGGACGCGATCGCCAATGTCGACTGCATCCACCGGACAACCAACGATATTGGTGGTCAGGTAAACACCCGGCGCCCCGTCAATCGCCACCCGGGCTATGACGTATGGAACCTCCGCGGCCGGATGCCACTTCTGGTAGTTGACGGTGAAGGTGTCCACGACACCGGTCCCGGCGACCACCTCCGGCGCCACATTCTCCGACAGGCAGCTGCGGCAGACAGGACGCGGTGGATGGATAAACGCCTGGCAATCCTGGCAGCGCATGATCCGCAGTTCACCCGCTGCCCCCCGGTCCAGAAGGGGCGGTTTTCGGCATCGAGCCGCGGCAAGGGACGAGGTGCAGCCATCGATAATCCTTATCCACACGAAGTGAAGTGTTTCAGGTGCGAGCACATGAGCGCCGTGGAAAGCCGGCCTCGCTCATCTGGACATGATTTTGCCCAGGTCGATCTGCCCGGTCGTCAGGCCACCCATGAAACCGCCATCGACCGGCAACACCACACCGTTGATGAAGCTCGCCGCAGAGCTGTTGAGGAGAATCAGCGCACCCGCCTGCTCCTCCGGGGTCGAACGACGGCCGGTGGGCAGCGTGAAGGCATCGATCACCGACAAGGGAGTGGCGGATTCGAAGTGACTCATCATCGGGGTCTGCGTGGGGCTGGGCAGCGTGCAATTGATGCGAACGCCCTGCTTGATGAGGCGCTGGGAAGACAGCATCGTCCACACGATGATCGCCTCTTTTGAAAGGGTGTAGCCTTCCTTGACGTCGTCCGGGTGCTCCTCGCACCACTTGACGGCACCCTCATAGTCGTCGATCGCGAGCAGCTGCATGAGCACCGGCATCCGGCGACTCCAACCGAGACCACCGGTGGAGGAAATACTGGCAATCGCGCCACCCGCCGACATCAGCGGCAGCACGCGCTCGGTAACGCGCCGGGTTCCCGCGTAGTTGACCCTCATGACGTCGAGCGCAGGCGCGGTTTGCGGCAAACCGGCGCAATTGAACAGCGCATCGACTTTACCGCCAATCCTGGCAATCGCAGCATCGATAGCCGCAGGATCGCGCAAATCGACCTGGTTGAATGAAGCGAGGTCGAGCGTGGTTTCCTTGTAATCGATACCGTGCACTTGCGCGCCGAGCTCGACCAGCAGGCGGGCAGTCGCCTCCCCCATTCCCGAAAAGCAGCCGCTGACGATGACACGCCTGTTCTTGTAACCCAGGAAATCCATTACCCACCTCGTGCTGAATTAGTGAAGCCAACCGCAGCCTGCGCGGATCCTCTCAACCGGGGCACGCGCACCAGGGCGAAAAGCATACGCCACTTGACGTGTTAGTCAACAGTGGTGATTATAAGTCGCCGGGGAGCGGGCCGGGGCGTCGGCGACCGTTCGGCGCGCGCGGTGACGCCCATGGAATCCGCGGACCAGAAATCCAGCCTGGACAATAAAATATGGCTCTTTACACCACAATCCATCTTCACAACGTACCCGCCGGGCGCGACGCCGATTACGCGGCGTGGTTCGACGGAGCGCACGGTGCGGCCCTGGCGCACCTGCGCGGGTTCAGGTCCGCCGAGCGCTACGAATTGACGCCGCAGCAGATGATGCCGGACATTCCGCAGCCGTGGCGTTTCCTGAGCGTCTACGACTTCGACCTGCCGGATCCGGCCATCGACATCCCGGCACTCGGGCCGCTGGTGGCCGATGCGCGCGACGCGGGCATGATCGCCGACGATGAAACCGAGCGGCTGTACACCTATCGCCTTTACTCCGACTGGAAGGCCAGCCCGAACTGGCAACAGTCCGAACCCTTTTCCGGCGTGAGCATCATCCTCGCCAACTACGTTCCCGGTCGCCGCGATGAATACCAGACCTACTACGAAAACGTGCACAGCGTGGAAGTGATCAACGTCCCCGGCCACGTCGCCATGAAGCGGGGCGAGCTCTCGCCGATCCAGATCGAGCCTCGCCATTACTGCCCCGGCGACCAGCTCGTCATGTGCGCACAGCAAACCGACGACCTTCCGTTCACTCTCAGGGATTTCAGCGCACGCGCCGGCGGCAGGAGTCCCAGCGGCATCGCGATGCAACCGCGCTCGTCATCTGCCTCGATCGCGCGGACCGTGCATTATTTCGGCAAGGTCAGTGGCAACCGCTTCTGGTCTGGCGGTGTTGCCTATGCCGGGGATCTTTCGGTCTATGCCGACAAGGGCTGAGGCTTTCGCCGTCCGTCGCTGAAACCCAACGAGCCAGCCGCCGGCCCACCGGCGTCGAAATGCAAGGAGAAAACTCGTGTCGAAGATCATCGTCATCACCGGCGCCGGAGATGGGCTTGGACGCGCGCTCGCGCGGCGTTTCGCTGCCGACGGGGAAACCGTCGTGCTGCTCGGACGCACGGCGACAAAAGTCGAGGCCGTGGCGGCAGAGATCGGTGAACGCGCCATGGCCGTGTGCTGCGATGTGTCGTCGCCAGACTCGGTACGAGCCGCCTTTGCAGCAATCGCCAGGCGCCATCCGCGCATCGATGTGCTGATCAACAACGCCGCCGTGTATGAACCGATCCCGATCGCCGAAGCCTCCGACGAGCAGATCCTGGGCGCCATCGGCACCAATCTGACCGGACCGATCCTGTGTGCTCGTGCCGCGATTCCAATGATGGGCCGCGGCAGCCACATCATCAATGTGAGCAGCGAATCGGTGGAAATGCGCTTCCCCTTCTTTGTGCTCTACCAGGGCAGCAAGGCGGGGCTGGAGCGCTTTTCGGAAGGCCTCAATTACGAACTCGACCCCAGCGGCATCAAGGTCACCACCGTGCGTGCAGGCCAGATGATGGAGGAAGGAAAAATGCCCGCCTGGTCCCCCGAGATCAGGGTGCGCTTTGGCCAGGCCGCCCTGGCGGCAGGACTCAACATGGCCGAGCTCCCGAAATCGCAGTACCGCTCGGTGACCAATGTCTTCCGCTCGATCATCGATCTGCCATCGGACCTGCAGACGCCGGTCGTCACCATTCACGCCCGCGCGTCTGACTGACAACTGGGAGCACAATGATATGAACGAGACATTCGATTTCGTGGTGGTTGGCAGCGGCGGCGGCTCGATGTGCGCCGCGCTGGTCCTGCGAGCGGCCGGCAAAAGCGTGCTCATCCTCGAGAAAACCGAACAGGTGGGCGGGACCACGGCCATTTCCGGTGGCGTGATGTGGATTCCCGACAATCGCTTCATGAAGAGCGAGGGGATCGACGACAGCCACGAGAAAGCCGTCGCCTATCTCGATGCGGTGGTCGGCGATCACGACGACACGCCGGGGGCCAATCGCGAGCGGCGACTGGCCTATGTCGCGCAGGCGCCGAAGATGATCGACTTCCTGGTCAGCCAGGGAATCCGGCTGCGGCGCATTCCCTCGTGGCCCGACTATCATGCAGCCCCCGGCGAATCGGTGCCCGGCCGTACCGTGGTCTCCGAGTTGTTCGATATCAACCAGCTGGGCGAATGGAAATCCAGACTGCGGCCGGGCTTCCTCCCGCTGCCCGCCAACCTGGACGAGGCCATGCAGCTGCCGAATTTCAAGCGCTCCTGGGCCAGCAAGAAGGTCATCGCCAGGGTCATCGGGCGGACCATCGTGAGCCGGCTGGCCGGCAAGCACCTGGTCACTGCCGGCCAGGCCCTGCAGGGGCAAATGCTGCACGCCGCGCTGAAGGCCGGCGTGGAGATTCGCGTCAACGCGGGCGTCAGGCAGCTCGTGGTCGAGGACGGACGCGTCACCGGGGTCGTGATCGAGAAGAACGGCGCAGAGTGGCGCATCGGTGCGCGTTCCGGCGTGCTCGTCAACGCCGGCGGGTTCGCCCGTAACCAGCGCATGCTGGACCGCTACATACCCGGCACATCGACCGAATGGTCGAACACCGCACCGGGTGATACCGGGGAAATGATCGAGGAAGCAGCCCGCATCGGCTCCGCCATCGCGCAGATGGACGAGCGCATCGGCTCGCCTGTGACGTTGCCGCCGGGCAATCCGCCGGTCAAGCCCCCGATGCAGGGCGACATCTCCAAGCCCCACACCATCGTCGTCGACCAGACAGGCGAGCGCTACATGCGCGAGTCCTGCTCCTATGTGGAAATCGCCCGGGCGATGCGCGAGCGCGACAAGCAGGTGCCGGCGGTGCCGAGCTGGATGGTGCTGGACAGCCAGTACCTGGACACATACATGCTGGCGGGCACCATGCCGGGCGCCAGGAAGCCGCAACCGTGGTACGACGAGCAGTTTCTGCGCCGTGGCGACACGCTGGAGGAACTGGCGCACGCCTGCAACATGGATCCTGCCAGACTCCGCCATGCGGTGGAGCGCTTCAACGGCTTCGTGCGCAAGGGTCGCGATGAAGACTTCCACCGCGGCGACCACGCCTACGATCAATGGCTCGGCGACGCGCTGCACCAGCCGTCGTCGACGCTCGGCAGCATAGAGAAAGGACCATTTTTCGCGCTGCGCGTGTATCCGGGCGATGTCAGCACCTTCGGCGGGCTGGTCACCGATGTGCACGCGCGGGTGCTGCGCGAGGACGGCTCGGTAATACCCGGGCTCTACGCCACGGGCACCTCCACGGCGTCGGTCATGGGCCGCGGGAGTCCCGGCGCGGGCGCAAGCATCGGCCCGTCATTCACCTGGGGCTACGTGGCGGCCAGGCACGCGATCCAGGCGTGATGGCTCTTCGCGCAGTAATGCCGCGACAGCGCAACCCGTTCAGCGCCTGACAGCGCTGCTCCAAGAAACGAACAAAGGACAGACACATGGAAAATCTCCCGGAAGCCAGGCTCTATATCGACGGCAAGCTGCGCGCGGCGGCCGGCAACAGGACCTTTGACAACATCTGCCCGTGGACCGGCGAGGTCATCGGCAAGGCGGCGGATGCCTCCGCGGACGATGTCAACGAAGCGATTGTCGCGGCCCGGCGCGCCTTCGACCAGACCGACTGGTCGCAGAAGCACGAAGAGCGCTTCGCGCTGATGAAGAAATACCGCGACCTGCTGTTCGCCAACCGCGACAAGCTGGTCCAGATCGTCCGCCTCGAGGCGGGCGCGTCCATCGGGGCCGCTTACCGTGCACAGGTCGACCGGGCGCTCAGCGGCATGGACGACGTGCTCGCCTGCTTCCCCGCGGTCACGTGGGAGGAAGATCGGGGGCGGCGCAATGAAATGGGCTTCGATACCGATCGGATCGTGGTGCACGAGCCGCTCGGCGTCGTCGCCGCGATATCGCCCTGGAACGTGCCGCTGTACGTCAACGTCGGCAAGGTGGTGCCGGCGCTGCTTGCCGGCTGCACGGTCGTGCTGAAGCCGGCGCCGGATACTCCGGCGACAGCTGCGTTCATGGGCGAACTGGCCGTGGAAGCAGGCTTCCCGCCCGGCGTGTTCAACGTGATCACGTCGGCCGATCCCGTCATGGCAGGCGAAGCGCTGGTAGCCGATCCGAGGGTCGACGTCGTCTCGTTCACCGGCTCCACGGGCGTCGGCAAGCGGATCATGCAAAACGCAGGAGCGACTCTCAAGCGCGTGTTCCTGGAACTCGGCGGCAAGTCGGCGAGCATCATCCTCGACGACGCACCGGACTTTGCGATGTCCGTCATGCAGTCCATCGTGATCTTCCATGCCGGCCAGGGCTGCGCGATCCCGACCCGCCTGCTGGTTCCCCGCAGCCGTTACGAAGAGGCGGTGAAAGCGCTGGAAATGGCCTACGCGGGCTTTGCCACCAAGTGGGGCGATTTCGACGATCCCACCCAGGTCATGGGCCCGGTCATCTCCGCGCGTCAGCGCGACCGGGTGATGGAATACATCGAGCTGGGACAGAAGGAAGGCGCGCGCCTGCTTGCCGGCGGCAAGGCCCGCACCGACAAGGGCGGCGGATTCTTCATCGAACCGACCTGCTTCGTCGACGTGCGCAACGATATGCGCATCGCGCAGGAAGAGATCTTCGGTCCCGTGCTGGTGGTGATCCCCTACGAAGACGACGAGGACGCGATCCGCATCGCCAACGACAGCGAATACGCCCTGGGCGGTTCCGTCATTTCGGCCGACAAGGCTCGTGCCATGCGCGTCGCCCGGCGTGTGCGCGCCGGCGCCATCAGTGTCAATGGCGGCCTCAGCATCACGGGCGACCTGCCGTTTGGCGGCTTCAAGTGCAGCGGCGTCGGCCGCGAGTGGGGCCGCGAAGGCATCGAGGAATTCCTCGACGCCAAGGTGATCGCCGTAAGGGTCGTCTAGTGGATCACTGAGGAGGACGGTGCCCGTTTTTCGGGTGTGACAAGTGCAGCACGGGTGGCACCCGGAAACGAGAAGGGGCGAGGCGGGATGTCAACCCCGCCTCGCCCCTTGGACTCTCACCTCAACCGCCCGGCCAGTGACAGCGGGCGCCGAGTTTGTCAGGCGACAATCTCACCGATCTCCGTGCCAACCGGGTAGGTTTCTCCCGCCGCCACTTTCTGGATCAGTTTGCCTGACTCCGGCGCTTCAATTTCCTGCACGGATTTGTCGGTTTCCAGTGCATAAATGGCCTGACCGGCTTCCACCATGGCGCCGTCTTCAACCAGCCACTCGGTGAGGGTGCCCTCGGTCGTGGACATCTGAAGCTTTGGTATGGTCAATGCAGTTGACATGGTTATCCTCTCGAGTGCTATTTAAAAAGTTCGCGAACCCGTGCGGCGATGGTGCCGGCGTGCGGAATCTGCGCGGTTTCAATGATCTTGGAGTAGGCGATGGGCGCGTAGAACGCACCGAATCTGGAGGCGGGTGCCTTCAGTTTGCGGAACAGCGCCTCGTTGATGGTGCTGGCGATCTCGGAGCCCAGACCACAGAACTCGGTGGCGGCGTGAACCACCAGTGCCCGACCGGTTTTTTCCACTGACGCCAGGATGCGGTCGTAGTCCAGCGGCAGGAGCGTGCGCAGGTCCAGAACCTCGGCGCTGATGCCTTCCTTCGCCAGTTCTTCGGCGGCCTTCAGACACTGCATGACCTGCCAGCCGTAGGTGATCAGGGTGACATCGCTACCTTCGCGCTTGACCTTGGCCACACCCAGCGGAATGCGGTAGTCGCCCAGCGGCACTTCTTCCTTCAGGGCGTAGGTCAGCATCATGGATTCGAACTGGATGCAGGGATCCTCGTCGAAGATACAGCTCAGCAGCAGGCCCTTGGCTTCGGTGGGGGTGCTGGGGTAGACGATCTTCAGACCGGGGTTGTGCAGCAGCATGGCCTCGGTGGACTGCGAGTGCTGTGCGCCGAAACCGCCGATACCGCCGCCGGCGATCATGCGCACGGTCATCGGCACATGGGTGGTGCCGCCGGACATATAGCGCTGTTTGGCCGCGTGGTTGGTGATCTGGTCCATACAGACGCCGACGAAATCACAGAACATGATTTCGGCCACGGGGCGCATGCCCACCAGGGCGGCGCCGGTGGCGGCACCGATAATGGCCTGCTCGGCAATCGGGGTCGGTCTGATGCGCTCGCCCCATTTGGTCTGCATGCCTTTGAAACACTTGAACACGCCGCCCGGATCGTCGCCGATGTCCTCGCCCAGGCAGAACACGCCCCTGTCCAGTTGCATGGACAGATCAAGTGCATCCTGCACGGCTTCGAACATGGCCATCATCCTGGTCTCACCGGTGTGGGGCGCTTCAGCCTCGCGCTTGACGCGCTGGCCGCGCTGCGGCACCACGGTGGGATCGGCGTAGACATCCAAAAGCATCTCGTCTTCGCCGGAAACTTCGCACTTCAGCGCCCATTCCACAGCTTCCTGCACTTCGGCTTTGGCGGCGCTGTCGATAGCAGTCAGTTCCTCTTCAGTACAGATACCGCTTTCCAGCAACAGCTTGCGGGTGGCGGGCACGGGCCAGGCTGCTTTTGCTGCGGCCAGTTCGTCACCTTTCAGCAGATGGGACCAGCCTACGCCGGCGTGGGGTCCCAGGCGCAGGGTGTGGGCTTCGACAAACACGGGACCGTCGCCGTTGCGCACGCTCTCGATGATTTCCTTCATGCCGTTGTAGAACGCCACCGGATCGTTGCCGTTGAGGGCAACGCCACGGAAGCCCAGGGCTTCGGCGCGGCCGGTGAAGTTCTTGCTGGCGGTGTACTCGGGAATCGGGGTGTATTCGCCGATCTGGTTGTTCTGGCAGAGAAAAATGACGGGCAGTTTCCAGGCGCCGGCCAGGTTCATGGCCTCGTGAATGGCGCCGATACTGGTGGCACCGTCGCCAAAGTTGACGATGGTGACATTCTGCGTGCCACGCATTTTTTCGGCCAGGGCCAGACCGTTGGCGATCGGGGCGCCTGCGCCGACAATCGCCGTGGTCACCATGGAACCGGACTCAGGGTCGGAAATGTGGGGTGAACCGCCCTTGCCCTTGTTGACGCCGCCTATACGACCCAGAGCCTCGGCAAAGAGACCTTTCAGCGGCACGCCCTTGGCGACCTGGTCGTGAATACCCCGGTAGATGGTGACCATATGGTCGTGCTTGGTGATCAGCGGGGCAATAGCGGCGGGTATGCCTTCCTGACCGGTCATCGGCCAGTAAGTAAACATGAATTTGCCGCTCGACAGCCCGGCCTGGATTCCCTTGTCCACCTCGTGGATGCGCGACATCTGACGATAAATCTCGCGTAGCGTGCCGTGATCCATTCCAATGTCCTTTGACATAACGTCAGTTCCCATCAATGAGTCTCCTCGTTGGTTCTTGTCTCGCGGGCTATATGATATCGCGAATTGGCCGGGCGATACGTCGGCGCATGGAACTCCCCCTCTCAGCCGCCGAAGCGTTCCCGATGGCTCCCGAAGCTGCGGACAAACCGCCGCGATCCGCCCGCCGTAGAGGGTAACGTCAGCGCTGCATGCCTCGCATCATTTTTCGTGGTTATTAATGGTCCGTTGGCATTCCAGTGGCACAGGGCGACGAGTTCCTGCCCGCTGCGCAGCAATTCCCCGGCACACGCATTCGGTTGACAACCACGGCGGCTGGATGGCTAAGCTATGTACCGATAAATGACAGCCGCGACCGGGCTGTTCAACCAATTCGTGCGCAGGCGATTGCGCGGGGAGCACTCGACATGATCGGCATGGATGGCAAATGCCCGTTTGAATTCAACTTCGACCCATCGACCTTCAAGGTCGGCGACACCGTGAGCTATCGCGTGCCCTCGCTGGGTGACTTCCCGTTTGCGGCGGTGATCAAGGCGGTGCACGAGGATTACATCGAAATCGCCGACTGCGGCGAGCCGGACAAGTGTGTGCGCGCAACGCGCGAGAGCCGCCCGGTGGTGTCGGACGCCGACGCACTGGGCTGAGGGCCGGTGAGACGCTCGCCTTCCTGTGGGTCGCCATTCATGGCGACAGCGGATTTCGGGTAGGCACAAGTCGGCATAAATGCCGACCTACGGGAGCGTTGCGGCTACGGTCGCGTTGCACGGCGAATATTGACGGGAATGCCGGAAAAGCGCGGCATGAAGTTGATGGGCTCCAGATACTTTTGGAGCGAAGTCAGCTGCCCGGTGTGGCTGCCGCGTTGAGCGTAGGGATCAACCGAGGGAGCGAGCGATCCGTAGAGGTGCGTCATCGACACCACGCCCCGACGGAGTTGCTTCTCGGCCCTGGCGACACCCAGGATACGGCCGCACTCGGACTGGATTTCGATCAGCGCGTCGTCGTCGATGCCATCTTCGCGCATGTCATCGGGATTCATCCAGGCCCAGTTGACCGGGTATTTTCTGAGCGTTTGCGGCGAGTCCCGGTACGCGCTGTTCATCGCCTCCAGGATCCGGCGACAGGTCAGGCTGTACTTGAAGCGAGGGTCCATTGCCTCGTCGAGCACCGATTTCAGTTCGGCCGCGACGTCAGGCGGGCAGAGCGCGAGCCGCGCACCGTTGTCTGGCGCTTCCTTGACATACTGTGGCGGGCGTTCGGGACGGACGCCGCCCGGATTCGCGCGCAACGCGTCGAACGAGACGTCACCGTGCCCGCAGAGATAACGCATCATGTCCTCCGGGTCGGGCGCGCGCTCCATGTCCAGTTGAAGTCCGCCCGGGATCGCGTCGTAAGACAAGCCATAGTTCCAGTACTTGAGCGTCAGCGGCAGTTTCATCCGGGAAGCAACACCCCAGAAGAACTCCCAGTCATGGATCGTGCCGGAGGGCTTGGGCACGACAGGTGGCGCATATTGCGCAAACGCCTCGGGATACAGGCTGTCTCCGGGAATGCTGAGGTCGTGACGCTCGAAGTGCTGCGACGTGGCGATCACATAGTGCGCGAGCCGGGCCGTTTCGTTCATGCGCGCATCGAGGCAGACCAGCAGCTCGAGATCCTCGAAAGCCGGCACTGATCGTGCTGGATCACCCAGCGCCGTTACCGGATTGCCGCCGAACACGATCAGCGCGCGAATCCTGTCCGGCCCCGGCGTCAGGATTTCCTGCGGCAGCAGCGCCGTCGGAAACTCTCCGTAGAGCGTGCCGATGTCGGCAGTCCGGCACTTCACGCCCCTTCTCCCAGCTGCGCGCTGGCGGGACCACCGTTTCGATGCACACGCGCGGCTTGAGCGTACCCGGGATTGCGCACCAGATCTCCGGCACGCTTGTAGCCGCCGACCAGCGCGTTCACGGTCTCGATCATGTGATCGTTGAGATTGGAATGGGCGGACATCGACGGGCCGCTGCCGCTGCCGACGAACGGACGCTCGGCCTCGCCCAGCCAGCGGGCGAGCAGCTCGATCTGCTCCACCGGCACATCGGCCCGCCTGGCCACGAGTTCCGGCGTGAACGGCGCCACTGCCTCGCCAAGCCGGTCCAGTTGGTTGACGAAGCGCTCGCAGAAAGCCTTGTTGCAGGTGCCGTCGCGCAGCAGGATGTGGGCGACGGCCGCGAAAAGCGCCGCGTCGTGCCCGGGCAGCGGCTGAATCAGCAGATCGGCGTAGCGCGCCGTTTCCGTGCGCCGCGGATCGACCACGACGATGCGCGCACCTCGCGCCCGCACCGCCGCGAACGATTTGCCGGGGGCCCCGCTTTCGCCCGGTGCGAATGGGTAGGTCTGGTGACTGACCAGCGGATTGTTGCCGACGATGACGGCAAGATCGACGTCCCGGGTGCCGGGTTTGCCGCTCGCCATCACACCCATCCGGCCGGCCGTTACCCACTTCGCCGACTGGTCGATCGTCATCGTCGAGAAGAAATTGGGCGAACCGAGGACCGAGGCGAAGGCTCTTTCGAGCAGCCCGCCCAGGACACTTCGGTACGCCCCGGTGCCGTGATAAAACGCCACGGAGCGCGGGCCATGCTCCGCGATCAGGGCCGCGAGCCTGGCGGAAATCTCGTCCAGGGCCCGGGACGCCGGCATTTCGCTGAATCCGCCGGATGCATCGCGCCGCAGGCTGTTCAGCAACCGGTTCTCGGCGCCGTTATGAAACTCGAGGCTGGCCCGGCCTTTGGGACACATGTAGGCGCCATACGGCGAGGCGGTACCGTCGGCGGCCACGCCGGTCAGCTTGCCGTCCTCGATGGTCAGCTCCATCGGGCACAGCGCGCCACAGTTGCGACAGAATGACTTTGCCCTGGTTTGCATCGCGCTGCTTCGTTACCCGACTATCCGGTAGCCCGACCCATCGCTGCCTGGAGCAACGGAACGAGTTTCTCACGAACGATGAACGCATTCATATGTTCCGCGACCGAGGCGATGCGCCCGTCACGGATGCGGAACATGAAGACATGGGTGTTGTGGAAGTCCTCGCCATTGACGAGCGTGCCGCGCGACTGGACCTCGGCGGCAACCCGGTCCTCTTCCGCGGTCAGCGAGTCGATGCTGTAGCGCAGACTGCCAGAGAAGATCGACGCCAGCAGCTTTACGCCACCCTGAAAGCGCGCCTTGTCCGACGCACCCGATGTCGTCGTCCAGGCAGTCATGTCGGGGGTCAGCATTTCATCCGGCAGATTGCCGCTGGCCAGGGCCGCAAAAAAGTCGCGGACCAGTTGATGGCTGGACTGTGTCATGAGGTTCCGCTCCTGCTAACGCATGTTGTCCGGTCCCCCGGGCGCGGATCGGAATTGGCGCTGATCCCGTCGATCAGGAAGTCGATGATCGCGGCGCTGATTTCTTCATCGCTCGCCAAACCCGCGGGGAATATCAGGTCCTTGAACATGATGCAGCCGAGCACCGCCGCAAACGAGACCCGCACCATCAACCTGGGATCGACCTTCGGATCCCTGGCCACCCTGCTGCTCATCGATCGCGGCGCCGCGTTGGAAATAGGTGCGGAGACTGTCGATTTCGCCCACGCCCTGCGTGCTGCCTGGCGCATATGTCTCGGCGACCAGCAGCGACATCAGCATCTTCGAATGTTCGCCAAGGAAATGCTGCAGCTCCGTGATATAGAGACGGCGCCTGTCCCCGATGTTTCCTGCATCGGCAACATCAACTATCTGCCTGGCGTTGAATTCGAAGAAATGCTCGTTGAGCGGTTTGAATATGGCCTCACGGAATAGATCGGTCTTCGAACCGAAATAGCGAAAAAGCTGGGCCTCGCTGACTTCGGCGTTGCGGGCGATGGTCGCCGTTGTCGCCCCGGCGAAGCCACTTCGCTTGAATTCTTCCGCGGCAGCCGTGATCAGGCGATCCATGATCTCTTCAGGAGAGCGCCGCTTCCTCCTCGCAACTGGGACGCGTGCCGTACCTGTCGCTTGTTCCCGGCGCATAGCCAGCCCTCCCCGGATGACGATCTTCCCATGGCGGCCCTGCCCTGCCTCGTGGTTGGTGCAGAACCTGCGCTCCCGTATCGTTTTGAAGATTTCCACGACGCCTTGCCAGCACCAAAGATAGCATTTACTATCTTTGGCGTCGAGTCTCGCGAACGATGCAACGCGCTGCGAGCAAACGGAAAAAATGCAGTGCACAGCGCGGCCCGGGAGGACGGCATCCCGGACCATGGGCGAGGAGAACCTGGGCATGAATGCATTCATCAGGAGACCGGACGCCAGCTTCAGTCCCGGCGCCGGTCTCCTGCGCACGGACCAGTTCCAGATGGCCTACGCGACCAACGACATTGACCGCGCCTGCGCCATTTTCAGTGAGCGATACGGGATCAGGCAGTTCCGGCGCCTGGAAGGGCCGCTGCCCGCAGGGGGACACATCAGGGTGGAACTGGCCTGGGTCGGCACCATCATGTACGAACTGCTGACGGCGCACGGACCGGGTTCGGCACTCTATGTCGGGCGGCTGCCCGCAGCAGGGTTCGCGATCCGTCATCATCACCTGGGGTTTCTCATCCATGACGCGGAACAGTGGAACGCGTTGCAGAACGAGATCGTGCGCAGCGGCTGGTCGATGCCGTCCAGGAGCAGCAACCCGGGCTTCATGCAAAGCTGCTTCGTCGACGCCCCCGAACTCGGCCATTATCTCGAATATATTTTTCCCGAACCGGCGGGGCTGGCTTTTTTTGAAGCCGTGCCCGGCAATTGAGCCGTGCGATACCGCCGGTAGTTTCACCCTGATCAGCAGAGGCGCCTGATGTGAGCACCGAAATTGGCCCCGCCATTCTCGAATATCTCGCCGATCTGGAAGGCGCGGTGGCGGAGCTGGCGAACACGTGGCACCCGGACGACCCGCAGTATCGGGCAGACGTCTACCGACAGGCCATGATGAGCCTCTCCTACTCCTACTTCGCCTATTTTCATGCCACGCCCGAGCATCCCGACTGGGCACCGCTGTGGAATCCGGTCTACACGCTGCAGCCCAACCCGGACGACATCTATCTTTACAGCCCGATCCGCGGCGACCTCAGTTATCGCGTCAGCGGCAATCGCGGCACGGTCAAGATCCTGAGCTTCACCACCCAGCGCTACATGTCGGGCATGGTCGACGACATATCGCAGATCGGCGGACACAACGAGATCGATGACCAGGACATCGTGTTTGCGCGCAACGGCGAATTCGAACTGATTTTCAGCGCCGAACGGCCGGCCGGCCACACCGGCAACTGGGCGCCGATCCACCCGCAAGCCACCGGCATGATGGTGCGCCTGCGCAGTTACGACTGGGAGAATGAAATCGACCCCGCGCTATCCATCGAATGCCTCGAGCCCGTGCCGCCAAAACCGCGCCTGACGCCTGAAGAGATCATCGAACGCATCCGGGAAATGGCGAAGTTCCCGGCACGCAAGACGCGCAGCTACTACCGTCTGCAGAATGGCGTGAAGGAGCGCGTGGGATTCAACGTGTTCGAACCGATCCGCATGAAGGGCGCGCTTGCCAAGCAGGTCTACTGGCCCGCCTGTTTCCAGCTCGATGCGGGCGAGGCCCTGATCATCGAAACCGGGTTGCCCGAGCACCGTCCTTACTGGAACATCCAGCTCAACGACCCCTGTTTCAACGCGCTGGAATACGTCTATCGGCTCTCCAGCCTCAACGGCCACACGGCAAGGATCAGTTCGGACGGCAGGTTCCGCGCGGTCGTTGCCCTGCAGGATCCCGGCGTGCCCAACTGGCTCGATCCCGCCGGGTACAAGGAAGGCGGCATCTACGGACGCTGGTATGACTGCGATACCAACCCGACCCCGATCATCAAACGCGTCCCTCTGACCGCGCTGCGCCAGCACCTGCCTGCTGACACACCGGTCGTGACGCCCGAAGAACGCGCCGAGGAACTGCGCAGACGCGTGCGCGCCTGCCAGCGGCGCAGGAGATGGTAAATGCAATGAATCCAGCACTTCTTGATTTCACCGGCCGCGTTGCCATCGTCACCGGCGGCGGCACCGGCATCGGCTTTGCCACCGCCCTGCAGCTCGCGAAGACGGGGGCCAACGTCGTCATCGCCAGCCGTACCGCGGACGAGCTCGAACGTTCTGCCGCCGCCATCCGGGAGGAGAGCGGACACCGGTGCCTTGCCGTGCCGACCGACGTGAAGGACGAGGACGCGGTGATCCGCATGGTCCAGCGCACAGTGGACGAATTCGGCCGGGTCGACATCCTCATCAACAACGCCGGCGGCACGCGCATGGGGCCACTCGAACGCATCCCGACGCGCGGCTGGGATTCGATCTACGACCTCAATGTCCGCTCTGCCTATTTCGCCACGCGCGAGGCCGGAAAGCACATGATCGAACAGCGCTCCGGCGCGATCGTCAATATTTCCTCCAATGCCGGCACCACCGGCGTGAAAGGCGGGGCGCATTATTCCTCGGCCAAGGCGGCGCTGCAGATGTTCACCACCGTCACTGCGGCCGAGTGGGGCCGCTACGGCATCCGCGCCAATTGCGTCGCGGCCGGCATGATCGCGAGCCCGCGCTCCGTCGAGGCGTGGAACGCCGCGGGCCTCGATCCCTGCCACCATGGCGCGGACCATTCCGCTCCGGCGCCCCGGCACGCCCGACGAAATCGCCAACATGATCGTCTTTTTCGCCAGCGATGCCGCCTCCTACATCACCGGCCAGACCGTCGCGGTGAACGGTGGACCGTCGCTTGGTGGCATTGCGCTCGATTGAGACTTTTCGTTCGATTGAGAACGGGGCATGAGGAAACACACCCACGATGGATGACAGTTACGATCCGCCGCAGCGCTTCGCCACCGCGCTCGACGAACTGCACGAGCTTGTCGCGCAGGAAGTCGGGACCACGGACTTCGGTGATGACGACTACCTGCCGGGGCTCAGGGTGCTCCTGCAGTCGATGGACTACGATCCGCAATTTTCCGGGCGCGGGCGCCGCTATGCCTGGGGCACGGTTGTCGGCGTGCTCAAAGGCAGGGCGTATGCGCTCGAGTCGATGGCGAAAAATCCCGGTTTCGACGCCCAGCGCGATCTCGAGCCCGGTGGTGATCACCGGCATCCCGAGGACCGGCACTACCGCGCTGCACAAGCTGATGGCGGTGGACCAGCGCTTCCAGGGGCTGCAAACCTGGCTGCTCGACACGCCCATGCCGCGCCCGCCGATCGAGACCTGGACGGACTATCCGGCATTCCACAGGACCGCCGCCATTCTCGAGGCGCGCTACCGGGCGGCTCCCACGAAACGCGCCGCCCACAATGTGGTCGCCGAGGAAGTCGATGAATGCTGCCTCGTCCTGCGCCAGGGCTTCGTGTCGAACCTGTGGACCTGCGGCTGGTCCGCGCCGACCTATGACGCCTGGTGGCAATGCCAGAGCGAAGAGGCGTCCTACCGCCATTACTACCGTTGCATGCAGCTGATCGGCAGCAATGAACCGCAAAGACGCTGGCTGCTGAAAAACCCCGGGCACATCGACAACCTGGACCTGCTCTTCGCGTTCTTCCCCGACGCGAAGGTGATCCAGACCCACCGCGATCCCGCCAGGGCTTTGCCATCGCTATGCGCGCTGCTGATGCAGCTGCACCCGATCATGGAGGAAGGCCGCTACGAGCAGCGGGCACATAACATGCTGGCGCGCGAGGTGGCGAAATGGGCGAAGGCGGTGCGCAAGGCGCAAAGCGTGCGCGAGGCGCATCCGGGACAGGTGCTGGACGTGATCCACGGCGATTTCCATCGCGACCCGATGGCGGTTATCGAGCGGATCTACCGCTTCATCGGCATGGATCTGACGCCGCAAGCGATCGGCGACATGGCGCAACGCATCGAGGAAAAGCCGGAACTCAGCCACGGCGCCCATCGCTACGATGTCGCCGATTTCGGCCTCAGCGGATCCGAAATCCGCGAGCGCTTTGGCGATTATATCGACCGCTTCGCTCTGGCACCGGAGACGCGTGCCGCCGCAGGAGAAATGAAATGAAGGCAGTCGTTTATCACGGAGCGGGCAAGCCGCTCGCGCTGGAAACCCTGCCGGATCCCGAACCCGGTCCCGACGACGTCATCGTCAGGGTGCATCGCTGCGGCATTTGCGGCACCGACCTGCACATGACCCAGGGCCACCAGTGGGATTTCCCGAGCGGAACCGTACCGGGGCATGAATATGCGGGCGAGATCGTGGAGGTCGGCTCGAATGTGGCCAACTTCAGGAAGGGCGACCTGATCACCGCGCTCCCGTCGACGGGCTGCGGCCATTGCGAGGCCTGTTATCGCGGCAACCTGGCGCTCTGCCACAATGCACCCGGCGTGATGGGCGGTTATGCCGAACTCATGCGCATCCCGACCAGCGTGGCAATCAAGCTGCCGAGCACCCTGTCACTTGCGGATGGAGCCCTGATCGAGCCTCTTGCGGTAGGCTTGCATGGCACCAGGCTGTCGCAGCATCCAGCCGGGAGACCGTGTACTGGTGCTGGGTGCCGGCTCGGTGGCGCTGTGCGTCATCTATTGGGCCCGGCGTCTGGGCGCGGGCCGGATTGTGGCCCTGTCGCGCTCGCAGCGTCGCGCGGCAATGGCGGTGGACATGGGGGCAGACGCCTTTGTCCAGTATGGCGACAACGAAATCGGTGAAGTCGTCGAGGCGCTCGGGGGCCAGCCGGATATCGTGTTCGAATGTGTCGGCAACCCCGGCTTCCTGGCGAAGGGCATCCAGCACGCGCGCGACTTCGGCCAGGTTCTGTCACTGGGTTTCTGCACCCTGCCCGACCCGATGATTCCCGCGATGGCAGGATTCAAGGGTGTCTCGCTCCGGTTCCCCGTCGGCTATTCGCTGAAGGATTTCCGCCATGTCGCCGACGTGATGGATGCGGGCCACGCGGACCCCAAGATGCTGATCAGCTCGGTGATCGCACTCGAGGATCTGCCAGCCACCTTCGAGCGGCTGCGCGGCCCCAACTCCGAGACCAAGGTGCAGGTTGCTCCGGCATCCTTGCGGGTCACGAACGGGTGAACCGGGGGATTCATTTACGTGACCAGAGGTAAATCGTGTGGAAAAGCGTAATGTCGGGAAATCCGGGCTGCGGGTTTCGGCCGTTGGCCTTGGTTGCAACAACTTCGGCTGGACGCTGGATGAGGAGCAATCCCGCAAGATCATTCACACGGCGCTCGATCTGGGCATCACGCTCTTCGATACGGCCCCGGTTTATGGCGCGAATGGTGGCGAGTCCGAGGAAATTCTCGGCCGTGCGCTGGGCAATCGCCGCAAGGATGCGGTGGTCGTCACCAAGTTCGGCGTACCGCTGGATCGCACGGGCAGATTCAATACCTCGCGCGCGGCGATCATGGAGGAAATCGATGCCAGCCTGAAGCGGCTGAACACCGACTATATCGATATCTACATGCTGCACTGGCCGGATCCGACGACGCCGCTGCAGGAAACATTACGCGCCCTCGACGACATCATCACGGCCGGCAAGGCGCGCTACATCGGGTGCTCCAACCTTTCGGCCTGGCGCCTGGTCGAGTCCAAATGGATATCCAGGACCGAGCGTCTGCACGACTTCATCGTGACCCAGAACGAATATTCGCTCGCCCAGCGGGAGGCGGACACCAGCCTGCTCCCTGCGCTGGAGGCATATGGTGTCGCGTTCATGCCCTATGCGCCGCTCGCGAACGGCCTGCTGACAGGCAAATATTCTGCTGCTGCTCCGGCTCCCGAAGACAGCCGGCTGGGCAAGAACATGTGGAACCTGGCCAACCGCTACCTGACGGAGGACAAGCTGCAGCTTGCCGAAAGCCTCGGCCGGTTCGCGGCGGATCGCGGTCATACCCTGCTCGAACTCGCCATTTCCTGGCTACTCTCGAAACCGCTCGTCTGCAGCGTGATCGGTGGCGCGACAAAGCCCGGGCAAGTGGCAACGAATGCGGCAGCGGGGACCGGCTGGCGGCTCGGCCCCGAGGAACTCGTGGAGGTCGACAGAATCTGCCGTGAAAGCCGGCGCGATTCCCGGAATTGACCCGTTTATCTGGGCGCAGCTGCCGCTGCCTGCCCGCACCGCGGATTGTGCAGGCAGCGATCAGATGCGGTAGGCAATTGCCTTGGTTTCGAGGAATTCCTCGATGCCTTCCACACCCCATTCGCGACCGATGCCACTCGCCTTGTAACCGCCAAACGGCAAGTCACCGGCGATGCACATGCCGCCGTTCACGCTGACCGTGCCGGACCGGATCCGGCTGGCCAGGCGCAGCCCGCGCTCGAGGTCGGCGGTGGCGATACCGCCGGACAGGCCATATTCGCTGTCGTTGGCGATACGGATCGCGTCTTCGTCATCCTCGAAGGGAATGACGACCAGAACCGGGCCGAAGATTTCCTCCTGCGCAATGCGCATCCCGTTGCTCACGTCGACGAAGCAGGTGGGCTCGATGAACCAGCCAGGCCCCTTGTCCGGGCGCAGGTTGCCGCCCGCCAGCAAGGTCGCTCCTTCCTGCTTGCCGAGCTCGATGTAGCCTTTCACCCGCTCCATCTGCTTGCGCGAAATCACCGGCCCCATGATGTGTGACGGCTCGTCGAACTTGCCCCAGTTGTCGCCATAGCCGGCGTAGGCCTGGCGCAGCACCGCAACGGCTTCGGCATAGCGGCTTTTGGGCACCAGCAGCCGGGATTGCACCGCGCAGCCCTGGCCAGCGTGAAAGACCAGGATCGACTGCGCGACTTCCTGTGCGAAATTGGGGGCGTCATCCAGGATGATCTTGGCCGACTTGCCACCGAGCTCGAGAAACACGCGCTTCAAGGTGGGGGCACCCTTTTCCATGATGCGCTTGCCCACGCCCGTGGAGCCGGTGAAGCTGATCAGGTCGACGCGGGGATCGGTCACCAGCATCTCGCCCGCCATGACCGGATCGGCGGCGGTCACGACGTTGAACACGCCGGGCGGGAAGCCTGCTTCGGCGGCAAGCTCGCCAAAGATCGCACCCATCCCGGGGGTGTCCGGCGCCGGCTTCAGGATGACGGTGCAACCGGCGAGCAACGCCGAGACCACCTTGCCGACATTGACATAGAGCGGCACGTTCCATGGCGTGATCGCGCCGACGACGCCGATCGCCTCGTAAACGACCTTGCGGTGACTGCGGTACACATCGGGGCCGCGCACGCCGTAGTCCTTCTCCCAGGTGACCTGCGGAAACAGGTCGAGGAGGTCCTTGTAGCAGTCCAGCGCCATGTCGACGTGCGCGCGCTGGACCGCCCCCATTGCCGCGCCGCATTCATGCCTCGCGAGCATGGCGAGACGGTCATGATTTGCCACCAGCAGTTCATGGAGCTTTTTCACCAGCTCGAAGCGGCGGGCGTGGTTGGTGGACCAGTCGGTGGTATCGAAAGCCCGGCGCGCGGCGGCGATCGCCTCGTCGACGTCCTGCGCAGACGCATCCGCGGCCTTGCCGACCGGCTCTGCGGTCCAGGGCCCGATATTGTCATAGGTCTTGTCGCCAGCCGCGCGGCGCAGCTTGCCGTCGATATAAAGTCTGGCTTCAGGAAGAATGGACATGGTTCAGTTCCTTGCTGTCGGGGATGTTTGCTTCGATACCGGCCTTGAACATTATCCAACGCGCGTTGGCTGCCAGGCAGCGCCCGGGACGCCGACTGCAAGTGTAACCCGAGGGTGTGGAGTTGAATTAGCCGCCATGGACGATCCGATCAATATCTGCGTCTGCGTTCCGCGCGATCACGATACGCGCACGCCGGAGGAACAGGCCGCGACCAGCCGGATGTTCGGCGCCGATACGTTTGCCGCGATGAAAGAGGGTAGCTATTTCTGCAATGTGGCGCGCTACCTGGCGGGAAAGCCGCCCAGCTTCGAGAGCACCTCTGCCCCGTAGCGCTCGGCGTTGTCGCACCACTGCGCGCGCGTCTTGCCTTCGATGTGAATTGCAGCGCCCGAGACGCCGAGATCCCTGAAGCGTCCGATCTTGTCGATCAGCGCTGCAGCATCCAGTTTTTCACCGGGTGAGGTCAGGCTGCCGAGGACCACTTCGGGCGGATGCGCGCGGCCGACTTTCTCGCAGTGCTCCCGCATGTAGCGGATGCCTGCGACCAGGTCGTCCTCACCGGACATCGCGGCCGTGCGCGACGTGGCGGACAGTACTCCGGCGGTGAAAAAGGGATGCCAGGCATCGCCGAGTTCGACCGCGCGGCGGATCGCGCGGCGGGAGTTGCCGCCGATCAGCAGCGGCGGATGTGGCTTCTGCACCGGCCCGGGCAGGATGCGGTTGCCGCGCGCCTCGTACCCGGTACCCTTGAATGAAAACTCCTCGCCACCCCACGCCGCCTTCAAGGCCCGGATGTATTCATCGACGATCTCGTTGCGCTGCTCGAAATCGACACCCAGGGCAAAGTACTCGCCCTTGAGATAACCGGCACCCAAACCCAAGGTGACCCGACCGCCGGAAAAAACGTCGAGCGTCGCCACCGCACGCGCGGTGATGAAGGGATTGCGGTAGGGCAGCACCAGGATGCCGGTTTGCAGTCGCAGCGTGCGCGTCGCGGCGGCAACGAGCGCCAGCATCACGAAGGGATCCTGTGCGTGGTGACCTCCGGCATCCAGCCAGCGACCGGTCGGGCACGGATGATCGGTGACGTTGCCGCCGTTGAAGCCGACGCGCTCCAGCAGCGAGCCGATCTCGGTCACCGCTTCGGGTCGCAGGAATTCCTCCGGACTTTCGGTGCGGTCGAAGGGCAAGGTTGCGTTGATTTTCATAACAGGTTGTCTGCGCGAGGAGATGCCGGAAAGGGGTTCAGGATGCGGTATCGCCCGTGAGCGTCCAGTTTCCGGCCTGGTCACGTATCCAGCCGCTGGACGCCCAGGTTCCACCGTCCACGGGAATGACGGCGCCGGTCACGTAGCTGCCCATGGCGGAAGCCAGGAAAACGGCAGCGTTGCCGCACTCCGTGTCCATGCCCGGGCGACCGAGCGGGATGCGCCGGGCCGTCGCATCCTCCTGCCGGGCGCTCGGCTTGATCCAGGTCGACGGGTCGACGGGGCCCGTGTGGTTGCCGCGCAGCCCGGGCGTGACGGTGTAATCGGGGGCAATGGCATTGACGCGAATGCCGTGCTCCGCAAGCTCCAGCGCCATCGTTCGGGTGAAGTTGAGCATGGCCGCCTTGCATGCCCCGTAGACGGCGAAGTTCGGTGCCGCCCGCGATCCTTCGATGCTGCTGACGTTGATGATGGATCCGCCACGACCGCCGCGGATCATCGCGGCGCAGCGGCAGAGGTTGCCGCGAGCATGCTGACCAGGTTGAGATCGATATGGCGCCGCCACGAACGTTCGGACTGATCGATGAACGGCCGCGGGCTCACACCGCCGGCGTTGTTCACGAGAATGTCGATGCGCCCGAAATGAGCTGGCCGCACTGTCGATCAGGGCGCGCACCTGCCCGGTATCGGTGACATCGGTTGGCACGGCGAGCGAGCGCCGCCCCGCTTCGCGCACGCGCGCGGCCACTTCCTCGCAGCGCTCGGGGATGATATCGCCGATCACCACGTCCGCTCCCACCGAGGCGCAAGCGAGCGCGATCGCCCTGCCGATGCCGCCACCGCCGCCGGTGATGACGGCGACCCGGTCGGTAAGCAGCATATCCGGCGTGTTCAATTCGACCTCCGGCAGATGTTTCCGTTATCGGTCCACGACGCCATGCGCGCCGAGTAGTCCGCGAACAGGGGGCGAACCTGGTCCAGGTCGAGCCCGTAGGTGGCCGCATCGAGATACACGCTCGGCTCCCGGTTCTCCGCGTTGTCCTTCCACCACCGGATCATCCCTGCTTCGAACGTCTCGCTCACCGGCTCACCGAGCCAATCGTACAAGCCGCGCACTTCGCCGACGGGATCGCGCTGCATCGCGCGGAAATGAATGTCGTAAAAGCGCGCCTCGTTGCCGCTGTCGCGAAACGCCAGCGCTCGCTCCATGCCTGTTGACCAGTGCTGCACGTTGAGCCTGCCCAGGTAGTGCAGGTCCACCTTGTCGGTGAGCTTGCCCACATAGTCGGCATACAACTGCGTCACCGAGAGAATGACGTCGGTGGGATCGCGGTGGGTCATCACGAAACGCGCATCCGGGAATGCGCGGTCCAGGTGCTCGAGAAAGAGCAGGTGCGTGGGACACTTCAGCCGCCACGGCCTGGCGGGAAATCCCCATTGCAGCAGCTTGAGCACGCGGCGCTCGTACCGATAGGTCGATGTGAGATCCGCATCCAGCAGCCACTCGGAATAGCCGGGAATCCGGGCGAACGCCTGGAACAGGTGACTCTTGAAGTCGAGCGCCATGAACTCCTGGCATTCCGCGGGCCCGGTGGCCGATGCCGGCACGTAGCGCTTGAGCCCTGCAGGGCGAGCGTCGGCACCACCCGCCGTCCGCGCAATGCGCGGGTCGGGCTGCTTGACGGTGCAGGGCGGAGGGCATGGCTCGGCAGACTCCCAACGCAGCAGCGAGCGGGCGTTGGGGTCTTCGGCCAGCAGGAACGACAACGCCGTCGAGCCGGTGCGCGGCAGGCTGATGCCGATCAGCGGCGCCTTGATGCGGACGTCGTCGATTTCCGGGTGACGGCGATACCAGTCCTCGATCTCCAGGCGCTGCCTGAGGTGGCCGACGATGCGCTGGCGCAGCAGGTGTTCGCCGGCTGCATTCAGATGCGCCTCATCGCGCAGTGACCGCACGAGGACTTGCAGCCCCTCCAGAAAGGAGTCGTCGCCGAAATCCTCGAGCCCGGTCTCGGCCCGTGCGGTTGCCAGCAGTTCCTCGTGCCCCTGCATTGCGTGCCTCTCGATTGCAACGTCTCGACTTCCTGTCGTGCGCTTCGTCTCAATCAGCAGGGACGTTCAACCGCGGCCGTTGTCTCTACCAGTGCGCCGCCGCCCGGGTGGGCGACGGTTCAGGACATCCGCACCAGCTGCGCAAATCTGGCGACCGCGAGCCGTCACTTGTTGACGTTCACCACGACACGGCCGCGCACCTTGCCCTGCAGCAGCTCGGCGGCAGTCGGGATCGCGTCGGCCAGGCCGATTTCCGTGGCGATGACGTCGAGCGCGGCGACGTCGAGATCGCGCGCCAGGCGCTCATACGCCGCCAGCCGGCGCGGCTTGGGCGCCATGACGCTGTCGATGCCGAGCAGCGACACGCCACGCAGGATGAACGGCGCGACCGAAGCCGGAAAATCCATGCCCTGGGCCAGGCCGCACGCGGCGACCGCGCCGCCGTAGCGCGTCTGGGCGCAGGCATTGGCCAGCGTGTGGCTGCCGACGCAGTCGACCACGCCGGCCCAGCGCTCTTTCTGCATCGGCTTGCCGGGCGCCGCGAGCTCGGCGCGATCGATGATCACGCGTGGCCCCCAGCTGCTTCAGGTAGTCGGCCTCGGCGGCCTTGCCGGTCGCAGCGGCGACGGCGAAGCCCGCCTTGACCAGCAGCGCGATGGCCACGCTGCCGACACCGCCGGTGGCGCCGGTGACCAGCACCTCGCCCTGTTCGGGCCGCACGCCGTATGCCAGCAAGGCATCGACGCACAGGCTGGCGGTGTAGCCGGCAGTGCCGATCGCCATGGCCTGGCGGCTGGTGAACGCGCCCGGCAACGGCACCAGCCAGTCGCCGTTCAGGCGCGCCTTCTGCGCCAGCCCGCCCCAGTGGGTCTCACCGACGCCCCAGCCGTTGAGGATCACCCGGTCGCCCGCCTTCCAGTCGGCGTGGCTGCTCTCGCGGACGATCGCCCGCCAGGTCGATGCCGGGCACCATCGGGAACTTGCGCACCACGGGCGAACTGCCGGTGATGGCGAGCCCGTCCTTGTAGTTCAGGGTCGAATACTCGACGTCGATGGTGACATCGCCCTCGGGCAGCTGCGCTTCGTCGAGCTGCGTGAGCTCGACGGATTGGCCGGATTCGCCCTTGTTGATCACGACTGCAGAGAACATGTGTACCTATTCCTTTTCGTTGGGTTGTCGACAGGCGGCATTGCCGCCGGAAAAAGCCGTCGCACGACTGGGATGAGCAAGCGGCGATGGTTTCCGCTCAGTGCCAATCTTGCCAGCAGGCCGTCGGCGATGTCGAGCTCATAGCGCTCGTCCTGCCGGCCCAGCCGTTCGTTCAGCAGCGCGCGCTTCAGGAACAGGTGGCACTGGTGCTCGGATGCCATGCCGATGCCCGCCGTGCAGCTGCAGCGCTTCCTCGGCCACCTTCGCGTAGGTGGAGCACGCCAGGTGCTTGACCGTCTCGGCCTTCAGTTCGGCCTCGGCATCCGCGATGGAATCGCCGAGCCGGCCGAGGCTGTCGAGAAGCAGCGCCTCGGCCGCCGCGATCAGCGTCTTCAGGTCGGCGCAGCGATGCTTCAGCGCCTGGAACAAGCGCAAGCGGACGACCGAACTGGCGCCGTACCTGCAGGTGTTCCACCGTCAGCTCCAGCAGGGCATTGGCGCCGCCGACGGCATCCGCCGCGAGGCCGAGATCGCGCAGCGCGCTCAGCCTGCGGATCAGCGCCTGCGCCGCCGCACCGCGCGCAAGAACGAGCGTGCTCGTCGAGTTCCAGTGCCCGCGAAGCGCAGGTCGAACAGGCGATGCGTCTGGTCCCAGGCGGACGCTCGATGATCTCCACGCCCGGCGGTCCAGCGGCACCAGCGCGACGCAGTCGCCGGCGCGCGTCCAGACCAGCGCGTGGCTGGCCCGGTCCGCGGACGGCACGCCCGATGCAAGACCCGTGAGCCGCGCGTTGCCGGCGCCCGTCGGTTCGAGGCTGAGCGCGCATTCGGCCAATGGCGCCGCCACGTATTCGCCGCCGGTGAGATCGCTCGACCCATTGCTCGCGATCGGCCAGTCCGGACTGGCATACGGCGTCCAGCGCCAGCGCGGCAGGCAGGAAGGGCACGGCCGCGAGCCGGCGGCCCATTTCGATCTGCAGCACGCAGGCGCCCGCGAGACCCTGGCCCAGCCCGCCCAGTTCCTCGGGGACCCCCGCCAGGAGCCAGCCCAGTTCGACCAGCAGCGGCCAGGTCGTCCTGTTCGTCGGCGGCCACCGCGCGCTCCGGCCAGCACCTGTCGCACCGATTGCTGCAACTCGACGAGATCGGCGTTCATGAGCGCTCCTCCGCCAGTTGCCACGTCTTCGGCTCCCGCGGCATGCGCAGCAAGCGCTCGGCGATGATGTTCCGCTGGATCTCGTCGCTGCCGCCGGCAATCGACCAGTTGTAGGAATTCATGAAATCGACCATCCAGTTTCCGGTTTCCTGGGTGGCGCCACGCATGAAACCGCGATGGTACTGACTCTGCAGCCCGCCGATGCGCAGGCCGAGCGAGGTGAATTCGCGCAGCGTCCTGGCGTAATTCAGCTTGACCATCGAGGCATCGCCCGGCGCTTCCTCGCCGGATATCCGCCGCAACAGGTACCAATCGGCCAGCGCGCAGGCGCCGTCGACCCTGGCAATCAGCCTGCCGAGATCGCGGCGTATAGCGGGGTCGTCGTAGCGCCCCGCATCGCGCATCGCGGCGCCAATGAGCGGGAGCGCGTAGCGCATGCGCTGCGTCAGTTCCACCAGCGTGAGACCGCGTTCCGATGCCAGGGTGGCTTGCGCCACCGCCCAGCCCGCTCCTTCTTCACCGACGCGGTCCTCGACCGGCACTTCCACGTCATCGAAGAATATCTCGGCGAATTCGTCGTCGCCGGTGATCTGCGATATCGGCCGCACCGACACGCCCCTGGTGCGCATGTCGAGGAGCAGGTAGGTCAATCCGGCCTGCGGCGGCCCCGACTTGCCCGTCCTGACCAGCAGCAGGCACCTGTCGGCATACTGCGCCATGGTCGACCAGATCTTCTGCCCGTTGATGACATAGCGGTCGCCGCGGCGTTCCGCCCGCGTCTTCAGGGACGCCAGGTCAGAGCCTGCGTTGGGCTCCGAGAATCCCTGGCACCAGATATCGCCGGCGAGGATGCCGGGAAGATACCGCTCCCGTTGTTCGGCCGAGCCGCATTCCATCAGGGTGCAGGCGGCATGGTAGAGCGAGACGAAGTAGAGAATCAGCCGCGGCGCATCGGCTCGCGCGACCTCTTCGTAGATGACCTTCTGCTCCGCCAGCGAGCGGCCGCCGCCCGGCCAGCCTTGCGGCCAGTGCGGGGTGGCATAGCCGGCCTCGACCAGCTTGCGCGAACCACTCGCGCTGCGCGCGCACGAAGACATCCTGATCCGTTCCGGTCATGGCCGCGCGCCAGCCGGAGGGAACGTTGCGCTCCATCCAGGCCCTCACCTCCGCACGAAGTGACTCGATACTGTTGCCTGGCTCCATCGCTCGCCCTTTCGCTATTACGGTTGCACGGTCAGGCACCTATGCTAGCGAGCGCCGACGCGGTTTCAAGCTCCACGAATGCGGACGAGTACCGTCGCGCCAGCGCCAGGGATACTTCCCTGGACTGATAACCGTCGGTACCGAGCGTGGACAGCCAGATGGCCAGCCCGTACGCCGGTGTGGTGCGGTAATGCAGCCACGCTTCTTCCGCGGACGGGCGCTGGTTTGCGGGAATATCGAGTGCCTTGCGGTACTCCTCGAGCAACGCCGCCTCGCTGCGGCGCCGGTCTTCCTCGGTGAGGGCGCCGACCAGGAAGTACCCCACGTCCTGCGACCAACCGCCGCGGCGAACCACCTGCCAGTCGAGGAAGCCCACATCCCCGTCAGGCAGGACATAGGTGTTGCCGATGTGCGCGTCCCCGTGCAGCAGGGTCATCGGCCCCTTGCTGAGCGAGGCCACGTACCGCGCCCAGATGCCGACGATCTCCTCGCCACTGAGCTTCGTCACTTCCGCGGGGAGGTGGCCTGCGCCGCGCGCGAGACCGACGGGAATGCGCTTCCCGAGCCCCACCTGCCAGCCCCTGGTGGGTTTCCAGGTCTTCACCCACGCCAGTTTCGGGTGCGTCCGGCCCGAGAAGCCCCAGTACTGGCTGTGCAGCCTCGCCAGGCCGCGCAAACCGTGCGCCACCTGGTCGACGCTCATCGGGCGCGTGGCGTCCCGCGGGTCGGCGCCGCGCCGGGTGAGGTCCTCCATCACCAGCAGGAAGTCCAGCCGCAACCGGTCGACGATCGCCTGGTAGACGACGGGATGGTCCACCGGCAGGGACACCCCGGAAGCGAACAACCGCGCCTCGTTGAACAGGTTGCCGTTGCGCAAGTGCACCCAGCGATGCCGCGGTGAGTGTGCCTTGACGAAGACGGTCGCGGGCCCGGATCCGGCAGCGTAGCTCATGGCGAACCGCGCCCGACGGTTGGTGCCGTCGTCGCGGGTGACGAGGCTCACGTCGGCGACCCTGGCGCCGGGGCAGCGACTCGCGATTGCCGCCGTCATCCACTCCGACGTGACGTCCTCCCACCGCAGCGGAATCTTCGACGCCATCGAGCCGAAGCCCGGCAATCTCATACGAGAACTTCGACCCAGTCGTCCACCACCCGCACCTCGTAGGTTGCGATGGGCCTGGTCGCCGGCAGGTTCAACGCTTCCCCGGTCTCGAGATTGAACCGTGCCCCGTGCACCGGGCAGGTGATCATGCAGTGGCGCAGCCGCCCGTTCACGAGCGGCTTGACCTGGTGCGAGCAGACGGCCGATACCGCGAACAAGCGGTCATCCGTATTGCATACCAGGACCCAGGTGCTGTTCAGCTTGGCGGCTTTGCTGGACCCGGGGGGGACGTCGGCAAGCTTGCAGAAGCGCGTGAACTCACTCGACAACGTCAGTTTCCTTCACTTTCCGGTGGTCGGCTCCGCGTTCCTGTGCTGTCACGCCTTCCCCCCGACGTACTTGTCGACGGCGCGCTCGAAGTGCCGGATACGGATCTCCTGGTAGTTGCCGAGCGTCAGCCCGCGCTTGGCGCTGGCTTCGATGCCTTCCTGCTGCAGGATGAGATTGTCCGTATCCTGGTCGAGGATCGCACCGAACCCGGGGTCCATGCCCTCGGCCTCGGTGAACGACTGATCGTCGGCGAGACGGACCGGCTCGGCCGGATAAGGGCGCTTGCCGTCGAGCGGCAGCGGACGCAGGAACAGCACCTCGTAAAGGGTCTGGCGGTGGTCGCGCGGGTCCGGGCGGAACCGGTAGACCATCGGCAGCGAAATGCCCGGGAACAGGAAGATGTTCGGGAACAGGGTGTAGGAGAAGCAGTCGAGCAACTCCGAATCCGACACCCCGCTGAGATCGGTGTTGGTCGCCTGCTCGAACATGCCGCGAAACATGTCCGCCATGGCCTGGCGCGCCGTGTCGCCTTCGGGCAGCGTGCGCTTGGTATCGCCGAGCGCACTGCTGTCGCCCAGCGTGAACTGGTCCATGATGTCCTGCTCGGTGTACTTGCCGTAGTGATGCGGGCTGAGCACACCCAGCGGCGAGATGAAACGGTTCACGTGCTCGCCATACACGTCGTATTGCGAATTGGCGTCGGCGTTCGTGACCGACACCTGCGGGTGCGTGTCGAGCACGTGATAGGCCTCCATGAACGCGGCAATCGACAGCTTCCAGTTGGCCGGCAGCCTCTTGGCGACGTGACAGTAGATATAGCGGTTCTCCAGCTTCCAGGAGTTGATGTGCTCCATGGCCACGGGGCCGAGATAGTCGGCCAGCGAGGGCGCGTTCGCATCCATGTTGATGAACACGAAACCGGCGAGCAACTCCACCCTGACCTGCGGCAGATTGTTCTTCGCGATATCGACGTGCGGGAAGTCCCACGGGCACAAGAGCTCTTTCTGGGAGCCGTCGAGGTTCCAGCTCCAGCCGTGGAAGCTGCACTTGAACGCGCTCGTATTGCCCTCGGTGCCCGAGGCGCGGAGCTTGGTGCCGCGATGGAGGCAGGCGTTGTAATAGGCGCGCACCTCGTTGTCGCCGGTCCGGGCGATGATGAACGAATGGCGACCGATATCGTAGACGTGATAGTCGCCGACTTCCGGGATGTGTTCTTCGCGGCAGGCGAACTGCCAGGTCCGGGTCCATAGCCGCTCGAATTCCCTCTCGGCGTAGGCAGCTTCGGTGTAGCGATCGGTCGAGATGTCCTCGTCGCCGAGGAACTCGTAGGATTCCGAACACACCCAGCCGGGCGCCGCGACCTTGTCGGTCGCGATGATGTCCTGCGTGCTCGGTACGTCCGGATAGCGGGCCGCACCCTTGGCGAGCTTCTGCGCTTCGGTGCCGATCGGTTTGTTCATGGGTTTTCTCCAATGACCTGCAAGTTCCTCCCGCGGCGGGAGGGGCGATGCTGCTGCGGATTATGCCACTCGCCTCCCGGGCACCAAAATGACCGGGAACGCACACACACTTGCCTGCTCCTGCCAGCCCCTTTAATGCCGTTGCCCTGCCCCGCTACACTGCCGCACTCTGCCGCATGGCGTTCAACTGGAGGACAAACCGGTGATAAGAGGCATACATCATGTGGGGATCCACGTGCACGACCTCGACCGCATGATGAAATTCTACAAGGATGCGTTCGGCTTCGAGCTGGTGGGGGAAGAATTCGGCTGGCGCGACAGCGAGTTCATCGACAGGATCGTGGACGTGCCGGGCTCGGCCGCCCGCGGCGCCATGCTGCGGGCCGGCACCTGCTACATGGAGCTGTTCCAGTACAGCGCCCCCGCGCCGACCGTGACCAGCCCGCTGCATCCCTATGACAAGGGCTATACGCATTTCTGCGTCGATGTCACGGATATCGAACAGGAATTCGAGCGCCTGAAAACCCTGGGCATGACGTTCGGCCAACCCGCGCCCATCGACGTCGGCCACGTGAAGTCGATCTACGGCCGCGACCCGGAGGGCAACCTCATCGAGATCCAGCAGACGGCGGACAACTGCGACTTCCCGCTGGACGGCTTGCCTCCGCTCCCCGGATAGCCGCAGCTGACCAGGGGCGACGATGACGACGTCTGTGACCACACTCGACGACAAGTACCTGCAGTCGGGCGGGCGTGTCTTCCTTTCGTCGAACCAGGCCCTGGTTCGGCTGCCGCTCGACCAGGCGCGGCGCGACCGCGCAGCCGGGCTGAAAACGGCAGGCTACATCTCGGGCTATCGCGGCTCGCCGCTCGGGGTCTACGACTCTGCGCTGTGGGGCGCACAGAGACTGCTCGACGAGCACCATATCGTGTTCAGGCCGGGCCTCAACGAAGAGCTCGCGGTCAGCGCCATCCGCGGCACCCAGCAGCTCGACTGGTTCGGCAAATCCGCATTCGAGGGCATTTTCGGCCTGTGGTACGGCAAAGGCATCGGCGTTGATCGCGCCGGCGAATCCCTGAAGCTCGGCAACTTCGAAGGCGCCGCCGCGAAGGGCGGCTTCCTGGTCGTCGCCGGCGACGATCACGGCGGCAAATCCTCCGACAGCGCGCACCAGTCGGAACACACGCTGATTGCCGCCATGGTGCCGATGCTCTACCCCGCCACCATTGGCGAGATCATCGAGTTCGGGCTGTTCGGGTGGGCCATGTCGCGCTACAGCGGCTGCTACGTCGGACTCAAGTGCGTCACCGACACACTCGACCTCTCCGGCTGCATCGAGCTGCCGGACCCCTGTCGCCCCTATGTCGCCCCCACCGATATCCGGTTGCCGCCGGAGGGCCTCAACCTGCGGCAGAACCTGCCCCCGCTGGTGGAAGAGGATTGGCTGGTCAATCACCGGCTGCCGGCTGCCACCGCCTTTGCCCGGGCCAATGGCATCGACCGCGTCGTGATCGATGGCGAGCGCCGCAGCCTGGCCATCGTCAGTGCCGGCAAGGCCTATCTGGATGTGCGCCAGGCGCTGGCCGATCTCGGCCTGGACGAGGAAGCGTGTCGCCGACTCGGTATCCGGCTCTACAAGCCCGGCCTGATCTGGCCCATGGACCCCGTTGGTCTGACCCGCTTCGCGCAGGGCAGCCAGGCCGTGCTGGTGGTCGAGGAAAAACGGCCGGTGATGGAAGACCAGATCGCTCGCCAGCTGTATGCGCTGGGCGCGGACAAGCGCCCCGCCCTCGCCGGCAAGCAGGATTTGCAGGGTGCATCGCTGCTCTCCCCGGTTGGCGAACTGACGGTCGGCAAGGTCCGCCAGGCGATCAGGATCCTGCTGGATCAACTCGGCATCGCCGACGCGCAGAGTCGATACCCGGTACGCGGCATTCAGCGGCCTCGAAACGCGCGCGCTGAAAGCCGGCAGCAGCGCAGTCCGACCCGCCTACTTCTGCTCGGGCTGCCCGCACAACACCAGCACGAAGATCCCCGAGGGTTCGCGCGCCATGGGTGGCATCGGTTGCCATGGCCTGGTGGCCGTGGTGGCGATGGACCGCAACACGATGCAGTTCGTGCCGATGGGCCACGAAGGCTCGCCCTGGGTTTCGGTTGGCCAGTTCGTCGACACGCCGCACATGTTCCAGAACATGGGCGATGGCACCTACTCGCACTCGGGCATCCTCGCGATCCGCGCCGCGGTCGCCGCCAACGCGAACATGACCTACAAGGTGCTCTACAACGATGCCGTCGCCATGACGGGCGGCCAGCCGGTCGAACTGCAGATCACCCCGGTCGACATGGTCAGGCAGTTGCTCTCCGAAGGCGTGCGGCCGGTGCTCCTCGTCTCCGATGATCCCGGGCAATACGCCCGCATCAAGCTGCCGGAGCACGCCAGCGTGCACCATCGCGACGAGCTCGATCAGCTCCAGCGCGAGCTGCGCGAGATCAAGGGCGTTACCGCGATCGTCTACGAGCAGACCTGCGCCACCGAGAAGCGCCGCCGGCGCAAGCGCGGCCTGATCGCCGATCCGGACCAGCGCGTTTTCATCAACCCCGAGGTGTGCGAAGGCTGCGGCGACTGCTCCGTGCAATCGAACTGCATCAGCGTGCTGCCGCTGGAGACCGAATTCGGCCGCAAGCGCAAGATCGACCAGTCCACCTGCAACAAGGACTACAGCTGCGTGAAGGGCTTCTGCCCGTCGTTCGTCACCGTGTCCGGCGCCAGGATCGCGGTCCGCTCCAGCGCTGATCCCGTGCGACTCGGGCAGCTGATCGCCAGTCTGCCGGAGCCGCGGATCGCGCGCGCTCGATGACAGGGGCTGCAACATCCTGGTCGCCGGCATCGGCGGCACCGGCGTGCTCACCATCGGCGCGCTGCTCGGGATGGCCGCTCACCTCGATCGCAAGGGCTGCACCATCCTCGACATGACCGGCATGGCGCAGAAGGGCGGCGCGGTGACCAGCCATATCCGGATCGGCCCCGATCCCGCGGGTATCCATACCGCGCGCCTGAGCGAAGGCATGACCGATGTGCTGATCGCGTGTGACCTGATCGTGGGCGCGGGACCAACGGTGCTGAAGACGGTTCGCCCGGGCCACACCGCAGCCATCCTCAATACCGACGTCGCGCCCACCGGCGAATTCCAGACCAACAAGTACCTCGACCTGGGCGACGCGAGGTTGCGGGCCGCGATTCGCGAAGCCATCGACGGCGGCCCCGCTTTCGATCTGCACGCGAGCAAGCTCGCCACCGACCTGACCGGCGACAGCATCGGCACCAATATCCTGATGCTCGGGTACGCGGCGCAAAAAGGGCTGCTGCCGGTGTCTCTCGCATCGATCGAGGAGGCCATCCGCCTCAACGGCACCTTCGTCGCAGGCAATCTGCGCACCTTCGCGCTCGGCCGCCTGGCCGCACACGCTCCGGAGGCGCTGGCGAGCGAACTGAACGACACGCGCCGAAGTCGTGAAGCTCGACACCGTCGACGACGTGCTCGCCAGCCGCACGCGCCTGCTCACTGCTTACCAGGACGCGCGTTACGCGGATCGCTATCGCGACTTCGTCAACGACATCACCACCCGCGTGGCGGCGCGCAAGCTCGACGGCGGCGAACGCTTCGCGCGCGAAGTCGCGCTCACGCTCGCAAAACTCATGACCTACAAGGATGAGTACGAAGTGGCCCGGCTATACACCGACCCGACGTTCATGCAGCGCCTGCGCGAGCAGTTCTCGGGCGACTTCAGCATGACGTTCAACCTCGCCCCGCCCATGCTGCCGGGGCGCGACTCCTCGGGCCGGCCGAAGAAACGCGCCTTCGGGCCGTGGATGATGAGCGCGTTCAGGTTGCTCGCGCCGATGAAGTTCCTGCGCGGCACGCCGTTCGATCCCTTCGGCTATTTTCCCGAGCGACGCATGGAGCGGCGCCTGATCGATGAATACCGCGCGCTCGTCTGGCGCATCGTCGAGCGCCTCGATCAGGGCAATCTCGAGCGAGGCATCGAACTCGCGAGCGCCGCAACGGATGTCGGTGGCTATGGCCCGGTCAAGGACGTGTCGGTGGAACGGTATGAAGCCCGGTTGAAGACACTGCTGGAGACATTCGAGGCACGGCCCAGCCCGCCGATTTTCACCCGTGCCGAAACGGCGGGTGGGTCGCGATAAATGGAAGAGGTCTGGAGTGAAACGCCGAAGTACTTGCCGAGACGCAGGGCGATTCTGGACGCCAGCGCCAGAGCCGATCAGGATCACGTTTGTAACCAATTGAATCTCTTCGGCATTTTCCCGGGAACTGGTGATCCTACCTGTACTGTGCCATTGCCGTTCAATAGACAAAACCAATCACGCTCATCGACTGAATCAATACAAACTATTGATTTTCCGAGTTACTCTTGACGTGCGTTCCAGCAGTCGCATGGAGCTGCTCAAAGATTGTCCAATAGCCAAGCCAGACATGGAGCATGACATGATGTTAAGGAAGATTTCACCACTCGTTGCCGCCATCGCTATCGCGATCGCGACGCCAGCACAATCGGAGAACACGTTCAGCGGCAGGGCCACGCCGAACAGTTTCTGGTGGCCGGAACAGGTGGATCTCGGCCCGCTCCGCGACCACGATCAGAAATCCAGTCCGTACGGCGATGACTTCGACTACGCCAAGGCATTTGCGAGTGTCGACATCAAGGAATTGAAAGCGGACATCGAAAAGGTTCTGAAAACGTCCCAGGACTGGTGGCCGGCAGACTGGGGACATTACGGTGGCCTGATGATCAGGATGGCCTGGCACAGTGCCGGCACTTACAGAATTCATGATGGCCGTGGCGGCGCCGATGGCGGTCAGCAGCGCTTCGACCCGCTCAACAGCTGGCCCGACAACGCCAACCTCGACAAGGCGCGCCGCCTGTTGTGGCCGGTCAAGCAGAAATACGGGCGCAACGTGTCCTGGGCTGACCTGATGATCCTGTCCGGTAACGTCGCACTCGAATCAATGGGATTCGAAACCCTGGGCTTCGCGGGTGGACGCGCCGACGACTGGGAGCCTGACCTCGTCTACTGGGGTCCGGAGACCAAGATGCTGGGCAACGACAAGCGCTTCGACAAGGATGGCAATCTCCAGAAGCCGCTGGCTGCACTTCACATGGGATTGATCTACGTGAACCCGGAAGGGCGCAACGGCAATCTCGATCCGGTTGCGGCCGCCGCGGATATACGTGAATCGTTCTACCGGATGGCGATGAACGATGAGGAGATCGTCGCCCTCATAGCCGGCGGACACACGCTGGGCAAGGTCCACGGCGCGGTAAAAGCCGATTGCGTCGGGGCCGAGCCGGCCGCAGCGCCGATCGAGGAGCAGGGCCTGGGCTGGAAGAACAAATGCGGCAAGGGCAATGCCGAGGACACCATGACCAGTGGCCTGGAAGGCGCCTGGACCCAGACACCGACGGCATGGTCCATCCTGTACCTCGACAACCTGTTGCGCTTCGATTGGGAAAAGCAGAAGTCGCCCGGTGGTGGAACAGTGTGGGTGCCTACCGACAAATCGATGCATGCAGCGGTGCCGGATGCCCACGTAGAGGGCAAGCGCAATCCGCCTGTCATGCTGACCACTGATCTCTCATTGAAGGAAGACCCGGTCTTCCGCAAGATCGTCGAGCGCTTCCGGGAGAATCCGAAGGAATTCGACAAGGCGTTCGCCACGGCCTGGTTCAAACTGACGCATCGTGATCTCGGTCCGCGCGCGCGCTACGTGGGCAGCGAAGTCCCTGACGAAATCTTCAGCTGGCAGGATCCGGTACCGGATGCCGGTCAGGCGATCAGTGACGGCGAAGCAGACAAGCTGAAGGCGCAGATCCTGCAATCCGGACTGAGCGTGCCGCAACTGGTCAAGGCAGCCTGGGCATCGGCCTCCACCTATCGCGATTCCGACATGCGCGGTGGCGCCAACGGTGCACGTGTAAGCCTGGCGCCACAGAAGGGCTGGGCAGCCAATGATCCGGAAGAGCTGGCCAAGGTTCTGAAGGCGCTGGAGAAGGTCAGGAAGGACTCCGGCAGCAAGATCTCCATGGCTGACCTGATCGTCCTCGGCGGTGCTGCAGCGATCGAGAAAGCCGCCAAGGATGCCGGTCACGATATCTCGGTTCCGTTCACACCGGGTCGCGGTGACGCGACACAGGCGATGACGGATGTCGCATCGTTCGCGGTACTGGAACCCAAGGCTGATGCTTTCCGGAACTACTACGACGACGGTGCATACGGCTCTCCGACAGACATGCTGGTCGAGAAGTCCGACCTGCTGGCCCTGACGGTGCCGGAGATGACCGTGCTGGTCGGCGGCATGCGTGCGATCGGCGCGAATGCCGGTGGTTCGAAGCATGGCGTGTTCACCGACAAACCCGGACAACTGAGCAACGACTTCTTCGTCAACCTGCTGGACATGTCAACCAGGTGGGCGCCATCGAAGACAGAAGGCGTGTTTGAAGGCCATGACCGCGATAGCGACACGCTGAAATGGACTGCAACTTCTGTCGACCTGGTGTTCGGCTCAAACTCGGAGCTCAGGGCAATTGCAGAAGTCTATGCGTCTGAGGACGGCAAGAAGAAATTCGTCGAGGATTTTGTCAAGGCGTGGACAAAGGTGATGAACAACGACCGCTTCGACATCTGAGAATGTACGGATGGTGCCCTGGGTGATTGCATCCGGATTGCAGTACCCGGGCACCTCCCGTTCAGCTGACGAGCCCCTCCCGACCAGGAGGGGCTTTTTCGTCAGTGGTGACAAGCCAATACCGGCTGCCCTCACGTATGGGAGCAGCACGACTTGTTCAGTACATTCCCCGTCAGTCCGGGGCCGCGGCCCGGGGCATCGCCGAATCGGTATCACAAAAGCCAACAGGATCGAGGAGTCAGGAAGATGAGCAATATCGCTTCACACGCCAACAGGGAAAAGGTCTACCGCGTCGCCCAGTGGGCGGCGGGACGGATCGGGCAGAGCGCCATGCGGGCGGTGATCCGCCACCCCAACATGGAACTGGTGGGACTTTATGCGCGCTCCGATTCCAAGGTCGGCCGCGACGCCGGCGAGCTGGCCGGTGTGGACCCTATCGGCGTCAAGGCCACCCGCAGCATGGATGAGCTGATCGCCCTCAAACCCGACTGCGTGCTGTACATGCAGGAAGGCTACAACATCGACGACATGTGCCGACTGCTGGAAGCAGGCATCAATCTCGTCACTACCCGCAGCGAGTTCTTTTGTGCCAACCGTATGAACCCGCAACACCGCGACAATCTGGAAAGCGCCTGCCAAAAAGGTGGCTCGTCGCTTTTCGCCACCGGCAGCAGCCCCGGTTTCAGCACTGCGGTACTGCCCATGGTGATGACCTGCATGTCGCGCCGGGTAGACTGCCTGACCATCGACGAGTTCGCGGATATTCCCGCTTCCACATCGCCCGACATGATCACCAATGTGATGGGCTTCGGCAAACCCATGCCCGGGGAGTTCAGCCAGCAGACGCTGGATCATATGGCGGTGGGCTTTGCCCAGTCCCTCGGCGCCATTGCCGATGGCATGTGCATGGGCATCGACAAGTTCGAAACCCGCGGCGAGTTCGCCCTGGCCAACAGCCCCCTCACGCTCCCGGGCGGCGCAGTGATCGAAAAAGGCACCGTTGCGGCGCAGCGCATCACCGTCGCCGCGATACGGCACGGCAAGCCGGTGCTGCAATTCCGCGCCAACTGGTACTGCTCCAGGGACATCGACCAGAACTGGGAACTCAACGCCAATGGCTGGCGGGTTTCCGTCGAAGGTGACACGCCGATGAATGTCGACATCACTTTCCCGCGATCCGCCACCGAGTCCTATGCCGACCAGATGTCCGGCCTTACTGCCCACCCTGCGGTCAACGCCATTCCCTATGTGTGCGAAGCAGCCCCTGGCATTCGCAGCAATATGGATTTGCCACCCATCGTGCCAAAACTCGGCTGAGAGCTCCAATCGGACTGACGGCAGAAGAATAATTACATGCGATTGATTACTTCCTCGCCAAACCAATGCACATTATCCATATAGGCCGCGCGCGTCGGATGCGGTAGCTTTAGTGTTACCCAGGTCGCCCCCGCATGTTCCAGTTGGTGCAAGTCTTCGATAAATCGATCCGCTTCCTCGCGAGTGCGATTGACGAATTTGTCCGTCGAGCTGAATGCGATATTGATATCGAATTCGTCCGCCCGATTTTGCTCGCGACGTCGCTGGAGGATGAAATCAATTTTTCCTTTTAAATCATCGACCGATTGAATGCCGGTATCCTGATTGAGTTTGCTGTGGCGCTCTATCGAGAAAAACGGGCACCAACCGTCTTGGTTTACAGCGCGCAACAGCGCTTTGTCACTGCTGCCGCCAATCCAGATTTTTGGTTGTGGATTCGGAGTGGGTCTGGGTTCATTGCCTTTGGCCTCGAACCCCATGCCTTTCTTCACGATCGATCCGCCTGCCCAGATCTCGCGAATGGTTTCCAGGGCTTCGTCGGTCAGGCGGCCGCGCTTGTGGAAATCGACGCCCAGCGCCTCGAACTCGGCTGCTTGATAACCGGAACCCACGCCAAGAATAAATCTCCCCTCGGACAATACTTGCAGGGTGGTCGCGGCTTTCGCGGTGATGAAGGGGTTGCGGTAAGGGAGTACGAGAATATTGGTTTGTAGTTTCAACCGGGAGCTTGCAGCCGCAATAAAGGCCAATGCCGTAAACGGGTCCAACGCATCGTGGCCATTGGCATGAAGCCATTCCGAGGACGGAGCCGGATGATCGGTAACGCAGCAGGCATCGATATTCGCTTGCTCCAAAGCGTGAGCCATCTCGTTGATGGCAGCCTGGGTTTGAAACTCACGAGGAGTGACATTCCCCACGGGGATGTAAAGGCAAAACTTCATTCGATGCCTCCGCAAGGGATCGATAGCCAGCGAATATTCAAAGCATAACGATTCTCTGGCGCCAGCTTTGTTCTATCCTTGGAATACCGATTTCCATAAATGGAGCTTGAGAGGGGGCCCCGGAGCCTGTGACAATAAAACAATTGGATATACAAGAATAATTTGCACTCGTGGGATTCTGCAGAGGATACGGTAGCCCTCTGAATCAGGTGAATAAGTGATCGCGTTGTTGATGTGCTCCCGGGGCGCTCATCGGGCTCGCCGGGATCTGCGTTTCAAGAATTTTTCCAAGCAATAAAGCCGTCGGGGGAAGAGCATGATGAACAAGACAGAATCAATGAAACGTGGCCGCGCTTTCAGTCCTGGCCGCCGGGCAGGAATGTGCCGGCAATTGGCGCCACTCGCGCTTGCCGTGTCAGCCGCGTCTGCGATCTATGCGCCGCCAGTGGCGGCACAGTCCGGCGAGAAACAAATGGTCGAACTGGAGGAAGTCCTCGTCACGGCGCGCCGGCGCGAGGAAAGCCTCCAGGACGTTCCGATCGCGATCACGGCCATGAGCGCCGACTTCCTGCGCCAGCAGAACATCACAGAGCTCAATGACCTGGCCATCCACGTACCGGCGATGGGCATTTCCCAGGGGGGACCCAGCACCAACGTCCCGGTCGTGGTACTGCGCGGCCAGCGGCCCTCGGAAGTGACGATGACGGTGGACCCCGCGGTACCCCTGTACTTCGCGGAGGTGGTCCTCACCCCCACCCAGGGCACCAACCTGGCGATGTACGACCTCGCGAACGTACAGGTGCTGAAGGGGCCGCAGGGCACGCTGTTTGGCCGCAACAGCACCGGTGGTGCGTTGCTGCTGACGCCGCAGACGCCCGGCGACGAATTGGGCGGCTATGCGGAGGCGAAGCTCGGCGATTACAACCTCTACCACTTCGAGGGCGCCGTGGACCTGCCCGCGAGCGACTCGCTCAAGTTCCGTCTCGCGGGCCGCAGCCTCGATCGCGACGGCTACCAGAGCAACGTGGCGGACAACGCACTGGGCGGCGACGACAAGTTCTGGGACGAGAATTCCTACGGGATGCGCCTGACCGCGAGCTTCACGCCGAACGAGCGCTTCCAGAACCTCACGACAATCGCCTACGACGAGAACGAGATGCTGGCCCGGGTGCCCACGCCGCTGGCGTTCAACTCCAATTCCGGCCTGGGGCAGTTGATGGACATCGCCCATAACGGCCGGCTCAACGGGCTGTTCGGGACCCCGGTCGGGAAAAATATCGACGCTGCGCTGGAGCGCCAGCGCAATCGCGACTGGAACGACATCGAAACGGATCTCCGCGCAACCGAAGACATCGAGAACTGGTTCGCAGCCAACACCACCGAGTTCGAGTTGTCCGATGACCTGAGGATCAAGAACGTCTTCGGCTACCGCGACCTGGATTACGTGTACTCCACGGATGCCGACGGGACGGCGCTCCCGGTCTTCGGAAGCCGGACCTCGTTGACGGCGCCGGTGACGTTCGACACGCCAATGGCCCACACGGAGGCCGAGCAGTACTCCGACGAGCTGCAGCTCCTCGGCAGTGCTTTCGATGACAGGCTGGAGTGGATCCTCGGCGCGTACTGGATGCGGATGGAGGGTTCGCAGTCGTACAAGAACCAGAACCTGGGGGCGAACCCCGCATGGCCCGACGGACCATCACCCATTTCCCAGCTGAACGTTCCCTGGTTCGTTGCCCAGAACGGTCTTTACGGGGATTCACCGTCCGGTGATGTCGAAAACGAGGCGTGGGCGCTGTTCGGCGAGGGGACCTACACCCTGAGCGAGCAGTGGTCGTTGACCCTTGGCGCCCGGCAGAGCTGGGACGATCGCTCGATGACCGCAACGAACTCTACGTTGGACACCCGAACGTTTCAGTACGGCTGTGCAATGCGTGACGAAAACGACGTAGTGCTTCCCGACGAGGCGTGCGAGCGCGAGGTGGACGAGAGCTTCGACCGCGCGACCTGGCGCGCGGCCCTCAATTACTCGCCGACGGACGATATGCTGATTTATGGCAGCGTCGCGACGGGCTATCGAACAGGCGGCTTCAACGGTCGCGCAACGAGCAATTTCTCGCTGGTGCCCTTCGACGAGGAAACCGTCATCAACTACGAGCTCGGCCACAAGACCGACTGGCAGCTCGGCAACGTTGCCGCGATGCGCACCAACCTGGCGATCTACCTGCAGCAGTACGACGACATCCAGAAGACCATCTCCGGAAACAACCCGGATACGGGACTCTTCGAGACCTTCACCGTCAATGCCGCCGAAGCCGAGATCGCGGGTGTGGATTTCGATGTCCTGATCGCCCCGACCGAGTCCCTGACCATAACGCTCGCGTACGCCTACGTGGACGCGGAGTACAAGGAGTGGGACCGTGAGTACCCGTCCGGCAGCGGTACGATCCAGGACTATTCGGATGCGCCCTTCGTCTACATCGCGGAGCACTCCGTGACGGGTTCGCTCAAGTACACCTTGCCACTGGACGCATCTATCGGCGAGGTATCGCTGATGGGCACGGTCTACTGGCAGGACGATATGGAAGCGAACGACAGCGCGTGGCTGTGGCCTACGTTGGGCTGGAGCCAGGCGAATCTCGAGGAGGCCCTGGCATCGACGGTCGTGGAAGACTACGCGGTGTGGAATTTCCGCGTCGACTGGATGGGGGTCATGGGCTCGAGCTTCGATCTGGCGGCCTTCGTCAACAACGCGGCCGACGAGGAGTACGTCACCGGCGGGCTGAACGTGCCCGACAGCCTGGGCTGGTCGGCGGGAACTTACGGCCCGCCCCGCACCTACGGGGCGTCGGTGCGCTACACCTTCTGAGAGAGGTGGTCCCGCAACTCGAGACAGTAGGATAAGCAGATTCTCTGCTCTATCGTAGGCTGCGAACGCTGCCCTATCCGATGGACAGCGGTCGACAGATGCACCGGACCCAGATCTCGGGTGACGAACCGATTGTCTGGGTACGCCATCGGGTAACGCCAACCGTACGACGGGGTAACCGTTGTACCGCCATGAGGATAGCCGAGTGTCGCAAACTGCCCCTGTAGCGATTGTGACCGGCGCCAGCCGCGGTGCGGGTCGGGGTATCGCCATTGCGCTTGGCAGTCATGGCTGCACCGTCTATGTCACGGGGCGCTCGGAAAGATCGGGGGACGCGTCCTTGCCGGGCACGATCCACGAGACGGCCGCGGCTGTCACGGCTGCGGGTGGCCGGGGCATCGCCGTGCGCGTCGATCACGCCGATGATGCGCAGGTCGAGGCGCTGTTCAGGCAGGTCGAAGACGATCAGGGGCGGCTCGATATCCTGGTCAACAACGCCTGTGCCATCCACGACGAGCTCACGACGCCGGGCAATTTCTGGGAGAAGCCCCGCAAACTTGCCGACATGATCGATGTGGGCATCCGCAGCAGCTATATCGCCAGCTGGTACGCGGCACCGACGATGGTGAAGCGCAAGCACGGCCTGATTGTTTTCACCTCGGCCTCGGGCGCCGTGCACTATGTGTACGGACCGGCATACGGTGCGCACAAGGCGAGCATGGACAAGATGGCCGCGGATATGGCCATCGACCTCGCGGAGCACAACGTAGCGGCACTGTCGATCTGGATGGGCGCGCTGCTCACCGATCGGCTGAAGATGGTGATCGCTTCGGATCCGAAAAAATATGGCCATCTCGAAGGCTGCACCGAGACGCCCGAATTCACCGGCCATGTCATCTGGGCGCTCTACAACGATCCGGAACTGATGACAATGAGCGGAAACACGCTGATCGGCGCCGAAATGGGCGTCAAATACGGCATCCAGGATGTTGACGGCCGCCAGCCTCCGTCCTGTCGGGACACGCACAAGGTCGAGCCACACAGCCAGTATCCCAATATCATCCGGTAGCTCACCTCAGGTATCTTTCACCGCTCGTATCGCCGCCTGTCCACGCCATCCGCAAATCGCGAACACGCGTGCAGGCCATTTTCCACCTTTGGTAATGGAGGCCGCCCGGCATGAACACCACCGCTTTCGAGCAATTGCAGCGTGACGTGCACTATCTCAGGGACCGGCAGGAGATCCAGGATTGCATTCACCGGCACGCACGAGGCCATGACCGCTTCGATGTCGATTTGCTGACCGCGGCCTATCACGACGATGGAATCGATGAGCACGGTGTCGCCATCAACACCGGACCGGCCTATGCGGACTGGGCCAATGCCGTGCATGCGGGCGGATCCCGGCTCTGCCTGCACAACATCACCACGCAGACCTGCGACATCGATGCCGACGTTGCCCACGCCGAGAGCTATGTGCTGGTCGGCTTGCTCAACCCGGATGGCGCCAGCGTACGGTTCATCAATGGCCGCTATGTGGATCGACTGGAAAAGCGCGACGGTGCATGGCGAATTGCACTGCGCCGCTGCACGGTCGATCTGCTGATATCCGGCGACGCCTCGATACTGAATCTGCCGCAGTTCAAGGCCGGGGGTTACATCAAGGGCACACGCGACCGGAGCTGATGTCTCCTACCAGCGCCCGCTCGACCTCGGCCAGCCGGCAACACGGTGGTGACGTCATGACAACGCAGCAAAATCGCCGGGAAAGCTAGATGTCGGGCACTCAGGCAGGGAATTTCAAAAAGCTGGCGCAAGGGCTGTATCTCGAAGGACTCGCGGTCGACCATGCGCGCGGGATCGTCTGGTACAGCGACGTCATTGCCGGGGGTATCCACGGTGTGACGCCGAACGGCGAGAAGGTCACTTCATTCAATACCGAGCGGATGTGGACCGGCGGCATCCTGATCAACGAGGATGGCGCGGTTCTCTCCTCCGGCGCGGGCGGCATCATGTGGAACCATCCGGATACCGGGACGTCCGGCTGGCTGGTCAGCGAGATCGACGGCAAGCCGATCAACGGCATCAACGAGATGATCCCTGACGGCACGGGCGGCATCTATTTCGGTACGGTCGATATCGAGCAGATCGCAAAGGGGGAACCAACCAGGCCGGCGGCGCTCTACCGGCTGACTGCAAAGAGGAAAGTCGTCCTCGTCGCCGATGGACTGGGCTTCGCCAACGGCATCATGCTGAGCCCGGACCGCAAGTTTCTCTATTACAACGACACCTTCGATTCGACCTATGTGTTCGACGTTCTGCCCGACCTGTCGCTGAGCAACCGCCGGCTGCTGCTCGCGAAGGAAGACTGCGACGGCATGGCGCTGGATGCCGAGGGCAATCTCTGGATCACGGGTTTCCGGTCCAGCGACATAACCCGCGCCCGCCCCGAGGGCACCCTCCTGCCGCCAGTACCCACACCGGCGAGCGCCGTCACCCAGGTCCGCTTTGGCGGCACCGACATGCGCGATTTCTATTTCACCAGTGTACCGGTCGATGGCGGAGACAGCCTTGCCGTTGGCGTACAGCCCACGGAGAAGCGCTCGATCCTCTATCGCGGCCGTTCGGAACTGCCCGGCATGCCGATCCTGCCGACGCAATTCAAGCTGAGTCAGCCGCAGTGATCCCGTCGCGGATGAGTATCAGCATGAGAGAATTCACTGTTTAGTCAGGTTCGCGTTCACGCCGCCAATAACGAAGTTTGTAACTGCGTCGTTAATTGTTCGATCATCCGCTGCGCCTGGGGGAAAGAGCCAATCCTTGAAAATGGTGCAAGACAAGATTGTCGCGAACGAAATGCATGCCATCAAAAGCGGATCCATATTGGGAGATTCCTTCAATCGACTCTCGATAATTTTCGAAGTTGTCAGCAAATAATCATGCAGGCCTTTTATATTGTCGATTCCTTTAACTTCGTCTGATTCATAGCTTTGAGACGTAATTAGTAGCGTCAACATTCCGGAGTGCCTGGAAAGGAACTCCTGCACCTCACCAATATATTGGCGGGTGATTTCCAACCGCCCTTCGGAGTCGCCTTCGGCTATCGGGTGCGATTTCTTGAATTCAGCAAAATGCTGGCTGAATGGATTGAAGATCGTATCGTGAAACAGGTTAGCCTTGGACCCGAAATGCCTGAACAGGAGCGTCTCGCTGACTCCTGCCTTCCTGGCAATCGTTGCTGTCTTGCTCCGGGTGTATCCGTTGGACTCAAACTCCTCGCAGGCCGCATCAATCAGGCGATCAAGAACCTCTTTTGTCGATCGGCGTCTGCGCCCTGTGGTGGCTCGCTGTATTTTCATTTTCACCTTCTGGTTCAACGAAATAAGTCCCTTGGTTGGCGGCAGACAGTCTGCCGAAGGCATGTCTTGCATCCGGTGCCAACCAGTAAAGTGACCACTACATTAAAAATCATAACACATTGCTATATAAGGATTTAATTTCCTTGTTACTGCCAGACTAATCCCGTAGAGTAGTCACCACTACATAGCGGCGCCGGAGAGCGGTCATGTCCAATTACACTCATCTGCTTGCTCCGGGACGGATTGGTACGCTGGAACTCAAGAACCGGCTGCTCCAGACGGCGATGGGAACCAATCTCGCCAATGCAGACGGCACCATCAGCGATGACATCATCGCCTTCTACGCCGCCCGGGCGGCTGGCGGCGCCGCGTTGCTGACGATGGGCGCCGTCGGTGTCAGCTATCCGCGCGGTCAGGTGCAGACCGGCCAGGTGGGCATTTCGGACGACCGATTCCTGCCGGGGCTCAAGCGCATGACGGATGCCGTCCACCACAGCGGCGGGCGCATTTCCGCGCAGCTCCACCACGGCGGCCTTTCGGCTGCCTGTGACATGGCGGCAGGGCGCACGATTGCGCTGCCTTCCATGCCGCTGCCGATGGGTGGCGGCGCCGGGATGCAGGATGCGCTGTTTCCGGACGAGTTGGCCCTGTCTCCCTTCGGTCATGGCGGGGTGCGGCCGTCGCTCAAGGAGATGGATCAGGAGGACATTGCGCTGCTCATCGAGGATTTTGCTGCAGCCGCCGCGCGCGCGGTGGAGGCAGGCTTCGATGCGGTCGAAATTCACGCCGCCCACAGCTATATCCTCAATTCATTCCTGTCGCCGGCCGAGAACCGTCGGACCGACAAATACGGCGGCTCGGCAGAAAACCGAGCCCGACTGATGAAAGAAGTGCTGGAGGCCGTTCGCCAGCGCATTGGCCGCGCTTTTCCGATGCTCTGCAAAATCAATGCTGCTGAGTTCTATGTTGAAGGCGGGCTGAAGTTGGACGACGTGCGCACGACCGCCCGCATTGCCGAAGCCGCAGGTGCCGATGCGATCACGGTCAGCGCGACACACAATTACGGTATCGCTCGCGCCTTGTTCAGCTCCTATCTGCCGCACGAGCCCGGCAAGCTGATCCCCTTCGCGGCGGCGGTGAAAGCAGCGGTTTCGATCCCGGTCATCACCGTCGGCCGCATTGATCCAGACGTGGCCGACCAGGCCATCGCCGAGGGCAAGTTCGATTTCATGGCGATGGGCCGCAAGCAAATTGCCGATAGCGATTTCGCACGGCATCTCGCCGCAGGTGGGGTCAAGGCAGTCCGGCCCTGTATCTATTGCTACACCTGCCTCAGCCAGGCGATGTTGCACCAGCCGCTGCGCTGTGCGGTCAACGCGGACGTCGGCTATGAGAAAGACAACCTCCTTGCCCCAACGCGGAAGTCGCGCCGGGTAGTCGTGGTTGGCGGTGGCCCAGGCGGCATGGAAGCGGCACGCCGTCTTACCCTGCGTGGCCATCACGTTACCTTGCTGGAAGCTGGCGCGCAGCTGGGCGGCACTGCACGTATCGCCGCCATTGCCTATGCGCCCAATGGCGATTTTGTCGAATGGCTGAAGGCGCGGCTGGCCGATTTGCGGGTCGATATCCGGCTCGATCACAAGGCAACGCCGGAGAGCATCTCAGCCCTGCGCCCCGACGCCGTGGTGGTCGCAACCGGCGCCATCCGACGCGCACCGGAGATCGAAGGCAAACACTTGCCGCATGTGCATGACGGCCTGTCGCTACGTGCACTCCTGCTGGGAGAGGAGACAGAGGGCGAGGCCTCCAAGGCCACTTTTGTCGAGCGCCTTGCCGTGGGCGCGGCGCGGACACTGGGTGTAACGAACAATCCCGACCTTGTCCGCAAGGCCAGCAAACTGTGGATGCCCATCGGCGACCGTGTCGTGATCATCGGCGGTGAACTGGTTGGGCTTGAACTTGCGGAGTTTCTGCATGAGCGCGGACGCCAGGTCAGCGTCGTCGGCGATGAGGAAAAGTTCGGGCGCGGTCTTTCGGTCGCCCGGCGCTCGGTCATGCTCGATGAGATGCCGATTGCGGGCATCGCGCTGTATGCGGGCTGCAGCGCTATCCGCATTGGCGAAAAGGCCGTCAGCTTCAGGAACAAGGCGGGCGAATCCTGCGAAGCGGCAGCCGACACGGTGATCATTGCCAAGGGCGCGGAGCCGAATACTGCCCTTTATGACCAGCTGGTCGCGGCCGGAGTGGAGGCCTACATGGTCGGTGACTGCGCCGGTGTCGGTTACATCGTTGGCGCCGTCCGCAATGCGGCGGATGTCGCAGCAATAATCTGATAAAGGGAATCAAGCATGGCCGGGAAAGAATTGCCGAAAGGTGTTGCGGTGGTGACGGGGGCAGCTGGCGGCATGGGATCGGCCACGGCGAAGCAGCTGGCTGAATCGGGCTGGCGCGAACTGTTGCTCTGCGACGTGGATGCCGGCAGCCTCGAGACGATAGCAGCACCGCTGCGCGCAAGTGGCGCGAAGGTGGAGATCATCGCCGGGGACATTGCTGCCCCTGCTTTCCCTGAAAAGCTCTTGTCGATACTGGGTGGCAGGGCCATCGGTGCGCTGGTCCACACCGCAGGGATTTCGCCGGTGATGGGTTCGGCTGAGCGCATCCTCGCAGTCAACCTCGACGCCACCGTGCGCCTGGTCGACGCCATTCGAGATCGCATGGCGCAGGGCTCGGCTGCGGTGCTGTTCGCGTCCAACTCCAGCTATTTTCCCATGCCGCCGGAAGCCGCAGCAGTCTTTACCGCAACCCTGCCGCCGGAAGGCGCGGTGTCGCTTGTTCATCTCGCCCCGGTCCCGGAACTAGCCTATCCGCTATCCAAGCTCGGCGTGCGCGCGCTGGTGAAGCGCGAGGCGAAAAGCTTTGGGGCGCGCGGCGTCCGGATCGTCTCCATCTCTCCCGGCGCGATCGACACGCCGATGACGCGCAGGGAAGCGTCCAGGAGCGAGGAAACAAAACGCATCACCGAGACTTCGGCTATCGGCCGCATGACCCGCCCGGAGGGTTTGGCGCAACGCATGATCCAAAATTCGGCTAGCGGACGCATGGGGCGCCCTGAGGAGCTGGCTACGGTCGCGGTATTCCTTTGTTCACCTGCGGCCAGCTTCGTCACCGCCTGCGACATACTCGTCGACGGCGGACACACGGCGGCAATGGGATTCTGAAATCCAAAGAAGCAAAAGGAGGTGAATCATGAAGTTGGGATTTTCGATGCCGCACATGCTGCGGGCAAAGGCGATGACCCAGCCGTGGGAGGCGGCTGTGACTGGTGCGGATCAGACACGTCTTGCCAAGTTGGCCGAAAAACTGGGGTACGAGATGATCGCTGTACCCGAGCACTACATTGTGCCGCAGGCACATACGCAGTTGTCCGGCCCGCATTACTTCAGTGCTTCCACTGCCATGGCGTATTGGGCCGGGGCGACCGAGAAAATTCGGGTCAACAGCTGCATCGCGATCCTGCCTTTGCAGCATCCCATCATCACAGCAAAAGCACTTTCGACGATGGACTGGCTCTCCAGCGGTCGAGTCACCATTACTTTTGGGATTGGCTGGTTGGAAGGTGAATTCCAGGCTCTGGGCGTCGACTATCATCAACGTGGCGCTATCAGCGAAGAATATATCCAGGCAATCATCGCGCTCTGGACTATGGAGAAGCCCGAGTTCGAGGGCCAATACGTTGCCTTCCGCGACGTCGCCTTCGAACCCAAGTGTTTCCAAAAACCGCATCTGCCCATCTGGTTCGGCGGAGATGCCGATGCCGTGCTAAAGCGCACCGCACGTTATGCTTCCGGCTGGTGGCCCTTCCTCACCAAGCCCGAGGATATCCCGGCCAGGATCGATTTCATCAAGGCGCAGCCGGACTACATCGGCAAGTTGACCGATATTTACTATGGTTTTGCCACCTCTCGTATCGGAGAGGGGCATGTTGTGCAAGAAGACCCGCGCGCCAGAGCCGGCATGACCAAGCAAGAAATTATCGACCGGCTCTGTTGGCTCGAGGAACTGGGTGTCACGTGGAGTTCGGTGCCGATCCCGACAGTGAAGCACATCGAGGACTATTGCGACTACGCGCAGTGGGTTGCCGAAGAAATCATGCCTGCGGTGAATTGAGTGGCGGAGGATTTCGATGACGCTTCCTGCCTAATTTTTTCAAATTCAAAATCATATAGTTACGGTTATGGAGACCTCCCGACTCGGGATGGTCCGGGGAGGAATGCGACATGATCGACCGCGAAAGCTATCGTAACCGCACCGCCGTCATCACTGGTGGCGCAAGGGGCTTCGGCAAGGCATTCGGCACGGCACTCGCCGAAAGGGGCGCGCATGTCGTGCTGGTCGATCTCGACGGTGCGGCGGTCGAAGCAACCGCAGCAGCAATTCGCGCCGCGGGCTGCGGCGCAACAGGGCTTGCCGGCGATGCCGTCGACGAAGCGCGGATGGGCGAGATCATGGTCTATGCCGCTTCGCTGAACGGCGGCATCGACATATTGATCAACAATGCCGGTCTTCACAGTGACGAATACAGCAGGCCGATTGCCGATATGGGGCTTTCCAAGACGCGGCGGCTGTTCGAGGTGAACGTGCTGGGCGTGATTGCCTGCACGCTTGCCGCGAAGCCGCATATGGTCGGGCGGCAAGGGGCGAGCATCGTCAATATCTCCTCCTCCGCGGCGCATATGGGCGGAACCGCCTATGGCACATCGAAGCTGGCGGTGGCGGGGCTGACGATAACCTTCGCGCGCGAGCTTGGCCGCGACGGCATCCGGGTGAACGCCATCTCGCCGGGGCTGATGCTCACGGATACGATCAAGGCGGAAATGCCGCCGGCAACGCTGGTGCGGGTCAAGGCGATGCAGTTCATTGATGCCGATGGCGTGGAGCAGGACATCGTCGATGCCATGCTCTACCTCACCTCGCCGGGCGCGCGTTTCGTTACCGGCGAAACGCTGCGGGTGACGGGCGGAATGGCGGCGGGCGTCTAGGTCACACAGCTAACGTTTCATACCGGAGACACGGGACCCGGCGCTGCGAAAAGATCCGATGTCCGGCGCCGGATTGCCGCAACTCGTGGCCGTGCTGCACGAGTATCAGGCGACTTTCGATCATCCCGGCTGGACGGCGCCCGGTCAGGGGACTGAGTCCCGACTGCTGTCATTGGTGGCATACACTCGCACGATTGAGCGCGCATGAAGATGCGCACCTGCTCGATCGTGTGTGGAGCCGGAATGCCGATTGGATCAGATTGCGTCGATCCGGATGCGGGTCAAACGCAGAGTCTTGATCTTCCATGTGGCGCCCGTTTTCTCGTACGTTTCGTGATAGTGACCGTATCCGGTCATCAGTGAAAACGGGGCACCGTCGGACATATAGAGACGGTCGGTCATCGACCATATGGCTTGCGCGGTCGTGTCGCCGGTCAGTTCGATTTCGCAATGATGTCCCTGATGGACGCTGACGATGCCCATGCTCGCAAGGCCTCCATCGGGCAAGGACGCGCGACCGTTCACCACCATATTCGCGCCGGGAAGATAGTCGCGGCCGGTCGCGGGATCGGTGCAGGAACCACGATAATCGAGCACGCAATCCTCCGCGAGCAGGCCTCTCAGCAATTCTGCATCGCCGCTGTCGACGGCGCGGAAATAGCACGCCTTCACGCGTCTGATTTCTTCTATTGCAATCAGCCGTTCGAGTTCTGTCATCAGGATATTCCGCTCTCCACGACACTCGGGGCGAAAAGCCCGGGTTGCACCGCCGCCGATCGGCAGCTCGCAGATTCAAGACTGCTATCGAGATTCGCCTTCATGCGTGGAGGCGTGACGCCCGAACACGGGCTTGCGCTTCTCCTGCAACGCTTTGACGCCCTCACGGTGATCGGCTGAACGCACCGCGACCGCCTCGTAGGCAATCCCCGCATCCATCACGGCCGTCGCGACGCGCTTCAGTTCCAGGTTGGTGAGCACCTTGGTCCAGCGGATCGCATTGGTCGCGCCATTCAGCAGGCGCTGGCAGAAGGCATCGACCGCGCTGTCGAGCTCCTGCGCCGGGACACAGTGATTGATGAGGCCGATCTGCTCGGCCTTTGCCGCGGTGAGCAGGTCGCCGGTCAGCAGGTACTCCTTGGCGCGCCCCAAGCCGATGCGCATCGGCCAGATCGCCGCGCCACCGTCGCCGGCCACCAGGCCGAGCGCAACGTGGGGATCCCCGATCTTCGCGGTGTCCGCCGCGAAGATCACGTCGCACAGCAACGCCAGCGTGGCGCCCAGTCCCACCGCGTGCCCGTTCAGCCGGCAGATCAGCGGCTTGTCGAGATCCAGCATCGCGAAGACGATGCGCTTGGCAAGGCGGACCTCGTTGTCGAACAGCTCCGGGTTGGCGGCATTCGTGGCGATGTGCTCGAGGTCCCCGCCCGCGGAAAATGCCGGGCCGGCGCCGGTCAGGACGACCACATCGGAATGCTCGTCCGCCGCGGCGAAGACGAACACATCGGCCAGTTCCTGGTGCAGTTCCAGGTTGATCGCGTTGCGCGACTCGGGCCGGTTGAGCGTGATCGTCAGCAGGCGATCCCTGCGGGTCAATGCGATCGTGTTGTAGCGGCGCAGCGTATCGTCGCCAGGCTCTGTCTTGTTCAACCGGTCACCCTCCTGCTTGCTGCCGCGCTCGGCGATATCGTTGATCGCGACGAAGGCGAAGGTCATCGCCGGACCTATGGTACCCCCGGCACCGGGATAGCGGTTGCCGAACGGGGTGCCCGAATTGTTGCCCGCGGCATAAAGCTTCGGGATCGGCTGGCCGTCCTGGTCGATGACCCGCGCCCGCGCGTCGGCCTTCAGGCCGCCCTTGGTGCCCAGGTCGCCCAGATTGATCGGCACCGCATAGTACGGCGCCGTGTCGATAGCGCCGAGACAGGGGTTGGGCGTCACCGTCGGGTCGCCGAACATGCGGTCGTAGTCATTGCCGCCGCGGCCGAACTCCGGATCGACGCCGGTCTGCGCGTAGACGATTCATGTTCGCCGATGGTCTGGCGCAGCGCATCGACCGGCACGTGGATCTTCGCGGCGAGCGCCTCCAGCGTGGGCGCCCGGAAAATGTAGTGGTCCCACCAGTCCGGCGGGATGATCGGGTCGGGCATGATGATCGTCGGCATGAAGCCGCCGGCGGTGTAATTCTTGCGGAACGTCGCGTCGAACACCAGCCAGCACGGCGTGTTGGCGCCGGTCTTCAGCTGGTCCGCCACCATGGCCTCGCCGAATTCGTCATAGCCGCAGGCCTCGTCCACGAAACGCACGCCGTTGCGGTTGACGCACACGCTGTGCGGGCGACCCACGTCGAAGGCCGCCTGGTGGATCTCCTCGAAGTTGGAAGCACGCGGCATCGGCATGTGCATGGTCGGGATCCACCACGCGTCCTCGGTGTGCTCGGTGGCCGCGCCGATCTTCATGCCGGCGATCAGCGCCTCGCCGCGGTTGGCGTCTTCGGGGGTGCTGCTGTGGCGGGTGAGCCCGGGCACCGGCAGGAAGCGTTCGCGCAGTTCCTGGTTCCACTCGAAACCACCGGCGCAGAGCACGACACCGTGCCGGGCATCGGATCGCGTAGCTGCGGCCGAAATTGCTCACCTTGACGCCGCTGACTTCGCCATTGCCGACAATCAGCTCGTCCAGGCGGGTCTCGAGCCGGACCTCGACGCCATGGGCGAAGATGCGCTTGTAGAGCGGCCCCATCAGCGCCGTGCCGTTGGTGAAGCGGCGGTCACGCCGCGTGAGCACGCGGGTGCCGAGATCGGACCAGTAGCGCCAGAGTATCTTCAGGAAGGCCATGACCCAGCCCTTGCCGCGCGTGGAGATCGAGAAGAATTCCGGCAGGTCCATCGAGTAGCGGTTCAGCAGCTTGAAGCGCGTGTACTGCTCGCGCATCAGCGTGAACTTGTCACCCAGCTCGCGGCCGTCGAAGGTGTCGCAGACGATCGAGCGGTCGGCGCGCGCGCCCGGCACGTCGGGGAAATAATCCGGCCAGGTCGCGGGCACCAGCGGAATGCCCAGCGACTTCAGGAAGCGGATCATCTGCGGGCGCCTGGTCCACGTAGGCCTCGAGGCGATCGCGCTGGACCGGGACACTCGATCAGATTGTCCGAGGTATTCGAGCGCCTGCTCCCGGCTGTCGTCGTTGGAGTCGAGCTGGTGGTTCGGGATCCACATCACGCCGCCCGAGGTCGCCGAGGTGCCGCCGTACTTGTGGGCCTTCTCGACGATGAGGACCGACAGGCCGAGCTCGGCCGCGCGCAGCGCCGCCATCGCACCGGCAGCACCGGAGCCGACGACGATCACATCATAGGTTTCTGCTTCACGCATTGTTATCTTCTGCTCCGCGTTCGGCTCGCATTGATGTCGTGGCAGCATTCACGTCGAGCGTGAACCCGTTGCCGATGGCTACGCTACTCGCTGGGAGCCACGGTCACCCTGAGGCCATCCAGTTCCGGCCGCACCTGATCTGGCAGCAAAGCCGACTGTTGCTCGTGTGTATATCCGACACCATGTCCAGGGTCATCTCCTCGATTTCGTCGGGCGCACCGACGACATCCATGCCATTGCGGGTCGACGTAGACGTGGCAGGTCGCGCAGGCGCAGCCGCCGCCGCAATCGCCGAGGATGCCCTCGACACCGTTGGCCTTGGCGAGCTCCATCAGCGACTCGCCGGGCTCGGCGTCCGCTATCTTCTTCTCCACACCATCGACCTGGACAAAGGTCACCTTGATCGAACCCATTGAACTGCATCTCCTTGGCGCTCGCCTGGACGGGGCTCGTCCATGTCAAGGAGCATCATACAACGGCAAGCGGTGTCAGCAGATTCCCGGCCGGGATCTGGTGCGCCAGCGCTCCTTCAAAGTCGTAGGACAACTCGAGCCCGTAGGTCCGCGGCTCACCGACGGCGGCCGCATTATGCCCCAGCGACGATCCCAGGGCCATGCCACCGACGAAGTGACTCCTCGTCGGTCAGGTTCCTGCCGAACAGGGCCGCCGAGAGCTTCGTGCCCGCATGATACCGTTCCAGTCCAGGCGGGCGCTGACCAGCTCGTAACCGTCCAGGCGGGTGCCCGGCCCGATGCGAGTCGTCGGTGTTGGAGAAATACATGCTGCTCTGGGCGTAGATCTCGCCCGCGCAGGCTGATGTGCCCGAGACGTCGCTCGGTCGGGAATTCGATCCGTGCCCAGGCGACCCCGGATTGCTCCGGGGTATTCGCCCACCGGGCCGTAGCTGTACACGGTGCCGAACAGGTTGACCTCGTCGTCGGTGAACTCGGCGTCGGTGTAGGCGCCGGCCACCCCGAGCTCGAGCCAGGTCAGCGGCCATGATGGATGCCTCCACTTCGATGCCTTTGACCTCCATCCTCGGGCACGTTGGCGGTCACCGCGATGGACGCGATGCCGGACCGGGACCATCCGGATCGGGGAATTCAACGCGCTGGACATCGTCGATCCACTGGTTGTAGACCGCCACATTCAACCTGGCCGGGCGATCGAGCCAACGTGCCGCGGATATTTCAGACCGGCTTCGACGTCCTGTGTCGTCTCGGAATCGAACTTGTTGCCGCCACCGGTGGCGTCGGCATCGATCGGCGGCGCGGCAGCCGTTGAAACCGCCGCTGCGGAAGCTGCCGCGGGTCTTGAGGTAGGTGAAGCAGGTCCGTCCGACAGCATCGTATTCCAGGCCGAGCTCCCAGGACGGCTCTTCGAAGGTCTCGTCCTGCTCCCGCGCACCGAAGGCATCGGCTTCCGACAACTGTTCGATGGCGACCTGTTCACGGTGTAGCGCGCACCGGCGGTGACGCGGAGGCTGTCCACGCCGGTAAGCGAGTGCAGGTCGTAGGTTCCCTGCGCGTAAACGGCATCGGTTTCGTTGTTGACGCGGAAGTTGTTGGTGGCGCTGACCGGCGCCGCCACGGGGCTCACGTCGAAATAGGTCTGCGGCCACAGCGTGTCGGTCTCCGCGCGCTGCAGGTAGAGGCCGGCGATATAGGTCAGAGCGTCGTCGAAGCGCCGTGCCGCTGGAGCTGCAGTTCATTCGGAAAACGAATCGACCTCGAGCTCGTTACCGGATTCGCCGGTGACGAGGTTCTGCCGTGAGGATGGTGACGAACGGCGCACCGAGCTGCGGCTGTTCGGAATCCGATTCCTGCGTGGGAGGCGCCGAAGATGTTCTTCATCCGCATGTTGTCGGTCAGCTCGATAGGAGGTCGTGTTGGTCACCATCCAGTCATCGCTCTCGTGGTCCGGCCCCGCGGGATGCCGGGTCCTGTAGGCACCGAGTCGCTGCTGCTCGTCCACATAGGCGGGCAGGCCTGCCGGCGTAGGCGTCGGGATGCGCGGCCAGATACGCGGCCCACGCACCGGGAGCCTGGAACGCCGCGTCGAGCGCCGGGCTGAAGAGCAGCGCCGGCGTTGCAGGTCAGGGCCACGCCGTTGTTGGTGTCGCCGCACTGGTAGACGCTGTAGGTGTACGAAGCGCCGGTGTTGGTGCTGTCGGTGTTCGGAGAACTGCACCATCGTGATGTTCTCGATGCTGATCGTCCGGCTTCACCGCGAGCGAGATACGCCCGCTCTGCGATCGAGTCTCGCCCAGTTCCTCGTCGTCCAGGATGTTGTGGATGTAACCGTCGCGCTCGATGGTGTTGAACGCGCCCGCGCAGCAGCACCTTGTCGTCGACGAGCGGGACGTTGAGCATGCCTTCCACTTCGCGCCAGGTCGTAGATTGCCCACGCGGACGCGCAGCGACGCCCTGCAACTCGTCCGTGGGCTTCGCCGATGTGTAGAGCACCGCACCGCCGGTCGCATTGCGGCCGAACAGGGTGCCCTGCGGCCCCTTCAGGACCTGCACCGACTCCAGATCGAAAAACGTGGAGGCACCGCTGATGGTGAGCGGCACCTCGTTCAGGTAGGTGACCACCGCGGATGGCGAGTTGCTGAACGTGTCGGCGCTCTGGCCGCGAATGGAGTAGGTCAGCGAATTGTTTCCCTGGGTCTGGCGAATCGTCAGGCCGGGCACCGCCAGCTGCAGATCCGAGTCGGTGCGAATCGACCGTTGCGGCGAGCTGCTCCGGACTGATCGCGGTGATTGCGATCGGCACGTTGGCCAGGTTTTCGTCGCGCCGACGTGCGGTGACGACCACTTCCTCCAGCGCGGAGGCCTGCGGCGGGGCGGCGCTGCCCGGACGCCGCCTGTGCCAGCGCCGCAACGGGCGCAACGAGCGCCACTCGCGGCGAAGCGCCGAGCGAAAGAGGCCGGCTGATCGAGTGAACCGGACGATGCGTAGCGGTTGTGTTCTTGCGATTCATGACTGATCCCCCTGTTTAATTCAACCGCATGCGATTCCCGAACCCGGGCGTCGCGGTGCGTTGTTGTGTCGATTCGCCTGTCTGCCGGGCATCAGGTGCGCCGGATTCGCTAGCCTCCAGGACCCGCGCACGCGTCTTCATGATCTCCTGGAGGTGGTTGACCGGATCACCGGCCGTGATTCCGCCGTCAACGGGCAGCACCACCCCGGTGACCTGTGCCGACCTGTCGCACGCCAGGTACAGCGCGGCCTGGGCGGCATCTTCCGGCCTGCCGCGACGCTTGAGCGGCTGGTTGGAAAGCCAGACCGGATCCAGCGCCTGCTGCAAACGCGCCGAAACGTCCGGGCTCATGCCCGGCTCGGCGAAGGAGTTCAGTTCGGTGACGATATGACCCGGAAGCAGGCAGTTGACGCGGATGCCGTATTCCGCGAGGTCGATGGCCAGCGACTTGCTGAAGTGCACGACGCCAGCCTTCGATGCGCGATACGACATCAGGGCGAAGCCGGCCGTTTGCCCGGCAATCGAGGCGTTGTTGATGATGGAGCCGCCGCCGTTCTTCGCCATGTATCGCCCCGCGCGCTGGCTGCCGAGCATCACGCCGAGGAGATTCACGCCCATGACGCGCTGGAAATCCGCCAGTTCGTCGTCCAGGAAGCGGTCGAACATCGCGCAGGCGATGCCGGCATTGTTGAACATGATGTCCAGGCCGCCGAAGCGGGCCACGGCGAAATCGACGAGCGCCTGCACTTCGTCGGCACTGGAGACGTCGGTCTGCTTGAACAAGGCCTGCCCGCCGAGGGATGCCGCCAGCTCCTCGCCGCGAGCGACATCGACGTCCGCAACAACGACCTTCGCCCCTTCCTTCACGAACAGCTCGACCGTTGCTCGACCGATGCCGCCGGCGCCACCGGTAACGATTGCGACCTTTCCCGCCAGCTCATTGCCCATCCAGACCTCCTGTTCGACTGCCGAAAAAAGGGGCGCCGCACCCGTGCAAGACCCGACCACCCGCGATCGAGCGGTGACGCCGACCGTCAGCGCAGCAGGATCATTGCCGGCGCGTCAACGTCAAGGGCAGGCGCGCGATGGAATGCGTGGCAACGGTGGGCAGATAGCTGATCTCTTCGACGGGAACGGCAAGCTTGATGTTGTCGACCCGCTTCACGAGCTCCCTGGCCGCGACCTTGATCTCCATGCGCGCGAGCGAAGACCCGATGCAGCGGTGGATGCCCACACCGAATGCCACCTGCGTGCCGATGTTTCCACGATTGACGTCGAACTTCCGCGGGCATGCGAATTGCGCCTCGTCGTCGTTTCCGGACGCGTACAACACGAGCATGTGCGCGCCCTTCGGCAGCGCCTGCCCGCCGAGTACCGTTTCCCGCGTGGTCATCTTGGCGAGACCGCGCACCGGCGGCTCGATGCGCAGCAATTCCTCGACAAAACGGTTGAGATAGCGGTCGTCATCGACGTTTGCATGCAGCTGCTTCGCCAGCTCCGGCTGGGTCGCCAGGACGAAGAGCAGGTTGCCGATGGCGGTTGCCGTGGTGTCGTTGCCGGCGATGACCAGCGCGCGCACCAGCGACACCACTTCCGCAAAGCCCAGCTTCCCGCCGTCCGCGGTGTGCGCATGCACGAGGTCGGAAATCATGTCCTCGCGCGGAGTGGCTTCACGGTCCCTGATCTGCTCGATGATGAATTTCTGCAGATCGCAGATCTGCCTGGCGTTCTCGATCATCTGCTCGCGGCTCTGCATGCGTCCGATCTGCGCCGTGACCGCTTCCGACCAGCGCGAAATCTTCTCCCCGTTGTAATGGCTGAAGCCCAGTTGCTCGCAGATCACGGCAATGGTCAGCGGAATGGCGAACTCCTTCACGCCCTCCACGACTGCGCCACCCGCCCCCTTGTCCGCAAGCTTCTCGACCAGGTCCACGATGATGCGGGTAATCCCCGGTTCGAGCGTCTTCACGCGATGCGCCGAGAACGCACCGTCCATCAGCTTGCGAACGCGGGTGTGCTCGGGCGGATCGCTCTTGATGACATCAGGGAAGAAACCACCGCCCTCCTTTTCGAGGATCTGCCTGAACTCCTCGAAGAAGCCGCTGGCATACTGCGCTTCGTAGCCGTGCTTGTCGGAGAAGGTCTCCGGATCGCGCAGGAGCGCGACGATGTCTTCATAGCGGGACACCAGCCACATACCCAGTTTCTTGTCGTAATGCACCGGATCTTCGGTGCGCAGGGCGCGATAGAAGGCATTGGGGTGCGCGCTGATCTGCGGATCGATCAGCGAGACATCATCGAGTCGAAAATCCGCGTTGCCGGTCACGGGGCACCCGGTGGATTCTGGCGCGTCGGTATCCGTTGTAGTACCCATGATCCTGCCTCCGAAGTCGCTGATTTCCCGCATTTACTGCAGGGTATTGATACTGGCACGGACAAGAAAATCCGCGGCCCTGCCGGTCACGTCGCCCTGGAAGGCGGCCCGGTATTCACGCGGCCCCTTCTTGAAAACGCGCTTGAACATCCGGCTGAAATGCGCGGGACTCTTGAACCCCACGCGGAACGCGATTTCCGCCATCGATATATCGCGGGCCTTCGACGAGGAAAGCCAGCGGCTGGCAACTTCCATTCGCTGATCCCAGACGAGCGCCGAGAATGTCGTTCCGTTCTGCTTGAGCAGGTACGACAGATAGCGCGGTGATATGCCGCACGCATTGGCCACCATATTCGTGCTCAATTTCGGATCCGACAGGTGAATCTGGATGAACCTGAGCACATCCTGGAGCCGCTTGTCCGCAAGGGTTTGTCGCACCGGTGCGCTGCCACTGCAGCCCTTGAGCGCGTCTGCCAGCACCGCAAGGGCGCTGTCCACGAGCAGTTGCTCGATGTGTTCGGCCAGCGCGTCCGAGTCCTGGAAAACATCCATCAGGATACGTTCGGCGATGCTGAATTCCCGCGCCTGGCCCGACACGGAAAAGCCGGTGCCGACGTCGTGAGGAACGATCTGCCTGAAGACGTGGGTCGGAACGACGACGTGAAGCACCTCGAACCGCGACTCCTCGTCGGTCTGGCATTCCATGGAGAAGGGCGTCATCGATTTCGTGATGGCGAAATCACCCGCCCTGGCAATGCTGTAGCCGCCCTGGTGGGACACGGCCATGCTCCCGCGTTTGACAAACCAGAGCACGGTGACGTCGGTGGCGTCCTCCCGGATATGCGACCAGGATCGCCGGAAGAAAAGACGGCTCCTGGAGCCGAGCCGTATGATCGAGCAGGCACCCACTGCCTTCTTGTCGGCCCGGACATCGATGACCGATCCCGCTTCGATCGAGTAGTCCCCCAGGTAGTATTCCTGGCTTTTCTGCCCGCGAAACGCGTTCTGGCACTCCTGGTAATTGCGCACGTCGAATGCAAACAACGTTTCAGTCATCTCTGTCTCCCCGAGTCGCCGTGGCTCACGTTATCGCCGAGACCGCGATCCCATCTCTTCACCTGGTGAAAATCCATCTACATTTTGCGCATGTCCGGCGCCGCGGCGACGACCGGCCCGGCGCCGGAAGCTAGCGCGTAATTCCCGCGGCAGCCAGCCTTCCCTGCTCCTCATCCGACAAGCCCAGGATATCGCCGAGCACATAGGCGTTGTGCTGGCCCAGGCGCGGCGCCGCGTCGGTTATCGACGCTTGCCTCGACATCTTCCAGGGCGGGCCCACGATCGGCCTGGATTGACCGGCATGATCGCTGACGTGGCGGAAGAAACCCCTGGCCCAGAGATGCTGGTCCGATACCAGGTCGAGGGAATTCTGGCTTTTCGCAGCGGCGACGCCACGCTTCTGCAGTTCGCACGCCAGTTCGGCGGCATCGCGGCCCACGGTCCAGTGCGACACGAGGCGATCGAGCTCGGCTTCGTTGGCCTTGCGATGGGTATGTGTGCTGAACCGGGGATCTTCGGCGAGCCCGGGTTGACCCATCGCCTCGGCCAGTGCGCGCCAGGCGTTGTCGGAGGCGACGGCGATGCTGATCCAGTCGCCATCCCCGCACGCATAGGCGCCATGCGGCGCCATATCGGGGTGCCGGTTGCCATCGCATGCGTGCACCGCGCCGTTCAGCGCAAAATCCATGATCGTGTCGCCGATCATGCTGCTCATGCTCTCGACCGCCGAAACGTCGATGTACTGGCCTTCACCGGTTCGACGGCGATGCGCCAGGGCGACCACAGTCGCGTAGGCAGCAGCCGCACCGAAGGTCGCATCGGCGTAACGCACGTTCATCCCGGCCGGCGGCCCGCCTTCGTATCCGACCAGGGCGCTCAGTCCGCCCAGCGCGGCGAAGCACGGCGCGTATCCTGTCTGGTAGCTCAGCGGGCCCTCGTTGCCGTACATGCCCATCGACGCGTAGACGATGTCGGGCCTGACCGCCTTCACCGTGTCATAGCCGAGGCCGAGGCGCCGAACGGCACCGGGGCGAAGATTCTCGATCACGACGTCGGACCGCGCCAGGAGGTCCAGGATGAGACCGATGCCCTCGCGGGTCTTCATATCGATCTGCACGCTCAGCTTTTGCGGATTGACGGCCTGAAAACCCGGCGCGTTGTTGATGTCGGCCACGCCGTACGTCCGCGTGACGTCGAGCGACCCTTCGCTTTCGACGCGGATGACTTCGGCACCGAGAAAGGCAAGGAGCTTGCCCGCGTACGGCCCCGCCCAGACTTTCGTCAGCTCCACCACCCGCACACCCTGCAGCGGGCCGCCGCGCGCTTGCCCCGTCATTGGACCCCTCCGGCTTGCGCCTCCGCCCCCGTGTCCGCAGCGCCGGCCAGGGCGCCCAGTGGCTCTTGCGTATGTTGCCCCAGCAGCGGTGCCGGCGCCGCCAGCGTCGCAGGCGTCGCACCGAGCTTGTAGGGAACCGTGGGATAAAGCGCCGATCCGACAACCGGGTGGCTGAGCTCGGCAAAGAACCGGCGAAATTCGTACTGCGGCGACGCCATCAGGTCCCGGGCATTGTTTACCGCGACAAGCGTGAGCCCGAGCTTCTGGGCAGCCGCCGCTGCCTCGTGCTTGTCCTGCGTCCCGAGCCACTCGGCAATGTGGTAACGGCACTGTGCGACGCGCTCCGGCGTGCACTCGCGCTCCAGCCAGTGCTCCGGAAAGGACGCCATCCAGTCCGGATGGCCCAGCAGCTGGCGCAGGGCCTCCCAGTGCGTGGGCGCGGACATCCAGATGTAGGCGTAGCCCTCGCGGCAAGCGAAGATACCGGCCGGACCGGCCAGGTCGAACGCCGTCCGCTCGGTGCCTACAGGCAGGTCGCCCGCAACCATTTGTCCCAGCACGTAATCGACACGGGAGGCCAGCACCTCCTGCTTCGAGACGTCGATGAACCGGCCCTGCCCCGACGCATCCCGCTCATAGATGGCCGCGACGATGCACATCGCCGCCTCCAGCCCTGCCTCGTAGCTGGGCAGGAAGCGTCCGGGACCCTTGAGCGGAGGCAGGTCGGCGTCGGCCGCGCTGGGCGTGTGGTACCCCCAGCCGCTGCTGTGGAAGACCGTGAGGTCTTCGGCATGCCGGCGTTCCCCGGGCGCAGACTGCCCGAACGCGGTGATGGAGCAGAGCACGAGCCCCGGGTGGCTGTTCTCGATGGATGCGGGATCCAGACCCACGGATTCGAGCCAGCCGGCGGGATGATCGTCGATGACCACCTGCACGTGTTGCAGCAACCCGGCGAGCGCAGCGCCTCCGGCCGTGGTCGTCACGTCGAGCGCCACCGAGCGCTTGTTGGTGTTCAGCCAGGCGAACAACCCGCTGCTCTCGGGAGCGCTAGCCCCGGGCGCAAACGGACCCAGGCGACGCGTGGGACTGCCGCAACCCGGCTTTTCCAGCTTGATGACGGTAGCGCCAAAGTCTGCAAGCAGCTTGCCGCAGTATTCGCCGCACGGGCTTTCCGCCAACTCGAGCACCGTCAGGGCACCCAAGGCCGATACGTCACGCCCTGCTAGCGGCATTGAGCTCTCCCCTCGACTCCCGGATCCCGGTGACCATTGCCTTCACGCCTCGCGCTCATTGTGCCAACGACAGGAATCAAACCCGCGTCAGTTCATAGTCTCCCGCATCGTCCACATTGGCCTTCCAACCCGGGTAAACCACGATGGTGGTAAAGGTCTCCTCGATGATCGCAGGACCCACCACTTCGTGGCCCGGTTCGAGATCGGCACCGAGGAAAACAGCGGTTTCCCGGTAGCCATGCCCCAGGTTGGCGCGACGCGTCCTGGCAACCCTGGCGAGAACAGTGGGTGCACCGAAACCCCGGGTCGCGACCGGCGACGGTGTTGCGACAGAAGTGGCAAGACGCACGCCGGTGATTTCCGGTATCTCGTCTTCACGGATGTGTCCGTATTCCTGCATGTGGCGTTCATTGAACAGCGCGATGGCCCTTTGTCCGATCGTCTGATCGACGAAGGACAAGTCATCCAGGCCGCGGTTGATCTTGAGGTCGAAGCTGAGCGCCCAGTTCTGTCCCGGATAACGCATGTTCACCTGGTACCTGGCCGTCACCGTGTCGGCCGCGAAGCTGGCGTCGCCAAAGTATTTCCTGGCGCGCTCGCCCAACTCCGCCCACAGCGCCTTCAGCTTCCCGGCATCGATGCTGTCGGCCGGCGCAATGTACGAGCGCTCCTCGTCGATACTGGGATCGGCCACCAGTGTGCCCAGAGCCGAGAACGTCGGAGACGCTTTCGGCACCAGGACCTTGTCGATGCCCAGATCCTCGGCCTGGATGGCCGCGAACGCCGGCCCGTTACCGCCGTAGGCGAGCATCACCATGTCCTTGGGGTCGACACCCTTCCCGGCCGTGATTCGCCTCACCCCCTGGGACATGTTGGCATTGACCACCCGCCAGCAGTCGAACGCCGCTTCCTCGGCGCCGTATCCCATCTGCGCGCCAAGCTCCCGGAACGCCTCCTCGACGCCAGCCCTGCTCAGCGAAAAGCTGCCGCCGGCAAATTCCGAGTCTGCCGAGAGGATGCCCAGCATCAGGAGAGCATCGGTGATGGTCGGCTTCGTGCCGCCGCGCCCGTAACAGATCGGACCCGGCGCCGCGCCCGCGGAGGCCGGACCTACCTGCAAGTCGCCATTGTCGACATGGCAGATCGAGCCACCGCCGGCACCGAGCGTTTCGACCTGCACCATGGGCACGCCCACCAGGTAGCGGTGGTGCATGTTCCAGCCCGCCACCGCAGGTGCGGCGCCATTCAGCACCATGGATATGTCATAGGAGGTGCCGCCCATATCCACGCACAGCAGATTGAGATGCCCCTTCGCCACGCCGACATGGGCGGAGCCTATCACCCCGCCCGCCGGGCCCGATGCCAGCACGCGAATCGGTGATCCTTCGATGTACTCCCTGGTCATCACGCCGCCGCTCGCCTGCATGACCATGAGCTGATTGCGGTAACCGGACTCTTTCAGGCTGGTGACCAGCCGTTCCAGGTACGAGGTGACCCGGGGACCGACGTAAGCATTGACCACCGTCGTGCTGGTACGGTCATATTCCGGAGAACGGGGCAGCACTTCGTGGGATTTCGAGATCTGCACGCCGGGCATTTCTTCCGCCACGATTTCCGCGACACGCCGCTCGTGCCCTGGATTCACGAAGGAGAAGATCAGGGAGATCGCAACAGACTCCACGTTCTGCTTCTTCAACCGCCCGCAGCAACGACGCACGGCGTCTTCGTCGAGCGCCTTGTACACCGAGCCGTCGAACAGGATGCGTTCCGGAACGGTCAGGCGCCGACGCCGCGGGGTGATCTGTTTCGGCGGTGCCAGCCGGACATCCCAGATGTCCTCCTTGTACCCGCGCCGGAACTCCATTTCATCGCGAAAGCCTTCGGTGGTGATCAGGCCGGTAACCGCGCCGTTCATTTCGATCAGGGTGTTGTCGGCAATGGTGGTGCCGTGCACGATGGCATCGCACCGGCCGAGGAAATCGCCCAGCGACAGCGATTCCATTTCGGCGAGCCTTCCAAGCCCGCTCATGACACCGATGGACCGGTCTTCCGGCGTGCTGAGGTTCTTGAAGAGCGTCACCTCGGAACCGTTCAGGAGCGCAAAGTCCGTGAACGTGCCGCCGATATCGATGCCTACGCGATAACCCATGGGCCTGGTCCTTACGCTGCCTGCGCCGCTCTCGCCGCGCTCATTTCTTCTCGCAACGCCTGTGTCGCCGCAACGTCGACCTCGAGGTCGTATTCCTCCAGCGTTCCGGTGAAAACAACGCCGTATTTTTCCCTGCGCGCGTGCAATGCTGACGATTTCATCGAGCACATCGTCCCTGACCGCTTCGGGATCGCGCAGCAGCGCCGGCTCGAAACCGGCGCCACCACCGTGCTGGTAGGCAATGACAGCGCCGGCCGGCAAGCGCGCGTTCGCAGACAGCAGCACTTCGTACTCGTTTGGCGTGCCCACCTCGAAACGGCTCGAATACGGGCTGGCATCGTCACCGCCGCACAAACCGCTGAGCGGATGCGCCGCCGAAACCATCCAGGCCATCGCCGTCGTCGGCTCCAGGACCTTCTTCACGTTGAGACTGCCCGGCTGGCCCCGCCAGCGACCGGCGCCCTCGGAATCGGTGGTCATTTCGCGGCTGATGTTGATGACCGACACGCGGCTTTCCGCATCCTCCACCTGCGCCAGCAGCAGGTTGCCCAGCGACACGGGGCACGAACCCCAGCCATCGATACCCTGAACGGCGGAGGCATCCATCGTGCGCGAATCGACGCCCTGGTCCATCCACATGCGCCCCTTCTGGTCGAAGCCAATGACCGCGTTGGGCATGCCGATCTTGTACACCTGGGGTGCCGAGCGCTCCGGCGCAACTTGCGACAGCGCCAGGCAGACCGCTTCGGTGATCTCGCATGCCGGGTGGAACGAACCGAGAGCCGCAGGCTTGTTTGGCGGGCGGCTGGGCAATGGACCCTTCGGGGATGAACATATCCACCGCCTGGAAGAATCCCTCGTTCTTCACGATCGCGGGATCCATCGCCGCCACGACCTGCGTCATGATGTAGCTGCGGCTGTTGGCGAAGGTGTTCCAGACGCCGACCAGTTCGGGGCGATCATCCGTGCCCGTCAGGTCCACCGTCAGCTGGTCCCCCTCGATGGTGCAGGCAACATGCACCCTGACGTCCTTGGTGCCCATGGTGTCGTGGTCGATCAGCACCTCGGCCTCGTAGGTGCCGTCGGGCCACTTCGCGACCTCCTCGCGCACACGCTTTTCCGTGTGATCGATCGTGTAGTTGATCGCCGCCTTCACCACGTCGGAACCCCATTTCCTGACCAGGTTCTGCAGCAACCGCACGCTGTGCTGCACGCCGCTGATCATGGCAGCCAGATCGCCGTGAAAGGAAAAGAACCGGTTGTTGCGCTCCAGCAGCTTGATGACGTCGCGGCGCTTCTCGCCGCGGTGGACCAGCTTGAGGCAGGGAATCGCCAGGCCTTCGGTGAAGATGTCCGTCGCCTCGAGCGTGAAGCCGCCGGGATCCTTGCCACCGGTATCGCCCTGGTGCGCCTGCAGACACTGGATCATGATCAGCTCGCCGTCGTCGTCGAACACCGGCGCGTAGACGTTGTAATCGGGCAGGTGTCCGCCACCATGGTCCGGATCATTGCCCAGGAAGACGTCGCCGGGGCCCCAGTCATAGTCATGGATGTGCTCCAGCCCGTAACGCACCGTCATCTGCGTCACGAACGTCAGGTGCGGCGTACCGATCGCCGCCCCCGCAAGGCGGCCATGCGCATCGACGATGCTGCCATTGCGTTCGTTCGACTGGTTGATGATCGGTGACGACGCGGCCCGGCCCAGATGAGTTGCCGCTTCGAAACAGATCGTCTCCATGCCGCCGCGAATGATGGCGGCGGTAACCGGATCCACGTTTGCCGACGCAGTCAGTGCAGGACGCCTGGCGGCGAGCTTCCTGTTCAACTCGAATGACATGCAGGCATTCCCCCATCACGGTTTCTTGCGATTGGAGCGGCTCAGGCGCCATTCCGGCGGATAGAGCATGTCGACATCCTTGACGATGTTGTTCAAGCCCTTGTCGAACACCTCGTCGCCGAGCTGCACGTCGCTCGCGCGGTCGTTCTTCATCAGCGGCAGCATGCCCTCCACGAAGCCGGTGAGCAGGCTCCCCATGTATTCCCCGCGATACTGCTTGTACAGCTCGATGAATGTCTTCTGGACCTGCACCACATCCGTGGGCCGGGTACGCGAGCACGCCAGGGCGTACTTCTTGGTTTCCTCGTCGAGCTTCTCGCGCGGCACGACGCTGTTGAGGAAATTGCAGTCGTACATTTCCTTTGCCGTGAACGGGCGTCCGGTAAAGAGCATTTCCGAGAATTTGCGCAGCCCTACCGTCTCCAGCCAGGTCCACAGGCGGGGACCCCACCCGGCGTACCTGAACGCCGGGTGGCCGAACAGCGCATCGTCGGAGGAAACCACGAGGTCGGCGTCACCGGCCTGGTAAAAGTGCCAGCCGTAGCAATAACCCTTGGCCTCGACAATGCTGATCTTCTTGAATTCCTGCAGCGGCCGGTTGCCGGCGCGCGCCTTGGCGTAGTGATCGGTGAGTCCGTGAAGAAACCGGTAGGAATTCTTGGGGGATACTTGACGCTGGGATCATTGATCCCGAACTCGGGCAGCAGCGAGACATCCTCGTCGGACTGCGAAAGCATTTCCGCCTGCTCCGGCAGGTCACCGCCCCCGCCGAAGTTGTCGCCCTCGCCCCTGATGACGAGCACCTTTACGTCGTCGTCGATATTGGCCTTGTGCACGAGATCGGCATACAACTGCCGCATGCCGATCGTCGTGGCATTGAGCATGTCCGGGCGGTTGAAGGTCAGCCAGGCGATCTTGTTCGCCTCGTCCTTCTCGTAGCGAATGTAGTTGCCGGCTTCTTTCTTGAGCTCTTCAAAGTCTTTCATGGCTTCTCCGCCTGGGTGAAATTGTCGAGATGGCATCGTACGACAACCTGAAGTATCGCCATCGGCCACCGCCCGAGTCCTGACAGTTGGCGTTATTCCATATACAATCGGCGCAAATTTTCGGGGCGCCAAACCGATAAGACCCGGGCGCATCTCGAGGAGTAGGCTGTAATGAATACGGACTATTTTTTCAAGCTCGACGGACCGCTCGACTCGGTGCCAACCGAACGCCAGATGCGGATCGCGAATCTCACCGGCTTCCAGGATCTGGTCCGCAACTTCGGCGCCGATCCGCGGGCCATACTCGAGCGCCACGACATCGATCCGCAGGCGATCCGGGATCCGGATCACTACGTCGACTGCAAGTCCGTGGTCGACGTGTTCGAATACTGCAGCACGTCGCTCAACCATCCGTTGTTCGGCCTGCAGCTCGCGCAGGTGCAGGAGCCGGATGTTTACGGCTGTGTCGCGGCGCTTTGCCGGGCAGCTTCTTCGGTCAGGGAATCGGTCGTGAGCTTCATCGACTACCTCCCGGTGGTCCACTCCCCCGTCAGCGTCATGGAACTGGTCGAAGGCACGGAGACCGCCGAACTCAGGTGGTACGTGCGCGCGGATCTCGGCTCCAACAACCAGGCCAACTACCAGGCGGCGATGCTGAACCTGAAGCTGCTGCGCCTGATCGGCGGCAAGACGTTTCGACCGAGCTACGTGAACCTGGCCGTCGATGCGCGGCAACGGGATATCTTCGAAATCGAGAACAAGCTGGGCTGCAGATTCCACAAGACGGCAGCCGACAATGCGATCGCCTTCCCGGTGACACTCCTGGACCAACCCGTCGCCAGCTCCAGCCGGCTGCTGTTCACGCTGCTGGGCGGGTACCTGGACCGGGTCAAATCGGCATCGCGAACCACGATCGCGGAACGGGTGCAGGATTACATCCGCGGCGCCCTGCCCGTCGGGCACCTGTTCGATCGAGCGCTGCGCCGGGAAGCTGGGCATGTCGGTGCGCACGCTGCAGGCGAACCTGAGCCAGTCCGGGCTGAAGTTTTGCGACATCCTTGAAAGGCAACGTATTGATCTTGCCAGGAATTATCTGAACCAGGATCAATTGTCACTGGACGACGTGGCGGCCAACCTCGGCTATTCCGAGCAGTCGAGCTTCGGGCGCGCATTCAAGCGCTGGACCGGCACGACACCCATGCTGTATCGCCAGCGCCTGGCGACTTCGGGCTAGGGATCGGATAGATCACGGCGCGCCGGCCCCGACTTGTCCGGAGAGAATTCCGCTCCTGAAGACGGCCGTTCCCGCGGGGCCGATTATCTGGACAGGAGCAATGAAATGTCTGGATCTGCAATTCCCGGGCCCGACGCAGCGGCATTTCGCCCCGCCTCCATCGCATGCGTGTAGCATTGTCCGGACAATAAACGGAGGCACGGGTTCCATGGGCAATTCTTCGCAGAAGGCCGGTTGCACTGATCACGGGTGCGAGTTCCGGAATCGGTGACACGACGGTCCGGCGCTTTGCTGCCGGGGGTTATGACATCGTGGCGGTCGCGCGAAGGAAGGATCGTCTCGAGCAGCTCGCCGGGGAGTTGTCGGGGATCTCCCGGGTCGAGATTCTTGCCGCCGACGTGACCACGAAGGACACGCCCGAGCGCGCGGTTGCAATCGCCAGGAGCGTCTTCGGGAGGCTCGACTGCCTGGTGAACAACGCCGGCTCGGGAAAATGGGCGCCGGTCGATCAGACCGACGACGCGATGCTCGACGAAGTCATCGACATCAGCCTGAAGGCGCCGTTCCGTTTCTGCCGCGAGGCATTGCGCGTGATGGGCCCGGGATCCTCGATCATCAACGTGGGCTCGACTTTCGGGCTGCTTGGCGGACTGGACGGCGGGGCATACTGCGCCGTCAAGGCAGGCCTGATCGGCCTTACCCAGACGATGGCAGCCCAGTACGGCGCCAGGGGCATTCGCTCCAACCTCGTCGCGCCCGGCGTCATCAGGACGGACATGACCAGTGGCCACTGGGAGTTCCCCTCCTTCCAGCGCATCAACCAGGAAATGACCCCTTGCGACCGCGACGGAACCACCGAGGACGTGGCCAACGCGATCTTCTTCCTCGCCTCGAAAGAGGGAAGCTACATCAATGGCCAGACGATCGCGCTGGACGGCGGCTGGTCCACGACCAAGTATCTCTGCCACGAAGCGCTGGTTTGCGAGCGAAAGCCCGCCTGACATGCGGGTCGCCATTCCTGTGGGTCGCCATTCATGGCGACAGCAGCAGTCGGCAAGGCACATGTCGGCATGAATGCCGACCTACGGGGTGAAACAGTGCGCGGCGACGGCGCTCGCCTGCCCGCCACGCCCACCGAGCTCGGAGAGCAGGGCCTTCATGCGGTAGGTCCACAGGTGCAGCGACATCTCCAGGGTCATGCCCATCGCGCCCATCATCTGGTGAACGTCGTAGATAACGCGGGTGGCACTGTCCTGCGCGTGCAATGCCGCGAGCGCGGCATCGCCGGCATCTCCCGTCCACGCGGCCTTGAGCGCCAGCCAGCGCACACCGCCGGCGAGCACGGCGCATTCGGCCATGCGATGGCGCAGCGCCTGGAAGGTGCCGAGCGGTCGTCCGAACTGCTTGCGCACACTCAGGTGCTCCACCGTCGCGTCGATGGCAGCCTGCAACAGACCGGCGATCTCGGCGGCACAGGCCACTCGCAGCCACGTGCGCACTTTCGCCGCGTCGTCCGCCGATAGCGGCGCGACGGCCGGGCTGCCCGTCAGTCGACCCATCGGGTAGGCATACAGCGACTCGACCGGCTCCACCTGATCGGGCGCGGGATGGGCAATGCCGATGTTGTCGCCATCGATGACGATCACGGTTCTGGCCCCCACCAGGAAACGACCGGGACGACCATTCTCGACAACGGCAAACGGGCGCGGCAACTCGATGTCCAGCTGCGGGCGCACCAGCATCGACAGTGCCGATCTCGGCGGTGCACGGCAGCCGCGCGAGACGCTCCACCGCCAGCGCAGCCGAGAGCGCCCCGAGTTCGGGAATCGCGGCGATATCGAAGTACTGTCCCTCTTCCAGCTCGCCGTTCCAGCTCCGCTCCCACCAGCGCAAAGCCGTGGAATTCGGTGGGCACGGTGGCGAACTGCGTGGCCAGCTTGTCGAGCGCGTCCGCTATCGCGGACTGATCGGAATTGAGTGTGAAATCCATCAGCGGGGCTCCCGTGGAAGCCGAAGCAATTCGGTGGCAATCAGGTTCAGTTGTATTTCAGCGGCGCCCGAGGCGATGCCGGCGACAATGCCGCGCTGGTGGTGGGCGAGCAACATCGGATCGCCGCCAGCCAGCGCATCGGGCAGGTGCTCGACCACGAACTCGGACACCAGCCGCTCGGCGTTGACCGTCGCAAAGCGACCGGCGCTGGCCTCCGGCCCGGGTGGCTGACCGCGGCAGCGCTGATCGATGATGCTGTAACTGTACAGACGCGCCACCTCGCAGGCCGCATGCGCCTTCGCCGCCTGCTCCGCGGCGCCCGGACCAAGACGGCCCGCTTTCCCGAGCGCAGCGACCGCGCGATGCAGCATGCGCGAGGCGAGCGCGAAACGCGGAATGCCGACGCGCTCGAGCGACAGCGAGGTGCGCACGATATCCCACGCCTGCCCTTCTTCGCCCAGCCGCGCGCTTTCGGGCACCTCGACATCGTCGAAGAACACTTCGTGGATATCGCCCTCGCCGATGATGCTCGGAATCTGGCGCACCGTGATGCCGGGCGTATCCATCGGCAGCAGGAAGATCGAGATGCCGCCCTTGCCCGGGGAGGTGCGCGCCAACAGAAAGCAGGTATCGGCGTGGCCGGCGTAGGAGGTCCAGATCTTCTGGCCGTTGACGCGATAGACGTCGCCGTGCCTGTCGGCACGCGTTCGCAGCGAGGCGAGATCCGATCCCGCCTCCGGCTCCGAGAAGCCCTGGCACCAGAGCGTTTCGCCGCGCGCCATGGGCGGAATGTAGCGTGCCTGCTGCTCTTGCGAGCCATAGCGCATCAGCGTCGGGCCGATCCAGTTCACGTTCATGTACTGGCCGCCGCGCGGCTCGCCCGCGGCCCACATCTCCTCGGCAAGGATGAAGGCGATCCAGGGATCCGCATCGCGGCCGCCCCAGCGCGCCGGCCAGTGGGGTACCAGCAGGCCGGCCTTGGCCAGCGCACCGCAGAACTCCTTCGAGAACAGGGTCTGCGCCTCCGAGCCGGGACCGTGGGCCAGCTCTTCCCAGTTGGCCGGCAGGTTGGCCTCGAGAAACGCGCGAACCGTCGAACGGAAGTCCTGCTGTTCTGTATTCCAGTCAAAATCCATCGCGGCGTGTTCCGGGTGGGTGGTTGATCTTCAGGACGACCGCCCCGCGATCAGTCGCTCTTGCCTTTGGCGCCAATGCCCTTGATGTAACGCTCGATGCCGGCGAGGTAATCCGGGTTGAGCATCAGCGCGCTGTTGGCCAGGCGCTCGACATTGCGCGCCTGCGCCAGGCCGACATCGTGCGCCAGCTCGATCGCTATCTTGGCCGTGCCCATCTGCTCGCCATGCTGCTCCGCCAGGTGGCGGCAGAAACGCATCACGTCCGCGTCGAAGGTCTCGTCGGGGAACACCTCGTGCACCAGGCCCATGACCAGCGCCCTGTCCGCAGTGGCGGGGAGGTTGGCCATGATGAGGTAACGCGTCCAGTGCGTGCCGATGATGCGCGCCAGGCGACTGACGCCGTTGGACGCCGGCAGCACGCCGAACTTGCCCTCGGGAAAGGCATAGCTTGCACTTTTTGCGGCCAGCCGGAAATCGCAGGAGAGGGACAACTCGAGCCCGCCACCCACGCAGGGGCCCTGGTGAGCCACGACGATCGGCTTTTCGATGGACTCCATCTCGTCATAGATGCGATGCATGCCATGCAGCCCCAGCCGGTGCCGCTCGCGGATCGCCACGCCCGTGTGGTCGGGCATGCGCGGCGCTTCCGATCGGTCGCGCAGGTCGGCACCGGAACAGAAATAACGGCCGGTGGCTCGAATGAGCATGACCTTCAGCGCGGGCGTATCGCGCAGGCGATGCAGCGCCGCCTCGAACAAGGCCATGGTCTGGCCGGTCAGGGCGTTGAGCTTGTCCGGACGATTGAGCGTCGCGATCAGGATCGCGCCGTCTTCTTCGGTCAGCAGGTGCGGAGCTTCAGACATGGCGTCCCTCTTTCATTCACCGGCGTGCGGGGTCCGAATTCATTCGGACATTCATTCACGCGCGCGTGCGCGGCAGATTGAGCCCGCGCTCGGCGATCATGCTGCGATGGACTTCGCTGGTGCCGCCATAGATCGTCGTGCCCTGGGAATGGCGATAGGCCATGTTGAGAGCGCCGGCCGGCCCCTCGCGGTCGGCCAGCGACCACGGCGCCGTGAGGTCCAGCAGATCGCGCGCATCGCTCTGGAATTTTTCCGACGAAAACATCTTCGCCATCGGTCCGTAAGCGAAGTTCGGCTTCTTCTCCGCGCTCGCCCACTGCGCGCGGAACGTCAGCATGTCGGAAACCATCAGGTTGGCGGCAGTCCGGGCCAGGCGCACCTGCGCATTGGTCTCCTCGATCAACGGGCGACCATTGTGGCTGATCTGGCGACACAGCTCTTCGGCATTCTTCAGCATCGCACGCTGCGACTTGGAGAAACCGCCGCCATGCTCGAGCTCGAGGCTGGCGCTCATCGTCTTCACGCCGCCGTCGATATCGCCCAGGCGATAGCTGTCGGGAAGGCGCACACCGTCGTAGAAGGTGATATTCGTGCGCTCGTCCTGGAACGTGTGGACCGGCTGGATCGTGACGCCGCCCGCCTTCAGCGGCACGATGAACATGGTCAGACCCTTGTGCTTGGGCACATCGGGGTTGGTGCGGCAAAGCATCAGCACATAGCTGGCGAGGTTGGCGCCGCTGGTGAACATCTTGGTGCCGTCGATGCGCCAGGAACCGTCCGGCTCCTGGGTGGCCTTGCACTGGGCAGCGAACACGTCGGAACCCGAACCCGGTTCCGAATAGCCGAGGCTGCAGATCACCTCGCCCGCCATGATCTTGCTGAGCACGTCGCGCTTGAGCTCGTCGCTGCCGAAGCGATGGATCATCAGCGCGACCATCTGCGCGACATTGGCCGCCGGGTTGTTGTAGCCCTGATGCTCGAAGGCATCCATCGCGGCGATCTTGGCATAGGGCGAAAGACCGCGTCCGCCCACATCCCTGGGCAGACCGAGGTAGAGCAGCTTCGCATCGGCGAGCTTCTTGTTGAGCTCGGGAACGAAGCCTTCCCACGAGTAGTGGAACTTCTTGCGCATCTCGGGCGTGACGTGCCTGTCGAAGAACGCGTCGATCTCGCGGGTGATTGCGCGGGCGTCGTCGCCAAGGTCGAAGTCGATCGGCACATCGCCTGCCTCGGGAAGCGCGGCCGTTTCCCCGGCGTAGAAGCGGCGACCGGCCTCCTCGAGGAACCTTTGCGGATCGCCGAACACCAGCGGCCACGCCTTGGCGCGCAGGTTGTACAGGAAGATGTCGTATTCGGTGGTCAGTCCATAGCCGCCGAACGTGTGGAGGGCCTGGGCGACGCTGCGGGTTGCCGCGTCGACGTTCCACCAGGTTGCCAGCGAAATCGTGGCGCCGGCCTCGGCAGAGTTGTCCGCAATGTCGCGAATGCTCTTCCAGACCAGGAACTTGCCGCCGTCGACGTCGCACAGCAGATCCGCCAACGGATGCGAGATGCCCTGGAAGGTGCCAATCAACTGGCCGAACTGTTTGCGCTCGCAGGCATACGCTGCCCCCAGCTTCAGCGATTCACGGGCCAGGCCGGCGAGCGCGGCTGAAATCAGCAGCTTCCACTCTTCCACGGCCCGGGCGAAAGCCTCGAGCGCTTGCGCGCCGGAACCGAGCACGGTGCGGGGATGGACCGAGAGATCCAGTTCCGCGATGGGCGTGGATGCCAGGTTCGGTTCGCAGACCCTTGCGCTCGAGGGAATGGAGACGAGGACGACCTCATCGCCGCTGCGGGCAATGACGGCATGGGCAATCGCGCCGCCGGCAACCCATTGCAGCGGCGTCGTGGCAGCATCACGAAATGCCAGGGTGACGATCGCGTCGCCGGAAATGACGTCGGCGAGAATGCTGTTGGCTTCGTCGCCGCCGTACAGCGCCAGCAGTCGCGCGGAGACCAGCGTTTCGGCGATTGGACCCGAGGCCAGCGTGCGCCCCGCCTCTTCCATCAGAACAACGGCATCCATGAGCCCCAGGCCCAGGCCATCCAGGTCCTCCGGCACCCTCAGGGAAAAGGCGCCCAGCTCGGCCAGCCCTTTCCACATCACCGGATCGAAACCGCCGGGCATGGCGGCACGCACGCGCGCCATGGTGCTGTGCTCGTCCAGGAAGCGCGCGAACGTTTCGCGCATCATCCGCTGATCTTCGGAAAGCTCGAAATTCATGGCAAAAAGGACTCCAGAAAGTGGAAGCTCGCCCGGCGTTTTGGCAGTCTGGAACAATACTCCGCAAGGTCGAAAGTAGTCAACATCGATGTTCAATATCCGTGGGCGCCCGCCTTCGGCATTGGTCTCGGGACAGCGTCGGGTCGATTGACCGAAAATGGCTCGGCGTTTGGGGTCATGTGGAGGTGTCGTCAGCGGTCGTCTGCTATCAACGACCCACACGCGCCTGCAACGCGGGCGGGTAGCGATCTCCTTCGACTTTCACAGTCTCGAGCGCTTTACTTATTTGAAAAAGATCCGCGTGCGACAGCGCAACGGCGGCTGCACCCAGGTTTTCTTCGAGGCGGTGGAGCTTGGTGGTGCCCGGAATCGGCACGATCCACGGCTTTTGCGCCAACAGCCACGCGAGCGCGATCTGCGCGGGCGTTGCTCCTTGTCCTTTGCGATCACGCCAAGCAAGGCCACCAAGGTTTGGTTGGCTTGGAGCGCTTGCGGAGAGAAGCGTGGCACGATGCTGCGGAAGTCGTTGCTGCCGAACGTCGTGTTCGCGCCGATCGCGCCCGTGAGGAAGCCTTTCCCGAGCGGGCTAAAAGACACGAAACCAATTCCGAGTTCTTCCAGGGTAAGCAGGACGGTTTGCTCGGGTTCGCGCCACCACATCGAATACTCGCTTTGCAAAGCCGCGACCGGCTGCACGGCGTGCGCGCGACGGATGGAATCCACACCCGCCTCCGACAGCCCGAAGTGCTTGACCTTGCCTTTGGCGATGAGGTCCTTGACCGCTCCAGCCACGTCCTCCATCGGCACGTTCGGGTCCACCCGGTGCTGGTAGAACAAATCGATGTGGTCGGTCCTCAAGCGCTTGAGCGCAGCGTCGGCCACTTCGCGGATGCGCTCCGGCCTGCTGTCCAAGCCTTGCGCGGAATCGCCGTTCTTGAAACCGAATTTGGTGGCGATGACGACTTGGTCGCGCACCGGCTCCAAGGCTTCGCCCAGCAGTTCTTCGTTCGCGCCCTGGCCGTAGGCCTCTGCGGTGTCGAAGAAGTTCACGCCCCGCTCAAAGGCACTGCGAATGAGGGCGATGCCATCGGCGCGGTCTACCGCGGGGCCGTAGCCGAAGCTCAAGCCCATGCAGCCCAGGCCGATGGCGGAAACGTTCAGTTGGCTGTTGCCGAGTTGTCGAGTCTTCATGGGGGCCTCCGTGGGCCTCACTCTAGGCCTGATCCATCGCTCGCACTAGGTGGCATAATTAGAATTAGTTGATAACGAGTCTGCATAAATGTCCACGGAGAGCTACGACCAGCTCGCGATCTTCTCGATAGTCGCCCGCGAGCGCAGCTTCACCCGCGCCGCCGCGAAGCTCGGCATGTCGCAACCGGCATTGAGCCGGTCCATGCGCCAGTTGGAAGAGCGGTTGGGGGTCAGGCTGTTGGCGCGCACGACCCGCAGCGTGTCGCCCACCGAGGCGGGGGAACACCTGCTCAAGGTAGTCGCGCCCCGGTTCGAGGAAATCAACACCGAACTGGCGTTGCTCAGCGAGTTTCGGGACAAGCCCGCAGGCAAGTTGCGCATTACGGCCGGCGAGCACGCGGCGGCCGATTGACCGAAAATGGGCGACAACGGACTGCCGTGACCGGCAGCGAGCAGCACGACGCACTGCCTGGGGCAAGGCCTGGATCGGCAATCCACGGCACGAAGCCGATGCCCAGCTCCTCACACAGCGGGATGATTTCCTTCTCAGGGCCGCGCCACAACATCGAATACTCGTTCTGCACGGCGCGACGGGCAAGACGGCGTGCGCGCGACGCAGGTCTGGAGTCCCATCTCGGACAAGCCCCAGTGCAGCACTTTGCCTCCGCCATCAGGTCCTTGACGGCGCCTGCCACGTCCTCGATGGGCACCAGAGGATCGACGCGGTGCTGGTAGAGAGATCGATGCGGTCCGTGCGCAGCCGCTGAGCATGCCTCGACGACGCGCTTGATGTGGTCTGGGGGCTGATAGCCAGCCCGCGCGCCAGTTTCAGGTGATGTTCAGCGAACTTGGTGGCGATCACGATCTGTTGCGAAACGGCGCCACGCCTCGCGAGAATCGTTGACTTGTGCGGACCATAAGCCTCGGCAGCGTGTAGAAGGTCAGGCACGGTCGAAGGCGGTCCGGATGATGGTGCATCCCGGTTCGCGAAGGAATGTGGTCTGGTAGGTGCGGCTCATGTTCTGCACGCCGAGACCACGCTGGAAACTTCAACGTCCAGCTTGCGACGACCGGTCAAGGAGGCTTGCGCCGGCTTGGCAGTACCAGCGTGCCACCGGTCCCGGCCTTCGTTTCTGTTCGCCGGAGCCTTGGCATGCCGCCAGCCGCACCAGTGGAGCCGCAGCGGCAACGTCGCGGCTCATCAAGAGCTTGCGGCGATTGGCATTGGTCGGGTTGTTGTCATCTCTATTTCTCACGTGTGCGGCCGAGGATTCTTGCGGCAAATGTCAGCGACAGCCTCAGGCTTCTGGAATCGCGCACCGTAGTTCGCAAGGTGATGCTGTCCGGCTCCGGTCCGCCGCGCACGCCGGTGTCCAGGTCATCGATTGCGGTGATCTGATGTTGGGTCAGTTCGAAGTCGAACACGTCCAGGTTCTCCGCGATACGCGCGGGCTTGGTCGATTTCGGGATCACGAGCGGCCTTCCTGCAGGTGCCAGCGCAGCATCACCTGTGCAGGCGACTTGCCGTGCTCACGTGCAATCTGCTGCAGGGTGAGGTCGTCGAACGTGCTGTTGTCGCCACCGCGATATGACGTGATGCCTCCGATGGGTGACCATGCCTGGTCAGGATGCCGTGCTCGGCGTGGAACCTTTGCAGATCTTTTGCTGGAAGTAGGGGTGAACCTGATCTGGTTCACGGCGGCACCACGACGTTTCCGCCAGCAGGCGCCGCAGCGGATCGGCATGAAATTACGACGCCGATGGCGCGCACTGCCGTCGGCAGCAGTTCTCAGCGCTTGAGCGCCGACGGTGAGATGAAGCGGCTGGTCAGCGGCGGTGCAAAGCAGCAGGTCGATTTGTCGACGCAAGCTTCCGGCGCTCTGTGACGCATGCGTGGGGTGAGGAGGCGATAAGGCCGGATGACCGTACGCTCACGCCGCGTTCACGGACTGTCGCCAGCCGGCCGGCTTGGCAGGTATTGATTGATACGGCGGAACACCGTACGGGCTGCGACCGGTGCACCGAAAATTCTCGTCGGGAGCCCATGCCGCAGCAATCAACTCTTCACGTTGAATTGAAAAAAAAAACGTCGGGACGGCGTCGAGGAACCGATTGCAGGCGAAGCTGGGGAAAAAGCCGAAAATGGGCGGCGAACGCGACCAGGCGGGACCTCTGTCTTGACCCGAACGAGCACTTCAACAGGCTGCCTGATACCGGCAGGGATAGCGATGGACCGCGCGCCACGGCGTGGCGTCCGCTCGCGTGGAACGCAGAGGGTCTGCCGTAGAACTCGGTCAGCTTGTCCACGGCGAGTCCACGTACTTGGGGACCCAGTAGGTCTCGATGTGGGTCGCGCCGTCGATCTTGAACAGCTCCTTGTCCTTCGTGCCGGTGGCCTTGGCGAAGGCATCCTCGGTCATGTACAGGCTGTCGGCCTTGCTGCCGGCGATCATCAGCAGCGGCTTGTCGATCAGCTCGATCTGGTCGGTGGCGTCCCAGCGCATCAGGTCCAGCAGGCTGCTCGTGGTGTACTTGAAGGTCGAGCCCGGGTGCGCGTGCGTCTGCCAGTAATACTCGTAGCCCTGCCGATACAGATCAAACGGCAGCGCGGCGATCTGCGCGTCGGTCAGGTCGGCGTCGCCGGCATAGAGAACTTCGCCGCCGGCCGCTTCCTGGGCACGGGCGCCGACGCCTGCTGCAGGCGCTGCTGGATGGTGTCCAGCTGCGAATCCACGAAGCCATTGCGGCGGACGCGTCCGGAGTTGAACATGCTCAGCGTCGCAATCGACTTGAAGCGCTTGTCGGTCTTGCGCCGCGGCCAGCGAGTAGCCGCCGCCGCCGCAGATGCCGAGCAGGCCAAGGCGCGCGGTATCGACGCCCGGGTAGCGGGTGATGAAGTCCGCCATGCCGTGGATGTCCTCGATGCGGTAGGCGGGCTTGTCCACGCTGCGCGGCTCGCCGCCGCTTGCGCCCTGATACGCGGCGTCCGCGGCGATGGTGATGTAGCCCTGCTCGGCCAGGCGCTGGGCATACAGGCCCGCGACCTGTTCTTTGACGCCGCCGTTCGGGTGCGCCACGACGATCGCAGGATATTTCTTCTCGCGGATCGTAGTTCGCCGGGGTGTAGACGTTGGCGGCGATATCCAGGCCGTTGAGCTTGTAGTTGACCGGGTGGATATTGACCTTGCCCGGCTCGTTCTTCGTGATCGCGCCGTCGTAGACCAGCGTGAACGGATTCTGCTTGTAGTCGCTGCGGCGGCTGGTGCTGGTCATTGCTGACTCCGACGAGTGCGCCGGAGAACACGGCGCGAGAGGCCGAGGAACTCGCGCCTGCTGACGGTGTTGATTCGATCTTCGATTGCGAGATGTGCTCGCGAGCTCGATCAATCCAGATTCTTCGCGGCGAGAAACTGCGACACCAGGTCGGCGATCTCGAATGTTGTTCAGGTCGGACATCAGGAAGTGCGTGTTGCCGCGGATGCCGATCTCCGGCAGATGGACGAGTCGCGCGTCGCCGCCGTGCCTGTTGACCGCGTCGCGCCACAGCCGGGCCATCGCCAGGCGCACGCGCCAGCTGTCCTGCGCGCTCAGGCGGTCGGCTGCGCCGGGAAGTTGTCGCCGTAGTAGATGACGATCGGAATGCGGGTCAGCGTCTCGAAGTGCGACAGCGGCACGCCTCGCGGCTCGAGGGTGCCGGCGGCGCTGGCGATCGGCGCGGGCACCTCGCCCTCCGGGAAGACGAAGCCGCTGCCCGGCTCGAAGGCGACGATGGCTTTGACGTTGGGGTTCTTGATCGCCGTCAGCCAGCCAGGGCCGCCGCCCTGCGAGTGCGTGAACAGGATGGCGGGGCCGATCTTGGCGAACAGCGCCGACACGGCGTCCGAGATGACGCCGACGTCGTAAGGGCCCGGTGTTGGGCGTCACGAGCGGAAGAACTGATCCAGCGTCTGCGCCGCGGGGAACTGCACGCCCTCGACGCACCGCTTTTGCGTGGCGCCGATGATGGAGTGGACCGACCGCCACTGCCGGTACTTCCTGCGCCTGCTGTCGCGCCATGCGCTGCTGTACACCGAGATGGTCACCAGCGCGGCGATCGTCCACGGCGACCGCGCGCGCCTGCTCGATTTCGACGCCGCGAGCATCCGGTGGCGCTGCAACTGGGCGGCTCGGACCCGCGCGAGCTCGCCGAGAGCGCGCGCATCGGCGAGCAGTGGGGCTACGACGAGATCAACCTGAACGTCGGCTGCCCCTCGGATCGCGTGCAGTCGGGCCGCTTCGGCGCCTGCCTGATGGCCGAGCCGCGGCTGGTCGCCGAGTGCGTCGCCGCGATGCGCGCGGCGGTCTCGGTCCCGGTGACCGTGAAGTGCCGCATCGGCATCGACGAGCGCGACTCCCGGGAGGAACTGCACGAGTTCGTGCGCCTGGTGAGCGAGGCCGGCTCACGCACCGTGATCATCCACGCGCGCAAGGCCTGGCTGAACGGGCTGTCGCCGAAGGAGAACCGCGAGATCCCGCCGCTGGTCTACCCCACGGTGCACCGCATCAAGCAGGAATTTCCCCAGCTGGACATCGTGATCAATGGCGGCATCGACACGCTCGAGAGCTGCCACGAGCAGTTGCGCCACGTCGACGGCGTGATGCTCGGGCGCGCCGCCTACCACAACCCCTGGCTGCTGGCGCGCGTGGACGCCGAGATCTTCGGCGATGCGCATCCGGTGCCCTCGCGGCACGAGGCGCTCGAAGCCTTCCTGCCCTACGTCGAGCGGCAACTGCGCGCGGGACGGCGCCTGTGCCAGATCAGCCGGCACGTGCTCGGCCTGTTCCAGGGCTGCCCGGGCGGCAGGCGCTTTCGCCGCCACATCGCCGAACAGGGCTACAGGGACGGTGCGGGCATCGAGGTGCTGCGCGACGCCGCGGCCTGCGTGCCCCGCGACATGGGCACGCCGGCGCCTCGCGCCACGATCGGGGGCTACGCGCCATGCTGACGAAGCTGAAGGAATTCCTCTCCGCGCGCCTCGGCGCGGACACGCCGCCGGTGCACAGCGCGCACGGCCGTCACCTCGCCGCCGCCGCGCTGCTGATCGAGGTGGCGCGCGCGGACTACGGTTTCGATCCGCGCGAGCAGCTGGCGCTGCAGCAGGCGTTGCGCCGCAGCTTCGATCTCAGCCACGCGGAAATCGACACGCTGCTCGCGCTGGCCGAGGCCGAGGCGCGCGAAGCCACCTCGAGCTACGCGTTCACGCGCCTGATCAACGACGAGTATTCGGACGAGGAGAAATCGCAGCTGTTGCGCGCGATGTGGTCGGTGGCCTTCGCCGACGGCGAGGTGGACAAGTACGAGGAGCACCTGATCCGCAAGATCGCGGGATTGATCTACGTCCCGCACCAGGAGTTCATCCGCACCAAGCTTCTCGCCGCGGCGCGGAGTTCGAACAGAACCGCGACTGAGACTCACTCGGCGCTGCGCTGGCGCCGGCTCCGGCGCAACCACGATTCGAGTCGCCCGAACCACGCGCCCTGGCCCGCTGCAGACGTTTTCCGTGCCGCATCGGCGCGGTTGCCGCGGCTGCGGCGCGGGTCGGGAGCGAACATCGCGGTGCCGGTGGAGGGGTTCATCGCAAAGGCCTCGATCACGGGAACGGTCGAGTCCCTATAGCAGCGGCGGGTACAGGTCGCGCCCGCGAAACGGGAAATCTGTGCACTATTTCGCAAATGGGCCGCGAATCAGAAGTCTTCGCCGTCGAATTCGTCTCCCAGATCGTCGTCGAACTCGTCCTCGAACTCCGCCGGTGGCGGCTCGCCTCCGTTGAGCTGGAACGCGCGCCGCTTGAGATAGAGATTGCGCATGAACACGTAGCGGTCGCCCGTGATCAGCTCCTCGACGCTCAGCAGGTCCGCGCGCACGTCGACCAGCTCGAGGCCTCGCAGCGACCAGCGCAGGGTGTCGTCCTCGACATAGCTGAGCGGCGTCACGAAGTAGTCGCCGCCGCGGCCGACACCGTCGCGCACCGAGCTCGGGCCGAGGAACGGCAGCACCAGGTAGGGGCCGGAGCGCAGCCCCCAGCGTCCCAGCGTGATGCCCAGATCCGTGCTCTTCTGCGCGATGCCCATCCTGCTCGCGACATCGAACACGCCGACCAGCCCGAGCGTGGTGTTGACCGCAAAGCGTCCACCGTCCAGCCCGGCCTCCGGCAGGCGACCCTGCAACACGTGGTTCACGAAGCTCGGCACCTCGCCGAGGTTGTTGAACACGTTGCTGACGCCGTCGTCCACGAACTGGGGCGTGATCTTCTGGTAGCCCTTGGCCACGGGCTTCAGGAAGTTGCGGTCGAGGAACTCGTTGAACGCGAACACGCGCCGGTTCAGGCCTTCCCAGGGGTCGGCATCTCCGTCCGCCGCGCGCACGGCCGCGCTGCCCAGCAGCAGGCCGGACAGCAGCAGCGCGACTACGGTGCGCGAAGGGGTCTTCATGGGCAAATACCGTGCGAAAACAGGGCGCTAGCTTAGCACACGCGCCGGATGCGGCCAGCGTGCGACGCGCCGGCTCACCCGTTGCGGGCAGAAGTTCGCACCCCTGCCACGATATCGAGCTCGCGCAGACGCTCCAGGGTGTCGAGCGCGGCGGACTCGATGGCCGCCGCACCGGGTTGTCCCAGTTCCGCAGCCAGTTGCGCGGCCAGCTCGCGCCCCGTCAGACGCTCCTCGCGGACGAGCGCCAGCAGGCGCAGCGTTGCCGGATTGCTCTCGAGGAACTTCACGTCGTCGGCGCGGTTGCGGTACACGACCAGGCAGCTGGGTTGCGCCTGCGGCGCCTCGGGCTGGAACTGCGCGCAGATGCGGTGCACCGGCCAGGCATAGGACAGCGGCCAGGCCAGCGCGCTCAGCACCGGGATGCCCGATTCGAGCACGCCGGCGCGCTCGATGCCGGGCGCATCGACTTCCTGCTCCGACACGTCCAGCGCGAGCTCCACCCACTCGTAGTGCGCGAGCTCCAGCGCGAAGCCGGGCAGCGCGTGCCGCTGCGCCCCGCCCGCCTGCAGGAAGGCGAGGAACTCTTCGCCGATCTGCAGGAAATACGGCGTGCGGCACGCGTGCGTGGCGACGAAGTCGCGCACCAGCGCCTGCCAGCGCGCGGCATCCAGCAAGCTCTTGAGCACCGGGAAGCCGCCGGCCAGGAAACCTTCGAAGGCGTTGTAGACCAGCTCGGCGTGGATCGTCATGCGCCGTGGCTCGATGCCCGCGGGCGGCGGCTGCCCGAGCGGGTCGCGCACGTACGCGGCGAAGTCGCGCTGAGCGCGCTCGTGTGCGGCGCTCACGCGCGCGCTCCGGCGACCCGCGGTGTGCTCGCCTGCGCGGCAGCGAGCGCCTGCTGCTGGATCTCGCGCACGCGCGCGACTTCTGCGAGCAGCACCGGCAGCGGCGGGATGTTGAAGTCGCGCTCCACCAGCGTCGGCAGCACGCCGAAGCGCCGGTAGGCCTCGGCCAGCAGTTCCCAGACCGGATCGATCACCGCGGCGCCATGCGAATCGACGCGCAGGTCCTCGGCCTCGACGTAATGCCCGGCCACGTGGATATACACGGCGCGTTCACCGGGCAGCGCGGCAAGGAACTCGCGCGCGTCGTAGCGGTGGTTGATGCTGTTGACGTAGATGTTGTTCACGTCGAGCAGCAGTCCGCAGTCGGCCTCTTCCAGCACCGCGCGCAGGAACTCGGCCTCGCTCATCTGCTGCGTCGGTGCGGCGTAGTACGAGGCGTTCTCCAGCGCGATGCGCTCCCCGAGCAGGTCCTGCACCTGGCGCACGCGCGCCGCCACGTGGCGCACGGCCTCCTCGGTGAACGGGATCGGCAACAGGTCGTAGAGGTGACCGTCCGCGGCGCAGTAACTGAGGTGTTCGGTGTAGATCGGGCAGCGGTGCTCGCGCTTGAAATCACGCACGCGTGCGACGAGCTCCACATCGAGCGGCGCAAGGCCGCCGATGTCCAGCGACAGGCCGTGCAGGAGCACCGGCTGGCGTTCGGCGAGCGCGCGGAACGCGCGCCCCAGCCGCCCGCCGACGCCGATCCAGTTCTCCGGCGCGGCCTCGAGGAAATCGACCTGGCCGGCCTCGAGCGCCGCGAGCGGACCCATCAGGGCCCGCCGCAGCCCGAGGCCCGCCCCGGCAAATTGCCGTGTCTGCATCGCGTGGGTGGCGCGGCTCAGCTGGTGGCGGCGCCGCACTTGCCCTCGCCGCAGCACTTGCCCTCGGCGCCCTTGGCGGCACCGCCGCACTTGCCTTCGGTGCCGGTCTTGTCACCGCCCTTGTCTTCGCCCATCTTCCCGGCGCCACACTTGCCTTCGCCGCACTTGCCTTCGGCCGGCTTCGGATCCGTGGTCCCGGTGGGCTCCGTCGTTTCGGCCTGCGCCAGCTGGTAGCCGGACTTCAGTTCGTTCAGCGCGAAGGGGTTCTCCGCGGCCGAAGCGGCGGGGGCCAGCGCGGTGGCGAGCATGGAGGCACCAAGGGCCGCGGCCAGCGGCTTGAAGCTGTTGGATTTCATCGGGATCTCTCCTCGGAATGCTGTTGGGTCGTATCGGGCGGCGCGCGAGCCGCGCGGGCATTAAAACCCGAGTGGGCGAGTGAGGTCCAGATGTGTCGCTGCCTTGTGGGTTCGGCTTCAGCCGAACATTGCAGGGGTCGCGGTCGGTGCTGCACCACACCTTGTCGGGCTGAAGCCCGACCCACATTACTCGCGCATCCAGTCGAGCAGTTGCGGGAAGTGATCCTGCTCGGCCTCGGGGTGCGTCAGCATCCCGGTGTGCGAGTAGTCGCGCAGGCTGCCGCCGTCGCGCCCCAGCACCAGCATGCGTCCGTCGTGGCGCCCCAGCTCGTGCATGAAGTCGCGAACGTCGTCGGGGCTGCCGAAGGCGCGGTCGGTGGCCGAGGCGAAATACAGGCTGCGCAGCCAGCGCCCGCGCGCCAGCGTCGCGCCGTAGTCGAAGCCGTCCTCGGAATCGATCCATTGCTCGCGCGTGGACCAGTTGATGCCATCGTGAAAGCAGCGCTTCGCTTCGCGCGCGGTACCCAGGCCCAGCGCCGTCGCCGGCAGGTAGCCCTCGAACGACACCGCGAGGCGGCCGATGCGATTCCACAGCAGGTCGACCATCAGGCGGCGCCGGAACCCCGTGGTGCGGATCTGCCGCCTTGCGGCGAAATGCGCCAGCTGGCGCACGCCGAGCGGTTCGGGCCCGAAGCGCGCCAGTGCCGCGGCGACCAGCGGACCGCCCAGCGAATGCGTGATCCAGGTCTGTTCGCGCCCGCCGCCCAGGCGCTTGACGGTGGCGGCCAGCGCGGGGATGTCCTCGGTCACGATCTCGTGGAAGCCGAAATCGCTGTTCTGGTTGATCGCGGGCCAGCTCTTGCCCTTGCCGCGCAGGTCGGGCACGAAGACCTCGCAGCCGTGGCGCGCGAGAAAGCACGCCAGCCCCAGTCCCGAATGCGAGTAGAAGATGTGCCCGTCCTCGGCGGCGCCATGGAACATCAGCACCGGCTGGCCGGCGCCCTTGTCGCCCGTCCACAGGCGGCGCAGGTGCAGCTGGACCTTGCCGGTCACGGGCACCATCAGCGATTCCTGTTTGACGACGACTGCCATGCGCGAAATTCGACTGCGGGAACAAGCGGCAAGTGTAGCCGATCGCCCCCGCCCCCGCCGGCCGCCTCAGCTGCCTGCGAGCAGTTCCTCCCACAGTTTCTCCAGTCGCTTGGGCGATACCGGCGCCACCGTGCCGAGCTGCTGCGCGAACAGCGACACGCGGTATTCCTCCAGCATCCAGCGGTACTCCTGCACGCGCACCTCGGCCGCGGCCGATCCGGGATGCGCGGCCAGGTAATCGCTGTGGCGCTTGCCGAGCATGTCGAGCTCGCGCACCGCCTCCTGGTCGCGCGGCAGCCGCAGCGCGAGCTTCTCGAGTCGTATCGCCAGCGCGTTCAGGTACAGCGGCAGGCGCTCCAGCCAGCGCGCCGGCGTACGATAGAGGAAGCCGGGCGCCAGCAGGCCTTCCAGCTGCGCCTCGGCATCGCGCTTCGCAACGGCAAACGCGGGCTTCGCCAAGGATCGCGCGCTGGCCGTTGATCGCGTGCAACTGCTCGGCCATGCGCGCCAGCAGCGCCTCGAGCTGCTGCGCGCGCGGCGTGATCTCGCGGCGGCAGCGCTCCGCGAGCTTGGCGAAATCCGCCTGCTCGCGCGGCAGCCCGGCGTCCTCGGGCAGGCAACCCTCGATGGCGCCGAGCAGGATGTCCTCGACCAGCGCCGCGCGGTCGAAGCGCGGCCCCCAGCGCAGCCCGATGCGCGCATCCTTCAGCAGGTTGCGGCGCAGGTAGCTCGCGGCCTGCGCGCAGTCGAGCAAGAGCAGGCGGCGCACGCCGGCGCGGTGCACCGCGGCGGCCTCCTCGCGGTCGGAGAAGGTTTCGGTCGCCACCGTCTCGCCGCAGTCGCGCACCGCCGGGTAGCCCGGCACGTCGAGCGCCTTGCCCGAGACGCGCACCACGGCCGGCAGCGCGCCGAAGTCCCAGCGCGTGATGCCGCTGCGCGCGTGCTGCTGCGGCGCGGCACGCTGCACCTCGGCGCGCACCTGCGGCGCGAGCTGCAGGCGGATCGCCGCGAGATCGCGCCCCTCGGCCACGACAGCGCCCGCGGTGTCGAGCACGCGCAGGTTCATGCGGTAGAAGGCATCGAGCGCCGCCTCCTGCCAGGCCTCGCGCGGGATCGCGACGCCGCGGCCCTGGCGCAACGCCTCGGCCGAGCGCGAGCACCAGCGGCGTGTCGCCGGGCACCAGCAGCGGCAGCAGCGCATCGACGGTGTCCGGCACCGGCACCAGCGCCTTGCGGTACTGCTTGGGCAGCGTCTTCAGCAGCGCGATCAGCTTCTCGCGCAGCAGCCCCGGCACCAGCCACTCGGGCAGGTGGCGCGGGAAGTGATCGAGCAGCGCGAGCGGCAGCACCGCGGTCACGCCGTCGGCCGGATGCCCGGGCTCGTAGCGGTACACCAGCGGCACGCGCAGGTCCTGCCACACCAGCGTATCGGGGAACTGCGCGCCGCTGACACCGTCGTCGAGCTTGCGCAGCAGGCTCGCGCGCTGCATGCACAGCGCCTCGGGTTCGCGCGCCTGCACCGAACGCAGCCATTTCTCCAGCGAGGGATGGTCGTGCACCTCGGGCGGCAGGCGCTCGTCGTAGAAATCGTGGATCACGCGATCCTCGACCAGCAGGTCGCGGCGGCGCCCCTTCGCCTCGAGCGCCTCGACCTCGGCGAGCAGCGCGCGGTTGTGCGTCCAGAATTTCTGCCTGCTCTGGTAATCGCCCTCGACCAGCGCGCCCTGGATGAAGAGGCGCCGCGCCTCCACCGGGTCGATGCGCCCGAAGTCCACGCTGCGCTTGTCCGAGAGCACCAGCCCGAACAGGCGTATGCGCTCGCTGGCCATCACCTTGCCCGCGCGCGCCGACCAGTGCGGCGAATGGTGCTCGCGCTTGACCAGGTGTTCGGCCCAGGGCAGCACCCATTCGGGCTCGATCGCGGCCACGCTGCGCGCGTAGAGCCGCGTGGTTTCGACCAGCTCCGCCGCCACCACCCACTTCGGCGGCTTGCGGAACACGAAGGAGCCCGGATGCAGGTTGAAGCGCCGCCCGCGCACGCCCTCGTAGTCGCGCTCCTCGGTGCGCGTGCCGATGTGCGTCAGCATGCCCGCGAGCACCGCGCGGTGCAGCGTCTCCTCGCTGGCCGGCTCGTGGTTCTCGTGCAGGCCCAGTTCGCGGCTGATCAGGCGCAGCTGGTAGTGGATGTCGCGCCATTCGCGCAGCCGCATGAACGACAGGAACTCGCGCTGGCACAGCCTTCGCCACGGGCTCGCCGACAGCGCCTGGCGCTTTTCCTCGACATAGGCCCACAACTGCAGCACCGAGACGAAGTCAGAGGTGGCGCAGGCAAAGCGGCGATGGCTCTCGTCGGCGGCCTGCTGCTTCTCGACGGGGCGCTCGCGCGGATCCTGCACGCTGAGGAAACTCGCGACCACCAGCATCTCGGCCAGCGCACCGAGCCCGGCCGCCGCCAGCAGCATGCGCCCGATGCGCGGATCCACCGGCAGGCGCGCCAGCTGCCGGCCGATCGCGGTCAGTCGCTTGCCCTCGAGCGCGCCGAGCTCCTCGAGCAGGCGGACGCCGTCGTTGATCTGGCGCTCCTCGGGCGGGTCGAGGAACGGGAAACGTCCCGACCTCGCCCAGCCCCAGCGCGTGCATCTGCAGGATCACCGAGGCGAGCCCGGTGCGCAGGATCTCCGGGTCCGTGAACGCGGGCCGCGCCGCGAAGTCCTCCTCGGAATACAGCCGCACGCAGATGCCTTCGCTGACGCGCCCGCAGCGGCCCTTGCGCTGCTCGGCGCTGGCGCGCGCGATCGGCTCGATCGGCAGGCGCTGCACCTTCGAGCGCACGCTGTAGCGGCTGATGCGCGCCAGCCCGGGGTCGATCACGTAGCGGATGCCCGGCACCGTGAGCGAGGTCTCGGCGACGTTGGTCGCGAGCACGATGCGCCGCCCGGCGCGCGCGCCGGGCCTGAGCACGCTCGCCTGCTCGGCCTGCGACAGCCGCGAATACAGCGGCAGCACCTCGGCGTGCGCGATGTCGGACTTGCGCAGCGCCAGCGCCGTCTCGCGGATGTCGCGCTCGCCCGGCGTGGAACACCAGGATGTCGCCGCGACCGGCGTGCGGCGTGCCGCGCTCGTGCGCGATGAGCTCCTCGATCGCGGCGACGATCGCGCGCGTGAGGTCGGGCTCCTGCTCGGGCGGCTGGCGGTACCAGACCTCGACCGGGTAGGTGCGCCCCTCGACCTGGATCACCGGCGCGCCGTCGAAGTGGCGCGCGAAGCGCTCGACGTCGATGGTCGCCGAGGTGATCACGAGCTTGAGATCGGGGCGCTCGGGCAGCAGCCGCTTCAGGTAGCCGAGCAGGAAGTCGATGTTGAGGCTGCGCTCGTGCGCCTCGTCGATGATGATGGTGTCGTAGCGCTCGAGGCGGCGGTCGTGCTGGATCTCGGCCAGCAGGATGCCGTCGGTCATCAGCTTGACCAGCGTGTCGGGCGAGGAACGGTCGGCGAAGCGCACCTGGGAGGCCACGATCGCCGGCGCCCGCGGGCCCCAGCTCCTCGGCGATGCGCGCCGCGACCGCCTGCGCGGCGATGCGTCGCGGCTGGGTGTGGCCGATCATGCCGCGCACGCCGCGCCCGAGCTCGAGGCAGAGCTTGGGCAGCTGGGTGGTCTTGCCCGAGCCGGTGTCGCCGGCGAGGATCACGACCTGGTGCTCCGCGATCGCCGCGGCGATGCGCTCGCGCGCGCCGGAGACCGGCAGTTCCTCGGGGTAATCTGATCGCCTGCGGCACCAGCGCGCGGCGCCTCGCGACGCGCGCGATCGACTCGGCGATGCGCGGCCTCGATGCCCGCCTGCAGGCGATCGTGCGGCTTGCCGCGGCGCACCAGGTCCGCGAGCTGCGCGAGCTGCCGGTGCAGGCGCCCGGCATCGCCGCTCATGGCCTCGGCGAGGCGCGCCTGCAGATCCTTCAACGCGGGCGGCAGATCGGCCGCGCGCGGCGGCCCGGCCACCATGCGTTCAGCGCCTCCGGTCGGTCATTTGTCGCGCAGCTCGCGGCGCAGGATCTTGCCGACGTTGGACTTCGGCAGCTCGGCGCGGAACACGAACTCGCGCGGCATCTTGTAGCCGGTGAGGTTCTCGCGGCAGAACTCGCGCAGCGCCTCCGCGGTCAGGCCGGGATGGCGCGGCACCACGAACACGCGCAGCGCCTCGCCGGTGCGCTCGTCGGGGATGCCTACGGCCGCGCACTCGAGCACGTCGGGATGCGCGACCACGACCTCCTCGATCTCGTTCGGGTACACGTTGAACCCGGACACCACGACCATGTCCTTCTTGCGGTCGACGATCTTCAGGTAACCCTCCGGCGTCACCACGGCCACGTCGCCGGTGTGCAGCCAGCCCTCGGGCGAGAGCACCTTCGCCGTCTCCCCGGCCTGGTTCCAGTAGCCGAGCATCACCTGCGGGCCGCGCACCACGAGCTCGCCGGGCTCGCCGGCTTGCACCTCGTTGCCGTCGTCGTCGAGGAGGCGCACCTCGGTCGAGGGCACCGCGATGCCGATGGTGCCGAGGCGGTTGGCGTTCACCGGGTTCACCGAGATCACGGGCGAGGTCTCGCTCATGCCGTAGCCCTCGACGATCTCCACGCCGGTGACTTCCTGCCAGCGCCGCGCCGCGGCCATCGTGAGCGCCATGCCGCCCGACATCGTGACCTTCAGCCGCGAGAAGTCGATGGCGCGGAAGTCCGCGTCGTTGCACAGCGCCACGAACAGCGTGTTCAGTCCGGCGAAACCGGTGCAGCCCGAATCGCGGAACGCGGCCACCAGGCTCTTCAGGTCGCGCGGGTTGGGCACCAGCACGGTGTGGCCGCCGCGCGCGAGCATGCCGAGGCAGGCGTTGAAGGCGTAGATGTGGTACAGCGGCAGCGGCAGCAGCAGCGTCTCTTCGCCCTCGCGGAAATCGTAGGTCGAGAACAGCACGCCGGCCTGCTGCATGTTGGCGACGATGTTGCCGTGCGAGAGCATCGCGCCCTTCGAGACGCCGGTGGTGCCGCCGGTGTACTGCAGCACCGCGATCGTCGTCCGGCGCCGGCGCCGCCTCGTGATGCGCGCTGCGCCCGCCCAGCGCCAGCGCCTGGCGCAGCCCCACCGCGCCCGGTATGTGGTACGGCGGCACCATCTTCTTCAGGTAGCGCGCGCCGGCGTTGATCAGCAGGCGGCGCGGGAACGGGTGCAGGTCCGCGAGCTCCGTGACCACGACGTGGCGGATGCCGGTGTGCGGGAGCACCGGCGCGGCGTTCGCCGCCATGTTCGCCAGCAGCACCAGCGCCGTCGCGCCCGAGTCCTGGAACTGGTGCTCCATCTCGCGCGCGGTGTAGAGCGGGTTGGTGTTCACGACGATCAGCCCGGCGCGCAGCGCCCCCAGGCACACCACCGGGTACTGCACCAGGTTCGGCATCTGGATCGCGATGCGATCCCCGGGCTGCAGGTCCGTGTGATGCTGCAGCCACGACGCGAAGGCCGCGGTCAGCCGGTCGAGCTCGCGGAACGTGAGCGTGTGGCCCAGGCTGCTCAGCGCGGGCTTGTCGGGAAAGCGCGCCGCCGCGGCCGCGAGCACCGCCTGCACGCTGTCGTACTCCAGCAGCCCGACGTGCTGCGGCATGCCCGCGGCGGCCCTCGCCCGCTCGATCAGTTCCATTGCGTGCATTGCCGTTCGTCGCCCCCGGGCGGGTCAGAGAAGCTGAGGGTGGAGACTGTAGCGAAGATGCTTCGCGGCTGGCAATCGCAGGAATGCGCTGCAATAATCCGCGCCGCATCGAACTCACCCGGAGCGCCGCGATGCCGATGCTGGAAAACCTGACCTTCGAGGAAATCACCGTCGGCCAGACCGCGAGCTACTCGCGCACCGTCACCGAGGACGACCTGCTGCTGTTCGCGGCCGTCTCCGGCGACGTCAACCCGGTGCATCTCGACGAGGCGTTCGCCGCGGGCACCCCGTTCAAGGGCCGCATCGCGCACGGCATGTACACGGGCGGGCTGATCTCGGCGGCGATCGCGATGACACTGCCGGGGCCGGGCACGATCTACCTCGGCCAGGACCTGCGCTTCGAGCGCCCGGTGCGCATCGGGGACACCATCACGGTACAGCTCACGGTGCTGGAGAAGACCGACGCGAAGAAGCTGGTGACGCTGCAGACCGTGGCCAGCAACCAGAACGGCAAGGTGGTCGTGAGCGGCACCGCCAGCGTGATGGCGCCGTCGCAGAAGCTGCGCATCGAGCGGCCCGCGGCACCGAAGGTATCGATCTCGCGCTGAGAGGCTGGGGCGTGTGTCGCTGGCTGCCTCGCCCGGCCACCGGCGCAACTCGGCGTAGGTCCGTGTAGGTTCGGCGTAGGTCCGGCGCACAGGCATCGTCCGGCTGAAGCCGGACCGAATTCATGTCCGGCTGAAGCCGGACCGCACGAATTCCACCGTCCGGCTGAAGCCGGACCCAGCGACAGTCCGGCTGAAGCCGGACCTGCAAGGCTAGGCCGTCGCCGCCGGCTGCCTGAACTGCTCGGGGTCGAGGAACTGCAGGCGCAGCGTGACCACGCCGGGTTCGGGCTTGTCCACGCCGAGCATCATCACGTTGGTGCGGCCGTCCTCGGTGAGGATGGACGGCAGGTTCAGCAGCAGCGAGCCGGTTTCCTGGTTGCTGTAGACGATCAGCTCGCCCTTGAAGCGGATGCGGTCCTGCAGCTTCGCCAGCAGTTGCATCAGCGCCTTGCGGAAGGTCGCGAAGTCGAGCTTGCCGCGGAACTCGCTCTGGTCCAGCGTCACGCGGAACAGCAGGTCCGAACCGTCACCGAGCCTGAGCTTCGCCAGCTCCAGCACCGCGCCGCCGTGCACGCGCGCATAGTGGCGCTTCGCCTGCGCCCGCGAAGCCTTGATGAAACCTGCATGGAGCACGTTCAGTGCCCCGGTGAAAAAGCGCTGCGGTTCCATGCTGACGGACTGGCTCTGGCTCATGTCGGACTGTTCCCTCTCCGGGGGCTTTTCGGGGGCGCCTACGTTAGCCGATCCGCCCCGCCGAGGCTACAGGTACGGCGAGAACACCCAGAACACGGCATCGCGCAGGCGCCGCGGCAGGCTGCGCCGCTGCCAGGTCCCGAAGGACAGCTCGCGCGACTCGGCGAGAATCTCGACGAAATGCGCCGCCACCTGCCGGCCGAAGGCGTGATCGTAGATCTCGACCGCGAGCTCGAAATTGAGCCGCAGACTGCGCGGATCGAGGTTCGAGGAACCGATCTGCGCGTAGTAGTCATCGACCAGCAGCAGCTTGGTGTGCAGGAACGGGCCGGTGTAGAAATGCACGCGCACCCCGGTCATCAGCAGCTCGCCCAGCGTGTGGGTAGTGGCCCAGGTCATGAACGGGAAGTTGTTGTGCGCCGGCAGCACGATCGTCACCTCGACGCCGCGCATCGCGGCCGTCTGCAGCGCCACGGCGAGCTCGCGCGGCGGCAGGAAGTACGGCGTCATGATCCGGATGCTGGCGCGTGCCGCCGAGATCGCTCCCACCAGCACCCACAACAGCTTGTCGAGATCCTCGTTGGGACCGTCGACGATCACGCGGCACTCGGCCTCCTCCGGCAGCGTGGTCACTTGCGCCGCGCTCGGCGGCGGCGGCAGCGCCTCGCGCGCGCTGAACAGCCAGTCGGCCGCGAATACCTCCTCGATCTGCGTGACGATCGGCCCGCGCAGGCGAAAGTGCACGTCGATCACCTGCGCCGGGCGCACGCCGGGCACCGCGATGTGCTTGTTGCGGATGTTCATGCCACCCGTGAAAGCCAGCTCGCCGTCGATCGCGAGGATCTTGCGGTGGTTGCGCAGGTTCAGGGTGAAGTTCGGCGGCCACAGCCGCGGCTGCAGGAACCGCGCAACCGTCACGCCGGCGCGGCGAAGACGCCCCCCCACGCGCGGCAGCGAGTAGAACTCGCCGAAGCCGTCGAGCAGTACGCGCACCTCGACGCCGCGCGCGCGCGCCGCGCCCAGCGCCTCGACGAACTCCGCGCCGATGCCGCGCGAATCGAAGATGTAGGTCGCCAGATAGACATGGCGACGCGCCTCGCGGATCGCGAGCAGCATCGCGGGATAGGCGTTCTCGCCGCAGTACAGCGCCTCGACGCTGTTGCCCGTCAGCAGCTCGTTGCCGCTGGCCGCGAGGCCGAGATATGCGAGGTTGCGGTACTCCGGCGCGACCAGGTGCTCGGCGGCAATGTGCTCTCGCGCCAGCGGCGACGCCGGCTGCTCATCCTGCGGCAGCGCGTGCAGGCGCCGCGCGCGGGTGCGGATCCGGTTGTTGCCCAGCGCCAGGTATGCCAGCGCACCTACCACGGGGAAGAACACGCACAGGCTGACCCACACCGCGGCGCTGCGCGGATCGCGCTTGGTGAGCAGCGCGTGACCCGCGCCGAGCACCGTGACGCCCAAGCCGCAGACGAGCGCGATGATGCGCAGCAGCTCGGGATCGGGCAGCGGAAAGCTCATGCGGGAAACCGGCGGCCAATGACCGGCCGATCATAGTGGAACGCGCCGCGTGCGGCCACGCCGGGCATTCAGCGCGCTCCGATCCAGGCGTGGCGCAGGTTGGGGTCGCCGAAGAAAGGCGCGCGCACCACGCCCTGCAGCGCAGGATGCTGCACGTAGAGCCGCGCGTTCTCGTAGACCGGAATCAGCGGCGCCTCGTCGCGCACCAACCGCTGCATCGCATCGAATGCGGCGAGCCGCTCCGCCTGCTCCGTCGAGCCCAGCGCCACGCCGAGCCAGCGGTCGTACGCGGCGCTGCGGTACTGGCCGCGGTTGATCGGGTTCCACGAGGCCAGCAGCTCGGCGAAGGTCACGGGATCGTCGAAATCCGGCCCCCAGTTCTGCAGCGCAAGGTCGAACTCGCCGCGCGCCATCTGCTGCAGCCGCTGCTTGGTGATCTGGCGATCCAGCCGCACGCGCACGCCCAGCGTCTCGGCGAGGCGCGCCTGCGCGTATTCGCCGATGCGCAGCGCGGTGGACGCCTCGCCGGTCAGCAGGTGCAGCGGCGCCAGCTCCGTCACGCCCAGCTCCGCGAGCGCGGCGGCGAACTCGCGCCGCGCGATGGCATCGCCACGCGCCGGCGCAGCCAGCGGGTACTCGTCGACGAACGCCCGCTCGCGACCACGCAGCACCGTGGGAAACAGCGATTCGGCGGGCCGCAGGCCCGGCATGCGCAGCACGCGGTTCACGATCTCGCCGGGATCCAGCGCGGCCTGGATCGCGCGGCGCAGCCGCAGGTTCTGCGTCGGCCTGCCCTCGCGGAAATTGAACGTGAGGAAATGCACGTAGCCGTCGGCGAAGCGACGCAGACGCTGGCGCTCGAGCAGCACCTGGCGCACCGAGTCCGGCGCGATGTTCGCCATGGCGATGCGACGGTCCAGGAACAGGTTCAGCTCGGCCTGCGCATCGGTGGTCATGTAGGGCACCTCGATGCGCTGCAGGCGGATCGCGCCGGCATTCCAGTAGCGCGGGTTCTTCTCCAGCACCAGCTCCGCGCCGTGCACCCAGCGCGCAAGGCGGAACGGGCCGTTCGCGAGCAGGCGGCCCGCGTCGGCCGCATGACGCCCCCCCTGGGCGGCATGGAAGTCCGCCCGCAGCGGCAGCAGCGTCATGAAGGCCGTGAGCGCCGGGAACCAGGCGCAGGGCTGCCCGAATGCGACCTCGAGGCGGTGGTCCTGCGGTGCACGAACTCCCAGGCTTTCGACCGGCAGCTCGCCCGAGGCGATCGCGCGCGCGTTCTGCAGCGGGTACAGCAGCGAGGCGTAGGGTGCGGCGTTCGCCGGGCGCAGCACCTCGCGCCAGGCATGGACGAAGTCGTGCGCGGTGACGGGTGCGCCGTCCTCCCAGGTCGCGCCGCGGCGCAGCCAGAAGGTCGCGCCGTCGGGGCGCAGCTCCCAGCGCTCGGCCAGTGCCGGCGCGAGGCGATTGTCGGCGTCGTACTGCAGCAGCCCGTCCATCAGGTGCGCGAGCACGAAGAAACTCACCTGGTCCGTCGCGCGCACCGAGTCCAGGCTCGGCGGCTCGGCGCTCAGCAGCAGCCGCACCGTGCCCGATGCTGCATCGACGGCCTCCTCGGCCGCCGCGCGCGGGGTTCCGCCCAGCAGGCAGGCGAACAGCATCACGACACCGAGAAAACGCTTCATCGGCACAGTATACGTGCAGCCGGTGCGCAGCAAACCGTCCGGATTCTGTGGGTCCGGATTGATCCGGACATTTGTCCGGCTGAAGCCGGACCCACGATGTCCGCATGAATGCGGACCCACACGGGCAGTGCGCCGGGATATCATCCGCCCGATGCCCAGCGACCTCCACCCCACCGATTGCCACAGCCGCGCGCCAGCGAGCCCGAATGGCTCGAGGACGGCACGCCGTTCTCGCGCGAGTTCAACGACGTCTACTACAGCCGCGACGACGGCCGCGCCGAGTCGCGGTACGTGTTCCTCGAGCACAACGCGCTCGCCTTCGCGCTGGGCCGCGCTGCCCGATGCGCCCGGCACGCTGTTCGTGATCCACGAGACCGGCTTCGGCACCGGGCTCAACTTCCTGCTCGCCTGGCAATTGTGGGAGCGCGTGGCGCCCGCCTCGGCGCGGCTGGTGTTCCGCAGCCTCGAGGGCTTTCGCGCTCGAGGCGGATGCGCTCGCGCGCGCGCTGGGACGCTGGCCGGAGCTGGAGCCCTTCACGCGGCAGCTGCTCGCCGCCTGGCCGCCGCTGCTGCCCGGCCTGCACACGCTGGAGTTCGGTGGCGGACGCGTGAGCCTGCAGCTCTACCTCGGCGACGTGCGCGAGGCGCTGGCCCAATATGGCGCCGACACGCATCCCGAGCTCGCCGCAAAGGCCGACGCGTGGTTCCTCGACGGCTTCGCGCCGGCGCGCAACCCCGCGATGTGGGACGGCGAGGTGATGCGGCGCGTGGCGGCGCTCAGCAAACCGGGCACCACGCTGGCGACCTTCACCGTGGCCGCCGCGGTGCGCGCCGCGCTCGCCGCGCACGGCTTCACGCTCGCCCGCGTGCCCGGCTTCGGGCGCAAGCGCGACATGCTGACCGGCGTGTTCGGCGGCGAGCCCGCAACCGAACCGCGGCCACCGACCGACACGCCCTGGCACCTCGCACCCGCCGCACGAGCGGGCGATCGCCGCGCGATCGTGATCGGCGCCGGCATCGCGGGCGCCACCTGCGCGCGCGCGCTGGCGCGGCGCGGCTGGCGCGTGACGGTGCTCGAGGCACACGAGGCCCCGGCTGCCGCGGCCTCGGGCAATCCGCAGGGCATGCTGTTCACGCAGCTGCCCGCCGCCGACACGCCGCACGGCGAGTTCACGCTGCACAGCTTCCTGCATGCGCTGCGCTACTACGCGCAGCTGTTCGCGGGCGACAGCGCGGGCTTCTCGCCCTGCGGGCTGCTGCAACTGCACGGCGCGCAGGACGCCACGGCGCTCGCGCGCCTCGTGGAGCGCTTCGCCGCATACCCGCGGCTGGTGCGCTTCGTCGACGCCGCGCAGGCGTCCGCGCTGGCCGGCGTGCCGCTGGCGCACGGCGGCCTGCACCTGCCCGCGAAGCGGCTGGATCGTGCCGCCCGCTGCCTGCGCGCGCGCACTCGATCACCCGCTGATCGAGACGCGCTTCGGGTGCCGCGCCAGCGCGCTCGTTCCCGGCGCAACGGGTTGGCGCGTGCAGATCGATGGCGGCGATTGGCTGAATGCCACCGCGGTGATCGTCGCCACCGCCGCGGCCGCGAACGAATTGCTGGGCGCCAACGCACTGCCGCTGAGTCCGCTGCGCGGGCAAATCACGCTGCTGCCGCGCGACGCGCTGGCGCAGGCGCCGCGCTGCGTGGTCTGCGCCGAGGGTTACGTGGCGCCGCCGCACGGCGAGTGGATCTGCTGCGGCGCCAGCTTCGTGCGCGGCGCCGGCGATTTCGTGCCCACGGCCGCGGAGCACCACGGCAACCTGCAACGCCTGCACCAGATCCTGCCGCACGTCGATCCGGCCGGCATCGATGTCGCCGCACTGGCGGGACGCGTGGGCTATCGCGCCAGCACGCCGGATCGCCTGCCCGTGGCAGGACCCGTGCCCGACATCGATGCCTTCCGCGACGCCTACGCCGGCCTGCAGCGCAACGCCCGCCTGCCGATCGACCGCATCGGTCCGTACCGCGAAGGCCTCCATGTCAGCGCAGGGCACGGCTCGCGCGGCCTGACCAGCGCGCCGCTGTGCGCCGAGGCCATCGCGGCTGCAATCGCGGGCGAGCCCTCGCCGCTGTCGCGGCGCCTGCAGCGCACGCTGTCGCCGGCGCGCTTCCTGGTGCGCCGCATCATCAAGGGACAATTGTCGTGAACGCGATCATCCGCCGCTGTCGCCCGAGGCTCGCGGCACTGCTGCTTCTGGCGAGCCTGTCGCTGGGCGCCTGCGGCGAGGCCGACACGCGCGCCGATCCGCTCGCGGCCATACCCGAACTGCCCTTCACGGTGGAGAAACGCCTGCCGCACGATCGCACGCTGTTCACACAGGGCATCGCCTTCGCCGGCGATCTGCTGGTGGAGAGCGGCGGCGGCTACCGCGAATCGCGGCTGGTGCTGCGCCGCCTGCACGAGCCGCGGCCGCTGCGCTCGGTGGATCTGCCGCGCGACTGGTTCGCCGAGGGCATCGCGCCGCACCAGGGACGGCTGTTCCTGCTGACGTGGCGCGAGGGCGTGGCGCAATCCTTCAGCCTGCCGGAACTGGAACCCGGACCGAGGATCGCGTACCCGGGCGAGGGCTGGGGGCTCACCAGCGACGGCTCGCAGCTGATCCAGAGCGACGGCAGCCATGTGCTCACCTGGCGCAATCCGCAGGACTTCGCCGTGACACGACGCCTCGCCGTGCATGCCGGCAGCACCGCGCTGACGCGGCTGAACGAGCTCGAGTGGATCAACGGCTGGATCGTCGCCAACGTGTGGCTCAGCGATTACGTGGTCGGCATCGACCCCGCGAGCGGCTGCGTGAGGTGGAAGCTGTCGCTGCAGGATCTGCTGGACGGGCGCGAGCGCAGGAACGGCCGACGTGCTGAACGGCGTGGCGTGGGAAGCGGACGCGCAACGGCTCTGGGTCACGGGCAAGCGATGGCCGTGGCTGTTCGGGCTGCGGGTCGAGCTGCCCGCGGTTCCCGCGGCGGCCGCGGGCCGGTGTCCCGGTTAGCGCGTCCAGCCGCCCTGCAGTGCGCGCGCCTCGGCATCCGCGCCGAGCGGCGCATCCGCCACCAGGCCATCGACGAAGGCATCGAAATCCTCGTCCATCTCCGCCGTTGCGGTCGCGTAGTGCGCGTCGCTGCCACGGGCTGCGGCGGCGACGACCTTCAGGGTCTCCCAGCGGTCGTCGCGACGGCACGCCACGCCGCGCGCGGCACGCGCCGCGGCCTCCACGCGAAACTCGCGGCAGTACTCCTGCGCCGTCGACACGAAGCTCAGCACGGGGGTGATCTCGAGGCCAGTCCCGCTCGCCAGCGCGTAGGTTTCGTCGCTGCGCACGTCCTCCAGCGCATGATGCAGGGGGCTGGACGGCACGACCGCTCCGGCGCGGACCAGCTCCTCGAAGCCGGTTTGCGCACCGTCGCGCGCGTTGAACTGCAGCACGATCGCCACCGCCAGCACCAGGCTCGCCGCCAGTGCCAGCGCACCGGCCCCGCGGTGCAGCGGCCGGCGCGTCAAGGGCAACACCACCGCCCGGGGCGCAGCACTTTCAGCAGCATCGGCATCGGCGACCGGCGGGTTCAGCAGGGCGAGCACGGCGGGAGGCAGCGGTTGCGCATCGATGGCGCTGCTGAACTCCGTCAGCAGCCGATCGACGCGGCGGAACTGCCGCAACCGCGCGGCGAGCAGCTCGTCGGCGGCAATGGCCTCGCGGACCCGTTCCATTTCCTGCGGCGCGAGTTCGCCATCGATGTAAGCGGACAGCATTTCGTTCGTGATCATGACCCTGCTCCCGTTACCAGGCCTGCGCCGATCGGCGGCGATTCCGCGCGCAAGGCTTTCGACAAGGCCGCCCGGGCCCGCGCGATGCGGCTCATGATGGTGCCGATCGGCGTCTCGAGCACGTCGGCCGCCTGCGCATAGGAGAGTCCCTCCAGCACGACCAGCGACAGCGCCGCGCGCTGCTCCTCGGGCAGTTCGTCCATCGCATCACCGATCTCCGCCAGGGCCAGTTTGCTCATCAGGGCATTTTCCCCATCGAAGGTTTGCTCCATCGCGCCCGACTCCTCCAGCGGAACCGCCGAGCGGACCCGGCGCGCGCGGATTTCGTCGATCCACATGTTCCTGCAGACGCGAAAGGCCCACTTGTCGACTTCCACCGCCTCCGGCACGCCCTTCACGAGCAGGCGCTCGAGAGTCGCCTGCAGCAGGTCGTCGGCGTCGTGGCGAGCGCCGGTCAGGGCATACGCATAGCGGCGCAGCCGCGGCAGCAACCCGAGCAGCTCCCGGCGCAGCGCGTCGGCGTTCATTCCTTGGTGTCCGTGGGCATTCGCGATGTTGCCATGCCGGTCCCGTTTACCTCGATGACGAACCAGGTCCGGCGTTTATTCCACGCGGCGCGGGGAATTTTGTGCCGGCTTCACACGTTGATGAATAAGGTAACATGGCGCAGCCTCGCCGCCTGGTCGGATCCCCCGATACACGCGCCTGCACCGTCCGGAGCCGCCCAGCGAACCGCTGTCGATGCGAATGCACAGAATCATCCCCGCCGCCCTGTTCGGCCTTGTCGTCCTCCTTGGCCTGTCCGGCCTGCCCCTGCCGGGCGGCGCTCACGCGCGCGCCTGGGCCGGCGACGACGGCATCGAGGATGCGATCGAGGCGCAAACCGAGGACGAGATCAGCGCGCAGGTGGAAGACGCCGTCGAGGAGGACATCGAGGACCAGGTCAGCGACCAGGTGGAAGAGGAAGTCGATGCCGAGGTCGAGGATCGCGTCGAGGAGAGCATCCAGTCGGAGGTGGAGGACCGCGTCGAGGCCGACGTCGAGGACAGTGTCGAGGCGGACGTGGAGGACAGCGTCGAGGCCGATGTCGAGGACAGCTCGAGGGAGACAGCGTGGAAGACGCCGTCGAGTCGGATGTGGAATCGGATGTCGAGGAAGCGTCGAGGACGATGTCGAGGCGGACGTGGAAGACGAGATCGAGAGCGATGTCGAGGACGATCTCGAGGCCGAGGTCGAGCAGGATGTCGAGGAGGATGTCGAGGAGATCGGAGATCGAGGACGACGTCGAGGACGATCTCGAGTCGGATATCGAGCATAACGTGGAGGACGATCTCGAGGGCGATGTCGAAGACGCCATGGAGAACGAGCTCGAAAGCGGGATCGAGGACGACATGGAGGTCGAGTTCGATGACGAGCCCGAACTCGAGTCTGCTGACGATGCGGGAAGCGATGCCGTCGTCGAAAGCCGCCAGCCCGCGCTTGACGACCTCGGCGGCAGGCGGTCGCCGGCGAGTGGCGCTGCCGCGACGGAATCCGCGCCACGGGCTGCGGCTGTCGCCGGCGCGGTCAACAGCGCACAGCCGGGGCAAGCGCCGCAGGCGACCGGGGCCGCCGCGGAGCACTTTGCCGGCCTCGACATAGACGACGAGGGCAACGAGATCAGCCTCGGCGAGTGGCTGGTCATCGCCTCGCGCGACGATATCGCGGCCCTGGAGGCACTCGGATACGTCACGCGAAACGTGGAGCCGCTGGAGGGACTCGACCGGGTCCTCGCCACCATGGAGGCCCCCGAGAGCTTCGACATCGCCGCGGCGCAGGCCGCGATCGGTCGCGCCGCGCCGCAGGCGGAAGTGGACTACAACCACGTCTACCGGCCTGAAGCGCGCCAGCAGCCGCCTGCGAGCGGCGGCAGCTCACCCGGCGAGCTGTTCCCCGCGGCCGCTAGCGTGCGGCCGGCGTCGGCCCCGATCGGCCTCATCGACACCGCCATCGACGCGGGCCACCCCGCCCTGCGCGCCGCGAACGTCCAGTACCGGGATTTCACGCCTCCCGGGCAACCGCGGCCCTCGGCTCACGGCACCTCGGTGCTGTCGATCCTGGTCGGCGAGGCGCCTGGCTACCGCGGCCTGTTGCCGGGCGCGGCGGTCCTTGCGGGCGCGGTCTTCTTCAACGGCCCCGACGGCCGGGAGATCGCCACCACCTCGAGCCTGGTGCGCGCGCTCGACTGGATGACCGTCAATCGCGTGCCCGTCGTGAACATGAGCCTGGCGGGGCCGCGCAACGCCATCCTCGCGACGGCCATCGATCGCGCCTTCGACACCGGCACCGTGGTGGTCGCGGCCGTCGGCAACCGCGGCCCGGCGGCGCGGCCGCTCTACCCGGCCGCCTACGAGCGCGTGATTGCCGTGACGGCCATCAACGGTGCGCGCCGGGTCTACCGGCTCGCCAATCGCGGCGCGCACGTGGATTTTGCGGCACCGGGCGTGAAGGTCCTGCACGCCGACCGCGAGGCGGGCTACCGGAGCTCTTCCGGCACCTCGCTGGCAGCGCCTTTCGTGACCGCGGTGATCGCGACGTCCTGCGCCGATGTGCGGCCGATCGATGCGTGCCTGCAGGCGCTGCAGCGCACCGCCGAAGACATCGGGGAGGCCGGCTTCGACCCGGTGTTCGGACACGGACTCATCGTGCCGCTCAGATCTTCAGCCCCACCCTGATGCTGGCGACGTGCTGGTCGTAGTCGGCTGATTCGAGGTTCGACGAGAATCCGCCGTATTCGTAATCGAGCACGGTGAAGAACCGCTCGCCCAGCGGCAGTTCGAGCTCGGCCTGGAAGCGGTTGCGATCGTCGTCGCGATGCTCGCCGATGGCCGGCGTGACCGAGGAGTAGTCGCGCTGCTCGTAGAGCCAGCCGAGCTTCAGTGTCGCATCCCTTTCCAGGAGGCGGAAACGCTGTGACAACCTCAGCTTGAGGTTGTTCGACCCGAAATCGAACTGCGCATCCTCGGCATTCTCGTCACGGTAGCGGTAGCCGAAGACGACGTATGTCCGCACGCCGTTCAGGAACCAGTAGAGGTCCGCACCGCCCGCGTGCGTCGTGGCGTCGCGCTCGTTGATCTCGTCGAAGTCCTTGTCGCTGAAGGTGTACTCGGCGCGCGCGAAGAGCCGCCTGCCGAAGAAGCGCGAGACGCTCGGCGAGGCCTGCTGCGTCTTCATGTAGTCGTGGCCGCCCAGACGGGTGTGGATGTAGCGGTAGGCCACGCCGGCATCGAAATCCCCGAAATCCCGCGCGACCTCGCCCGTCAGCAGATGGTTCTGCAGGTCGAACTCCGAAAAATCGTCGTAGGAGGTCTGCGACAGTCCGTAGCCCAACTGCAGGTCCGTGCTCTCGCCGAGCGCGAGTTCGTAGTCCAGGTCGGCGTCGAACACCGCGGCCTGGTCGTCCTCGCCGGTGCTCTTTTCCAGCTCGGTCACGGACACGTTGCTGTCCGTTTCGAGGCCGGCGCTGATCTCCAGGCTGAACGGGGATGGCTCCTTGCCCGCCTCCTTCCCGACCTTGCGCTCGGTCTTCTGTTCGGACTCCTTCAGCACCACGGCCTGCGCCAGCGCGAGCTCGCTGCACAGCAGTGCCGGGATCAGGAACGCGAGCGCCTTGCTTGAACGGGAAGTCACGTACGGTCTCCTGGTCGGGAATTCGGCGACAGTTTACTCAATTCGCAATTGAGTAAACCGTCCCCGAATTGGTAACCTTCCCGCCGATGAACCCGAGGCGGTCAAGCGCCAGCCCCGTCCGCACCGCCGGCCCCCGCTGCCGCGCCTGCCCAAGCCCGAACCAAATCTACCGGAAGTCGTCCACCCAGCATGAACAGTATCCAGATGCCCGCCACCCGCACCGCCCCCGCCACGGTCCACCCGGCCTTCGAGTGGGTGCGCAGCGAGCCGATCGTGGCGCTGGGCGCCGTGGTCGAGGAATACCGCCACCGCGTCACCGGCGCGCAGCATTTCCATATCGCGACCGACAACCCGGAGAACGTGTTCCTGGTGGCGCTGCGCACCGTGCCCGAGGACTCCACCGGGGTGGCGCACATCCTCGAGCACACCGCGCTGTGCGGCAGCGAGAAGTACCCCGTGCGCGACCCCTTCTTCATGATGACGCGCCGCTCGCTGAACACCTTCATGAACGCGTTCACCAGCAGCGACTGGACCGCCTACCCCTTCGCGAGCCAGAACCGCAAGGACTTCTTCAACCTGCTCGACGTCTACCTCGACGCGGTGTTCTTCGCGCGCCTCGATCCCTACGACTTCGCGCAGGAGGGCCACCGCCTGGAGTTCGCCACGCCCGCGGACCCGGCAACGCCGCTGCAGTACAAGGGTGTCGTCTACAACGAGATGAAGGGCGCGATGAGCTCGATCTCGAGCACGCTGTGGCAGACCCTGACGCAGGTACCTGTTCCCGTACACCACCTACCACTACAACTCGGGCGGCGACCCCGAGCACATCCCGGACCTCACGTACGAGGGGCTGTGCGAGTTCTACCGCACGCACTACCACCCGAGCAACGCGGTGTTCATGAGCTACGGCGACATCGCCGTGCCCGAGCTGCACGAGCGCTTCGAGTCGCGCGCGCTGGCACGCTTCGAGGCCTTGGCGGTGCACATCGCGGTGCCCGACGAGAAGCGCTACGCCGCGCCGGTGGCGGTCGAGGAATACTACGCCTGGGACGAGGAAGGCGATCCCGAGGAGAAGAGCCACATCGTGCTCGGCTGGCTGCTCGGCAAGTCGACCAGCCTCGAGGACCTGCTGAAGGCGCACCTGCTGAACGGCATCCTGCTCGACAACAGCGCCTCGCCGCTGCAGCAGGCGCTGGAGACCACCGAGCTCGGCAGCGCGCCCTCGCCGCTGTGCGGCCTGGAGGACTCCAACCGCGAGATCGTGTTCAGCTGCGGGCTGGAAGGCAGCGAGGGCAGCCGCGCGCAGGCGGTCGAGGCGCTGGTGCTGGATACGCTGCGCGACGTCGCCGAGAACGGCGTGCCGATCGAGCAGGTGCGCGCGGTGCTGCACCAGCTGGAACTGCACCAGCGCGAGATCGGCGGCGACGGCTATCCCTTCGGCCTGCAGCTGCTGCTGATGGCGATGTCGGGCGCGGTGCACCGCGGCGACCCGGTGGCGGTGCTGAACCTGGAACCGGTGCTGGAAAAGCTGCACCGCGACATCGAGGATCCCGACTACGTGAAGCGCCTGGTGCGCGAGCTGCTGCTGGACAACCCGCACCGCGTGCGCCTGGTGATGAACCCCGACACGCAGCTCGCCGCGCGCCGGCGCGCCGCCGAGGAGCAGCAACTGGCCGCGATCCGCGCCACGCTGGACGAGGACGCCTGCGCGCGCATCGTCGAGACCGCGACGACGCTCGCCGAGCGCCAGAACCAGCGCCCCGACGACTCCTGCCTGCCGCGCGTCACCATCGCGGACGTGCCGCTGGAACTGCCGGACATCGAATCGTGGCAGGTCGAGGGCGTCTCGCAGCCGGCCACGGCCTACACGCGCGGCACCAACGGCATCGTCTACCAGCAGATCATCGTCGACCTGCCCGCGCTGGCGCCGCAACTGCAGGAGCTGCTGCCCTACTACGGCAACTTCCTTTCCGAGCTCGGCAGCGGCGGGCGCGACTACCTGCAGACGCAGGCATTGCAGGCCGCGGTGAGCGGGGGGCTTAGCGCCCACACCACCATCCGCGGCGGCGTGGCCGACGAGCAGCAGACCAGCGGCGTGCTGGTGATCTCGTCGAAGGCGCTGGGACGCAACGCCGACAGCATGTTCGCGCTGGTGCGCGAGACGCTGGACAGCGCGCGCTTCGACGAACTGCAGCGCCTGCGCGAGCTGCTGAGCCAGATGCGCGCGCGGCGCGACCAGTCGATCACCGGCAGCGGCCACAGCCTGGCGATGGCCGCGGCCTCGAGCCGCATGAGCCCCTCGGCGCTGCTGGGACACACGCTGTCGGGGCTGGAGGGCATCCGTCGCACCCGCGCGCTGGAGAAATCCCTGCAGTCCGACGCCGAGCTCGCCGCCTTCGCTGCGCGCCTGGCCGAGCTGCACGAGTTGCTGCGCGCCGCGCCGCGCCAGCTGCTGCTCGTCACGGATGCCGACCACACGAGCGCCGCGGTCGCCGCGCTGCAGGCGTGCTGGCGCGACACGCCGGCGGCCGCAGCGACCCGGCCATTCGCACTGGAGCCGGTGCGCACCGGCGTGCGCGAGATCTGGCAGACCAGCACCCAGGTGAACTTCTGCGCCAAGGCCTACCCGACGGTGCCGATGGGTCACCCCGACGCCGCCGCGCTCACGGTGCTCGGTGGCTTCCTGCGCAACGGTTTCCTGCACCGCGCGATCCGCGAGCAGGGCGGCGCCTACGGCGGCGGCGCCTCGCACGATGCCGGCATCGCGGCGTTCCGCTTCTTCTCGTACCGCGACCCGCGCCATGCCGCGACCCTGGACGACTTCGACGCCTCGCTGGCGTGGCTGCAGGAGACGAAGCACGAGTGGCAGCAGGTCGAGGAGGCGATCCTCGGCGTGGTCAGCAGCCTCGACAAGCCGGGCTCACCGGCCGGCGAAGCCAAGAAGCACTTCCACGAGACGCTGTTCGGGCGCAGCATCGCCGCGCGGCGCGAGTTCCGTGCGCAGGTGCTCGCGGTGACGCTGGACGACCTGCTGCGCGTGGGCGCCACCTACCTCGACCCGGCGAAGGCCAGCATCGCGGTGGTGACCAACGCCCCGGGCGCCGAGGAACTGCGCCGCCACGCGGCGCTCGCCGATGCCGAGCTGAAGACGCTCTGAGCAACCGGGGGCAGGGCAAAGCGCCCTGCCCCCGCGACCTCAGGGTGACCCCGCCAGATGCGACGTGACAGACACGTCACGCCGCGTCGCGTCGCGGTGCATCGCGACGACCCGTTCGATACCCGTCGCCGCCACCGCGCTGTCGAGCGCCACGTTCACGCACTGCAGCTGCTCCCGGCGCTGCGCCACGTACTGCACGTACTGCTGTCCATCGCGCGTTCCGCAAACCGTCTTCGCAGCGCCGCGCAGACGCCGGTACAGCTTCTCTGCGCCGGCCTGCGACGCGAGATCCAGGTCACCATAGGCCACCACCATCGAACGTTTCACGCAGTCGCTCACCGTGGACCGTCGAACCGGGCACGGTGCCTGCATCTGCGACGGTTGCCCAGCCTCGGTGACCGTCATCGTGTCCTGCGGCTTGCGCCGGCACGCCGAGATTCAATGCCAGAGCCAGTGCGCCGGCTGCCGAGAATACATATCCACACCTGCTTTTCATGGCACTTCTCCTTTCCTTGTCTCGTTGTCTTGTCATTCAGTCATTGCCTCGTGCCCTCCTTTTTGCCTTTGCCCTACCGCCCCGCGCCCGATCCTGCGACCGTGATCGGCACCCAATCGCAGAGATGCGGCTGGCATCTCTCCATTGGGGGGAGTGCAACAGCCTGGTCATCCGCGAGCGCTGATGCGTCCACGGCGCATTGCCGATCGGAGGCTTCCTTTCCCTGTTGTGCAACTCGACCACAATCGAGCCGAAGATGCCGGATGAATCTGTGATGTTTTCGTGATCGATTTGTATCTTAGGTAGGGGCCGTCGCACGTGACCCAAATGGGCCATGACACCTCATGTGTCGCCATTGTAGATTCGAAGCGCAGGCTCGCTATGCGCTGTGTCAGTTGCGCTTTTCGCGTTTGAATGCGTTTCCATACGGCTGTGGGAAAGTTTTCTGGTTTCTCGCGACGGTCGGTAGTGCGTGCAGTCAGGTGACGCTGATATCGACAGGCAGAAATTTCGGAATGAGCAGACCATTCTTTAGTGATAGCTGGCTCTGCCATCGGTTCTGCGCACAGAGTGCGGTCCAGGTCGCGTGAAACTGGAGCACACCGGGAACGAGTGCAATGACACGGCAGATCCGCTTCGGCGGCTGGTGTTTCGATCCGGACACCCATCTCCTGGCAATGGGCGAGGAAAGGCACGTGCTCGAACCCCGCGTGTCGCGCCTGCTCGAGTTCCTGCTCGCGCATCCCGGCGAGACGCTGAGCCACGACCAGCTGGTCGACGCCGTGTGGGACGGCCGCGTGGTGTCGGACGAGGCGGTGCGCCGCGCCGTGAGCACGCTGCGCCACGCACTGGCGCCGGACGGCTCGGATCACTGCATCCACACCGTGCACAAGAAAGGCTACGTGGCGCTGTTCGATCCGCCGCAAGGCAGACCGCGTCTTCCTGACGGAGCGGACGCCATGCGCACATCGCCAGCGGAACGCTACGCTCCGCCGCTGTGGCAACGCATCGCGTGGGCGCTCAGCCTGGCCATGCTCGTCAGCGCAGTGACGCTCACGCTGTTTGCGGACCGTCGGGGCACCGACGCGCCGGCAGCCACGCCGCAACCAGTATTCGCCGCGCCCTCGCCCACGCTCGCGGTGCTGCCGTTCGTCAACCTCAGCGCGGAAGCCGACACCGACTATCCTCGCGGAGGCGAGTCCGAGGAGCTGCGCGACACGCTGGCGCGCTCACGAGGGCCTGCTGGTCACGGCGCACGCGCTCGGCGTTCCGGTTGCAGGGACGCGCAAACCGACGTGCGCGAAGCTCGGCTCGACAGCTCGGCGTGCGCTACCTGCTGCAGGGCAGCGTGCGCAAGATCGACGAGACGGGTGCGCATCGACGCCCGGCTCACCGACGCCACGATCCGGCCAGGCAACTCTGGAGCGGCACCTACGAGCGCACGCTGGCGCAGCTGCTCGCCGTGCAGCAGGAGATCGCCACGGAGGTCGCGCGCGCGCTCGAGGTGGCGCCGGTGCTCGGCGCAGAACCGGCACTGCCGGGGCGCGCACCGCCAACGTCGAGGCGCACCTGGAATTCCTGCGGCGCGCGAGCTGACTCGCCACCTGGGCGGTGGCCGATGCGGAAGAGGCGATCGCGCACCTGCAGCGCGCCATCACGCTCGATCCGGACTATGCCGCCGCCTACGCACAACTGGCCGACGCGATCATGATCCGTCGCGGTCGTCGACCGGGGCATCGAATCCGTGCGCGCCACCGTCGGGGACCGCTGCTGGACCGCGCGCTGGCGCTGGATCCCGGAGCTTGGGCGAGGCCTACGTGATGCGCGGCTGGCTGATCGACGACCCGGCGCTGCAGGAACGCGAGCTGCGCAAGGGCCTGGAGCTCAGCCCCAACTACGCGCGCGGCTACGAAATGCTGGCCTCGCAGCTGATGGCCTGCCGGGACGGCGGACGAGGCGCTGCAGCTGATCGATCGCGCGCTGGCGCTGGATCCGTTGACGCCACGCAATCACCACATCAAGGCGATCTTTCTCTCGCGCAACTGGGCGACATCGACGGCGCCGAGGAACTCGAGCGTCGTGCGCTGCGGGCTCGATCCGCGCTTTCGCTCGGCGCTGCTGTGGACTGGGCACGCTGAGCGCGCTCGCGGCGATTTCGCGCGAGGCCGTGGAGCTACGGCGAACGCGCACTCGCGATCGACCCGCGCGCGCCCGTCCTGCGCGAAGAACTGGTCAGGTTCTATCTGAGCCTCGGCGAACCCGCGCCGCTCGACGCCGTCGAACAGCCCTGCAACACCGAACAGCCAGCTCGCGATACTGCTGTTCGATGGTCGATGGGCAGAGGCCGTACGCCGGATCGATCGAAGCCGACGGTTCCGCCGAACGGCGCCAGAATTCAACAGAGCACCTCGTCTCCTATGCGCACCTGCGGCGACGGCGCTAGCCGGCGGCGGCCTCGGCACAGGCCTTGGCAAGCGCTAACAGCGGACTCGGGCTTGCGACGACATCCATGCCGGAACGCGCTTCGCCAGGAGATTGCCTCGCCTACACCGACCTCGCGCAGCTGCTGCAGGCGAGCGGCGACGGGCGGCCGCGAAGCGGCTGCGGGAACTCCTCGAGGCGAAACTGGATGCGCTGGAAACGCAGGCGCCGGGCAGAAGCACGCGATGATCGACGCCGACCGCGCGCTACTGCTGGCGCAGGCAGGGCGCGACCACGACGCCTTCGTCGCGCTCGAGCGGGCCTTCGCCCCGACGCCGCTGCCGCTGTGGTGGCTGCTACTGCAGCATCCGGCATTCGACGCGCTGCACACGCAGCCACGCTTCAAGGCGCTCGTCGCGCGCATCGAGGCGCACGTGGCCAGGCAGCGCGAGCGTTTTGCGGAGATTCGGCCAGCTCGGGGCGTCCCGACCGCGCCGCTCAGAACCAGCGGTAGCGCGAGTGCAGGTCGCGGCGCTGTGCGCTGCGATGCTCGGCCAGGCTGCGCGGGCCGACCAGCACCAGCGACAGCAGCAGTCCCGCGACGAAGCCGCCGATGTGCGCCCAGAACGCCACCCCCGAGCCGCCCTGGCCCAGCGTGCCGCTCAGCAGCTGCAGGAGGAACCAGTAGCCGAGCATGAACATCGCCGGCACCGCGACCGTGGTGACGTAGAAGCCGAGAAAGATCAGCATGTGCACGTGTGCGCGCGGATACATGCGCGCATACGCGCCCATCACGCCGCCGATGGCGCCCGAGGCGCCGACCATCGGCACCGTGCTGGCATGGATCCGTCGCGATCTGCGCGCCGGCGGCGGCCAGCCCCGACAGCAGGTAGAACAGCAGGAAGCGCGGCGTGCCCATCGACGTCCTCGACGTTGTCGCCGAACACCCACAGGAACCACATGTTGCCGATGATGTGGAACCAGCCGCCGTGCATGAACATCGAGCTGAGCAGGTTGAACCAGCTGCCGCCACCGTCGACCACGCAGGCAAGCCGGGGGCCGAGCGGAACCTGGAAGCCCGCCGGCACCAGCCCGAGCAGGTCGGCCGGGATCAGCCCGTGCAGGCACACGGAGCGCGCCAGCGCGCGTTCGACGCCGAAACCCTGCACGAAGAACCACACGAAGACGTTGAGCGCGATGATCAGCACCGTGCCCAGCGGCCAGCGCAGGCGCACGTTGTCGTCGTAGAGGGGAAACATGCGGCGGCTACACCGCCGCGCCGAACAGCCGGCCCACCACCGCCGTGAGCCCCATCGCGAAAGCTCCCCAGAACGCGACGCGTACGGCCCCCTTGGTGATCGATGCGCCCCCCGCATATCCCGCCAGTCCGCCGAAGATCAGCAGCGCCGCGAGCGAGGTCAGGGAAGACACTTCGGCCACCCGCCCGGCGGGCGCAACGAGCGCCGTCAGGATGGGGATGATGGCGCCGGCGCAGAAGGCAGCGGCGGAGGCAAAGGCAGCCTGCACCGGGCGGGCGCGCAGTGTCTCGGTGATGCCCAGTTCGTCACGTGCGTGCGCGGCGAGCGCGTCGCCGGCGGTGAGCTTCTCGGCAACCTGGCGCGCCAGCGGCTCGTCGAGCCCGCGGCCGACGTAGATGGCGGTGAGTTCCGCGAGTTCGCGTTCGGGCTCGGTTGCGAGCTCGGCGCGTTCCTTGGCCATGTCCGCGGCCTCGGTGTCGGCCTGCGATTGCACCGACACGTACTCGCCCGCCGCCATCGACATCGCGCCGGCGACCAGGCCCGCGACACCGGTCAGCAGGAGGCTGTCCTGCGACGCGCCGGCGGCCGCCACGCCGACGACGAGGCTGGCCACCGAGATCGTGCCGTCGTTCGCGCCAAGCACGGCGGCGCGCAGCCAGCCGATGCGCTCCGCGCGGTGTGATTCGCGGTGTGAGTGCCGCATCGAATCGGTCTCCCTTGGTGTTGCGCTGGCTCGCTGCCGCCGCGCGGCGCGGGGCCGGGCGTGCAGCCCTCCCCCCGTGATCAATCCATGCTGTCCCTGAGCTCCACCAGCACCCGGTCCTCGCCCTCGACCTGCACCAGGCCGCGACGCGGGAATTCCAGCTCGAGAACCAGGTAAATCCCGAATGCCATGATGACCGCGTAGCTGAGCGGATGCAGGCGACTGCGACTCTTGTTGGCCGCCGAGGTGTAGCCGGCCAGCAGCGCGCCGCACAGCGTGAGCAGGCCGAGCATCCCGAACACCACCGCCGGCGGATGATTGCGCGTCGCCATCACGCGGGTGGTGGTGATGTCGATCATCTCGTTCACTGCCGGCAACACCAGCATGGGCGCCGAGGCAGGCGCCGAGGGATCGCGAACCGCCGCGACGGCGCGGGTCCAGATCTGCTGCTGCAGCGCCGCACCCTCGGCGAGCATGGTCATGGTCTTTTCACTGTTACGGACATTGCCGTAGACGTGCGCGCGATTCTCGGCGTAGCGGCGAAACAGCTCGCGCAGCGGCGGCTGCGCAGCGGCCGGCAGCATGTCGAGGCGCAGCCAGGCCGTGCCGATGGCATTGGCTTCGTGCGTGATCAGGTCGCGGCGCGCTTCGAAGCGCGCCGCGGCGCCGGAAAAGGTAAAGGCGATCAGCAGCCCCAAAAGACCGAACACGGCGCCCTCGGCCGCCCCGACTCCCGTCGGCAGACCTTGCGGGTCACGCGCGATGCGGGCAAGGCCCAGTCGCCGGCCCACTTCCCACACACCCAGCATGGCGAGGAACAGGACCGCCATGGACAGCACCACGATCGACACGAAACTCATGAAGCCTCCGCAGCCTGCCGGTTCGAGGATGCGAATGATAGGCGAGACACTGCGGCGAAAATAGCGGCGCTAGCGCTCATGATCGCGGCCCGACAGGGCGAATCGCACCTGGTCGGTACTGAAGCCGCGCTGCTGCAGCTGGCGCGCCACGCGTTGCCACTCGGCGGCCGAGGCCGGCGGCTCCGTGCCGAAACGGCGTTCCTTCCAGGCGCGCGCCAGATCGTGCCAGTCGCGCGAACGCGCGTCCACCGCGGCCTCGGCCAACTCCGCTGGCGACGCCGCGCTGCTCGAGTTCGCGCAGGATCCTCAGCGGGCCATGGCCCTTGTTGCGGTGTGCGCGCACGAAGGTCTCGGCAAAGCGCGCGTCGCTCAGCAGCCCGTCGGCGAGCAGGCGTTCGAGCTCGGGCTCGATCGGCGCCTCCTTGCCGAAGCGCGCGATCAGCTTGGCGCGGATCTCCGCCGCGCAGTGCTCGCGCCGCGACAGCAGGTCGATCGCGGCGCGGCGGATGTCGGCCGGGTCGCCGGAATAGTCCGGCGCCCGGCGACGCCCCAGCACGGGAGCAGGCTCCCGCGCGCTCAGGCCTCTTCCATCTCCGGCACGATGACGTCGGCCGCGCCGGTGGCCAGCGCCTTGGCGCGGATCTCGGCTTCCAGCGGGCCCGCGATCGCGGGGTTCTCGGCGAGGAAGCGCGCCGCGTTGGCCTTGCCCTGGCCGATGCGCTCGCCCTTGCAGGCGTACCAGGCCCCGGATTTCTCGACCAGCCCGAGCTTCACGCCGAGGTCGATCACCTCGCCCATGCGGTAGATGCCGCGCCCGTAGAGGATGTCGAACTCGGCCTGGCGGAACGGCGGCGCGACCTTGTTCTTCACGACCTTCACGCGCGTCTCGCTGCCGATCACCTCGTCGCCCTCCTTCACCGCGCCGGTACGGCGGATGTCGAGGCGCACCGAGGCGTAGAACTTCAGCGCGTTGCCGCCGGTGGTGGTCTCGGGCGAGCCGAACATCACGCCGATCTTCATGCGGATCTGGTTGATGAAGATCACCAGCGTGTTGGAGCGGTTGATGTTGCCGGTGATCTTGCGCAGCGCCTGGCTCATCAGGCGCGCGTGCAGGCCGACGTGCGAATCGCCCATCTCGCCCTCGATCTCGGCGCGCGGCGTCAGCGCGGCCACCGAGTCGATCACCACCACGTCCACGGCGCCCGAGCGCACCAGCATGTCGACCACCTCGAGCGCCTGCTCGCCGGTGTCGGGCTGGGACACGATCAGGTCCTCGACCTTCACGCCGAGCTTCTCGGCATAGCCCGGGTCGAGCGCGTGCTCGGCATCGATGAAGGCGGCGGTGCCGCCCATCTTCTGGCACTCGGCGATCACCGAGAGCGTCAGCGTCGTCTTGCCGGAGGATTCCGGCCCGTAGATTTCCACCACCCGGCCCTTCGGCAGCCCGCCGATACCGAGCGCGATGTCCAGTCCGAGCGACCCGGTGGAGATGGCCGGTATCGCATCGTGCGTCCGGTCCCCCATGCGCATCACGGTACCCTTGCCAAACTGGCGTTCGATCTGAGCCAGCGCCGCATCCAGTGCTTTCTGCTTGTTCGCGTCCATTTGTAGCTTCCTTCAGGTGCTGTGAATGAGGATTGCCCAAGGCCTGTACATTTAAGCAGCATGCTGGACAAATATCCAGTCCCTGGACGTCGCCCGTCGTCGTGCATCCCTGCCGTGGCGGCGCGTACGGACAACGAGGCGCACTATAACTCGCCGGCGGGTGGCCGTGCATCGCGGCAAGCGGTGTCGCACACGGCCCGTCTGTCATCCGGTGCCCGACTTGTTTACACTGTAAACACCGTACACCTTGCCCGCCGGTCCGGCGTGCACCATCGCCTGCGGAGGCACAGCCCATGTCCCGATCGATAACTGCCCTGCTGGCGGCATTCTGCCTGGGCGCCGCGGCCCACGCGGCCGACACGGTCGAGCCGCCGTCCGCGCTCGACGCCTTGAAGCAGAAGACCGGCAAGCTGCTGATGGACGTGAAGCCCTTCCTGGTCGAGGGCGCTTACAGCCAGTTCCACCCGCTGCTGCAGTCGGTGCGCGAGAACCAGCACCTCGAGCCCGTCATCCCGCGCGCGCAGCAGCAGGCGCAGGCACGCGACAGGCTCGCCGCCTGGAGCGCGAAGCAGCATGGCGGCAAGCGCCCGAACATCCTGATCCTGCTGGTCGACGACATGGGCTGGGGCGACCCCGGCGCCTACGGCGGCGGCGAAGACGCTGGGCTCGCCCACGCCGAACATCGACGCGCTCGCGGCCGGCGGGCTGACGCTCACCTCGGCCTACGCGCAGCCGAGCTGCACGCCGACGCGCGCGGCGATCTACACCGGGCGCCTGCCGGTGCGCAGCGGCCTGATCCGTCCCACCATGCAGGGCGAAGTGGCCGGGAACGCCGCGAACGAGGTGCTGGCGGCACGACTGCTCGGCGAGGCCGGCTACCGCACCGGCCTGAGCGGCAAGTGGCACCTCGGCGAGCAGGCCGGCTCCTTCCCCACCGACATGGGCTTCGAGCGCTTCTTCGGCATGCTCGGCGTCGTCGACATGTACCAGGACTGGCAGATGAGCGCCTACAGCCCGGAGATCACCAGCAAGCCCGAGCGCTTCGCGGCCTACAAGGCCTTCCACGAGCGCGGCGACTGGCTGATGCAGGGCGTGGCCGGCAAGCCGCTCGAGCGCGTGAAACCGATGACGCTGGACACCACCGCCAACATGGACCAGGACTTCGCCGCGTGGTCGGAGAACTTCATCCGCGAGGCGTCCGCCGACGGCAAGCCGTTCTACCTCGTGCATTCCTTCAGCAAGGTGCATTTCTTCAACATTCCCGCCCAGGGCTACGCGGGACGCTCGCCGGCCGGCACGCCCTACCGCGACGGGGTGGTCGAGGTCGACGACATCGTGGGACGTCTGCTGAAGACGCTGAAGGACACCGGCCAGCTCGAGAACACCTTCGTGTTCTTCACCTCCGACAACGGCCCGGAGGAAGACAGCTGGCCCGACACCGGCCACACGCCGTTTCGCGGCGCCAAGGGCACCACCTGGGAGGGCGGCGTGCGCGTGCCGGGGATCGCGTACTGGCCCGGCATGATCGCGCCCGGCCGCCGCTCCGACGGACTGTTCGACCTGATGGACCTGTTCAACACCTCGCTCGCGCTGGCCGGCGCCGCGGAGCGCATCCCGGACGACCGCTACATCGACGGCATCGACCAGAGCTCCTTCCTGCTCGCCGACGACGGCCAGAGCCGGCGCGAGATCGTGTGGATGTGGAACCAGGACGAGTTCGCCGCGATGCGCGTGCAGGAGTTCAAGGGGCACTACCGACTCTACGAGGTCGACAACAACAACCCCGATGCGCTCGGCGGCCTGAACAACTCGCGCGCCATCACGCCGATGAACCCGTGGTTCTACAACCTGTACAACGATCCGAAGGAGCGCGTGCCGAAGCTGGTGGAGAAGGTCTGGGCCGCCGGGATGATGAACTTTCCGCTGTTCCAGCACGCGATGACGCTTCCGCGTGTACCCGAACCAGCCGGCGCTGGCGACGCTGCAGTCGACGCTCGACATGATGAAGAGCGAATGAGCGCGGAGGACGCGCGCCCGCGCCGCCGCGGCGCCGCCCGCGCAGCGCGGGCGCCACTGTCGGTCGAAGACTTCGTCGCCGCGACGCTGGAACTGGTCGACACGCACGGCATCGAGGCCGTCTCGATGCGCCGCGTCGCCGCGCACCTCGGCGTCAGCCCGATGGCGGCCTACCGGCACTTCCGCGACAAGGAAGACCTGCTGGTGCACGCGCTCGATGCCTTCGCCGGCCGCGCCGAACTGCTTCCGCAGCGAACCGTTGGCCTGGGCCGAGTGGGTGCGCGCAGTCGCGCGCGGGATGCACGATGCGCTGGCCGCGCACCCGGGATGGATCCCGCTGCTGGGCTCGCTGCGCCTCGGCAAGCACGCCGCATCGCTGACGCGCGCCTTCGTCGAGCGCCTGGTCGCAGAGGGCTTCACGCCGGAGCGCGCGCTGCGCGCGTGGTTCGCCGTGAACCAGATCGTGATCGGCGCGGTGTGCATGGGCGGCCCGCTGGTCCCGCCCGTGGAGGATGCGCCGGCGCCAGGCGCTTCCGGCCCGCGCGGCGCGGGGCCTGTGGCGCTCGAAATGGCGGAGGAACTGCGCCGGATCGGCCCGGTGGCGCAACTGGACATCGGCATGGACTTCATCATCGAGGCGTTGACGGCGTCGCGGGGACGCTCCTGAGCAAGCGCGTACGCGACGCTGGCACCCGCGCGGTTTTGCCCGGATAATCCGCCGCTTCCCGCGGCCACAGTCCCGACCCACGCGCCGATGAACGCCGAGACACAGTCCCCGACTCCCGCATGCCACCGGCCCCCGAGGCCGTGCCCGCCATGCACACGCCGATGATGCAGCAGTACCTGCGCATCAAGGCGCAGCATCCGCACGAGCTGCTGTTCTACCGCATGGGCGATTTCTACGAGCTGTTCCACGACGACGCGAGGCGCGCCGCCGCGCTGCTCGACATCACGCTGACCAGCCGCGGCGCCTCGGCCGGCCAGCCGATCCCGATGGCCGGCGTGCCCTACCACTCGGTCGAGGGCTACCTCGCGCGGCTGGTGCGCGCCGGCGTCTCGGTGGCGATCTGCGAGCAGATCGGCGACCCGGCGACCAGCAAGGGGCCGGTGGAGCGCGAGGTCACGCGCATCGTGACCCCGGGCACGCTCACCGACGAATCGCTGCTCGACGCCGCGCGCGACAACCTGCTGGTCGCGGTCGCGCGAATCCGGCGCACGTTTCGGCATCAGCTCGCTCGATCTCTCCAGCGGGCGCTTCCAGGTGCTCGAGGTCGACGGCGAGGAAGCGCTCGCCGCGGAGCTGCGGCGCCTGCAGCCGGCGGAACTGCTGGCCGCCGAAGGCACGGCGCGCCGTCCTGCGCTCGCGAACATCAACGGGCTGCGCACGCGCGCCGCCCTGGGAATTCGAGGTGCGCAGCGCCACGGAACTGCTGAACGCGCAGTTCGGCACGCACGACCTGGTCGGCTTCGGCTGCGCGCACATGGCGCTCGGCGATCGCGGCCGCCGGCTGCCTGCTGCGCTACGCGCGCGAGACGCAGCGCGGCGAGCTGCCGCACGTGAGCGCGCTGGTGCCCGATCGCGCGAGGACGCGGTGGCGCTCGACGCCGCGTCGCTGCGCAACCTGGAGATCGACACCAACTTCACCGGCAGCGACGAATACACGCTGGCCTGGGTGCTGGACACCACGAAGACCGCGATGGGCAGCCGCTGGCTGCAGGCGCTGGCTGCGCCGGCCGCTGCGCCGCCTGGCCGAGCTCGAGGCGCGCCAGGACGCGATCGCGGAACTGGTCGACGACGCGCGCTACGCTGGCGCCGCGCGAGGCGCTGGCGGCGGTCGGCGACATCGAGCGCATCCTGGCGCGCGTGGCGCTGCGCTCGGCGCGCCCGCGCGACCTGAGCCGCCTGCGGCGCCGCGCTGGCGAGCCTGCCCGCGCTGCACGCGGCCTGCGCCGCGCTGGAAGCGCCGCTGAGCCGCGCAGCTGCTCGCGGCGGCGCAGCGAGTTCCCGCAGCTGGCCGCGCATGCTCGCGCGCGCGCTGGTCGAGAACCCGCCGGTGGTGGTGCGCGACGGCGGCGTGATCGCCGCCGGCTACGACGCCGAGCTCGACGAACTGCGCCTGCTCAGCACGAGCGCCGCACGACTTCCTGATCGCGCTCGAGGCGCGCGAGCGCGAACGCACCGGGCATGCCGAACCTGCAAGTCGGCTACAACCGCGTGCACGGCTACTACATCGAGCTCAGCCGCGCGCAGGCCGATCAACGCGCCGGCGGACTACATCCGCCGCCAGACGCTGAAGAACGCCGAGCGCTACATCACGCCGGAGCTGAAGGCCTTCGAGGACAAGGCGCTCAGCGCCAAGGCGCGCGCGCTGGCGCGCGAGAAGCGGCTGTACGAGCAGCTGCTCGACGCGCTGAACGCGCGAACTCGGCCGCGCTGCAGCGCAGCGCCGCCGCGCTCGCCGAGCTCGACGTGCTGCGCAACGCTGGCCGAGCGCGCGGCCGAACTCGACTACTGCCGGCCGCGGCTGCGTCGACGAGCCGCGGCTCGAGCATCACGGCGGGCCGCCATCCGGTGGTGGAACGCGTGCTCCAGCGATCCCTTCATCGCCAACGACCTCGAGCTCGACGACCGAGCGGCGCATGCTGATCATCACCGGCCCGAACATGGGCGGCAAGTCGACCTACATGCGCCAGGTCGCGCTGATCGTGCTGCTGGCGCACATCGGCAGCTTCGTGCCGGCCGCGAGCGCGCGAGATCGCCGCTGGTCGACCGCATCTTCACGCGCATCGGCTCCTCCGACGACCTCGCCGGCGGGCGCTCGACCTTCATGGTCGAGATGACCGAGACCGCGAACATCCTGCACAACGCCACCGAGCGCAGCCTGGTGCTGATGGACGAGATCGGCCGCGGCACCAGCACCTTCGACGGCCTGTCGCTGGCGTGGGCGGCTGCCGCGCGGCTCGCGCAGCCAGCAGCGCGCCTTCACGCTGTTCGCCACCCACTACTTCGAGCTGACCGCGCTGCCCGAGGAAGTGGCCGGCGTCGCCAACGTGCACCTCGACGCCACCGAGTACGCCGACCGCATCGTGTTCCTGCACGCGGTGCGCCCGGGGCCCGCCAGCCGCAGCTACGGCCTGCAGGTGGCCGCGCTGGCCGGCGTGCCGCAGGCCGGTGATCGCGCGAGGCGCGGCGCAAGCTGCAGGAACTGGAGTCGCCCCACGCGCTGGCTCGCCGCTGGCGACGCGCCTGCCGAGCGGCACCCGCCGCAGGGCCAGCTGCTGTTCGACGCGACCCGCAGCCGCGACGCGCTGCTCGAGCGCCTGCGCGCACTCGACCCCGATGCGCTGAGCCCGCGCGCAGGCGCACGGACGCTGCTCTACGAACTGCGACGGCTGACGGCACGGCGAAATTTACTGAAAATTCACTGCGAATATGCGCCGGTCTGACAGCCGCCTGGGCGCGCCATGCTAGACTGCCGCGCGCTTCTGCCGAGCCCCGATTCACCCGTCAGCAAGAGGCCGCGCGACATGACTTTCGTCGTCGGCGAGAACTGCATCAACTGCAAGCACACCGACTGCGTGGAAGTGTGCCCGGTGGACTGCTTCTACGAAGGCCCGAACTTCCTCGTGATCCACCCGGACGAGTGCATCGACTGCGCGCTGTGCGAACCGGAGTGCCCGGTCGACGCGATCTTCTCCGAAGACGAGTTGCCGGCGGACCAGCAGGAGTTCCTCGAGCTCAACGCCGAGCTGGCGGAGGTGTGGCCGAACATCACCGAGATGAAGGAAAAGCTGCCGGACGCCGAGAAGTGGAACGGCGTCGCCGGACAAGCTGCAGCATCTGGAGCGCTGATCTGCCCTCGCCTCCCCCCCTCTCGAGCTCAAGAGGGGCGTGCCCGCAAACGCTCCATTGATTCTGTCTGGGCCCTGACATACGGGGCTCAGACCTTTCATGGGCATGGCCCGCTTCGCCGGCGCCTGTGGGTCGCCATTCATGGCGACATCTGCCTACCAGAATACTGCTGCAGCCATCAAGGCTGCTGTCGGCATTCTGCCGACCGACAGGGTCTCAGCTGAAGACAGCCTCGCCCGTGAGCCCCTGGCGCTCGAGGATCTCGCGCAGGCGGCGCAGCGCCTCGACCTGGATCTGGCGCACGCGCTCGCGCGTCAGGCCGATTTCGCGGCCCACTTCCTCCAGCGTCGCGCCCTCGTAGCCGGCCAGCCCGAAGCGGCGCGCGATGACCTCGCGCTGCTTGTCGGTGAGCTCCTCCAGCCACGCCGCGATGCTCTCGCGCATGTCCTCGTCCTGCAGCAGTTCTGCGGGATCGGAAACCTGCTGGTCGGCGATGGTATCGAGCAGCGAACGGTCCGAATCGGGACCGAGCGGCACGTCGACCGAGGTCACACGCTCGTTCAGGCCGAGCATGCGCTTGACGTCCTCGACCGGCTTGTCGACCAGCTCCGCGATTTCCTCGCGCCGAAGGCTCGTGATCGAGCTTCTGCGTCAGCTCGCGCGCGGCGCGCAGGTAGACGTTCAGTTCCTTGACCACGTGAATCGGCAGCCGGATGGTGCGCGTCTGGTTCATGATCGCGCGCTCGATGGTCTGGCGGATCCACCACGTCGCGTAGGTCGAGAAGCGGAAGCCGCGCTCGGGATCGAACTTCTCCACGGCGCGGATCAGGCCGAGGTTGCCCTCCTCGATCAGGTCGAGCAGCGAGCAGACCGCGATTGAGGTAGCGCCGCGAGATCTTCACGACCAGGCGCAGGTTGCTCTCGATCATGCGCTTGCGCCCGGCCTCGTCGCCCTTCAGCGCGAGCCGTGCGTAATGCTTCTCTTCGTCCGCCGTGAGCAGCGGCGAGAAGCCGATCTCGCTCAGGTACATCTGGGTCGCGTCGAGCGTGCGCTGGACACCGGACTCCTCGCGCCGCGCCGAGACGAATTCGTCGTCGCGTTCCTCCGCGTCGACACCCTCCAGAGCCTCGGGCTCGTCGACGAAATCAGCGCCGAATTCGCCCTCCGCCGCAATCAGGGCTTCGTCTTCGAACTGTACGCTTGCCTCTACTGCCATTGTGATGTCCCCTTGCTTGAGAAATGTTGTCTCCGGCTCATCGTCTGGGCAAAACCTGCAACGGATCGACCGGGTTGCCCTGCTTGCGCACCTCGAAGTGCAGCTTCGTCCGGTCAGTCCCGCTGTCGCCCATTTCGGCGATCTGTTGCCCGCCCTTGACCACATCGCCTTCCCTGACCAGCAGCTTGCTGTTGTGCGCATACGCGCTGAGGAACAGCGCATCGTGCTTCACGATCAGCAGGTTGCCGTAACCGCGCACTCCGTTGCCCGCGTACACCACCGTGCCACCCTTGGCGGCCAGCACCGGATCCCCGGTGTTCCCAGCAATATCTATGCCCTTGTGCGGCTGGGCCGCATTGGAGAAGCCCGCGATCAGCTTGCCGCCGCTCGGCCATCGCCATGCACCGGGGTTGGCCGGCGGTGGCGGCAACGGGCGCGGCGCGGAAGCGACCACCGGCGGCGTTGCGGGCGCGGTTGCAACCGGCGGGGCCGCAGGCGCGATCGGCGCAACCGCACCGGGCCGCGGCGGCGCCGGCGCGTGGCCGGCCCGTCCGGGTCCATGCCCAGCGTCACCGGCACGCTCGAGGCGCTCAGCTTCAGCAGCTGTCCGGGATAGATCGTGTACGGTGCCCCAATGCGGTTCAGCGCCGCCAGCGTCTGCCAGTCGGTGCCCGCCGCGAACGCGATCGAGTGCAGGGAGTCGCCCGACCTCACCGCGTAGGAGTTCACGCCGGGAGGCGCCGAGCGGCGCGGAACCGGCGCCCGGGCGTCCGGTTCGGGCAGGTCCGCGTAGTAGGGACGGCTCGCGCAGCCGGCCAGCCCCGCGAGGAGGCCGACCAGGAGGAGGATTGTTCGCAGTGAGACCGGATCATTCATCTGCTGCAGCTAGTGTGTCCCGGGCGCCATCGTACAAATCGCCCCTCGTTTAGTCTGTTGCGCGCTTTAAGTGCGCGTTCTGTTTAACAAACTGGTTTATCGGTATGATTTTATTGAGGTTTAGATGGGCCAAATTTGCGTCCGAAACATTTCGTTGTCAATAAGATTCGCGGCGAACAGCGGTACTTTTTCACAAACGACTGGAAAAAATGCCAGCGGACACCCATGTACGCGCAGCAAAACGCCACGAAATCGCGCATCTTGGCGGGAAATTCAGCGAATCGGCGAATGGACTCGCGATTCCGGGGACCGGGGCAAGGCTCAGCGCACCATGCCGCTCAGCAACGGGACGAAGCGTGCCGGCTCGACCTCGCGCACGTCGAAACCGGTCTCGGTGCGGGTCACGACGCTCAGCTGCTGCTGGCGCTCGTCGCCGACCGGAATCACCAGGCGACCGCCGACACGCAGCTGCGCGACCAGTTCCTGCGGCACCGCGCGCGGCGCGGCCGTGGTGAGGATGCCGTCGAAAGGCGCCTTGGCGGCCCAGCCCTCGAAGCCGTCGCCGTGGCGCAGCGTGACGTTGCTGCAGCTTGAGTTCGCGCAGGCGCAGGCGCGCGCGCTCCTGCAGCGGCCGGATCCGCTCGATCGAGTACACCTCGTCGACCAGCTGCGCCAGCACCGCGGTCTGGTAGCCGGAGCCGGTGCCGACCTCCAGCACCCGCTTCATGCCGCCGCCGGCGAGCAGCAGCTCGGTCATGCGGGCGACGATATACGGCTGCGACAGCGTCTGGTTGAAGCCGATCGGCAGCGAGGCGTCCTCGTAGGCGCGGTGCGCCAGCGCCTCGTCGAGGAACAGGTGGCGCGGCGTGGTGCGCATCACCTCCAGCACGCGGATGTCCGTGATGCCCTGCTCGAACAGCCGCTCGACCAGGCGCGCGCGCGTGCGCTGCGAGGTCATGCCGATGCCGTTGACGTTGGGCTTCACGCGCCCGCTCCCCGGCTGGCAGCGGCTCGAGCAGCACCACCGCGTGCGCGGCGATGCCCTCGCGCCTGCCGGTGAAGCCGAGGCCCTCGGTCGTGGTGGCCTTCACGTTCACCCGGTGCACGCCCGCACCGAGGTCGGCGGCGATATTGGTGCGCATCGCCTCGACATGGGGCGCCACGCGCGGGCGCTCGGCGATGATCGTGATATCGGCATTGCCCAGCCGGTAGCCCTCGCGCAGCACCAGCGCCATGCAGGCGCGCAGCAGTTCGCGGCTGTCGGCGCCCTTGAAGCGCGGATCGGTGTCGGGGAAGTGCCTGCCGATGTCGCCGGCCGCGATGGCGCCGAGCAGCGCGTCGCACAGTGCGTGCAGCGCCACGTCGCCGTCCGAATGCGCGACGAGCCCGTGCGTGTGCGCGATGCGCACGCCGCCGAGCACCACCGCCTCGCCCGGCTCCGAAGCGGTGCACGTCGTAGCCGTGCCCGATCCTCATGCCCGGATCCCGCGACGGCGCGAAAGATAGTAGTCCGCCAGTTCCATGTCTTCCGCGATCGTCACCTTGATGTTGTCGGCGCTTCCCGTCAGCAGCCGCGGCGCGAGCCCGAGACGCTCGACCGCCATGGCTTCGTCGGTGATCGTCGACGCCGTCGGCGCGCGCCTCGCGCAGCGCCCGCTCCAGCACGCCGAAGCGGAACACCTGCGGCGTCTGCGCACGCCACAGCGCGCTGCGATCCACGGTCTCGCACACGCGCTGTGCGCCATCGGCGCGCTTGAGCGTGTCCACCAGCGGCAGGGCCAGCAGGCCGCCCACCTCGTCGTCGGCCAGCTCGTCGAGCATCGAGCGGATGCGCTCCGGCCGCACGCAGGGACGCGCCATGTCGTGCACCAGCACCCAGTCACCGGCCGCGGGGCGGCGCGAGAAACCGGCCAGCGCATTCAGCACCGAGGCGGCGCGGTCGTCGCCGCCGTCGCACGGTGCGCACGCGCCCGCGCAGCGCCTCGGGCAGCGTGAGCCACAAGGCGTCATCGGGCGCAATCGCCACCACGATCTCGTGGATGCAGCCGGCCGCCAGCAGGGCGTCGAGCGTGTGCTCGGCGAGCCGCTTGCCGGCAATCTCGAGGTATTGCTTGGGCGCGGACGAACCCATGCGCGAACCGCTGCCCGCGGCCGGCACGGCGGCCCACACCAGTGGCGGCCTCGCGCTCGCCCACCACTCAGCGCTTGATCAGCACGTAGAAGGTCTCGCCGTGGCGCACCATGCCGAGCTCCTCGCGCGCCATCTCCTCGACGCTGTCGAGGCCGTTCTTCAGCTCCGCGACTTCCACCTCGAGGCGGCGGTTGCGCTCGCGCAGCTCCTCGTTCGCGACCGCGAAGGTGCCTATCTGCCGCTCCAGCGCCACGACCTCGGCCACGCTGCCCTGTCCGGTCCACAGCATCACCTGCAGCGCGAACAGCAGCAGCCCCAGACCCGCGCAGACCCACTTCCAGGAAATCATGCGCTGATTCTAGCCGAGCATCGTGGAGTTGCCGAACCCGTGACCGGGGCGCGGCTCAGCCGCGGCTCAGTTCCGCGCGGCCACGGTACGGCGCCTGCCCGCGCAGCTGCGCCTCGATGCGCAGCAGGCGGTTGTACTTGGCCACGCGATCCGAGCGGCACAGCGAGCCGGTCTTGATCTGGCCGGCCGAGGTGCCCACCGCGAGGTCGGCGATCGTGGTGTCCTCGGTCTCGCCCGAACGGTGCGAGATCACCGCGGTGTAGCCGGCCTTGCGCGCCATCGCGATCGCGTCCAGCGTCTCGCTCAGGCTGCCGATCTGGTTGAACTTGATCAGGATCGAGTTGGCGATGCCGCGCTCGATGCCGGTCGCGAGGATCTTCGTGTTGGTCACGAACAGGTCGTCGCCGACCAGCTGCACGCGGCTTCCCGCCAGGCGCGGTGAGCTCGGCCCAGCCGTCCCAGTCGCTCTCGTCCATGCCGTCCTCGATCGAGAGGATCGGGTAGCGCCTGGCGAGCGCGTCGAGATAGGCCGCGAAACCGGCTGCGTCGAACTCCTTGCCCTCGCCCGCGAGCTTGTAGCGCCCGTCGTGGTAGAACTCCGAGGCCGCGCAGTCGAGCGCCAGCGTCACGTCCTGGCCCATGCGGTACCCGGCCTTGTCCGTCGCGGCGAGGATCGCCTCGATCGCGGCCTCGTTCGAGGGCAGGTTCGGCGCGAAACCGCCCTCGTCGCCCACCGAGGTGCTGAGCCCGCGCCCGTGCAGCACCTTCTTCAGCGCATGGAAGATCTCGGCGCCGCAGCGCAGTGCCTCGGCGAAGCTGCTCGCGCCCACCGGCTGCACCATGAACTCCTGGATGTCGACGTTGTTGTCGGCGTGCTCGCCGCCGTTGATGATGTTCATCATCGGCAGCGGCATCGAGTACTTGCCGGGCGTGCCGTTCAGCGCGGCGATGTGCGCGTACAGCGGCAGCTTCGCCGCATCGGCCGCGGCCTTCGCGACGGCCAGCGACACCGCGAGGATCGCGTTGGCGCCCAGGCGCGACTTGTTCTCGGTGCCGTCGGAATCGATCATCGCGCCGTCGATGCCACGCTGGTCGGCGGCTTCACGGCCGCGCAGCAGGCCCGCGATCTCGCCATTGATCGCTGCCCACGGCCTTCAGCACGCCCTTGCCGTTGTAGCGCGCGGCATCGCCGTCGCGCAGCTCCAGCGCCTCGCGCGAGCCCGTCGACGCCCCGGAGGGCGCGCAGGCGGTGCCCGTCGCGCCGCAGGCGAGACGCACGCTGGCCTCCACCGTGGGATTGCCGCGGGAATCCAGAATCTCGATCGCAGTCACTTCGGTGATTGCAGACATGGCCAATCCATCTCCTGTAGCAAGTATCGATTCGTTGCAGTCGTCAGGCGCACGCGTGCGTCAGCGGATCTCGAGCGCCGGCAGGCTCTTCACCAGTTCGTCCATGGCCTTCATCTGCGCCAGGAACTCGCCGAGGCGATCCAGCGGCAGCGCGCAGGGGCCGTCGCACTTTGCCCGGTCGGGATCGGGATGGGCCTCGAGGAACAGACCCGCCAGCCCCTGCGACATGCCGGCCTTGCCGAGCTCGACCACCTGCTGGCGGCGCCCGCCCGCGGAGTCGGCGCGTCCGCCCGGCATCTGCAGCGCGTGGGTGACGTCGAAGATCACCGGATAGCCGAAACGCTTCATGATGCCGAAGCCGAGCATGTCGACCACGAGGTTGTTGTAGCCGAAGCAGCTGCCGCGCTCGCACAGCATCAGCCGCGAATTGCCCGCCTCCTCGCACTTGCGCAGGATGTGGCCCATCTCGTGCGGTGCGAGGAACTGCGCCTTCTTGATGTTGATCGCCGCGCCCGTCTTCGCCATCGCGACCACGAGATCGGTCTGGCGCGACAGGAAAGCCGGCAGCTGGATCACGTCGCAGACTTGCGCCACCGGCGCGGCCTGGTCCGGCTCGTGGACGTCGGTGATCACCGGCACGCCGAAGGTCTGCTTGATTTCCTGGAAGATCTTCAGCCCCTCTTCCATGCCGGGGCCGCGGTACGAGGTGATCGAGGAACGGTTGGCCTTGTCGAACGAGGCCTTGAACACGTAGGGGATCGCGAGCTTCGCGCAGGTCTCGACATACGCCTCGGCGACCTGCATCGCGAGGTCGCGCGACTCGAGCACGTTCATGCCGCCAAAGAGCACGAACGGCCGGTCGTTGGCGACCTCGATGGCGCCGACGCGGATGACCCTGGCCGCGCCGTCAGTTGCCACGGCCGTGCTCCTGCGCGAAGCGCGCGGCGGCCTCGACGAAGCCGCTGAACAGCGGATGACCGTCGCGCGGCGTCGAGGTGAACTCGGGGTGGAACTGGCAGGCCACGAACCACGGGTGATCGGGCATCTCGATCACCTCGACCAGCGAGTGATCGGCGGACCAGCCCGCGACGCGCAGCCCCGCCTCCTGCAGGCGCGGCAGGAAATTGCCGTTGACTTCGTAGCGGTGGCGGTGGCGCTCCATGATCTCGGCGCTGCGGTACATCACGCGCACGTTCGAGCCCTCCTCGAGGTGGCAGAGCTGCGAGCCCAGGCGCATCGTGCCGCCGAGGTCCGAGGACTGGCTGCGGCGCTCGGTGCTGCCGTCGGCCTTCAGCCACTCGGTGATCAGCGCAACCACCGGATGCTGCGTCGCGGCGTTGAACTCGGTGCTGTTTGCATCCTCCATGCCGGCGACGTTGCGCGCGAACTCGATCACCGCCACCTGCAGGCCGAGGCAGATGCCGAGGTAGGGAATGCGGTTCTCGCGCGCATAGCGCACCGTCTCGATCTTGCCCTCGATGCCGCGCTCGCCGAAACCGCCCGGCACCAGGATCGCGTCCACGCCCTCGAGCGCCCCGGTGCCCTCGCGCGTGATCTGCTCGGAGTCGATGTAGCGCATCTCGACGCGCGTGCCGGTGTGGATGCCGGCGTGGGTCAGCGCCTCGTTCAGCGACTTGTAGGCATCGAGCAGGTCCATGTACTTGCCGACCATCGCGATCGTCGCGTGCCGCCGCGCGTGCAGCTTGCCGTCGATCACGGCCTGCCACTCGTCGAGCTTCGCCGGCGGACAGTCGAGGCCGAGCTTCTCGAGCACGATGTCGTCGAGCTTCTCGCTGTGCAGCAGCAGCGGCAGCCGGTAGATCATGTCGACGTCGGGCACCGAGATCACCGCGCGCTCCTGCACGTCGGTGAACAGCGCGATCTTGCGGCGCGACGCTTCGTCGATGTGCACCTCGGAGCGGCACAGCAGGATGTCCGGCTGCAGGCCCATCGCGCGCATCTCCTTCACGGAGTGCTGTGTGGGCTTGGTCTTGGTCTCGCCGGCCGAGCGGATGTAGGGCACCAGCGTGAGGTGGATGAACAGCGCACGCGAGGCGCCCAGCTCGCCGCGCAGTTGCCGGCTCGCCTCCAGGAAGGGCTGCGACTCGATGTCGCCGACCGTGCCGCCGATCTCGACCAGCGCCACGTCGAAGCCCTCGGCGCCGGCGAGGATGCGGCGCTTGATCTCGTCGGTGATGTGCGGGATCACCTGCACCGTGCCGCCGAGGTAGTCGCCGCGGCGCTCGCGCCGCAGCACCTCCTCGTACACCTTGCCGGTGGTGAAATTGTTGCGGCAGGTCATGCGCGTGCGCACGAAGCGCTCGTAGTGCCCGAGGTCGAGGTCGGTCTCGGAGCCGTCGTCGGTGACGTACACCTCGCCGTGCTGGAAGGGGCTCATGGTGCCCGGATCGACGTTGATGTACGGATCGAGCTTGAGCAGCGTGACGCGCAGACCGCGCGCCTCGAGGATGGCAGCCAGGGACGCCGACGCGAGCCCCTTGCCCAACGAGGAAACCACACCACCCGTGACGAATATCAAGCGCGTCATGCGTAGCCTTGCAAGTGTCGAATTTGACTGGTCTGGACGCAGGGCGACGCCCCGCGAGGATGGGAGGCCACGTTAGCAGAAAGCCCGCCCCACCTCAATGAAATCGGCCCGCACCGCGGTCCCGGGGGCGCCGCGCAGGCGCATGCTAAGCTCGCGCGCATGAAAGCTCGCATCGTCATCCTCGGGGCCGGCTCCTGGGGCACCACCTTCGCCGTGCTGGCAAGCCGCAACGCCGAGGTTTCGCTGTGGGCCCGCGATGCCGCGCTCGCCGCGCAAATCGACACCGCGCGCCACAATTCACGCTATCTGCCCGGCATCGCGCTCCCGGGGCGCTTCGCCGCCGGCCACGACATGGCCGCGCTGGTCGCGCGCGCCGACGTGCTCGTGATGGCCGTGCCGGCACAGGGCTTTCGCGCGGTGCTGCGCCTGGCTCGCCCGCACCTGCGCGCGTGGGTGCCCGTGATCAGCCTCGGCAAGGGGCTCGAACAGGGCACGCGGCGACGCATGACCGAGATCATCCGCGAGGAACTGCCCGACCATCCGCCCGGGGTGCTGAGCGGACCGAACCTGGCGCAGGAGATCCTCGGCGGACAGGCCGCGGCCAGCGTGCTCGCGATGGACGACCCGGCAATCATGGGGCAGTTGCAGCCGCTGTTCAGCTCGGGGCTGTTCCGCGTCTACACCAACGACGACATCGCCGGCTGCGAGCTCGGCGGCGTGCTGAAGAACGTGATCGCGATCGCCTGCGGCATGGGCGACGGCATGGGCGCCGGCGACAACACGCGCGCGGCGATGATCACGCGCGGGCTCGCCGAGATCACGCGCCTCGGCACCGCGCTCGGCGGCAAGGCGGAGACCTTTGCGGGCCTGGCCGGCATGGGCGACCTGGTGACCACCTGCGCCAGCCCCCTGAGTCGCAACCGCTACGTCGGCGAGCAACTCGGGCGCGGACGGGCGATCGCCGACATCGTGCGCGAGATGCACACCGTGGCCGAGGGTGTCTGGAGCACCCCGGTGATCGTCGCGCTGGCTGCGCAGCACGGGGTGCCGGTGCCGATGATGCAGGAAGTGAACCGCGTGCTCGCCGGCGGCAACATGAGGCAGGCCTTCCGCGCGCTCCTGCGCATCAGCGCCGGCGCCGAGACCGACCCCGGCTAGCAGCCTGTCGGACCGCTTCAGCCGAAGGCGCGGAAGCGCTCGATCAGGTCGCAGACGCGCTGCGAATAGCCCCACTCGTTGTCGTACCAGCTCAGGCACTTGAGGAAGCGCCCGCCGCGCACCGCGGTGAAGCCGGCGTCGAAGATCGAGGAATGCGGGTTGCCGATGATGTCCGAGGACACCACGGGCGTGCTCGGTGTACTGCAGGATGCCCTTCAGCGCCGGCGATTGCGCGGCGGCGGCCATCGCGGCGTGCACCTCGCGCCACCGTCACGTCGCGACCGAGCTCCACGAACAGGTCCACCACGGAGCCGTCCGGCACCGGCACGCGCGAGGCGATGCCGTCGAGGCGGCCCTTGAGCTCGGGCAGCACCTTGCCCACGGCGCGCGCCGCACCCGTGGTGGTCGGGATGATGTTCTCGGCGGCGGCGCGGCTGCGGCGCCAGTCGCTGTGCGGCACGTCGGCGAGGCGCTGGTCATTGGTGTAGGCGTGCACCGTGTTGATCACGCCCTCGACGATGCCGAAGTTCTCGTGCAGCACCTTGGCCACCGGCGCCAGGCAGTTGGTGGTGCAGCTGGCGTTCGAGACGATGCGGTGCTCCGGCTTCAGCCCGGCGTCGTTGACCCCGAGCACCACGGTGTAGTCGATGTCGTCCTTCGCCGGCACCGTCAGCACCACGCGCGCGGCACCCGCCGCGAGGTGCTGCGTGAGCTGCTCGCGGGTCTTGAACTTGCCGGTGGCCTCGATCACCACGTCGACGCCGAGCTCCTTCCACGGCAAGGCGGCCGGATCCTTGACGCTGAGCATGCGCGTGCGCCCGTGCGCCGTGACCAGGCAGCCGTCCTCGAGCGCGAGCGGCCCCTTGAACGGGCCCATCACCGTGTCGTAGCGCAGCAGGTACATCAGCGCCGCGTCGTCGAAGACGTCGTTGATCGCGACGACCTCGACATCGCTGCGCTGGTCGAGGATGCGGAACGCCGAGCGTCCGATGCGACCGAAACCGTTGATTGCGACTTTCATCCCTCTGTCCTCCTTCAGGCCAATGCCGCGTATGTGCGCACCACGTCGAGCACGCGGCAGGCGTGGCCCAGCGTCTCGTACCAGGCCAGCGTCTTCACCATGCGCGAGCCGGCGCGCTGGGTACCCTTGGCATCGAACAGCAGCGTCTGGCGGCAGCCGATCACGTCGGAGGAGACGATCGGATCCTCGGCCACCGCGATCAGCCGCGGCCGCGCCGCGGCGGCCGCGCGCATCAGCTCGTTCACCGCCTCGGCGTCCACGACGTTGCGCAGCACGCAGTTCAGGTCGAGCAGCGAACCGCGCTGCACCGGCACGTTCAGCGCGCAGCCCGAGAGCCGCCCCGCGAAGCGCGGCAGCAGCTGCTCGACGCAGGCCGCCGAGGCATTCGCGTTGGGAATGATGTTCTGCGCCGCCGAACGGCTGCGGCGCTGGTCACCCTGCGCGTAGTCCTGCAGCGGCTGGTCGCTGGTGTAGGCGTGGATGCTGGTCATCGTCGCGTACTCGACGCCGGTCCCCCGGTCCAGCGCGTCGAGCAGCAGTGCGAGCGCATTGGTGGTCGGCGAGCCCGCCGACACCACGCGATCCGCCGCCACCGCCTCGCCCTCGTTCAGCCCCGGCACCAGCAGGCGATCGGGTGCTTCGGCGAGCGTCGCGTAGACCACGCGCCGGCCGCCGGCCGCGAGCTGCAGCTCGGCATGGGTGCGCGCGCGATAACGCCCGGTCGCGTCGATCACGCAATCGACGCCGAAGGCATCCCACGGCACCTCGCCGGGCGCGACCAGCTGCAGCATGCGCGAGCTGAAACCCTCGCCGCGCAGGTAATTGCCCTCGACGCGGCAGGCGAAGCCGTCGTCGGCGCCCGTCTCCAGCAGGTACTGCAGCACCTCGGGCCGGCCGATGTCGGCCACCGCGACGATCTCGAGATCAGCCGTTTCCGCCGCCAGGCGGTAGATCTGCCGCCCGATCTGGCCCAGGCCCATCAGGCCTACCCTGCATTTCGGTTTCGCCGCGCCCATGTGTATCGATCTCCCGGAAAATTCAGAAAAAGCAGCCGCCGCGGGCGCGTGCCCGCATCAGCTCACGAGGTGCAACGGCAACGGCGGCTCAGTCGATCCGGACCTTGCGGGCAGCCGGATTTCTCCGATCTTGGGCAGCACCAGCTCGAGCACGCCGTCCTTGAACGAGGCCTTCGCCTGGTCGCCGGCCACGTCGCAGGGCAGCGCCAGCGTGCGCTGGAAGCTGCCGCTGGCGATCTCGCGGCGGAAGTAATCGCCCTTCTCTTCCTTGCGCTCCTTGTGCGTCTCGCCGCGGATGGTGACCGTCTGGTCCGTGAGCGAGATGTGCAGCTCGTCCCTGGTCACGCCGGGGATCTCGGCGCGCACCAGCAGCTCCTGGCCGCGATCGATCACGTCGACCTTCGGCGCATGCGCCTGGAACGGCCAGCCCATGTCGCCGAGCGCGGGGAAACCCATGCGCGACATCAGGCCGCGCGAGAGGCGGTCGAACAGCACGTCCATCTCCTCGAAGGGGCTCAGCGCGCGCGACGCGGGCGCCTTGGCCGGCACCTTGGCCCTGGCCGCGGCCTTCACCGGCCGATCCCTTGCGCTTGTCGTTCGATTTTCCGGTGCCATCTGTCGATTCCTCCTGTCGTCCGCTGTCTGCCATCGCGCATTCGCTGGCGCCCATGCCCTGATCGCGCGCGAAGGCGCCGGCGTATCAGCGCACTCCGGCCGCTGCGGCGGGTTGCAGCACGGAAGCTATCATCGCCGTCGCCAGTGGTCCATCGCCTTCGTCGAGCTCCACCGCGACGCCCTCGGGCGAACATCGCACCACGCAGACCGAGACGCGCCGCAGACCCGCCGCCCGGCTCCCCGCCGGCGTGCAGCTCGCACAGCACGCGCTGGTGCGCCTGCAGCTCGCCATAATCGGTCTCGATGAAGAAGCCGCGGCGGCTGGCGTTGCGCATCCGCCCCGTCGCGATCGGCAGGCCGCGCCGGTAGATGAAGGTCCTGATGTCGACGGGTACGCGCTGATGATGGCGATGTTCCATGTCACGGCCTCCGCGCTGGAATATTTATCGATACAGTCTCGGGATCGCTCGCGCCGGATGCCATGATGCATGTCAACGATGAAACTATTCCGGTCCCGGCAGGCGGCCGTAGAGCTCCGCCAGGGCGCGCAGTCGCCCGGCCAGCGCGGGCGTGAGCTGCTCCGCACGGAACTGCCAGCCCCAGTTGCCCTGCGCCACGCCCGGAAGGTTCATGCGGTGCTCGCTGCCGAGGCCGAGCAGGTCCTGCAGGGGCACCACCGCGAGCCGGGCGACCGAGGCCAGGGCGGCGCGCACCAGCGGCCAGGGCATGGGCTCGGCGGGAGCACCCAGGTACTCCATGAGCCGGGCGCGCGTGGCCTCGTCCAGGCTCTCGAACCAGCCGAGGCTGGTGTCGTTGTCATGGGTGCCGGTGTAGACGACGTTCAACGGCCGGTGGTTGTGCGGCAGGTAGGTGTTGCGCGCATCGCCGTCGAAGGCGAACTGCAGGATCAGCATGCCCGGCAGGCCGAAGCGCTTGCGCAGATGCTCCACCGCGGACGTGATGATGCCCAGATTCTCCGCCACCAGCGTGCCGGCGCCACTCTCTTCGACCAGCGCCGCCAGCAGCGCCTCGCCCGGGGCCGGCTCCCAGTGGCCGTGCACCGCGGAGGCAGCCTCGCGCGGGATGTGCCAGCAGGCCTCGAAACCGCGGAAATGATCGATGCGCACGAGATCGAAGCGCTCGCGCTGCGCGGCGATGCGCCGGCGCCACCAGGCGAAGCCGTCGCGCGCCATCACGTCCCAGGCATAGTGCGGGTTGCCCCAGCGCTGGCCATCGGCACTGAAATAATCCGGCGGCACCCCGGCCACGGTGATCGGCTGCCCCTCGGCATCGAGCAGGAACAGCTCGCGCGCCGACCACACGTCGGCACTGTCGTGCGCCACGAAGATCGGCATGTCGCCGAACAGGCGCACGCCATGTCCGGCCGCGTAGTGCCTGAGCGCGCTCCACTGCTGCGCAAAGGCATACTGCTCGAAGCGCAACGCCGCGATCCGCGGCGCCAGCGCCGCCGCTGCGCGCGCCAGCGCCGCCGGCTTGCGCGCGCGCAGCGCCGGCTCCCAGCGGAACCACGGCAGCGCGCCGCGCGCGTCGCGGATCGCGGTGAACAGCGCGTAGTCCTCGAGCCACGGATTCGCCTCGCACCACGCGCCAAACGCGACGGCCAGCGCCGTGTCGCGCGCGCAGGCCGCGGCGAAGCGCGGGGCGGCCGCGTCCAGCGCCCATTGGCGGCCCTGCCCGCCGGTGCGCACCGCATCCAGCTCGCCGTCGTCGAGAAAGCCACGGTCGTGCAGCCAGTCCAGGCTGATCAGGCGCGGGTTGCCGGCGTGCACCGAGGTGGAGTCGTAGGGCGAGAGGTCATCGTGCGTCGGCCCGAGCGGGAGCACCTGCCAGACCGTGCAGCCGGCGCCGGCAAGGAACTCGACGAAACGGTAGGCCGCGTGCCCCAGGTCGCCGCTGCCGAAGGGCGAGGGCAGCGAAGTGGGGTGCAGCAGCACTCCGACGCGCCGCGCCGCGAACAGTGCGCCGCTCACGTCGGCTCGCTGCCGGTGCGCATCACGCCGCCGCGCTCGGGCGTGCCGGTGCCCCGCGTGAAGCTCTCGGACAGGTAGGCCGGCGGCTCGGCGCCGAGCAACTGGTAGAGATTGCTGAGATGCAGGCGGAACAGCCGCTCGAAATCGCTCACCGACTGCGCCGGGTTGTAGTCGCCGAACCACCAGAACCAGTCCGATCCCTCGCAGGCGGCGAGTTGCATCAGCGCGCGCTCGGCGATCCCGGGCGCCAGCGTCCCGGCCGCCACGGCACGGTCGTATTCGCGCTTGGCCTCGGCGAGCATCTCCCAGCCGCGGTTCTTGTCGGGGCTGCCGATCCACGTCGACAGCGTGCCGTAGACCCAGCTGCCGGCCTTCAGCGACGCCAGATGGGCGCGCTGGGGATGGCGGGTATCGAGGAAGCCGCTGAAGGTGCCCAGCACGAAGCCCGGGTGGCCCGAGAGTTCGCGGTACAGCGCGTCCAGGAAGTAATAGCCGTTCTCGGGGTAGTACTCCCAGGCGTTCTCGCCGTCGAGGATGATCACGATCGCGCAGTCGCGGCAATTCGCGCAGGCTGCCTTGATGTTCTCCAGGTGGTGCACGAGGTTCGCGACCGCGTCCTCGGCATGCCACTCCGAATAGGTGAATCCGATCAGGTCCGACAGCCCGTCGTCGCGGAAGAAGCAGTCGACGGTGTTCTCGGCGAAGCGGTAGACGCGATGCTGGCAGCTGTGGCCGGGGGCATGCAGGTCGGCTGCCCGGCGCCTGCGCCGATGCTGTTGCGCAGCACGCTCTCGCCGCTCGCGCTCCAGCGAAAGCCCTCCGTCGGCCAGCAACTCCAGCGTCGCATCGCTCAGCGCTCCCTCCGAAGGCCAGCAACCGGCGGGCGTGATGCCGAAGTGACGCTCGAACACCTCCCTGCCGTGGCGCAGGTGCCAGCGCGCACGCTCGCGCCCGCCCGGGTAGGCATCGATCAGCGGCAGGTGGGCCTCGGGCTGTGTCTCGGCGCCGGCGCGGATGTCGAGCAGCAACGGCAGTATCGGGTGCGCATAGGGGCTCATCGCGAGCTCCACGCGCCCGGCCTCGGCCAGGCGCCGGTAGCGCGGCACCACCGAGCGCAGCATGTCGAGCAGGATGCCGAGCAGCTCGCGCCGGTCACGCACCGTGAAGCCGTGCGCCTTGTCCTGCAGCTGCTGCACGCGCGGATCCGCGCGCCGCACGGTCTCCGCGATCCAGCCCAGGTGATACCACACCACCAGGTCGATCAGGAACTGGTTGGACAGGTACATCATCGCGTCGGGATGCTCCTGCACCCAATCGGCCATCGCGGCGATGCGCCGGTAGGCCGGGAAACGCTCGATGACGCGCTTGCGGTTGACGCGCAGGCACTGCTTCATCAATTCGCTGCGCGCATCGGGGGAAGCCGGCATCGGCGGCTCCGCGAGCGCGGCGAGCAGCGGGTCGCGGATCGCGTTGCCGCAGCCCAGGTAATCCTCGAGCTGCCCCGTGTAGTCGGCGATCTGTTCGAGCAGCACCGGGGCGAAATTCACCACCGCGCGCGCCTCGGCGTGCGCCTCGAGGTGGGCCGCCATGTCGACGTAGTCCTTCAGCGCGTGCAGGTAGGTCCACGGGAACTGGTACTGGCCGCTGCGCAGGTCGCGGTACTCGGGCTGGTGCATGTGCCAGCACAGGATGACCTCCATGCGCTCGGCCTCAGCCATAGTGGAGCTCCTGTCCCAGCATCTCCGGCGTGACCAGCACGATGCCCTTGCGCGAGACGTGGAAGCGCCGGGCATCCTCGGCCGGATCGAAGCCGATCAGCGTGCCCGGCGGAATCACGCAGCGCTTGTCGATCACGGCGCGGCGGATGCGCGAGCGCCGGCCGATGTCGACGTCGGGGAAGATCACCGAATCCTCGACCGTGCAGTACGAATGCACGTGCACGTTGGAGAACAGCAGCGAGCGCCTCACGCGGGCTCCCGAGACGATGCAGCCACCCGAGACCATCGAGTCCACCGCGGTTCCGCGCCGCCCCTCGTCGTCGAACACGAACTTCGCCGGCGGCGACTGCTCCTGGTAGGTCCAGATGGGCCAGTCGTGGTCGTAGAGGTTGAGCTCGGGCGTGACGCTGATCAGCTCCATGTTCGCCTGCCAGAAGGAATCCACCGTGCCCACGTCGCGCCAGTAGGCCTGCGCGCCGGTCTGCGGGTCGCGGAACGGATAGGCGAACACGCCGTAGCGCCGGATCAGCGAGGGAATGATGTCGCGGCCGAAATCGTGCGTCGATGCCTCGGCGTGCCGGTCGCGCGCGAGCTCGTCGAACAGCATGCGCGAGTTGAAGATATAGATGCCCATGGAGGCCAGCGCGCGCCCGGGATTGCCCGGCACCGGCTGCGGATGCTCGGGCTTCTCGGCGAACTCGGTGATGCGCCACTGCGCGTCCACCGCCATCACCCCGAAGGCGCTCGCCTCCTCCAGCGGCACCTCGATGCACCCGACCGTCACGTCGGCGCCGCTCTCGGCGTGCGCGGCCAGCATGCTGCCGTAATCCATCTTGTAGACGTGGTCGCCGGCCAGGATCAGCACGAAGTCCGGGGCGTGGCGGTGGATGATGTCGAGGTTCTGCAGCACGGCGTTCGCGGTGCCCTCGTACCACGAGGTCTCGATGCGTTGCTGCGCCGGCAGCACCTCGACGAACTCGCCCAGTTCCGCGCGCAGGAAACCCCAGCCGTGCTGGATGTGACGGATCAGCGAATGCGATTTGTACTGCGTGAGCACCGCGACCTGGCGGATCCCGGAGTTGATGCAGTTGGACAGCGGGAAGTCGATGATGCGGAACTTGCCCCCGAAAGGCACCGCGGGCTTGGCGCGCCAGTCGGTGAGCTGCTTGAGGCGCGAACCACGCCCTCCGGCGAGGATCAGCGCCAGCGTGTCGCGCGTCAGCCGGCTCACGAAGCGGGGGGATCGGTTCGGCGTCATCTCACGGTGCTCCCTGGTCAGCACGGTCCGGATCTTGCCAAGCACATCACGTGCCGTTTGTAACGAATGTCATAATCCTTTCTAATCATGACACCTTGTTGTCGTCGAACAGTAGCGCCGAAGCCCCCGATGCACCAAAGATCTGATTTGGATCACACCGCAGCCTCGCTGCTCGCGCGCGAAGACGTGCGCAGACTACTCGAATCCCGGCTGCACGACCCCTTCGCCCTGCTCGGGCGCCACGGTGACGCGATCCGGCTGTGGCGCCCCTGGGCCGTGGCCGTCTGGGTGGGCCCGGAGCGCCTGCCCGCGCAGCGCGTCGGGGCGACCGGCCTGTTCGTGCTGCAGCACGCCGGCGCGCCCGGGCCGCATCCCGAGGTCCACTGGCGCGACGTGGCAGGCACCATGCACTGCGACATCGATCCCTACGGTTTCGCACCGCAACTCGGCGACCTCGACCTGCACCTCTTCGGCGAGGGCCGGCACCGCCACGCCTACCGCATGCTCGGCGCCCACCTGTGCACCGTGGACGGCGTGAGCGGCACGCGCTTCGCCACCTGGGCCCCGAACGCCGAGCGCGTCAGCGTGGTCGGCGAGTTCAACCAGTGGGACGGCCGCTGCCACCCGATGCGCGTGCGCGGCGCCAGCGGGGTGTGGGAACTGTTCCTGCCGGGCGTGGGGCCGGGCGCGCTGTACAAGTTCGAGCTGCGCTCGCGCCATGACGGGTCGCTGCACCTGAAGGCCGACCCCTACGGCCAGCAGTTCGAGCGCCGCCCGTACACCTCCTCGATCGTCGCGCCGCCCCCCGCCCACGCCTGGCAGGACAGCGAGTGGATGGAGCGGCGACGCGAATGGGACTGGCTGCACGCTCCGCTGTCGGTCTACGAGCTGCATCTGGGCTCGTGGCAGCGGCGCGAGGACGGCGAGTTCCTCGATTATCGCGAGCTCGCGCACCGCGTCGCCGAGCATGCGCTGTGGCTGGGCTTCACGCACATCGAGCTGATGCCGGTCACGGAGCACCCGCTGGACGCCTCCTGGGGCTACCAGGCCACCGGCTACTTCGCGCCTACCAGCCGCTTCGGCAGCCCCGACGATTTCCGCTACTTCGTGGATCACTGCCACCAGCGCGGCATCGGCGTGCTGCTCGACTGGGTGCCGGCGCACTTCCCGCGCGATGCGCACGCGCTGGCGCGCTTCGACGGCACGCCGCTCTACGAGCACGCCGACCCCAGGCGCGGCGAGCACCGCGACTGGGGCACGCTGATCTACAATTACGGCCGCAACGAGGTGCGCAACTTCCTGCTCGCCAGCGCCAACTGCTGGCTCGAGGAATTCCACATCGACGGCCTGCGCGTCGACGCGGTCGCCTCGATGCTCTACCTCGACTACTCGCGCGAGCCCGGGCGACTGGATGCCGAACGTGCACGGCGGGCGCGAGAACCTCGAGGCGATGCAGTTCCTGCGCGAGCTGAACGAGCTCACGCACGGCGAGCACCCCGGCACGCTGACGATTGCCGAGGAATCCACCGCGTGGCCGCAGGTCACGCGCCCGGTGTGGCTCGGCGGGCTCGGCTTCTCGATGAAATGGAACATGGGCTGGATGCACGACACGCTGGGCTACATGGCGCACGACCCGGTGCATCGCGTCTACCACCACTCGGAGCTCACCTTCGGCCTGCTGTACGCCTTCACCGAGAACTTCCTGCTGCCGCTTCTCGCACGACGAGGTCGTGCACGGCAAGGGCTCGATGCTCGGCAAGATGCCGGGCGACGACTGGCAGCGCTTCGCGAACCTGCGCCTGCTGTACCTGTACCAGTACACCTATCCCGGCGCCAAGCTGATGTTCATGGGCGGCGAGTTCGCCCAGGGGCGCGAGTGGAGCCACGCCCAGGCGCTCGAATGGGGGGCGCTCGAGGGCGAGCGCGAACGCGGCGTGTTCGCGCTGGTGCGCGACCTCAACCACCTCTACCGCGATCAGCGCGCGCTGCACGGGCAGGGTTTCGAGCAGCAGGGTTTCGAATGGATCGACTGCCACGACGCCACGCAATCGGTGATCAGCTACCTGCGCCGCGCCGGCGACGAGTGCTGCGTGGTGGTGCTCAACTTCACGCCGGTGCCGCGCGCGGGCTATCGCATCGGCGTGCCCGAGGCCGGCAACTATCGTGAGCTGCTGAACACCGATTCGCGCTACTACGCCGGCAGCGACCTCGGCAACGGCGGGCCGCTGGCCGCCGTCGCCGAGCCGCTGATGGGGCGGCCCTTCTCGCTCGGCGTCACGCTGCCGCCGCTGGCGGGCATCGTGCTCAGGCGCGAGCGGGGTTGACGGCATGCGCGTGCTGTTCGTCACCTCGGAAGCGCACCCGCTGATGAAGACCGGCGGGCTCGCCGATGTCTCGGCCAGCCTGCCGCGCGCGCTGCAGTCGCTCGGTCACCAGGTGCAACTGCTGATGCCGGCCTACCGCGACGCGCTCGCGGCAGCCGGTCCGCTGGGCGTGAAGCTCGCCGCCACGCGCGACGTGGCCGGGCACCACGTGCGCCTGCTCGAAACGCGGCTGCCGGGCAGCCGCAACAAGGTGTGGCTGCTGGACTGCCCGGCGCTGTTCGACCGTCCCGGCAACCCCTACCACGACGCCGAGGGCCGCGCGTACGCCGACAACGCCGAGCGCTTCATGCTGTTGTGCCGCGTGGGCGCGCTGCTCGCCGAGGATGCATTCGATCTCGGCTGGCGCCCCGAAGTGGTGCACTGCAACGACTGGCAGAGCGCGCTGGTGCCGTTGCTGCTGCACGCACGCCACCCGCGGCCGGCGCTGGTATTCACCATCCACAATCTCGCCTACCAGGGCCTGTTTCCCCGCGCGGACTTCGGGCGGCTCGGCATCGCAGCGCATTACTGGCACCCCGATGCGCTGGAGTTCCACGGCCAGTTCAGCTTCATCAAGGGCGGCATCGTGTTCGCCGACCGCGTGACCACGGTGAGCCCCAGCTATGCGCGCGAGATCCAGACCGGGGAATTCGGCCACGGTCTCGACGGGCTGCTGCGTCACCGCGCGCCGGTGCTGAGCGGCATCCTGAACGGCATCGATACCACGGCGTGGAATCCCTCGCGCGATCCCGCGCTGGCGCTGAACTACGGCGCGACCACGCTGGCGCGCAAGCGCCAGAACAAGATCGCGCTGCAGGCCGAAATGGGCCTCGACACGGATCCCGCCGCACCGCTGTTGGCGTTCATCGGCCGCCTCGCCGAACAGAAGGGCATCGACCTGCTGCTGGAGGCGCTGCCCGTGCTGCTCGGGCACCCGGCGCAGGCCGTGATGCTCGGCAGCGGCGATCCGGCCTACGAGGCGGCGCTCGCGGCGCTCGCCGACGCACATCCCGGGCGCTTCGCGCTGCGCATCGGCTACGACGAGGCGCTGGCGCACCGCATCGAGGCGGGTGCCGACGTCTTCCTGATGCCCTCGCGCTTCGAGCCGTGCGGGCTCAACCAGATGTACAGCCTGCGCTACGGCACGGTGCCGGTGGTGCGCAACGTCGGCGGCCTCGCCGACACCGTCGTCGATGCCACGCCGGAAGCGCTCGCCGACGGCAGCGCCAACGGCTTCAGCTTCAGCGGCGCCGACGCCGCGGCGCTGGTCGGGGCGGCGCGGCGCGCGCTGGCGGCACAGGCCGATGCGCCGCTGTGGACGCGTCTGCAGCTCACCGGCATGCGACGCGATTTCTCGTGGCGCCACAGCGCGCGCGCCTACGAGCAGCTCTACCGCGATGCCCTCGCCGACGCAGCTGGCGCGATTCCTGCTGTATAAAACTGACATTCGCCGTCCGCCGCCGCGATGGCGCCGGCCGCGTTCTATATACTGGCCACGCACTTCCGGAGAGCACCGCATTCATGGCAGGCAGTCGTTTCACCCTCGAAGTCCAGCCCCGCATCCCGACGCCGCTGGCGCGGCTCGACGAGCTGGCGAACAACCTGGTCTACAGCTGGGACCGGCGCGTGCGCGGCCTGTTCGCCCGGCTGGACCGCGCGCTGTGGGCCGCGTGCGGCTCCAATCCCCGCGTGTTCCTGCGCCGCGTGTCACAGGCGATCCTCGACGAGGCCGCCGAGGACCGCGGCTACCTCGAGGAATACCGGCGCGTGCTGAGCAGCTTCGACGCCTACATGGAGCGCGGCCTGCGACCCGCATGCGAGCAGTTCCTCGATCCGGACGAAGACCTCGTGGCGTATTTCTGCGCCGAGTTCGGACTGCACGAGAGCTTCCCGATCTATTCCGGCGGCCTCGGGATCCTCGCCGGAGACCACTGCAAGGCCGCCAGCGACCTCGGCATCCCGTTCGTCGGCGTCGGCCTGCTGTACCACAACGGCTACTTCATCCAGACCATCGACGGCCACGGCAACCAGATCTCGCAGATCGTGCCCTCCGACTTCCGCGACCTGCCGATCCAGCCGGTGGACGTCGACGGCGAGCGGCTGCGCATCGACCTCGATTTCCCGGGACGCAGCGTCGCGGTGCACGTCTGGGAGGCGCGCGTCGGCCATATCCGCCTCTACCTGCTCGACACCGACGTGGCCGAGAACAGCGAGGCGGACCGTCGCATCACGCGCCAGCTCTACGGCGGCGGACGCGAGATGCGCCTGGAACAGGAGATCGTGCTCGGCATCGGCGGCACGCGGGCGCTGCGGCGCCTGGGCCTGAAGCCCACCGCCTGGCACATCAACGAGGGCCACGCGGCCTTCCTGGTGCTGGAGCGCTGCCGCGAGTACGTGCAGCAGGGCCACACGCTCGCGAGCGCGCTGGAGATCGTGGCCTCGGGCACGGTGTTCACCACGCACACGCCGGTGCCCGCCGGGCACGACATCTTCGACACCCCGCTGTTCGAGACCTACTTCCGCGGCTTCGCCGAGAGCCTCGGCGTCTCGATGCGCGAACTGCTCGCGCTCGGCAGCGTCCCGGAGCCCAACGGCAGCTTCAACATGACCACGCTGGCGCTGAAGGGTTCGCGCTTCCACAACGGCGTCTCGCGCATCCACGGCGAGGTGGCCTCGGTGATGGAGCGCGCGGTGTGGCCGCAGATCCCGCCCGAGGAGAACCCGATGACGCACATCACCAACGGCGTGCACATGCGGACCTTCCTCGCCAGCGAGTGGTACAACCTGTTCGACATGCGCTTCGACGAGTGGCATGACGAACTGCTGAATGCGGATTACTGGGAGCGCATCGAACAGATCCCCGACTACCAGTTCTGGAGCGTGCGCAAGCAGCTGAAGGAATGGCTGCTGCAGGAACTCCACCGCCGCGTGGTGCAGCAGTACCGGCGCAACGGCGAGAGCGAGGCGACGATCGCGCGCGTCACGCACCTGATCTCCAAGCCCGACGCCGACACGCTGGTGATGGGTTTCGCGCGGCGCTTCGCCACCTACAAGCGCGCCACGCTGCTGTTCTCCGATCCGGCGCGGCTCGCGCGGCTGCTGAACGACCCCGAGCGTCCCACCGTCATCGTGTTCGCCGGCAAGGCGCACCCCAGCGACGCGCCGGGCCAGCACCTGATCAAGGTGATCCACGAGTTCTCGCAGCGCCCCGAGTTCCAGGGGCGCATCATCGTGCTCGAGGGCTACGACATCCGCCTCGCGCGGCAACTGGTCTCCGGCGTGGACCTGTGGCTGAACACGCCGGAATACCCGCTCGAGGCCAGCGGGACCTCGGGGCAGAAGGCCGCGATCAACGGCGTGGTCAACCTGAGCGTGCTCGACGGCTGGTGGGGCGAGGGCTTCAACGGCAAGAACGGCTGGGGCATCGTGCCGCGCGAGCCGCGGCTCGACATCGAGCAGCGCAACCGCGACGAGGCCAAGGACCTGCTCGACCTGATCGAGCACGAGGTGCTGCCGCTCTACTTCGCGCGCAACGGCCACGGCTTCTCCTCGGGCTGGGTCGCGCTGGCCAAGGCGTCGATGAAATCCATCATCCCGCGCTTCAACTCGCTGCGCATGGTGATGGACTACGTGACACGGCTGTACTGCCCGGCGCGCGAACAGCACCGGCGCCTGAGTGCCGACAACGGCGCCGGTGCGCGCGAGCTCGCGGAATGGAAGGAGCGCGTGCGCGCGCGCTGGCCGGGCGTGCGCATCACGCTGGCGAGCGATCCGCCCGGCGCGGTGCACCACGACGAGGCGGTGCCGTTGCGCGTGCGCGTCGCCCTGAACGGCCTGCAGGCCTCGGACGTGGTCGTCGAATGCCTGGTGGATCCGGCGCCGGAATCCGAGGGCGCCGGCGAGCAGCGCGTGCAGCTCGAGCCGCTGGCCGACAGCGGCGAGGAACGGATTTTCGCGGCCGATTTCCACGCGCTGAACTCCGGCCTGCAGGAGATGCGGCTGCGCATCTACCCGTACAACCCGCTGCTCAGCCACCGCTTCGAGCTCGGGCTGATGGTCTGGCTGTAGGTTCGGCGCAGGTTCGGCTTCAGCCGAACATTGTCCTGCGTGGGTTCGGCTTCAGCCGAACATTGTCCGGTTGAAACCGGACCTACGAATCACGTGTCCGGTTGAAACCGGACCTACGCGGACGGCGCGGCCCGCGGGCCGCGCGATACATCGCGATGAGTCCCGCGGTCGACGCATCGGTGCCGCTGTCGGGCACGGCGGCGCCGTCGAGCGCCGCATGCACGCCCTCGCTCAGGCGCTTGCCCAGCTCGACGCCGAACTGGTCGAAGGAATTGAGGTCCCAGAGATAGCCCTCGGCGGCGGTGCGGTGCTCGTAGAGCGCCACCAGCGCCCCGAGCGTGCGCGGCGTCAGGCGCTGCATCACGATGGTGTTGCTGGGCCGGTTGCCCGGCATCACCAGGTGCGGTGCGAGCCGCGCGGCGGCATCCGCCGCCTGGCCGCGCGCGAGCAGCTCCGCGCGCGATTCCGCGAGCGTGCGCCCGATCATCAACGCCTGGCTCTGCGCGATGCAGTTCGCGACCAGGTGCGCGTGCTGCGCCGCGTTCGGGCTGTGGCTCGCGAGCGGCAGGATGAAATCCACCGGTACCAGCTCGGTGCCCTGGTGCAGCATCTGGTGGAACGAGTGCTGGCCGTTGGTGCCCGCCGCACCCCAGATGACGCCCGAGCTCGCGCGCGGGAGCGGCGTGCCGTCGCGCGCGACGGACTTGCCGTTGCTCTCCATCACCAGCTGCTGCAGGAACTCCGGCAGCCGCTGCAGCGACTGGTCGTAGGGAATCACCGCCTGCGAGGCGGCGCCGTGGAAATTGCGGTGCCACACCCCGATCAGCGCCAGCAACATGGGCATGTTCGACTCGGGCGGCGCATCGCGAAAATGCAGGTCCATCGCGTGCGCGCCGGCGAGCAGCTCGTCGAAAGCCTCCATGCCCACCGCCATCGCTATGGGCAGCCCGATCGCCGACCACAGCGAGTAGCGTCCGCCGACCCAGTCCCACATCGGCAGCACGTTGTCCGCGGCGATGCCGAACTCGACCGCGCGCGGCACGTTCGACGAGACCGCGAGGAAGTGGCGGTCCAGCGCCGTGTCCGGACACCCCCCGGCCTGCAGCCAGCGCCGCGCCGAGAGCGCGTTCTCCAGCGTTTCCAGCGTGCCGAAGGACTTGGAGGCCACGATGAACAGCGTGCGCGCCGGCGCGAGCCCGGCCAGCACGCCCTCGAGGTCGCGCGGATCGACGTTGGACACGAAATGGCAGCGCGGACGGTCGCCGCGCAGCTGACCCATGGCCTCGGTCGCGAAGGCCGGCCCGAGGTGCGAACCGCCGATGCCGATGTTCACGACGTCGCGCACCGGCTCGCCGCTCCATCCCGCCCAGTCGCCGGCGCGCACGCGCCGCACCAGCTCCGCCATGCGCTTGCGCACGGCCTGCACCTCGCGCGCCTGCGCCAGCCGCTCCCCGGCATCGGTGCCGCGCAGCGCCGTGTGCAGCACCGCGCGCTCCTCGGTGCCGTTCACCATCGCGCCGCCGAGCTGCGCGCGCACGCGCCCGGACAGCTCGCGGGCGCGCGCCAGCGCGCACAGCAGCTCGACCGTGCGCGCAGTGACCAGATTCTTCGAGTAGTCGAGCGTCAGTCCCGCGGCGCTCAGGCGAAAGCGTTGCGCCCGTCCCGGATCGGCGCCAAAAGCCTCGCGCAGATCCAGGCCGCGCGACTGCGCAAAATGCCCGGCCAGCGCCGCCCACGCGCCGTCGGCGCCGCGCGTCATTTCCCCTGCGGTCACCCGTTCCTCCTTGGCTATTGCGGTCCGCGATACCGGCTCACAGAATGCGCGAGCCCCCTGCACTGTATAGCACGACGCAATGACGGAACAGCGACGCGGAATCACGCTCATCGGCATGCCCGGCGCCGGCAAGAGCACGGTGGGAGTCCTGCTGTCCAAGCGCCTGGCACTGGATTTCGTGGATTCCGATCTGGCGATCCAGGTGCGCGAAGGGCGCACGCTGCAGCAGATCCTCGACGCCGCGGGCCACCTGCGGCTGCGCGACATCGAGGCGGCCGTGCTGCTCGGCATCGACCCGCACGGTCGCGTGGTCGCCACCGGCGGCAGCGCGGTATACAGCGACGCGGCCATGCGCCACCTCGCCGCCGGCAGCACCATCGTCTACCTCGACGTCGCGCTTGCCGAACTGCGCCGGCGCATCACCGACTACGACACCCGCGGCATCGCCAGGCGCCCGGAGCAGAGCTTCGAGGAACTCTTCGCCGAGCGCACGCGCCTGTACCAGCGCTACGCCGGGATCCGCATCGACTGCGCGGACCTCGGCCAGGAGCAGCTGCTCGACCGCATAGTCGCCGCGCTGCTCAGCCGCGGTGATAGCGCTGCGGCACGAACGGCATCTTCGTGACCGTGACCGGGCGCGGCTTGTCGCGCACCAGCGCCAGCAGCTGCGTGCCCGGCGCCGCGCAGGCGCTCTCGACATAGGCCATCAGCACCGGTCCGCCCACGGTGGGACCGAAGCCGCCGCTGCACACCTCGCCCACCGCGCGACCCGCCGGATCCGTCAGCACCGCGCCCTCGCGTATCGGCACCTTGCCGTCGCCGAGCAGCCCGATGCGCCGACGCGCGGCTCCGGACTGCATCTGCGCCGCGATCCGTGCCGCGCCCGGATAGCCGCCGGCGCGCGCGCCGCCGTCGCGTCGCGCCGGCGCGATGGCCCATTGCAGCCCCGCCTCGACCGGCGTGATCCCGGGATTCAGGTCGTGCCCGTAAAGGCACAGGCCCGCCTCCAGGCGCAGCGAATCGCGCGCGCCCAGGCCGATCGGCATCACCTCGGGGCACGCGAGCAGGCGGCGCGCCAGGGCCTCCGCCGCTTGCGCGGGCACCGAGATCTCGAAGCCGTCCTCACCGGTATAGCCCGAGCGGGTCACGAAGCAGGCCACGCCCCCGATCTCGCAGTGCATGCCGCTCATGAAGACCAGCGCTGCCAGCGCCGGCGCGAAACGCGTCATCACCGCCACCGCGCGCGGACCCTGCAGCGCGAGCAGCGCGTGGTCGGCGAGCTCCTCGACCGCGATGCCCGGCAATTCTGCGCGCAGGTGCGCGAGGTCCTGCTCCTTGCACCCTGCGTTCACGACCACGAAAAAGGTGTCCTGCGACCAGCGCGTGATGATCAGGTCATCGAGCACGCCGCCCTCGGCATTGGTGAACAGCGAGTAGACCTGCCGCCCCGGCGCCAGCGCAACGAGGTCCGCGGGCACCAGACGCTCCAGCGCGGCGCTCGCCCCGGCGCCGCGCACCAGCACCTGGCCCATGTGCGAGACGTCGAACAGGCCGGCGCTCTCGCGGGTGTGCAGGTGCTCGCGCATGATCCCCGCCGGGTACTGCACCGGCATCTCGTAGCCGGCGAAGGGAACCATGCGCGCACCGAGCTCGAGGTGCAGCGCGTGCAGCGGCGTCTGTTTCATCGGGACCCCCGTGGAATGTCCGGCCTGAGGCGCGGCACCCGAGCGCAGGCGCCGCGAAGGCAGGCATTCTGCGCATTCGCCGTACGCGCGTAAAGCGCGGGTTGCCGCATCGATCCGTTGCCGCGCTGGCGCTGGCGCTGCAGGCGCACCAGGCGCGCTGGAACCCTTGGCGCAGCCTGATCCGCTTGCTCAGGCGAGGCTGCGCCCGGCGAGCCAGTACACGCCGAGCGCGCACAGCGCGATCGCCGCGACCTGCGTGCCGCCGCGCGCCAGTGCCGGGGATCGCAGCCGGTGCAGCGCGTCGAGCAGCAGCGCGAACACGAGCAGCAACGCGATCTGACCCAGCTCCACCCCGACGTTGAAGCCCGCGAGCGCCCAGCCGCGCTGCGCGGCGGGCACGCCGATCGCGTTCAGCACGCCGGCGAAACCGAGCCCGTGCACCAGCCCGAACACCGCTGTCATCGCCAGGTGCAGCGCGTCATTGCCCTGACGGCGCCGCGCCAGCGCGAGGTAGGCCGGCGTGAGCAGCAGCAGCGCGAGCACGGTGAGCGGCGTGAGCGCGCCACCCGCGGCCCAGGTGATTGCACCGACGCCCGCCACCACGAGCCACAACTGCCACGGCGCCGAGCGCAGCCCGAGGCGCAGGCAGGCCTCGGCCGCGAGCAACGCCACCGTGTAGCCGATCAGCGCTTCGACCGCGGCGGCGCGCACGCTCACCAGCCCCAGTACCGACAACGACAACGTGATGCTGTGTCCGACCGTGAAGCCCGTGATCATCCACAGCCGGCTGGACAGCCGCGACGCAACCAGCAGCATGCACAGCAGGAAGGCGACGTGATCGAGCCCGGCCAGGATGTGCGAGAAACCAAGACCGAGATAGCGCAGCACGGTGGCCGTGCGCGGCAGCGGGCGCGGTGTCGGCGCGAGCGCCAGCTCCGGCGCATCGCGCGTGAAGAGCGCCTCTTCGTGGCGGCCGTCGGCATGGACGAAGCTCGCGTGGTGCAGGGGATTGCGGTCCACGCCCAGCAGCAGTCCCAGCCGGACCCGCGGCGAGCGGATCGCCGCGGGGCAGCGCCAGCGCAGCTGCACGCGCACGGTGTCGCCGGCGCCGAGCGGCACGGCATCCTGCAGCACGCACGCGTGGCCGTCCTCCTGCAACGCCACGCTCGCGCGCAGCTCCGCGGCGAACCAGGCCGCGTCGGCGCTGGCGCCCAGACGGATCAGTTCCGTTCGCTCGATGCCGAAGACCGCCGCGGCCGCCGCTCCATCGAACTGCCAGTGCGACCAGGAGCGTGCCTGCCAGTCGGCATGCGCGGCCCCGCCGGCAAGCGCGAGCACGAGCAGCAGCCAGGCGCGCATGTTCAATCGCCGCCGATCCGCAGCTCGGCGGCGGCGCGCAACCGCGCGAGGTAGGCCCCCAGCGCTTCCTCGTCGCGCCGGCGACGGAATTCCGCCTCCACCTGCGCACGGACCTGTTCGAATGCAGGCTCGCGCGAGGGTGCGACCGCGCGCAGCAGCAGCACGCTCGTCATATCGGCACGCTCGCTCAGCAGGCTCGCACCGGGCGCGAGCGCGGCCACGGCGGGCGCCAGCTCCGCGCCGAGGTAATCGCCGAGCTTCGCGGCGCCCAGCCAGGCATCGGGCACCAGCGCGTTGCGCCGGCAGCCGTCGTGCGGCGCGGACTCGCCGCCGGCGCCGAGCCGCGCCTGCTGCGCGCGCGCCGCGGCGGCGTCGCGGCAATCGAAGCGCCATACGCGGTAGGTCGCGGGCCGGCGAAAGTAGCCGCGCTGCGCGGCATGGAAGGCTCGCAGTTCGGCCTCGGTAACGGGTGAGCGCGCGGACTCCGCCAGGGCCTGGCGGATCACCTCCTGCACCAGCTGCGCCCGCAGCCTCGCGTCCTTGCGCGGCAGCTCCAGCGCGAGCCCCTGCTGCAGCAGCAGTTCCTCGTCGATCACGCGCTCGAGTATCGCGCCGCGCTCGGAGGCGTCGGGGGCGCGTTTGAGCTGCGCGGCGACGGCTTCGAGCTGCGACGTGAAGGCGCCAGCCCCTATCGCCCTGCCGTTGACCGCGGCGACCGCGTCCGCGGGCAGCTCCGGTCCGCGCTCGAGCACGCCTGACAGCGCCAGCGCGATCGCGGCGATCACCGCGAACAGCAGCAGCGTATCGGCACGCGGAAACCGCATCGGGAACATGCGCACGGCCCGTGCGTCAGTGCGGACTTTGCCGCCGCACGGGGCGCAACCGCGGGGTGTCGCCGCCGGCGTCGCGCCGGGGCAATGATGCGGGATCGCTCATGTGGAACTCCGTGACCGCCGTGGTTGCTGCAAATGCCGCTCCGCCCGGGCAAGTATGCATTGATCTCGGCGGGGCATGCATCCAGAATCCGTCCATCCCGAACCACGCGCGCTCCCCCGGATGCCCCCTGTTCCGCAGCGACTGGTCGCCGATATCGGCGGCACCAACACCCGCTTCGCGCTGGCCGGCGCGGACGGCCGGCTGCACGCGCCGCTCACGCTGGCGACGCGCCGCTTCGATTCGCTGGCCGACGCGGCCCGGAGCTACCTCGAGTCGAGCGGCGCGCGTCCGCGCGAGGGCTGCATCGCTGTCGCCGGCCCGGTGAGCGGCGACGCGGTGCGGCTCACCAATCACCGCTGGGAGTTCTCGATCGCGGCCCTGCGCGACGGGCTCGGGCTGGAGCGGCTGCGCGTGATCAACGATTTCGAGGCCATTGCGCTGGCGCTGCCGGCGCTGGCCGCCGACGAACTGCTGCAGATCGGCGGCGGCACGGCGGTGCGCGGCAGCCCGATGGCGGTGCTGGGACCGGGCACCGGGCTTGGCGTGGCGCAACTGATCGCGACACGCGGCGGCTTCCAGCCCGTGTCCACCGAAGGCGGCCACGCCTCGATCGGACCGTGCGACGAGGCGGAGCTGCAGATCTTCGCCACCCTGATGCGCAACGGCCAGCACCTCTGCCGCGAGGCGCTGCTCTCGGGTCCGGGCATCGAACGCATCTACTGGGCGCTGTGCCTGAACGCAGGCAGCGCCTACCACGGCTACACGGCAGCCGAGATCCAGGCCCACGCGGTGGCGGGTTCGGACGCGACCTGCCGCGCGGCGCTGGAACATTTCTGCGCCTTCCTCGGCACCGCCGCCGGCGACCAGGCACTGTGCTGCGGCGCGCAGGGCGGCGTCTTCATCGCCGGCGGTATCGTGCCGCGCTTCACGGAATTCCTGCGTCACAGCCGCTTCCGCGCGCGTTTCGAAGCCAAGGGGCCGATGCGCGACTACGTGAGCGCGATCCCGGTCTACGTGATCACGCGCGAGAATCCCGGCATGCTCGGCGCCGCGCGCGCCGATCTCGACGCCTGAGAGCCTGTGAATCTTTCGACCGTCTCGCGACGGCCGTCGAAAGATTCACAGGCTCCGAGGCGCTACAATCGCGCGCCCTGTCACACGCATCGATGCAGGAGTGCACGACTTGCCCGACCTGGAGCATCCCGACAACCCCTTCGCCTCGGAGGAGATCACCCCCGCCTGCAGCGCGGAGTGGGACGCACGCCGGCGCGTCGCGGCCGCGATCCGCCGGCTTACCGAAGTGCTGGTCAGCAGCACGCCGCCGATCCCGCAACTCCATGCCATCGCCGACACCCTGGAACTGACCGCCGACAGCTTCGCGGCGCAGCCGAGGATCTACGGACGTGCGCGCTTCGCCGGCGCGGGCCGTCACGGCAGCATGGGACAGGTCAGCCATGAACTGAATCCCGTCGCCGGCATCAGCAATCCGCTGGCGCCGCCGCTCAACGTGTGGATTGCCGACGGTGTGGCCCACGGGCGCGTAACGATGGGCTGGGCCTACGAAGGCCCGCCCGCCAGCGTGCACGGCGGCTTCGTCGCGGCACTGTTCGATCAGTTCATGGGCGTGGCGCAGGCGATCGGCGGGCAGCCGGGGATGACCGGCACGCTCAGCACGCGCTATCACCGGCGCACGCCGCTCAATACCGAACTGTGCCTGCGCGGCTGGGTCGAGAAGATCGAAGGCCGCAAGACCTTCGTGCGTGCGGAGATCCACGCCGACGAAGTACTCACGGCGAGCTGCGACGGCGTGTTCGTGCAGCCCCCGGGCGGCATGGAGCGGCTGCATCGCGATCACGCGCAATCGCTATCCGGTTGAGGGCCGTAGCTGTCCGGATAAAGCCGGACCTACAGGAACTGCCGGCCAGCGCGCCGCGTAGTGCTCGTCCCAGCGCGGCGCGCGCTTCTCCACGTAAGCCATGCCACCCTCCAGCGCATCGGGCTGGCGCATGCTGTGGTGCAGCGCGCGCGTCTCCAGCGCGACGAAGTCCTCGCGCCCCGTCTCCAGCCCGCGCCACAGCAGGCGCTTGTGCATGCCCATCACCAGCGGCGAGCAGTTCTGCGCCATGTCGGCGGCGATCTCCAGCGCGAGCGGCAGCACCTCCTCCGCCTGCACCGCCCGCCCGGCGAGGCGCCAGGCTGCCGCCTCCTCGCCGTCGATGCGCACCCCGCGCACCAGCATCTCGAAGGCGCGCTCGAAGCCGATCAGCCGCGGCAGCAACCACTCGACCCCGAAATCCGCCACCACGCCGCGGCGGTTCTGCAGGAAGCCGTACTTCGCGCCGCGCGCGACGATGCGCATGTCGCATTGCACCGCGATGCCGAGCCCGACGCCGATCGCGTGCCCGTTGCAGGCGGCAATCACCGGCTTGCGCACTTCCCATGCCTGCGTGGACAAGGGGCAGGAACTGAAGTCCAGCTCGCCGTGCGCCGCGAATGCCGCGCCGCTCGAGAGGTCGGCGCCGGCGCAGAACGCCGCGCCGCGCCCCGTCACCACCACCACGCGCACGGCCTCGTCGGCGTCGCAGTGGCGGTACAGCTCGCCCAGCCCGGCCATCATCCCGGGGCTGAACACGTTCAGCGTATCGGGTCGAACGAAGGTGATGAGGCCCACGCCGTCGCGATTCTCGAACTCGATATCCGCCATGCATCCTCCGGGGGCGCGACGGCGGCACGCGACGTTCAGTCGTCCTGCAGCAGGGTGTCGCGGGAAAGCAGAAAGTTGGCGCCATTGTAGAGCAGCACCAGCAGCGTCGCGACCGCGAGCGACGCCAGCGCAGCGGGCCATGATGCGGCCGCAAGCGCCAGCGCATGCGGCGCTGCGCACACCGCGAGCGCGGCGGCCATCAGCGCGGCGTTGCGCGCGAGCAGCCAGCCGCTCAGCGGCACATGCGTCGCCGCACCGCCGCAGCCGCACTCGATGTCACGACGTCCGCGCACCAGGTTGATCGCGATGGCGGCCGAGTACAGCACGAGCAGGGCGAGCATCAGCACCGCCGCCGCCACGCGGGTACCCCGCGGCCAGATGGCCGCCGCGGCAGCACATTCGGCGATGCCGAGCACCGGCGCGAGCCAGCGTCCCGCACCCGCCGGCAGCAGCGCGTAGGCATCGAGCGCGCGCGCATGGTCCTGCAGGTGGCGCAGCTTGGCGACGCCGGCCGCGGCCATCAGCCACGACAGCGCGATCGCGCTCGCCGCGGCGATCAGCAATCCCGGTGCCATGCGCCCGGCCCCCGCCGCACCGCGGCGCCTTGCAAAGTCATGGCGCCCACCCGATCATGCGCGCGCATTTCCCCAGGAGAATCACCCGCATGAGCACCGCGCCCTCCCCGTTCGATCCGGTGACCATCGGACCGCTGCGCCTGCGCAACCGCTTCATCAAGTCCGGCGCCAACGAAGCCATGTGCCTGGACGGCGCGCCCACGCGCGCGCTGGTGAAGCACCATCGCGATCTTGCCGCAGGCGGCGTCGCGCTGACAACGGTGGCCTACGTGGCGGTGAGCGAGGTCGGCCGCACGCTGCCCAACCAGATCTGGATGCGCCCCCGGATCCTGCCGGACCTGCGCGTGCTCACGGATGCGGTGCACGCCGAAGGCGGCGCGATCTCGGCGCAGATCACGCACGGCGGCAGCTTCGTCACCGGCGTGAAGGTCAGGGGCGCGACCATGAGCTCGGTCTCGGGCTTCAACAAGGCGGGCCTGCTCGCCGGCAACTGGCGCCGGCGTGCGATGGACGCACGACCGACATGGACCAGGTGACGCAGCAGTTCGTCGACACCGCGAAACTCGCGCGCGAGGCGGGCTTCGATGCCGTCGAACTGCACATGGGGCACGGCTACCTGCTGAACCAGTTCATCTCGCCGCTCGACAACACGCGCACGGACGAGTACGGCGGCAGCGCGGAAAACCGCGCACGGTTCCCGGCGCAAGTGCTGGCCGCGGTGAAGGAAGCGGTGGGCACGGAGCTGGCGGTCATCGCCAAGATCAACGTCGCGGACGGCCCCAGGCGCGGCGCCAACGCCGACGATGCCGTGGTCACGGCGCGCGCGCTGGAACGTGCGGGCGCCGACCTGCTGGTGCTCTCGGGCGGACGCAACGTGGAGTCGACCTGGTTCATGTTCGGCAGTCTCGTCGACCAGCAGGAGATGGCCAGGGTACTCGGCGACGATGTGCTGTCGCGCCTGGCGATCAAGCTGAGCGCGCTCACCGGTCCGCGCTCGATGCCGTTTCGCGAGATGTACTTCCTGGAACACTCGCGCAAGGTACGCGCCGCGGTGAAGATGCCGCTGGCCTACCTGGGCGGCGTGAAGTCCCTGGACAACGCCGAGCGCGCGATGACCGAGGGCTTCGACTGCGTGGTGATGGCGCGCGCGCTGATCCACGACACGGGACTGGTGAACAGGTTCAGGAGCGGCGAGACACGGCAATCGGGCTGCACCAGCTGCAATCGCTGCGTCGCCTACATCTACCACCCCGCGGGGACGCGCTGCGTGGAAAATGCGCCGAATGATCCCGCGCTCAACCTGGTGCGTGCGGCGGCGGTGGACTGAGGAGGAGGAACCCGGCCGGGTCGGCGGCGGTTGGCGGCTAACGCCGGCTGCCCGACGCGGTGGAAGCTGCCCGGCACGTCCCTGTGCATCGGGCGCAAGGGAACAACTACTTCTTCTTCGCTGCGGCCTTTTTCGCAGCCGGCTTCTTCGCTGCGGCTTTCTTGGCAGCCGGCTTCTTCGCAGCGGGCTTCTTCGCTGCTGCAGGCTTCTTCGCTACGGCCTTTTTCGCAGCCGGCTTCTTCGCTGCGGCTTTCTTGGCTGCCGGTTTCTTCGCTGCTGCAGGCTTCTTCGCTGCGGCCTTTTTCGCAGCCGGCTTCTTCGCTGCTGCGGGTTTCTTGGCTGCGGCCTTCTTGGCTGCAGGCTTCTTCGCCGGTTTCTTCTCTGCCATCGGTAGTCTCCCGTTGCTGATGGATAGGAATCCATGAAGATTCCACTCACTGTCTATAGCACATGCCACACCAGCGCGCGGGTGAATTTTGCGCAAACGGGCGCGCGCAACCAAAAGGCATCACGGCGCGGGACGAAACACCGGCGCGCGAAACGGCGCGCGCTTGATCGGCTCGAGCATGCGAAAGCACAGTTGCAGCGGCATGTCGCAGCGCAGATCCGCGAAGTCGCACTCGACGATCTGCGTCACCAGGCGCACGTGCGGCTCGCAATCGAGGCTCACCAGCGCCGGCGCATAGGGTGCCTTGAATTCGGGGTTGATCGGTGCGCGCACGACGGACCATGCGACGAGCTTCGCCGGGCCGCGCACCTCGCGCCATTCGATGTCCGCGCCTGCGTGCGGATACCACGTGCAACGCCCGCTGGCGCGCTCGTAGGGCAGCACCAGCCTGTCCTCGCGCGCGGCGTTCCAGAACGGCAAGGCCAGCGCGTCATCGCTGTGGGGACCGAAACTCGACATCGTCAGGCTCTCCGCAAAATCAGTGTGGCCGCCTCTTCGGCGGTGAATCCCCCGTACAGGCCGACGCGCGCATCGCTCACCTGGTTCGCGGCCTCGCCGCGCAGCTGGCGCACGAGCTCCACGACGTGCGCTATGCCGAGCACGTAGGCGTGCGACATCAGGCCGCCGTGCGTGTTGCACGGCAGGCCACCGCTCGCGCGCGGGCGGTCGAAGCCGAGCCGCCCGCCGGCGACGAAGGCGCCGCCCTCGCCCTTGGCGCAGAAGCCCATGTCCTCGATCATCATCAGCGCCGTGATCGAGAAGCAGTCGTACAGCGCGATCACGTCCACCTCGGCCGGCGCCATGTCGGCCATCGCGAAGGCCCAGGGCGCGGCGAAGGTCTGCGGCGTCGCCGTGAGCACCTTCTGCTGCGAGATGTAGGGCGCGTTGTGGATCACGCCACGGCCCACGCCCTCGACGATGACCGGCGCGTGGCGCAGGTCCCGCGCGCGCTCCGGCGTGGTCATCACGAATGCGGCCGCGCCGTCCGAAACGAGGCAGCAGTCCTCCATGCGCAGCGGATCCGCGAGCATGGGCTTCGCGAGGTACTGCTCCATGCTCAATGTCTTTGCACGCATCACGGCACCGGGATGGCCGTTGGCATGGCGACGGAAGGTCACCGCGAGCTCTCCGAGCTGCTGCGCCGTGGTGCCGTAGTCGTGCATGTGACGGCAGGCCTGCGTCGCCATGTATACCGGCTGCGGATACCAGCCGAAGGGCACTTCGAACAGCGCCTTCATCGGCTCGTTGGCGTGGTAGTCCCCCGGCGTGCCGGTGCCCGCGGCGCGGCGCGAGGCCCAGTCCACCGAGAACACGTTGATGATGTGACGCGCCTTGCGCGCGCGCAGGGCCCCGGCGGCCTGCTCGGGGCAGGTCGCGGCCCAGACCATGCCGCCGCCCTCGCCGCTGTACCACATCGGGTGCGAGGTGCCGAAGTGCGCGTGAAAGTCCTCCGGCATCAGCTGGTCGGCCACGTTCGCGGTGGACATCAACCCGTCGATATCGGACGGCGCGAGGCCGGCGTCCGCGATCGCCTTCGCGACGGCGACGAGTGCCATCTCCTTCGCGGTGCGGCCCGAGGGACCGCTGTACTCCGATTCGCCGACGCCCGCGATCGCGACCTCGCCGCGCACATCGGGTATCTCGTAGGCGCTGCCCCAGTCGAAACTCCCGGCACGCTGGCGCAACTGCCCGATGCTCTGAACACCCATCCGCTAGCTCCCTGGTCCGGCACGGTTTTGCCGCGGCCCGCACCGTGCGCGCCGCAGTCCCTAAAAACATTTGAAGTATACTGTTTTATTGTGGAAACTCTCCACACTGCCGAACCACGACCACCACGAGCACGCCCGATGAACGACGCCACCTCCTCGCGTTCCTTCCTGCCCGGCTACTGGTTCTCGCGCAACCCCGACAAGGCCTGGGGCGAGAAGTTTTTCCTGGGCTTCATCCCGGTCTGGTTCGTCTACAACATCGTGGTCCAGAAGATGGGCTGGCTGGACACCGGCAACTTCTGGAACATCACGCAGAACCTGCTGATGTGGCTGCCCTACTGCGTGCTGCTGCCCTGGTTCCTGCGGCGCGACTCCGGCATCCCCTGGCACCGCAGCTACTGGTTCAAGTTCAACCTGTTCATCTTCTGGTGGGTCGTGCTCTGCACCTATTTCCACACCGAGTACTTCTTCGACGTGCTCGGCATGCGCTACCGCTTCCCCGAGGTCACGCTGTACCTGGACTCGGCGCTGTGCGGCCCCGACGAGGCCACCGCGCTCGCCGGGCACAGGAAGATACCGCCGTCGATGTACTTCAACGCGACGGCCTTCTTCATCGTCTACCACGCCAGCGCGGTGGTGCTGATGCGCCGCATCCGCACCATGACGCTCGGCTGGGCGCCGCTCGCGCGCAGGGTGGCATGGGCGGTGATCGTGGGCGCGGTGTCGCTGTTCTGGGGCTGGGGCGAGACGGCCTTCTACTTCAAGCTCGCGCCCAACGACTTCACGAACGTGTGGTACGAGGACCTCGAACGCATGCTGGCCTACGGCTCGTACTTCTACGCGCTGTACTTCATCGTGGCCTTCCCGATCGTCTACCGCCTCGACGAGGATGCCGCGGGCGAGCGCTGGAGCCTGGGCCGGGTGCTGATCGAGGCCTCCTGCGTCGGGATGCTCACGCTGCTGCTCATAGACCTCGCCACGCACCTGCTCGGCGGCAAGCTGTAGGTCCGCCGTAGGTCCGCCTTCAGGCGGACAATTGTCCGGATGAATCCGGACCCACGGGGAATGTCCGGATGAATCCGGACTACGGCATCGTGTAATGCACCGGCGCGGCCGGCCCGAGCGGGATGTCGAGCGCGATCCAGCCGATCGTGAGCGCGAGCCCGACCCCGAGCAGCCCGATCGAGTACGGGATCATCGTCGCCGCGAGGCTGCCCAGCCCGAAGTCCTTCTGCCAGCGCTGGCAGAAGGTCAGGATCAGCGGGAAGTACACCATCAGCGGCGTGATGATGTTGGTGGCGCCGTCGCCGACGCGATAGGCCGCGGTGGTGGCCTCGGGGCTGACGCCCAGCAGCATCATCATCGGTACCAGCACCGGCGCGAGCAGCGCCCACTTCGCCGAGGCCGAGCCGACGAACAGGTTCACCGCCCCGGTGAGCAGCACGATCAGCCCGAGCAGCGCCGGCACCGGCAGGTTCGAGGCGCGGATCAGTTCGGCGCCCTGCACCGCGAAGATCAGCCCCAGGTTCGACCACGCGAACATCGCGATGAAGTGCGCCGCCGCGAAGGCAAGCACCAGGTAATAGGCGAGATCCGCCATCGACTCCGTCATCATCCGCACGATGTCGCGATGCCCCTTCACCGTCCCCGCCGCCGCGCCGTAGGCCCAGCCGCTGGCGAGGAACAGCACGAAGAAGCCCGCGACCAGCGAACGGAAGAACGGCGAGAGCCGCGCCGGCCCCTCGACGGCACGGTCGATCAGCGGCGTGCCGGGACCGAACAGGAAGAAGGCCCACAGCAGCACGACGGCCGCCGCCGCGATGCCCGCGCGCGACAGCCCCTTCTTCTGCGCCGCATCGAGCGGCCTCTGCTCGTCGGCCGACAGGTCGAGCGACGCATCGGCAACCGCACAGGCACCGAGACGCGGTTCGATCACGCGATCGGTGACGTACCAGATCACCGGCAGGAACACGACCGTCATGCCCGAGATGAAATACCAGTTGCCCACGATGTTCGCGTTCCACGAGGGCACCAGCGCCTCGGCGGCGGCCTCCGTGATGCCGAACAGCAGCGCATCGAGCTGCCCCGGCAGCAGGTTCGCCGAGAACGCGCCCGAGACACCGGCGAAGGCCGCCGCGATGCCCGCAATCGGATGCCTGCCGGCGGCCGCGTAGAGGATGCCCGCCAGCGGGATCAGCACCACGTAGGCAGCATCGGCCGCGAGATTGCCCATCATCGCCACCAGCGCGACCATCGGCGTCAGCAGGGCCTTCGGTGCGCCCTGCACCGCGCCGCGCATGGCCGAAGCGAACAGACCGGTGCGCTCCGCGATGCCCGCGCCCAGCATCACCACCAGCACGTAGCCCAGCGGGTGGAAGCCGGTGAAGGTCAGCGGCATGTCGGCCCAGAGCCGGCGGATGTTCTCCGGCGCGAGCAGGCTGGTCGCGGCGATCACGGCCGGGGCGCCGCCCGCATCGCGCTGGGTGGGATGCAGCGCGGAATAACCTGCGAGCGATGCCAGCACGCTGACCACGACCAGCGCCGCGATCAGGTAGAGGAAGATGAACACCGGATCGGGCAGGCGGTTGCCGGTGCGCTCGATCCAGCCCAGCACGCCGCCGCCCGCCTCGCCTCCAGCCGCTCGTCCGCCCTGCTGCGCCATCGGGAAATCCTCGTCCGTGGTTGCGACGCCTCAACTGTGCGCAGTTCCACCGGCCGACGCAACCTGCGCTACGATGCACACATCGCAAGGAGCACGACATGGCCGACTGGCAGCACCGCTACGCCCGCATCAACGGCATCGACATGCATTACGTGGAGCAGGGACAGGGCCCGCTGGTGGTGCTCTGTCACGGCTTTCCGCACCTGTGGTTCAGCTGGCGTCACCAGATCCCGGTGCTCGCGGCGGCAGGCTGGCGCGTGATCGCCCCCGACATGCGCGGCATGGGCCAGACCGAGGCGCCGGCGGCGATCGAGGCCTACGGCGTCGACCGCATCTGCGACGACCTCACCGGACTGCTCGATCACCTCGGCGAGGAATCCGCGATCTTCGCGGGGCTGGATTTCGGTGCCTTCGCGATCTACGACCTGGCGCTGCGCGACCCGGCCCGCGTGCGCGCGGTGATCGGCCTGGAGAACCCGGCCGCGCCGCACAACCCCGATGTGCCGCCCCTGACCGAATACGCGGCAATGGCAAAGCAGCACTTCGTGCACATCGAGTACTTCCGCGAGCCGGGCCCGGCCGATGCCGCGCTCGATGCGGCGCCGCGCGAGTTCCTGCGCAAGGTGTTCTACGCGCTCTCCGGCGCCTACCACTACCTCGACGTGTGGAAACATCCGCCCGGGACCACGTACCTCGACGCGCTGCCGGAGACGCCGCCCCTGCCCTGGCCCTGGCTGAGCGAGCTGGAACTGGAATTCTTCGTCTCGGAATACGCGCGCAGCGGCTTCACCGGCGGGCTCAACTACTACCGCTCGATGGACCTCAAGTGGCGCCAGCGCAAACCCTGGGAGGGCGTGCAGAGCCCGGTGCCGGCGTTTTTCATCGGCAGCGAGTTCGACTGCGACCTGGAAGGCTTCCACGGCCCCGACCCCATCGAGCTGATGCGTGCGCAGTTCCCGGACCTGCGCGCCGTGGAGATGATCACCGGCGCCGGCCACCTGGTGCAGATGGAGAAACCCGACGAGGTCAACCGCTGCCTGCTGCGCTTCCTGGAATCGCTGCGCCAGCTCGCCTGACGCCGTCCGGGATAGCCGGGCTTGCAGCAAACGCGCTCCTCTGCGCGAACAGCCCCTGTGGGTCCGCATTCATGCGGACAATGCCCGGCTGAAGCCGGACCCACAGTTTGCTGCGCGACAGCGCACCGCACAGCGGGGTGCGCGGAGGCTCAGGTCTCGAACTGCACGGAGGACCAGCCCGCCATCACCGGGCCGCAGACAGGGAAGATGACATCGGTGTGGGCCTGGTGCGTCGAATAGGCGACGAAATCCTCGCGCGCGGCGAAGCCGGCAATCACGGCGATGCCGGCATTGCCTTGCAGCAGGCCCTGGTCCAGCCCGACCTCGAAGGACACGATGCCCGGTATGAGCGACGGCAGCTTGCGGTAGGCCGCGAGCACGGCCTCACGCTGACCCTGGTCCGTGCCTTCCTTGAAGCTGATGAGCGAAACGCTCCTGATCATGATCGTCTCTCCTGCGGCTGGTGTCGTTCCGGCGCTCAGCGCTCGAGCGTGAAACCGGCCGCCACGCGGTCCCAGCTCTGCGGCGTCACGCCGCGCTCGCGCAGCTTGTACTTCTGCACCTTGTTGGTCGGGGTGTAGGGCAACTCGCTCACGAACTCGATATAGCGCGGCACGCAGAAGTACGGCGCGTTCGCGTTGATGAAACGCGCGAGTTCCTCCGCCGTGAGGTCCGCGCCGGGCTTCGTCACCGCGTCGAGCTTGATCTCGTGCTCGGAATCCAGTTCCTGCGAGGGCACACCGTAGACCGCCGCGCTCTGCACCGCCGGGTGCTGCATCGCGACGCTCTCGACCTGCAGCGAGGACACGTTGCGCCCCTTGTAGCGGATCACGTCCTTCTTGCGGTCGACGAAGAAATAGTCGCCGTCCGCGTCGCGGATGCCGAGATCCCCGGTGTGGTACCAGCCGCCGGCGAACGCCGCGGCATCGGCCTGCGGGTTGTCGAAGTAGCCGTTGAAGATCGTGTGCGGCGAAGTCTCCTTCACGCAGAACTCGCCGACTTCGCCGGGCGCGGCCTCGCTGCCGTCGTCCTTCAGCATGCGCAGCTCCACGCCCTGCGACAGCTCGCCCAGCGCGTTGGGCTTCCACTGCTTCTGCGGCGTGTCCTTGCGTGACAGCATCAGCATGATCTCGCTCTGGCCGAAACCCTGGGTGATGCCCTCGATGCCGAAGCGCTCGCAGAACGGGCGCAGCAGGCGCTCGGGCATCGGCACCATGTTGGCCATGCGCAGCGGATTGTCGGCATCGTCCGGGCGCGGCGGCTCGTTCCACAGGAACATGTGCATCGCGCCGAGCGTCATGGTCTGGGTAGCGCCGTAGAAACGGATGCGGTCCCAGAACGCGTGCACCGAGAAATGGTCGTCGATGGCACAGGGAATACCCGCGGCCAGCGCGCGGTAGATGTTGGCCACCCAGGCCGCCGAGTTGTACAGCGGCAGGCAGTTGTAGGCGATGTCGCCCACCGTGGTGCCGAAATGGCGGTTGGCGTTCTCGGCGGCGCGGATCCACACGTTGTGGCTCTGCATCACGCCCTTGGACTTGCCCGTGGTGCCCGAGGTCCACAGCACCGCGGCGGTGTCACCGTAGTGCTGGTAGCTCATGTCGGGCTCGACGTCGGGGTGCGTCGCGAGATCGGCCAGCGTGGCCGCAGCGCCGGCCTCGCGCACCTGCTCCGGCGCGCTGCGATGCAGCAGCAGGTGGCCGAAGGCGACGCGATCGCGCACCTGTTGCAGGCGCGGCAGGAGCGCGTCATCCACCGCCAGCGCCACGCCCTTGCTGTCGTTGATCGCATCCGCCAGCCAGTCGCCCTTGTAGTCGGTGTTCACCGGAACCCACACGGCGCCCAGCTTGTTCACCGCCAGCGCCAGCACCACGAACTCCACGCAGCCGTGCATGAAGACCAGGACGCGATCGCCCGTCGCCACGCCCAGTGCGCGCAGGCCCGAGGCATATCGGTTCGCCAGCGAGTTCACCTGCGCATAGGTGTAGCGCCCGCTGTCCGCCAGCAGGAACGGCGTGTCACCCGCCCTTTCCGCGTGCAGGCGCAGGATGCGTCCGAGGACGCGGTTCCCGGTATCGGCGAGATCGATGCGCTTCACGCCCCACCCTTGGCCTTCGCGGCCTTCTCGTCCTCGTGGCTCTTGATCGCGCTGTTGATGCCCGACATGTAGGCCTCCATGAAGCGGTTCGCGTTCGCCGCGGCCCACTCGATCGACGCGGTGCGGTTCGCGTTCGAGTGCTGGAAACGCGGCATCACGTAGCGCGCGATCAGGTCGTAGGACTTGCGCGTCGCCTCCGGGCTGGCGGCGTTGTGCGCCAGCGAGAGGAATGTGCCGAATCCGCCCGACTGCTCCTGCAGCTTCTCGATGTGCGCGACCAGGTCATCGGGCGTGCCCACCAGGCCCACGCCGAACGCGCCGAGGCCGCCCGTGGTCCAGATGTCGATCGCCTCGTCGAGCGACTTCACCGTCGGGAACAGATCGCCGCCGAACTTGTGGAAATAGTTGAACATGTCCATCAGGCCGTGTTCGAGATCGTTGCGCGCCTGTTCGCGGGTTTCCGCGATGTGCAGCGGGAATACCACGCGCCAGTTGTCGCGACTCACGGTCTGGCCATGCTCCGCGGCCTTCTCCTCGCAGACCTGCCAGCTGTTGGCCAGCGCCTTGAAGCCTTCGGGGCTGGACGCCGCCACGGACAGCATGCCGACGCCGAATTCCCCCGCCGCGCGCGCGCCGGTGGGGGAGATCGCCGAGGCCACCGCCATTTCGACGGTGGGGCTCTGGTACGGCAGGATGTGCATGCGCGCCTCGCGCAGCGTGAACCAGTCGGTCTGCATGTTCACGGTCTCGCCGTGCAGCAGCTTCACCAGCGCGGCCAGCGACTCGTTCATGCGCCGGCGCAGATCCGCCGGATTCACGCCCATCATGTAGGCGTCCGCGATAAGCTGACCGGGGCCCACGCCGAACATCACGCGCCCGCGCGTCTGGTGATCGAGTTGCGCGATGCGGTCCGCGAGTATCAGCGGATGGTGGTAGGCGAGCGAGCTCACCCCGGTGCCGAGGCGGATGTGCTTCGTGCGCTCGGCAACCGTCGCGATCATGATCTCGGGCGAGGCGATGCATTCATAGGCGCCCGAGTGGTGCTCGCCGATCCACGCCTCGTCGTAGGACAGCTTGTCCATGTAGGCGATGAGGTCCATGTCGGACTCGAGCGCCAGCGTGGGGTTGGTGCGATCGTTGTGGAAGGGCGCGAAGAACGCGCCGAACTTCATGCGCTGCGGGCGGTATGCCATGGTCGGAGCCTCGGATCTGGGTGGTGGAACGCTGGACCTGGAGGCATCATATCAGGAAACAATTTACTAGCAATGTTTTTATCTTGTTGCCGGGCACCGGGCGCTCGCGTAGACTGAAAACGTTTGCGTCGGATTGTTTTATCTGTTGCCGGCTGCCGGTGCGCCGGCTGCGCACGAGGAGGAAAGGATCATGGGCAGATTGCGCGTCAAGGTGGATCTGGCGCTGTGCCAGGGTCACGCGGTCTGCATGCAGGAGGCGCCCGAGGTGTTCCGCGTGAACGAGACCGACGGTCACTACCCCAAGGTGGAGGTCCTGCTCGAGTACCCGCCGGAGGAACTGCGGGAAAAGGTCATGGACGCCGTCCGCTACTGCCCCAACCGGACCATCCGCGTCGAGGAAATCCCCGACTGAATCCCCTTCACGACCACAACAACCGCAGGAGAGAGACATGGCGAACGAGCACCGCGAGAAAGGCATCGAGATGTTCAACGAGGTCTACTGCAACGACCTCCCGCAGCCGCCCGAGACCGGCAAGGACCGCTTCTTCGACTATATGCTCGACACGGTGTTCGGCCAGCTCTGGGCCGACGAGACGCTCAGCATCCGCGACCGCCGCCTGCTGCTGCTCGGCGCGATCGCGGCACAGGGCGAGGACATGACCTTCACGATCCAGGCGCGCTCGGCGCTGAAGCGCGGCGAGCTCGACCGCAAGCAACTCCAGGAAATCGTGACATTCCTCACCGCCTACGTCGGCTATCCGCGCGGGGCGAAGATGCGCATGGCGGTACAGACGATGCTGGCGCAGATGAACCCGTAGGTCGGCATTCATGCCGACGGCTGCTGCCCGTCCGAAGGCAGTCATCCGGATCCTGTAGTCCGGCTTCAGCCAGAGCCGGGGCTCGTGGTTCCGGCCTCAGCCGGACAATGTTCGGCTGAAGCCGAACCCACGCTCAGCGGAACACCACCGTGCGCCGCCCGTTCACCAGCACGCGATCCTCGAGGTGGTAGCGCAGCCCGCGCGCGAGCACGGCCTTCTCGATGTCCTTGCCGTAGCGCACCAGGTCCTCGACCGAGTCGCTGTGGTCGATGCGGATCAGGTCCTGCTCGATGATCGGTCCCTGGTCCAGGTCCTCGGTCACGTAGTGGCAGGTCGCCCCGATCAGCTTCACCCCACGGTCATGAGCCTGGTGGTAGGGCCTGGCGCCCACGAAGCTCGGCAGGAAGCTGTGGTGGATGTTGATGATGCGCCCGATGTGGCGGCGGCAGAGCTCCGGCGGCAGGATCTGCATGTAGCGCGCCAGCACCATGGTATCGGCGCGCGATTCCACGAACAGCCGCTCGATCTCGGCGAAGGCCTGCGCCCGGTTGTCCGCGGTCACCGGCACGTGATGGAACGGGATGCCGTGCCATTCGACCAGCCCGCGCCAGGTCTCGTGGTTGGAGATCACGCACGGGATCTCGATGTCGAGCTCGCCGCTCTTCCAGCGCCCCAGCAGGTCGTAGAGGCAGTGCTCCTGCTGCGAGACCAGCACCACCACGCGCTTGCGGATCGCGCTGTCGCTGATGCGCCAGTCCATGCCGAACTCCTGCGCGATCGGCGCGAAGCGCTCGCGCAGCTCGGCGAGGTGGAACGGCAGCGAATCGGCGCGCACCTCGAGGCGCATGAAATAGCGCTCGCTCTGCACATCGGCGTGCTGGCTGGACTCGAGGATCCAGCCCTGGTGCCCGGCAAAGAAACCCGCGACGCGCGCGACGATGCCGACGCGGTCGGGGCAGGACAGGCTCAGGGTGTAACAGCGCTGGGTGTGCATGGCGGGCTCGCGACATGGTTGACCGCGCGAAGTATAGCCCGCCCCGTGGGTCCGCATTCATTCCGACCGACTCGGACGACAACCCGGGGCAAGAAACCAGGCGCCTTCGCGGTACAGGGCATCCCGCGCAGCGAGGACCCGAACTTCCCGATCCCGGTGACCCGCGTGATCGTGAGCCTGCCCGGCGCCGACCCGGTGGACATCGAGCGCCTCGTGGTCGAACCGATCGAGGATGCGATCGCCGAGCTCGACGACGTGAAGGAGATTCGCTCCAGCAGCCGCGACGGCCTCGGCGTGCTCAGCGTCGAGTTCGACTGGAGCGTGGACGCCGACGACAAGCACGACGAGGTGGTACGCGAGATCAACGCCCTGCGCACCCGGCTGCCCGCAGACATCCACGATATCGAGATCCGCAAGTCCAACCCCTCGCTGGTCAACATCGTGCAGATCGCGCTGATCGACCGCGGCGCAGGCGCGCTCGCGCTGAAACGCGCGGCCGAGGACCTGGAGGAACTCATCGAGGGTGTGCCGGGCATCCGCCGCGCCGAAACCTGGGCCTACCCGCAGCCCGAGGTGCGCGTGTCGCTCGACCTGCCGCGCCTCGCGGCGCTGGGACTCGACCTCGGCACCGTGATCGACACCGTCGCGGGCGAAGGCGCCACCATCCCTGGCGGTGCGCTCGACGTCGACACGCGCCGCTTCAACCTGAAGGGCACCGGCGACTACGGCTCGCTCGAGGAGATCGGCGCCACCGTGATCGCGACCCGCGGCGATGCGCTGATCCGCCTGCGCGACGTGGCCGCGATCGGCTGGTCCACCGAGGAGCAACGCTACCTCGGGCGCTACAACGGCGAGCCCGCGGCCTTCGTCACCGCGAACATGAAGGAGAACGCCAGCATCTTCACCGTGCAGCGTGCGATCGACACGCGTCTCGCCACGTTCCGCGATCGCCTGCCATCCACGCTCGCGCTCGAGACCGGCTTCGTACAGGCCGACAACGTGCGCGAGCGCCTCGGCCATCTGGCGCGCGACTTCCTGCTCGCACTGGCGCTGGTCTCGGTCACGCTGCTGCCGCTCGGGCTGCGCGCCGCCGGCGTGGTGATGGTGGCGATACCGCTGTCGCTCGCGATCGGGCTCGCCGGCCTGTGGGCGCTCGGTTTCACGCTGAACCAGATGAGCATCGCCGGCTTCGTGGTAGCGCTCGGGCTGCTCGTCGACGACGCGATCGTGGTGGTGGAGAACATCGCGCGACACCTGCGCGAGGGAGCCGAGCGCACGCGGGCCGCGGTCGTCGCGACGGACCAGATCGCGCTGGCGGTGCTCGGCTGCACCGCGACGCTGCTGCTAGCCTTCCTGCCGCTGCTGAACCTGCCGGAGGGCTCGGGAAAATTCATTCGCGCCCTGCCGCTCGCCGTGGTGCTGACCGTGTTGGCCTCGCTGTTCGTCGCGCTCACCATCGTGCCCTTCCTCGCGAGCCGCTTCCTGCCGCGCGCAGAACACGCCGAGGGCAACCGCTTCCTGCGCCTGCTGCAGCGCGGCATCCGCGCGTTCTACGCGCCCGCGGTCAAACGCGCGCTGGCGCGCCCGCGCACGGCGCTGGCTGGCGCGTTCGCGCTGTTCGGCGCGAGCCTGCTGCTGATCCCGGCGCTCGGCTTCGCGCTGTTTCCGGCCGCCGACAAGCCGCAGTTCCTCGTCACCGTGGAGGCGCCCGAGGGCGCCTCGCTCGGCGCCACCGACCGCGCGCTGCGCGTCGTCGAGGCGGAGCTCGCGCGCCACCCGGAGGTGCGCGACGTGATGGCGAACCTCGGCAAGGGCAACCCGTTCATCTACTACAACGAGTTCCCGCACGAGGAGAGCTCGAGCGTCGCGGAGGTTTTCGTGGCGCTCGAGCGCTGGGAGGGCCGACGCTCCGAGGCGCTGCTCGAGGAACTGCGCAGGCGCTTCGCGGACTACGCGGACGCGCGCATCGTGGTCAAGCGCTTCGAGAACGGCCCGCCGATCGAGGCGCCGGTCGCGGTGCGCGTCATCGGCCCGGACCTCGCGCTGCTGCGCGAACTGGCGGCCGAGACCGAGCGCCGCATGACTGCCGTGCCCGGCACCCGCGACGTCGTGAACCCGCTGCGCCTGCCGCGCATCGATCTCGAGCTCGGCATCGACCGCGACAAGGCGGGCCTGCTCGGCATCGCGAGCCAGGACATCGACCGCACCGTGCGCGTCGCGGTCGCGGGCCACGTCGCCTCGACCTACCGCGATGCGCTCGGCGACGAGTACGACGTGACGCTGCGCCTGCCGATCGAGGGCCGCGCCACGCTGGCGCTGCTCGACGAGGTCCGCGTGAGCAGCCGCACCACCGGGCGCAGCGTCCCGCTGGCCCAGATCGCCGATCCGCATCTCCTGAGCGGTCCGGACCGCATCGAGCGCCTGAAGCGCGAGCGCCTGGTCACGGTGACCGCCTACGTCGCCGACGGACACGTCACCAGCGAGGTCACGCGCGCGGTGTTCGCGGCACTCGCGGATCTGGAGTTGCCCCCGGGCTACCGCATCGAGACCGGCGGCGAAGCCGAGGCCGCGACGAGCAGCCTCGGCGGACTGGGCACCGCGGTGCTGGTCGCGGCACTCGGCATCCTCGCGGTGCTGGTGCTCGAGTTCGGCAGCTTCCGCTCCACGCTGATCGTCGCCGGTGTGGTGCCCTTCGGCATCCTTGGCGCGCTGCTCGCGCTGTTCCTCGCCGGCCAACCGCTGTCGTTCGTGGCAATCATCGGTTTCGTGGCGCTGATCGGCGTGGAGATCAAGAACTCGATCCTGCTGGTGGACTTCACCAACCAGCTGCGCCTGCAGGGCATGCCTCTCGACGAGGCGATCGAGCGCGCCGGGGAGTTGCGCTTCCTGCCGGTGCTGCTCACCTCGGTCACGGCGATCGGCGGCCTGCTGCCGCTCGCACTCGCCGGCGGCGCGGTCTACGCCCCGCTCGCGATCGTGATGATCGGCGGTCTCACCAGCTCCACGCTGCTGGCACGGATCGTGACGCCGGTGATGTACAAGCTGCTGCCGCCGGTGCTGGCGCCCGATCGGCCCGGAGAACGGGTCGCGCGGACCGCAGGCGAGGCTGGCTGAGGTTCATTGCTCGTCAGGCGCCGACTTGTGGGGCTGAAGCCCGACCTGCAGAACAGCCGATGTCAGGCTCAGGCCCGACCCGCATCGGCCGCAGCGCATCGCGCGCGGCGATGTACGCGAAGGTCATCGCCGGCCCCAGCGTGGCGCCGGCGCCCGGGTAGTAGCGTCCCATCGGCGAGGCGCTGCTGTTGCCGATCGCGTACAGGCCCGGTATGGGCGCGCCCGCGGTGTCCAGCACCTGCGCGCGCGCGTTCGTCAGCAGCCCGCCCTTGGTGCCGATGTCGCCGGGGAAGATCTCGATGCCGTGGAAGGGACCCTCGGCGATCGGCGCGAGACAGGGATTCGGCCCCAGGCGCACGTCGCCGTAGAGCAGGTCGTAGCTGTTCTCGCCGCGATGGAAATCGGCATCGACGCCGCTCGTCGCGAATGCGTTGAACTTCGCCACCGTGGCCGCGAGTCCCGCGCCGTTGACGCCGAGCTGCGCGGCGAGCCCGGCGATCGTGTCCGCGCTCTTCAGGAAACGCCGGCGCACGCGCGCCGGCTGCAGCCAGTCGAGGTACATCCCGCCGGGCAGCAGCGGCCCGAAGGGATAGTTGCGCCGGTAACGTGCATCGAAGATCGCGAAAGCCGGCAGGTTCACGTTGCCGGCGGTGTCGGGCCGGTACATCGCCTGCACCGCGGTGGTATAGGCCACCGACTCGTTCACGAAGCGCTGCCCGCGGCGGTTCACCATGATGCAGCCGGGCATCGAGCGCTCGGTGAACAGCATGCGCGCGCGGTCCTCGCCTTCCATCACGATCGTGGGCCCCCACCACGCCTCGTCCATCAGGTGCAGCGCTGCACCCACGCGCTCGGCGGCCTGGATCAGGTCGCCGGTGTTGCGCGGGCTCGCCGCCGACCATGCGGCACGCGTGGGACCGGGCAGGTAGCGCTCGCGCATGGGCTGGCTGTGCTCGAAACCGCCGGCGCCGACGATCACGCCCTTCAGCGCGCGGATGCGCCACGGCCTGCCCTCGCGCGTGGCGACCACGCCGGTCACGCGGCCATCCTCGCGCACCAGCTCCGTGACCGGGGTTTCCAGCCACAGCGGCACCTGGCGATCCAGCAGCGAGTGGCGCAGGCGGCCGATCAGCGCATTGCCCATGGTGAGGCGGCGCGAGCGCTTCGAGCGCAGCCGCCACGGAAAATCGCTGAAATAGCGCAGCGCCAGCCCCGCGACCACCTTCAGCCAGCCCGGCGCCTTGCTGAGCAGCACCGCGCCCTCGAGGTTGGTGTAGCCCATCAGCCCCATCACCGTGGTCTGCACGTGCGAGGGCTGCATGCGCAGGAACTCCTCGCCGAGCAGGCGTCCGTCGTAGGGCAGCGGATCGATGGAGCGTCCGCCCGGCTTCGCGCCGGCCAGTTCCTGGTAGTAGTCGGCGTAGTGCAGCATCGACTCGTAGCGCACGTGCGTCTGCTCCTCGAGGAAGCGCAGCATCGCCGGCCCCTGCTCGACGAAGGCGCGCACCACCTCGGGCGCGACGTCCTCTGCGGTGAGCGCGAGCAGGTACTGCATCGCTTCTTCGACGCTGTCCTGCATGCCGGCCGCGCGCATCAGGTGGTTGTCGGGTATCCACAGCCCGCCGCCGGAGGTCGCCGAGGTGCCGCCGTAGTGCTCCCCTTTCTCCACGATCAGCACGCTGGCACCGTCGATGGCCGCGACCAGCGCTGCCGTGAGTGCGCCAGCTCCGGAGCCGACGACGACGATATCCGCGGTGTGGTTCCAGTTGTCGTTGCTCATCGATCGTGTCGCTTCAGCTCGAGTGGATGATTGTCGATCGCGCAGCAGCGCTGCAGCCGAGGGCTTGCACCGCGGTGTGGCTGCCGCAGACCGTGTGTCGCCTGGACGGCGACACCCGAGCCTACAGGGAGGTATTCACGGCGTGTCTGCGACGGCCATACCGCGGCGCAAGCCCGCGCTACGAAGCACCTGTTCATTGCGGCAACGCAAAGGCCACCAGCGTATCGCCGAGCAGGGTGCCGAGCTTCTCCGGCCCCTTCGCGGCGTAGGCGAGCGGCCCGTGGCCGCCGGCGGCGATCACCACGAATTGCCGTCCTGTTGCGGACACGCGATACGTCATCGGCGTGGCCTGCGCCGGCGCGGGCAGCTCGTGGCGCCAGAGTTCCTCGCCGGTGGCGCTGTCGAAGGCGCGGAAGTAGCCGTCGAGCGTCGCGCCGATGAAGACCAGCCCACTCGCAGTCTGGATCGAGCCGCCGGTATTCGGCCCGCCCCACTCGAAGAAGCGGCCAACGCCGAGCGGCGCCAGGTTGTTCAGGTTGCCGAGCGGACGTTCCCACAGCACCTCGCCGCTGTCGAGGTCGATCGCCGTGAGCAGGCCCCACGGCGGCGCGATGCACGGCGTGCCCCACGGCGAGAGGTAGGCGCCGCGGATCACGATGTAGGGCGTGCCCTCCTGCGCGTTGGCGCCGACCTGGTCGTTGCCGTCGAGCTTCGCGGCCTCCTCGCGCGGGCGCAACTGCACGGTGTAGGGCACGCGCATCGAGTTCACGATCATCACGTTGGTGGCCGGGTTCACCGAGGCCGAGCCCCAGTTCATGCCGCCGCCGAGCCCCGGATAGGCCAGCGTGGTCTCGAAGCCGGGCGGCGTGAAGATGCCCTCGTACTTCAATTTGCGGAACTGCTCGCGGCAGGCCTTGCGATCGATCGGTGTGAGCCCCCAGATCTCGTCCTCCGCGAGATCGTGCGGGTGCAGCGGGCGCGGCAGCGTGGGAAAGGGTTGTGTCGCCGCGGTTTGCTCGCCCGGAACCGACGACTGCGGCACCGCGCGCTCCTCGACCGGAAACAGCGGCTTGCCGCTCTCGCGATCGAGCAGGAACACGTGCCCCACCTTGGTGGTCGTGATCACGCCGGCCTTGCCGCTTGCCTGCTCGAACAGCACCGGCTGCGCGGCGACGTCGTAGTCCCACACGTCGTGGTGCACGGTCTGGAAACGCCACAGCGGCTCGCCCGTGGTGGCGTCCAGCGCCACCACCGAGGTGCCGTAGTAATCGCGCCCGCCGCGCTCCGCGCCGCCGTAGTGATCGGGCTGCGGGTTGCCGGTGGGCAGGTAGACGATGCCGCGCTCGCGATCGGCCGACATCGCGCCCCAGACGTTCGGCGTGCCGCGCGTGAACGTGGCGCCGGCCGCCGCGGCCTCCGCGGTCACCGGCGCCACGCCCGGTGGCACCGGATCGAAGGCCCAGACCAGCTTGCCGCTCTTCACGTCGAAGGCACGCACCACGCCGGGCGGCGCATCGACGCGCTGGCCGTCCTGCACGAAGGCGCCGGTGATCACCAGGTCGTCGATCACCAGCGGCGCCGAGGTCACGTAGTACTCGCCGGTACGCACGTCGCCGAGGTTGTCGCGCAGGTTCACCGCGCCATTGCTGCCGAAGTCCGCGCAGGCCTGGCCCGTGTCGGCATCCAGCGCGATCAGCCTTGCGTCGAGCGTGGCGCTGAGGATGCGCCGCGCGCACACGCCGGGAGCCCCGCCCTCCCAGTACGCCACGCCACGACAGGTCGGCGTGTAGACACCGGTGAGATCCACCTGCGGATCGTGCACCCAGCGTTCGGTGCCGGTTTCGGCGTCCAGCGCGATCACGCGGTTGAATGGCGAGCACAGGTACATGGTGTTGCCGACCACCAGCGGCGTGGCCTGGAAGGCCGTGGGGCCGTGCCTGTCGGTGCCGCTCGAGACGTCGCCGGTATGATAGGTCCACGCCACCTCGAGCGCGTCGACGTTCCCCGGTGTTATCTGCATCAGCGGCGAGAAACGCCGGCCGTCCACGTCGCCGCCCACCGCCGCCCACTGCGCCACCGGGCCGCCCGGCGCCGCCGGCGGCGCCTTGGCCCCGCAACCCGCCAGCGCGAGCGCCACGCCCGCGTACAGGCATCCGCGCCGGATGGCGGCAACGGGATTGCGGCAGTTTTTCTGGTGCATGCGACGGCGTCCGGTGCGTGCGGCGACGGGGTTGGTGCCGCGGATGTTACAAATAATAGATTTGCCCTACAATGTTTTTTTCCAACCGGAGGGGAGCGGCATGAGCAGGATCAACGTGGGTTTCATCGGCCTCGGCAACATCGGCCAGCCGATGGCAAAGAACCTGATCGGCGATGCATTCGACGCCTGGATGTACGACGTCTCGGCGCCGGCGCTGGCCGAACTGGTCGCGCTCGGCGCGCGCGCCTCGACGCCCGCGGAGATCGCGCGCAACTGCCCGCTGATCGGCATCTGCGTGCGCGACGACAAGGACGTGGATGCGCTGTTCTACGGCGACGAGGGCATGCTCGCGCACGCCGCGAAGGACACCGTGATCGCGATCCACAGCACCGTCACGCAAGCGGGGCTGGCGCGCTGGGCGAAGGACGGCGCGGCGCGCGGCGTGCACGTGATCGACGCGCCCATCACGCGCGGCAACGGCGGCATGGAGCCGCGCTTCGTCTGCTTCCTGGTCGGCGGCGAGCCGGACATCGTCGAGCGGGTCCGCCCCCTGCTCGACCCCTCGGCCGAGAACATCATCCACGCCGGTCCGCTGGGAGCGGGCATGGCGCTGAAGCTCTGCAACAACCTGATCACCAACGTCGAGTACCTCGCGGTGAGCGAGGCCTGGGCGCTGGCGCAGCGCTGCGGACTGAAGATCGAGGTGCTGCGCGAGCTCGGCAAGGCCAACAACGTGATCAACGACCGCATGTACGCCTTCCTCAGCGGCCGCAACACCGTCGCGGCGATGGGCGACGCGGCGCTGATGGACCGGCACTTCGGCACCTTCGGCAGGCTGGCCGAGAAGGATCTGGATGCGGCGCTCGAGAGCGCGCGCGACCACGGCATCGAGCTGCCCGGCACCCGGTACACGCGCGCGGTGATCAATGCCGTGTACACGAACAAGCCGTACTGAGCCCGGAGCCCTCGCATGCAGTCGAACCTGAACGATCGCGTCTACATCGTCACCGGCGGCTCGCGCGGCTTCGGCCTCGCGATCGCCCAGGCGCTGGTGGAGCACGGCGCGCGCGTCGGCCTGGTGAGCCGCAACGCCTGCGCGCTGGAGGCCGCCGTCGCGCGCCTCGGCGCCGGCAGGGCCTTTGCCGTCGGCATGGACGTCAGCGAACGCGCCGACATCGCCCGCGCCTTCACGCGCATCAAGGCGCATTTCGGCCGCCTCGACGGCCTGATCAACAACGCGGGCCTCGCCCGACCGGGTTCGGTCGAGAACCTCGACGCGGCCGAGGTGCAGGCGCAGGTCGGCACCAACCTGCTCGGCACGGTCTACTGCTGCCAGGCGGCGATCCCGCTGCTGCGCGGCGGCGACAATCCGCGCATCGTGAACATCTCCTCGGCCAGCGCGTACCACATGGACGAGATGGCCCACCTGTCGATCTACGCCGCCACCAAGGCCGCGGTGGAGCGCTTCTCGCGCGACCTGCGCCGTGAACTGCAGGGCGACGGCATCGGCGTGACGATCCTGCGCCCGGGCGCGGCGGCGACGGAATTCGCCGCCGGCTGGGATCCCGGGCGTTTCGAACCCGCGCTGAAGGCCTGGATCGACCAGGGCAAGCTCATGGACATCGGCATGGACGCCGCGCACGTGGGCGCCACGGTGGCCTACTGCCTGTGCTGCCCGCCGGGCGTCTCGATCGACCTGCTCGAGGTGCGGCCGTTCCACCAGATGCCCAAGCCCGATCCCGCGGTGCTGATGGCGCAGCACCCCGCCTGAGGCAACGCGCGATGGCCGACATCCTGCTGCGCTTCGACATGCGCAACCCCGCGATCGGCGCGGAGCGCGAGGCACTCTACCGGGCCGCCATCGACATGGCGGCCTGGGCCGACGAGCAGGGGCTCTACGGCGTGCAGTTCTCCGAGCATCACGCCAGCGAGGACGGTTACCTGCCCTCGCCCATCGTGCTCGCCGCCGCGATCGCCGCACGCACGCGCCGCATGCGGCTGCGACTTCGCGCTGATCCTGCTGCCGTTCAACAATCCGCTGAAGATCGCCGAGGACCTCGCCGTGCTCGACATCGTGAGCGGCGGGCGCGTCGAAGTGGTGCTCGGCGCGGGCTACGTGCCGGCGGAGTTCGAGATGTTCGGCGTCGATCCGGCGCGCCGCGCCACGATCATGGACGAAGGCGTCACCGCGCTCAAGGCGGCCTGGAGCGGCGAGCCCTTCACCTGGCAGGGGCGCCGCGCGCTGGTGCGCCCGCGCCCGCTGCAGCAGCCGCATCCGCCGCTGTGGATGGGCGGCAGCACGCCGGCCGCGGCACGCCGCGCGGCGCGCCTCAGCGACTACTTCTACACCGAGAACCGGGAGATCTACGGCCATTTCGCGGCCGAACGCGAACGCCTCGGCCTGCCGCCCGTGCCATTCCGGGACCTGGGCACGGGCTTCCTGGCCGTGAGCCCCGATCCCGACGCGGAATGGCGGCGCATGGCGCCGTTCGTCCTGCACGAGTGCAACAGCTACGGCCGCTGGTCGGCCAGCGCCGCGACCAGCTCGCAGTACACCGAGGTCACCGACGCGAGCGCGCTGCGCGCGAGCGGGCTGTACCCGATCCTGCGCCCCCGGGAAGCCGTCGACTACATCCGCGCGCGCGGCCCCGGCGCGCAGCTGCTGCTGCACCCGCTGATCAGCGGCATGCCGCCCGGGATCGGCTGGGAGCAGCTGCGCTGCTTCGCCGAGCAGGTGCTGCCGCACCTGCGCTGAACGCGCCCACGCCCGATCAGCCGGGATAGAACTGCCGCGCCCACTTGCGGAACTGCACCAGGCTGGTGTCGGCCTTGCAGAACACCGGCTTGTGCTTGTGCACCTTGTTGCGCCAGATCGGCAGGTCCTGCCGCAGGCCGGCGATGATGCCGTTGATGTGCTGGTCGCCCGCCATGTCGACGATCGCGTTGGTCACCGTGAGCGACCAGCGGGTGATCGTGCGGTTCTCGTCGACCGGCAGCGAGCTCGAGTAGGTCAGCATCTCGGCGCCGGGGCCGTAGACCGTGCGCACCTCGGCCAGGCCGATGTTGTGCACGGTCGCCGTCAGCACGATCGGCACCGCGGCGAAGCGGTTCTCCAGCGTCATCGTCATGATGCGGCCGTCGGCATCGATGCCGACCTCGGCCGGCGGCACGTCGGGCTGCTGGTGCACGTACTTGAAGTGCACCGGATCACAGGTGTTCTCGCACATGTCCTGCACGTGCACCGGGATGTCGAATTCGATGTGGCGCGACTCGCTCCAGTCGGGCGAGGTGAATTCGGGCAGCTCGCGCACCTGCCACGCCGGCGGCACACCGCCCGGGTGGTACCACACGAAGATCATCTCGTTCACTTCGTGCACGTGCCAGCTGCGCACCCGCGCGCGCTCGGGAATCTCGCTGCAATACGGAATCTCCACGCAGGCGCCGCTCGCATCGAATTGCCAGCCGTGGAACGGGCAGGCGATGCTCTCGCCCACCACCCTGCCCTCGTGGCCCAGGTGCGCGCCCATGTGCGGGCAGTAAGGATCCTGCACCACGGCCTTGCCCGAGCGCGTGCGGAACAGCACCAGCTCGCGCGCGAAGGCCGTCACCGGCTTCACCTCGCCACGGCGCAGTTCGTTGCTCCAGGCAATCGCGTACCAGCCGATCGGGATGGGGGGATTGCGCGTGGTCCTGGACTCGCAGGGCTCCAGGGGCATCAGCGTGATCTGGTTCATCGTGAGGTGCTCCGCATGGCGCGACGACACGGGCATCGTCGCGGTGACCGCGTGGTTCGCACGGCGCGCATGCACCGAATCCCCACGCCAGTTGCGGTTTTTATATGCCAGCAGCAGCGGCGAGTAAACGAAGTACGCATTACGTTGCGGACAGGTTCACGGCGCTACCGGCGCCGCCCACGGGCAGCGCAGCGTGCCAGCCTCGCGATCGGGACGGGACGGATGCGCGCCGACCGGCACGATCGAACGCAGTCGCAACGCCGCACACTGGCCGCTGGTACATGAGCCCGATGGAGGACCGTCGCGTGGCTGTGTGCGTAATTGGTACGATACCGGCGCAAGTCTCACCAGGAAGCGGGAACGCCATGCGTGACGTCGATATCGCCGATTACTTCACCGACCCGGCGCTCCTGGACGATCCGTTGCCGTACTTCGAGCAGCTGCGGGCGAAGGGTCCCGTGATGCGTGAACCCCATCATGGCGTCGTGGTGGTAACCGGTTACGACGAGGCGCTCGCGGTGTATCGCGACGACGAACGGTTCTCGTCGGCCAATGCGCCCAGCGGGCCGTTTCCGGGCTTGCCGTTCGAGCCCGAAGGCGACGACATCGGTCCGCAGATCGAACGGCACCGCGCCCGGATGGCATACGGCGATTGGCTGGTGACACGCGACCGACCGGCGCACACGGCCTACCGCTCGCTGCTGATGGGCCTGATCACGCCGGCGCGGCTCAGGAGGAACGAGGAATTCATGTGGCGTCTTGCCGATCGGCAGATCGGCGAGTTCATCGATCGTGGCCACTTCGAGGTCATCGCCGATTTTGCCCGGCCTTTCACCATCGTGGTCCTGGCGGATCTGCTGGGCGTGCCCGAAGAGGATCACAAGGCTTTTTGCGACAACTTCGGTCCGGTGCCGGGCCAGGTTGGCAGCGACCGGGAGATCGTGCGCAATCCGCTCGATTTTCTCACCGGGATCTTCACCGCTTACATCGAGGATCGCCGCCGCCGTCCGCGCCAGGATGGCCTGAGCGAGCTGGCCCGGGCGACGTTCCCGGACGGCAGCACGCCGACGGTTGCCGACGTCGTGAACACCGCCACCTTTCTTTTTGGCGCGGGCCAGGACACCAGCGCGCGGCTCATCACCGCAGCACTTCGCCTGCTTGGCGAGCGCCCGGACCTCCAGCAGCAGCTGCGCCAGCAGCGTCATCGCATCCCGGACTTTCTGGAGGAGGTGCTGCGGATCGAACCCCCGGTCAAATGCAACTTCCGGGTGGCGCGCGTTGCGCTCAGGCTCGGCGATGTCGACGTGGCGCCCGGCACCACGGTGATGCTGCTGATCGGCGCGCTGAACCGTGACCCGCGCCGGTTCGAACAGCCCGGCGAATTCTGCCTGGAGCGCAGGAATGCGCGTGAGCACCTGTCGTTCGGTCGCGGCATTCACGCCTGTGCGGGTGCACCGTTGGCTCGTGCCGAGGCGCGCATCAGTCTCGAGCGCATGTTCGACCGCAGCTCCGGGCTTCGCATCGCCGCAGCCAGGCATGGCCCGGAGGGCGCGCGTCGCTACGAATACGAGCCGACCTATCTGCTTCGCGGGCTGCGCGAGCTGCACCTGGAGGTCACGCCCCCGGGTGGCTGAACGCCGCCAGCCGCCAGTGGCCTGGCGCTCGGCGCCATGAAATATCAGGATGCGATCATTGCAGATGCCCATGCGCGAATCAGCGTTCGACACCGCCGTGGCCGGCGTCGGGACCCGGCCCGTTGCGCACAATCCGGTTCATCCCACGTACCGCCCGGATATCGACGGACTGCGCGCAGTTGCGGTGTTGTCGGTCGTGACCTATCACGCATTTCCCTCGCTGCTGCCGGGCGGCTTCATCGGTGTCGACGTGTTCTTCGTGATCTCCGGATTCCTGATATCCGGCATCATTCTCGGAAACCTCGAACGCGGGGCCTTCAGCATCGCCGACTTTTACTGTCGCAGGATAAACCGCCTGTTTCCCGCGCTGCTCGTCGTGCTCGCCGCGACCTACCTGCTCGGCTGGATCACCCTCCTTGCCGCGGAATTCAGCCAGCTGGGCAAGCATATCGCGGGAGGCGCGACGTTCACGTCGAACCTGCTCCTGTGGCGGGAAAGCGGATATTTCGACAACGAGGCCGCCAGGAAACCGCTGCTCCACCTCTGGTCACTGGGAGTCGAGGAGCAGTTCTACGTTTTCTGGCCCTTGCTGGTGTGGCTGGCATGGACGCGGCGGATCAACATGCTGGCGGTCATCGTCGCGATTGCGGCGTGCTCCTTCGCGCTCGGCATGCTGCAAACCGCATCGGATCCGACGGCCGCGTTCTACTCGCCGTTCAGCCGCTTCTGGGAGCTCATGCTCGGCGCCATGCTCGCCTGCGCAAGCGTGCAAAGGCGCCGCACGCTCCCGGTCGTCACCGCCACCGTGCGTGTCGCGCGCCTGGCGGCATCCGTCATCGGCGCGGCGCTGCTCGTGTCCGCACTGGCGCTGGTCCGCGAACAGGACTTCCCCGGCTGGTGGGCGACACTGCCCACCGTCGGCACGCTCCTGCTGATTGCCGCCGGTCCGGGCGGGTTGTTCAACCGCACGATCCTTTCCAGCAAGCCACTGGTCTGGTTTGGCCTGATCAGCTTCCCGCTCTACCTCTGGCACTGGCCCCTGCTTTCGCTCGTGGAGATTCTTCAGGACGAGCCGGCGCCCGCACTGCGCGGCTTCCTTGCGCTGCTGGCCGTGGCGCTGGCATGGCTGACATACCGCTTCGTCGAGACGCCGGTCAGGCACGGCAGCAGCCGGAAACGGACGGCGGTTGCGCTCGGCGCACTGATGGTCATCGCCGGATGCGCCGGATTCGCCACGTACCAGCTCGACGGCCTCAGATCCAGGGCCGTAGTCGCGCAGAACATCGATCCCGACACCGGCTTCGATGGCGGCTGGCCGGAATACGCGACGGACTGTGACTTCGTCGGGCCGGAGCAGAAGGATCTCTTTTATTGCGCGGTGGACGCGCGCGGCATGCCGCGGTTCGCGCTGATCGGCGACAGCAAGGCCGGCGCGCTGTTCCCGGGCCTGTTCCGCACGTCCTCAGCGGGCGGCACGTGGCTGTTCATCGGCTCCGGAGACGGCGGCCCGTTGCTGCCCGTCCTGTCGGATCACCTGATCTATTCCGGGTACAACAGCAAAGCCGTCGAGGACGCGATTGCTGTCGTCGGCGCCATGGAGAGCATCGATACGGTCGTGATCGCAACGGCGACGCGGGCCCTTTTCAACCTGGGAGTCGACGATTCGATCGAGGGCTTGCCCGGGAGCAACAACCTGGAGCCGGCCCTGGAGGGGCTCGACGCCGCGGTGCGCAGAATCGTCTCCGCGGGAAAGCACGTGGTGCTGCTGGTAGACAATCCCACCCTGCCGCCCAAGGAAGATTGCATCGACAGGACGACGAGTTCCGCGCTCGTCAATCGCCTGCTGATCAGGCCATCGAGCAGGAATTGTCATCTGCCGCTGGCAAGGCATCGGCAACTTTCGCGCAAGTATCGTGACCTGCTGCTGGAAATCGAAAGGCGGCACCCCGGCAACGTCAGTGTCTTCGACGCAACCGGCATCCTGTGCGACGAGGCAGGCGGCATCTGTTCGCCGACCAAGGGGGGGCGACTGCTGTACGGTATTACGGATCACATCTCGGATTACGCGGCAACGCTGGTCGGACGTGCGCTGAACGAGTTCCTGGCTTCGCGTCGGCCGGATGCCGGCACGTCCGGGGTCTCCCCGTAGCCGGCGCCTTGCCGCCAGCCGGCAGGACTCAGCCGAACGGACGCACCCACAGCTCCGGCGTACCGCGCAGCGGGCCGCCGGTGAAGCGCACGGCGTGGCCGGGCGCGAGACACATTTCCGGGAAGCGCGCCAGCACGCGCTCCAGCGCGGTCTCCAGCTCGCGTCGCGCGAGATGCGAGCCCAGGCAGAAATGCTCGCCGTGACCGAAGGCGAGGTTCTTGTTGGGACGGTCCGGATCGAAACGGCGCGGGTCCGCGAACACCGCGGGGTCGCTGTTCGCCGCCGTGATGCCGAACAGCACCCAGTCGTCCTTGCGGATCCTCACGCCGCCGAGCTCGGTGTCCTTGCTGCAGCGGCGCGGCAGCAGCGCGGTCGGCGGCTGCCAGCGCAGCGCCTCCTGCACGATGGCCTCGCGCTGCGCGCCGTCCTGCAACGCGCGGGCGCGGATCGCGGGATCGGACAGCACCGCGTAGAACAGGCTGCCGCCAACCTTGTACGTGGTGTCCGAACCGGCCGGGAACAGCAGGCGCAGGAACGACAGGATCTCCTCGTCGTCGAGCCGCTTGCCCTCGAACTCGGCAGTGGCCAGCGTGGAGATCAGGTCATCGCCCGGATGGATCCGCCGCGCGTCGAGGATCGGCTGCATGTACTCGCCGAAGTCGCGCTTGGCACGCAGCGCACCCTCGGGATCCCAGGGGAAATCGATCAGTTTCAGCGCCCACTCGAGCAGCCTGCCCTCGTTGTCGACCGGGATCCCCAGCATCCGCGTGATCACGGTGAAAGGGAACGGACGCGTGAAGGCCTGCACGAACTCGACCTCCTCGCGGCCCTCGATACGGTCGAGCAGCTCGTCGGCGACCGGCGCGATCAGCGACTCCACGGCCTCGCGCATCTGCTTCGGGAAGAACGGTTTCGAGACCAGCGCCCGGTTGATGCGGTGCATCTCGCCGGACATCGTCTGCAGCGTGCGCCCCATCGAGGGTTCCGAGTGCACGCGGTAGGCCGCCTCCGAGGCGAAATGCTCCTCGTCCGAGAAGGCCCGCTTCAGCTCACTGAAGCCGGTGATCAGCCACACGGTATCGCCCAGGTACTTCACCGGCACCACCGGGCCGTGCGGGCGCAGCGTATCGAGCACCTCGTGCAGGTCCGGCACTTGCGCGTAGGCGAAATCGATCTCTGGCAGCAGCGGCTGAACGGCGCTCATCAGGAGACTCTCCCTCTTGTCATCCGGCGAGGGGAGATCATCACCCATGGCTGCGCACGCGTCCAGCATGCCCGGCGGCTCGCCCGCAGCGGCCCGCGCCCCGGTCAATCCCTTGCGGCATCCGTCTTCAACGCGCGCACCACGTCGGCCCAGTGTCCCGGATCGGGACAGCGGTTGTGCGTGAGGCTGACGCTGTCGGCAATTCCCGCGAGGCGGGCACGCAGCTGCGGCGCGATCTCCGCGCGCGTACCCACCACCGCGATCGTCTCGAGAATCCCGTCATCGATCAGCCCGGTCATGTCGTCCCAGCGGCCGAGCTTCGACAGGCGGTTCAGCTCCTCGTGCAGGGCGCCCCAGCCGTGGCAGTCGAGGGTGAGCCGGTACGCGGGCGTGGAGCCGTAGAAGGCGAGCTGCTTGCGCGCCGCGAGGCGCGAGCGTTCCAGCTGCGCCTCGTCATCGCCCGTGACCACCAGCGTCGCGCACATCACCTCGAGTGAAGGGCGCGTGCGCCCGGCCCGCGCCAGGCCACGCTGGAGCGCCGGCAGCGTCACTTCGAGCAGCGACTTGCGCGTGGTGAACGGGTGGGCGATGAAACCGTCGCAGACCTCGCCCGCGAGCTCGGTCATCAGCGGCCCGAAGCCGCCGGTGAATACCGGTGGCGGTCCGAACGGATTCGGTCCCGGATCGAAAGCCGGGATCATCAGCGTGTGGCGATAGAACTGGCCGCGGAAATCGAGCGTCCCCTTCCCCTCCCAGCAATCCCAGATCGCGCGGATCGCCAGCACGATCTCGCGCAGTCGCGCCGCCGGATGCGACCAGGTCGAGGAAAAGCGCTTCTCGATGTGCGGCCTGACCTGCGTGCCCAGGCCCAGCACGAAGCGCCCGCCGGTGATCAGCTGGAGGTCGTAACCGAGCCCGGCGAGATCCATCGGGTTGCGCGCGAAGGCGATCGCGATCGCGGTGCCGAGGCGCATGCGCTCGGTGTGCTCCGCCGCCACCGCGAGCGCGAGGAAGGGGTTGTGCCTGGCTTCGAACGAAAAGCCGCCGTCGTAACCTGTGTCCTCGAGCTCGCGGTAGATGGTTCGCGCCTGCCTGGGATCCTCCAGCGGCGCGGTGGTGTAGATCTTCATATCGACCTCCCCGGCGGCCATCCCCCTACATCGAACCGAAGCTGTAGGTGACGTCGACGCCCCAGGTGCGCGGCTCGCCCCACTGGCTGGTGCTCGCGCGACCCAGCCCGGCCGACGTTATGTCGAACTCGAAGCCACCGATCCTGTACTCCTCGTCGGCCGCGTTCCTCACCCAGCCCGCAATGGTCAGCGTACCGTCGCCCAGCGCGACCTCCTCCCAGGCGAGGCGCAGGTTCAGCAGATCGTAGTCGCCCTGCGCAATGTCATCGTTGCCGCTCAGCTTCGGCGTGAAGATGTGTTCGCTCATTCCCGACCAGTCGATCCGTGCGCGCACCAGGCCGTTGTCGGTGAACTTCGGAAAGGTGTAGTTCAGCGACAGGTTGTAGCTGTGCTCCGGCGTGTACTCGAAGCCGCGATCGTCGGAGATGTCGCTGATCGCACCGGTGATGTTGTCGAAGGACAGGAATTCGTCGTACTCCGGGTCCACATAGCCGTAGCCTGCACTCAACTCGAGCCCCTCGAGCAGTATTACCATCGTCTCCAGCTCGAGGCCCTGCACGGTCGCCGAAGCGGCATTCTGCACCACCGTGGAGTAGCCGCCCTGCGAGCCACTGTCCACCGCGTTGACCTGCGCCTGCATGTCGCTCAGGTCCTCGTAGAACACGCTGGCGTTGAAACGCAGCGGTTGTCCAGCCACATCGACTTGATGCCCGCCTCGTAGCTGTCGACCTGCATGTCGTCGTAGGGCCCCCACTGCAGCGGGGTGGTGCTGCGGGCATTGAAGCCGCCGCTCTTGAAGCCGCGCGACCAGCCCGCGTAGGCCATCAGATCGTCGGTGAACTGGTAGTTGATCACCACGCGCGGCGACCAGCCGGTGTCCTCGATCTCGGTCGGTATCGCCACCGGATAACCGCCGAAGGTCTGCGCCCAGCGTGTCGAAATAGGTGAAGCCAGCGCCGCCGTCCAGCGTCACCGAGTGGTTCTGCTCGCGCTCCTCGTCGGTGTAGCGCACGCCGAGCGAGGCGGTGAGCTGCTCCGTGAGGTGCAGCGACACCTCGCCGAAGGCCGCGAGGCTGGTGTTGTCGATCTCGGTGTAGAAGCGCTGGTTCAGCTCGAACAGGTCGATGATCTGCGTGTTGATGTAATCGCCTTCCTCGTTGAAGTAGAACAGGCCGGCGACGAAGTCCGCGTAGCCGTCGAAGCCGCTGCCGGCGAGCTGGAATTCCTGGCTGGCCGAGTCGAGATCGAAATGGTCCGGATTGTTGAACAGCAGCGGCGTGGCCGCGCCCATCGCGTTGTTGACGAGGTAGTTCTCGGACTCGCGGTAGCCCGTGATCGACTTCAGCACGAGCCCGGTGAAGGGCCCGGCGTCGCCGATGTCCCAGGCGATCGTGAGCCCGTGCCCCGCGAGGTCGACGTCGTTCTGCGACGGGCCGAAGCTGTTCACCTTGCTCGCGCGGTCGGGGCGCACGTTGTCGCCGTGCAGCGCGCCGAGAACCCCGCTCGCGGAGGTGAGCTGCGAAACCATGGCGCGTTCGCGCTTCTCCTGCCAGTCGTAGGCGTAGTCGATGGTGAGCACATCGCCGGGCGTCCAGCGCACGGCGGCGCGCAGCGCGCGGTTGTCCTCGTCCCAGATGTCGTCGCCGAGCGTGTTGTCGACGAAGGGATCGCGGTTCTTGCTGAGCACCGCCAGGCTCGCGGCGAGGCCGTCGGTGACGGGAAACTCCACATAGCCCTTGCCGTCGAGGCGACCATAGTCGCCCGCGGTCACCGTCGCCTGGCCGCCCAGCTCGCCCGAGGGCTTGCGCGTGTGCAGCAGCACCGCACCCCCTACCGTGTTCTTGCCATACAGCGTCCCCTGCGGGCCGCGCAGCACTTCGACGCGCTCCAGCGTCGCCACATCGAAGAGCGAACCGATCGACTTGCCGATGTAGACGCCGTCGAGGTAGATCCCGACCATCGGGTCCTCGGTAATGGTGAAGTCGGTGCGGCACAGCCCGCGCATGCACACCAGCGTGCCGTCGTTGCCGCCGGTGTTCGGCATGATGATCAGGTTCGTGGTGAGCTGGCTGATGTGCGAGATGTCGGTGATGCCGATGTCGTTGATGTCTCCCGCGCTGAAGGCGGTGACGGATACCGGCACCTGCTGCAGGTTTTCCTCGCGCCGCCGCGCGGTGACCATCAGTTCCTCGATCTGTCCGGCGCCCTGCGCCGCCGCGGCGCCCTGCGCGGTAGCGCCCGGTGCGTTCGCGGCGCCGAGTGCGGCGAGCGCGACCGCGAGCGCCAGCGTAGCGCGGCGCAAACACGCGCGTTCGTCCTGCGCTTCATCGATCGGATGCAGACGTGCGATTGCAGTCATGACGGATTCCCCCTGTTTGATGCCCGGTAAGACTCGCGCTGCGCAATTTCCGCAGCTGTCTTCCAGTTCCGGAGTCTAGTCAGGCGAGCAGTGCCCGCATCGCGAGCGGCGGATCAGAAGCGGACTAAGCTGTATCCGATCGGGACATCCGCTGACCGGCACCGGCACCGGCGCTGACTCATTGCGCGTGCGTAATGCGCAGGACAGACCGGGTTCATGAACCGGCGGAAACAGGCGACGCGCGGCGCTTCTCGATCTCGGGGTTGTCGGCAATCACACCGTCGCGGATCAGCGCCGCCACGTCCTCGGCGCTGTAGCCCAGTTCACCGAGCAGCGTGCGCGTGTGCTCGCCGAGCAACGGCGGGTGCAGGCGCACGCTGCCTGGCGTGGCGTAGAAGCGTATCGGCACGCCGGTGACGCGCACTTCGCCCAGCACGGGATGCTCGGTCGCCACGATCATGTTGTTGTGCAGGATCTGCGGATCGTGCACCACGTCCTCCACCTGGTTGATCGGCGCGGTGAGCACATCGGCCGCTACCAGCCTCGGAATGAGTTCCCCGCGCGTGTAGGCGCGCGTGCGCTGCGCGACCACGCGATCGAGCTCGTCCTGGTTGGCGAGACGCGCCGCGATGTCGTGAAAGCGCACATCGGTGTCCCAGTCGACCTCGAGCGCGCGGCACAGCTTGGCGAAGAATTTCTCGCCCGGCGTGGTGATCACGACGTGGCCGCCGTCGCGCGTCGGATAGACGCCGGAGGGCGCGAAATACAGGCTGCGGTTGCCGGTGCGCACGGGCGCCTCGCCGGTCGCGAGGTAGGTGCCGATCGAACTGGCCTGCGCATGCATCAGCGCGTCGAGCAGGGAGACCTCGACGCGCTGCCCCGCGCCGGTCCTGTCACGCACGCGCAGCGCCGCCTGCGCGGCATTGGCAACGAGCAGCGAGGTGATCACGTCGACCGCCGGAAAGCCGGTGCGCACGGGCTCGCCGTCCGGGTCTCCGTTCAGCGCCAGCACGCCGGCATAGCCTTGCGCGAGAAAGTCGATACCCGGACGACCCGCATACGGACCGTCGGGACCGAAGGCCGTGACCCCGATCCACACGATGTCGGCCTTCAGCGCCGCGACCTGCGCATAGTTCAGGCCGAGCTTGCTGAGCGCCGGCTCGCGGATATTGGTGATCAGCACGTCGGCCGTCGCCACCAGCCGCGCGAACACCTCGCGCGAGTCCTCCTGCCGCAGGTCGATCACGATGTCGCGCTTGTTGCGGTTGAGGCTGAGATAGGGGCCCCGCTCCGTCCCGCGCTGCGGGCCGAGGTGGCGGCTCTCGTCGCCGTAGTGCGATTCGACGCGGATCACGTCGGCGCCCAGATCGCCGAGCAGCGTCGCGCCGTAGGGCCCGGCCAGCATGGTGGAGATATCGAGCACGCGCAGCCCGGCGAGCGGGCCGGTCGCAGTGGTTTGAACCGTCATCGTGTTACCCCGTGTTCAGATCGGTATGGATCAGGCGTGCAGGCGACGCACCGTCTCGCGCACGAAATCGTCGTCCGCGCGCACCGCCACCGGCAGGTCGATCAGTACCGTGCCGAACACGCCCTGCGCGCGGGCGCGCAGGCGCTCGGCGAAGTCCTCGTAAAGCGCGATCACCGCCCACTGCTCGAGCATCGCGTCGGTGATCAGCGCCGGCATCTCGGCCCACTTGCCGGCCAGCGACAGCCGGTGCAGCTCCATGCCGACGTCCTCCCAGCCGTGGAACGCGAGCACCGCGTGATACGAGCGCGTCGAGGCGTAGAACGAGATGTTCTGGCGCAGCGCGTCCATCGACTGGCGCAGCTCTTCCTCGTTGCGCCCGAGCGCGAGGAACGGCGCCCCGATCAGCTCGAACGTCGCCGGGTCGCGCCCCGCGCGCGCCGCACCCGCGGTGATCGCCGGCAGCAGCTCGTCACGCGTGTACGCGAAGGTCGCCACCGGGTGCAGGCGCAGCCCGTCGCAGATCTCCCCGGCCATGCGCGCCATGTACGGATTCACCGCGGCGACATGGATCGGGACCTGCGGGTGCCCGATCGGCCCCGGATTGAAGAATGGCGGCAACATCGTGAAGCGGTAGTGCTCGCCCTCGAAGTATTCCGGGGCGCGCGGGTTCTGGAACGAGCGGAACATCGCGCGCAGGCACAGGACGTACTCGCGCATGCGCGGTCCCGGCGCCGAAGGCCACGGCGTGGCGTAGCGGCGTTCGTTGTGCCCCTTGATCTGCGTGCCGATGCCGAGCGCGAAGCGCCCGCCCGAGTAATTCTGCAGGTCCCACGCGCACTGCGCGGTGACCATCGGGCTGCGCGGGAACGAGATCGCGACATTGGTGCCGAGGCGTACGCGCTCCGTGTGCTCGGCCGCGAACGCCAGCGGCAGGTACGGATCGTGGCCGGCCTCGGGCGCGGTGATGCCGTCGAAACCCAGCGCCTCGAGCCGGCGCGCATCGGTGGCGATGCGGGTGATGCCGGTCGCCGCCTGCCCCTTGCCGGCGTACTGGCCGGTGTCGGGCCCCATCATCACCGTCTCGACGCGCAGCGCCATGGTCCGTTCCTCTGTCGTGATCGCTGTGTCAGCGGCCCTTGAACTCGGGCTTGCGCTTCTCCATGAACGCCTTCGGCCCCTCGATCGCGTCGTGCGAACCGAACACGCGCGCCCCGATCGCCTTCTCGAGCACGAAGCCGGGCTCGAGGTTCGCCTGCCGGACCACGATCTCCTTCGCGGTGCGCACCGCGAGCGGGCTGTTCATGCAGATCTTCTCCGCGATGCGCAGCGCCTCGTCCATCAGCTGCTCGCGCGGCACCACGCGGTTGATCAGCCCGATGTCGCAGGCGCGCCGGGCGTCGATGTTCTCGCCCGTGAGCAGCAGCTCCATGGCCACCGCCCAGGGGATCTGCCGCGGCAGGCGCACGTGCGTGCCGCCGGTGGGCACCAGCCCGAAGCGCACCTCGCCGAGCCCGAAGCTGGCGTGCTCGGCCGCGATGCGGATATCGGTGCCCTGCATGAACTCCATGCCGCCGGCGATGCAGAAGCCGTTCACGGCCGCGATGATCGGCTTGAACACGTCGGAGAACGGACGCTTGGTGTGATCCGAGTAGCCCAGCTCCTCGCCGGCGTTGAGCCGCGGGATCGCCTCCTGCAGGTCCATGCCGGCGCAGAAGGCCTTCTCGCCGGCGCCGGTGAGGATCGCGACCCACAGATCGTCGTCCTTGCGGAAATCCTCGAAGCAGGCATCCATCGCCGCCAGCATCTCGCCGGTGAAGGCGTTCATCGCGCGCGGCCGGTTGATCGTCATGATCGCGACGTGGCCGCGCTTCTCGTAGAGGAAAGTCTCGGGCAGATCCAGTGCCATGTCGCTCGCTCCGGTTGGTTGCTGTCGTCGTACCCGTGTCCCGCTCACCCGCGCCGGCGGCGAAAGCGCGGCAGCGTGACCTCGGGCGTCACCGCCTCGAAGACCACCTCCACCGGCATGCCGATCGCGAGTTCATGCGGCGCACAGTCGACCATGTTCGCGAGCAGCCGCACCCCCTCCTCCATCTCGACCACCACGGGCGCGAGCGGGGTGGCGTCGGCGAAGGCCGGGTGCAGCGCGCGGTTGACCACGGTCCAGGTGAATACCGTGCCCCTGCCCGAGGAGGGCGCCCACTCCCAGGCGAAGGAATTGCACTCGGCGCAGATCTCGCGCGGCACGTGGCGGAACGTGCCGCAGTCGGTGCAGCGCTGGAAGCGCAGCTGCCCCCGGCGGCACCACGCGTAGAACTCCGCGGTGAGCCCCTCCAGCGCAGGCAGCGGCTTGTCGTAGGGTTTGGGCTCGGTGCTCATCGGTTCCGCTCTCAGCGCCTCAGTATCGCGATGCTGCCATCGCCGAAATCACCCCAGCCCGTGACCACGCCGATCTCGGCATCCGGCACCTGCCGCGCGCCGGCTGCGCCGCGCAGCTGCTTCACGGCCTCGACGATGTGGCCGATGCCGAGCGAGTGCGCCTCGGCGAGCAGGCCGCCGTGCGTGTTGACGGGCAGCCGGCCGCCGATCTCGATCGCGCCGTTCTCGACGAAGGGGCCGCCCTCGCCGCGGCCGCAGAAGCCCGCCGCCTCGATCTGCTGGATGACCTCGAACGTGAAACAGTCGTAGATCTGGGCGAAATCGGCGTCCGCCGGCGTGACACCGGCCATCGCGAAGGCCTCGGGTGCCGCGATCGAGAGGCCGACGCGGTGGAAGTCCTTGCGGTTGGTGATCTCGTCGGCCGGATACGGCTGCCCGGCCGCCGCACCCATGATGTAGACCGGCCGCTTGCCGAGGTCGCGCGCGCGCTCGGGCGTGGTGACGATGCACGCGGCGGCGCCGTCGGTCTCGAGGCAGCAGTCGTTCACGCGGTAGGGATCCGCGAGCATCGGCGAGGCGAGATAGTCGGCCAGCGTGAGCGGCTTGCCGTGCATCACCGCGGCCGGGTTCAGCTGCGCGTGGCGGCGCATCGCGACCGCGACCGCGCCAAACTGCTCGTGCGTGGTGCCGTACTCGTGCATGTGGCGGCGCGCCATCAGCGCGTACCACTGCGGCGGCACCGTGAGCCCCTGCGGCAGATAGTAGTCCCAGGCAATCGCGCCGCCCGGAATCGAATGCTTGTCGGTCGTGACGGTCTGGCGCACGCGCGCGCCCGAGTAGCCGTTCCAGCCGGCCGGGATCAGCACGTAGTTCGCCGCGCCCGAGGCGACCGCCATCGCCGCCAGTCGCAGCGAAGCCACCGGCGCCGCGCCGCCCATGTGCACGATGGCCGCGAAGCGCAGGTTCTCGGCACCGAGGCTCGCGGCAAAGGCCTCGCACTTGCCCACGTTCGGAAAGGCCAGCACGCCGTCGATGTCGCGGCCCCGCAGGCCCGCGTCGGCCAGCGCCGCGACCGCGGCGCGCAGTTGCAGCGCCTCCTCGCCCAGTCCGGAACCGGGCTTGCGGCAGTACGCGGTTTCCCCGATGCCGACGATGCAGGCCCTGTCCCTCAACACCGTTTCACTGCGCATGGCTGCGGTCTACTTCTTGCCGTGGCGCGCTTCGTATTCGGCGAGCAGCTGCGCGCGCGCCTCTGCCTCGCGCCGGCGGATGTCCCAGAATTCCGGGCGCCGCTTCTCGAGGAAGGCCGCACCGCCTTCCTTGCCCTCGGGCATGTCGAACCAGTCGGGGTACATCGCCGCCGACGTGATGCACTGCTCGCGGTAGCCGTCCATTTCCTGGTCGAAGGCGGCCTTCAGCACCTCGAGGCAGCCGGGACTGAGCGCCAGCATCTCCGCGCACCACTGGTCCACCTCCGCCTCGAGGCGCTCGAGCGGCACCACGGTGTTCACGAGCCCCATCTCCAGCGCCTGTGCGGCGGGATACTTGCGGCACAGCATCCACAGTTCGCGCGCCTTCTTCGCGCCCACCACCCTGGTCAGGTAGGGCACGACGAAACCATCGGCCGGCGAGGACACGCGCGGACCGGCCTGGCCGAAGATCGCGTTGTCGGCCGCGATCGTGAAATCGCAGCAATAGGCCATGTGGTTGTGCCCGGCCAGGCAGTAACCCTGCACCTGGGCGATGATCGGCTTGCGCGACATGCGCATCAGGCGATTGTGCGGGTAGCGGTTGTAGAACGCCTCGCGCAGGCCCCAGCGCTCCCACTCGACGTCTCCGCCCGCGCCGAAGTGCCGGCCGTTCGCGGCGACCACGATCACGCCGATCATCGCGTCGTGGTTCGCGTCGTAGAAGGCGCGGAACATCTCGTCGACGGTCGAGAGGGTCAGCGTGTTCATCCGCTCGGGCTTGTTCAGCGTGACGCGCGCCACACCGCCGCCGAGCGCGAGATGCGACTTCTTCTCGTAGATGATCTCCCGGAAATCCTCCAGGCCGTCGCCGCGCACCCCGGCCCAGTCGCTCCACTGCGCCGCCGTTTCGCCTTCGCTCATCCGCGCCTCTCCCGTGTGTGCCGGCACGCCCCCGCTTCAGGGGATCGCGCCCGCGGATTTCATGGCCTCGATCTCGTCCCAGGAATACTCCAGCAGGTCCATCAGCAGGAGCTCGGTGTCCTGCCCGAGCTGAGGGCCCAGGCAGTTCACCTCGCCCGGCGTCTTCGACAGCGTGACGGGCAGCCCGCGGACGTCGACCTCGCGCTGCACCTCCTCGCACCAGGCCTTCACCAGGTAGTCGTTGTCCCAGGCCTGGGGATCCTTCACGACATCGGCGAGCGTGTTGACCGGCGCTGCGCTCACGCCGTTCGCGGCGAGCCCGGCAAGCAGCGTCTCGTGATCCAGCGCCGCGCTCATCGCGTCGAACAGCGCGATCAGTTCGCTGTTGTTGGCCGCGCGCGCCGCGGGTGTCGCGAAGCGCGGATCCTCGATCAGCTCGCCGTCACCGAGCGCGGCGCAGAGCAGGCGAAAGCGCGCGTCCTCGTTCGGCTCGCAGACGCAGACCCATTTGCCGCGCGTAGGGTAAATGTTCCACAGCGGGTTCGGCGCATCGCGGCGCGAGCGCTGCAGCGCCGCCTCCGTGTCGCCGCCGAGGTAGGCCTGGAGCTGCGGGGCGCCCAGAAAGAGCTGCGCGCCGTACAGCGAGGCATCGATGCACTGGCCGTGCCCCGAGCGGTTGCGCTGGTAGAGCGCGGTGACGATCGCAAAGGCCGACATGATGCCGCCGTAGCAGTCGCCGGAGCCCATGCCGAGGTAGATTGGCGGCTGCCCGGGTTCGCCGAGACGCGCCATGATGCCCGTGAGCGCCTGCACGGTCAGATCGAAGGACGGGCGCGACGCGCCGCCGAAACGGCCGTAACCGGTGTTGGTCGCGTACACCAGCCGCGGGTTGATCTCCCTGAGTTTCTCCCAGGAGAGGTTCCAGCCCTCGAGCAGCTCGGGCGACATGTTCGAGAGGAACACGTCGGCCTTCGCGACCAGCCGGTACATGATCTGCTGCCCCTCGGGCTTGCGCAGGTCGATCACCAGGCCCTTCTTGTTGCGGTTGTTCACCAGGAAGTACTGGTTCCAGTCGCCGATCTCGAGCGACTTGATGCTGCGCACGCCACGCCCCTGGTCGCCGCCCTGCGGACGCTCGACCTTGATCACCTCGGCGCCGAAGTCGGCCAGGAACTGGGCCGACACCGGCCCCTGCAACCAGACCGTGAGATCGATGACGCGGATACCGTCGAGTGCTCTTGCCACGCTGTCCTCCCGCGCTCAGGCCACGACGCCCGCGGCGCCGAGTTCGTGAATGGTTTCCACCGGGTAGCCGAGCAGTCCGTGCAGCAGCTCCAGCGTGTGCTGGCCGGCGCAGGGCGCCAGGCTCGCGAGGCGTGCCGGGCTCTCGCTCATGTAGATCGGGAAACCCAGGCTCTGCAGCCGGCCGAAGCTCGGGTGCTCGAGCTCGATGACGTAACGGTTGGCGCGCGCCTGGGGATCGCTGGCCGGGTAGTCGAAGCGCTCGATGATGTCCGCCGAAAGGCGCTTCGCGGCGAACTGCGCGCGCCAGTGGTCGGCGCTCTCGCGTGCGAAGGCTGCCTCCAGCGCGTGGATCAGCTCGAGGCGGTTCAGCTCGCAGCGCTTGTCGTGCGTGTCGAAGCGGGAATCGGCGGCATCCAGCCCCGTGATCGCGGCGAGATCCGGCCACCAGCGGTCGGTGTCGGGCATCGTCAGCGTCACCCAGCGCCCGTCGGCGCTCGCATAGAGCGAGCCGGACATCGGGTTGGAGACGTCGAGGCGCGAGATCGGGTTCAGCAGCCGGTCGCCCGAGCCGATCGCGAGGAAGGCCTGCAGGTCGAGGCTCGCGCCGAACATGTTGCCCGCGAACAGCGAGGTGTCGACCTGCTGGCCCTCGCCGCTCGCCTGCCGGTGCAGCAGTGCCGTCACGATACCGAAGGCGACGAGCACCGCGGCGTGCATCGCGCCGGCGCCGGTGTAGACCGGCGGCTCGCCGGGCTGTTGCACGATCGGCATCATGCCGGTGCGCGCCGCGGCGAGTTCGTCGATCGCCGGCAGATCCCGGTCCCTGCCCTTCGGGCCGAAGCCCGAGATGCGCGCCACGACGATATCGGCGCGCCGCGCCGATGCGGCACCGTAATCGAGCCCGCGCTCAGCGAGTTCCGCGAGCGGCCAGTCGCTGAGGATCACGTCGCAGCGCGCCACGATGTCCTCCAGCACCGCGCGGCCGCGCGCGCTGGCGGCGTCGAGCGCGAGGCTCTGCTTGTTGCGGTGGATGAGGTCGGCTTCGTGGTTCCAGCGCGCCGTGCGCGGCCCCGCCGCCTCGCCCGCGGCGGGCGGCGCCGCATCGCGCACCGGTTCGAGGCGGATCACCCGCGCGCCGAAATCACCGAGAAACGCCGCAGACATCGAGGCCGCGAAGCCGCGCGTCAGGTCGAGCACCACGATATCGTCCAGCGCGCCATTCATGCCGTCACCCGCATCCATCCACTACCCGTGATGCGTATCCTAGATCGCCGGACCGCATCGGGCCCGCGGTGCAGTGGATCAATTCCGGCCTTTGCGGTCTCATTTCCGGCAGCCGCGCCGGATCGCTCGCTCAGCCCCCTTTCGCGGCCGCGCGCGCGGCGCGGATCAGCGACCACACCTGGTGCGGCGAGGCCGGAGTCTCGCGCACCATCGTGCCGAGCGGCGCCAGCGCGTCGTTGATCGCGCAGACGATGGCGGCGGGGGTGGTGTGGATCGCGCCCTCGCCGCAGCCCTTGGCGCCGAGCGGCGCGAACGGTGACGGCGTCACCAGCGCGGCCTTCTGCGTCATCGGCACCTCGTTGATCGTGGGTATCAGGTAATCCATGAACGTCGAGACCAGGGGCTGTGCGCTCTCGTTGTACACGTACTGCTCGAACAGCGCCGCGCCCACGCCCTGTGCCACCCCGCCCTGGATCATGCCCTCGACGTTGGCCGGGTTCAGGCGCGTGCCGCAGTCGTCGGCGATGAAGTAGCCGAGGATGTCGGTCTTGCCGGTATCCGGATCCAGCTCGACGACCACGACGTGGCAGGCGTTGGCCGCCGTGAGGTAGCTCTTGCAGCGGCCGTCGGCGTCCGGCGCCGTGCGCCCCGGCGCGGTCCAGACGCTGACGGCCGAGGCGCCGGCCTGCATGCCCTCCGGCATCAGGTCGCTGCGCGAGAGCATCGCGCCCACCACCTGCGCGAGCGGCATCGCCACGGCGGGCGCGCCCTTCACGCGCAGCTGCCCGTCCATCAGTTCGACCTGCTCCGCGGGTACCTGCAGCAGCACGGATGCCGCCCGGCACAGGTTCGTGCTGATGATCTGGCAGGCCCCGAGGATCGCGCCGGTGATCGCCACGCCGAGGCGGCTGCCGCCCGGCCCGAAGTGCGGCGGGGCGTGGTCGGTGTCGGCGTACACCACGCGCACCGCCTCCATCTCCACCCCGAAGTAGTCGGCCAGCAGTTGCGTCGCGACGGTGTACTGGCCCTGGCCCTGCAGGTTGAAGCCCACGCGCGCGGTGATCTCGCCGAGCACGTTGATCGACAGCGACACGCCCTCGGGCACGCCCACACCCGGCACGCCGACGGTGGCATAGGCGTTCCAGTCGAAAACGCCCGGCTCGATCGTGCTCGCGACACCGATGCCGAAGAGCCTGCCCTCGGCGCGCGCGCGCGCCTGCTCCTCGCGCAGGCGCCGGTAGTCGGCCATCTCGAGCACCTTGTCGAGCGCCGCCTCGTAGTTGCCGCTGTCGTACTCGTTGCCGCTCGGGATGGTGTAGGGGAACTGCTCGGGGCGGATGTAGTTGCGCCGCCGGATCTCGGCCGTGTCGATCCCGAGACCGCGCGCCGCGATGTCCATCAGCGACTCCAGCACGAAGTTGTGCGGCGGCGGGCCGTAGCCGCGATACGGATAGGACGGCGCGCGATTCGTCGCAACGACCTTCACGTCGTACTGGGCGGCCTCGATCCGGTAGCAGCCCGTGAACGCGGCCAGCGGCTTCGCCACCGAGATGGTCCCGTAGCCCTCGGCGCCCGCGCCCTGGTCGTCGAGCAGCCGCACGCGCAGGCCCCGCACGATCCCGTCGGCGGTCACCGCCAGCGCCGCGTCGTAGTAGCGGTCCCAGGACTGGCCCCCGCCCGCGAGCAGGTACTCCATGCGATCCTCGATGTACTTCACCGGTCGCCCGCCCGACTTGCGCGAGAGCAACGCGGCGATGTCCGTGCCGCGAGGCCCGCCCTTGCCGCCGAAACCGCCGCCCTGCGGGTGGCTGACGATATTGATGCGGTTTGCCGGCAGGCGCAGCGTATGCCCGCGCCCCAGCCCCATGAAGCCCGGCGTCTGGTAGGCCCCGTGGCAGGTGAGCCTGTCCTCCACCAGGTCCCACTGGCAGACACAGCCGAAGGTCTCGGTCGGGTTGGCCCCGACGCGGTTCCAGCGGAACTTCGCCTGGAACACGTGATCGGCCGCCGCGAAGACGCCGTCGATGTCGCCCCAGGTGAAGGCCCGGTCGAGCATCAGGTTGGTGCCGCGCTCCTCGTAGAGCAGGACCGTCGCGGGATCGGTCGCGACGCAGGGATCCGCGACCACGGGCAGCAACTCGTATTCGACGTCGATCAGCTCGCAGGCATCCTCCGCGATGTAGCGGCTGCTCGCGGCGACCGCCGCCACGGGTTCCCCGACGAACCGGGCCTTGCCGACGGCAAGGCTGTAAGGCCCCCAGCCTTCGGGGGCGGTCGCCATCGGGTTGCACCAGCGCGCGAGATCCTCGCCCGTCAGCACCGCGGCAACACCGGGGTGCGCCTGCGCACGGCTGGTGTCGACGCGCAGGATGCGCGCGTGCGGGTGCGGACTGCGCAGGATCGCGCAGTGCAGCATTTCCGGCAGCGTGAAGTTGTCGATGAATTCCGCGCGCCCCGTCACCAGGGACCGGTCCTCGACGCGCCGCACGTCCTTGCCAAGGAAGCGCCGCGCGCTGGTCGGCAGCGCGTCCGGCGAAACAGGTATCCCGGCGTTCGACATGATGATTCCCTCCTGCAGTCGCGGGGCTGCCCGCGTTCAGACCAGCGGCGGCGGCACGGCAGCCTGGCGCGCGCGCAGTTTCCCGGCCGCGAGGCGCACCGAGTCCATGATGCTCTGGTAGCCGGTGCAACGGCAGAGGTTGCCGCCCAGCGCCTCGCGGATCTCCTCGTCGCTGGGATCCGGCGTGTCGCCGAGAAACTCCAGCGTGGTCATCAGGAATCCCGGCGTGCAGAAGCCGCACTGCAATCCGTGCTTCTCGATGAATGCCTCCTGGATCGGGTGCAGCCCGTCGGGGCCCGCCAGGCCCTCGACGGTCTGCAACTCGGCGCCGTCGGCCTGCACGGCGAGCATCAGGCAGCTGCGTACCGCCTGGCCGTCCTTGACGATCGTGCACGCGCCGCAGACCCCGTGCTCGCAACCGACATGCGTACCGGTCAGGCCGAGCTCGTGGCGCAGGAAATCGACCAGCGTCGTGCGCGCCGCGACTTCCCGTTCATAGGTCCTTCCGTTCACGCTCAGGCGAATACTGTGCTTGTCGCTCATGCTGGTTTCCCTCCCGGTTACGGATATCCGCGGCTCAACCCTGCGCCCGCGCCAGCGCCTCGGCCAGCCCGCGCGCCACCACCGCGGACACGAGGTGGCGGCGGAAATCGGCCGATGCGTGCACGTCCGCCATGGGTTCCTCGATCTCCTCGCTGCCGGCGCGCCCCGCGTCGCGGAACAGGGCATCGCCGGGCGCCTGGCCGAGCACCGTCTGCTCGGCCGCGGCGAGACGCACCGCGGTGGCGTTGACGCCGAACACCACGATGCGCGCGCTGTCGATGCGCCCCTGCGCGAGCCCCAGCAGCACCGCCGCTCCGGCCAGCGCGAAGTCGCCCTTGCGCCGCGACACCTCGCGAAACGACCAGCCGATGCCGGGCGCGAGATACGGCATGCGCACCTCGGTGAGGATCTCGGTGGATTCGAGGCTGGTCGTGAGGTAGGTCACGAAGAACTCGCGCGCGCCGATCGTCCGCTCGCCGCCCGGCCCCACGGCCGTCATCTGCATGTCCAGCGCGATCGCGGCCGCCGGGTACTCGGCGGCGGGATCCGCGTGCGCGAAGGAACCGCCGACCGTGCCCTGGTTGCGGATCTGGCGGTGACCGATGTTCAGCGTGGCCGCGTGGAACAGCGGCTGGCGCTCGCGCAGCAGCACCGAGTCCTCGGCGGCCCGCTTCGAGGTCATCGCGCCGATCGCGATCGCGTCCCCGGCGTCGCGGATGTAGTCGAGCGTGCGCAGCTTGCGCAGGTCGACCAGCACATCGGGACGCGCGACGCGGATGCTCAGCATCGGCATCAGGCTCTGGCCTCCCGCGAGGATCTTGGCCTCCACACCCTCGTCCTCGAAGCGCGCCAGCAACGCCAGCGCCTCGTCGAGGGATTCCGGTGCGTGATATTCGAATGGCGCCGGTTTCATGGCATTTACCCTGCCTGGATCCTAATCCGAGTGGTTACGTAGGAATTCTACGTGCACCCGGGTCGCCGCCTCGTTGATCCAGCGCATCAAATCCGGACGATCGCAACTCATTTCCGGCCAATGAACGGCGCCGGGGGAGCGCGACGTTTTCTTTGCGCCGCCCGGGGTTTAGATTCCTTCCCGACGCAATACCCGCATCGACCAACGAGGAGATCGCCGCATGCGCAACCCGCTTCACACCAAGCTTTGCGACCGGCTGGGGATCGAGTATCCCGTCGTCGCGTTCACCCACTGCAAGGACGTCGCCGTGGCCGTCATCAACGCCGGCGGCTTCGCGGTGCTCGGCGAGGCCATGCACCCGCCCGAGCACATCGCCGCGGACATCCGGTGGATCCGCGAGCGCGTCAACGGCAAGCCGTTCGGCATCGACCTGGTGCTGCCGGCCTCGGTGCCCGAGGAGAAATCGCTCGAGGAGCTGTACGCGATGATACCCGCGGCGCAGCGCGAGTACACCGACATGATCAAGAAGAAGTACTCGGTGCCCGACCCGAAGGAGAAGCTCGAGATCTCGACCTGGGGCGGGCTCGACCACAAGCGTGCGCTCGACCAGCTCGAGGTGCTCTTCGACGAGAAGGTGCCGGTGATCGCCTCGGGCCTCGGTTCGCCCGAGTTCATGCTGAAGCGCGCGCACCAGCTCGGGATCATGGTGTGGGGACTGGTCGGCAAGCCCCGCCAGGCCAGGAAGCAGATTGCCGCGGGCACCGACGTGATCATCGCGCAGGGATACGATGCCGCCGGCCACACCGGCAACATCGGCACCTTCTCGATCGTGCCCCAGGTCGTGGACGCGGCGCGCGAGGCCGGCGTGCCGGTGCTCGCCGCAGGTGGCGTGACCACCGGGCGCCACCTGGCGGCGGCGCTCGCACTGGGCGCCGACGGCGTGTGGACCGGTTCGCTGTGGCTCGCCTCGCGCGAGTCCGACGTCAACCTGCCGATGAAGGAGAAACTGATCGAGTCGAACGCCGACGACACCAGCTACTCGGACTGCATCTCGGGCTACACGATGCGCACCATCCGCTGCCCCTGGCACGTCGAGTGGAGCCGCGAGGACGCGCCACCGGTGCTGAAGCCGCCGCTGCAGATGCTGCTGTCGAACGAGTACATCACGGGCGCGAACGACTATCTGCGCAAGGACCTGATGACCGAGGCCGCCGGGCAGGGCATCGACTACGTCACCGGGATGAAGCCGGCACGGCAGATCCTCTCGGACATCGTGGAGGAAGCGCTCGACGTGTTCGATCGCTTCGCGGCCGATGACGGAGACTGAAACCGCGGCCGGCGCCCCGTTTCGCGCCGGCTTCGACCACGCGCGGGCGGGCCGGCGGGCCGAATGCGACGGCGGTGCCGCGATCGAGGGCACGCGCTTCGCGGGACGGCAGCACTTTGCCGGCACGCTGACCGGGGATTACCGCGACTACGGCGACTATCCGTGGCGCTGGTACCTGATGTCGGCGCTCACGCAGGCGCCCCGTGGCTACCCGCACGCGGCCGTGTGGTGCGACGCGGGCAGCCTCGAGATCGAGGGTGAAGCCGGCGCCGCAGGCTGAAGGCGTGCCGACGCAACGAATGGCAAGGTGAAGGAGAACGACATGCGAATCGTGGTGTGCATCAAGGAAGTGCTGGACCCCAGCGCCGTGAACAACTACGCCCTGGCGGGAAGCCTGAAGATCGCGGCCGATGGCTGCACGCTCGACGTGCCGGGCATCCCGCGCCTGATCAACGCCTATGACGAACAGGCGCTGGAGGCGGCACTGCGGTTGCGCGACGCCGGCTGCGAGTGCCGCATCACGGCGGTCTCGATAGGGCGCGAGCTGCAGGAGCCGCTGAAGCACTGCGCGGCGCTCGGCGCCGACGAGATCGTCGCCATCGGCGCCGACGCGGGCGCGCTCGACCATCACGTGGTGGCGAACCTGCTGGCAGCGTACATCCGCTCGAGCGGCGGGGCGGACCTGGTGCTGTGCGGCCGCCAGGCCTCGGACGACGACCAGGGCGTGGTGCCGGCGCTGCTCGGCGAGGCGCTCGACATGCCGATCGCGCCGCTGGCGCGCGCCGTGGCGCTCCTCGAGGGCGGGCGCCTGCGCGTCACGCGCGTGACGCCCGACGGCGACGAGGTGCTCGAGGGCGCGCTGCCCGCGGTCGTCACGGTCAGCAACGAGCTCGGCGAGCCGCGCTTTCCCAGCGCACGCGACAAGATGGCCGCGCGCAAGAAGCCCCTGGTCGAGATCGCGCTGGCGGATCTCGGGCTGAGCGACGAACAGCTCACACCGCGCGTGGTGCTCGCCAAGCAGTACGTGCCGGAAGTGCACGGCCAGTGCGAGTTCATCGAGGGCACGCCGGCCGAGGCGGCGGCGACGCTGCTCGCGAGGCTGCGCGAGGAGAAGCTGATCGCCTAGGCCGCCGCATGCCGGCGATCGTCCTCAGATACCGCGGAACACCGGCTTGCGCTTTTCCAGGAAGGCCGCGGTGCCTTCCTTCGCATCGAAGGCTGAAGCCACCATGGTGCCGGCACAGGCCTCGTAGTCGAGGATGTCCTCGAGCGTGCTGGTCTGCGAGCGGTAGATGAGCCGGCGCGCCATGTCGACCGCGACGCTCGCGCGTGCGGCGAGCGTGCGCGCATAGTCGAGCGCCGCGTCGAAGGCCTTGCCCTCCGGCACCAGTTCGTCGAGCAGGCCGATCGCCTTGCACTCGTCGGCGCCGAGGATCCTGCCGGTCTCGACCAGCATCAGCGCGTTCGACAGCCCGACCAGCCGCGGCAGGAACCACGACACGCCGCAGTCGGGCGCCACGCCGATGTTGGTGAATATCGCCGACATGCGCGTGGTGGTATCACCGAAGCGGCGGTCACAGGCCATCGCGTAGCCGAGCCCGGCCCCTACCGCCGGACCGTGGATCGCGGCGATCACCGGCTTGTCGACGGCCACGATCTGCCGCACCACGTCCACGAAGGGCCCGCCGGGTGTCTTGCGCTGCGAACGCGGCATCGGACGCGACGGATCCGAGGTGCCGGGCATCGGGCGTTCGCTCTCGCCGGAGATGAAGCCGACGTCACCGCCGGCGCAGAATGCCCGTCCCGCGCCGTGCAGCAGGATCACGCGCACGGCGTCGTCCTCGCGCAGCAGGAACAGCAGCCGCGAGAGTTCCTCGGCAAGATCCCAGCTGATCGCGTTCAGCTTGTGCGGACGGTTCAGCGTGATGATGCCCACGCCGTCCTCGATACGAAAAAGCAGCATGTTCTCTTCCTGGCTCATGGCGCGTACTCCGGGCAGGGATTCAGCGGAAATTCGGGATGATGTCGCTGTCGTACCACTCGATCCAGTCGAGGCACTCGTCGACGGCCCGCACCGGCGGCGTCATCACCTGGGCCACCGTGGTGCCGGCCTTCTGCAGTGCCTCGAGCTCGAACAGTATGGTGTCGCGGTCCATCTCGATGCGGGTATCGCCCTTCTCCGAGTGCGAGTAGTCCTCGACCTTGTACTCCGTGGTCGGCATCACGATCTCGAAGCGATCCTTCTTCTGCTCCCAGCCCGGCTGCCCGCTCATGAACGCGACGCACTCGCGCAGCCTGTCGGTGGTGATCAGCCACGGGATCCAGCCGTCGCCGAGCCGCACCGCGCGCTTCATCGCGATCTCGGTGTTGCCGCCGATGAAGATCGGGGGATAGGGCTTCTGCAGCGGTTTGGGCTCCATGACGATGTCCTTGAAGCTCACGTACTTGCCCTCGAAGCGCGGCGAATCCGAGGTCCAGCACTCGATCATCGCCCGGATGTACTCGTCGGTGATCCAGCCGCGCTCCTCGAACGGAATGCCGAGCACCTCGAACTCGCGCTGCAGGTGCCCGGGCGCCGCGCCCAGCGTGAAGCGCCCGCCGGCGATGAACTCCATCGTCGCGATCTGCTTCGCCAGCAGCACCGGGTTGCGGTAGGGCACCACCAGCACGTAGGTCAGCAGGTGGATCCGCTCGGTGGCGCCGGCAAGCACCGCGCAGGCCGTGATGCCCTCGGGGAATCGCCGGCCCATCACGTCGACCATGCCGTCGGGAATGAAGAGGTGCTCGGGCACCGTGAGCCAGTCCCAGCTCAGGCGATCGGCGAGCTTGGCGAAGCGGATGATGTCCTTGCCCGTCGCGAGCACCTCCCAGGGTGCCATCGACGGCGGATAGTTCAGCAGCCCGGGTACGGAAAGGGCGAATTTCATGATGGATCTTCCTTCTGCTCCGTCGGTTCGTCGCCCGCTCCACCGGAGGCCCGCGCCTCCATGGCTCGCGCGTCCTCAGTAGATCACCTGTTGCTCCACGAGCTCGCGGTAGCGCGCCTCGGACATGCCGAGGATGTCCCGGAACACGTGTTCGTTGTCGCGCCCCATCACCGGGCCGGGCCGCACATCGGGCACGCTGCGGCTCGTCTTCACGTAGGCGCCGTAGATGGTTTCGCGAAAGCCGAGCGGATGCTGCACCTCGATGAACGTGCCGCGCGCGCGGTAGTGCGGATCGGCGAGCAGGTCCGCGACGTTCAGCACCGGGGCCGCCGCGACGCCCTGCGCCTGCAGGCGCCCGGCGAGTTCACGGTCGTCGGAGAGCGCGGTCCACGCGGCGAGGCCCGCATGCAGCGCGTCGATCGATGCCACGCGCCCGGCGCGCGTCGCGAAGCGCGCGTCCGCCGCCCAGGCGGGCTCTCCCATCGCCGCGCGCAGCGCGCACCACTCCGCGTCGCTCTCGACCGCGATGCTGATCCAGCGGTCCTCGCCCGCGCAGGGAAACACGCCGTGCGGGGCGGCCCCCGCCAGCGGATGCTCGTTGCCCCTGGGGCCCCCGGCGCGTCCGTTCAGCGCGTAGTCCATGTAGGCCGGCCCGACCATCTGCATGATCGCCTCCTGCTGCGAGAAGTCGATGTGCTGGCCCTGACCGCTGGCATCGCGATGGTGCAGCGCGGTGAGCACCGCGAAGGCGCCGAAGATGCCGACGAACGGATCGGAAAACGCGTTCTCGACCGGGATCGGTCCGCCGCCCTTGTAGCCCACCAGGCTGTCGAGGCCGGTGGTCGAGGTCACGCTGAGGCCGTAAGTGCGCACCTCGCGCAGCGGTCCGCAGAGACCCGCGGCCGGCATCGACAGCATCACGAGGTCGCGCCTCGCCTTGCCGAGCTCCGCGTAGCCGAGCCCGAGCTGCTCCATGACACCCGGGCCGAAGTTCTCGATCACCACGTCGGATTTCGCGATGAGCTCGAGCGCGAGCCGCCTCGCCTCGGGGTGCTTGAGGTTCAGCGTCACCGAGCCGTTGCCGGCCCAGCAGGCATGATTCGACAGGCTGCGGTCGGGGCCGGGAATGCCCTCGGCAAATGGCGGCAGGCTGCGCGTCATGTCGATGCGCGCACGCGACTCGATCTTCAGCACCTCGGCGCCGAGGAAGCCGAGCGTCTGCCCTGCCACGGGCCCGGCCCACACCCAGCCGAAGTTCACGACCCGGATGCCCTGCAGCGGCAGCGCGCTGGCCATGTGCCTAGCCTCCGCTTCCCGGGCCGTCCGACTCGGCGGCGCCGGCAAGTTCACGCAACACCTCGGCATTGTGCTCGCCGAGCAGCGGCGCCGCGGTGCGGGGTCCGCCGCGCGACGCGGGCAAGCGGAACGGCGCACCCGGCACGCGTACCTTGCCGAGCGCGGCGTGATCGATCTCGACGAAGTAATCGCGCGCGGCGAGGTGCGGCTGTTCCGCGGCCTCGGCCACCGTCAACACCGCCGTGACCGGACAGCCCGCGGCCTGGCAACGCTCCATGATCTCGAGCTTGCCGTGCTGCATCGTCCATTCCTCGATCAGCGGGTAGATCAGGTCGGCGTTCTGCGCGCGCTGGAACATGTCCTGGAACAGGTCCAGGTCCGCCCACTCCGGATCGCCCATGACCCGTCGCAGTCCGTTCCACTGGCCCGGCTCCAGCGCCAGCATCCACACGTGCCCGTCCTTGCAGGGCAGGATCGTCGCCGGCGCGCCCTGCGGCATGCCCACGCCGGTGCGCTTGTCGAAGACGCCGTTCTGCGCGTAGCCGCCGATGTTCTGGCCGCCGACGAAAGTTGCCGCGATCGCCTCCGCGGTCGACACGTCGACATGCTGTCCGCCGCCCACGCGGCGCCGGCCGTAGACCGCGCCCAGCCCCCATGCCGCCGCGGCGACCGCGCCGAAATAGTCCGCCGCGAAGGTGCCGTGCTCGAGCGGCATCTCGCCGGGACGGCCGCAGTAGCGGCTGCTGGCCCCGGTGAGGTGATAGGCGTTGAGGTCGTAGCCCTTCCACTCGCTGTAGGGGCCGGTCTGCCCGAAGGGCGTGATCGATATCACCACCAGGTCCGGATTGGTCGCCGCGAGCGTGGCGAAATCGAGACCCCACGCGCGCATCTGCGCCGGCGGGTGGTTCTCGATCAGCACGTCCGAGCGCGCGAGCAGGCGCAGGAACAACGCGCGGCCCTCCGCGCTTGCGACGTCCAGCGTCACGCCGCGCTTGTTCGTGTTGTTGACGAAGAACAGTCCGCTCTTCTCGGGATCCGGCACGTCGCCGGGAAACGGGCCCGCCGCGCGTGCCGCATCGCCCGCGGGCGGCTCGACCTTGATCACGTCGGCGCCGAAATCGGCGAAGAGTTTCGCGCAGAACGGCGCCGAGACCATCTGCCCGAAGTCGACCACCTTGATCCCTGCCAGTGCGCCCGCACTCATCGACCTGCTCCTGCCCGGACTGTTGCTCTCGCCATCGGCCGCGCTCACGGCGCGAACGGGTTCTCGATCGTCGGGCCCGGCCCGTCCAGCACCTCGGCCGCGATCAGCCCCTCCAGGTAGCGCGCGTCCCACCAGTTCATCTGCTGCTGCTTGGCGCGGCGGAAGAACAGCTGGATGTCGTATTCCAGCGTGAAGCCGTAACCGCCGTGGATCTGCTCGCACTTTGCGGTGACGTCGCGGAAGGCGTTGCAGGCGAACAGCTTCGCCATCGGCGCGAGCCGTGCGATCGAGCGGCCCCTGGTGTGTGCCCACGCGGCCTCCAGCACCAGTGTCCTCGCGCCCTCCACCACCGCGTCCGCGTCGGCCATGTAGTGCGCCAGCGCCTGGAAGGCCCCGATCGGCTTGTCGAACTGCTCGCGTCCCTTGGCGTACTCGACGGTGATCTCGAGCGCGCGCTCGGCGCCGCCGATCGCCTGCGCCGCGAGCAGCACCAGGCCCTCGTACATGCACGCCTCCCAGGTCTTCCAGCCCGAGTGCGGCGCGCCGATGCGATCGGCCGCCGGCACCGCGACGTTGTCGAATTCGACCCGGTACTGGGTGTCGGAGGCCATCGAGAGCTGCTGCACCAGCGTCACGCCGGGCGCATCGGCGTCGACCAGCAGCAGGTCGATCGCCTCGGGCGCCTCCCCGGTGCGCGCCAGCACGATCAGTTTCTGCGCGGCTCTGGCGTAGAACACGTGGCGCTTCACGCCGCTCAGGCGGTAGCCCTCCGGCGTCGCCGCGGCGCGCAGCTGCACGCCCGCGGCACCGAAGCCGTTGTCAGGCTCCAGCCACGCCGGCGTGACGATCAGCTCGCCGCTGCCGATGGCGGGCAGCAGCCTGCCCTTCTGCTCCTCGCTGCCGCCGGCCTGGATCGCCAGCGCGCCCATCACCGAACTCACGAAGTGCGGACCCGGCGCGAGCGCGCGCCCGAGTTCGTGGTAGATCACGGCACGGTCGAGCATGTCGAGCCCGATGCCGCCGTACTGCTCGGGCAGCATCATCGCCAGCAGGCCGGTGTCCTTCATCTGTCCCCAGAGTCCGGCGGGAACGCCGAGCGGATCGTTCTCCATCTCGCGCACGATGCGCGTGCTGCTGTGCTCCGCGCACAGGTTCCGCACCATGTCGCGGAGGATTGTCTGCTCGTCGCTGAAATTCAGATCCATGGCTCACGCCCCCTGCCAGATCGGTTGTAACCCTGGACCGCGACCCCGCGTCACGGCTTCCAGCGCTCGTCTTTCCTGTCCCACGGATTGTCGGCCGCATCGCCCGGCAGCGCGACGCGTGCCTTGCACGACGTCTTCACCGCGCCAGCAACCGACACCGCCAGGTCCAGGTCCACCCACGCACAGCCGGTGTCGTCCACGGTGGTGCGCGTCACGCACCCGGAGAGCACCATCTCGTCGCCGGGGAAAACCGGCTCGATCATGCGGAACTTCATGCGCCCCAGGCGGCCCCTGGGGCCGGTCCAGTCGGTGACGAAGCGCTCGAACCACGCCGCGTTGTTCGGCGTGTTGATGAAGATGTCCCTGACGCCGTTGCGGTTGATCGCGAAGTCGCGGTCATGATGCATGGGCCGCCAGTCGCGGCTCGCCAGCGCGCCCAGCACCACCGTGGTCGCCGTGACGCGGTGCGCCAGTACCGGCAGTTCGTCACCGGCGCGAACCTGGTCGATCGTGAGGTTCGCGATCGCGGCAGCGCTCATGGCGACGGTCTCCGGTAGCCGAAGCAGTCGTAGCTCTCGCGGCCCACGAACTCCCCGTGCTGGTTGAAGCATTCGAGGTCGATCACCCAGAACCGGCCGGTGCCCACGCGCGTCGTCTTGAGCTCGCTCACCGAACGCAGCACCTGGTGCGCGCGCAGGTTGTCGCCGGGACGCACGGGCACGCCGAAAACCGTCTCGTGGCCCGCGATGATCGCCTCGGGCATGTCGAAGAGCCGCTTGAGGTCGAAGTGCAGCTGCAGCGCGAGCTTCTCGCCCGTGGCGCCCGGCACCCAGTAGTGCGGCCGGAACCACACCGACATCATCGTGGGCGGCGTGATCCACCCGTGCGTGACCTCGCGCGCGACCGCCTCGTCCCAGAACAGCGGGTTGCCGTTCTGCACCGCGGCGCAGGTGTTGTAGACGTAGCCCATCTCGATCGCGAAGCTCGAGCGCTCCGCGTGCTGCGGCACGCCGATCAGCGCCCGCACCGCGGCGGGTATGTCCGCGCCCGCTTCAGTCATCGCCGCTGACTCCCATTGTCCTATTCCACCACACCGGTCTCGCGCAGCCGCGCGATCTCGGCCGCCTCGAAGCCGGCTTCCGCCAGCACTGCATCGGTATCCGTCGCGCCGGCGGCAGCCACGCGGTGCGGTGCGCTCGCGCGCGCACTGCCCGCGAGCACGGGCCCGAGCTGCCGGAAGGCCCCGTGCACCGGGTGCTCGGCCGCGACGAAGCGCTGCCGCGCCGTGAACTGCTCGCTGACGGCCACCTCGGCGATGCCGAGCACGGGCGTCACGCAGGTGTTCTCGCCGGCGAGCAAGGCGGTCCATTCGTCGCGATCGCGGGCGAGGAACTTCGCGGCGAGCGCGGCTTTGAGCTCGTCCTGGCGCGCGTCGTCGTACTGCGCCGCCGCGAGCGCCTCGAGCCCCAGCAGGCGGCACAGGTTGGCGAAGAAGCGCGTCTCGATCGCGCCCACCGCCACCGCCCCGCCGTCGCGCGTCGCGTAGACGCCGTAGCAGGCGTACTTGCCCGTCAGCAGCGCCGTGCCCGGGCCGGTGTCCACGCCGGTGGCGAGGTACTCGTCGAGGTACAGGGACATCAGGTTCAGCACGCCGTCGGTGATCGCCACGTCGAGGTACGCACCCTCGTCGCTAGCGCAGGCGGTTGACCAGCGCCGCGATGATCGCGAGCGCGGCGTGCATGCCGCCGCCGGCACCGTCGGCGACCGTGGCGCCCGGCAGCGCGGGCCGGCCCGCCGCGTCGCGTCCGCTGGTGGCGAGGAAACCGCCCATCGCGAGGTAGTTGATGTCGTGGCCGGCCCACTGCGCGCAGGGTCCCTGCTGCCCGTAGCCGCTGGTGGAGCAGTAGACGATGCGCGGGTTGTGCGCACGGAGCTGCTCGTAGCCCACGCCGATGCGTGCCGCCACGCCGGGCCGGAAGCTCTCGACCAGCACGTCGGACGAGCGCGCGAGGCGCCACAGGGTCTCCCTGCCTTCCCCGGATTCGAGATCCACGCGGATCCGGCGCGTGCCGCGCCCGGCGCCGTAGGCATGGTAGACGGGCTCGGTGTATTTCTGTCCCCGGCGCGGAAACCGGCGCGATCTTCACGACGTCCATGCCGTAGTCCGCGAGGATGCGCGAGGCGCGCGCCGCCGGGCCGACGCTCGCGAGGTCGAGCACCCGGAATCCTGACAGGAAGGACATCGCGGCCGCTCCGGCTCAGAAATTCTTCGGCAGGCCGAGGCCGCGCCGCGCGATGATGTTCTTCTGCACCTCGGAACTGCCCCCGCCGATGGTGTCGATCACCGTGTACGTGTAGCAGCGCTCGGGCCGCCCGCGCAGCGGTGCGTCCTCGGTGCCGAGCGCGAGTTGCGCGCCGGGGCCGACGATGTCCATCGTCGCGTTGGCAATGCGCAGCGAGAGCTCGGTCGCGTAGAGCTTGTAGTGCGAGGCCTCGACCGTCGGCGTCTTGCCGCCGTGAATGGCCGCGGTGATGAACTTCACGCCGAGCAGCCGTCCCACCTCGCACTCGGTGGCGAGCTGCGCGATCCGCTGGCGGATCACCGGATCCTCGCGCAGCGGCTTGCCGTCGCGCGTCACGGCCTTCACGTAGTCGGCCAGCAGCTGCATGCGCGCGCGGATCGGCGCGAAGGTGAACAGCGTGAAGCGCTCGATGTCGAGCGCCTCGGCGATGTACTGGAAACCCTTGTTCAGCTCGCCGACGCGGTACTCGTCGGGAACGTAGACCTCGTCGAAGAAGACGCCGTTGGTGCGTTCGCCGCCCATCGTGTACATCGCGTGCACCGTGAGACCCGGATGGTCCATCGGCACCAGGAACAGCGTGATCCCGTCATGCTTCGGACGCTCGGGTGCGGTGCGCGCACCGACCCAGTACCAGTCGGCGAAATGCGCCGAGGTGGTGAAGATCTTCTGCCCGTTCAGCACCCAGCCGTCGCCCTTGCGCTCGGCCCTGAGGCGCATGGCCGCCGAATCGGAACCGGCGCCGGGCTCGGAGTAGCCGACGGCGAACTCGACCTCGGCGCTCAGTATCTTCGGCAGGAACTCCTGCTTCAGCTTGGCGGAACCCTTGTTGATCAGCGTCTTGCCGACGATGCCCACGCCCTTGCCGATGCCCGGCGCACCGACCGCCGACAGCATCTCGTTCAGCAGGTATTCGTAGATGCCGCTGCCGTCCTGGCCGCCGTACTCCTTCGGCCAGGTGATGCCGAGCCATCCGCGCGCGGCGATCTTCTTCATGAACGCACGCCGCTCGGGCGTGTCGCAGACCTGCGCCATGTTCTCGCGGCTCACGTCCATGACGTCCGGCGACTCGTTCTCCTTCAGGAAGGCGTCGACCTCCCGTATGAACGCGCGTTCCTCGGCGGAGAATTCGAAATCCATGACTGCTCACCCCGTTGCAGACGATTCACACCCTGAGCGCATTCTAGCCAGCGCGCGCCCGTGCACGATCGCGACGGCGCGCCGCAAACGGCCAAATCGGTATCACAAGAGGACAGCGGCGCACGCTCACGACGGCTTCCCGGCGCCACCGAGCGCGCCCGACTGCCGGATGGCGGCGAGGCGCGCCTCGTCGCAGCCGAGCACCTCGCGCAGCACGGCCTCGGTGTGCTCGCCCACCGTTGGTGCCCGGCCCGGCGGCAGCAGTTCCTCGCCGACGAAGTGCACCGGGAAGGACATCATGTCGGCGCCGTGGCGCTCGTGCGGCAGCAGCTGGAAGCGCGCCCGGAACTGCGCGTCCTCGACGATGTTCCGCGGCGTGTTGACGGGCGCTATCGGCGTGTTGACGCGCGTGCTGAACTCGATCCACTCGCGCGAGCTGCGCGCGCGGAATATCTCGCGCAGTTCGCGCTGCAGCTCGCGGTTGCCGCGCGCATGATCGGCGTAGCGCGAACCGGGCCACTTCTCGAACAGGTCCATGCGCCCGACGCCGGCGCAGAAGTTCTTCCAGAACGCCTGCTCGGAGGCCATGAACAGGACGTGGCCGTCGCTGGATTCGTAGATCTGGTAGCGCACGCCCTCGCGCATGCCCGCCGTGCCCACGGGCCGGCGCACGTAGCCGTCGGCCTTGTTGCCGGTGACGACGTCCTCGGGACGGGCATAGGCGAGGTGGCTCTCGCAGCGGTACCAGTCGAAGAAGGCCGCCGCGTCGCTCTGCGCCAGTTCCATCATGCATCCCCTGCCGCTGGCGCGCGCGCGCAGGACACCGGCCAGCACCGCGAGCCCGCCGAGCAGCGGCGCGGCATTGATGCCGATCGAGACGTGCTCGGGGATGTAGCAGAAGCCCTCGTCGTCGCAGGCCGGCGTCACGGCGCCGGACCAGGTGTCGTAGGCGATGCCGTGCGAGGGCATGTCCTTGTACGGGCCGGTCATCCCGTACCCCGAGACCGTGCAGAAGACGATCGCAGGATTGACCTTGCGCAGATCCTCGAACCCCAGCCCCAGCTTGGCGAGCACCCCGGGGCGCATCGCCTCGATCACCACGTCGGCATCGCGCACCAGTTCGCGATAGAGCTCCTTGCCGGCCTCGGTCTTGAGGTCGAGCGTGATGCTCTTCTTGCCCCGGTTCAGGTGGTAGTGCATCAGCGAGACGCCCTCGATGATGGGCCAGGTCATCTCGCGGATGTAGTCGCCCTCGGGCGATTCCACCTTGATCACGGTCGCGCCCAGATCCGCGAGCGATGTCGTGATCGCCGCGGCTCCGAGCAGCGAACTCTCGATGATGCGCAGCCCGTGCAATGGCATGTTCGAAGAATCCATGTCGCGTCCTCCCGGCATGTGCGATGGCAGGCACGAGCCCCGCCCCGGCCCAGCCGGGGCGTTCGTCGCGCATTGGCGACCACGATATTCAAGACCGGAAACCGGCTCAGCGCCGCGGCAACTCGGTTGTGGCCAAAGTGGTATCAGTTCGGGACAGCAGGCGGCCCGTGGCGCGACGCGACGCCGTGGACGACTATTCTCCGCCCGTCGGGGCGCCCGACAGGGAGGTTCGTGCCCTCGCGCAGGCCGCCGACAGGGGAAGACACCGATACGAGACGGCGTCGATCGCCATACTCGCCAATCCAGGGAGAAGCACCATGAAATCCAGGTCCGCAATTCACGGCAAACCCCGCAACCGCATCGTCCTCGGCGCCGCCATCGCGGCGCTGTTGCCGGGCTTCGCACAGGCCCAGCAGGCCGATGGCGCCCTCGGCATCGAGGAGATCGTGGTGACCGCGCAGAGGCGCGAAGAGCGCCTGCAGGACGTGCCCATCGCCATCAGCGCCATCTCCGCCGACCAGATCGAGAAGCGCCGCATCGACGACGTGCTCGACCTGAAGGCACTGGTGCCGAATCTCATGGTGAGCAAGTACCCCAACAGCAACGTCGTCTCGCAGGTGGCGATCCGCGGCGGCGTGACGGTGAACGCCGCGATGTACTGGGAGCCCAGCACCGGGATGTACCTCGACGGCGTGTACCTGGGCAAGGCGGTCGGCTCGGTCTTCGACGTGGTCGACATCGAGCGTATCGAGGTGCTGCGCGGGCCGCAGGGAACCCTGTACGGGCGCAACACCATGGCGGGCGCGATCAACCTGATCACGCGCAAGCCCAGCGGCGAATTCAGCGGTGCCGCGACCGTCGAGGTGGGCAACTACGACCACCACGTGGAGAAGGTCTCGGTGGACCTGCCCAAGGTGGGCATCGCGCGCGTCGCCTTCGGCGTGCGCTCGGAGAGCCGTGACGGGCTCGTGGACCTCGAGTCCGGCAGCCCGGGCACCGAGCTCGACAGCCGCGACAATTTCGGCGCGCGTTTCGCGCTCGGGCTGGACATCGGCGACTCCGTGGTCGCGGATTACCGCTTCGACTACACCGATGTCGACCAGATGCCGCCCCACAGCCAGCTCTACAGCGTGACGCCTTCCAACGCGCTGTTCACCGCGGCCGCGGCGTATGCCTCGAAGGACCGGGAAGACTCGGTGGCCACCAACTGGCCGGGCTACGAGCAGCTGGAACTGAAAGGTCACGCGCTGACGCTCCGCTGGGATATCAACGACACCAACACCCTGAAGTCGATCACCTCGTATCGTGACCTGCGCAACGACGACTCGGTGGACCTCGACGGCGTGCCGCTCACCATCGCCACGGCCAATCGCATCTCGGACTACGACCAGACCTCGCAGGAACTGCAGTGGATCGGCAGCGCATCGCGGCTCAACTACGTCCTCGGCCTGTACTATTACGAGGACGAAACTCTCGATGATGCGCAGACCCGCGAGCGGCATGTCGGCGGCTTGCATGGCAACTCCTCCCCTGGTGCTTCGACGTGGACGCGAGCCGCCGCGTCGCGGCCTCGCGCATCCCCCGATGCACGATAAGCGAGCGCCGCCGGTCCGGCCGCGCCGCGGCAATTCGCTTCCGGCCAAAGCTGTATCCGTTGGGGTCAGCGGCGCTGCCGCGGCGTCGGCCGGGGGGTTGCGTCGCGCAGCGGGAGGAGCGACTACGCGGCGTCGATCTCTTCGATCGCGCCGCACGCGACGGCGGCGGCGTATGCGGCGTCGTCCAGGCCGAGCAGCCCGCAGAAGACGGCGCGGTTGTCGTGGCCGCGCGGGCGGCCGGTGTCGCGCGTGCGGCCGGGCGTGGCGCTGAGCCCGAGCGGGATGCCCGGGGCGATCACGCTGCCCTTGCGCAGGTGCGGGATGCGTTCGAAGAAGCCGCGCGCGGCCAGGTGCGGGTCGCGCTCGAGCTGGTCCGCGACATCCTGCACCACGCCGGCCGCGATGCCCGCGCCGGCGAGCCGGTGCATCAGCTCGTAGCGGTCCTGCGTCGCGGTCCATGCGCCGATCAGCGCATCGAGCGGCGCGGCGTGCGCGCGGCGCGCGCGCTCGTCCGCGAAGCGCGGATCCCGGTGCCACTGCGGCTGGCCGGCCAGCGCGCAGAAGCGTGCCCACTGCTCGTCGCCGTCGATGGCGATCACGCACCAGCGGTCCTCGCCCCGGCACGGGTAGCAGCCCTGCGGCGCGTGCGCCGCCGAGGCGTTGCCGTGGCGCGGCGGTTCGCGCCCCAGCAGCTGCCACTCGAGCGCCAGGTGCCCGATCGCGGCCACGGTGGTCTCGAGCTGCGACAGATCGATGCGCTGCCCGGGCCCGCTGGCGCGGCGGTGCGCGAGCGCCGCGAGAATGGCCACCAGGCCGTGCAGCGCGGAGAGCGGATCGGGATAGGCGAACTGCGTCATCGTGCACTCGCGCCCCGGAAAGCCCGACACGCTCGCGATCCCCGACAGCGTCTCGATGTTCGGCCCCCAGCTGACGTAGTGGTGATCGGGGCCGCTGTCGCCGTAGCCCGTGCTGCTCAGCAGCACGAGCTGCGGCGCGAGCCGCTGCAGCGCGTCGAAGCCCAGCCCGAGCTTTGCCAGCACGCCGGTGCTGTTGTTGTCGATCACCACGTCGCTCACCGCGGCGAGCCGCCGCGCCAGGGCGGCACCCTCGCGATGGCACAGGTCCAGCGACACGAAGCGCTTGCCCGCGTTCCAGTCGGTGAACCACGGCGAGAGTTCCGGCTGGATGCCGCGCTCCGGTTCGCGCGGCGGGATGTAGAGACGGGTCACGTCGGGGTAGGCCTTCGACTCGACCTTGATCACGTCGGCGCCGCACCAGGCCAGGATGCGTCCGATCCAGGGCCCTGCCATCCCCGCGGTGAACTCGAGCACGCGCAGCCCGGCCAGCGGGGCCTGCGGCGCCACGTCGGGCGCCGGCGCACGCGCGGGCGCGGCGCGCGCCAGCAAGCGCGGAAGCTCCGCCTGGTGCTCGCCGGCGCGTGGGCGCGCGGCGCGCGCGGCACGCAGGGCGTGCGCTCGAAGCGGTACGGTGCGCCGGGCATCGCGAGGCGTCCGAGTCCGGGCTGGTCCACGTCCACGAAGAAGCGCCGCGCGGCGAGGTGGTGATCGCGGCACATCGCGCCGACCGAGTTCAGCGGGCTCGTCGCGATGTGCCTGCGCTGGCCCTCGCGGTAGAGTTCCTCGGCGGTGAAGCGCGCGCAATGCTCGCCGATGAAGATGTCGAGCAGCTCGCGGTAGGGCTGGCGCACCAGCGACGGGCCCTCGAACATCGGGTCGAGGATCTCCTCGTTGCCCGTGGTCTCGTGGACCCAGCGAGCCAGCGCCTTCCAGTGCAGCGGGCGGTTCACCATCAGGTAGATCTCGCCGTCGGCGCAGGGATAGGCGCCCGAAGGAACCGAGGAGAACGTGCCGGTGCCGAAGCGCCGCGGCACCAGGCCGTCGTCGAGCCACTTGCCGGCGCCGCAGATGCTGGTGACCGCGAGCACCGCTTCCTGCAGCGAGATGTCGACGTGCTGCCCGGTCCCCGTGCGCGCGGCGTGATGCAGCGCGATCAGGCTGGCGGCGGCGGCGAGGGTGGCGGCCGAGACCGAGGCCTGCGAACCGGCCAGCGTGACCGGCGGGTCGTCGGGATGGCCGGTCACCACCATCGCGCCGCCCATTGCCATCGCGACGATGTCGGCCGCCGGGTAGTCGCGGTGCGGGCCGCTCTGCCCGAACGCCGTGATCGAGGTCAGCACCAGCGCGGGGTTGGGCTCGCGCAGCTGCCGGTAGCCGAGCCCGAGCGCCGCGAGCCGGCCCGGGGGCATCGACTCGACGACCAGGTCCGCGCCGCGCGCCAGACCGAGCAGCGCCTCGCGCCCGGCCGGCGTGTCGAGCGCCAGCGTGACGCTCTTCTTGCCCGCGTTCATGTACAGGTGGAAAAAGCTCTCGCCGCCTCCGTCCTCGCGCGGTGCGCACGGCCAGCCCGATCGCGCGGGATCGCCGCCGGGCGGCTCGACGAGGATCACCTCGGCGCCGAGATCCGCGAGCAGCCTGCCGCAGTAGGCGCCGGCGAGCCCGCCGATCTCGAGCACGCGCCGGCCGGCCAGGGCACCCGCTGCCATCGCGCTCACTCGAGCGGGCGGTAGTCGCTCAGCTTGCTTCCGGTCCAGCTCTTGAAGGCGCGCCGGAAGTTGCTGACGCTGTTGTAGCCGAGCAGGAAGCCGATCTCCTTGGGCGTGAGCCGGGTGTGCTGCAGGTATTGCAGCGCGAGGTCGCGGCGCGTGTCGTCGAGGATCTGCTGGTAGGTGAGTTCCTCCTTCTCGAGGCGCCGGCGCAGCGTGCGCGAACCCATGCGCAGGCGCGCTGCCATCTGCTCCACCGTGGGGAACTCGCCGGGCTTCTCGACCAACGCGCTGCGGATGCGGCTCGCGAGGCTCTCGCCCTCGTCGAGTTGGCTCTGGTGCACCTGGCACTGCTGCTCGCAGAGCTTGAAGACTTCCTCGTTGGCCAGGCTGATCGGATCGTTCAGGTGGCGGATGTCGAAGTAGACCAGCGTGCGCGGCTGCTCGAAGTACAGCGGGCAATTGAAGCGGCGCTGGTAGGCCGAGATGTCCGCGGGCTGCGGATAGGCGAGGCGCATCTCGAGGATCGGGAACGGACGGTTGCTGATGCCCGAGGCCAGGCTGATGGTCTGGCTGACGAATTCCTCGACCGCGAAGGGCAGCAGGTTGCCGAGCGGAAACAGCTCGTGCACCTCGGAGAACCACTTGCCGTCGCGGACCTCGTTGGTGGTGCTGATCACGCGCTCGCTGAGCGTGGTGTACTTCAGGAACAGCTTGCGCGACTGCTCGAGCGTGGACGCGGTGAGCGCCGCGTAGCCGAGCACGCCGAGGTCGCTGACCTTGAACTCGGCGCCGATCGCGATGCCCAGCCGCGGGTCGTTGGTGAGGCGCAGCATGTTGCCGATGATGCGGCGGAACTCGCCGGGCTCGATCAGGCAGTTTTCGTCGAGCAGGTCCTCGGGCTCCACGCCGGTCCCCGCGAGGACCTGATCGCTGCCGAAGCCCCGGGCCGCCATCCGCGCCAGGTAGAACGCGACCCGGTGGCCCACGTGAAGTTTGTTCATTGCCATGCCATTCGCCGGTCAAGGGAAGCAGGCCCCGCGCCCGCGCTTCCGCCGGCGGCAAAGATTGCCGGTTTCGCCGGCAAGGTCAACCTGCCACGCGCGACGCGTGGCCGCGGGTTGCGCCGGGGCGCGCCGGGCGCTCAGTCCGAGGACGGCAAGGGCTTGGCCTCCTTCAGCGACAGCGCCGCGCCGTCGACCGCCAGCGCACCCTCGCCGGGCTTGACGCAGAGCAGCTCCAGGTCGCCGGCGGCGCTCACATAGCGCTTGCCGAGCAGCGTGCCGCCGGCGCTGCCCGCGGCAGGGGTGGCGCCGGCAGGCGGCGGTGGCGCGGCAGCCGGCAGCATCGGCGCGCCCCCGCAGCTCAGCGACACCTCGGTCGCCGGCGCCACGATCACCATCACTTCGGTCCTGCACACGGCGCTGCGCATCCGCGTGCCCGCTTTGAGCTTCATCATCTGTGCGACTCCTGTTCAGACCCGCTTCACGGGCTCGATGCCGGTCAGCCGCGCCAGGTTGAGCCCGAGGATCCTGGCCTTGTCCTCGCGGCTGAGCGGCGCGTAGCCCCAGTTCTTCTGCAGCTCCTCGGGCATCTCGAGGTCACGGATGTAATCGACCACGCGGCGGGTGTCGTCGAACGGCAGGTCGAGCCCCAGCACGATCTTGTCGGCCGGCATCCATTGCAGCGCCGTGCCGATCACGTGGTAGCCGCGATACGGCGCGCGCTGGTACCAGCCGATGATGCCCGAGAGACTCATGTACAGGTTGACGTGCTTGCCGCACAGGCCGATCAGCGCCTCGGTATCGGGCCAGCCTGCGTGATAGGCGATCACCTTGAGACCGGGGAAGGCGAGCATCACGTCGTCGAGCTGGCGCACGTCGCAGTGCGAGCCCGGCTGCGGCACCACGTAGGAATTGCCGGTGTGCACCGTGAGCGGCACGCCGAGTTCCTCGGCCTTCGCGTAGAACGGCCACAGGCGACGGTCGTTGATCGGGCCGGCGTCCTCGGGCTGGTACATCTTGCAGAGCTTCGCGCCGCGCTCCTTCACCAGGTACTCCAGCTCCCAGATCGCGTGCTCGAGCCCGCGGCGGATCACCGGCCCGCAGTTGGCCTCGAGATACATGCGCCCGGGATAGGGCTCGATCTGCTGCAGCATGAAACCGTTGGTGGACATCGATGCCGTGCCGCCGCTGATGTCCATCATCGGCTCGCGCAGGCAGAAGCAGACGTCGACGCGCGCCTCGTCCATGTAGCGGATCAACTCCGAGGCGAGCGGGTGGGGCCACTCGCTCGCGAGGTCGCGGCCCGCCCAGGCGCGCAACACGCCGTCGACGCTGTCGCTCCAGCGCTTCATCTGCGGGTAATAGGCGATCTCGGACATCGTCTGCGGATTCATGAAGTGGCACTCGGTGAGTGCGACGAACAGATCTTCGTTGCTGGCCATGACTGTATCCCCTGCTGATGGTGAACCGGATCGGTCTCGCGCCGTGTCCCGGCGCGATGCTCGGGACAGACGATACACCGCGCCCGATCGCGGTTCACCGCCCTGTCCGGAAATGAGACCTCGACGTCCGGATATGATCCGTCGGCGCAAGGCGCGCGCGGCGGGGTGCCGATTAGACTGTCCGCGAGCAAGACGTTCGCGGGGAGTGGGTGACATGAGCGTGGTTCTATGCAGCTGGGGAGAGACGGTCGACGGCGGCACCGAGGAGACGCTGTCGCTCGCGGGACGGTTGAGCCGGGCACGCGCGGTGGCGCTCGACTGGCTCGTGATCGGCGCCATGGCCGATGCAGCGCCGCAGATCGCGGCGAGCCACGGCGTGGCGCACATCGACCGCATCGGCGGCGCGACACCGGGTCCCGACGCGCTGGTGGCGCTGATCGCGGGCTACTGCGCCGCGCAGCAGCCGCGGGTGATCCTGTTCAACCAGACCGCCGCGGCGCGGTTGGTCGCGCCGCGCGTGGCGGCGCGACTGGGCGTGCCGGTGGTGATGAACGGCTTCTACATCGAGACCCAGGGCAGCGAGCTCGAGGTGCGCGCCACCGCCTACGGCGGCGACACCCACGCGGTATATCGCCTGCCCGAGCCTGTGAACGTCGTGTCCATCGTCAGCACCACGCTGCGCGTCGAGCCGGCGCCGCAACCGGGCGTGCCGGTCGTGCGCGAGGTGGCGGCGGACGGCGGCGCCACGACCGAGCGCTGGACCGTCGTCTCGGCGCCGCGGGCCGATGGCCCGCGACTCGAGGACGCGGACATCATCGTCTCGGGCGGCCGCGGCCTCGGCAGCGCGGCCAACTACGCGCTGGTGCGCGAATTCGCCGAGCTGATCGGCGGCATGCACGGCGCCTCGCGGGCCATCGTCGACGACGGCTGGATCGATTCGTCGCGCCAGGTGGGCCTGACCGGCAAGATCACGCGCCCCGGGCTGTACGTGGCCGTGGGCATCTCGGGCGCGAGCCAGCACATGGCGGGCTGTTCCGCCGCGAAGACCATCGTCGGCATCAACAAGGACCGTGACGCCTCGATATTCCGCTACGCGCGCTACGGCATCGCGGGCGATTGCCTCGAGGTGATGCCCGAACTGATCAAGGCAGCCAGGGCCGGCAACAACTGAGGAGACGGCACATGCAAGAAGAGAAGCTTCCCTGCGTCGCGGGGCTGTTCGGCACGGACGCCGCGGGCACGGCGCTGCTGCACGGCTCGCGCTGCGCCGGCTGCAACACCCCCTATTTCCCGCGCTCCGCCGCCTGCCACAACCCCGACTGCGCCGGATCGCGCATGGAGGACTGTGACTTCGGTGGCCGCGGCGTCCTGTGGAGCTACGCGGTGGCGGATTTCGCGCCGCCGCCGCCGCACCGCTACGACAAGCCCTTCGTGCCCTACGCGGTGGGCGTGGTCGATCTCGACTGCGGACTGCGCATGGTCGGACAGATGCTCGATCCGCCCGGGTCGGTGCAGGTGGGCGCGGCCGTGGAACTCGTGATCGACACGCTCTATCACGAGGATGGCAAGGCGTTCACCTCGTGGAAATTCAGGCAACTCGCGGCGGATGCGGGAAGGAGTCACTGAGATGCAGGAAGTCGCGGTACTGGGCGTCGGTCTCCACCGGTTTGGCAAGACCGGCGACGACATCGTGGGCAACAAGCCGGTGACGGCGCTGTGTCGCCACGCCATCGACGCGGCGCTCGCCGACGCGGGTGTGCGGTGGAAGGACATCCAGGCGGTCTGCGCCGCCAGCTCCCGCTTCTCGGGCGGCAAGGGCTGGGGCCTGAACGGCAACGACGTGGTGGAGGACATGGGCTCCACGGGCATCCCCGTGTACAACATGTCCGCGGGCTGCGCCGCCGGCGGCAACGCCTTCAACGTGGGCTACGCGATGGTGGCGGGCGGGGTCTACGACATGGTCCTCGTGGTCGGCGGCGAGGTGATGCCCAAGGGCATGATCCAGACCTCGGGCGTGGAGGAGGTCACCGACCCGGAATTCCTGCGCCAGCGCTGCGTCGGCATGCCCGGCCCCTCGTTCTGGGCCACGCTGGCGCGCCGACGCATGCACGACTTCGGCACCACGGAAGAACAGCTCGCGCGGGTCGCCGTGAAGGCGCGCAAGTGCTCGGTGCACAACCCGTGGGCGCGCTTCCAGAAGGAGGTGAGCCTGGAGGAAGTGCTGGCCTCGCCCTATGTCAGCAACCCGCTGCGCCTGTTCGAGATCTGTCCGGTGTCGAACGGGGCAGCCGCGGCCGTGATCTGCTCGCGCGCGAAGGCCCGGCAGTTCGCCACCAACCCGGTGCTCGTCGCGGCCAGCGCGGTCGCCACGATGCACTTCGGCGATGCGCTGCCGCGCGGCCTCGCCGGCCCGGTGCCGCGCGGTCCGAGCCTGCACACCGAGGTGCAGGCCGCCGTGACGCGCGCCTTCGAGCTGGCCGGCATCGGCCCGCAGGACGTGAGCCTGACGGAACTGCAGGACAACACCTGCTACTACGAGCTTGCCTTTCCCGAGGAATGGGGGCTGTGCCGACCGGGCGAAGCCGAGCGCCTGCTCGAGAGCGGCGAGACCGCACCGACCGGACGCATGCCGATCAACCCCTCCGGCGGCTTCGTGTCGTTCGGCGAGGCGACGACGGCGATGGGCGTGTTCCAGATCGCCGAGCTGACCTGGCAGCTGCGCGGGCAGTCCGGCGGTCGGCAGGTGCCCGGGGCCCGCGTGGGGCTTGCGCAGACCAACGGACTGGGCGGCAATGCGACGGCGGCGATCCTGAAGCGCTAGACTGTTGCCGTTCCGAACACAGGACAGGTGAGTGCCGTGCCCGCGATCCCAGAAATATCCGCCGCGAGCTACGTGCTGCTCGCGCTGCTGCTCGCGGCCGCGCTCGCGAGCCTCGTGCATGGCCTGCGCGCGCACGCGAAGCGGATCGGGCACGGCAAGCCCTCGTTCGGGGAGCCCGTCGACCGCGCGCGCCTGCGCGCCGCGCTGAACTGGCGCGCCTTCCTCGTGCGTGGCGCGCTGACCGGCCGGCTCGGGCAGCGGCGCTGGTCGGGCATCGCGCACGGGCTGATGTTCTTCGGCGCGCTGGTGCTGATCTTCGGCCACGCGGCCTTCGCGACGAGCTTTCTCGGCGTGCCGGTCTACGCGGGCTGGTTCGGTTTCCTGGTCATGGAGCTCGGGCGCGAGATCGCCGGCATCGCGGTGTTCCTCGGGGTGCTGTTCTTCCTGCTGCGCCGCTTCTTTCCGCCCGAGCGGCTCGTGGCGGGCCGCACGCGCGCGGGCTTCGAGCGCATGGAAGTGCTGCTGCTGGCAGTCGTGATCGCCGGCTTCATGTCGGAGAGTTTCCGCCTCGCCGTGCAGCCGGGCGGTGGCGCCGAGTTCCTCGGCTCCGCGATCGCGGCGAGCCTGCGCGAGCACCTGGATCCGGACGCGCGGGTGCTGGGCTTCAAGCTGCTGTGGTGGCTGCACGGGCTGCTCGGCGTATCGCTGATCGCGCTGATCGCCCGCACGCCGTTGGTGCACATGGTGCTCGGGCCGGCCAATGCGGCGCTCGCCAGCCGCCGCCCCGGCATCAACCTGGCGCCGGTCGATTTCGACGCCACCGAGGATGCCGCCGGGAATGCACTGCCCTTCGGTGCCGCCAGGCTCGCCGACCTGACGCAGAAGCACCTGCTGGACGTCTCGGCCTGCCTGTGGTGCGGGCGCTGCCACGAGGTCTGCCCCGCCGCGCAGACCGGCAAGGATCTCTCGCCGAAGAAGGTGATGGCGACGTGCGCCGAGTTTCTCGCGCAGGATCGCTTCGACGACAGCTCGCTGATCGAGGTGCTGGGCCGCGAGGCGATCTTCAACTGCACCACCTGCGCGGCCTGCGTCGAGGTCTGCCCCGTGAGCAACAACCCCGCGGAGGTGATCCTCGAGTTCCGCCGGCACCACGTGATGGAACTGTCCGACATGCCGGACACGATGGCCGCGGCGAACCGCAACCTCGAGTCGCGCGGTCACCCGTTCGTCGGCACCGCCGCGAACCGCGACGACTGGCGCAAGGGGCTCGAGGTGCCGCTGTTCGAGCCCGGGACCAGCGAGTACCTGCTGTGGATCGGCTGCTCGGTCGCCTTCGAGCCGCGCGCCCAGGAGACCGCGCGCGCAATGGTGCGCATCCTCGAGGCCGCGGGCGTCTCCTACGGCATCCTCGCGCAGTCGCGCTGCACCGGCGACCCGGCCAAGATGATGGGCAACGAGATGCAGTTCGTCGAGATGGCGCAGGAGAACATCGGGGAGTTCCGCGAACTCGGCGTGCAGAAGGTCATCACGCTGTGCGCGCACTGCTTCAACAGCTTCGACCGCTACTACCCCGAACTCGGCGCCGACTGGCAGACCGTTCCGCACGCCGTGCTGATCGACGAGCTGATCGCCACGGGCCGCCTGCAGATCGCGGAGCGCAGCGCCGAGAAGATCACGTTCCACGATCCCTGCTACCTGGCGCGGCACAACGGCATCGTGGACGAGACCCGGCGCGTGGTCGCGGCGGTCGGGCAGCTGATCGAGATGCCGCGCGCGCGCGAGCAGAGCTTCTGTTGCGGCGCCGGCGGCGGCAACTACTGGGGTGGCCAGGGCGGCACGGCGCGCGTGAGCGATGTGCGCGTGCAGGAGGCGCTGGACACCGGCGCCGACCGGATCGCGACCTCGTGCTCGTTCTGCACCCTGATGCTCGATTCGAGCGCGGGCAAGCACACCGATACGCGCAAGGTCTTCGACGTCGCCGAGCTGGTCGCCGAGCGCATCCGCATCATCGAGCACTGAGAACCAAAGGAACCGCCCGCTGGCGCGCATCGCGGTTGCGCGATGCGCGCGCCGCAATCAGCATCCGGGCGCGTGACGCCACGTCCCGGGCAGTGTCATGCCCTTCGCATCATCGAGGCGATTGCGGTTGTGCAGGGCATGTGCAGGGAGGATGCGCGCCGTGCGTGCGGCGGCGCCACGACGAACAACGCGCGCCCCGCCCGCGCAGGCGAGGGCGCGCGCATCCGGCGCTCAGGCGCGCCCGAACAGGCGGCGGAAGAAGCCGCGGACTGCCTCGAGCAACGCGCGCCACACCACCGCGAGCACGTTGATCGAGTCCTCGTGCGCTGGCGCGATGACCGGCGCGGGCGCGGCGGGAGCCTGCCCTGGCGCGGCCGCTTCCGCCGCTCCGCGGCGGATTCCGCGGCGGACGCAGCGGCAGCCGACTCGAGCGCGCTCTTCACGTTGGCCACGAACTTCTGTATGACCTGCTTCGATACGCCCTCGATCATGCCGCGACCGACCTGCACGATGCGCCCGGTCAGGTCGGTGTTCGACTCGCAGCGTACCTCGGTGCCGCCGTCCGGCAGCGTCTCGAGCACCGCGGTGATGGTGCCGCTCACCGTGCCGCCGCCCTTCTCCTTGGCTTCCGCGAGCAGCGTCATCGCGTGGGCCGCGTCGTCGAGCCTGGTGAATGTCATCGTGCCGTCGTAGCTCGCGGTGATCGCGCCGACCTTCAGCTTCACGGTGCCGACGAAACTGCGGTCGTCGATCATGCGCGCCAGCGATGCACCGGGCATGCAGTTCGCGAGGTTCCCGGGCTGCTTCATGAACTCCCACACGGTCTCCACCGGCGCGGCAACCTGGAAGGATTCCCTGATTTCGATGGCCATGGCTTTTCCCTTTCGCTGTGCGTCGATCGTCACGGTTGCGATCGCCCTTGAGCGCATGGTAGCGGGCATCGGCGGACAATTCTGCGAACGGCGGCATCCGAATCGGCCTAAACGGTATCAGATGCTGACAGCACGGCTGGCCCCGCGCGCACGCCCGCAGATCCTGTGATCTACTTGCCTCGACGACACGCGGCGCGGAGGAATGTGCGACATGAACGAAGCAGCAGCAGCCTGGGATCACGTCACCGACGTGCTCGTGATCGGATCCGGCGCCGGTGCGCTGACCGCGGCGCTGCGCGCGCACGACAACGGCGCCGAGACACTGGTGCTCGAGAAGACCTCGCTCTACGGCGGCTCTTCTGCGATGTCGGGCGGCGTGCTGTGGCTGCCGGGAAGCCCGCTGATCCAGGCCGCCGGGGGCAGCGACTCGCCCGAGGAAGCCAAGCGCTACATGAAGAGCGTGATCCGCGAGCCCTCGCAGGAGACGCGCATCGACGCCTTCGTCGACACGATCGCACCGTTCATCGACTGGCTGCACGCGCGCACGCACGTGCGGCTCGTGCCGCTGGTCGGCTTCCCGGACATGTATCCGGACAATCCGGACGCCAAGATGTATCGCTGCCACGAGCCGGCACCGTTCCACGGCAAGCTGCTCGGCGAGGAGTTGATGCGCCTGCGGCCGCAGCACCCGCAGACCGCGCTGTTCGGACTCATAGGCTGGACCGCGAGCGAGTCGCTGGTCCTGCAGGCGCGCGGCAAGGGCTGGCTGTGGGTGGCCTTCAGCATGGTGGCGCGCTACCTGCTCGACCTGCCGTGGCGCCTGACCCACCTGCGCGACCGTCGCCAGGTGCTGGGGGGCACGCTGGTGGGAAACCTGCGTCGGGGCATGATCGAGCGCGGCATGCCGCTGTGGCTCGACACCGGAGTCGAGGAGCTCGTCGTCGAGGACGGGCGCGTGACCGGCGTGGTCGCGCAACGCGCGGGCCGCCGCGTGCGCATCGCGGCGCGCAAGGGCGTGATCGTCGCCGCGGGTGGCTTCGAGAAGAACAACGCGATGCGCCGCAAGCACCTGCCGCAGCCCTCGGACGCGGCGTGGACCGCGGGCGCGCCCGGCAACACGGGCGAGATGATCGAGGCCGGCGAGCGCATCGGCGCGGCCACGCGCTTCATGGATGCCGCGTGGTGGGGACCGACGTTCCTGATTCCCGGTGAAGAACAGGCGCGCATGCTGATCATCGAGAAGAACCTGCCGGGCTCGATCATCGTGAACCGCGCCGGCGAGCGCTTCGTGAACGAGAGCTCCTCGTACACCAAGGTGACCCGCGGCATCTACTCCGCGAACGTGCCGGGCCGCGAGAGCGTGCCGGCGGCACTGGTGTTCGACTCGAGCTATCGCCGCCACTACCCCTTCGGGCCGATGCTGCCGAGCACGTTCCAGCCCGATTTCGCGGTGCCTCCCGGCGCATGGCGCGGCATCGCGAAGGCCGACACGATCGAGGGTCTCGCGCGCCAGCTCGACGTCGACCCGGCCGGTCTCGCCGCGACGGTGCGCAAGTTCAACGGCTACGCGGCCTCGGGCAAGGACGCCGACTTCCAGCGCGGCGACGCCAACTACGATCGTTATTACGGCGACCAGTCCGTGGGGCCGAACCCCTGTCTCGGGCCGATCGCCAAGCCGCCCTTCTACGGCACGAAGGTCTATCCCGGCGAGCTCGGCACCAAGGGCGGACTGGACACCGACGAACACGCCCGCGTGCTGGACGGGCAGGGCCGCGTCATTGCGGGGCTCTACGCGATCGGCAACTGCAGCGCCGCGGTGACGGGCCAGACCTACCCTGCCTCGGGATCGACACTGGCGCCGGCAATGGTCTTCGCGTTCCGCGCCGCCGACGACGCGACGCGACAGTGAACACAGGGACAACGGAGGAACATCAGCCATGGGCAGCACGAACCGCGACCAGATGCAGAGACCGGATTTCCTGTCCGACGCGGACTGGGAAATGCTCAAGCAACAGACCGCGTCGCTGGAACGCATCCGCGGCGATGCCAAAGCCGACGTCGAGCGCTACCTCGCCAACCCGGACGGCTGGGCGAACGGCAGCGGCTCGCCGTCCGGGCTGCCGACCCTGCTGCTGACGACCACCGGTCGCAAGTCCGGCGAGCAACGCACGACGCCGCTGGTGTTCCTGCAGGACGGCGAGAACATGGTCGTGGTCGGCTCGCTGGCAGGCTACGACACGCACCCGGCCTGGTACCTCAACGTGCAGGCGAACCCGGCCTGCGAGGTGCAGCTCGACCGCCGCAGGATGTCCGCCGTGGCCCGCGACGCCACGGAGCAGGAACGCGCGGCGCTGTGGCCGCGGCTGGTGGCGGTATTCCCGGCGTGGGGCTATTTCCAGGCGCAGACCGAGCGGCCATTCGCGATCGTGGTCCTGTCGCCGACCGGGACCGCGTGAACATCCTGATCGCGGAGCGCGGCGCCGCCGAGGCGCCGGGAGCACATCGAGGAGCGGAGCACATCATGAGCAAGGCACGATTCGACCATCTGTTCTCGCCGTTGCAGGTAGGCCCGATGCGGGTACCCAACCGGATCTGCGAGACCACCAACACGATCAACTCCTCGATGACGCCCGGGCTGATCGACGAGCACTTCATTGCGCACCACCTCGCCAAGGCCCGCGGCGGCACCGGCTGGATCGGCAGCGAGACCTGGCTGCTCGAAGTGCCCTTTCCCGCCCGAGGCGTCGGACGAGATCGGTTTGCCCGTGGGCTGCGGCGGGCACCAGGCGGCCTACCAGAATCCCGCGTTCGCCGAGGGCATGGCGAAGTTCTGCGCCGAGGTGCACCGCACCGGCGCCGTCGTGGTCGTGCAGCTGACGCACCTGAACTCCGTGTGGGCGCCGTCGCCGGTGCCCGTGATCGGGGCGCAGGACTACACGCCGCACGTGCTCGGCGAGGCCGAGATCGAGTTCTGCATCGAGGCCTGTGCCGCGCGCGGCCGCGGTCGCAAAGGAGGCCGGTGCCGACGCTGTCGAACTGCACTGCGCGCACGAGACGCTCGGCTACAGCTTCCTCTCGCCGGTGACCAACCGCCGCACCGATCGCTGGGGCGGCGGTCCGCAGGAACGCGTGCGCTTCGTGGTCGAAGCGCTGCGGCGCATCCGCGACCGCGTCGGCGAGTCGATGGCGCTGGGCATGCGCATCGGCGGCCAGGAATTCCGCCACGGCGGCTACGACAACATGGAAATGCGCGAGATGCTCTATTGCATCGGCGAAGCCGGCCTGCTCGATTTCGTGGACATCGACACCGGCCATTGCTGGGGCGCGCCGTCCTACGTGCCGTCCTCGTACCACCCGCACGCGGAGTTCCGCGAGGTGGGCAAGGCGGCGCGCGCGGATCTCGCGCTGATGGAGCGCAAGATCGCGGTGCTGTTCACGGGCCGCATCAACGACCCCGTGCTGGCCGAGGAACTGATCAAGGACGGCTACTGCGACCTGGTCGGCATGGTGCGCGCCGGCATCGCGGACCCCGAGTTCGCCAACAAGGCGCGCGAGGGGCGCCTCGGCGAGATACGCCGCTGCATCGCCTGCACGCGCTGCATCGACGAGGCATCGGAACCCTCCACGCAACCGTACACGCCGACCTGCTCCATCAACCCGGTGATCGGCAACGAGCTGCGATGGGAGCGCGAGTACCGGCCGGCGGAAAAGGCCCGGCGCGTCGTCGTCGTGGGCGGCGGCATCGCCGGCTGCGAGGCGGCCCGCGTGGCAGCGATGCGCGGCCACCGCGTGGTGCTGCTCGAGCAGGGCAAGCGCCTCGGCGGACAGCTGCTGATCGCGGCGCGCGCCCCCGGGCGCGACTCCTTCGAGGACCAGGCTTATTTCGAGGAGAACGAGCTGGCGCGTCTCGGCGTCGAGGTGCGGTTGCAGAGCTGCGCCGACGTTGCCGCGATCCGGGCGCTGTCACCCGACGCCGTGGTGATCGCCACCGGCGCGCTGCCGCGCGTACCCGAGGACGTCCCCGGCATCGAGCTGCCGCACGTGATGCAGGGCTGGGACGTCATGCTCGGCAAGGCCTCGACCGGGGACCGCGTCGCGGTGATTTCGCAGGAAGACTACTACCAGACGCCCGCGGTGGCCGAATACCTCGCCTCGCGCGGCAAGCAGGTCGAGGTCTTCCACAAGTCGGTGCACCTCGGCACCGAGATCGCGCGCTACTCGATCGGCATGGTGCTGAGCCGCATGGAGCAATGCGGTGTGCAGGTCCACCCGAACCTGATCCTGAAGGAGATCTGGGCCGAGGGCCTCGAATTCGTGTCGTCCTGGGGCGGCAGGACCTATCGCCGCGACGGTTTCGACAGCGTGGTGCTGGTCTACGGCGCCACGCCGCAGCACGCGCTCTACGACCAGCTGAAGGCCGCGGGCGACATCGCGCAGCTCTACCTGGCCGGCTCGGCCTGGCTGCCGCGCCGCCTCGCCGAGGCCACCCGGCACGGGGCGGCCATCGGCCTCGTGATCTGAGCGCTACGCGCAGCGGGCGATCACCCGCTCCGCGTAGCGCTCGATGGCTTCGAGCTTCACGGCGAGCGGCGGCTGCTGCTGCATGATCGCGCCCACGCCCATCTCGGCCAGGATGCCGGGCACGCTCCACGGCGTGACCTGCAGGTCGGTGACGCCCATGTCCTCGAGACGGCGGATGTCATCGACGCCGGTGGCATCGGGGCAATGCATCATGATGTCGAAGGCTTCGTGCTCGCGCCCGAATTCGCGGCGAAAACCGTCGAGCTCCGCGAGCATGCCCGCGACCTGGCCGAGGTCGTGGATGACGCTGACCCAGCCGTCGCCGAGGCGCGCCGCGCGGCGCAGCGCCGGCGTCGTGGTGCCTCCGACGTAGATCGGGATGCGCTTCTTCGGCACCGGCGCCATCGTGAGGCGGTCGAAGTCGAAGTGCTTGCCGTGGAATTCCTGCATGCCGCCCTGCAGCAGCAGCCGGATCACCTGGATCGCCTCGTCCTGGCGCGCACCGCGCGTCTTCATGTCCACGCCGAGCCAGCGGAACTCCTCGGGCATCCACGCGAGGCCGACGCCGAGCGCGACGCGATCGCCCGAGACCGCCGCCACCGAGCACAGGCTCTTCGCCTCGAGCAGCGGCTGGCGTATCGCGAGCCGCAGCACCGAGGGCAGGAAGCGGATGCGCGTGGTGACCACGGCCATCGCGGTGATCGCGACCCAGGGGTCCAGCACCGGCGTGTCCAGCGGCCAGAAGCGCGAACCGTCCGGCGTGTAGGGGTAAGGAACCGATACCGTCTCGGGAAAGAACGGTGCGTCGGCCACCTGGATGCTGTCCCAACCGCAGGCGTCGGCCCGGCGCGCAATGTCCGCATGCTCCGCCGGATCGACCATGAACAGGTGAAATCCGAATCTCATGCGACACCTCCTCGATTGCCCGGTGAACTTTCGGTCGCGCGGCGCGCGCGACGACACGCGACGTGGATCGCGCCGGCCAGTGCCAGCGCGTAGACCGGCAGCAGCGCCAGCAGCGGCCACCGCGACACGGACGCCAGCGGCCAGGCCAGCCCCAGCGCGAGCGCGAGTGCGCCCAGGGCGCGCAGCCAGCGCTCCGGAAACAGCTGCCCCATGTGGCGCAGCTTGCGCCCCACGGGCACGCTCAGCCGGTAGTCGAGCCACAGCAGGAACGGCACGATCTTGCCGAGCATCGCCGTCAGTATCGGCAGCAGCGCACCGAAAAGGAACTGGCCGCCGAGCAGCGTCGGGTTTAGCGGTGCCTCCGCACCGGTCCCGGCGGTGAGCGCGCAGACCAGCAGCAGGTTCGCGCCGCCCCAGGCCCACAGCCAGCGCGCCGGATCTGCGCCGCGCTTGCTTGCCGCCAGCAGGCGCAGCAGGTGCAGCACGAAGGCGAGCACCGGCAGCGCCACCAGCGGCAGCAGGGGTGGCCAGGCGGCGCCCGCGAGCAGTGCCAGCGCGTTCAGCGGCACCAGCAGGCGCGCGACGCGGGGAGGCCACGGCGGCGTGACCAGGAACATCGGCACCACGGTGAGCGCGACGCTGGCGAGCAGCGGGAACACCCAGCCCATGCTGCCCAGCAGCACGTGCAGGCGCAGCAGCCCGGGCAGCGCCAGCGGCGCCACCGCGCGACCGGCCAGCAGCAGCGCCAGCAGGATGCCGCACACCGCCGTGAGCGCCAGCCCGGCGACGGCCCAGCGCAGGCCCGCGGTGCTGGCATCCGTCGCGGGGCTGCGCCACAGGCGCGCAAACAGCCAGCCCGGGAACGCGAGCAGCAGCGTGCCGAGCACCAACCCGGCCAGTTGCAACAGCACGGGCTGCATCCACCACAGGGCCGCGGCGAGCAGGGCTGTTCCCGCCTGCAGCGCGCCCCACACCAGCCAGCCCGCCAGCACCGGCCGCTGCGCGCGCACGCCGGCCACGACGGCGCTGACCTGCATCAGGGCGCCGAGCATGACGTTGCCCGCGAAGCCGAGCATCAGCAGATGCGTGATCGCCAGCGTGGCCGGATGGTGGCGGCTCGCCAGCACGGCTTCCCCCTGCCCCGCGAACAGCAGCGCGGCGAGCAGCAGCCACCACGGCGCGGTGCGGAAAAACCGCAGCGGCACCGCGACCGGCAGGCTGAAGTCGGGATTGATCACGCGCCGGCCCGTCGCGTGATGATGACCACGGCACGCCCGTCGGGCTGCTCCCGGGTCTCCCAATCGCAGGGCCGTCGCGCCAGGTGATCGAACAGCGGATACGGCACGCGCGGCAGCAGGAATGCCCCGGTCGCGCCCGGCGCCGCCGCATCCAGCCAGTCGAGGACGCGCTCTAGCGGCTCGGGCGCGGCGAGTCCGCACAGGTCGATGTATCCCGTCACGGACAGCGGCCCGCCTGCGGAGCTCACAGGCTCGCCGCGAACTCCGGCACCGCGCGGTCGCACATCGGGTAGAGGATGTTCTCCTCCTTCATGTTGTGCTGCTGCAGCAGGATCAGCAGGGTCTCGCAGCAGCCGAGGAACTCGTCGCCGTCCTGCGCCGCGACCGCCGCGTTCAGGCCCGCCATCAGTTCCCGCATTTCGCCGTGCTCGATGCGCATCATCTGCGTCGGCCCGTCGCGCATGCCGGTGGCCTGCTCGAGCGCAGGAAACAGCCCGCTTTCCTCGAGCGCCAGGTGTGCCTCTGTCGCGGCGACGAAATCGTGTGCGGCGGCGGCACAGGCGCTCCAGTCCTTGCGCCGCGCGGCCGCCTCGGCCTGCGCGAGCAATTCGTCGCAGTGGCGGTGCTGCGCCTGCATCGTGGTGGTGATTCGCACGTCGATCCCCTCGCGCCGAGAATTTCCCAGCATTTTACTCAGGATTGCGTGCGATTTTTTGTCACAGCTCAAGAAGCCGCGACTCTGCCCTCCGGCGTGGCGCGGATCAGGCCTCCGCGTTTGCCGCGTCCTTGAAGTAGGGCTCGACCGTACCTTTCAGCTTGATCGTCATCGCGTTGCCCTTGCGGTCCACCGCGCGGCCCGCCGCGACGCGGATCCAGCCCTCGCTGACGCAGTACTCCTCGACGTTGGTGCGCTCCTTGCCGTTGAAGCGGATACCGATGCCGCGCGACAGCACGTCCTCGTCGTGGAACGGGCTTTTCGGATTGACGCAGAGGCGGTCGGGGGGCATGTCGCTCATGGGTGACTGATCTCCTGGCGGGTTGCTCGAGGGCCGGCATTCTTGCGCCTCGCGCGGTCGAGGGCAAGCCGGCGTCGCCGCAGGCGCAGCGACCCGCTCGGGATCGTCAGGGATTGGTGCCCGGGACCGGGATCGAACCGGTACGGCCGTTACCGGCCGAGGGAGTTTCATACCACTTCGGCTTTCGCCGCTACGCATCTGTCGCGCATTCGTGGTCTGGACTTTCTCTTTGCCATATACTGTACGTATGGACAGTTTTTAGGCAGGGGCCGTCAAGTCTCTACACTTTCCCGGGCCGACTCCATGAGACTGCGCAAGTACAGCATCGAACAGCTGCGCGCCGCCGTTGCAGACTCGCGGTCCATGCGGCAGGTGTTGTCACGGCTGAACGTAGCTCCAGCGGGGGGAAACTACGATGTCCTGCGCAAAGCCATCCGTCACTGGCAACTGGACACATCGCACTTCACGGGTCAGGCGTGGAATCGAAGCCAGGTCAGCGGCCCGAAACACCCGATCGACGTATACCTGTCGAATGCAAAGCCGATCCAGTCATCAAGGCTGGCAAGGCGATTGCTCGCAGAGGGGATCTTCCCGAGAAGATGCTACTCATGCAATCGCACTCACTGGCTCGACGGCGCTATTCCGCTGGAACTCCACCATGTGAACGGTGACCGGAGCAACAATCAACTCAGCAACCTGAGATTGCTCTGCCCCAATTGCCACGCGCTGACGCCAACCTACCGTGGAAAAAATCGAACCAAGGCTTAGCTCGGGATTGCCACCACCGCCACGTGCTGAGGTTTCCCCGAATTTGACCCCATTCACTCCGACCGTTTCCATGTCGGGTGCTCAACAATCAAGTCCCTTGCGTCTACCAATTTCGCCACCCGGGCGGGAGGCTGGAATCGTGTCGGGGAAATTGGAGGCGCGGGTCGGAATCGAACCGGCGTACGCGGAGTTGCAGTCCGCTGCATAACCACTCTGCTACCGCGCCGTGACCAGGTTTTCCGAAGTCCCCCAAAGGCCGGGGGCAGGAAATATTGGAGCGGGAAACCGGGTTCGAACCGGCGACCTCAACCTTGGCAAGGTTGCGCTCTACCAACTGAGCTATTCCCGCGTGCCGTGAAGGCCTGCGTATTCTAGAGCGTGAACATCATGTGTCAACAGCAACGTGAGGTTCAATTTGCACGCCCGGGACGGGTTGCGGCATCCGACAGATCGCCCCATGCGGCCCGCACGTAAAGGACCGCCGACCACAGCGTCAGCGCGGCGGCGGCATAGAACAGGATGTAGCCGAGCGCCAGCCAGGGACCGCCCTTGCCGGGATCCACCGCGAGCAGCGTGATGATCGCGAGCATCTGCACGAACGTCTTGACCTTGCCCACCCAGGACACCGCCACACTGGTGCGCTTGCCGATCTCGGCCATCCATTCGCGCAGCGCCGAAACCAGGATCTCGCGCCCCACCACCACGAGCGCCGGGATCGTGAACCACGCGGTCTGCTGCTCGGTCACCAGCAGCACGATCGCGATCACGACCATGAGCTTGTCGGCCACCGGATCGAGGAAGGCGCCGAAGGAGGTCGACTGGTCGAGCCGGCGCGCGAGGTAGCCGTCGAGCCAGTCGGTCACCGCGGCGAGCACGAACACCACCGCGGAGGCCAGGAAGCTCCAGCTGAACGGCAGGTAGAACATGATCACGAACACCGGGATCAGCGCGATGCGGAACAGCGTGAGGGTGTTCGGGATGTTCATCTGTCAGCCACCGGTGCGCGGTTTTTCCGCATTCTATTGATTGTGGAAGGTCGCATAAACATCCTCGGCAATTTTTCTGCTGATGCCCGGCACGCGCGCGAGCTCCTCGAGACTGGCCCGCTCGATGCCCTGGATGCCGCCGAAGTAGCGCAGCAGTTCGCGCCGCCGCCGCGGCCCCACGCCGGGAATGCCCTCGAGCGACGAGCCGCCGCTCTTCTTGGCGCGCCGCTTCTGCAGCGCGCTGATCGCGAAACGGTGCGCCTCGTCGCGCACCTGCTGGATCAGGTGCAGCGCGGTCGAGTCCGGCGGGAGCACCAGTTCGCGCCGTGCGGTGCCGACGATCAGCGTCTCCAGGCCCGGCTTGCGCGTGGTGCCCTTGGCCACGGCCGTCACCGTGACGCCTTCGATCTGGAGCTCCTCCAGCACCTCGAGGGCCTGCGCCATCTGGCCCTTGCCGCCGTCGATCAGCAGCAGGTCGGGCAGCTTGCCCTCGCCCGACTTGAGGCGGGTGTAGCGGCGCTCCAGCGCCTGGCGCATCGCGGCGTAGTCGTCGCCGGGCGTGATGCCCTCGATGTTGAAGCGGCGGTAGTCGGACTTCAGCGGTCCGCCGGCGTCGAACACCACGCAGGAGGCCACCGCGAGCTCACCGCCGCTGTGGCTGATGTCGAAGCACTCGATGCGCTCGGGCACGCTGTCGAGACCGAGCGCCTCCTGCAGCTCGCCGAGCTGCTCGTGGATGCGCTTGCGGTTGGCCAGGTAGCCGCCCAGGTTCTGCTGCGCCGTCTGGGCCGCGAGCTTCACCCACTGGCTGCGCGAGGCGCGCACGCGCGCGCTCAGCGCAACCTTGCGCCCGGACGCGTCGCTCAGCGCCTCGGCCAGCACATCGGCGTCGGCGAGATCCTCGCCGAGCAGGATCTCGCGCGGGATCTCGCGCTCGCCGCTCGCCCCGAGATAGAACTGCGGCACGAAGGCCGACAGCACCTCGGCCGCGCTCTCTTCCAGCCGGCAGCGCGGGAAGAAGCTCTTGCTGCCGAGGATGCGGCCGTCGCGCACGAACAGCACGTGCACGCAGGCCGCCCCCGGACCGGCGGCCGCGGCGATCACGTCGATCATGCCGTCGCCGCTCTCGATGACCTGCTTTTCGCGCACCGCCTGCAGGCTGCGGATCTGGTCGCGCAGCACCGCGGCACGCTCGAAGTCGAGCCCGGCGGCGGCGCGCTCCATGGCGTCGGCGAGCTCGGCGGCGAGCTCGGTGCTCTTGCCCTCGAGGAACTGCACCGTGTGGCGCACCGACTCGGCGTATTGCGCTTCATCCACCAGCCCCACGCAGGGACCCGAGCAGCGCCCGATCTGGTATTGCAGGCAGGGGCGCGAACGGTTGCGGAAGAAACTGTCCTCGCACTGGCGCACGCGGAAGATCTTCTGCAGCAGGTTCAGGCTCTCGCGCACCGCCGTGGAGCTGGGAAACGGACCGAAATAGCGCCCCGTCGCGCGCTTGGCGCCGCGGTGGAAACCGAGCCGGGGGAAGGTCTCCTTCTGCGACATGAAAATGTACGGGTACGACTTGTCGTCGCGCAGCAGGATGTTGTACGGCGGGTGCTGGCTCTTGATCAGGTTCTGCTCGAGCAGCAGCGCCTCGGTTTCGCTGCCGGTCACGGTGACCTGGATCTCGGCGATGCGCGCCACCAGCGCCTCGGTCTTGCCGCCGAGCCCGGTGCCGCGAAAGTAGCTCGCGACGCGCTTGCGCAGGTTGCGCGCCTTGCCCACGTAGAGCAGCCCGCCCGCGGCGTCGTACATCTGGTAGACGCCGGGCAGTTCGGTGAGGTTGCGCAGGAACGAGGCGGCGTCGAAGCCCGTCACGATGGATCCCCGGTTGAACCGTGCTCCCCGCGGCACGGCTGGCCGGATTATAGCGGTCCGCGCGCGGCGCCAGCGCGGGGACGCCGGGACACGGTGCGGCTCACACCGCGATCAGCCCGTGGCTCGCGGCGAGCTTCGCGAGCTCGATGTCGCCGCTGACGCCGAGCTTGTCGATGATGCGATAGCGCAGGGTGTGCACGGTCTTGACGGAGTTCGAGAGCTCGAGCGCGATCTGGCAGGGGCGCCGTCCCGCGAGCAGCAGCATGCAGACCTGCATTTCGCGACCGGTCAGGACGTCGAAGGGATTCGGGCGGTGCACCATGCCCGCGGCCGGCGACAGCGCGCGGCGCGGCGCCAGCACGCGGCGGATCGCGGCCTCGAGTTCCGGTGCGCGCACGTCCTTGCCCACGCAGGCCGCGATGCGGCTGCGGCCGAGGCGCTGCGGCGGCTCGCTGTCCCAGGCGGTCACCGCGATGATGCGCGTGGCGGGCAACGCGATACCGATGCGTCGCGCCGCCTCCAGCCCGCCGATGCCGGGCATGCGCAGGTCCATCAGCACGACCGCGGGCCGCAGGCGCCGCGCGAGGATGATGGCCTCCTCGCCGCACGCGGCCTCGCCGACGCAGTGCATGCCGGGAATATCGGCCAGGGTGCTGATGATGCCGCGGCGCACGATGTATTGATCGTCCACCACCAGGACGGCAATGCCGGACGACTCGGGAGCATTCAGCACACCTGATCCCTCCAATCGGTGCAGGGGTCGCCGCTGTACTGCTTGCTCGGTGGCGTCTGCCATAACGGGGAGCCGACGCTATTACGGTCCCCGAAGCGCCGTCGAGTCCCATTCGGGCTACGCCCGCACGCGCTTCGTCGCGCCCTGCCCGCCGGACCCGTCAGCGCGCCAGGATCCGGCGCCAGGTCAGGTTGATGCGCGGCCCCGTGGCGCGGCGGGTCTTCGGCACGCTGTGCTGCCAGTGGCGCTGCAGCGGCGGCTCCATCAGCAGCAGCGAACCGTCGGCCAGGTCGAGGCCGACGCGGACCGGGTGCGCGTCACGCCGGCGCAGCAGGAAACGCCGCGTGGCGCCCAGGCTCACCGAGGCGATCAGCGGCGCCGGCCCGAGCTCGGGCTCGTCGTCGCTGTGCCAGGACATGCCGTCGGCGCCGTCGCGATAGAGGTTCAGCAGCACGCTGTTGAAGCCGTGGCCGGCCAGCGCCTCGGTGCGCGCGCGGATCTGCGCGAGCACCGGCGTGAAGGGCTGCGCCGCGAGGCTCAGCCCCGAATAGCGGTAGCTGCAGCCGGGCTCGGCATACCACGCGCTCAGGCGCGGCGCGGCGATGCGCCGGCCGAACAGCGTGAGCCAGTGCTGCTCCCAGCGGACTTCGCGCATCAGCGCCGCATACCAGCCGGGCGCCTCGGCCACGAAGGCATCGCGCGTACAGCGCCAGTGCGCCGTCGGCAAGCTCGATACGCTCGCAGCCGCCGCCGTTCATCTCAGTAGACGGCCGGCTCGATCTCGAGATCGATGCCGAAGCGCTCGCGCACCGCCGTGACGATGCGCGCGGCCAGCCCGAGGACCTGCGCCGCAGTGGCCCCGCCCTCGTTGACCAGCACCAGCGCCTGGCGCTCGTGCACCCGCGCCGCCCCCTCGCGCATCCCCTTGCCGCCGGCCTGCTCCACCAGCCACGCCGCGGCGAGCTTCACGGCATCGCCGACCGCCCAGTGCACCACGTCGGGATGTCCGGCGCGCAATCGCTCGAAGCGTGCGCGGTCGATGACGGGGTTCTTGAAGAAGCTGCCGACGTTGGGCAGCAGCGCGGGATCCGGCAGGCGCTCGCGGCGGATGCGGATCACCGCCTCCAGCACATCGGCGGGCGAAGGATCCGCGACCGTCTCCAGCGCCGCGCGCAGCACCGGGTAATCGCTGCGCGGCGCGCGCGCGCGCGGCAGCCGCAGCGTGACGTCGGTGATGACCATGCGCTCGGCCAGTTCGCCCTTGAAGATGCTGTGACGGTACGCAAAGCGGCATTCGGCGTGCGAAAGCCGCAGCGTTGCGCCGCTTGTCGCGGTCCACGGCGCCGACCGCCTCGACGAACTCCTGCACCTCGACGCCGTAGGCGCCGATGTTCTGGATCGGTGCCGCGCCGACGGTGCCCGGAATCAGCGCGAGGTTTTCCAGCCCGTGCCAGCCGCGGCGGTGACAGGCCAGCACGAAGCCATGCCATTGCACCCCGGCCGCGACGCGCACGCGCACGTGCCCGGCGGCTTCCTCGAGCAGCTCCTCGCCCTGCGAGCTGCATCCGCAGCACGCAGCCGCCGATGCGCTCGCGCAGCACCACGTTGCTGCCGCCGCCGAGCACGCAGCAGCGCGAGGCGACGCGTACGCGCGAAATCCAGCGTCTCGCGCAGCTCGTCGCCGGTCCCGACGATGGCAGACCACTCGGCGCGCGCGGGCAGGCGCAGCGTGTTGCAGTGCGCGCAGCGGGACATCGGCCTCCATGCGCATGGCTCAGAAACGCGTGCTGCGGATGTGCGCCAGCAGACCGTCGGCGGCCTCCTCGATCAGGTCGAGCACCTCCTCGAAGCCCTGCTCGCCGCCGTAGTACGGATCCGGGACCTCCAGGCCGCGCGCAGCCGCTGCCGTAGCGCAGGAACAGGTCCGAGCTCGCCCGCATGAGCGCGCGGGCGCATGCGCTCGAGCTCCACGAGGTTGTTGCGATCCATTGCGAGGATGAAATCGAAGCGCTGGAAATCCTCGACCGCCACTTGTCGCGCGCGCAGCGGCGAGAGGTCGTAGCCGCGCCGCGCGGCATGGTGTTGCGAGCGCGGGTCGGGCGGCTGCCCGACATGCCAGTCGCCGGTGCCGGCGGAATCCACCAGCAGGCGTGACTGCAGCCCGAGCGTCTCGACCTTGCGCCCCAGCACCGCATCGGCGGTGGGCGAGCGGCAGATATTGCCCAGGCAGACGAAAAGTACCGAAACGCGCTGACTGTCTCGCATCGAACCGCTGATTCCCGTGACAAGAACGCTGCGCTGCGCGCCCGACGCGGGCAGCGCGGCATGCGCTGGCATGATGGCGCCCAGTGTATCCGATCGCCCCCTGGCGCTTCGACTGCTCTCAGCCCCGCAGCGCGGGCATGACGCGCTCGACGCTCTCCAGCGGCACGCGCGGCCCGGCCGGCGACAGGCTGCTGTAGGCAGCCAGGGCCTCGGCCGGGAGCCGGCCGACGAGTTGCGCGAGGTCGCCGAAGCGCACGCCCTGGCGCACGAGGAAGGCGATGAAGGTGTGTCGCAGGGCCGCGGGCGTCACCACGCCGGCATGGCCGATGCCGGCATCGTGGGCCGCGCAGAGGATCGCGGCATGCAGCTCGTCCATGGCGAGCACGCGGCCCTGGCCATCGGCCAGCAGCGGTCCGCCGGAGCAGGCCTCGCGCGCGCCGAGCGACGCGCAGGAGCGGCCCTGCGAGCGGGAGCTGCCGCGCCGAATCGCCGCGGATGGCGACAACCTGCCGCTCGAGGTCCACGTCGTCCCAGGTGAGGGCCAGCGCCTCCGCCGGGCTGGCGCCGCTCAGGATCAGCAGCATCGCGAGCCGGGTCTGCGCGGTGGCGACATGCAGCAGTCGCGCCAACTCCTCGGGCGCCAGCTCCGCCGGCAGCACGGGCCCCGCCGGGAGCAGCGCTCTGCCGGGGGCATCGAGCATCCGGTTCGCGGCGCCGGCCAGCGCGGGCACCGGCGACGCGCCCCCGAGCAGCGCGCCGCCGGGCTGCGCGATCAGCACCGAGGGCTGCGGCTCGGGACGGTTGAAGAGCTCGACGAACCACATCGCCAGCAGCGCCAGCACGAAGGACCCCGCGACCGCGATGCCGGCATCGCGCGCATAGAGCGGACGCCACGCCGTTTGCGGCGTGCTCGCGGCCTCCAGCACCTGGACCGAGGGCATGCGCTCGCGCTCGCTCGCCTCCAGCCGCACCTTGCGTTGCGTCGCCGCGCGGTAGAGCGTCTGCAGTTCCGTCAGCTCGTCCTGCAGCGCCTTGTACTCGTTGAAGCGGGCGGTGAATTCCTGCACCGCGTCACGATCGGAGGCCTCCTGCTGGCGAATCCGCGCCGCCATCTCGCGCGCACTCGCCAGCTCCTCCTTCGCTTCGGCCAGCGCGGCCTGCGAGTTCAGGCCGCGCTGCACCGCGATCTGGCGTTCCAGCTCGGCGAGGCGGTCACGCCTGGCCTTGATGTTCGGATCCAGGCTCATGTAGTCCGACGTGTAGTTGCGTTCCAGTTCGCCCAGTTCCTCGCGGATCAGCGAGGCGCGCTGCTCGAGGTTCGCGAGCGTCGGATCGTCGCGCGAACGCGTCACCGCACTGCCGGCGGCCATCGACTCGTTCACCGAACGCAGGCGCCCCTCGGCGACCGCGACGCGTTCGTTGGCCGTGTTCAGCGAGGCCGCCACACCGCGCACGCGCGCCAGCACCTGGTTTTCCTCGCGCTCCAGCGACACGATGTCGTGCTCGATCCTGAATGTCTCGACCTCGTCGTTTTTCTCGGCAACCCGGCGCTCGAGTTTCCGGATCTCGTCGTCCGAACCCGCCAGCACCTCGGCAATGGATTCGCGCGCCGCCGCGGCCAGGTGATCGCGATAGGCATCGACCGCGGTGTTCAGCAGCGGCGCCAGCAGTCCGGCCTCCGCGCCCGTCGCGCTCATCTCGACCACCGCGGTGCCGCTCACGGGACTCACCTGGATCATCGCCTGCATCGCGGTGACCGGGTCCTCGCCGAGGGAGGCAAGATCGTGGCCATCGCGCGCCAGACGCGCGACGGTCTGCTCGAGCACGGGCCGGCTGCTCAGCACCTGCACCTCGGTCAGGAAGGGCTTGTCGCTCTCGGCGCCCGGCGCGACCGATTGCCCCGACACGGTCTCGATGGGCCGCGGCGCCGCGGCGCCGGGCGTGATCTGCAGCAGCGCCAGCGCGCGGTACTCCGGCGGGCGCAGGAAGGTGAAACCGAGGCTGAGGACGCAAGCCGCCGCGAACACGCCGATGAACACGAGCAGCCGCCGGCGATTGGCGAGGCGGGTCTGCGATTCCCACGCGGGCTGGTAGTCCATGCCGGCATGGTGGCGTCGGAAGAAATCCGATCGCGCGTTCTCCTCGCTGGCCCGCCGCCTGGATGCGGTGCGGCGAATTCAGCTGTTTACCATGATCGCCTGCCGGATTTTTGACAAGACGTGCCGGCGGTATCGCGGACGAACACGCCGCGCCGGCGCTCAGCCGCCACCGCGCAACAGCGCATCGACGCGCGCGAGGTCCGCGGGCGTGTCCACGCCGCCGGGAATCGGCGCGCAGGCCTGCGCGACGTGGATGCCTACCCCGTGCTCGAGCGCGCGCAGCTGCTCCAGCGACTCGAGCGCTTCCAGCGCGCCGACCGGCCAGCCGACGAAGCGGTTGAGGAAATCCACGCGATAGGCATAGATGCCGATGTGACGGTACGCCCGCAGCGCCGCGGGCATCTCCTCGCGCGAGCGCGCGAAGGCATCGCGCGGCCAGGGAATCGGCGCGCGGCTGAAATAGAGCGCGCTGCCGTCCTCGGCGCGCACCACCTTCACCACGTTCGGATCGAGGAAGTGCCCGATCGCGGTGATTTCCTCGCACAGCGTCGCGATGCCGTGCGCGCGGCTCGCCGCGAGGTTCGCCGCGACCTGGTCGATCACCGCCGGCGGGATCAGCGGCTCGTCGCCCTGCACGTTCACCACGATCGCGTCGGCGCCCAGACCCAGCGTCGCGACGGTCTCCTGCAGCCGGTCGGTGCCCGACTGGTGGTGGGAAGCCGGTGAGGCAGACCTCGGCACCGAAGCCACGCGCGGCGGCGAGGATACGCTCGTCGTCGGTGGCGATCACGACGCGCGCGGCGCTGCTGCGGCACGCGCGTTCCCACACGTGGCGGATCATCGGCTGCCCGGCAATGTCGAGCAGCGGCTTGCCGGGAAGCCGCGTGGAGGCGAAACGCGCGGGGATGATGACGCTGAATGTCACGCTCGAATCCTCCGGGAAAGGTGGCGCGATGCAGCGGGCACGGAAAACCTCAATCGCCCTCCTGCGGCAGCCGCGTGGTGATGCTGAGGCGCGAGAAGCCGAGGCGACCGGCGGCATCCATGGCGCGCACCACCAGCTCGTGCGGCGTCTTCGCGTCGGCCGTGATCACCAGCGCTTGTGTCACGTCGCCACCGGAGGCCTCGCCGAGCGCGGCCAGCAGCGTCTCGATGCGCGAATTCACCAGCACCTTGCCGTTCAGCGCGTAGGAGCCGGAAGCAGCGACGATCAGCTCGAGGCGCACCTTCTCGTCGACCGCCGGCGTGGCGTCGGCCTCGGGCAGGCTGATCTGCAGGTGCGCCTCGCGCGTGAACGTCGTCGACACCATGAAGAAGATCAGCATCAGGAACACCACGTCGATCAGCGGCGTGATGTCTATGCCCGCCTCGACCCGTTGCTTGCGGCGGAATTTCACGTGCCGGGCTTCTCGCGCACGTCGACCGGACGGCCGCCATGCATGGCGTCGACCAGCTTGATCGCCTCCTGCTCCAGGCCGACCACGATGGTGTCGACGCGGCGCAGGAAGTGGCGGTGCAGCATCAGCGCGGGAATCGCGACGATCAGGCCGGCCGCCGTGGTGATCAGCGCCTTCGAGATGCCGCCGGCCAGCAGTTCCGCGTTGCCGGTGCCGTGCAGCATCACGTCGGAGAACACCTGGATCATCCCGAGTACGGTACCGAGCAGGCCGAGCAGCGGTTCGATCGCGGCAATCGTGCCCAGCGAGTTGAGGTAGCGCTCGAGGTCGTGGATCACGTGGCTCGCGGCCTCCTCGATGCTCTCTTTCATCACGTCGCGGCCGGCGTGCGCGTTCGCGAGCCCGGCAGCCAGGATGCGTCCCAGCGGCGAGGAGGCCTTGAGCGTCGCGCAGGCGCTCGGGCGAGAGTTCGTTGCGGCGGATCAGCTGCCAGACTTCGGCCAGCGTATTCGGCGGCACCACCTTGCGGTAGTCGAGCGTCCACCAGCGTTCGATGCTGATCGCCACGGCGGCGATCGACCCCAGGATGATCGGCAGCATCACCCAGCCGCCGGATTTGATGAGTTCGAACAAGGGCGAGATTCCCCGCGAAGCGATGTCTGCCTGCATTGTAGCGGCCTTTGCCGCCCCCGCAATTGCGCGTGGCCATTCGTCATGGCTTCCGCCATAATCCGCCCCCCCAATTGGCCTGGCTCCCCCGATGTGGTTCAAGAATCTGCGCATCTACCGTCTCACCGACCTGCTCCCCTGCCCCGTCGATGAGCTTGGCGAGCGGCTGCTCGCAACGAGCTTCGTACCCTGCGGCGGGCTCGACACGCAGCGCTCGGGCTGGGTCTCGCCGATGGGCCCGACGGCCACGCACCTGGTGCACAGCGCCGCGAATTTCCACCTCGTGTGCGCGCGCACGCAGCAGCGGCTGCTGCCGCCGGCCGCAATCCGCGAGGTGCTGGACGAGAAGATCCTGGAGATCGAGGCCACCGAGGGGCGCCAGCTGCGCAAGCGCGAGCGCGCCGACCTGAAGGACGAGGTCATCCAGACGCTGCTGCCGCGCGCCCTGACGCGTTCCCATCTCACCTACGCTTTCCTGGCCGAGAGTCGCGGCCTGCTGCTGATCGACTCCGCCTCGCCGGCGCGCGCCGAGGACCTGCTGAACCTGCTGCGCGACAGCCTCGGCCGCCTGCCGGTGAAGCCGCTGGTGCCGCGCCACAGCCCGACCGACCTGATGACGCGCTGGCTGCACGGCGGGCGACTCCCGCCGGGCTATCGTCTCGGGCAGCAGTGCGACATGCGCGATCCGCTGCATGCCGCGAACGTGGTGCGCTGCCGGCAGCAGGAGCTCGCCACGCAGGAGGTACGTCAGCACCTCGACGCCGGCAAGCAGGTCAATGCGCTGGGGCTCAACTGGAACGACCGCATCGAGTTCGTGCTGGCCGAGGATCTGGCCGTGAAGGCCATCAAGTACAGCGAGATCGTGCAGAAGGACGCCGGGGTCGAGGACGAGATGGAGGCTGCGGCGCGTTTCGACGCCGACTTCGCGCTGATGTCGATGGAGATCGACCAGCTGTGCGAGAGCCTGATCGAGGTGTTCGGGATCGAGGAGGACTGAGCCGCCGGCTCAGATGACCACGCGGACCAGCACCACCAGCGCGCCGGTCAGCGCCAGCGCCGCGACGCCCAGCAGCAGCCGCTCGGCGCCGTTGAAGCGCTCGCTGCGGTAGAGCTCCTGCCACCATGCGGCCTGTGGTCGACGTGCGCTCATAGGGGTCCGGGGTGTTGCGGGCCGCAAGGGTTCTGCGGTCACGGGCGGGTGAATATATCACCGGCCCGTCGGGGGCAACTTCGGGGGGACCGTGAATAATGCCGGCGGGCAGAGCGGCCCGCGACGGGGTGCCGGGGGCTCTCAGTAGCTCGTCGGCAGCTTGCCGTTGATGATGATGTTCTTGCCCTCGAAGGCGATGTACTCCCCGATGGCGAGGTCCTTCAGGATGCGCGCGACCATCTCGCGCGAGGCGCCGACGCGGTCGGCGATGTCCTGCTGCGTCAGGCGCTCCTCGATGTAGAGCTTGTCGCCGCGCGGCTCCGCGAGCGTCATCAGCACCTTGGTGACGCGACCGTAGACGTCCTGCAGGGCCAGGCTCTTCACGTTCTCGGTGAGCTTGCGCACGCGCCGCGTGAGATTGCGGATCAGGGTCTTGGCGATGTTCGGGTGCCGCTCCATGATCGCGTGGAACTCGTCCTTGAACATGATCGTGAAGGTCGACTTCTCGAGCGTGCGCACCGAGGCGGAACGGCGGTCGTCGTCGAGCAGCGCCAGCTCGCCGAAGTAGTCCCCCGGCCCCAGCGTGTTCATGATGTATTCCTTGCCGTTCTTGTCGCTGCAGTAGACCTTCACGCGACCGCTCTCGATCACGTACAGCGAATCGGCGAAGTCATTCTCGTTGATGACCACGGTGTTGCGCGGGTAGTTGCGCGTGACGCAGGAATTCTCGAGCGCGGCCTGCTCCTCCTCCGAGAGGCCGGCGAAAATTTCCACCTTCGGTAGCATCGACATGCGGGATTGACCTCCGGGCGCACGCGGTTTCTGGGCGTCCTGTGAATGCGGGCAACTATAGCACAAGGATTACCGGCGTCAGCCCCCCGAGCGTGGCTTGCGTCGCCCGCTTTTGCTAAGCTCGCGCCCCTTCGCACACCCCCTGGAGCAGCATCCGTGTTGAGCCTGTATGGCATTGCCAACTGCGACACCGTCAGCGCCGCGCGCCGCTGGCTGAAGGAGCACGGCATCGCCCACGAGTTCCACGACCTGCGCAAGGAGCACGTGGACGCGCAGACGCTCGAGCAATGGCTCGCGACGCTCGGGCGCGAGCGGCTGGTGAACAAGTCCAGCGCCACCTGGCGCACGCTCGAGCGCAGCCAGCGCGAGCAGGTCGAGTCGGGCAACCCGGTTCCCGTGCTCATCGCCAACCCGACGCTGATCAGGCGCCCGGTGCTGGTGGCCGACGGCCTGCTCCACTGCGGCTTCAACGCGACCGACTACGAACTCCTGTTTTCCCGTTCCTGACATCGTTTCCCGGAGATTGCATCGCCCATGACAGCAGCGCTGTTCGCCATTGGACTCGGAACCGGCACGCGCGGCGCGCGTGGCAACTGGCTCGAGGTGTTCTATCCCGCGCCGCAGCGCAATGCCGATGCGGCCGTCGCGGCGGCGCTCGCCGCACACTGCGGCTACGCCGGCGGCAATGCCGTGCTGGAACCGTCGCCGCAGCAGCTCGCCGCGTTGGGCGCGGCACTCGAGGCCGCCGGCCACGAGGCGCAGGCCGCGATCGCCGGGCAGCTCGCCGGCGGCCGGGGCGCAGCCGTGATCACGGTGCTGGCCACGGACGCCGCACCGGTCAGCGTGCCGGAGGCCTACCTCAAGCTGCACCTGCTCTCGCACCGCCTGTGTCGCCCGCACGAGCAGAAGCTCGACGGCCTGTTCGCGGTGTTGCCGAACGTCGCCTGGACCAGCGACGGCGCGATCGAAGTCGCCGAGCTGCCCGCGCGCCAGCTCGCCGCGCGCGCCGCAGGCCGCACGCTCACCGTGCACGGCGTCGACAAGTTCCCGCGCATGAGTGATTACGTGGTGCCCGCGGGCGTGCGCATCGCCGACACCGCGCGCGTGCGACTCGGGGCCTGGCTCGGCGAAGGCACCACGATCATGCACGAGGGCTTCGTGAACTTTAATGCGGGCACCGAAGGTCCCGGCATGATCGAGGGCCGCATCTCGGCCGGTGTCGTGGTCGGCGCGGGCTCGGATCTCGGCGGCGGCTGCTCGACCATGGGCACGCTCTCGGGCGGCAACAAGGCGGTCATCGCGATCGGACGCGAGTGCCTGATCGGCGCCAACGCGGGTGTCGGCATCTCGCTCGGCGACCGCTGCACCATCGAGGCCGGCCTCTACGTGACGGCCGGCTCGCGCGTCACGGTGATCGACGAGGCCGGCGCGGTCGTGAAGGTGATCGCGGCGCGCGAACTGAGCGGCGGCTCCGACATGCTGTTCCGCCGCAACTCGCAGAGCGGCGCGATCGAGTGCCTCAGCAACCGCGCCGCCATCGCGCTGAACGAAGCGCTGCACGCGCACAACTGAACATGACCCGGCCCGCCTGGCCCTCCGCGACGCTGGCGCTCGCCGCCGAGCTGATCAGCCGCCCCTCGGTGACGCCCGACGATGCCGGCTGCCAGCAACTGCTCGCCGCGCGCCTGCAGGCCATGGGCTTCGCGTGCACGCACCTGCGCTACGGCGAGGTCGACAACCTCTGGGCCGTGCGCGGCAGCGAGGGACCGCTGTTCGTGTTCGCGGGCCACACCGACGTGGTGCCGCCCGGACCGCTGGCGGCGTGGACGCATCCGCCCTTCGAGCCGCGGATCGCGCGACGGCATGCTGCACGGCCGCGGCGCGGCCGACATGAAGGGCAGCCTCGCGGCGATGGTCACGGCCTGCGAACGGCTGCTGGCCACGCAGGCGCCGCAGGGGCGCATCGCCTTCCTGCTCACCAGCGACGAGGAAGGCCCCTCGATCGACGGCACGCGGCGCGTGGTCGACTGGCTGCGCGAGCGCGGCGAACAGATCCGCTGGTGCGTGGTCGGCGAACCCTCGAGCACGCATTGCGTCGGCGACGTGATCAAGGTGGGCCGGCGCGGCTCGCTCGGCGCCGAGCTCACGGTGCGCGGCGTGCAGGGCCACGTGGCCTATCCCGAGCGCGCGCGCAACCCGATCCACGAGTCCCTGGCCGCGCTCGCCGAGCTCGTCGCCACGCGCTGGGACGAAGGCAACGCGCATTTCCCCGCGACCTCGTTGCAGATCTCCAACATCCACGCCGGCCAGGGCGCCACCAACGTGATCCCCGGCGAGCTGCACGTGGTGTTCAACCTGCGTTTCAGCACCGAGTCGGACGCCGCAACGCTGCAGGCGCGCATCACCGCGCTGCTCGAACGCCACGGCATCGATTACGCGATCGCGTGGCAGCTGCACGGCGAGCCCTTCCTCACCGCGGGCGGCGAGCTGCTCGACAGCGCGGTGGCCGGCATCGCGGAGCTGGGCGCGCCGACCCCTGAGCTCTCCACCAGCGGCGGCACCTCCGACGGGCGCTTCATCGCGCCGCTCGGTTGCCAGGTGATCGAGCTCGGGCCCTGCAACGCCACCATCCACAAGGTCGACGAGTGCGTGCGCGCCGCGGACCTCGACACCCTGAGCGCAATGTACGAAGCGATCATGCGCCGGCTGCTCTGCGCCCGGCACCTGAGATCGACCTCCGACGCCGTAGGAGCGGGCCGTGCCACGCGGGCTCGCAGACCTGGCAGATCAGTGCGGCCGATTCGCGCGTTGCGGCCTCGGCGAACGCCTTGTCGGGCTGAAGCGCCGTGCATCCCACAAGCCCTGTCGCGCGGCACGGCGCGCTGCCGACAATCGCTGCCGGCGATGTCGACATGCCAGCACTTGGCCGGCGAACGCGGCGCGGAGCTCAACCCTCGCGCGCGCCTACCGCTGGCAGCACATCGGACGGTTCGCAGCATCAGCCAGGGCACAATGACGGTCGCCCGCGCGCAGGTCCGAATTCATTCGGACACTTGTCCGGCTGAAGCCGGACGGAATCAGTCGTAGCGCCGCAGCGGGTAGACGTCGAAGCGCGTGCTGCGTCCGGTGATTGCGTAGGAAGGCTGGCGTCCGGCCAGCGGCGGCGCCTTGCGCGGACGCTTCACCACCACGCGGTGCAGCGCGAGCGCGAGCGCCGCCTCGAGCAGCGCCGGCGCGTCGGCGTCGTCGCCGACCATGTCGTGGAAGAAGCGCATTTCCTTGCGCACCGCGGCGCTCTTGGCGCGTTCGGGAAACATCGGGTCGAGCAGGATCGCCTCGGGCGGCGCGCCGCTCCACGCCGCCAGCAACGCGCGCGCATCACCGCGCAGCAGCCGCAGCCGGTGGGCGATCTCGCGCACCTCCCCGCGCTCGCTCGCCGCCGCGCGCACCAGCGCGTCGGCCAGCAGCAGACCGACCACCGGGTGGCGCTCGATCATCGTGACCTCGCAGCCCAGCGCGGCGAGCACCGCGCTGTCGCGGCCCCAGCCCGCGGTCGCATCGACCACGCGCAGCCCGCGACGCTCCGGCACGCCTAGCGCGCGCGCCACGTCCTCCCCGCGCGGGCCCGAGCCGCGCAGCCGGTGCATCAGGGCCGCGTCGCCGAAATCCGCGCGCACCGGCGTGATGCGCTCGCTGCCCGTATGCCCCAGCGCCAGGCCCTCGACGCAGACCAGCAGCAGGAACGGCCAGTCGACGAGCGCACGCCATGATTCCGCGCTGCTGTCGACGCAGGGGACACCGAGCTCGCGCGCCAGCGCGTCGGCGCGCGCGCGCAGCCCGGCGTCGAGACAGGCCACCGCGATCGCGCGCGCGACCGGGTCGCTCACGGCAACACCGACAGTCGATTCATCGGGTATCCCCTCGTGAAGCCGCAGCGGCGCGGATCAGGCGACGCCGGCGACGTGGAACGGTCGACGCAGGGTCTCCACGTCGGCGCTCTGGAGGGCTTCTGCCAGCCGCGCGCGCTGGCGCTCTATCGATTCGAGGTAGGGATTGCGACCGCCGAAATGCACCGCGACGTAGCGATGCACGCCCTCGAAGACGCGATCGAGCCGCGTGGCGATCGCATCCTCCATGAAGGCAGGTGTCTGGCGCAGCAGGTCGAGCGCGTCGGCATAGCGCACCACGAGGCGGCCACTCGCATCCGGTGCCGCCGCGATGCCGCCGAGCACGAACTCCGGATAGAGACGATCGCGGCAGTTGTCGAGGTACGCGGGGTCCGCCATCTGCGCGATGATGTCGGCGCTGCCGATCAGCTGGCCGAGGCGACGCAGCCGCGCGTCACCGAGGCGGATGATGCGCGGGTCCTGTTCGTAGCCGGTGAACTGCACCAGGCGGCGCGCCGCGCCCGCGTACGCCGCCAGCCCGAGCACGGGCAGGTAGCCCGCGAGGAAGCGCGCGCTGCGCGAGACGTGAACGCGGGTGTACTCCGCGCCCAGGCGCCGCCGGGTATCACCGTTGCGCCGGATGTAGCCGGCATCGTGAAACAGCGCGACCACGATGCCGAGCAGCGCCTGCGGGAACGCAAAACGTGCAGCCCCCGCATGGCTGCGCAGGTAACCGTCGAGCAGCCGTGCCATCGCCAGCGTCACGCCGAGTACGTGGCGCAGGTCGTGGTAGGCCATGTCGCAGGCGCGATAGCCGGGGTAATCGCCGTGGTAGAGACGGCGCGCATCCGCGAAGGCGCGGGCCAGCGGCGCGAGATCCTCGCCGGGGTAGTGTCGCGCGAAGATCGCTCGCGCGGCGGCGCAAACGGTGTCCGCATCGGACACTTCCAGCCGGCCGCCCAACTCCAGCGCCCGAAGCGCACCATCCACAACGCTCACCCTGTTTCTCTCGCCGCCGTCATGACACGGTCGGGGCAAAAGTATAGTAGGCTTGCCGCCCGCCAACATCCCGGTGAAAGGACCCGCATCGTGACCACCCGGCCCGTCTCCCGCTTCCGTCGCCACGTCCCGGGCGCCGCCGCCCTCGCCCTCGTGCTCGCCGGTTGCGTGGGCTTCGACTACAAGCTGAACGAACGCGTCGTGTTCAGGGGTCCGCAGCTGTTCGTCGACTACGCGATTGCCGACGAACGCCTGCGCGAATGCGTCGCGCAGGCCATCAGCGACGACCGCATCACGAAGCCCGAGGCGCTCGAGGACCTGAACTGCTCGCAGGCGGGCATCACGAACCTGGCAGGCCTGGAGGTCTTCACCGGCCTGCGCCGCCTCGGCCTCGACGGCAACGCGATCAGCGACCTCGCGCCGCTCTACCCGCTGCGCCAGCTCGAGCTGCTGCACCTGCGCGGCAACCGCATCGCCGCGCTCGATGCGCGGCTGTGCCAGGGCAGCGCGAAACAGCTCGCGCTCGCGGGCAACGACGCGCTCGCCTGCGCCGACATCGCGAAGCTGCAGGCCTGCGGCGCGCGCCTGATCGACGTGCCGGCGCACTGCGCGCCAGCGGCGCCGTGAGCACGCGCACGCCGGGCCCGGAGTGCTCGAACCGCTGAACCCTCGACGCACCGGGCGTGCCGCCGCCGCGGGCCGGCGCGCCCTGCGCGTGATCGCGTGGCTGCTCGCACCGGTGCTGCTGTACTGGGTCGCCGGGCTGTTCCTCTACCGCTTCGTCACGCCTGCCGTCACGCCATTGATGCTGATCCGATCGCTCGAGCGCGGCGAGATGATCTGGCAGCAGGGCGCGCCGCTGGAGAGCGTGGCTCGAGCGCTGCGCGAAGCGGTGGTGGTCGCCGAGGACAGCAATTTCTGCCTGCACGCGGGCATCGATCTGCACGCCGCGAAGGACGCCCTCGACGACTACGTGGCATCGGGCCGGCTGCGCGGCGCCAGCACCATCACGATGCAGGTCGCACGCAACCTGTTCCTGTGGCCCGGCGGCGGCGCGCCGAGGAAAGCGCTGGAAATTCCGCTCGCGCTGGCCCTCGACGCGCTCTGGCCGAAGTGGCGCATCCTCGAGGTGTACCTGCGGTATCGCGGAGATGGGGCCGGGGATCTTCGGTGCCGAGGCCGCCGCGCGCGGTCATTTCGGGGTACCGGCCGCGCGGCTGGGCCCCGCGCAGGCCGCGCTGATCGCGGCGGTACTGCCCAGCCCGAACCGCTGGAACGCGGCCGAGCCGAGCGCCTACGTGCGCGAACGCGCGCGCGCCATCCAGTCCGAGAGCGCGCGTCTTTCCGCGGCGCAGCGGGCCTGTCTCGCGCCGCCCTGAGCGTCGTCCGCGGGCGCCGTGCTCAGTTGCAGTGCTCGGCCTGGAAGGCGCGCGCATCCCCGATCATCTTCTCGCGCTCGCCATCCGGATAGCGCTGGTAGCTGCCGTCCTCGCGCTTGTAGCGCGACGCCGGCCGGGTTTCCAGGCGCTCGACGATGGAGCGCGCGTTGGCGCACTGCGCCTGCCGTTCGGCCTCGTATTCCTGTTCTTCCCGCGCCTTCTGTTCGGCCGATTTCTGCGGGGGCTGCGCCGCCTCGGCCTTCGGCTGACCGGGAGCCGCGGCTGGCGCCGGCGCACTGCCCTTGCCGACGCGCACGTTCATTTGCTCGGCCTGCTGGCCGCCCGGCGGCGGCGTGGCGCTGTAGTGCACCTCGCCCGCGGCATCGACCCAGCGATAGACCTCCGCCGCCGGCGCCTGCTGCGCCAGCACGCAGAGCAGGCAAGGGAACACCAGTCGCGCAATCCCGCTCATTTTCATGTCTCCGCCTCAGGGTACGCCTGCATTAAAGACCAAAAGCTCAGCGGCTGCCGGAAGCGGCGCACATTCCGCGTCCTCGAGCAGGCGGGCCTGCAGCCAGTTGCCGCCGTCGGGCGTGTTGAGCACCACGCCGAGCCCGCCCGGGCTCGCGAAGCGCAGCCGCCGCGGCTGGCCGTCGAACAACTCCGCCGCCGGCAGGCGCATCGCGCGCAGCGCCTCGAGCACCGCGCGCGCATCGAAGTCGAGCGTGCGCCCGAACCCGGCGGCCTCGCCGTGGCGCGGGCACAGCGCCGCGTCGAGCGCGAGCAGGCCCTCGACGCGGCGCGCCTCGACGGCGCCGAGCCGGTGCACGACGAAGGCCATGACGGTCTCGCGTATCACCGCCTGTGCGCGCGCCGGGTCTGCGAGCACCGTGAGGTAGATCTGCGCCCGCGCCTCGTAGACCCGCATGCGATCGGCAGCATCGAGCCCGGGCAACTGCGCGCCAAATGCCTGCAGCAGTGCATCGAGCACCACGCGCAGCATCCGTCCCACCGGCACGTCGGTCGCCAGCGTGAGCCAGCGCGCGGTGTGCGTCAGCACGTAACCGCTGAGCAGGATCACGTGCGCCGTGATCAGGAAGTAGCCCTCCTCGCCCTCGGCACGCGCGAAGGTGTGGCAGCCCACCACGTACTCGCCGTGCGCCTTGCCGTAGCCCGCCACCGGCAGCGTCTCGATGCGGTATTCCTCGCGCCGTTCGTAGAACTCGGTGCCGGGCAGCAGCGTGTAGCCGAAGATGTTGATGTTCGGGAAGGTCGCGAGCAGGCGGTCGAGGTTGCGCTCGAAGCTCGCGAGATCGTCGCCCGGCAGTCCCCAGATCAGCTCGGCCGAGATCGGGATGCCCGCCTCAGCCATGCGCTGCGCGATCGGCTCGTACTCGTTTGCGGCCATGTTCTCGCGATGGCACAGCTCGAGCGCGCGCGGGGTGAGCGTCTGCAGCGCGAGCTGGTAGAACGGCAGCAGTCCGTGCTCGTGCAGCATCAGCACGATCTGCTGCACGCGCGGGCTGTGCTTCTTCGACCACGAGGTCGCGAAGGTGCGCGGCAGACCGTGCTGCTCCTTGAGCTCGCAGATCAGGCGCGCCTTTTCGATGTCGTCCTTGAGCGCGCCGAAGTTCGAATCCGCGAGCCAGATGTTCGGGATGCCGGCGCGCACGATCTTCTGCCAGTCGCGGCGCAGCCGCTCCATCGGGAAACCGATCATCTTCGTGCCGATCGCGCCGGTGCCCCACTCGCAGAAGGCGCACTTGTAGGGGCAGCCGCGCGTGGTCTCGTAGGTCACGGCGTCGTAGCGCGGACGCCCTGCGGCGTCGGTGAGCTCGAGCACGTCGAATGGCGAGGGCAGCTTCGCCAGGTCGCGCTGGCGCTCGCGCGGCGCCGATGTCGCCACCGCGCCGGCGCTATCGAGCCACGCGATGCCCGGCACGCGCGGCCACGCGGCGCGCGGCGTGTCGAGCAGTTCCTGGAAGGTGGCTTCGCCCTCGCCCAGCACGATCACGTCGATGGGGTCGATGCCGAGGTAGCTCTCGGCCTGCTGCACGTGCGGGCCGCCCGCCACGATCGCGAGCCCCGGACACGCCGCGCGCAGGCGGCGCACCAGTTCGAGGAATTCCGCGGCGTTCCAGGTGTAGAAGCTGATGCCCGCGACCGGCTCCAGCCCGCGTGCCAGCGCAGCGGCGGCCTCCTCGGCCAGCGCGGCGAGTTCGCGCGCGCTCCACGTCGCCACGTCCTCGCGCTCGCGAAAATGCAGCTGGCGGAAATCGATCGCCGCGGGCGTCGCACCCCAGGCGCGGTACCACGCAATCAGCCCGCCGGTGGTGGTGGGCGCGGCGTGGAACTGCTCGGAATCGAGGCTGAACAGCCAGACCGGGCGCAGCCTTTCAGGCTGCGCCGTTGCGGCTCCTGCCACGGCGGCTGTCGTAGTCAGCATCGGCAATGGCCGCGACCGTTCAGGCCGCGGGCGTCAGCACCGCGTGCACCGCGGCCGCGAGATCGTCGATGTTCGCCGGCGTGATGCCGGCCAGGTTGATGCGCGTCGACTCCATCATGTAGACGGCGAACTCCTCGCGCAGCCGCGTGACCTGCTCGGGCGTGATGCCGAAGTAGGAGAACATGCCCTTCTGCCGCGTGATGAAGCCGAAGTCCTTGCCCTCGGCGTTACCCGCCAGGCGCGTGGCCAGCAGCGCGCGCATCGCGTTGATGCGTCCGCGCACCTCGCCGAGCTCCTCCAGCCAGTCGGCCGCCAGCGCCGCGTCGCCGAGGATCGTGGACACGATCGCCGCGCCGTGCGCCGGCGGCATCGAGTAGATCTGGCGCGCGGCCGCCATCGCCTGGGTCTGCACGGCGTCGGCCTGGGCGCGCGTCGCGGCGATGAAGTACACCGCGCCGACGCGCTCGCGGTAGAGCCCGAAATTCTTCGAGCACGAGCTCGCGACCACGGCCTCGGGCACGGCGGCCAGCATGTGGCGCACACCGGCCACGTCCGCGTCGACGCCGTCGGCCAGGCCCTGGTAGGCGACGTCGATGTACGGCGTGAAACCGTTCTTCAGCGCGAGCCCGGTGAGCGCATGCCACTGCTCCAGGTCCAGGTCGGCGCCGGTCGGGTTGTGGCAGCAGCCGTGCAGCAGCACCAGCTCGCCGGGCCCGACCTTCGCCAGCGTGTCCATCATCGCGTCGAAATCGATGCCGCCGCTCGCGGCATCGAAGTACGGGTACTCCGCCAGCTGCAGGCCGGCGCCGCCGATCAGCGGGATGTGGTTGGCCCAGGTCGGCGTGCTCACCCAGACCTTCGCGCCAGGACGCGCGCGCTGGATCAGTTCGGCCCCGATGCGCAGCGCACCGCAACCGCCCGGCGTCTGCACGCCGCGCACGCGGTCGTCCTCGATCACGCGGTGCTTCGCGCCCAGCAGCAGCCCGAGCAGGCGCTCGTTGAACACGGGATCGCCGGCGATGCCCTGGTAGGTCTTGGTGGTCTCGGTGATCAGCAGGTGGCGCTCGGCGTCGCTCACCGCGCGCATGATCGGGGTGCGGCCGACCTCGTCCTGGTAGACGCCGACACCGAGATCGATCTTGTGCGCGCGCGGATCGGCGCGGTAAGCGGCCAGCATGCCGAGGATGGGATCGGGATTCAGGCGGGAAAGCTGCTCGAACATCGGGTCTCCGGGTATCGCCGAGGGCGGCCATGGCCGCAACGAGCGGCGATTGTGCCCCGTAGCCGGCGTGGCGTCGAGCCGGACCGAAGACAGCACCGACCCGGCGCTGTAGGAGCGGGCCATGCCCGCGACCGTCCGCAGAACCGCGGTCGGTCGCGGGCATGGCCCGCTCCTACATGATCAGGCTGCGCCGGCCACGCGTGTTGCCGAAATCGCTCCCGGCGATTTCGGCATCCACATGTCCGCTCGCGCAGCGGGGCGGCCCCTCGGCGCGCCTACCGTTGACGCGTCGATTCAGGTGTAGGAGCGGGCCATGCCCGCGACCCGTATCCTCAGGCCGCGGCAGGCTGCTTCGACTTGATCCAGTCGCGGATCTTCGCCTCGAGCACTGCCATCGGCAGCGCGCCGGTGTCGAGCACCTGGGCGTGGAACTCGCGCGGGTCGAAGCGCTCGCCGAGGGCCTGCTCGGCCTCGGTGCGCAGGCGCCGGATCGTGAGCGCGCCGACCTTGTAGGCGAGTGCCTGGCCCGGGATCGCGATGTAGCGCTCGACCTCGGCGCGCGCTTCGGTTTCGGACTGCGCGGAGTTGTCGAGCATGTACTGGATCGCCTGCTCGCGGCTCCAGCCCCTGGCATGGATGCCGGTGTCGACCACCAGCCGGATCGCGCGCAGCATCTCGTCGTCGAGGCTGCCGAAGGCCTGGTAGGGATCGGTGAACATGCCGAGCTCCGGTCCCAGTGACTCGGCATACAGCGCCCAGCCTTCCACGAAGGCCGTGTTGCCGCCGAAGCGCATGAAGTTCGGCAGCGCCTCGTTCTCCTGCGCCAGCGCAATCTGGAAATGGTGCCCCGGGATCGCCTCGTGCAGGAAAAGCGTCTCCATCCCGGGCGTGGTGCGCGAGGGCAGGTCGTAGGTGTTCACGAAGAAGATGCCCGGGCGCGTGCCGTCCGGCGTGCCCTGGCGGTAGGAGCCGGCAGCCTCGTTCTCCTCGGAGTACCCGGGCACGGGCCGGATCTCGAACGGCGAGCCGGGCGTCAGCGTGAACAGCTTGGGCACGGCGGCGTCCACGCGCGCGCGGATCGCGTTGTAACCGTCCAGCAGCGCCTGCTTGCTCGCAAACTTGAACTGCGGATCGGTGCGCAAGTGGCCGAAGAACTCCTTCAGCGTGCCCTCGAAGCCCACCGCGTCCTTGATCGCGAGCATGTCGTGCCTGATGCGCGCCACCTCGTCGAGGCCGATCCGGTGGATCTGCTCGGCGCTCATGTCGGTGGTGGTGTTCTCCTCGATCAGCGCCTTGTACAGCGCGGGGCCGTCCTTCATCGAGACCAGCCCGGGAGCCTGGTCACGGCAAGCGGCGAGGTATTCGGTGCGGATGAAGTCCTGCAGCTTGCGGTAGGCGCCGAACACGCGCTCGCCGATCACGGTGCGGTACGCGCCGGCGAGCCGTTCCTTGTCGGAGGCGGCGAAACCCGCCGGCATGTCCTTGATCGGCTGGTAGAACGGGCTGGCCTCGACGCCGCCCGCCATCTGCCTGCCGAGCTGGTCGAGGACGTTTTCCATCACCAGCCTGGGCTGGGTGTGACCGGCGGCCATGCCCTCGCGCATGCGCCCGATGGCGCGCTCGAGGTACAGCGCATAGCCCTCCAGGCGCTTCAGGCCGTTGTCGTAGTCCTGCACCGTGTTGAACGGCGCGGCCGACTTGCCCGAACAGATGTCGGGGTAGAACACGTGCTCGCCACTGAAGTGGTCGATGGGCAGCTGCGCCTGGATCGCAATGATGCCGCGGTCGTAGAAGTCGAGCAGCTGGCGGCCCTGATAGCGGAACACGTCGTAGGCGATGCGGTCCTCGCGCGACAGCGCAGCACGATCGATCGCGTCGAGGCGCTTCATTTCCTCCCCGGTGTCCGCCTTGATGCGCGCGTAGTAGTCGGGCGTGATGTAATCGCCGAACTGGTCCGCATAGCGCATGTCGCCACGCATCATGGCGCTCACGGGACTCAGCGCCAGCGCCGCCTCGTCGCTGTCGGCAAAGATCTGCCTCAGCGCGGCCGCGTTGTCGGCCCTGGCATCGGCGAGCGCGCCGGCGGCGCCGAGCAGCAGCGCGAGCGACATCGAGGCGCCGCGCGCCCATTGCGAAGTCTGCATGAACCCCCCGTGACGGACCGAAGCAAACCAATGACGAACAAGGCGGCAATTCCCTCAATCCTGCGCGCTCGCGCCGGCCGTGCGATCAGAAGCGGTTGCGCAGCGGCTTCACGCTCGTGCGAAAACGCTCCGTGCGTGGCTTGTGCGGCAGCGGCGGCAGCTCGAACGGTTCCTCCGGCAGATGGCAGTCGGGCACGCGGTCGAGCAGGTGGCGGATCAGGTTCAGGCGACCACGCTTCTGGTCATTGAAATCGACCACGCACCAGGGGGCGTGGCGCGTGTGCGTGGCCTCGAACATCTCATCGCGCGCCCGGCCGTAGTCCTCGTAGCTCTCGCGCGACTTCAGGTCGATTGGCGACAGCTTCCAGCGCTTCAACGGATCCTGTGCGCGCTCGGCGAAGCGCTCCTCCTGGTACTGCTGGTCGACGCTCAGCCAGTACTTGTAGAGCAGGATGCCGTCCTCGACCAGCATGCGCTCGAACACCGGCGCCTGCGCCAGGAAGCGCGCGTGCTCCGCCGCGCTGCAGAAACCCATCACCTTCTCGACGCCGGCGCGGTTGTACCAGCTGCGATCGAACAGGACCATCTCGCCGGCGGCGGGCAGGTGCTCGATGTAGCGCTGGAAGTACCATTGCGTTCGCTCGCGCTCGGTGGGCTTGGGCAGGGCGGCGATCCTGACCTGGCGCGGGTTCAGGCAATCCGCGATCGCATTGATGACCCCGCCCTTGCCGGCCGTGTCGCGCCCCTCGAACAATACGACGATGCGCTTGCCGGTATGCTGCAGCCAGCGCGCCACGTTGTTCAGCTCGAGTTCCAGCGGCTCGAACAGGTCCCCGTAGTCCTTCTTTTTCATCGGCGTCATCGGCTGCTCCTGATGCGTTGCAACGGTTCAAGTCCCGGGGCGGATGGCCGCGCCGGCAAGGGCCCGGACTGGCATCAGCCCAGGTATTCGTGCCAGGGCACCCAGCCGCGGGCGGTCATGAAGCCCCAGTCGCGGAACTTCGGGCCGGTGACGAACAGCGTCGTGGCGTGTTCGCCCACGAGATGGATGCGGTGCATCTGCGCGGCGCGGCGGAACACGAACTCTCCCGCACGGCGCGCCACCGTGCCCTGCGGCGTCTCTTCGCGCAGCTCGCCCTCGATCAGGTAACTCAGGGAGTGCCAGGGGTGATCGTGGAGCTCGGGCCCGGGGTCGCTGGCGTGATAGCGGTGCAGGTAGACATTCAGCAAGCGGTTCTTCGGCGTGACGTGCCAGCGGTAGAGGTACGGCGCGCGGATCGCGACATCGGCTTCGCGTCGCGCCATGAGCCGGCGCGCGTAACGCGCTGCGATTCGGTTGAACATTCCGGGCATCTTCACCATCCGATCGAATCCGGCGGGCACGCCATCCGAAACCCCGGCATGACCGCGATCAGGGCGTGCGCATTCCCGATGGGGAACCATGGCGCACATCCGTTGCGTGCATAGTATCTTACTCGGGCTCGCCGCCACTCCGCGCACGCACAGGATCGCCCCAGAGCCCGCAGATGCAGATCGATTACGACACGACCGACGAGGTACGGCAGGCCATCGCCCGCCTCGGGCGGACCGAGGACCTGGCATTCTCACCGGACGGCCGACGGCTGGCCATCGCGGGCTTTGCCCGCAACCGCATACTCGTCATCGACGTGGAGCTTCCCGCAGACGGCTCCGGGTGCGGGCGTGCGCCTCACCGGTGCCGTGGAAATCCGCTCGCCGGCGCTGGCTGACCCGCACGGCGTGAGCTTCATCGACGCCGACGCCCTGGTCGTGGCGAACCGCGCCGGCCTGGTCCCGATCTTTCGCGCTGCCTCCCCGCGCGACCGGCATGCGCAGCCTGACAGCTCGCGCCCCTTCGCGTGCTGGGTGGCGATCGCGCCTGCCCGCTCGCCTCCCCGGGCTCGGTGAGCGTGAGGGCACTCGGCGACGGGCTGCACGAGATGCTGGTCTGCAACAACTACGTGCACCGCGTGACGCGGCACATCGTGGACGCGGCGGATGACTTCGCGGTGCGCTTCGAGGACGTTCTGCTCGGCAAGGGACTCAGCGTACCCGACGGTGTGGCCACCGACCATGCGCGGCGCTGGATCGCGATCAGCAACCACAACAGCCATGGCGTGCTCCTCTTCGCCAACACGCCCGCATTGAATCCCGACAGCGGGCCCGACGGCGTGCTCGCCGACGTCAACTATCCGCACGGGCTGTGCTTCACACCGGACGGACGCCACCTCCTGGTCGCCGATGCCGGCGCGCAATACCTCAATGTCTACCGCAGCGAGGACGGAGACTGGCACGGCAGGCGCCTCCCGCTCGGCGCCTGCCGGCTGATCCGGGACGACGCCTTCCTGCGGGGACGCCACGATCCTGCCGAAGGCGGGATCAAGGGCATCGACATCGAGCCCGGCGGGCGACTGCTGGCCGCCACATGCGAACACCAGCCGCTGGTGTTTTTCGACCTGCCGCCGTTGCTGCTACCGCGCGCTCTGCCGTCGCTTTTCCGCTTCCCCCCGGCGCACGCGGTCATGCCCGCCGCGGCCCGAGGCTCCGAAACGACGACGGCAACCGGAACCATGGGCCGCACCAGCCCCTGCCCCTGCGGCAGCGCCAGGCGTTACAAGCAGTGCTGTGGCGCGGTCGTTGCGGAGCAGCCCGCGAGCTTCGCCGCGACCATGGCGCAGGCACTCGATGCCCAGCGCGACCGCCGGCTGCCGCAAGCCGAAGCGCTTTATCACAAGGCCCTGCAGCTGCAGCCGGGGCACCCCGATGCGATGCACATGCTCGGCGTGGCGCTGTATAGCCAGGGTCGCCATCAGGCCGCGGTGCAACTGATCCGCCAGGCCGGCGAGCTGACCCAATGGAGCATGCCGGGCGTGCTGCACAACCACCGCCTGGCGGTTGGCGCCCTCCTGCTCGGCCGGGACGGCGACATCAGCGACCGCTTGCGGCTCGAGTACCGGCAGTGGCTGGCCGAACGCGAGGCGACCGCCGCCAGGCAGGATCCGCAACCGTTGGTGAGCGTGGTGCTGTGCGCACGCGGGCACGGCGACGATCTCGCGCAGGCGCTGGCGTCGGTGTACGCGCAGACGTGGCAACGGCTCGAGCTGATCGTGGTCACCGACGGCTGCGCGGACGACCGCTGGTCCGGGACCATCGAACACCTGCTGCGCGATTGCCCGTTTCCGCACCGCCTGCTCATGCCGGCGGACGAAGGCGCGTCGAGGCAGTGAGTTCGTTGCGCTGGAACAGGCGATTGCGCTGGCGCGGGGCAGCTGGATCAACCCGCTCGGGAGCGCCGACCGCTTCGACCCGACGCGTATAGCGACCATGGTCGATCGGGTCGCACGGCGTGGTTTCGACTGGGGCTTTGCGGCCTGCGAAGCATCGGACGCGACCACGGCAGCAAGCAGCAACCACGCCGCGGCCGAGCGCCTGCGACAGCAAATAGCCGAGACCTGCGACCGGGTAGCGTCGGCGGACACGGCGGGCGCCGCGCTGCTCGGGGACACCGATCCGGTGGTTACGCCGGGCAACCTGTTCTTTTCCAGGGCGCTGTACGAACGCCTGGGCGGCATCGACGAATACGCGAGCAATCCCCTGCGCGACTTCAGCCTGCGTGCGCTGTGGCTCGCCGAACCGTGTTTCGTTCCCACTGCGCTCAACCACTGGCAAATCGATCCCGACCGCCTGGATGCATCGGCAGGCGAGCGCCACTACGCGGAAGTCCAGGAACTGCTCGGCGCCTATTTCCGCCGTGCGCTGAGTGAATCGCCGCCAAACCGCTTTGCCCCCGCGCGCTCGAGCAACGGCTGGCAAGCGCTGGCCGTGCTGCTCGCATCGGGGCAGTGCAATTTTGTCACGCCGGACCTGCTGTGCCGGATCGGCGACGAGTGCGCGCAACAGGATCGCAGCGCCGCGCTGCGCCCGGCGACGACGCCGCGGGACGGGCTGAACCTGGTCGGTTATTTTCGTGGCGAATTCGGTCTCGGGGAATCCGTGCGCACGATGGCCGCAAGCTGTATCGAAGGCGCGATAGCGGCCAGTTGCCATGACACCAGCAGCGGTCTCGGGGCGCGAAGCGGCAATCGTTCCATGGATGGCCGCCTCGCCGGCACCATGGCATATCGCAACACCCTGATCCATCTCAATCCCGACGAAATGGCGCCGGTGTGGTGGCGCCTGCACGAGCGCGGCGAACTGCGCGACCGGCGCGTCATCGGCTGCTGGTACTGGGAGCTCGACACATTTCCGGCGCGATGGCGCCCCGCGCTGGAGCGCGTCGACGAGATCTGGGTGGCGAGTGCGTTCGTGGCGCAGACCGTAGGGCGCGCCACCGACAAGCCGGTGATCCGCATACCGCATGCGATCGACGTCAGGCTCGCGCAGCCGGCGAGGCGCGCTGACTTCGGACTGCCCGAAGGACCCTTCCTGTTCCTGTTCGCCTTCGATTTCGGTTCCTCGGCCGCACGCAAGAATCCGCAGGCCGTGCTGCGCGCATTCCGGCACGCGTTCGCGCCCGGGGACCCGGGCGTCGGACTCGTGATCAAGTGCCAGCAGGGACACCGGCATCCCGCGGAACTCCAGGCGCTGCGCGCGCTCGCGGTGGACGATCCTCGCATCCGCATCATCGACCGTGTCCTGCCGCGACAGGCCGTGCTCGGGCTGCACGCCGTCTGCGACGCCTTCGTGTCCCTGCACCGCGCCGAGGGCCTGGGGCTCGCCATGGCCGAAGCAATGGCGCTCGGCAAGCCGGTGATAGGCACCGGTTATTCCGGCAACCTGGAGTTCATGAACGCGGACAACAGCTGCCTCGTCGACTACCACCTGGTGCCAGTGCGTCCCGGCCAGTACAGCGATTTCGAGCCCGGCTGGCAATGGGCCGAGCCCGACGAGGCGCAGGCGGCGAATTTGATGCGCCGGCTGCTGGAGGAGCCAGACTTTGGCGCGCGGATCGGCGCACGTGCGGCGAACGACATGGCAGGGCGCTTCAGCCACGACGTGGCGGCGGCGGCGATCCGGCGGCGGCTGGAGGAGATTGCGGGCGAGACGGCCGCCGCCGTCGATCAGCTGGCTGGATCGCCCGCTCCGGCATTCAGGTGATTCTGTGCCCGGCGCATCAATTGCTGCCGCGCCGGTGTCAGCCTGAGTCCTCAGGGGTTTGACGCAGCGTGCGACGGCCGTTGCACCGGCCATCGATCAGCCGGCCGGTTCGCTCGCTCCGGCATCCAGGTGACCCTGCGCGCGGTGCATCAATTGCTGCCGAGCGGGCGTCAGCCTGAGCGCCCAGTTGATCGGCGGCCCGGCGGAAATAGACCTGCGCCTCGTCGCGCCGCCCGGCCGCGAGCATCAGCTCGCCCATCTCCACTTTCCAGTCAGGCGACTCGCCGAGCGCGGCTCGAGCTCGCGCATGCGCGCGATGGCGCGTTCGGGCTGCTGGCGGCGCAATTCCAGCGCGATCGCCTTGCGCTGGATCTGGGGCGTGACGCCGAGCTTTGCATTGGCCTGATCGAGCACGTCGAGGGCCTCGGCAACGCCCTCGTCGCCACGCGACTCGAGCATCTCCGCCACGGCAATGTAATCGCCCGGATTCGGTCGCGGCTGCAGCGCGAACACCCGCCGGAAGTCCGCTATCGCCCCGTCGTGATCGCCGGCGTCGCGCAGGAGCCTTGCCCGGTATTCCAGGCAGGCCGCGTGATCCGGGAAGCGCTGCAGCCAGTCGTCGAAATGGCGTCGTGCCGCCGGGAAATCGCCCATGCGGTAATGCAGCACGCCGAGGTCGAAGCTGACGAGCAACGGGTCTCCGAGTTCCCCGGCGCGCCGGAAATCCGCGATGGCCTTCTCGTACTGGCCATCGTTCGAATAGACGATGCCGCGCTGCGCATACAGCGCCTGATCGCGCGGTGATTGCTCGATCTGCCGGTCGTAGTAGCGCAGCGCCTCCTCGACGCCGGGGTGCGCCCGCAGACCCTGATGGGCGCACAGCAGGACGAGGCCCAGCGCGAGCAGCGCAACAGCACGATTCCCGGGAAAACGGACGGGCCGCGCGCGGCCCGTCCGGTGCCCTCTGCGGCGGCTCAACGCTTGATGGTGAACTGGTCGAGCACCGTGCCGTCGACGCCGACGAGTCTCGCCGTCAACTGCGTGGCGGATGCGTCGACGACCACGGATCCCCGCACCGCCAGTCCGTTGCGGCAGCCATCGGGTCCCCCGCACTCGGAATCGGCGGGCTGCGGCACGTGCGCCGCATGGCGCAACCATTCTTCGGGCGAGGTTACGCCGCCCAGGCCCGAATCGTCGTCGGCTTTCCCGGAATTCCCTGCAACCGTGTACACGACCCGGTCATCGACGCCCCCGCTGGTCGGACTCAGCTGGGCGTAGGCCTCGTTGCCATAGCCAAGCGCTGCGTCCCCGTCGGCATTGAGCTCGGCGTGCGCATCGGGCGAGAAGGTATCCGAGGTGCCTGTATGTCCGCGCAGGTAGTAGGAACGCTCGTAGGAGTGCGAGTGCCCGCTGTAAACGACATCCACGCCATAGTCCTCGAAGACCGGCGTGAACTCGTTGCGCATATCCCATTCCGGCTGGTCGATGCCGAGCCCGCCATCGGCGTCGTCCGAGTCGTGGTTGGCGCCCTTGGTATATGGCGGGTGGTGGAAGATGACGATGGTCCAGTCGCGGTCATTGTTGGCGAGATCCGCCACGAGCCACTCCTTCATCGCCTCGCGCTGGGCCGGGTCGCGGGCGCTGAGCTGCGAGTCCAGGCTCACGACATGCACGTTGCCGTAATCCACCGAGTAATACTGCTCGGTGCCGCTCGCCAGGCCGCCGCTTTCCCCGTCGCTCGGCAGGCTGAAGATATCCAGATAGGGCATGCCCGTGCCGTCGGGCTGCAGATCCTTGTTGCCATCGTAATCGGCCGGATTCGACGACGTGCTCACCCCACCGTACGCAATGAACTCGGGGATGCCCGGGAATGGTTTCGGCGGATTGCCCGTGCATAACCCGGGCCTGATGGCACATATCGGCAGCAGCCCGGCACCCATTTCGTGGTTGCCGATGGTGGGCAGCACCGCGGCGCTCTTCAATATGCCCGGGTAGATCTCGAAGAACGATTTCTGCCATTGCGCGTCGGTGCCTTCGAGATACGCGGTGTCGCCCAGGGCCAGGAACAGGTCCACCGACTCGTTGCCGTGCTTTGCGTTGTAGGCGTGGAAGCCGGCCAGCACCTCGGCGGCTTCACCGTCATGCCCGGCTTCCGTCTGCGTGCCCGAATCGCCCACGATCAGGATGTGCGTGTTGCCATCGCGCGGCGGCTTGTTGGATTCCGGCGGCGTGCGGAATTGCTGCGACGCACTCACGAATCCACCGACCGAATAGTAGTACGTGAGGTTGTTTCCCAGGCGCGTGAGCCTGGCTTCCTTGTGCCCGTCTTCCGTTTCCACGCCATCGACGCATCGCGGCCAGTTGCTTTTGTACAGATTCGTCATCTCGGTGCTGTAGCAAATGCTCTGGGCATCACCACCGCGCCATTTGACGGTGACCCCGTGCGGGGAAAGCTGCTGCAGGAACAAGCGCTCCGGGGGAGTGCCGGCATGCAATGCCACCGCCACACCAAGAGCACCGAGGGCGAATGCGCCCCGTGACACAAGCCGAGTCTGGAACCGCATGGAGAGTCTCCTTTTTGGGAGTGATTATTTTCTGCAGTGTTGATCAATCCGCCCTGCGACGGCAAGACCCATGGAGAGATTGCAATGTGCCGATGGGCCTGCCAGCGAAGGTGACGCCGGATTAACACGAGCCGTGGATGCGGCTACCATCACGCACGCCGGCGCTATCGCCATTCGCAACACCGGAGGACATGCCCGATGCCACAACTGCCCGGATTCGACGAGGACGCGTTCGAGCGCGGCTTGCAGACACGCCGCGAAGTCATCGGCAGCGATTACGTCGACAAGGCGCTTGCCGGGCGCGACGACTTCAGCGAGGAATTCCAGCAACTGGTGACGCAGTACTGCTGGAACGAGATATGGAACCGGCCGGGGCTCGAGCGCCGCACCCGCAGCATGCTGAACCTCGCGATGCTGATGGCGCTCGGCCGGTCGCAGGAATTCGCGACCCACCTGCGCGGCGCGATCAACAACGGCGTCAGCAAGGAGGAAATCAAGGAAGTGCTGCTGCAGGCCACGGTCTACTGCGGCATGCCGGCGGGCGTGGATGCATTTCGCGTGGCGAAGGACGTGTTCCGGGAGATGGGAATCTGATCGCCGGCGCAGCTTGACCTTTCCGCATATTGGCGGCATGGTTGTGACACGAATTTTCAGGCGCGGGGCGTGGTATGAGCACAAGCGAGTCGGCAGGCGTTGGCAATCTGGTTTACTGGGATCCCTACAGGCCCGATATAGGGGCTGATCCCTACCCGGTATTCCGGCGTCTGCGGGACGAGGCGCCGCTCTACTTCAACAGGGAGTACGACTTCTACGCAGTCAGCCGCTTCAGCGATGTCGAGCGCTGCCTCGCCGATCGGGAAACGTTCAGCTCGGCCCGCAGCGATATCCTCGAATTCATCAAGGCGGACATGGAAGTGCCCAAGGGGATGTTCATCTGGGAGGATCCTCCCCTGCACACGGTCTATCGCAGCGTGGTAGCGCGGGTATTCACGCCCAGGCGAATGAACGATCTCGAACACGGGATCCGCGCCTATTGTGCCCGCTGCCTGGATCCCCTGGTCGGCGCGGATCGTATCGACTTCATCGCCGACCTGGGCGCGCAGCTGCCGGGGGGTGTCATCGGCATGCTGCTCGGCATTCCGGATGAGGACCGCGACGTGGTGCGCGAGCGGGTGGAATCAGCGCTGCGCACGGAAACCGGCAAGCCAATGGAAGTGTCACAGGCCAGCTACCACGGGGAAGGTTTCGAGAGCTATGTGGACTGGCGCGTCAAGAACCCCTCCGAGGACCTCATGACCGAGCTGCTGCGGGCCGAGTTCCAGGACGAGACGGGCACGAAGCGCAAGCTCACTCGCGACGAAGTGCTGATTTTCGTCAACGTGCTCGCCGGTGCCGGCAACGAGACGACGTCCCGCCTGATCGGCTGGACGGGCAAGGTTCTCGGCGATCATCCCGATCAGCGCCGCCAGATTGCCGCGAATCCCGCGTTGATTCCGGCCGCGATCGAAGAAATTCTTCGCTATGAGCCGCCGGGACCGGCGGTCGCGAGACATGTGACCCGCGACGTCGAGATCCACGGACACACCGTACCGGCGGGAAGCGCACTGCTGTGCCTGCTGGCATCCGCGAACCGGGACGAACAACGGTTTCCCGACGGCGAGCGCTTCGATATTCATCGGCAAGGCGCACCCCACATCACGTTCGGGCGCGGCATCCATTCCTGCCTCGGCTCAGCGCTGGCACGGGTTGAAGGACGCGTGGCGCTCGACGAGCTGCTGAAGCGTTTCCCCGACTGGACCGTCGACACGGAGAACGCGAAGCTTTCCTCGTCGTCTTCGACGCGCGGCTGGGACACGCTTCCTGCATCCACGCGCTAGCATATGGCTCGAATCACCTATATCGAGTTTTCCGGCGCAGAGCGCGTCCTCGAAATCGCGCCCGGGCTGTCCGTCATGCAGGGCGCGGTGGCAAACGACGTGCGCGGAATCATCGCGGACTGCGGTGGTGCCTGCCTGTGCGCAACCTGCCACGTCTACGTGGATCCGCAATGGTTCGACAAGGCTGGCGCGAAGAGCGCAACGGAGGAGGCGCTGCTGGAGGAGGTGTGTGACGCGCAACCGACCAGCAGGCTTTCGTGCCAGATGAAGGTCACGGAGGAACTCGACGGTCTTGTGGTTCGCCTGCCGGCAAAGCAGGTCTGAGTTCCCGTCTGCGCTGCGGCTCGCGATGCCCGGAAAAATCTGACCCGAAGCGGAAAACACGCAATGTCAACACCACCAACCAGGGAACAGGCATGGCTGGGCCTCATGAATGCCGGCAAGCGAAGTTTTCAACAGGGCAATCCGGGTGAAGCCACCACGGCTTACCGGGCGGCCATCGGGATGATGCCTGAGCGCGTGGAAGGATGGGTGAATCTGGGTTCGGCCCTGCTTGAATCCGGGCGCTACGAGCTCGCTGCAGATGCGCTGCAAAAGGCCGTGTCGATGCAATCCGGACTGATGGCATCGCACCTCATATTGGGCGATGCGTTGCGCATGCTCGGCAAATTGCGGGAAGCCTCCGCAAGCTACCAGAACGCCGTGTCACTGCAGCGCGTCCCGATCTCCCTGAACAAGCTGGCGTGCGCCCTTCGGGCGGAAAACAAACCGGAACTCGCCGAGGCCCTCTACCGCGAAGCGCTCGAGATGGACCCCGGCTTCACCCTCGCTCGCATGAACCTGGCGACGGTACAGCTCGAGCTGCGCCGCTACGACAAGGCCGAGGAACAACTCGGCGAGCTGACCCGTCTGGCGCTGCCTCCCGGCGAACGCCGCGAAATCGAGTACGCGCAATTGGCCGTTGCCGAGTATCGCCGCCTGAACAGTGCGATGACAGATCTGCTGGAGCACAACGATCAAGCGCCGCTGGAAGCCGCCTTGCGCGATACGTCGGGGCGCATCATGCAAGCGGATGAGGCCCTGCTGGCATCACTTCAACGCTACGCCGATGCCGCCGGGCGACTTTCGAACAAGGCCGTGCCGATCGAGAGTGATTTGCCCGAGGACTGGCCACTGATCGAGGCAATGTTCATGATTCCGCTGGTCAATTCCGTCGGCGAGTACCGGGCAGTGAAAGCAGAACTCGGGAAAGGACTGAAGCCGTCAATCCAGCTGTTGCAATCGATCAATATGGAGCCCGCCATCAAGGCGGCAAGAGCCTGCCAGCGCGACCTGCAGGATCCCGTCAAGGCAGAGCTTCACTTGCGCCACTGGCATGCGCTGGCATGCAACAAGGTACCTGGATTCGAACCGGGTCATTTCAAGTTCACGCAAAACTGGATTCCCGACAACCCGACGGTTCGACGTGTCGAACCCGCGCTGGCCAGCGCCACTTTCAGGCAGTTTATCCGTGATATCTATTGCAAGCTGCCCGCGGGGTACGCGCGCGCTGCCGTCGTGCAAATGGCCATTGCCGACTTGCACGTCTTCGCCGACGGAAATGGCCGCGTCGCGTATACCTGGCTGAACCGGGAACTGGAGTGGGCCGGCCTCATGCCTGGCCTTTTCCATAAAAAGCTGGGGCTCGAGGGAGAACTCAGGAAGGCTCGCCGTGCGGTGCGCGCCAGCGGAGGTGATCTCTCCCCGATGGTCGCCGTGATAACCAGCGCCCAGCTCTACGCCCGCGAATTCTGTGCTGAACTCGCCGCCCGGTGACCCGGGCAGGCGAACGCGCCGATGCGCGCTCCTCGCGCGAAGCCGCGCCCCGATCGAGCACTCCTCCACCGTGCGCATAGCAGCCGCCCTCCCGGCTCTGGCGATCCGCATCGCGAGCCCCGGCCGGAGCGGCTACGACTCCAACGCTCGCTGGATCGCCCGGATTTCCTCGACATCCAGAAGCCCGGTGTCGTCGATCATGAAGTCCAGATACTCCTCCCCCTCCCCGGCCTCCATCGCCAGCATGTCATGCAACAGCCATGTCGCGGCAACCCCTGGCGGCACACCGCGCCTCGGACCGAAAGCGACCAGGTCGTGCGTCCACCGCCCCCGGCCGTCCCAGTTGTCGTCATCGGGCAGACTCACCCAAAGCAGCCAGTGCGAACGCTGCCGGTTCATCGAGAGGTGGTATGCGCTGATGCGACTGTGCATCGGCGACCACGCCCATTCCAGCGTGCACACGAACCGAGCACTGGCGGGCTTGTCGAGCGGCCGATCAGCGCCCGGGATCTGCGAGATTCCGTAGCTGCACTGGGTGAAAAAGCCTTCCGGCCGCGGGGGCAGATCCTGCACGAGGTAGATGCGCTGCTGCGGCATCTGCTCGGGAGACATGGGAATGCGAGACTTCATGGGGTGCTCCTATTGTTCCAGTAGTGACTGGCGCATCGTGTTGACCACCGTTCCCGGATGAGGGCGGTTGGCGTGGGTCGGTCCCACTCTTGATGCGGTTTCAGTATCGCCCTGATCACCGGCGCGCAGCAATAGGTAGAAACCAACCGGATCGTCTGCCGATGCACGATTGGGAACGCCGAAAGCAGCGGCTGGAGGCTGCGCTGCTGTAACCCTCACCAGCTGGCAGCCGCGCTGAAACACCGGGGGGGATGGATCGAAACAGCCCACGGGCTGTTTCGACCCCTGCGGGCGCCTCCGCTGCGCTCCGGCGTCCTGCGGCGCCGCGGTGCAGCGTCTTGTCGAACCGGTGGGTTCGTCCACACCACCACACTCCCGAAACGACAAAGGGCCCCGATTGGGGCCCTTTCTCGTTTTGGCGGAGAGGGTGGGATTCGAACCCACGGTAGGCTCTCACCTACGCCTGATTTCGAGTCAGGTACATTCGACCACTCTGCCACCTCTCCAAAACACTGTTTGTCCGCACATCGGCGTCCGCTGAAGCAGGATCTGCACATGTCCGGCTGAAGCCGGACCTACACATCGGACCCACATGTGTCCGGCTGAAGCCGGACCTACACATCGCGGCCTACGCGAAACTCCAGGCCCAGGCGGCGGCCGACGATCTCGTAGGACTCCACCACGTTGCCGAGGCTCTGGCGGAAGCGGTCCTTGTCGAGCTTTTCGCGGGTCTCGGCGTCCCAGATCCGGCAGCCGTCCGGCGTGAACTCGTCGCCCAGCAGCACCTTGCCGTCGCAGACGCCGAATTCGAGCTTGTAGTCTACCAGCAGCATCCCGTGATCGAGAAACAGCTTTTTCAGGACATCGTTCACCTTGAAAGTGAGCTCGCGAGCTGTTTCCACGTCCTCGAGTTTCGCCCACTTGAACGCGGCGATGTGGTACTCGTTGATCATCGGGTCGCCGAGCTCGTCGTTCTTCAGGAACAGCTCGAAGGTCGGCGGGTCGAGGTCGATGCCCTCCTGCACGCCGAGGCGGCGGCAGATGCTGCCGGCGGCGATGTTGCGCACCACGCACTCGACCGGGATCATCGTCATGCGCCGCACCAGCGAGTCGCGATCGTCGATGCGCTTCACGAAGTGCGTGGGGATGCCGGCGGCCTGCAGCTTCTCCATGATGAACGCGTTGAAGATGTTGTTCACGCGGCCCTTGCGCTCGAGTTGCTCCACCTTCTTGCCGTCGAAGGCCGAGGTGTCGTCGCGAAAGTGCATGATGCAGTAGCCGGCGTCGTCGGTGGTGTACATCGACTTGGCCTTGCCCTTGACGATCAGATCGCGCTTTTCCATGTTCCTGTCCCGTTGTGGTTGCAACGCACGCTATTGGATTGCCAGCCAGCCGAAGCCGGATTGCTGGTCCGCCACCAGCAGCCTCTCGTCATCCTGCCCCAGCACCTCTTCCAGCGCGGCACGCGCCTTGGCGGGGGCATTATTCTGTTCGCTCAGGTGCGCCGCCACAAGATGCTGCAGCGCCCCGCGTTCCACGCCGGCCAGCAACGCAGCAGCCTGCGCATTGCTGAGGTGCCCGAAGTCCCCACCCACGCGTTTCTTCAGCGGGTACGGGTAGGGGCCGTTGGCCAGCATCTCGGCGTCGTGGTTGCATTCCAGCACCAGCGCGTCGCAGCACGCGTAGCGATCGCGCACCAGCTTCGAGACGCTGCCGAGATCCGTCAGCACGCCCAGGCGCCGCTTCGCGTGACCCAGCACGAACTGGCAGGGCTCGCGCGCGTCGTGCGGCACCGTGACCGGCAGCACCTCGATATCGCCGATGCGCTCGGGCCGCTCCGAGACCAGCACGACGGGCCGCGCATCCTCCAGCCGGGCCGCCTTCGCGGTACCCGCGCTCGCGAACACCGGGATCCGGTAATGCCGCGCCAGTGCCGCCACGCCGCCGGCGTGGTCGGAATGCTCGTGCGTCACCAGGATGCCGGCAAGGTCGCGCGGGTGCATGCCACGCAGCGCCATGCGGCGCTCCAGTTCACGGCGCCCGAATCCGCAGTCCACCATTACGCAGGTGGAGGCGGTGCGGACCAGCAGGGCATTGCCGGCAGAGCCGCTGCCGAGCGAGCAGAATTCCATCAGGGCGTGCCCACGCGGCGGGCGGCGGTCGCGCGCATGGCGCGCTCCTACGACAGGTGTGCCTTGATCAACCCGAGCACGAACTCGGCCTCGCCCTCGTCGAACTCCTCGCCGTCGTCACGACGCACGCCGATCACCACGCCCTGGTCGACGGCGCGCATCTCCACGCGGTAACTGTGCCCGATCGCGGGATTCTCGTCCTCGTCGTCACCGCCCCACGGCATCATGCGCGACAGGAAACCCTCCTTCTCCTCCTCGGGCTCCGCTCCGGGCCCGACGCCCGGCTCCGCCCCCTCTTCGCCTTCCTCGGGCGTGCGCTTGCGCGGCTCGTACTTCACGAAGTACACACCGGTGCTGCGATCCAGGTCCCTGACCGACAGGTTGGCGCGCTCGAGCGCGCGGCCGAGCGATGCCCAGGCCCGATCGAAGGACAGCCGCAGATCGATGACCGGCTGGCCGCTCGGCGTCGCGCACCAGGTAGACCTTGTTCACGGTGCTGATGCCCTGCGCCAGCAGGCTCACCGAGGATTCCCCGCTGGTACTGGCCAGGTAGTTCGCGAGCTCCTTGATCATCCAGGTCTCGCGCTCGGCATCCATCGAGGCGGCGGGCCACGCGGGCGTGGAAGCATCCTCGCCGGGCTCCTTCTTGTAGCCCATCTGCTGCACGTAGATCTCGCTGCTGTTGCGCTGCACGCCCTGCTCGACGCGGAAGCGGTACTTCTCGCGCCGCGTGGTGTCGCTCTTGAACGACAGCCAGCCCGATTCCATCTGCCCGGTGCCGGCGTCCTCGCGTTCGATGCCGATCTGGTTCGAGATCAGGAAGTTGCGCACGCGCGGCCAGCTCTCGGCGGGCGCCTCGTCGAGCAATATCCACTGCTGTTCGCCGAGCTTCTGGATGCGCACCACCTTGTCTTCCGGGTTGCCCTGGATCGGCTGCGGGCGCGGCACCTCGAACTCGCTGTCGAGCAGCGCGTCGGTGCGCTCCACGGGGATCACGTAGAGCTGCGACACCGCCTCGCTCTTGCTTGTCCTCGGGCACCTGCATCGGGGGGATCGACCTGGCGTTGCGGTAATCGTCGCCGCGGTCACGGAAATAGCCCTCGTCGCCCACCAGCCAGCCGCAGCCGCTCAGCGTGACGATGACGACGGGCAGCAGCAGCCGGAACAACGGTCGCATCAACTCTCTCCAACTAGGCTTCGCACGTGGCGAGCAGTCCAAGGTCCAGCAGCGCCTTGCGCACGGGCGCCTGGCAGGGGGGCGACAGCGGCGTCAGCGGCAGGCGGATGCCGGGGCCGATCAACCCCATCTCCAGCAGGGCCCATTTGACCGGTATCGGGTTCGATTCGATGAACAGCACGCGATTGATCTCCGCGAGCTCGGCATCGAGCGCGCGCGTGCGCACGGCATCACCGGCCAGCGCGGCGCGACACAGCGCCGCCATGCGCGCCGGGTCGACATTGGCGGTCACCGAGATGTTGCCGCGCGCGCCGGCGAGCATCAGCTCGGCCGCGGTGGCGTCGTCACCGGAGTAGACCATGAAATCCGTCGGGCAGCGCGCGAGCAGTTCGCGGCCGCGCCCGAGGTTGCCGGTGGCGTCCTTGATGCCGACGATGTTCGGCACTTCGCACAGGCGCAGCACGGTGTCGTTCAGCATGTCGCAGCCGGTGCGGCCGGGCACGTTGTAGAGGATCTGCGGGATGTCGACCGCCTCGGCGATGGTGCGAAAGTGCTGGTAAAGCCCTTCCTGGGTCGGCCGGTTGTAGTAGGGCGTGACCAGCAGGCAGGCGCTGGCACCCAGGTCGCGCGCCAGCGCGGTGAGCTCGATGGCTTCCGCGGTGGCGTTGCCGCCGGTACCGGCGATCACGGGCATGCGCCCGGCGACCGCGGCCACGGTGTGGCGGATCACCTCGCCGTGCTCCTCGACGCTGAGCGTCGCACTCTCGCCCGTGGTGCCCACCGACACGATCGCCGCCGTGCCGTTGGCGGCGTGCAGTTCGATGAGCCGCTCGAGCGCTGCCCAGTCCACGTTGCCCGATGCGTGCATCGGCGTGACCAGAGCCACGATGCTGCCCGAGACCATCTGTACACCCCGCAAAATGCGAAAGGGTGCAAGGATACGTTTGCGGCTGGGCAAGCTCAAGGAAAAAGGCGCGGAGGAATTCCCGCCCCGGCGGGTGCCGCCACGCGCCGCGATCGGCCCGGCCGCAGCCGCGCCGGAGGGTATCAGTTGTAGCCGGGCACGAAGCCGGCTTCGCCCTCGGGCAGCGTCACCTTGAGGCGGGGACGGTAGAACCTCGGGGTCATGCCGGCGCCTTCGCCACGCGGCTGGCGGCCGGCCTTCTCGCTGCGCTCACCGCCCTGCTGCGGGCGGCGTGCCGCGGTGTCGCTCCTCTGCTGGTTCATCACTGCGACCTCCTGTGCCCGCGCCAGGCGCGGGGAAAAGTGTCTCCAGCTTAGATAGCTGCGCACCGAATGGGTGCGCAGCGCACGCCGCAATGCTGAAAAGTACCGTATTGCCGCGCCCCGGAGCGCCGCATGCGGCAACGCGCTGGCGGCGGGAATCGTTTCAGACGATATCGAGGTAGCAGTCCGCCGGGTAGAAGTTCTCCTCCTGCGGCGCGTGCGAGTTGTGCCAGACCTGCGCGAAGAACGGGTTGCGGCGCGCCACGCGGTCGAAGTCCCAGGGCGGGGCGGCCTCGTGGGGCGACCAGTGGCCAGCCTTCAGCACCAGGGTGGGCGAGCCGCCGAAGCGCTTGCCCTCGGCGTCAGCCCACTCCAGCGGCGTGCTCCAGTTACCGTCCCAGTCGGGCGAGACCAGGCTGCCACCGCGAAATCCGGCGGCCTCGCGCAGGTCGCCCAGGTCGAGTTGTGGCTTGCCCTCGTCGTAACCATGCCCGATCAGCCGCGGCGTCACGTCCTGCGGCATCGGCGGCATGCCGACATCCCAGCCGGGGATGGCGTCGTAGGCGGCGGCAGAGCCATAGAACGCGCGCATCCGCGCCTCGTAGCCGTGCTCGCGCCAGAAGCGCGTGCCCGTGCGCGAATCGACCATCTGCTCGAACTGTGCACGGATGAAATCGTCCCCCGTGGGCATCGGCGTGCCGGCCGCTTCCAGGTCCGCGGCGAGCTTCATCATGTACTGGCGCACCTGCCCGAAATGCGCGGCGTTGTCGTCGCGCCAGAAATCGAGGTAGTCGTTCAGCACGTGGCTGTCGGCGAACCAGCCGCAATGGAAGTTGCGCGTCGCGAACCAGCGTCGCTCGGACAGCGTGCGGTAGTCGCCTGCGCCGGCAATCGTGAACATCTGCCTGCTGTAATCGAGCGCACTGAAGCGGCACGCCGGGCCGCCGGCCATGTTGTAGACGCGGCCCCAGAAATCCGAGTCCGGCCGCACCTCGAGCGCGTTGACCAGCCCGCGCCCGGCATCGTACTTGGTGTTCATCTCGATCGCGGTGTTGACCGGCAGATGGAAATAGATCGGATCCAGCAGGTCCGTCATGAAGGAGGGGATCGCGATGAAGGTCTGGCGCAGCGACACCCAGTGGCGGATGCCGCTCTCGATCACGGCGCGCTCGCCGCGGATCTTGGTGGTGGCGTAGAAATCGAACACCGAGGGCTGCATCGGGTCGCCGGTGCGGATCATGTGGCAAGGCGGCAGGCGGTCGCCGTATTGCGCCACCGAGCCCACGTGCACCAGGCGGATGCGCTCGGCGCCGTCGGGCTCGGCGCGGATCGCCTGCACCAGCGACTGCACCGCGACGGTGTTCACGGCCTCGGCGGTGGCCGGATCGTGGTCCGCCGCCGGCGCGATGAACGCCATCGGATTGAGCACGGCATCGACGCCGGCGCAGGCGGCGCGGATGTCCTCGTAGTTGACCGCGTCGCCCCAGACGATCTTCAGGCTGCCGTCGTGGTAATGCGCGGTGCCGGGACCTTCGACGCGCCGCCCCTCGAGATACGACTGGAACAGCGCGACGTTCTTCGCCGAGGGCCTGAGCAGCAGCACGATGTCGAAGCGCTCGCGCCGCTGCCACAACTCCTCGAAGGCCGTGAAGCCCATCGAGCCGGATGCGCCGGTCAGCAGTACCCGCTCCCTGTCCATGACACCCTCCCCTCACAGCATCGGATGATGCTCAGAATTGGTCAGGACGGAACATGGCGTCATGACCTCCGTCGACGAACAGCACCGAGCCGCAGACGAATCCGGCTGCGGGGCTGAGCAGGAAGCACGCCATCGCGGCGATGTCCGCGGGCTGCCCCGCGCGGCCCACCGGGATGGAGTCCTCGAAGGCCTTCATCGCCTCGGCGAAGCGGGCATCCGAGGTGGCGCTCGCGGTCAGCGGCGTCTTGATCAGGCCCGGCGCGATCGCGTTCAGGCGCACGCCCGAGGCGGCCCACTTCGGCGCGTTGCGGCGCACCCAGCGCGCCACGGCCATCTTCGAGCCCGAGTACGCGACCTGCCCGTTCTGGCCCGTGACCCTGGCGCCGGCACCCGCCTCGTCGCCGGCGAGCAGCAGCTCGACATAGGCCGCATCCGTGCTCATCGGCGCCGAGTTCGAGGAGATCACGACCACGCCGCCGCGACGGCGCTCCAGCGCGGCGCGCAAGCCCTCGGTCACCTCGACCACGCCGAAATAGTTGATGCTCGCGACCAGCGCCGGCGGCAGGTTGGGGCCAACCCCCGCACAGGCCACGAAGCCGTCGAGCCCCTCGGGGGCGCGTTCCAGGATGCCGGCCACCGCCGCGTCGCGCCCCGCCTTCGTGCCCAGGTCCGCGACGATGTCGGCGTCCTTGATGTCCACCACGATCACGCGCTCGCCGCGCGCGCGCAGCTGTTCCTTGATCGCCGCGCCGATACCCGTGGCGCCGCCGGTCATTGCATAGGTACCCATGGTGATCAGCCCCACGCCGCGCGCAGCTGTTCGGCGATCAGGCGCTGCGCGGCGCGGGCGTCATCGAAGACGTCGCCCATGCTCACGAAGCCGTGGATCATGCCGTCGTAGCGCTTCAGCACCACCGGCACCCCGGCAGCGCGCAGCTGCGCCGCGTAGTCCTCGCCCTCGTCGCGCAGCGGATCGTATTCCGCGGTGATCACGGTAGCCGGCGGCAGGCCCTTCAGGTCCGCGGCGTGCGCCGGGCAGGCATAGGGTTCGCTCGCCTGCGCGGGATTTTCCAGGTAATGCGCCCAGAACCAGCGCATCGCGTCGGCGGTGAGGAAGTAGCCCTGCGCGTTCTCGCGGTAGGAGGGGGTGTCGAAGTCGCAGTGCGTGGCCGGGTAGATCAGCACCTGGTGACGGATACGCGGTGCCCCGAGGTCGCGCGCGCGCAGCGCGGTCACCGCGGCCAGGTTGCCGCCGGCGGAATCCCCCGCGACCACGAGCCGCGCCGCATCGGCGCCCAGTTCCGCGGCGTGCGCGGCACACCACGCGGTGGCGGCGTAGCAGTCATCCGCCGCGGCCGGGTACTTGGCCTCCGGCGCCAGGCGGTAGTCCACCGACACCACCACGGCGCCGGCATCCCGGCACATCGCGCGGCACAGTTCGTCGTGCGTCTCGAGGCTGCACAGCACGAAGCCGCCCCCGTGGAAGAAGGCGATCAGCGGGAAGGGCCCGCTGCCCTCGGGCGTGTAGATGCGCACCGGGATCTCGCCGGCCGGCCCGGGGATGCGACGGTCCTCGACGCGCCCCACCGGCGTGGGGTTCAGCGGCGGCGGCGCCAGCGAGACCTCGCGCATGGTGGAGATTTCCATCACGTCGGTCGCGGGCAGTCCGGCCATGGACTGGTTCAGCAACTCGATCATCGGCAGGACCTGGGGATGCAGGGGCATGTTCTGTGTTCGCCTCGTGTGGTTGTAGCCAGGGGGGTGCGGGCCGGCTTATTTGCCGGCCCAGTTGTACTCGCTGGTGGGGATGACGTCGATCCGGTCCATGTCGATGAAGCGCGCGCAGCTGTCCATCATGGCCTTCAGATTGGCCTTGTACCTGGCGTCGTCGCCCACCGCGTCGTAGAAGGCGTGTGGCGAGCTCATCGCGGCGGCCGGGAAATTCTCCTCGATGATCGCGCTGTAGTGCGGCGCGGCGTAGGTGAGCGCCCGCACGATCACGTTCTGGCGGTAACCGAAGGTCGACTGGGTGTCGATCGCGACCTGCGTGTGGCTGCCCTGCCATACCGTGATCCACTCCTCGTAGCTGAGCCGCGGCGGCTGCTGCAGGAACACGACCTGGCACATGCCCTCGACCCGAGCGCCGTCGCTCGGCATGCGGTCGTCATGGCGGATGGGCGCCGATTCGCACACCAGGTATCCGTGGTAGCGCGACACCTGGTCACGGAATACCTGCTCGTAGCGCTCGCGCCAGACCGCGGTATCGACCCACAGCGACAGGATCGCATCGAAGGCCGGCCGGCTGTTTTCCATGCGCAGCGGCGCGGCCGGTTCGACCTCGGCATCCACCACGCCGATGCGCACATGCCGGGCACCGGCCTCGCGCAGCCCGGCGGCCACCGGCCCGAGCAGGCGCTTGCAGAACGCCTGCTGGTCGTCGGCGGCAAGCTTCCACAGCGGGTACATGATCTTTTCCATGCGCAGGTCTCCAGGGCCGGTGGTATCGAAAGCGGCCGTATCATGGCATCGCAGTGCGCCACTGGAAAGCCGCCTGCCCCGTTTTCGTGCTGCTGCCCCGGCGCGGGCGGCTCCCGCGCGCCGACCTGGCGCGAAGCGGAAAAATCCCACCGGCATTAGCGAGTTAGGCATCTATACTCAGGCAGCACGTTAAAAGGTTGCGGCGGCGTTCTGCAGGTTCGGTCACGCCGGCACGCCGACAAGGAGATACCCGGTTGAGCGCCCAGATCCATTCCCTGCACGTCACTTCCGGCACGGCGGCCGCATCGGGCACTGCTCCCTTCCAGGGCGGCGACCTGATCCTGAGTCACCTGGAGCAGCTCGGGGTGGAGTACGTGTTCGGCATCCCGGGCGGGGCGATCGAGCCCCTCTACAATGCGCTCGCACGCAGCCAGCGCCGCGGCAGCATCCGCCCCGTGGTCGCGCGCCACGAGTCCGGCGCCGCATTCATGGCCGAGGGCTATGCCCGCAACACCGGCAAGCTCGGGGTGTGCTGCTCGACCACCGGTCCCGGCGCCACCAACCTGATCACGGGGGTAGCCTCGGCCTTCGAGAACCAGATCCCGATGCTGGTGATCACGCCGCAGACGGCGCTCAGCCACTTCGGACGCAAGGCGCTGCAGGAATCCAGCGACACCGCGATCAACACGGTCGGGATGTTCCAGCACTGCACCCACTACAACACGATGGTGAGCCACATCGACCAGCTCGAGCACAAGCTCGCCTCGGCGATCATGACCGCCTTCAATTCCAGCGGCCCCGCGCACATCAGCGTGCCGCTCGACGTGATGCGCACCGCCATCGCCGCCGACCGGGCCGAGCTACAACCTGGCGTCACTGCTGGCACGACCGGCATGGAAGGACGAGACCGCGCTCGATGCCTTCGTCGACCTGCTGCTCGGCAGCCGCAAGGTGGTGTTCGTGCTGGGCAACGGCTGCCAGGAGGCCGCCGGGCTGATCCTGCGCACCGCCATGACCCTGAACGCCCTCGTGGTCACCACACCCGACGGCAAGGGCCTGATCAGCCCCTTCCACCCGTGCTACCGCGGCGTGTTCTCCTTCGCCGGCCACGAGAGCGCGGAGCGCGCGCTGCGCGACCCCGAGGTCGACCTCGTGGTCACCGTGGGCAACATCATGAGCGAGTGGAGCAGCAACAACTGGGACCGCGAGACCCTGCTCACCAGCCAGCTGGTCCACGTCGATGCCAACGAGAGCAACCTGACCCGCTCGCCGATGGCGCGCCTGCACGTACGCGGCAGCATCGACACGATCTTCGAGACCCTGATCGCGGAGCTCGGCAAGCATGGCCGCCACGTCGGCGTCACCGAGCCGCCGGCTACCGACGAGCACGGCGGCTCGGTGCTGCCCTTCGATGTCAGCAACTTCGCCAAGTGCCTCGACACCTCCTGCCCGATCAAGCCGCAGTGGCTCATGACCAAGCTGACGCAGCTGTTCCCGCCGAACACGCGCTACCTGGCCGACGCCGGCAACAGCTTCGCGTGGAGCACGCACTACCTGAACCCCTTCGACCGCCGCGTGCTCGACCGCCGCGGCAGCGGCCGCGGCGACCGCGGCCGGCGCAGCGCGCGCGGCGGGCTGTTCCAGGCCGGCTTCGAGTTCGCCCCGATGGGCTGGGCGATAGGCAACGCGGTCGGCACCGCGCTGGCGCGACCCGGCGACCCGGTGGTGTGCATCACGGGCGACGGCAGCATGCTGATGAGCGGCCAGGAAATCACGGTGGCGCAGCAGCTCGGCCTGCCGGTGATCTACATCGTGCTGAACGACGCGCGCCTCGGCATGGTGGCGCACGGGCAGCAGCTCGGCGGCGGCGAGGCGATCGGCTGCGAGCTGCCGCAGGTGGATTTCCGCCGCCTGGCCGAGGCGATGGGCGTGCGCGCCTACCTGATCCAGACCCCGCAGGACCTGATGAACCTGAACATTCCCGGCATCTGCCAGCAGAACAGCCCCACGCTGCTCGACGTGCGCATAGACCCGCGCGAGATCCCGCCGATCGAGCGCCGGATACAGGCATTGCAGGATATGTGACGCGGGTCACGATAAAGACAGACGCGCCGCGGGGCGCTGGCCGATCCTTCTATATAGATGGGATGAAACGTCTGCGGCTCGGCCGTCTCGCACTACTGCTGCCGGAAACAAACCGATGAACAACAAGCCATTGCTAGTCGCCGCGCTCGCCCTCGCGGTCGGGCCATGCCGGCGCCACCCGGGCGGCGGAAGCCGAGGAGGACCTGCTGCTCTCGTTCGGCGAGGAGGAGTTCCTCAGCATCGCCACCGGCCAGAAGCAGCTCATCGCCAAGGCACCGGCCGTGGCCTCGGTGATCACGGCCGAGGACATCAGGGCGCTGGGCGCGAACACGCTGGAGGAAGTGCTGGCGACCGTGCCGGGCGTGCACGTCTCGCTGTCCTCGACCTACCTCTCCCCGATCTACTCGATACGCGGCATCTACACCGACAAGAACCCGCAGGTGCTGATGCTGGTGAACGGCGTGCCGATTACGCAGCTGCACTTCGGCGATCGCGGCGGACGCAGCAGCGTCCCGGTGCGCGACATCGCGCGCGTCGAGGTGATCCGCGGACCGGGCTCGGCGGTCTATGGCGCCGACGCGCTGGCCGGCGTGATCAACATCATCACCAGGAGCGCGGACCAGATCGACGGCACCGAGGTCGGTGCACGCGCGGCCTCCTTCGACACCACCGAGGGCTGGCTGCTGCATGGCTCGCACTGGGGCGAGGTGGAGGTGGCGTTGTCGCTGCAGGCGCAAAGCAGCGACGGCGACGATTCGCGCCGCGTGAGCTCGGACGCGCAGGGCGTGTTCGACCAGGCGCTCGCGCCGCTGGGTTTTCCCGCGGCATCGCTGGCCCCGGGGCAGCTCGATACGAACGCAGAGGGCTACGATGCACGCATCGACCTCAAGTACGACAAGTTCCAGGCCCGGCTCTGGAACACTCGCCAGAGCGGTGGCGTCGGCCCCGGCCTTGCGCTCGCGCTCGACCCGAGCGGCGAAGGCGATATCGACAACTACCTGTTCGACCTCGGCTACACGGATGCCGAACTGCTGCCCGACAGCGTCGTCGAGCTGCGTGCCTCGTACATGGACATCAACGTCCAGACCGAGCAGCGCCTGTTCCCGGCGGGAGCATTGCTGCCGATCGGACCGGACGGCAACATCAACCTCAGCACCCCGCAGCTCATGCTGTTCACGGACGGCTATCGCGGCAATCCGGAGTTCTACGAGGAACACGCACGCTTCGAGGGCATCGTCACCTACAACGGCTTCGCCGCACACAGCCTGCGCATCGCCGGTGGCTACACCACGCAGGAGGAGTCGGGCAAGGAACGCAAGAACTACGGGCCCAGCGTGCTCGACCTCGAAAACCGCTCGTGCCCGGGTTTCATCTGCGTCGTCGACGGCACCCTCGTCGACGTGAGCAACACGCCTTACATCTTCATCGAGGACCAGGACCGCGACGTCGTCTACGCCTCGCTGCAGGACCAGTGGCAGATCGCCAACGACTGGAACCTGACCGTGGGCCTGCGCTACGACGATTTCTCGGACTTCGGCTCGACCGTCAACCCGCGCGCGGCACTGGTGTGGGATGCCAGTACCGACGTGACGGCGAAGCTGCTGTACGGGCGCTCGTTTCGCGCGCCCTCGTTCGCCGAACTGTTCGCGATCAACAACCCGGTCGGACTGGGCAACCCGGACCTCGATCCGGAGACCGCGAACACCTACGAGATTGCCTTCGACTACCGCGCGAGCTTCGACTGGCGCGTGGGCTTCAACGTCTTCTACTACGACATCGAGGACCTCATCGACTTCGTCCCGAATGCGCAGGGTGCGCAGGTGGCACAGAACGTCGGCCGCCAGCAGGGAAACGGCTTCGAACTGGAAACCGAATGGAAGGCCAGCGACGCGCTGACGATCGTCGCCAACTACGCCTGGCAGCGCGCCGAGGACGAGGAGCTCGACGAGGACGTGGCGCGCACCCCCGAGCAGCAGGCATACCTGCGCGCGCACTGGACGCTGCCGCACAACTGGTCGCTGACCGGCGGAAGCCAAATGGATCGCCGACCGCAACCGCGAACCCCTCGATCCGCGCGATCCGATGGACGACTACACGATCGCCAACCTCAACATCGAGAAGCAGAAGCTGTTCGAGCGCCTCGACCTCGGCCTGCGCGTGCGCAACCTGTTCGACGAGAACGCCACCGAACCCTCGCCGTACGAGGCGGTGCCCTCGGGCTCGCTGATGCCCGACGATTTTCCGCTCGAGGAACGCAGCGTACACCTGACCGCGCGCGTGCGGTTCTGAGCCGGGCAGAGCAGTCATTCATGGAAGAAAGCCGCCATACGCAGTTCGCGCAGCGCATCCGCACCCGCATCTGGCAGGAGCTGCCGGAGGCGGACAACCCGTGGCTCGCCACCGATGCGCGCTGCCACGGCTATGCGCATTCGGCGATGGTCGGGCAGCTCGATTACCCGCAGACGCTGTTCCTGCTGCTGCGCGGCGAACTGCCGGATGTGCAACAGCACGAACTGCTGCGCCGCTTCCTGGTGGCCTTCTGCAATCCCGGGCCGCGCCACGGCGCCACGCGCGCCGTGATGAACGCCGCCGCCTCGGGAAGCCGCAGCCACAACCTGGCCGCGATCGGCCTCGCGATTCTCGGCGGCGAGCACCTCGGCAGCGGCGAGGTCGAGCAGGCCGCGGCATTCCTCGCGCGGCACCGCGGCACGGACCCGGCCACGCTGGCCTCGACGCTGATCGCGGCCGGCGCCGGCGCGCAGCACCTCGCCGACCGCCGCGTTGCACCCGGTTTCGGCACCCTGTTCGGCGGCATCGACCCGCAGGCCGGCGCGCTCGCCACACTGCTGGGCGCGGCGCCCGGAGCGTGGCCGGCGCTGGCCTGGGGCGGGCGCTTTGCAGCCTGCCTGGGCGAGAGCGGCTGCGGCTGGCTCGCGCCGGGCGTCGCGGCCGCCGCCTGCGTCGACCTCGGTTTCGCGCCGCGCGCCGCCGGCGCGCTGTACCAGATCGCCTCCCTGCCCGGCCTGCTCGCGCACGGCCTCGAGATGGGCCGGCAGGGGCTGCAGGCCATGCCCTTCGTGCCGGACGATGACTACGAGTTCCGCGACCCGCGCGACGACGCCGCGGCGGGAGCCACGTCGGCGTGAATACGGGAACGATCTGGGACAATCGGCGTCATCGCATCGTGACGCGCAAGGGCGGCTGGCGCATCGGCCAGGGCATTCGCGTCGGCAGCTATTCGCTGCTGGACGACATGGTGGGCACGCACTCCTTCTTCGAACTGCTGTTCCTCGAGGTGACCGACCGCTTGCCGTCGCCCGAACTGGCGCGGTGGATCGAGGCCTGCTTCATGTGCCTGTCCTTTCCCGACCCGCGCATCTGGTGCAACCAGATCGGCGCACTCGGCGGCACGCATGCGCTGCGCGCCGGGTGCGGCCGTGACCGCGGGCACGCTGGCCAGCGACTCGACCATGTACGGACCGGGGGCGTCGCGCAATGCCGGCAAGTTCATCGCGCAAGTGACACAGGAGGTGCGCGCTGGCGCCAGCGTCGAGGCAATCGTCACGCGCTGCACCACGCGCAGCGGCCGTGTGCGTGCGCCGGGCTATTCGCGTCCGATCGCGAGCGGCGACGACCGCGTCGACGCCCTGAGCCGGCTGGCGGCAGAGCTCGGGCTGCGCCAGGGTGAACATCTGGACGTCGCGTGGCGCCTCGATGCCGCGCTGCGCAGCCGTGGCGGCAACTCGATGAACATGCTCGGCTATGTCGCAGCGTTCGTTCTCGACAACGGCATCAGCGTCGAGGAGGGCCACCGGCTGTTCACCCTGATCGTGAACGCCGGCGTGCACGCCTGCTACTGCGAGGCGGCCGACGAACCGGCCGGCACCTTCCTGCCGCTGCGCGTGGACGACGTCGAGTACACCGGCGCGCCGCCGCGTGCGCTGCCGCGGGGAAATATCGCGTGAGGCGCCGGACGTTTGCCCGCCGTTCGCTCGGCATGCTGTGCGCCGCGGTGCTGGCCGCGACGCCGAGCCTCGTGGCGGCACCCGTCGCCGCCAGCGACGCGCCGCGCATCGCGGTGGTCTATCCGCAGGTGCGCGATCCCTACCGCGCGGTATTCCGCGCCATCGTCGACGGCGTCAACGCCGAAACACCGCAGGGCGCCGCGGTGCTCGAGATCGCGCCCGAGGAGAGCCTCGAAGCGGTTTCCGCACGCCTCGCGCAACAGAAGTTCGACGCCGTGGTGCTGCTCGGCAAGCGCGGCCTCGACCTGAGCAGCCGGATCGAAAGCCCTGAACGGCGTGTCGTGGGAGCGGTATTCGCCAAGCCCGACGACATCGGCGCGGGCGTGAACGCGATCTCGCTCGCGCCCGCGCCACGGATGCTGTTCACGAAGCTGCGCGAGCTCGCCCCCGCCGTGAAGCGCATCCACGTGATCTACGGCGCCGATGACAACGACTGGCTGATCGAGCTGGCCCGCGGCGACGCGGCCGAGCTCGGCTACGAGTTGCTGCCGCTGCACAAGGAGAGCATTCGCGAGGGCGCGAGCGCCTACCGCGAGCTGCTCAAGCAGATCGAATCGCCGCAGGACGCGATCTGGCTGCTGCAGGCCTCGCCCTTCCTCGACGAGAACTCGGTGCTGCAGATGGTGCTGCGCGCGGCGTGGGATCGCAACCTGGTGGTGTTCTCCAGCAATCCCTCGCATGTGCCGAAGGGCGCGCTGTTCGCGCTGTTTCCCGACAACAACGCCATGGGCCGGCACCTCGCGCAACAGCTGCGCAAGCCCGCCTCGGCCTCGGCAAGGCTGCTGCCGCTCGAGCAGCTGGACACCGCGATCAACATCCGCACGGCCGACCACCTCGGCCTCGGGTTGAGCGCCGGCGACGCCCGTTTCGACATGGTATTCCCGAACCGCTAGGTTCCGGACCGGAGCAATCGCCCATGCCAAGAACAGGAAAACTGATCCGCTCGATGAGCCTGCAGCAGCTCATCGGCATCAGCTTCACCGCCTGCGTGCTGCTGCTCGCCGTCGCCTCGAGCCTCGTGATCTCCAAGCAGTCCGGCGACACGGTGCAGCGCCGCCTGCAGGACGAGGGCATGCGCCTGGTGGAATCGCTGGCGCAACAGAGCACGCTCGCCCTGCTGTACGAGGACGCGGGTTCGGCCGCGGAGGTGGTCAAGAGCTTCCAGAACTTCCCCGACGTCTATGGCATCGAGCTGGTCTACGCCGACGGCAAGCGGCTCTACGCCAGCGAGTCGCTGCGCGAGGCCCCGGCACCTGCATTCGCCACGCCGAAACTCCCCGCGCTGGTCGCGCAGGACAGCAAGGACTGGACCTTCGCCGCGCCGGTGTTCTCGGGAACGGCCGACAGCGAATCGCCGTTCGCGGCCAGCGCGAGCGACGCGCCGGAGATGATCGGCAGCGTGCGCCTGGTGATGTCGCGCAAGACGCTCTCGAGCATGCAGTCGGAGATCGTGCGCGCCAGCCTGCTGGTCGCCGTGGCGCTGTCGGCGCTGCTGCTGCTGGTGCTGCTCGGCATCACCTCGCGCCTCACCGTGCCGATGCGCACCCTTTCCGCGACCATGCGCCGCGCGCAGGAAGGCGAGACGGACGCGCGTGCCGCGCTGGAGGGCACGCGCGAGATCGTGAACATGCAGCAGGCCTTCAACACCATGATGGAGGTGCTGCGCAGCCGCGAGGAGGCGATCGCCGACGCGCGCGACCAGGCGCTGGCGCAGGAACGCGTCGCGCAGGAAGCCCGCGACGAGGCCCTCGAGCAGGAGCGCCTCGCGCAGGAGGCCCGCGACCAGGCACTGGAACAGGGCAAGGCGCTGAAGATCGCGCGCGACCAGGCGCTGGAATCGGCGCGTGCCAAGGGCGAGTTCGCGGCCACCGTGAGCCACGAGCTGCGCACGCCGCTGAACGGCGTGATCGGCATGCTCGACCTGATCGCCGACATGGACCTCAGCAACAAGCAGCTCGACTACGTGCAGACCGCGCGCAGCTCGGCCGACATGCTGCTGAACCTGATCAACGACATCCTCGCCTTCTCCAAGATCGACGCCGGCAAGACCACGCTGGAAGTGGTCGAGTTCGATCTGCGCGACAAGCTCGAGGAGGCCCTCGCGCTGGTCACGCCGCAGGCGCAGAACAAGGACCTCGAGCTCGCCTACGTCATCGACGGGAACATCCCGCCCAGCGTGCTGGGCGACGTGCACCACCTGGGGCAGGTGCTGCTGAACCTGCTCGGCAACGCGATCAAGTTCACCGAGACCGGATCGATCGGCGTCATGGTGACGCTGGTCGAGGAAGACGGCGTGCACCTGCGCCTGCGCTTCGAGGTCGCCGACACCGGCGTGGGCATAGACCCCGCGGTGCAGAAGCAGATCTTCGAGGCCTTCTCGCAGGCCGACAGCTCCACCACGCGCCGCTACGGCGGCACCGGCCTGGGGCTGGCGATCTGCCGCGAGCTGGTGCGCCTGATGGGCGGCGAGATCACCGTGGACAGCACGCCCGGCAAGGGCAGCCGCTTCCATTTCGAGCTGCCGTTCATCCGCTCGCGCCACGGCAGCGGGCAGTCGCGCGCGCTGCTGCCGCTCACGCGCGAGGCCAGCGTGCTGCTCTGCGACGACAACCCGCTGGTGCAGCGCTCGATGGCCAGCATGCTCGCGGGCGAGCGCGTGCAGCTCACGACGGTCGACTCCATCGCGGCGGCAACCGCCGCCCTGGCGGGCGCGACGGCGCGCTTCGACGTCGCGATCATCGACGAGCGCATGGTCGACCCCGCCGCCCAGCCGTTCATCGACGCCCTCGGGCGCGGTGCGCAGAACGTGGTGCGCCTGGGCGTGCGCCCGCGCGCCGACGGCTACTGGCTGCCGCGACTGCCGATCGCGCAGGCGCTCGGCAAGCCGCTGCGCCGCTCCACGGTGCTCGACTGCCTGCGCGCCCTGCTCGCCCACCAGGCGCCGGCACCGCGCCTCGTGCCGCGCGCCGAAGGCGCCCAGACGCGCGATACCTTCCGCAACAGCCGCGTGCTCGTGGTCGAGGACAACCGCGCGAACCAGGAAGTCGCGATCGGCATGCTGCAGCGCCTGGGCTGCGAGGTCACGATCGCCAACGACGGCATCGAGGCGATCGAGCACCTCGAGCAGCAGGAATACGAACTGGTGCTGATGGACTGCCACATGCCGCGCATGGACGGCTTCGAGGCCACGCGCCGCATCCGCGAGATGAACGCGGCGTTCAGCAACGTGACCATCGTGGCGATGACCGCCAACGTGCAGAAGAGCGCCATGGACCAGTGCCACGCGGTGGGCATGAACGACTACCTCTCCAAGCCGATCAAGCTCGGCGTGCTGCGCGACATGCTGAACCGCTGGCTCGCCGCCGACGAGGAGTCGCCGCTCGTCGACGACGGCGTGGCGGCCCGCGCCGGCCGCCAACGTGGTGATCGACAAGGCCTACCTGGCGGAGCTTCGCGAGCAGATCGGCCCCGCGGTGGACCGCGTGATCGCGGCCTTCCTGGAGGACCTGCCCGGCTACATCGCGCAGCTGCGCGAGGCCAGCGCCGCACAGGACATGACGGAGATCGTGCGCCTCGCCCACACGCTCAAGGGCGCGGCGACCAACACCGGCGCGAGCCGCCTGGCGCAGAAGGCGCAGCAGCTCGAACAGGAAGCGCGCAGCGGCGCGCGCAGCGCCTGCGAGAACCTGGTCTCGGCGCTGGTCTACGAATCGAACCTGGTGCGCCACGTGCTCGAGGGCGGCAACGCGCGCGGTGACATCAACGCGCCGGTGCCGGTCGAGCGGCGCCGGCAGCAGGAGCGCCTGTTCCGCATCCTCGTGGTCGACGACGACCGCGGCGCACGCTTCGCGCTGCGCGAAACCCTGCTCGGCGAAGGCTACGAGGTGGTCGATGCGGCCAACGGCCAGCAGGCGGTGCAGATCTGCCGCCAGCAGACGCCGGACCTGGTGATCCTGGACGGCGTGATGCCGGTGATGGACGGCTTCCAGTCCTGCGAGGTGATCCGCGGCCTGCCCGAGTGCGCCTCGATCCCGATCCTGATCGTCACCGGCCTGAACGACGACGCCTCGGTGGACAAGGCGTTCAGCGCGGGCGCCACCGACTACATCAGCAAGCCGATCAACTACGCCGTGCTGCGCCGGCGCATCGACCACATGCTGCAGGTGCACAGCGCCGAGAAACGCGTGCACCAGCTCGCCTACATCGACTCCCTCACCGGCCGCCCGAACCGCACCAAGCTCAACGAGCACATGGAGACGCTGTTCTCCGACACCTCGCGCAAGGACAAGCAGTTCGCGCTGCTGTTCCTGGACCTCGACAACTTCAAGCTGGTGAACGACACGCTGGGCCACGAGGCCGGCGACCTGCTGCTGAAGTACGTCTCCGAGCGTCTCACCGGCTGCGTGCGCAAGGGCGACCTGGTGGCGCGCTTCGGCGGCGACGAATTCTGCATCGTGCTCGACGGCGTGCGCTCCTACGAGATGGTGCGCAACATCGCCGAGAAGATCCACGACCACCTGAAGCGCCCGTTCGTGTTCCTCGGCCGCGAGATGCTGCTCAGCACCAGCATCGGCATCGCGGTGTACCCCGAGCACGGCCAGGACGCGGTATCGCTGCTGAAGGCGGCCGACATGGCGATGTACGACGCCAAGAAGTCGCAGAAGGGCTTCGGCTTCTACGAGTCGCACCTGGAGTCAGACAACCTCGAGCGGCTGGAGCTGGAAAACGACCTGCGCAACGCCATCGCGCGCGACGAGCTGCTGCTCTATTACCAGCCGCAGGAGGATCTCTCGAACGGGCAGATCTTCGGCCTCGAAGCGCTGATCCGCTGGCAGCATCCGCGGCGCGGGCTGGTGAGCCCGGCGGAGTTCATCCATCTCGCCGAGGAAACCGGGCTGATCAACGACATCGGCCTGTGGGTGCTGTGCACGATCTGCGAGCAGATCAACGCCTGGATGGACCGCGGCTTCGCCGCACCGCGGGTGGCGATCAACCTCTCGGCACGCCAGCTCGCCAACCCGAACCTGGCAACGACCTTCCGCGAGGTCATCAGCGATGCGCGCCTGCCCGCCGACCTGATCGAGTTCGAGATCACCGAGAGCACGATCATGGAGCGCCCGGACGAGATGATCGACATGCTGAAGGAACTGAAGGCGATGGGCACGCGCCTGGCGATCGATGACTTCGGCACCGGCTACTCCTCGCTCAGCTATCTCAAGCGATTCCCGCTCGACTACATCAAGATCGACCGTGCTTTCATCTCGGACGTGATGAGCAACCGCATCGATGCCGACATCGTGCGCACGATCATCGCACTGGCGCAGGCGCTGGAAGTGAAGGTGATCGCCGAAGGCGTGGAAACCGCGCAGCAGCGGCAGTTCCTCAAGGAACAGAACTGCCACTACGCACAGGGCTACCTGCTGAGCAAGCCGGTGCCCGCGGCCGAGATCGAGCGGCGCTTCCTCAAGCGCGCCGATGCCTCCAACCTGGTGCCGTTCCCCAAGAGCTCGTAGGTCCGGCGTGGGTTCGGCTTCAGGCCGAACATCGTCCCGGCGCAGGTCTGAAGGCATTTATCCGGACAAATGTGTCCGGCTGAAGCCGGACCCACGAGCCTGACCCACATCACGCCCCCACCGGCCCCATCACGTGCGCCGCGTTGTCGACCATGATCTCGGCGCCGTTGACGTAGCGCGACTCGTCGCTGGCGAGGAACAGCACCACGTTCGCGATGTCCTCGGGCTCGCAGAAGCGCGTGCTGTGCTGCGCGATCGCCTCGATCTCGGCGCGGCTCGCATCCTCCTGTCCGGTCGCGACCTTCACCACCATCGGCGTCTTGACGCCGTCGGGGTGCACCGAGTTGCAGCGCACGCCATTCTTCTTCTGGCGGCAGTGCACCGCCACCGACCTGGTCAGCCCGCTCACCCCCGCCTTGCTGGCGCTGTAGGCCGCGGCAAAGGGCACGCCCTGCATCGCCGCGATCGAGGCGATGTTCACGATGGAGCCGCCGCCCGCACGCTCGATCGCCGGCAGCGCGTGCTTGCAACCGAGGAAGACGCCGTCGAGATTCACCGCGTGCACGCGCCGCCAGTCGGCATACGACGCTTCCGCCACGTTGCCGAGCAGTATCAGGCCGGCGTTGTTGACCAGCACGTCGAGGCGCCCGAAACGCTCCTCGGCCGTCGCCACCACGCGGATCCAGTCCTCCTCGCTGGCGACGTCGTGCGTGAGAAACAGCGCGTCGGTGCCGAGTGACGCGGCAAACTCCCCGGCGCCGCGCTCGCTCACGTCGGTGAGCACGAGCCTGGCGCCCTCGCGCGCGAACAGCGCCGCGTCGGCGCGGCCGATGCCGCCCAGCGCCCCGGTGATGATGGCGACCTTGCCTTCCAGCCTTCCCATGCGAGCCTCTCCTGCAACGATGACGATGAATCGGCGCGCAGCATAGCCGATCCGCCCGCGCCTGCGCAGGCAGGCGGCACTTCGGCTATCTTGCGTAGAGCGTTGCCGAGAAAGCCAGAACATGAACATGCCCGAGAGCAATCCGCCCCCCACACCGCCGGCGCATCACGAGGACGCGCGCGCCAGGCTCGGGCAGTTGCAGCTCGATAGCCGGCTGCCGAGCCCCAAGGGGGTGGCACTGGCGATCATGCAAGCCTGCCGCAACGAGAAGAGCAGCCTCGAGGACATCGCGCGCATCGTCAGGACGGATCCCGTGCTGGCCGGACGCCTGCTGCGGCAGGCCAATTCGGCGGCCTCCGGCGCGATCCGCCCCGTGGTCGCGGTTCCCGATGCCGTGAATCGGCTGGGGCTGGACGCCGTGCGCCAGATCGCGATGGGCTTTTCCCTGGTCGACCAGTACCACACGGGGCCCTGCGCTGCCTTCGACTACCAGCGGTTCTGGTCGCACTCGCTGCTGATGGGCGTGACCATGCAGGCGCTGGGCGCGCTGGTGCGCGTCGCCCCGCCCGACGAACTCTTTGCCTGCGGGCTGATGGCGCGCCTGGGCTGCCTGGCGCTCGCAACGATACATCCCGTGGAGTACGCGCAATTGCTCGAGGGCTGTGGGGACGACGCCGAGCTGGCCGCGCGGGAACGCGAGCGCCTGCAGGCCGACCACAACGATGTCACGGCCGCCATATTCGACAACTGCGGCATCCCCAGGGCGCTCGCAGAACCGGTGTACTACCACGAGGCGCCGGAGAACGCGCATTTCACGGACGGATCGCGCCCGCACCGGCTGACGCACCTCTTCTATCACGCCAAGCGCGTGGCCGACATGGGACTCGCGCCGCAGGGCAAGCGCAGCGCCATCATCTCCGAGCTGATGCTGCTCGGCGGCAAGCTCGGCCTGGACGCCGACGATCTGGGCAGCCTGGTGGACCGGATCATCGCCGAGTGGCAGGAGTGGGCACAATTGCTCGAGGTGCCCGCGCACACGCTGCCGTCCTTTGCGACGATGGCCGCGGCCCCGGTGGCCGCGACCGACGATCAGCAGGACGACCTGCCCCCGCTGCGCGTGCTGGTGGCGGGTAGCGACGGCACCGGGCGCACCGAGGTGCAAGCCATGCTCTCCAGCCTGCCGCACTGCACGGTTCATGCGGCCGGCAACGGGCGCGAGGCGCTGGCGTTGGCGCTGGAAGTGATGCCCCGCATCGTCGTCAGCGACCGGCGGATGCCGGGGATGGACGGCATCGGCTTCTGCCGGGCCCTGCGCGCCACCGAGTGGGGCAAGTCGATGTACGTGATCATGCTCACGGACACCGACGCGGACGGCGAAGTCGTCGAGGCGTTCGAGTCCGGCGTGGACGACTATATCGCCAAGCCCGTGAACGAGCGCGCGCTGCGCGCGCGCCTGCGCGCCGCCCTGCACTACGTGCGCCTGCTGGAAGCCTGGGAATGCGACCGGGCGCAGCTCAAGCAGTTCGCCTCGGAACTGGCCATCAGCAACCGCAAGCTCGAACACTATGCGCTGACCGATCTGCTGACGGGCCTGCCCAACCGCCGCTCGGGCATGGACGTGCTGGGCAAGGCGTGGGCGGCATCGAAGCGCTCCGGACAGGCGCTGGCGGTGATGATGATGGACATCGACCATTTCAAGAGCGTGAACGATACCCACGGACACGCGGTGGGCGACAAGGTGCTGATGGAGGTCGGCCGGCTGATACGGGAGTCGCTGCGCAAGGGCGATCACGTCTGCCGGATGGGCGGCGAGGAGTTCCTGGTGATCAACCAGGGCGGAGAGCTCGACGCGACGCTGCAGTTCGCCGAGCGCCTGCGGCAGAAGATCCGCTCGGTGCGCATCCGCATCGGCGACGTGGAGCTTGGCACCAGCATCAGCATCGGGGTGGCGTGCAGGGAGGCGGGCATGGCCGACCCGGACAACCTGATCGCGGCAGCCGACCAGGCCCTCTACGCCGCCAAGCGCGGCGGACGTGATCGCACCTTCTGCAACGCGGGCGGCCGGCTACGGTGTCGCTGAGCGCGAGGCTATACACTAGCGCCATGCCGTATACGAACACCGCCGACGAACACGATGCGCTGCTCGGCGCGCTCTACCAGGGCGCGCTGGAGCCCACGCCATGGCAGAGCTTCCTGCCGTGCCTGCTCGATGCGCTGGACGCGATGGTGGTGTCGCTGACGCTGCGCCCGCCGCGCGCCGGCGACAGCGGGCTGATCCTCAATTACCTGCGCCCCTACACCACCGCGGGCGGCCACAGTTTCAGCAAGGCCGACCCGCGCGACTGGCCGTCCACGGCCTATCGCGAGCAGTTCTTCGCGCTCGATCCGTTCATCGATCTGCCGCCGCTCACGGTGGTGAGCCTGCAGGAACTGATTCCGCTGGCGGAGCTGCGCGAATCGGAATACTACCGCCAGTTCCTCGAGCCCGCCGGGATCCTCTACATCCTCGGCGCGGACGCGCGCGAGCCGCGCGGCATGGAGGCGCGGCTGCGCGTTTCGCGCGGGCCCGACGACGCCCCGTTCAGCCGCGACGACCAGCGCCTGCTCGAGCGCCTGCTGCCGCACCTCGCGCGCGCGCTGGAGATCAACGCCCGGCTGGCGCGCACCGAATCCGAGCGCGCGCTGTACGAGGGCGCGGTGGACCAGCTCGCGGTCGGCACGATCATCCTCGACGGCCACGGCCGGGTGCTGAACAGCAACCGCGTGGCGGGCGAACTGCTCGCGCTGGCCGACGGCATGCACGTGACGGACAACGAACTGCGCTTCGCCGACCCGGCAATCGGCAGGCAGCTGCAGCAGGTGATCGAGAAGGTGCTGGATGCGCACCTGCGCGGCGCGCCGGCGGTGGTCGAGGCGCTGCGCGTGCGCCGACCTTCCGGCAAGGGGGATTTCGGGCTGGTGATCCGCCCGGTGCCGCGCTCGGCCTGGTCCGAGGGGCAGTCGAGCCCCACCGTCGCGGTGTTCGTGAGCGCGCCCGAGGTGCAGTCGCAGACCTCGGAGCTGGTGATCAAGCAGCTCTTCGATTTCACGCCCGCCGAGTCGCGCCTGGCGTTGCGCCTCGCCGGCGGGCAGTCGCTGGCGGAGGCCTGCGAGGATCTCTGCATCTCGCAGCACACCGCGCGCGCCCAGCTGAAGACCATCTTCGCGAAGTCCGGCGTCACCCGGCAGGCCGAGCTGGTCCGCCTGATCCTGCGCAGCGTCGCCACGCTCGCCTGATGTGGGTCGGCATTCATGCCGACTGGTGTATCGCCAATTGCTGCTGTCGCCATGAATGGCGACCCACTGGGGCTCAGCGGAAGACCTTGATCCACTCCCCCGCCTGCGGCTCGCCGCGCGGGTAGTAGCCGTTCACGAGGCGCAGATGCTCCTCGGCGTGGTCCTTGAGCGGACTGGTCTCGGCGAGCTTCGCGAATGTCATGCCGGGTTCGGCGACGATGTAGTGCAGGTTGATGCCGAGCACCGCATCGCGGTCGGCGCCGCTCATCGGGCGGAAGCTGCGGATCGCGGAGAGGAACATGGTGTCGTAGAAGGCCGCGAGCGAGGCGTTCGCGGTGCGGCCCTCGAAGACGTAGGCGTAGGAGCCGAAATACAGCACCGCGATGCGCCGCGCCGGCGCGCCGGCGGCGCCCGGATACATCGCGGTGTAGCCCTTGACCTCCCCCTGCGCGATCTCCTCGCCGGCCCTGGCGCCCTGCAGGCTCAGCATGCTGGAGGCGAACTCCGCCGGCGTCATCTCGGGCAGCGCGCGCTTGACCGACATCTGCAGGATCGTGTTGTCGCGCTCGGGGCCCGCGAGCACCGTGCTGGCGCGGTTCACGACCTTCCACCCGGTGGGGAACGCCAGCGTGAAGCCCATCTTGCCGTTGTAGTAGCGGTTGTCGATCACGGCCGCGGCGCGCGGCTGCTCGCTGAATTTCATGCCCTCGGTGACGCGGCGGAACTCGTCCGCATCGATGCGCGCGCTGCGCACCGGGACTCATCTCGCCGGCGGCCGCGATCACTTCCTTCAGCCGCTCGTCGTTGCGCGGGTGCGTGGAGAATACGCCGTGGTACACCGCGGGCTTGCGACCCGCCTCCTTCGCCCGCAACCGCGCGAAGCTCTCCTGCTCCTTCAGCGCGCCGAGCACCTCGATCATCGCCAGCGGGTCGTAGCCGCTGCGGTGCATGAATTTCGCGCCCTCGCGGTCGGCCTCGAGCTCCATGTCGCGGCCGTAGCCGCGCACCATCGCGGTGCCCGCGCTGGAGGCCGCGTCCTGCGCGACGCCGCCGACCGCGCCGCTGCCGGTGCCGATCGCGGCCAGCACGCCGAGCGCGAGCGAGGCCACCGAGCTGGTCTTGGCCATCACGTCCTGGCGCGAGGCGTGGCGCTCGGTGATGTGGGCGATCTCGTGCGCGAGCACGGCGGCGAGCTCGGCCTCGGACTGCAGGTAGGCGAGCAGGCCACGGTTGATGTAGACATAGCCGCCGGGGGTGGCGAAGGCGTTGATGTCGGGGCTGTCGAGCACGGTGAAGGTGTATTCCAGCCCCGGCCGGTCGCTGTCGCGCGCGAGCTGCTGGCCGATGCGCCCCACGTAGTCGGCGACCGCCGCGTTGGCGTAGACCGGTATCTTCGCGAGGATCTCCTGGTGCATCTCGCGCCCGATCCCGATCTCCTTCTTCTCGGACATCGCCATGGCGGTGGCCGGCGCCAGCCACAGCGCCGCCAGCGCGGCAATGAAGACGCGGCGCAGGTTCATGCCGGCGCGAACAGTTTCTGCAGCTGCGCGGAAAGTCCGTCGCAGGCGGCGGCCCGCACGCGCGCGATGATCGGCACCGGCACGATCACGGCCGGCATGTACGAGGTGCCCGCCGACTCGGTGCTGATCGTGGCGATGGATTGCGACAGGCGCAGGTCCCACACGCTGGCCTCGTATTTGGATTCGTCGTCCCAGGTGCCGAAGCCGATGCAGCCGGCGCCGCCCGGACCCACCGCGCAGGATATCGAGCCCGCCTTGTCGACGGTCTCGGTGCTCCCGTCGATCCAGACGATGTAGCGCAGGTTGAGTTCGCGCATGCGCGCGGTAAAGGCCGGCATCTGCAGCAGCGCCTGGAAGCGTTTCAGGCTCATCGGCGCGGTGCGTGGCTCGAACCAGGGGTAGAAGCTGTTCATGAACTCGAGCTCGGGCACCACCGCGGCGCCGGTGGCCGCGACACCGCGTCCCACGCAGCGCACGAATTCGGGCTCGGTTTCGTACTCGCTGTTGTGGCGACGCCCGAGCACCACCACTTTCTCGCCGCTGCCCACTGCCGCGGACTCGACGCGGCTCTCGTCGACCCGGGTCGTGGTGCAGGCGGCGCCGAGGGCGGCGCACAGCGCCACCGGCAGCCAGTGCAGACCTGAAACTACAGTCCTCACGTGCGAGCCCCCCGCTCTGGTGTCACGGCCCCATCATAAGACCGAAGGCGGGGCCTTTGCCACGCGCCGGCGTGGCCGGCACGAAGACTCAGAGCAGTTTCTCGATCGCCGCGCGCAGCGCCTTGTCCTCGGGCGCCGTGCCGCTCGGGAAGGCCGCCACGACCTTGCCCTCGCGATCCACCAGGTACTTGTAGAAATTCCAGCCCGGCGCCTCGCTCTGGCGCGCGAGCTCGCGAAACAGCGGGTGCGCGTCCTCGCCGCGCACGTGGACCTGCGCGTACATGTCGAAGCTGACGCCGTAGTTCACGTAGCAGACCTTGGCGGTCTCGGCCTCGTCCGCGGCCTCCTGGCGGAAATCGTCGCTGGAGAACCCGATCACGCGCAGCCCGCGCTCGCGGAATTCCTGGTTCAGCGCCTCCAGCCCCTTGAACTGCCGCGTGTAGCCGCAATGGCTCGCGGTGTTCACGATCAGCAGCGGCTGGCCGGCATAGCGCTCGCAGAGGCTGACCGTCTCCTGCTTGCCGAGCGGGCGCATCTGCTGGTCGAGCAGGGCGGGACATTGCGCCATACGCCAGCACGGGGGCGAGCACGGTGGCGAACGCAAGCAGCAATGCTTTCATGGTCGGGAGTCCTCGGAGAGCCTGGGTGAGCATTCTACGCCGGGCGGGCCGCGGCGGATCCGTGCCGTTCAGCCGCCCGGCAGCGCGCCGAAACGGAACGAGGACACCGTGACACCGCCGGACATGTCGGTCTGGCGCCAGGCGCACACACCGGCATCCTCCCCGCCGGCGCCTGCCGCGACCATCAAGCGGCAGCAGGTGCTCCTCGCGCGGATGGGCGTAGCGGGCCGATGGCGCCGCGGCCCAGCGTTCGAGCAGCGCCTCGCGAGCGGCACCCGTCGCACCACAGAGCGACTGCTGCAGCCAGGCATCGAAGGCGGCGGATGCCGCGAACGCACGCGCATCCGCGCCGGCCATGTTGTGGTAGCTGAAGCCGCTGCCGAGGATCAGCACGCCCTCGGCACGCAGCGGCGCCAGCGCGCGGCCCGCGGCGAGGTGCGCCGCCGGATCGAGGCCGAGCTTCAGCGACATCGCCAGCACCGGGATGTCGGCGTCGGGGTACATCACCGCGAGCGGCACGAACACGCCGTGGTCGTAGCCGCGGCGCGTCTCGCCCGCCGTGCGGATGCCCGCGGCGCCGAGCAACTCGCGCGCACGCGCCGCCAATTCGGGCGCACCCGGCGCCGGGTACTGCACGCGGTAGGTGTGCGGCGGAAAGCCGCCGTAGTCGTAGAGCATGCCGGGCCGCGCCGATTCCAGCAGCGTGAATTCCGGCGCTTCCCAGTGCGCCGAAACCACCAGCAGCGCGCGCGGCCGGCAGCCGAGTTCGCGCGGGATCGCCGCGAGCGAACGCTCGATCCCGGCGTGCATCGCGCGGAACTCGCCGTCCATGTACACCCACGGCCCGCCGCCGTGGGCGATGTAGTAGCTCGGCAGTACCGGCTCGCTCATGTCGCCTTCCTCACATCTGGAACTTGTGGCCCCAGAGGCTCGGCAGCGTGCTCACGGTCGGGCGTGTAGCCGTCCCAGTCCATCTGCAGGCCCTCGCAGCCGAACTCCATCGCGAAGCCGGCGGGCGTGGCCATGTAGAACGACAGCATGCGGTCGTTGGTGTGGCGCCCGAGCGAGGACACCACCGGGATGCCCGCGGCATTGACGCGGTCCAGGCAGTAGCCCACCTCGTCCACGTCGGTGACCTCGACCATCGCGTGCACGCAGCCGGAGGGGTTGTCGTTCGGGTCCTCGTACAGCGCCAGGCTGTGGTGGCGCGGATTGTCGACGTGCATGAAGTGCAGGCCCTGGCCAGGATCCTTCGGGTCCGGGGAGAAATGGAAGTGCATGTAGTCGGTGTCGGCGAAGCCGAGCACCTCGCGGTAGAAGCGGCGCGTCTCGGCGAGCTTCTTGGTCGGCAGCACGATGTGGCCGAGGCCCATGTTGCCGTTGAAGCCGGTCTCGAACTCCGCGATGCCCGTCGGCGAGATGAACTTCGCGTAGTCGAGATCCGCGCCGTGGTAGAGCTCGAGCGTGGCGCCCGCCGGATCCTGCAGCCTGGCCACGGCGCGCACGCGGCGCTGGCGCGCGACCTCGGCACCGAGCACCTCGAAGTCCACGCCGGCGGCGCGCAGTTCCTCCAGTGCCGCGGCGAAGGCTTCCTCGCTCTCGAGCTCCCAGCCCGCGAAGGCGAGGCGGTCGCGCGTGCCGGGATACACCGCGAAGCGGTACGGACGCGCGTCCATCTTCAGGTACACGTTGCCGTCGGCCGGCATCGTCGGGGCGAGCTGCAGCCCCAGGATATTCGTGCCGTAATCGCGCCACTTGGACAGGTCGGTGGACTCGATCCACAGATAACCCAGGCTCTTGATCTTCATTGGCTCTCCTCGTCTATTGTGGTGGTTGGTATGCAGTAAAACGTGTCTCAGTGCGCGGCGGCCGCGCCGGACCAGTCGATCAGCGCGAACTGCCAGGTGGCGAGTATCAGCAGGCCGAAGCCGATGCGGTACCACGCGAACGCGGCGTAGGAATGGCTCGAAACGAACTTCAGCAGCGCGCGCACCGCGACCATCGCGAACACGAACGAGGTGACGAAACCGACGGCGAACACCGGCAGGTCCGCCGCCTGGAACAGCTCGCGGTACTTGTAGCCCGAGTACACCGCGGCGCCGACCATGGTCGGCATCGCGAGGAAGAACGAGAACTCGGTGGCCGCGCGCCGCGACAGTCCGAACAGCAGGCCGCCGATGATGGTCGCGCCCGAGCGCGAGGTGCCGGGCACCAGGGCGAGGCACTGGGCGCAGCCGACCTTCAGCGCGTGGTGCCAGTCCATCGCGTCGACTTCCTCGACATCGACGACGTGCTGGCGCCGCTCGGCCCAGAGGATCACCACGCCGCCGACCACCAGCGCCACCGCGACCGTCAGCGGGTTGAACAGGTACTCATGGATCTGGTCGGAGAAGGCCACGCCGAGCACGGCCGCCGGCAGGAAGGCGATCAGCAGGTTCACGGTGAAGCGCTGCGCTTGCGGCTCGCGCGGCAGCTGCACCACGCACATCGAGGATCTTCACGCGGTATTCCCACACCACCGCCAGGATCGCGCCGAGCTGGATGATGATGTTGAACGCCTTGGCCCGCTCGCCGCCGAAGCCGATCAGGTCGGCGACGATGATCTGGTGCCCGGTGCTGGACACCGGCAGGAATTCCGTGAGCCCCTCGACCACGCCGAGCAGCAACGCCTGGATCAACGGCCATACATCCATCGCGTTCTCCTCAGCGCATGAACGCCTGGCCGCCGTCGAGCGGCAGCGAATGGCCCGTGATGTAGCGCGCATCGGGGCCGCACAGGAACACCACGGCGCGACCGATGTCGGTTTCGCAATCGCCCACGCGACCGAGCGGGATGGTCTGGAAGAAGGCCGCGGCCTCCTCGGGCCGCGAGGCGATCCAGCCGTCCATCGCCGGCGACATCGCCAGCGGCAGCACGCAGTTCACGCGGATGCCGTCGGGGCCCCACTCGCAGGCGGCGGCGCGCGTGAGCGCGCGGATCGCTTCCTTGGCCGCGGCGTAGGCGCCGTAACCGATCGGGTCCCAGCGGATCGCCGAGGAGGAGCCGAGGTTCACGATGCAGCCGCCATCGCGCAGGTACGGATGGCAGGCCTTCATGAAGCGCAGCGTCGCCAGCGGCCCGGAGTCCATGCCTTCCTGGTAGTGCTCCTCGGTGACGTCGAGCAGGCGTCCCAGCGGCACGACCTGCGCGTTGTTGATCAGGATGTCGACGGTGCCGAGGGTGGCGACCGTCTGCTGCACGCAGCGCTCGATGTCGGCGGCGATCATCACGTCGCAGACGATCGGGACCGCGCGCCCGCCGCGCCCCTCGATCTCGGCGCAGGTCTCGAGCAGCTTGCCCTCGGTGCGCCCCGCGACCGCGATCCGCGCTCCCTCGCCCGCCAGCGCGAGCGCGATGCCGCGTCCCACGCCCTGTCCCGCGCCGGTCACCAGCGCCACTTTTCCGTCCAGCATGCCCATGTCGTCAATCCTCTGTTGTTGTGCGGGGAAATCTCAGGCCAGCGAGGCCACGCTCTTCAGGATCAGCCGTACCAGCGCGGGCTGGCGGCTGATGCCGGTCTTGTTGAACACCGAGCGCAGGTGCGCGCGCGCGGTGTTGCGGGTCATGCCGAGCTCGGCGGCCGCCTCGTCGATGTTCAGTCCGTTGGCGAGATGGATCGCGACCAGCGCCTCCGTCGGCGTGAAGCCGTAGAGCTTCACCAGCACCTGCACCGGCGCGTCGGAACGCTCCTCGGGATCGCTGATGAAGATCGCGATGCCAGGCGCCTGGCCGCTCTCGCTGGCCGCGGGCACGGGGCGCACGATGAGCCCCAGGTCGGCGCGGCCGCTGGGGCGCGTGATGCGCAGCGCCTGCACCACGCCGGGCTGGCCGTCGCGACCGCGTTCCAGCAGTTCGCCGACGATGCGCTTGAGCTCGGCGGCCTCGCGCGCATTCTGCACGCGCAGCGCGCCCGTCGGCGATCCACAGCCCGTCGCGGCGCGCGAGGATCCCGTCGGCGAGCCGGTTGGTGGCGACGACGGCACCATTGCCGTCGAGGATGACCGCGCCGACCGCGAGCTGCGCGATCGCGCCGGCGTAGAGCGCGCGCTCGGACTCCATGCGGTGCAGCCGGGTGTGGATGCGGATCGCCCGCTCGAGGTGCGGCAGCAGCAGCGTCGCAGAGCTGCTTCTCGCGCTTGCCGAAGGGGTGCGCGCCGCGCGTACGCGCCACGCGCAGGCGCGCCTCGATCACGCCGTCGACGTCGATGTCGGCGCCGAGGCTGTCGTGCAGCCCGCCCGGGGCCATGCACAGCTTGTAGAGCTCGGTCTGCTCGAGCTCCGCCAGGGGCATGATCTCGTGCAACGCCACGACCGTGCGCGGCGGCAGCGCGACGAAGGGATCGGCCATGAACAGGCCTTCGCGGTACAGCGCGATGCCTTCGCTGGATCCGCCTTCGGTGAGGATGAGCCCGGCACGGTCGGTCTGCGCGGGACGCAACACCAGGGTGGTGGCGACTGCGCCCATCGCGTGGCGCAGCGCGCCGAGGAAGCCCGCCCAGGGACGCTCCTCGAACGGGGCCTCGTAGACCAGGCCGATCAGGTCGCTGAATTCACTGTCGGGCTTCATGCGGTTGAGCGCGCTGGTCTTATTGTTGTGCGGGCCGCGCCGCCCGCGACGCCCGGCCGTGCGCCGGCCGCAACGCGGCGGGCGGCGGCGCGGGCGACTCGTGGCGGATCAGGCCTTGCCCCGCGACATGTCGAGCGCGAGGTCCTCGATCATGTCCTCCTGGCCGCCCACCGTCTTGCGCCGGCCGAGCTCGACCAGGATGTCGCGCGAGCTGACGCCGTATTTCTTCGCCGCGCGCTGCGCGAACAGCAGGAACGAGGAGTACACGCCCGCGTAGCCGAGGATCAGCGAGTCGCGGTCGATGCGGATCACCTGGTCCATCATCGGCACCACGAGGTCCTCGGCCACGTCCATGATCTTGTACAGGTCGATGCCGTGCTCGACGCCCATGCGGTCGATCACCGCGACGAACACTTCCAGCGGCGTGTTGCCGGCGCCGGCGCCGAGGCCCGCCACCGAGCCGTCGATGCGGTTCGCGCCCGCCTCGATCGCGGCCAGCGAGTTCGCGATGCCCATCGCCATGTTGTGGTGGCCGTGGAAGCCGAGCTCGGTTTCGGGCTTCAGCTCGCGGCGCAGCAGCGCGATGCGCGCGGTCACGTCGTCGGGCAGCATGTAGCCGGCCGAGTCGGTGCAGTAGATGCAGTTCGCACCGTAGCTCTCCATGAGCTTCGCCTGCGCCACCACCTCTTCCGGCCCGATCATGTGCGCCATCATCAGGAAGCCGACGGTGTCGAGCCCCATCTCGCGGCCCATGCCGATGTGCTGCTCGGAGACGTCGGCCTCGGTGCAGTGCGTGGCCACGCGGATGGTGCCGATGCCGCAGTCGCGCGCCATCTTCAGGTGATCCACCGTGCCGATGCCCGGCAGCAGCAGCGCCGAGACCTTGGCGCGCTTCACCACGCCCACCACCGCCTTGAGGTATTCCTCGTCGGTGTTGCACGGGAAACCGTAGTTGATCGAGCGTCCGCCGAGCCCGTCGCCGTGCGTGACCTCGATCAGCGGCATGCCCGCCTCGTCCAGTCCGCGCGCCACCCGGCGCATCTCGTCCAGCGAAATCTGGTGACGCTTGGCGTGCATGCCGTCGCGCAGGCACATGTCGTGCAGCGTTACCTTCTTGCCGTTCAGATCCATTTACAGGTTCTCCTCTGTGGGTCGGGCTTCAGCCCGACAAGAGTTCGCATGTGGGTCGGGCTTCAGCCCGACAATGTCGGCATGAATGCCGACCCACATTTTCATCCGGTCTCAGCCAGCCATCGGCTCCAGCACCAGCCGCCCGTCCAGGATTTCCTGGGCGAACATCTCGGCGGTGCGCAGCGCCGCGGCGGTCATGATGTCGAGGTTGCCGGCGTAGCTGGGCAGGAAGTCGCCGAGGCCCGCCACTTCCATCCACACCGACACGCGCTTGCCGTCGAACACCGGACCGTTCTTCAGCGCGTAGCCGGGCACGTATTTCTGCACCTCGGCGACCATCTCGTGGATCGAGCGCGTGATCGCCTCCTCGTCCGGCTCGTCCTCGAGCAGGCAGTGGATGGTGTCGCGCATGATCAGCGGCGGCTCGGCCGGGTTGATCACGATGATGGCCTTGCCCTCGGCGGCGCCGCCGATCTTCTCGACCGCGCCGGCGGTGGTGCGCGTGAACTCGTCGATGTTCTTGCGCGTGCCGGGACCCACGGACTTGGAGGCCACCGTCGCGACGATCTCGCCGTAGGCGACCTTCTGCACGCGCGATACGGCCGCGACCATCGGGATCGTCGCCTGCCCGCCGCAGGTCACCATGTTCACGTTCATCTCGCGCTTGCCGACGTGATCCTTGCAGGTTCACCGGCGGCACGCAGTACGGCCCGATCGCCGCCGGCGTCAGGTCGATCATCAACGCGCCCTGCGCATTCACCTTGGCCGAGTTGGCCTTGTGCGCGTAGGCCGAGGTGGCGTCGAAGCAGATCTGCACGCCGTCGGCGCGCATCGTCGGCACCATGCCGTCGACACCGTCGGCCGTGGTCTTCAGGCCCATCTCGCGCGCGCGCGCCAGGCCCGGCGACTGCGGCTCCACGCCCACCATCCACACCGGCTCGATCAGCGCCGAGCGCTTCGCCTTCATCAGCAGGTCGGTACCGATGTTGCCGGGGCCGATGATGGCTGCCTTGATCTTGTTACCCATGTGTTCCTCGATGCTCCAATTGTCCGGCTGAAGCCGGACCTACGAATTCAACTGCCATTGTCCGGATGAATCCGGACCCACAACCGCAGGTTCGGCTTCAGCCGAACATTTTCCCATATTCACACGAAGCTGCACGAAGCCGAACCGATGCCTTCCACCTCGCAGCGCATCTCGTCGCCGGGACCCACGGGCTCCAGCGGCACCACGGAACCGGAGAGGATGATGTCGCCGGCGCGGAACGGGATGTCGTAGCGCCCCAGCGTGTTCGCGAGCCACGCCACCGCGGTCAGCGGGTTGCCCTGCACCGCGGAGCCCAGCCCCTCGGACAGACGGCTTGCCGTTCTTGAACACGGTGACCTTCAGGTTCGGCAGATCGTGCGCGCGCGGGTCGGCCTCGGCCTCGCCCAGCACGAACACGCCGCAGGAGGCGTTGTCGGCCACGGTGTCCTGGATGCGGATCTTCCAGTCGCGGATGCGCGAATCCACGATCTCGAAGCACGGCATGATGCACTCGGTCGCCGCGAGCACGTCGGCCTCGGTGATGTTCGGGCCGACCAGGTCGCTCTTCAGGCGGAAGGCGATCTCGGCCTCCGCGCGCGGCTGCGATCAGGTTGCCCGCCACCGGGATCGCCGCGCCGTTCGGGTAAGTGCATGCGATCGGTCAGGAAGCCGAAGTCCGGCTGGCGCACGTCCAGCATGTCCTGCACCGGCTTGGAGGTCACGCCGATCTTCTTGCCGATCACCTTCTCGCCGTCGGCGAGGCGGCGCTCGAGGAAGCGCAGCGAGATGTAGTACGCGTCGTCGATGGTGATCGCCGGCTCGCGCTCGGTCAGCGGCGCCAGCACCGCCTGCGCGCGCAGCGCCGCGTGGAGCTCATCGCCGAGGCGTTCGATCGTTGCCTTGTCCATGAATTCGATCCGTTCCTTCGCGCGGGGTGAGGCGCCGTTCAGCCGTTGGCCAGGAAGTCGTGCGACATGCGGTTGAACATGTCCTGGTGCTCGACCATCACCCAGTGGCCGCAGTTCGACACCAGCACCAGGCGGATGTCGGGCGTGTTCTTCGCGAGCTTCATGATGCCCGACTCGGGCATCATGCGCTCGTTGAGGCCCCAGAAGGCGAGCACCGGCATCTTCACGTCCTTCAGGCGCTCCGTCAGTTCCGGGACCTTCATGGTCGCCATGACCTGCGCGTTCATCTTCTGCATGATCTCCATGCGCTCGGCGATCAGCGCGTCGGTGGCGTGACGCGGATCGTGCATCAGCGAGGTCGCGAACAGGTCCTTCATCACCGCCGGCGTCACGGCCTGCCCGGAGGAGAACACCTGCCCCATCTTCTGCATGCCGGGCATCTGGAAGTACTCTTCCTTGGCGTTCAGGCCGCCCGGCGCCATCAGGATCAGCTTTTCGGTCATCTGCGGGTAGTCGAGCGCGAACTGCAGCGCGATGGCCCCGCCCAGCGAGTTGCCGACCAGCGAACAGCGTGTCACGCCCGCCGCGTCCAGCGTCTGGCGGATGCATTCGGTGAAGAAGGACAGCGGGTACTCGACGTCGGCCGGCTTGTCCGAGAAGCCGTAGCCGATGTGATCCGGCACGATGCAGCGGTAGCCGCGCTCGACCAGCCAGGGGTAGTTGCCCTTGAAGTTGCTGTGGCCGCTCGCGCCCGGGCCGCTGCCGTGCAGGAACACCACCACCGGGCCCTCGCCCACGTCCAGGTAGTGCATGCGGTAGCCGTTGGCGCACTGGGCGTATTTGCCCTGCGGCAGTACAGACATGGAGCCCTCCTCCGATCCTCGTGTTCGCCGGTGTCACGCCCTGCTGCGGGTGCCGCGACGGTCAGGCCGGCATTCTACGAACAATCGAAAATCCATGCAAAATTCTTTTGTTTGCGACGGCTGGACGGGCAAATACCCATGATATTCGTAATTTTTATCGCCAGATTTTACGCAAATCCGAGCGATCGGGCACACGCCCGGCGCTCCGCGCGACGGGGCTCATGCCTGGCCCTCGTCGCGCATCATCTGCAGGATCTCGCGCTCCATCGCGCCATAGGCCGGATGCGCGCGCAGGGCCTCGCGCGTGCCGATCGCGGCGTCGGCCTTGAACGGCGGGTGCAGGATTGCGCGTACACGCCCGGGGTGGCGCGACAGGAAAACCACCTGGTCGCCCAGCAGCAGCGCCTCCTCGACGTCGTGGGTGACCATGACGACCGTCATGTACTCCTTGCGGATGACCTCCAGCAGCAGCTCCTGCATCTGCCAGCGCGTCTCGGCGTCGAGCGCACCGAAGGGTTCGTCCATCAGCAGCAACTCCGGCGAGATCGCCAGCGCGCGCGCCAGTGCCACGCGCTGGCGCATGCCGCCCGACAACTGGTGCGGCCAGGCGCCGGCGAACGCGGCCAGGCCGACGCGCTCGAGGAAGTGCGCGACGGTGCCCTCGGCCAGCGCCTCGACGTCGCCATTGATACGCAGCCCGTAGGCCACGTTGTCGCGCACGTTCAGCCACGGGAAGGAGGTGTAGCCCTGGAACACCATGCCGCGCTCGCGACCCGGCCCGCACACCGGGCGCCCCGAGAGCGTGATGCGCCCGGCGCTCGGCGTCTCCAGTCCCGCGATCATGCGCAGCACCGTCGACTTGCCGCAGCCCGAGGGCCCGAGCAGCACGCAAACCTGGCGCGGAAGCACCGTGAAACTGACGTCCTGGACGGCCACCACGGTCGCGGCGCGGGCAGGGAAGTGCTTGCCCAGCCCCTCGACGCTGAGAGCTGCCGCGGGCAGCGGCTCGGCCACCGCGTTCACGGCGTATCGACCGCGCCAGCGGCGGCGGCCAGCGGCGCCAGCGCCACGCCCTCGCGCCAGTCGTGCATCGCGCCGGCCTGGCCGAAGCGCACCCACCACTCGTTGGTGGTCTTCCAGTGATCGGCGATCTGGCCGTTGCGCATGCCGAGCGGCAACTCGCCGGGCACCAGGCCCATGAAGCGGGCGGCTTCGTTGCGATCGAACACCCAGACGCCGCCCTTCAGCATGTTCCCGTCCTTGCCGATCACCGTCTCGACGTCCTCGACGCTGAAGCGGATCGCATCGGCGATGATGCGGTTGCCCTCCTCCGGGTTCGCCTTCCACCAGTCCACGGCAGCGAAATAGGCCTGCATCGCCAGCTCGGCTGCGCGCGGACGCTGCTCGAGGAAGGCCGTGCTCATGTACATGCCGTCACCGAGCAGCGCGCTGGCGATGCGCGCCTCCTCGCTGGAGTCGGCCACCACCCGCGCCCCGGGCATGCCTGCCAGCACCTTGCCGCCGAAGGGCTCCCAGAATTCGCCGGCCGCCACGTCCCCGCCCAGCATGGCCCCGACGGCCTCGTCCATGATCACGTTGACGAACTCCACCTGGTCGATCCCTACCCCGTTTTCCTCGAGCCACATGCCCATGAATATCTGCGTGAGCCCGCCCTCGAGTACCGCGATCTTCTTGCCGACCAGGTCGGCGGCCGCCGTGATCTCCGGACGCACGATGATCTTGTCGGTGCCATAAGACGGGTTGGTGTAGGTGACGAGCTTGACCGGCACCTGCTTGTCCACGGCGATCGGACCGTATTCGACGGTGCTGGACGTCACGTCGAGCTGGCCGGCGCTCATCTGGCCGAAGCTCTCGTAGGGATCCTCGATGATGCGGATATCGAGCTCGAGACCGGGCACCAGGTTCTTCTGCTGCGCTATGAACCAGAAGCCGTAACCCGGCCAGGAGAACAGCGAGACGCGGACCTTCTCCGGCTCGGCCTCCGCCGCGGGCGACGCGTCGGCGCCGGCGGGCCTGGCAGCGGTAGCGGGCGGCTCGCTGGCGCCGCAGCCGAGCAGTGCCGTGACGCCGAACGCCAGCAGGGGGCGGACCAGCAGCTTGTGAAGGGTGGATGGATGGGACATGAACGGACTCCTCGGGGGTGGTTGAGACGCGTCAGCGACGACGCAGGTACGGGAAGGCCAGCCAGTGCAGGCCGCGGAAAAGCAGGTCGCAGGCCAGGCCGAGCAGGCCGATCACCAGGATGCCGGCCATGATCTCGTCGACGTGCACGAAACGGCGCGCGCGCATCATCATCGCGCCGATGCCATCGGTCGCGGCCACGATCTCGGCGATCACCAGGTAGGTCCAGCTGACGGCGAGCATCTGCCGGCAGGCATCGACGATGCCGGGCAGCGAGGCGGGCACGACGACCGTCCACAGCACGGTGCGCCGCGAGGCGCCGAGCGTGCGCGCGGTCTCGATGAAGTCCGTGGGTGTCTGCCTGACCACGTCACAGACCAGCGTGACCAGGAACCAGACCACGCCGAGCACGAGCAGCGCGATCTTCTGTTCGTCGCCGGTGCCCAGCCACATCAGCAGCAGCGGGATGAAGGCCGGCGCCGGCAGGTAACGGAACGCGGCGACCATCGGGCTGAACACCGCCCCCAGCGCGGGGAAGGCGCCCGTGAACACCCCGAGCGGCAGCGCGATGGCCGCGGCCAGCGCGAAGCTGACGAGGATGCGCTGCAGGCTCGCGAACACATCCGCGGCGAAGGCGCGCTCGGCGAACAACGTCCGCAAGGCCTCGAGCACCGCCAGCGGCGTCGGGAACAGCGGGCTCGCGGCCACACCCGCCGCGAGCCACTGCCACGCGCAGAGAAACAGCGCCCAGCCGAGCACGCCGAGCGCCACGCGCACCGGCAGGGCCGGCTCCTGCTTGAACACCAGCCATTGGCGGCGCACCGGGAGCGGCGCCGGGGACAGGGCTGCGACGGGGGCCTGGGTCAGGACGGCGCGCATTCAGAAGGCCACCAGCAGCGACAGCGCGTTCACGCCGACCGCCTTGCGTTCGCGCAGCTGCGCGATCACGTCCTCGGCTCCGTATTCCTGCGACAGCACGCGCGCCACGCGGTGGCGATGAAAGCACACCAGCTGCGGCCAGAAGCGGATGCGCTGCGGGCAGCCGTCGCGGTAGAGCTCGGCGTGCAGCGCCGGCAGGCGGTGCCAGCCGAGCGTGGGCCGCACATGGTGGGCGTTGTGGTACGGGAAGTTCAGTGCCAGCAGGTTCAGCCACGGCCAGCGCGCCGAGACCAGATTGCTGTAGGTGTGGCTCTCCTCGTAGTCGCGATCGCCCTTGTGCGGCGGGCGGAACGCCGGATCCTCGAGCCGGTAGAAGATCTCGTAGCTGTGCTGGAAGTTGTCGAAGAAGCGCAGGAAGCTCAGGAACAGCAGGTAGGCGAGCACATAGCCGAGCGCGCGCGAGCGGCGAAGACCACAACACCAGCGCGAACAGCGGCCAGCGCAACGCCGCCACCCGCAGCACGCGCGCGCGCTGCGCCCGCTTGTGCTCGCCGATGAACGGCGCGGCGATCTGCATGCCGTGCATCAGCAGTTCCACGGCCGGGATGCAGGCCCACTCCAGCGCCCTGACCAGGCGCAGCACGAGCGGGTGACGCTGCAGCCATCCGCGGTAGTCGAAGCTCACGGGCTCGCAGTTGTCCACGTGGTGGCGCATGTGCTTGTAGCGCATGTCCTCGTAGCTGCCGTAGTTCGAACCGCAGATCACGTTGAGCCAGCGACCGAGCCGCGTGTTGTGCGCCGTATCCATGAAGATCGCGTTGTGCCCGCAGTCGTGCATGAGGTAGGCCGCGATCGCCATCGCGTGCGCGAGCAGCCAGCACGCCCGCGGCATAGAGCGGCAACGATTGCTGGAACAGCGCCCACCAGCCGCCCGCATAGCCGGCCAGCACATAGGCGAGCGCCGCCAGGTTCGGCCACAGGCCCGCGGGATCACGCAACACGCTACGCACGGAAAACATCGCAACCCTCCTCCTCGATCATCGCTTTCGATCCATCAGCCACGGCACGCCATGGCCCGCGGCGATTCGTGCGCCACGGCCAGCCAGCGCGCGAAGCGATCGCGCTCGCGCTCGCCGATCCAGCGGTTGATCTCCCACAGGTCTGCCACCGGCGCCGCCGTGAACGGCAACTGGTGCAGGTAGCCGTCCGGCCCGAACTCGGGGGTCATCGTGCTGAGGGCGTAGCCGCGCCGGCACTGCGACTCCCAGATCGCCTCCCAGCAGCGTTCGTGCGAGGCCAGCGCCGCGGCGTACTCCGGCGCCGCGGGGTGCGGGACCTGCGGCCCCTGCTCATAGCCGACGCGCCCGTGCACGTGGTGCGCGCGCTCCGCGACTTCCGTGATCACGTCCCACTCGCTGTCCATCAGCCGCTCGCAGACCACCACCCAGTGGCTGAAGTCGCAGGTGATCCGCAGTTGCGGCAGCGCGCGCAGCACCTCGCGCGTGATCCACGGGTTGAAGAAGGACCGACCGCGGTGCGTCTCGAAGCTGCAGATGACGTCCAGGCGCTGCGCGAGGGCCTCTGCCCGCGCGAAGAAGTCCAGCTGCACGTCGAGCGCCCAGGCGTCGCAACCACCCATGACATTGAAGAAGCGCGGCGCCAGGGGCCGCGCCGCGAGGATCTGGCGCTCGAGGTCCTCGAGGTGCATCTGCGGCGAAGCGTTGCGCTCGGGCACGTAGCTGCCAGCGGTGCAGATCTCGGCAATCCACTCCAGCCGTGAGTCGGCCAGCGCGCGCGCGAAGGCTTCGTGCTCACCCGCCGCCGCGGGCAGCGGCGCCTCGATGCCCCGAAACCCGCTTCGCGCGCGAGCTGCGCCGCCCGGGCCACGCTCGCGTGTGACCCCACAGCGTCTTGAACAGTGCGAACTCCATCGCGTGCATCTCCCGGACTGGTTACGAACGGAGGAGCAATCGCCGTGCCATCGGACCAAAGCAACATTTGATGCGCTTTTGCATGCATTTTTGTTTATTATTTCGGCAGGCGCGTCCGAAACCGGGTTGGGCGTTGCGCCAGCCCGGTGCGCTCCGCGCAAATATGGTGCCGCGCGCAACAAGGGGGAAACGCCGCATGAGCCGCCGCTACAGCCTGTCGAGCCGCACCGAAGCCGCGAGGGCGATCTTCGACATCGACAGCTTCTGGGCCGATATCTTCGCGGGAACAGGCATCGACGACCTGAACTACTGCGACCTGTTCACACAGATGTGGCTGAAGCGCGACCAGAAGCTCGCGAAGACGGAACTCTACGCACTGATGCCGAACATCAGCCGCCGCACCGCGGTGAAATACGTGCAGGAAGCCCTCGAGCTCGGCCTGCTGCGCGAGTGCGAGTGCGAGCAGGACCGGCGCATACGCCTTCTGTCACTGTCGGATGACTGCATTGTCCGCGTGGAACGGTTCCTGGACTACACCTGCCAGCGCTTCCGCGGTATCGGCGGTTGAGGCGTGGCGGAGCGCGCAAGTCACGTCACCGCCTCCCCCTCCACCACCCTCCGGTAACTCCCCAACCCCCACCCGATCAACCCCGCCGCCAGCGGGTAGAACACCAGCGCGACGATCGCGAGCGACCAGCGCAGCGCCGCGTCCGCGCCGAACACGAAGTCGGTGAGCGCGGCCACCAGCGAGCCGCCGAATCCCAGGCCGAACAGGTTGGTGGCGAACAGCGCGATCGCGGTCACCTGGCCGCGCATGCGGCCCGGGCGTGGCCAGTTGCAGCGCGGCCATCGCCACGCCGAAGTGCGAGTAGTGCAGGAAGATCACCACGGTGAACAGTGCCAGCGTCATGGCACTGCTTGGCAGCAGCGGCGCGGCGACCGCGGGCACCGCGGCGAGCAGCGCGGCGTGCATCACCCAGCGCATGTTGGCGTCGGTGCGGCCGCGCCGCTGCAGCCACGCCGCGCAACCGGCGCCGGCGAAGGTGCCCAGCGTCCCGGCGATCATGTACACCAGCCCCAGCGATGCACCAGCATCGGCTTTCGCCATGCCGTGGCTGCGCGCGAGCATCTCGGGGTACCACGCGATGCTGCCGTAGCCGATCACCGACATCATCGAGATGCCGCAGGATCAGCCCGCCGTAGAGGCGCGCCTCCCCGCGCAGGCGCGCGGTCACCGCCGCGAAGGGCACGGCCTCGCCGCTCTCGCCGGCCAGGCGCTGGCGCGGCGGCTCGCGCACCAGCGCGAGCAGCGCCACCACGACGAAGCCGGCGAGACCCACGGTGATGAACGTGGCCTGCCACGGCTGCACGTCCGCGAGCAGCGCAATGTGCGACAGGTCGACGCGTGCTGAAGAACTCGTAGAGGTAGCCGCCCACCATGTACGAGGCGCCGGTGCCCAGCGTGATGCCCATCGCGAACACCGAGGTCGCCCAGCGCAGGCGCTCGGGCGGGAAATAGTCGCTCATCAGCGAGTAGGCCGCCGGCGACAGCGTGGCCTCGCCCACGCCCACGCCCACGCGCACCAGGAACAGGCTGCCGAAGCTGCGCGCGAAGCCGCACAGCGCCGTCATCAGGCTCCAGAAGCTCACCCCCACGATGATGATCCAGCGCCGGCTGAAGCGGTCCGCGAGCCAGCCGATCGGCACGCCGAGCACGATGTAGAACAGCGTGAAGGCCCAGCCGTGCAGCAGGCTGAACTGGAAGTCCGCTGATCGCGAACTGCTGCGCGGATCGGCGCCACCAGGATCGCCAGCACGTTGCGGTCGACGAACGACAGGATGTAGGCGGCGAGCAGCACGCCGAGCATGTAGTTGGCGTGCCGTGACGGCGGATAGGGTTGGCTCACGCGCTCGTTCTCCGTCATGCGATGACCGTGCTCGCCCCGCTACGGGAGGCGGGGCGATCATAGCAACAGATTCGCTGCGGCCGGGGCTACGGCGCCCGGTTGTCGGTAAACTTTACAATGCGTGAAATTCTGGCGCTCAAAGAAGTCTCATCCTGTTGTTTTTAATAGTGTTATTTATATTGGCCCGAAATTGGCTAATGCAGCCCGGAATAGATCTTCTGTAAATGGAACCAACAAAGTGAAGAAAAAGATCCTGAAGCGAGTCGTCGGCCTCATGGCGGGGCTCGGGCTGAGCGCACTGGCACAGGCCGGCCTGATCACCGACATCGTACCGGTCGACGCGCTGGTGCCGGGCACGGCGTCGTGGACCCACACGCTGGAAGGCTTCACGACCGGCAGTGCGCTCTCGGGCTCGCTCACCATCGAGCTTTTCGACGACACGACTGCGTGCGAATCGCGGGCATTCGGCATTTGCCTGGATTGGGACCTGGAGATGGCGACCATCGTCGTCGACCTGATCGACCTGCAGGATGGTGGCATGCAGTTGGTCTCGTTCGGCAACTGGACCGGCGCGCTGGGCGCAACGAGCCTGGCGCGCTGAACAGCGCCGGGCAGTTGAACGTTTCGGTCAGTTCGCTGCTGGGTGATTTCCGGGTCGGCTCCTCCACGCTGAACGTCACTACCCGCGACGTCGCGCCGCCGCAAGGCGGCACACCGGCGGCCGTTCCGCTCCCCGGCACCGTCGCATTGCTCGGCCTCGGGCTCGCCGGGCTGAGACTCACCCGCAGGCGCGCCCGCCCCGCCTGATCGCAACGCCCGCGCCGCCCCGCCAGGGGCGGCGGCCACGGTCTCGCTGTCCCTGCCCTCGCACCGCTAGACTGGCGCGCGTTTCCTGCGCGTTCCGGGAGAGGTTCCGATGCGTCGAATCGCCGCACATCCGCTGTGGCTGGCCGGCTTCCGGCCGTTCTTTGCGCTCGCCTGCCTCGCGGGCATGATCTATCCGGCGGCGTGGACGCTCGTGTACGGCGGCACGCTCGCGCTGCCCGGACACGCGCTTCACGCCCGTGCAGTGGCACGCGCACGAGATGTTCTTCGGCTTCGGCTGGGCGGTGCTCGGCGGCTTCCTGCTGACCGCGACCAAGAACTGGGTCAGCGTTCGCGGCTGGCACGGTCCGGCGCTGATGTGGCTCGCCGGCGCCTGGGTGTTCGAGCGCATCGGCATGAGTGCCGGCGACGGCTGGCCGCTGCCGCTGTTCCTGCTCTCGAACCTGCTGTTCCTGGGCAGCATCGTCGTGATGCTGATGTGGACCCTGCGTCCGCTACCGCGCGCAGGACAGCTACCGCGACAACGTCTTCTTCCTGCTCGTGCTGCCGGCCTTCCTGGTGGCCAAGTACCTGATGCTGCACGAGCAGCACTTCGCGGCCGGCCATGCGATGGCGATCGGGCTGTTCCGCATGGCCTTCCTGGTGATGCTGGAGCGCACGCTGACGCAGTTCATGCGCGGCAACTTCCAGGTCGACATCCTGCGCCATCCGGCGCTCGACCTGCCGATCAAGCTGCTGGGGCTGGCTGCTGGTGGTGGAATTCGCGTTGCCGCCGGCGCTGGCCGCCGCTGCCGCGCTGTTGCTCGCGCTGCTGCTCGCGATCCGCTTCGCGTTCTGGAAGCCGCTGCGCGCGCTCGGGCGCATCGACATCGGCATCATGTACATCGGCTACCTCGGCATCACGGCGCAGCTGGTGGTGCAGGCGCTGGCGCAACTCGGCGTGGGGACGTGGACCGGGTCGGTCCCGGTGCACCTGTTCAGCTTCGGCGTGATGGGCACCGTGATCCCCGCGATGCTGATCCGCATCAGCAAGGGGCACACCGGGCGCAAGGTGATGTTCGACGCGCTGGACCGCGCCGTGCTCTACCTGATGCTCGCCGCGCTGGCGCTGCGCATCGTGGCGCCGCAGCTGCTGCCCGCGGCCTACCTGCTGTGGCTGCAACTGGCCGCGGCCTGCTGGGTCGCCTGCTTCGCGCATCCTCGGCTGGCGCTATATCCCCTTCCTGCTGCGTGCGCGCGTGGACGGCAAGGAGCACTGAGCGGCCCGCGCGCCCCCGGCAGCGCCGCGCTCAGGCCGCTGCCGCGCGCGCGCACCACGACACGCGGTTGCGTCCACCCGCCTTCGAGGCATACAGGGCCTGGTCGGCCAGCGCCAGCAGGGAGACCGGGGCGTGACGCGCGTCCAGCAGGTCCGCCAGCCCGAAGCTCGCGGTGACGCCGATGCCCTCGGGCCCGTGCAGTTGCTCCACCGCGTGGCGCAGGCGCTCGGCGTAATCAGCCGCGCCGGCGGCATCGACCTCGGGCATGAGGATCGCGAACTCCTCGCCGCCGATGCGCGCGACCGAATCGACCGCGCGGCTGCGCGCCTGCAGCAGCTGCGCTACGGCAATGAGCACCTGGTCGCCGGTGGCATGCCCGTGGGTGTCGTTGATGTCCTTGAAGTGGTCGATGTCGGCGATCACCACGCTGAGCGGCCGGCGGTAGCGCTGCGCCGCGGCCAGCGCCCGCGCGAAGCGCTCGTCGAAGGCGCCCCGGTTGAGCAGGCCCGGTGAGCGGATCGGTCTGCGCGCGCTGGTTCAGCTCCTCGATGGCATCGAGCGCGTAACTCTGGAACACGAAGATCCCGAGCCCGACGAACAGCACTGGCGCGACCACGCCGTACACGCCCATCAGCGTCTGGCGGTCGAAGTCGAGCAGCAGCGTGCCGCAGGCGATCCACGCCTCGCCGGCGGCGCCGAAGACCAGCACGGCGACGGTGCCGATATCGCCCACGTTGCGCGGCAGCTTGTAGCGGAAGAGGCACCACGCCGAGGCGAGGCAGCCCATCGCGATCGACACCGCGGCGAAACCGAAGCGCAGCAGCGGGCGATCGGACAGCACCAGGTACAGACCGAAGGCGGACAACCACGGACTGAGGATCATCAGCATCAGCAGCACCGGCACCGGTTGCGCGCAACGGATCCATGCGCTCGCCCAGAGCGTCGCGAAACCCGCGAGTATCAAGGCGTTGCGCAGCAGGATCTCGGCGGTCCCGCTCATGAAGGCCGGTCCCACCACGTAGGTCAGCACGCTGGCGCCCATGAGCAGGAAGCCGGTGCCGTAGAGGATCGCCGCGCGGGCGGGGCTTTCCCTGCCCGCGAGCGGCAGCATGGCGATGGCCATGAGGAAGCACAGCGCGCAGACCACCGCAGACACGAGGATCGATTCGTCCATGTCAGCCCCCAGGGCCGGCACAGGCCGGCCGTGTCGGGAACGCGGTCTGTGGAGGGTGGCGCGAAGCGGACCGCCGGACGCTGGGGCCAGGTCGGGCAGCCCATGCGGCGCCCGAGGGAAAAACCGTAGCAGACGCGGGCGCGCCGGCTGTGATGCGGTTCTCCAACTGCGGGTCGGCATTCATGCCGACATGTGGTTCCGTGGCATGTCCGGATGAATCCGGACACGGGTCGGCATTCATGCCGACAGGTGGTTCCAGCGGGCAGTGTCCGGATGAATCCGGACCTACGGGTGGGTGGCGGCCTGGCGGCCGGCCATGCGGCCGAAGAAGGTTGCGTCGCCCACCGACATGCCGCTGGCGTAGCCCGCCGCGGTGCGCGGGATGCCGGCCGCCGTGCGGCCGGCGGCGTACAGCCCCGGTATCACGTCGCGATCGGCCGTCAGCACTTCGCCGGTGGGCAGCGTGTCGAGGCCGCCGAGCGTGAAGCAGGTGGGCTTCAGCGTATCCAGGCTCCAGTCCACCAGCGCGAAAGGCGCGGTCGTGATCGGCTTCAGCCATTCGCGCGCCTTGTGGAACAGCGGATCCTCGCCGTTGGCGGCGTGGCGGTTGTAGTAGTCCACGGTCTGCGCGAGCGAGCCCGGCGGCAGCCCCGCCTCCGCCTCGACCTCGGCCACCGTCTCGCCGACCGCGACGATGCGCGTGGTCTCGTGGTAGTCGGGACGGCTGAAGTGCTCGTTGTCGATGAACAGGAAGATGCGGTGGTTGGTCTGCACCGAGGCGAAATGGCCGAGCCGCGAGAGGTAGATGTCCTCGTTGATGAAGCGCTGGCCCTGCTCGTTGACGAAGATGCCGCAGGTCAGCTGCGCCGGCGGGTAGTGCGCCACGCCCACGAAGGCCTGGCCCATGTTGATCGCGTGGGCGCCAGCGGCGATGCCGAGCTGGATGCCGTCGCCGGTGTCGCCGGGATTGCCGTGACGCGTGCAGTAGCTCGCGTACTCCGGGATGTGCCGGCGCGTCATCTCCTCGTTCATGATGAAGCCGCCGGTGGCGAGGATCACGCCCTGCGTGGCCAGGATGTGCACGTTGCGGTTGTCGATGCGCGCCACCACGCCGCGGATGCGCCCGCCGCGGTCGCGCACCAGCGCGTTGACGCGCGCGTCGTGGCGGATGTCGGCGCCGGATTCCTCGACGCGCTTCAGCAGCACGCTCATCAGGGTCTTGCCGCCGTCGTGGCCGGAGTCGGCGGGCAGGTGCCCGCGCGGCACCGGTGTGGCGATCCCGGTGAACGGATACGAGCGCTCGTTGCCGGTGTACTGCAGCGAGTCGCCGGTGAGCGCCACCACGTCGCGCCCCGCGAAGAAGCCGCGCTTGTAGGGCACGCCGAGCCCCTCGACCCAGTCGAAGTGTTCCGCCGCGCCGTCGACGTAGGCGCGCACGCGCGCCTCGTCGGCGTACTCGCCGAAGCAGGCCATCAGGTAGTTGTAGAAGTTCTCGCTGCTGTCCTCGATACCGAGGTCGCGCTGCAGGCGCGTGCCGCCGTTGCCGCCCAGGTACATCTCGCAGGCCGAGAGCATCGTGGAGCCGCCACCGCCGCTGAAGCGCTCCAGCACCATGACCTCGGCGCCCGCGCGGCGCGCCTCCAGCGCCGCCGAGGCGCCGGCCCCGCCGAAACCGCAGACCAGCACCCCGGTCCGGTGATCGAAACGCTCGATGCTCTCGAATTCCACGATGCGCTGCACGGGCACGCTCTCCCTCGATGGCTGAGCGTGCCTTTATAGAGGCTGAAACAATTCAGCGCAATTGTTTTATTCAGGCCAGGCCGAGACGCTCCAGCGCCAGCGCGCGGTTGGCGCGGTAATCGGGCTTGCCGGGCGGCGTGCGCGCGATGCGCTCGACCGTCACCAGGTGGCGCGGCAGCTTGTAGCGCGCGAGCTTGCCGTCGCAGTAGGCCGCGATGTCGTCCAGGTCCGGCGTCGCGCCCTCGCGCGGCTGCACCACGGCGCAGACGGCGTTGGTGAAACGCTCGTGCGGCACGCCGACCACCACCGCGTCGAAGATCGCCGGATGCCCCTTGAGCACCGCCTCGACCTCCTCGGGGAAGATCTTCTCGCCGCCGGAGTTGATGCACTGGCTGCCGCGCCCCAGCAGCTCCACGGTGCCGTCGGCGAGCACGCGGCCGTAGTCGCCGGGAATGACCCAGCGCACGCCGTGACGATCGGTGCGAAAGGTCTCGGCGGTCTTCGTCTCGTCCTTGTAGTAGCCGAGCGGGATGTGGCCGCAGCGCGCGAGACGCCCGACGGTGCTGCTGCCCGGCGCCACGGGTTCGAGATCGTCGTCGAGGATGCGCGTGTGCGCGTCCATCGTGAAGCGCGGCCCGGCCGCCTCGCCGTCGAAATCCACCACGGTGCCGTTGTGCCCGGTCTCCGAGGCCCCGAAACCGTCGATCACGCGCGCGTGCGGGAACAGTTCCTTCAGCCGGTTCTTCACCGGCTTCGAGAGGATCGCGCCGCCCGAGCTCAGCACGAAGAGCCCGGAGCAGTCGTAGCGGTTGCGCTGCTGGGCTTCCGCGAGCGGGCGCGCCATCGCGTCGCCGACCATCATCAACCCGACCGTCTTCTCGTCCTGCACCAGCCGCAGCACGCGGTCGGCGTCGAAGTGCGGCTCGCAATACAGCACGAACTTGCCGCCGCTGTACATCGTGATCAGCGCGTTCCACATGCCGCCGCCGTGCATCATCGGCGGCGGGCAGACGGTGCTCAGCGCGAAGCCGGTCCTGACGCGCTCCACGATCTCCTCGGGCGTGCGGATGTGGGCACCGCCCGTGGCCGCACCGCCCTGCAGCGCGCCGAAGAAGATGTCCTCGTGGCGCCACATCGTGCCCTTGGGCATCCCGGTGGTGCCGCCGGTGTAGAGCACGTAGAGATCGTCGCCCGAGCGCTCGATGGCCAGCGGCGCGTCGTCCTGCGCCGCCAGCGCGCGCTCGTAGTCCGCCGCGCCGAGCGCGGCATCGTCCGCGGCGTGGCCGTCGTCCAGCGCGAGGTAATGCCGCAGCTGCGGCAGGCTGTCGCGAATCGCGGCGAGGCGCGGCGTGAACTCCCGCTCGTAGAGCAGCGCGACCACGTCCGCGTTCTCGAACATGTAGCGCAGTTCGTCCTCGACGTAGCGGAAGTTGATGTTGATCGGCACCGCGCGCAGCTTGAAGGCGGCGAGCATCGCCTCGATCCATTCCGCGCGGTTGCAGGCGAGGATCGCGACGTGCTGGCCCGCCCCCACGCCGCACGACTGCCAGTGCCGCGCGAGGCGGTTGCTGCGCCGGTCGAGCTCGGCGTACGTGAGGCGCCGCGCGCCGGCCACCAGCGCCTCGCGCTCCGGCACCGTGGCCGCGACGAGCTCGAACAGGTCCGCCAGGTTGAATGTGCGCATGTCTGCTTCTCCGTGTCCCGCGCGGTCCGTTTCAGCTCGTCGCGGCCGCCGCGAGCTCCGGCGCCAGCATGTTCAGGTGATGGCCGAGCTCGCCGGCAGGTCGAACAGCGAGTAGTCGCGGTAACGGAAGCGCCAGCTCCCGTCGACGCGCTCGAACTCGTCGTGGTAGCGCCCCGCGGCGATCACCTGCAGCGGGAAGCCCGGCGCGGCCTGCAGCACCGTGTAGTACGAGCGGCAGCTCGCGCTGCCCGCGGCCTCGTCGATCTCGAGGATCGGGTTGGTGATCACGTGCTTGGTGCGCGGCGTGCCGCAGGGGTAGATCTTCACCACGCGCCGCCACAGCGCGAGCAGGCCGGCCTCGTCCTTCAGCTCGCCGCCGCTCTTCACGCGCGCATGGCGGAACAGCGCGGCGGCGCCCGGCAGGTCGCCGCCGTCCATGCACTCGGCGTAGCGGTAGAGCAGGTTCGTGATCGCAACGGCGCCGTCGGCCATGCTGTTTCCTCGTTTTGTTGCGCGCCGCCTCAGGCCGGGCGGTGCGCGTGGATGATCTTCACGACGTCCAGGTAGACGTTGCGCACCTTGTCGACGGCGAAACCCGCCGCCTGCACGTTCGCGACCGTGTCGCGGTTCATCTCGGGACCGAAGTTGCGGCTCAGCGGCGTCATCCAGTCCATGACCTGCTTGAACACCGGCACCTTGCTGCCGGTGTGCTCGAACATGTGCAGCTCGCCGCCCGGTTTGAGCACGCGCAGCAGCTGCGCCAGGCCGTCCACGGGGCGCGGCACCGAGCAGAAGGTGCAGGAGGTGAACACCTGGTCGAAGTGCGCGTCGGGGAAATCGAGCGCCAGCACGTCCTGGCGCTGCAGCGGTCATCGCGCCGGGGTAGCCGGCGGCGCGCGGCGCCGCGCGCTTGAGCATCTCCGAGGAAATGTCGATGCCGGTGATGCGCTGCCCCGGCGGGAAAAACGCGATGTCGAGCCCGGTGCCGACCGCGAGAAACAGGATCTCGCCGCGCATGCGGGCGAAGAACTCGCGCTTCACCGGGCCCCAGCGCTTCTCCGGACCGACGCCGTTCATCATGTCGAAGCTGGCGGCGGCGCGGTCCCACTTGCGTGCGGTTGCCTCGTCCATGCTCAGGCCTCCCGCGTCAGTCGCGCATTGGCGATGTAGGTGACGAACAGCACGCCCAGGCCGATCAACGCGCCCATCCACGCGCCGTCCAGCGGCGACATCGCGTGGTGGTGCGCGATGGCGCACACCGTCATGTTCGCGGTCATGCCGCCGATCATGGTCGGCACCATCACCTCGTGCGCGCCGAACCAGCGCAGCAGCAGCGTGAGCGCCAGCAGCATCGTGACCGCCATGGCGCCGGCCATCGAGACCAGCATGCCGAGCCAGAAGCCGAGCGCGTGCGGCATCCACACGATGCCGGCCCAGCCGGAAAAGGCGCCGACCAGCGCATTGCTGAAACAGTCGCCGAGCACGAAATAGGGCCTGGTTTCCATCGCGATCTCCTTTCCTCGCTAGCGACAGCGCGCAATCACGGTGTCGGCGTAGTGGCGCATCGCGTCGATCTTCTCCTGCACCGGCTGGTTCGCGGTGGCGGGATCGTAGACGTTGCGAAAACCGACGATCACGTCGGTGACGCCCTGCTCCTCGAGCCGGCGGATGCCCTCGGGCTGGTAGGCGTCCATCGAGATCACGTGGATCTCGAAGGGCTTGTCGGTCCACGCCCTCGGCGCGGCGGATCTGCTGCAGCCGCGCCAGCAGCGGCGCCAGCTCGTCGCGGTCGCCTCCGGCGTGCATCCAGCCATCGCCCTTCAGCGCCGCGCGGCGCATCGCGGCATCGACGTGCCCGCCGAGCAGGATCGGCAGCGGCTTGCCGGGCACCGGGTTGAGGCGTATCGCGGGGATGTCGAAGAACTCGCCGTGGTATTCGAAGAAGTCCCCGCTGGCCAGCCCGCGCACGATGTCGAGCATCTCGTCGAAGCGCTTGCCGCGGTTCTCCCAGGGCTGGCCGCAGACCGCGAAATCCTCCGGCCAGGGGCTGAGGCCCACGCCGAACTTGAAGCGGTCGCCGGAGATCGCCGCGACCGAGCAGGCGGACTTGGCCGCGAGCACCGGGTTGCGCACCGCGAGCTTGGCCACGAAGGTCGTGAGCACCAGCCTCTCGGTGACGGCGGCCATGTGCGTGGCCGAGACGAAGGGATCGAGCATCGGCTGCGCGATGAACTCCCGGCTGCCGCTCTGGTACGGGTAGCGCGAGTCGGTCTCGCGCGGGTACATGATGCTCTCGGGCACCGCGAAGCTGTCGAAGCCGCAGGCCTCGGCGGCGATCGCCAGCGGCTTCAGGTGCGTGATGTCGCACAGGCTCTCGAGGAAGGTGAAGCGCATCGAGACGGTCTCGTTATTGTTGTGCGGCCGATGGTAGAGGCGCGGCGCAGCAGGGTCAATGCGGCTGCCCGGCACGAAAATATCAGCACCATGGAATAAAGCGCTGAGCCGGGCCGTTTACTTGCCAGGTGACCGGAAACTGGCCGGTGCGCAGGCCCGCCAGGGTCGACGCTCCTGCCACCGGCGCACGACCCGATTTCCACGGAGGACTGATACATGCGCTTACCGAGGCTTTGCGCGCCGTGCTTGGCGGCGCCACGCTGCTCGTCGCCGCCATCCCGGCAACTGCCGAACCCGGCCGCCTGCTCGCCGCCCAGTGCGCGCAGTGCCATGGAACCAACGGCGCCGGCCCCGGCTTCGATTCGATTGCCGGCAAGGATGCCGAGGAGCTCTATCACGAGCTGGTCGAGATGAAGGGCCGCCCGGTGGAGGGGATCATGGACCGCCAGGCACGCGGCTACACCGACGCGCAACTGCGCAGCATTGCCGATTACCTGTCCACCCAGCCCGGCAACGGCGACGACTGAAACCCGGAGAACACACCATGAGCACGCTGAATCGAAGACATCTTCTCAAGCTGGCCGGCGCCGCCGCCGCGCTCGCCGCCGTCCCCCGGGTACTGAACGCCGCCGTCGCACCACGGGTGGTCGTGGTCGGCGCCGGCTTCGGCGGGGCCACCGTGGCCAAGTACCTGCGCCTGTGGGGCGGGAACATCGACGTCACGCTGGTTGACGCCAACGCGACCCACGCCGCCTGCATCCTGTCGAACCTGGTGATCACCGGCGCGCTGCCGATGAGCAGTATCACGCTCGGCTTCGACAAGCTGGCGGCCAATCATGGCGTCACGCTGCTGCAGGGACGCGCGGAAGCCATCGACCCGCCGGGCAACACGCTGACGGTCAGCACCGCCAGCGGGCGCAAGGTGCTGCCCTACGACCACCTGGTGCTGTCGCCGGGAATCGATTTCGCGCCCGCGCCGGGCATATGGGATCCCCTGCGCACGCCGCACGCGTGGCAGGCAGGCGCGCAGACGACGCTGCTCAAGAACCAGCTGGCGGCGATGCGCAGCTATGACACCTTCGTGATGACGGTGCCGAAGGCGCCCTACCGCTGCCCGCCCGGACCCTACGAGCGGGCCTGCGTGGTCGCGGATTACCTCAAGCGCAAGGGTCGCACGGGCGCGAAAGTCGTCGTGCTCGATGCCAATGCCAGGCATCACCGCCGAGCCGGAAGCCTTCGGCCGCGCCTTCAATGTGACCCACGCCAGCGTCATCCAGTACTATCCCAACGCGACCGTGCTGTCGGTGGATTCCACCACGCGCTCGATCGTCACCAGCGTCAAGTCGATAAAGAACGCCAAGGTGCTGAACTACATCCCCAACCAGCGCGCCGGCAAGATCGCGCAGCAGCTGGCGCTCGACGCCGCGGGCTTCGTGCCGGTGGATCCGCTTACCTACGGCATTGCGGCTCATCCCAATGTCCATGTGATCGGGGATTCCTGCTCGGTGCCCTCCTCGTACGGCAAGGCGGTTCCCAAGTCCGGGCACATGGCGAACTCGGAGGCCAAGGTCTGCGCGGATGCGATCATCCGTTCCCTCAGCGGGTATGCGCCGGATCAGGACATCGCCACCAGTTCGGCGTGCTTCAGCCCGATCACCAGCAAGAGTGCCTCGTGGCTGTCGGCCAATTTCATCTACGGCGACATCTACGCGGCGGACGGCAGCGTGAAGGGCAAGGGCATGCACCGCGTGGATCTCGGCGAGGCGCCGCCGGACCGTGTCAACGGCGACAGCTACGAGGACATGTTCCAGTGGGCGGAGAGCCTGTTCGCCGACAGCTACGCCTGAGCCCGGGTGCGGCAGACCGCGGGGCCGCGCAGCGCAGCGCACGAAGTCTGCCGCCAGGCACACGCCGACGATCAGCTTGCCCGCCGCCGACAGCGTCATGCAGGAGACGATCAGCGCGGCAGCCGAACTGCTCGAGCAGCAGCGCCGTCAGCGGCGCGAACAGGACACCACCGGCGCCAGGGAGAACCGGCAACGGCGTCAGCACAACGGCACCCCTTCAGTTCGGCATGAATCGATAACCCACCCCGATTTCGGTCAGCAGGTGTTGCGGGCGCGCCGGATCCTCTTCGAGCTTCTGCCGCAGATGCGCCCATGTAGATGCGCAGGTAGTGGCTGTGCTCCACGCTCGACGGCCCCCAGACTTCGCGCAGCAGGTGCCGGTGCGTCAGCACCTTGCCGGGGTGGCGCAACAGCTCGACCAGCAGACGGAATTCGATCCGGGTCAGGTGCAGCTCGCTCGCCCGCCCTGGTGATGCGGCGATTCGCCAGATCCACCGTCACGTCACCGAAGCTCACTGCGGCGCCCTGTTCGCCGCCGCCCCGCACATGGCGACGCAGCGCAACCCGTACCCGGGCCAGCAGCTCGGCGACGCCAAAGGGCTTGGTGAGGTAGTCGTCCGCGCCGGCATCGAGCGCCTCGACCTTGTCCTGCTCCTCGACGCGCGCCGACAGCACGATGATCGGCATCTCGCTCCATGCGCGCACCGCACGAATGAAGTCCGAGCCGTCGCCGTCGGGCAGGCCGAGATCGAGGATCACCAGGTCCGGCTTGCGCGTGGCGGCATCGATCAGACCCCGCTGCAGGAGTTCGGCCTCGACCACCCGCAGCCCCTCGGCCTCCAGGGCCTGGCGCACGAAGCGCCGGATCTCGGGTTCGTCCTCGATGACGAGGACGGTGTGCTGGATGTCTATCGCTGCTCCTCCTGGCCTGGCGTTCCGATCTCATGGTCCTCGTCGTCGTGGACCAGGGGCGGCTGTTCGTCGAGCGGCAGCGTGAACACGAATCGCGCTCCGCCGCGGCTCGCGGTTCTCGGCCCGGATGCTGCCGCCATGCGCCTCGACGATGGCGTCGCAGATCGCCAGGCCCAGCCCGACGCCGGGCACGACCGATTCCTTCTGCCCGCGCGCGAAGCGCAGGAACAGCGCGCGCTCCTGCCCCGGCGGGCAAGCCGGGCCCCTCATCCCAGACCTCGACTTCCAGCGCGCACCCACCTGCGCGGCGCGCACCCCGATGGCCGCGCCCGGCGGCGTGTACTTGGCGGCGTTTTCCAGCAGGTTGACCAGCACCCGCTCGATGCAGCACGGCGTCGCACCTCACCAGCGGCAGGTCGGCCGGCAGGTCCAGCGTCAGCGGATGCCCGGCCAGTGTCGCGCTCGAGTCCCTGCAGCGCGCTGCCGACGATTTCCTCGAGCGATTGCCAGTCCTGGCGCAGCTTCAGCTCGCCGGACTGCAGGCGCGCCATCTCCAGCAGGTTGTCGACCAGGCGCGTGGTGCGCAGCGCCTGGTCGCGGATAGCGTCGGCGCGTCTCGGCATGCGTGCGACTGCGACGCGGCCAGCTCGCAGCGTCAGCGTCTCGGCGAGGCCGACCAGCGCCGTCAGCGGCGTGCGCAGATCGTGCGACAGTGCCGCGAGCAGCGAGTTGCGCAGGCGCTCGGACTCCATCCTGATCAGCGTGTCCTGCGCGATCGACGACGAAATGGATGCGCTCCAGCGCGATCGCGACCAGCGCCGCGAAGGTGTCGAGCAGGCGGCGCTGCTCGGGAATCATCAGCAGTCGCGCATTGCTCGGCTCGATCACCAGCACGCCGCGCACCCGCATCGGCGCCTTGAGCGGCAGGTAGAGCTGCGCCGTCGCCGGCAGCGTGTCGGTGCCGACGCCGGCGGGCTCGTCGTGGTCGTAGCACCACTGCGCCACCGCCAGGTCGCAGGCGGGCGCGGCGCCGTGCGGGGCCGCCTCGCGCAGCTTGTCCGGCAGGTCGGGCAGCAGGATCGCCGCCTTGGCGCGAAAGCTCGCCTCGCAGAAACCTGTCGCTGATCTCCACCACCTGCTCCTCGACCAGCGCCGAGGACAGCGACTTCGCCATCTCGTAGAGGCTGCGGGCGCGCTCCTCGCGGTAGCGCGGCCACGCGCGCCTGGTAGCGCAGGCCGCGCGGTCAGGTGGCCGGTCACCAGGCCGACGATCAGCATCACCGCGAAGGTCAGCAGGTACTGCACGTCGCTGACGGCAAAGGTGAGGCGCGGCGGCACGAAGAAGAAATCGAACGAGGCCACGCGAGCAGCGCCGCCAGCACCGCCGGCCCGCGCCCGCAGCGGAACGCCACCAGCACCACGCCGAGCAGGAACAGCATGACGATGTTGGCGAGATCGAGGTGATGCCAGCAGCGGCGTGGCGAGCGACCGTGATGCCGACGCAGACGAGCACGGCGCCCAGGTAACGCGGCCAGACGCTGCCTGGCGTTCCGGCGCGGCATGCTCCGTCTGCCTGCCCCACCGTCGCGGGCCGTGGCGCGCGATCTTCGCCGCGCGCCACGGCGATCAGGTCGATGTCGGGCGCCCTGCGCGCCCAGTTCGGCTGAAGGACTGCGCCCCGGCCAGCGCGGCCGCGCGCCGCGTGCTCGCGGCCCGACCACGATCTTGCCCAGGTTGCGGTCGCGCGCGTAGTCGAGCAGCCGCATCGACCGGAGTCCGGCGCCGCCAGCATCGCGGTTTCCGCGCCCAGCTCCTGGGCGAGTTTGAGGGTGTCGAGGATCGCTGCGCCGTTGCGCCTCCGGGAGCCGCTGCAGGCGCGGCGTTTCGACGTAGACCGCGTGCCAGCGCGCATCGAGCCGGCGCGCCAGCCGCGCCGCGGTGCGCACGAGCTTGCTCGTCGGCGTCGCTCGGCCCGATGCACACCAGCAGCGATTCGCGTGGTCTCCCAGACCCGGCTGCCCGGTGCTGGCCAGGCGCGAATGCGCGCATCTGCGTCGTCGACCCGGTCGGCGGTGCGGCGCAGCGCCAGCTCGCGCAGCGCGATCAGATTGCCCTTGCGGAAGAAATTCTCGGATCGCGCGCTGCGGCCTGCTCGGGCAGGTAGACCTTGCCCTCCTTCAGCCGCGCGAGCAGGTCGTCCGGCGGCAGGTCGACCAGCTCGACCTCGTCGGCGCGCGTCGAAGACGCGATCGGGCACGGTCTCCCGCACGCGCACGCCGGTGATGCCGCCCGACGACGTCGTTCAGGCTCTCGAGGTGCTGCACGTTGACCGTGGTGTAGACGTCGATGCCGGCGTCGAGCAGTTCCTCGACGTCCTGCCAGCGCTTGGGGTGGCGGCAGCCCGGCGCGTTGGTGTGCGCGAGCTCGTCGACCAGCAGCAGCGCCGGGCGACGCGCGAGGGCGGCATCGAGGTCGAACTCCTGCCAGCGCGCGCCGCGGTGCTCGACCGCGCTTGCGCGGCAGCAGCTCGAGCCCCTCGAGCAGCGCCTCGGTCTCGCCGCGCCCGTGCGTCTCGACCACGCCGACCACGACATCGACGCCCTTCGCGCGCGCAGCCGGCGCGCGTCGGCAGCATCGCGTAGGTCTTGCCGACGCCCGGCGAGGCGCCGAAGAAGATCTTCAGCTTGCCGCGCCGCGCCGCTGCCTCGTCCGCGGCACCTGCGCGAGCAGGGCATCGGGATCGGGGCGGTCGGATCCTCGGACATCATAGCGAGCGTGACCTGCGCTGCGTCATCGAGCGCGAGATTCAGCCGCAGCACGTTCACCCGCGGCTCGCCGAGGATGCCGAGCCATGGCCGTCGCGGCACTGCTGCTCGATCAGCGCATCGAGACTTGCTGCGACGGGCAGTCCCGCAGGCCGCGGCCACCCGCGCGCGCCTGATAGTGCGCAGCCGCCAGCGAGATGTGCGGATCGAGACCGCTGCCGGAGGCGGTCACCAGATCGACCGGCACCGGCTGCGTCGTTGCCCGGATCGGCGGCCCGCAGCGCCTCGATGCGCGCCTTGACCGCCTCGGTCAGCGCCGGGTTGAGCGGCCCCAGGTTCGAGCCGCCCGAGACCGCGCCGTTGTAGGGCATGCGGACCGGTGGCCGACGGCCGGCCCCAGAAATAGCTCGGGCTCGGTGAACTGCTGGCCGATCAGCGCCGAGCCGACCGCCTTGCCGTCCATCGTCACGATGCGAGCCGTTGGCCTGCCATGCGGGAACAGCAGCTGGCCGACGCCGGTCACCGCGAGCGGGTAGACGACGCCGGTCAAGCACGCTGAGCAGCAGCGAACAGCGACAGGGCGGGACGCAGCAGATGCATTCATGGCGATTGCTCCTCACACCAGACCCAGCGGCCACGAGGCCGAGGTCGATCAGCTTGATGCCGACGAACGGCACGATGAGGCCGCCCAGGCCGTAGATCGCGCAGGTTGCGCCGCAGCACCGCCGCCGGCGCCCTGCGGGCGGTAGGCGACGCCCTTGCAGCGCCAGCGGGATCAGCGCCACGATGATCAGCGCGTTGAAGATCACCGCCGACAGGATCGCCGACGTCGGACTGGCCAGCCCCATGACGTTGAGCGCATCGAGCTGCGGATAGGTGGCGACGAACACCGCCGGGAATGATGGCGAAGTACTTGGCCACGTCGTTGGCGATGCTGAAGGTGGTCAGCGCGCCGCGGGTCATCAGCATCTGCTTGCCGATCTCGACGACCTCGATCAGCTTGGTCGGGTTCGAGTCGAGGTCGACCATGTTGCCGGCCTCCTTGGCCGCCTGCGTGCCGCTGTTCATCGCCACCGCGACGTCGGCCTGCGCCAGCGCCGGCGCATCGTTGGTGCCGTCGCCGGTCATCGCCACCAGCCGGCCCTCGGCCTGGTACTGGCGGATCAGCGCGAGCTTGGCCTCCGGCGTGGCCTCGGCGAGGAAGTCGTCGACGCCGGCCTCGGCGGCGATGGCGGCGGCGGTCAGGCGGTTGTCGCCGGTGATCATCACCGTCTTGATGCCCATGCGGCGCAGTTCGGCGAAGCGCTCCTTGATGCCGCCCTTGACGATGTCCTTGAGCTCGATGACGCCGAGCACGCGGCTGCCGTCGGCCACCACCAGCGGCGTGCTGCCGCGCCGCGCGACGTCGCTCGACCGCCGTGCAGCGCCTCGTCCGGGAAGCGCGCCGCCGTGGGCTTCGACGTAGCGCGCGGATCGCCTCGCACGCGCGCCCTTGCGGATCTGCGCGGCCGCTCGAGATTCGACGCCGCTCATGCGCGTCTGCGCCGAGAAGGGCACGAAGGTCGCGCCGAGCGCGTGGATGTCGCGCTCGCGCAGGTTGAAGCGCTGCTTGGCGAGCACCACGATGCTGCGGCCCTCGGGCGTTTCGTCGGCCAGCGAGGCCAGCTGCGCGGCATCGGCCAGCTCCTGCTCGGTCACGCCGCGCACCGGCATGAACGCCGCCGCCTGGCGGTTGCCCAGCGTGATGGTGCCGGTCTTGTCCAGCAGCAGCACGTCCACGTCGCCGGCCGCCTCCACCGCGCGGCCGGAGGTGGCGATGACGTTGGCGCCGAGCATGCGGCTCATGCCGGCGATGCCGATGGCCGACAGCAGCGCCGCCGATGGTGGTCGGGATCAGGCACACCAGCAGCGCCACCAGCGCGGTCACGCGTGACCGGCTGCGCCGGCACCGGCTGCCGCCACGGCGAACAGCGAGAACGGCAGCAGCGTGACGGTCGCCAGCAGGAAGATCAGCGTCAGCGCCGACCAGCAGGATGGTGAGCGCGATCTCGTTGGGCGTCTTCTGCCGCTTGGCGCCCTCGACCAGCGCGATCATGCGGTCGAGGAAGGTCTCGCCGGGATTGACGCGTGACGCGCACCACGATCCAGTCGGACAGCACCGTGGTGCCGCCGGTGACGGCCGAGAAGTCGCCGCCGGACTCGCGGATCACCGGCGCGGACTCGCCGGTGATGGCGCTCTCGTTGACCGAGGCCACGCCCTCGATCACCTCGCCGTCGCCGGGAATCATGTCGCCGGCCTCGACCAGCACCACATCGCCGCGGCGCAGCTCGGTGCCGGGCACCATGATCCACTGGCGCGCCGTAGCGCGGCTCGCGCAGCTTCTTGGCGATGCACCGTCTTGCTTGGCGCCGCGCAGCGCCGCGGCCTGCGCCTTGCTGCGGCCTTCGGCCAGCGCCTCGGCGAAATTGGCGAACAGCACCGTGAACCACAGCCACAGCGTCGTGACGCCGATGAACCAGGCCGGTGCCTCGCCCTGTGCCGATGCAGCGCCTGCAGCCACAAGCCGGTGGTGAAGATGCTGCCGACGTAGACGACGAACATCACCGGGTTGCGCAACTGCATGCGCGGATCGAGCTTGCGGAAGGCGTCGACCAGGGCCGGCGTGACCAGGTCCGGATCGAACAGCGAAAGTGCTCTTGCGTCGTCATATCGGCTGACCTCAGTTTCCGGCCCACAGGATCAGGTGCTCGACGATCGGCCCCAGCGCCAGCGCCGGGCACATAGGTCAGCGCGCCCACCAGCAGCACCGTGCCGACCAGCAGCCCGACGAACAGCGGCCCGTGGGTCGGCAGCGTGCCCGGCCCCTGCGCCAGGCGCTTCTTGGCGGCCAGCGAGCCGGCGATGGCCAGCACCGGCACGATCATCGCGAAGCGCCCGAACCACATCGCCACGCCGAGCCAGCCGTTGTAGAAGGGCGTGTTGGCGCCGAGGCCCGCGAAGGCGCTGCCGTTGTTGTTGGCGGCCGACGAGAAGGCGTACAGGATTTCCGAGAAGCCATGCGCGCCGGGATTGGAAATGCTCGCCTGTGCCGGCGTCCGCCATCACCGCGATCGCCGTGCCGAGCAGCACCAGCGCCGGCGTCATCAGGATGGCGATCGAGACCATCTTCATGTCGAAGGCCTCGATCTTCTTGCCCAGGTATTCGGGCGTGCGGCCGATCATCAGCCCGGCGACGAACACCGCCATGATGGCGAACACCAGCATGCCGTAGAGGCCCGAGCCGACGCCGCCGAACACCACCTCGCCCAGCTGCATCAGCACCATCGGCACCAGCCCGCCCAGCGGCGTGAAGGAGTCGTGCATGGCGTTGACCGCGCCGCAGGAGGCGGCGGTGGTGATGGTGGCGAACAGCGCCGAGGCGGCGATGCCGAAGCGCGTTTCCTTGCCCTCCATGTTGCCGCCCGCCTGCAGCGCGCTCGCGGTCTGATCGACGCCGAGCGCGGCGAGCAGCGGGTTGCCCTGCTGCTCGAAGCTCATGGCGGCGATGGCCGCGCCGACGAAGAGCAGCGTCATCGCCGCCAGCACCGCCCAGCCCTGGCGGGTGTCGCCCGACCGCCTGGCCGAAGGCGTAGACACAGGCCGGCCGGGATCAGAAAGATCGCCAGCATCTGCAGGAAGTTGCGACAGCGGCGTCGGGTTCTCGAAGGGTGCGCCGAGTTGGCGTTGAAGAAGCCGCCGCCGTTGGTGCCGAGCATCTTGATGGCCTCCTGCGAGGCGACCGGGCCCATCGGCAGGGTCTGCGTGTCACGGTCACGGTTTCGCGTCACCGGCTTGCCCGCGGCATCCTGCAGCGGTTGGCCGGCGGCGTCGAGCTTCGGCGCCTCGTAGCGGTCGGCTCGAGCGTGGTCACGTCCTGATAGGCAGCGAAGTTCTGGATCACGCCCTGGCTGACCAGCACCAGCGCAAACACCAACGACAGCGGCAGCAGGAGATACAGCGTGATGCGGTACAGATCGACCCAGAAGTTGCCGATGGTCTGCGCCGAATGGCGCGCGAAGCCGCGGATCAGCGCGAACGCGACCGCGATGCCGGTGGCGGCGGACAGGAAGTTCTGCACCGCCAGCCCCAGCATCTGGGTGAGGTAGCTCATGGTCGCCTCGCCGCCGTAGCCCTGCCAGTTGGTGTTGGTGACGAAGCTGATCGCGGTGTTGAAGCTCGAATCCGGCGTGACGTTCGGCATGCTGCTGCGGATTGAGCGGCAGCCAGAGCTGCAGGCGCTGCAGGGCGTAGACCGCGACGACGCCGACCAGGCTGAACACCAGCACCGCCAGCGCGTACTGGCGCCAGCCCATTTCCTCGCCGGATGCCGCACAGCGCGGAAACACGCCGGCCTCGAGCCGCGCCAGCGGCCGCCAGCGTGGCGCCCCGTCGATCAGCCGGGCCATGTACAGACCCGAGCGGCTTGACCGTCGCGAAGCAGCACGACGAGATAAACCGCGAGCAGCAGCCAGGATTGCGTGGTCATCAGAAGTCCTCCGCCCGGATCAGCGCGTAGACGAGGTAGACGAACAGCAGCGCAGAGACCACGGCACCAACCACATACAAAATGCTCATTCGGATTACCTCCGTGAAAGCAGGCGGTCGCAGCCCGCGACCAACCCGAGCATCGACAGGAACAGAACCACGAACACTGCACACCAAAAGACGTCCATGAACACATACCCTCGGCGGATTCGGGACACAGCATAATGAGCCGGGTCAAAAGACGATGCAAAGAATGCTCGCCCGGACATAAAAAATGTGTAAAGAGCGCAGCTCTTCGAACCCGCCTGGAGGGGTTCTATTGTTCGACAGGGGCGCGTAGTGTGCAGGTGCGGCGCCGCGGCAGGGATCTTCCGCGTTTCTGCCGCATCCGCAAGGCGATGGCCTTTGGACATTCGCGATCGATCTGCCGGGACTGAGCCATGAATCAAAACAGGAACGTGCGCCCGCTACATGTCGTGCCCTGGGTACTCCTCGCCATCCTGCTGATGGTGCTCGCACTGATCGGTTACAGGACCTACGAAGCGAATCCGTCGAGATGAACGCGCGCAAGCTCGAATTGGTGTCGTCGCTGCGGGCCCATCTGCAGCAGGTGATCGAGGCGGAGAAAAACGCGGTCCTTGCCGTTGCGGAGCAGGAGGCGGGCGATTTTGCCGCCCGGGCTCGCCAGGAATCGATGGTGGCGGACGGCGATCGCCAGGCGCTGGAGGCTCTCGTCGGCAACCAGGGCGTTGCGGCCGAGACCGCGCACCTGGAGGAGTTCAACGCTTGCTGGACCCGGTTCCGTCAATTGGACGAGGACGTGCTCGGGCTTGCGACCCAGAGCACCAATCACAAGGCGCGACGGCTGTCGGCAACGCAGTGTGCCACCGACATGCAGAATGTCGAGACGCATCTGCGCCGCTTCGCGCAGGACCCTGCCCAGGACAGCCGGCGCGCGGTGCTGGCCTACGAGGCGCTGGCGAGCGGGTTGAACATCCTTGTGCTCCACCGGCCCCATATCGACGAGTCCGACGACGCGAAGATGGACATCATCGACGCCCGCATCCACGCCTACGACGACGCGGCGCGAAAAGCGCTCGCCGCCCTGCGCGCAAGCGATGGCGCCGGCAAGGCGGACCTCGACGCCGCAGTGTCAGCGTACGAAAGCTTCATGACCCATACCGCCGAGGTATTGCGACTGTCGCGGCTCAACACCAACGTCAGGTCGGCTGAACTCACCCTTGGCAAGAGCAGGGTCGTGTCATCGCAGTGCCGCGAGATCCTCGACCGACTCGAAGCAAGCGCAAGAGCGCGGCAGGCCGGCGGCACCCGGTAGGCGGGCAAGGTTCGAGCGCTCTGGATGCGGGATCAGCGCGTCAGATGCGCCCGAGCCCCAGCTTCAGCTGGTCCACGGTGGCGGCGCCGTCGACCGCGATGACCTGTCCCGAGATGAAACGCGCGGCCGGCGAGCAGAAGAACAGCACCGCATGGGCGATATCGCTGCCGTGGCCCGTGATGCCGAGCGGGCTGCCCGGGCCAGGATTCGCCACCGCGCCCGAGAAGCGCTGCACACCTTCGGTGCCCTCGATGCTGCCTGGTGCAACGGCGTTCACGCGGATGCCGTAGGGTCCCCACTCGACCGCGCAGGTGCGCGTCAGCGAATCCACGCCGGCCTTGGCCGCCGCGACGTGCGCCTGCAGCGCCACACCCTTGAGCTCGAAGGGCGCCGAGATGTTCACGATGTTGCCGCCGTGCTCGCGCAGCCAGGCGTCGAACACCGCGCGCGAGACGTTGTAGGTGCCCAGCAGATCGATGGCCACCACGGAGCGGAAACCGTTCGGCGAGATCTGCGTCATCGGTGCCGGGAAATTGCCCGCCGCGTTGTTCACGAGGATGTCGATGCGCCCGAAGCGCACCAGGATTCCGCGCACCGCGGCCGCCACAGCATCCGGCTCGCGCACGTCGCCCACCTCGTGGTGCGCCTCGATACCTTCGCCTTGCAGTTCCTCCACCGCCGCCTTCAGCCTGTCTTCCTTGCGACTCAGCATCGCGATGCGCGCACCGTGCCGCCCGAGCACGCGGCAGATCTCCTTGCCGATGCCGGTGGCACCGCCGGTGACGAAGGCAACCTGCCCGGCGAGCAGGTCGGGGCGAAAGCTCGATGGTGTCGTATCGCTCATGATTCCCTCCATCTCTGTGGGTCCGGCTTCCGTGGGTCCGGCTTCAGCCGGACATTGTCCGAATGAATTCGGACCTACGGGAGGTACAGGTCGGAAACGGTATCACGCCCGGCATCAGCGCCCCAGCCGCGCGAACACCGCCTTCATGCGCGCGACCTTGTCGAGGTAGCCGCGCGCATCGTGCGCGCCGCAGCGCTGCCCCGGACGCAGGCTCAGGCCGCGGCGCGCGAACGCGTTGCCCGCGCCGGCGCCGCAGAGGTGGATCAGCGTCGCGAGCTCGTGCTTCTTCGCGAGCGACGCATTGCCCAGCCGGTAGCGCGCCAGCACGGCTGCGACGCGGCGGTCGAGATAGGCTGCGGTGAGCTCGACCGAATGGCTCGGCAGCACGCGAAAATACAGCGCGTTGAACCAGCACGAATCGAAGTCGTCCCAGGGCCCGTCCTCCACCACGCGGTTGTCGCGAATGCAGTAGCGCCTGGCTTCCTCGAAAGTGCCGTCGGTGAACTGGAACATGCCGACCGCGCTCGAGGCCGGACGGTAGATGTCGAGCGGGTCCGCCGTGACCGACCAGCGCCAGTAGGTGCGCGCCACCGGGTTGCCCGAGGCCTCGATCTGCGCCAGCGCGGCGAGCAGCTCGGGCGTGATCACCGCGGTGGCGTTCTCGCGAAACAGCTCGCCATAGGCGGCCCAGGTCTCGGCCGGCGTCTTGTACAGCGAATCGCTGACCGGGAAGAACAGCTCGGTGGGTTTGCGCGCCACGTGGTAGACCGTGTTGACCACGGCCCAGCCTCCCACGACGGCCGCCAGCACGGCCAGAATCAGCACCGCGGAGGGCATCGCCGCAAGACGCCTTGACCAGCGCCGGCGCGCTTCGGGCGACGGCCACAGGTCCATCAGGCGGCCCGCACGACCCTTGCGCGGGGGGCGGCGCCTGGCGCGCGGCTTCGCGGCCGGGCGCGGACGTGCCGTCGCGCTGGACTTCGCGGCAGCGGTGCGCGGCTTTGCGGCTGCGCGCGGCCCTGCAGCTGCGCGCGGCCTTGCAGCTGCGCGCGGCTTTGCGGGTGCGGGGGGCGTGACGGGAGTTCGGGGCATCGGCGAACGACAACATGACGATCCGACAAGGTTAGCGCATCGGGCGCCCCGCCGTAGTGACTTCCGTCCGCCGCGCCACTACGCTCTCCGGCGCTCCTCGTACAACAAGGACAACGCGCCGATGCAGGACACCGACTTCCCGGAGCTCAGCTGCTACCTGCTGCCCGGCCACACCACCACCCCGGCCGACGCGATCGCCGAGGCGCGCCTCGCCGAGGAGCTGGGGCTCGGCAAGGTGTGGCTGTCGGAGCGCTTCGACGTGAAGGACGCCGGGGTGATCTGCGCCGCCGCGCTGGCCGTGACCAGTCGCCTGCGCGTCGCCACCGCCGCGACCAACATCCACACCCGCCACCCGCTGGTGCTGGCCACGATGTGCGCCTCGCTGCACTACCTCTCCGGCGGGCGCTTCGAGCTCGGGCTCGCGCGCGGCGTCGGCATCAGGAACCAGCTGATGGGCCTGCCGGCCGTTGGCAACGCGCAACTGGCCGAGGGCGTGGAGCTGCTGCGCAAGCTCTGGCGCGGCGAGGCGGTGATGGGCCACGACGGCCACATGGGCAAGCTGCCCTACCTCAACATGGGCAACTGGATGAGCGCCGACATCCCGATCCACTTCGTGGGCTTCGGGCCGGCGAGCCTGCGTTTCGCGGGCGCGCATTTCGACGGCGTGCACCTGCACACCTTCATAACGCCGCAGGGCCTGCGCCGCGCGAAGGCCCTGGTGCAGGAAGGCGCGGCCAGTGCCGGCCGCGATCCCGACACGGTGAAGGTGTGGTCGGTGATCGCCACCGCGGTAGAGCCCACGCGCGAGGACCGGCTGCGCAAGCTGGTCGCGCGCATGGCCACCTACATGCAGGCCCCCGGCTACGTGGAACTGCTGGTGGAGCTGAACGGCTGGGATCCGTCGGTGCTCGAGAATTTCCGCGCATCCCCGGTGGTGAAGTCCGTTCCGGGCGGCATCGACAGCGTGGCCACGCTGGAGCAGCTGGAGCAGATCGCGGAGCTGATACCGCCCGAGTGGCTCCCGGCAGCCACCGGCACGCCGGCCTCATGCGCCGCCGCGTGGCAGGCGGAACTCGATGGCGGCGCCGACGGCGTGGTCATCCACGGTTCCACGCCGCAGGAGTTCGCGCCGGCGCTGGCGGCGTATCGCGCGCTGCGCGGGTGATTGGCGCTCCCTCCGGAGCCGGCGTTGCGCCCGATACAGGCGCGTGCTGCGGAACAGGAGAGCAATATCAGGTGAGACGAGCGAGCAACGCGGACGCATTCCGTCAACGCTACGGCCGGTGGGGGCTGATCGCCGGCTCGGTCGAGGGCATGGGTATCGCATACGCCGAACGCTTCGCGCAGAGCGGCCTCGACCTGGTGCTGCTCGATCGCGACGGCACAGGGCTGAAAGCCCAGGCGAAGGCGCTGAAGACGGCGCACGGCATCGAGGTGCGCGCAATCCGCTGCGACCTCGCCGACACCGCGAACGTGGAGAAGATCCTCGACGGGCTGGAGACGCTCGAGATCGGCATGCTGGTGTTCAATGCGGCCGCGGCCGATTCGGGCCCCTGGCTCGAGGTGCCGCTGGCGCGCAAGAAAATGGTCGTGAGCGTGAACGTGCTGACGCCGCTCGCGATGGTCGACCGCCTCTCGCGCAAGATGGCCGCGCGCGGGCGCGGCGGCATCATCCTGACCTCGTCGATGTCGGCATTGCAGGGCGCCCCATGCCAGGGCGTCTATGCGGCGACCAAGGCTTTCGACCTGATCCTCGGCGAGACGCTGTGGGCCGAGCTCGCGGAGCACGGCGTCGACGCGCTCGCCTTCGTGCCGGGCATGGTGAACACGCCTTCCTTCGTGCGCACCGGTGCGAACAAGTCAGCCACGGCGCTGATGCCGCCCGTGGAGCCGGAACAGGCCGTAGAGGAAGCGCTGGCCGCGCTGGGAAAATACCCGAGCTGGATCCCGGGGCGCGTCTGGCGCGCCGTCGCGCTGCTGCAGTCGAAAGTGCTGCCGCGCCGCTTCGCCATCTCGATGGTGCGCGAGCGCCTGAAGCAGTTCGGGAAGAAGTGAGCGGCGCGCGGGGTGCGAAGGCATATTGACGCGCGTTCTGGAAGCGAATCGATCCAAGCAATGCATGGCTCTTCGACGGATGACTGTATACAATCACAGTAGTTACGCCGGAGGGCTTTTGCCATGGAAAACCGCGCATTTTCGGGTGTAGTCGGCTCCGGTGAATTGCCGACCGTCGCGCTTTCCACGCGCGATCTCGAAGAGCAGATCACGCTGCTCAGTGCCAGCATCACGGTCGCCACGTGGCGATTGCTGATGCTGATAGCGGAGCTCGATCGTCGCAACGCGTGGCAGCAGTGGGGCGTGCTCTCGTGCGCGCACTGGCTGAACTGGAAGTGCGGCATCGACATCGGCGCGGCGCGCGAGAAGGTGCGCGTGGCGCGTGCGCTCGAAGGCCTGCCGCTGGTAAGCGACGCGCTCGCGCGCGGCGAACTGAGCTACTCGAAGGCCCGCGCCATCACGCGCGTCGCCACGCCCGAGAGCCAGGACTACCTGCTGATGATCGCGCGCCACGGCACGGCGTCGCATGTCGAGAAACTGGTGCGCGCATACCGCAGCGTGGAACGGCTACACGAGGCCGCGCGTGCCCGCAGCACCCACGCGCAACGCGCGCTGCGCTGGGGCTTCGAGGACGATGGCTCGATGACGATCACTGTGCGCCTGCCCGCCGAGCAGGGCGCGCTGGTGGTGCAGGCAATTCATGCGGCAGTCGATGCGCAGTGGCGCGAGCGCGATGGCGCCGACCGGGAGTTCGATAGCGCAGCTCGCGAGCCCGATGCCACCGCGGACGTTTCCGCGGAAACGTCAAACGCGTTCGCGCCGTCCTCGAACAGCTTCGACAACGCCGAATCGCCCGTTTCGGCCCGTCGCGCCGACGCGTTGTGCCATATCGCCGAGCAGTTCCTCGCGCACGAAGCTGCGACCTCACGGCAAGCCGAGCGCTACCAGGTCGTGGTGCACGTGGACCGCACCGTGCTGTCGGAAGAGGGACACGGCGATTGCTGCCATATCGAGCATGGCGGGGCGATAGCCGCCGAAACGGCGCGCCGGCTGGTCTGCGATGCCTCGGTCGTGACACTGAACGAAGCCGACGACGACCAGCCCTTGAATATCGGCCGCCGCTCGCGCGTGATTCCGCCGGCGATCCGCCGCGCGCTGGCGCACCGCGACAAGGGCTGCCGCTTTCCCGGCTGCCTGAATCACCTTTATGTCGATGCGCACCACATCCGCCACTGGGCCGACGGCGGCGAGACGCGCATCGACAACCTTGTGTTGCTGTGCCGTCATCACCACGGCCTGCTGCACGAAGGCGGCTTCACGCTGGAACGGCGCGACGACGGCAAGCTGTTGTTCTTCCGCCCCGACGGCGAACTGCTGCCCGAGGTGCCGAAGCCGCCGCTGAGGGTGCGCGACATCGAGGCCATCGTCGCGGAAACCGGTGCCGACGTTTCCGCGGAAACGTCGCGCTCGCTGTGGGACGGCAGCCGGATGGACCTGGACATGGCGGTGGGCGGGTTGATGGATCTGAATGGCGTCACATTCGGGGTAGCCCCATGCACTTCGAGCTGATCGGTACAATCGTCGATGTCGAAACCTTTGCTTCCGGCGATGGAATCCGGAGAGGCTTCCCGAATCGGCCGCAAGGAACTCAATCTCAAACGGCTGCTGGTGGAAATATGAGTACGTCCAGATTCGTCGTGTGCATCAGAAACGATGGCCACGAAGCATCGCTCGAATGCCGGAAAATCCATGAACTGGTACCCGATGCGCTAACCGCCGAGCACCAGCAGCTTCGCGTGATCGACGAGTCGGGCGAGGACTATCTCTACCCTGCTGAATTCCTGAGCATCGATCTACCGGCCTCGATCGTATGCCATATCTCGCGGGCCGCGTGAGCGCGCGCGGCCTGCGCTTGCGCTGATCTTCACGTTTCCGCGGAAACGTCGCGTTCGCTGTGGGACGGCAGCCCGATGGACCTGGACATGGCGGTGGGCGGGTTACTGAAACTCGCGAGCTCGACGAGAACACGCTGCTCGATCTGGATGCCGAGGGGAATATCCGGTCGATGACGATCGAGCATGCTTCAAAGCACGCGGACGCACCGCAGTTATCCTAAGAGCAGGTCGCGGCGCAGATCTTGACGCGCAAAGGCTTCATTGCTCATGCGGCACCGGGCAGGTCTCCGTCGGGAATGGGGATGATCCGCAGGGGATAGTAGCCGAGCAAATCCATACGGCCAAACGGGGCCATCACCGGTCTGCACCGAAAAGGGTGACCGCGGATTGCGCGCATCCCGAGAGTCGTCCAGAGTCGTCCCTTGCGGCCGGACACACCGCCTAGCTAAACTTAGCTAACTGCAAGCTCTCCGGAACGCGAGACACGCGCCATGGGCACCACGCAAGTCAACATGCACGAAGCCAAATCGCGGCTCTCCGAGCTGGGCGAACTGGCGCAAAAAGGCGAAAAGGTTGTGATCGCCAAGGCCGGCAAGCCGTATCTGGACCTGTTGCCGCACCGGGAGCACGTGGCGGAGCGCAAGCCGGGCCGGCTGGCCGGAAAGATCCGCATGAAGCCCGACTTCGATCAGACACCGGACGAACTGGTCGCGGACTTCGAAGGCCAGGAATGAGGCGGCTGCTGCTCGACACCCACACGTTGTTGTGGTGGCTGGCCGATGACAGCCGACTCGGCCCACATGCACGCGCACTGATCGCGGACGCGGGAAACGAAGCCTGGGTGAGTGCCGCGACTGCGTGGGAACTATCCATCAAGAAGGCGCTCGGCAAACTCGAAGCGCCCGCCGATATCGACGCGATCGTCGAGGAGGAAGGTTTCGCAAAACTGCCGATATCCTTCTTCCACGGCGAACAAGCGGGGGCGCTGCCTGCGCTGCACCGCGATCCGTTCGACCGCATGCTGATCGCCCAAGCCCAGGCGGAAGGGCTGGAACTGCTGACGGCGGACGAACGCATCGCCGCCTACGGAATCAGGACAGTCGACGCCCGGCGCTGAGAGTGGGCGTCTCGGGTGCCAACGCCGTGACGCTCGCTCCCCCCCGTTTGCCCCCACGCCCCACCCCGCCTAAACTGCGCGAAAAAGATGCCAATAGATGCCAGCCGCCAAGCCTTTCCTTGAAACCGAGCATCCCGTTCCCGTCCTGCGCAAGGGCTTTGCGCGCCGGGCGCTGCGGCTTGCCGGTCCGTACTGGAATTCGGAGCGCAAGTGGCAGGTGCGCGGCGCCACGGCGCTGCTGCTGGCGCTCACGATCGCGCAGGTCGCGCTGACGGTCTGGACCAACTACTGGCACCGCGAGCTGTTCGACGCGCTGGAGGAGCGCTCGATAGCGGGCGTGCTGGTGCAGGTGGGCGTGTTCGCGCTGATCTTCGCGCTCACGCTGGCGGTGACGGCGGCGCACCTGATGGCCAAACGCTGGCTGCAGCTCGACTGGCGGCGCTGGCTCACCAAGCGGGTGATCGGGCACTGGATGGAGAGCGGACGCCACTACCGGCTGCTGTTCACCGCGGGCGAGCACGACAACCCCGACGGGCGCATCGCCGAGGACATCCGCATCGTCACCGAGACCGCCATTGCGCTGGCGCACACGCTGGTGTTCTCGCTGCTGGTGCTCGGCACCTTCATCGACATCCTGTGGAAGGTCTCCGGCTCGGTACACCTGCCGGGCACCGCGCTCCACGTGCCGGGCTACCTGGTGTGGCTCGCCTTTATCTACGCCGGCATCGGCACCGTGCTCGGCTGGAGCTTCGGCCGCCCGCTGGTGCGCTCGACCAACGCGCTGCAGACCGCCGAGGCGGATTTCCGCTTCGGGCTGGCGCGCGCGCGCGAGCATTCCGAAGCCATCGCGCTGATGCACGGCGAGCCGATGGAACGCTCCGGCGCGACGCGGCGCTTCACGTTGATCGGGCGCACCTGGTACCTGCAGTCGCGCGCGTACATGGGCATCGTCGCCTTTTCCACCGGTTACGGGGCGCTGCTGCCCGTGTTCCCGATCCTGGTCGCCGCACCGCAGTACATCGCCGGCGCGATGTCGCTGGGCGTGCTGATGCAGGCCGCGCAGGCCTTCCAGAGGCTCACCTCGGCGCTGTCGTGGCCGATCGACAACCTCGGCGACATGGCGCGCACGCGCGCCTCGGCCGATCGCGTGCTGTCGCTGTACGAGGACATGCAACGCCTCGACGCCGAGGCGCGCACGCCCGACGGCAACCGCATCGTGATCGAGCGTGATCCGCACGCGCGACTGCTGATCCGGGACCTGTGCATCGCCGATCCGGAAGGACGCATCCTGCTCGAGCGCCTCGACACCGAGATCCGCCGCGGCGAGCGCGTGCTGATCGCGGGCGACCCGGCGGTGACCAGCAGCCTGTTCAAGGTGATCGGCGGGCTGTGGCCGTGGGGCAGCGGGCGCGTGCTACTGCCGGCCGAAGGCAGCATGCAGTTCATGCCGCAGCGCCCCTTCCTGCCCGAGGGCACGCTGCGCCGGGCGCTGTGCTATCCGCGCCCCGCGGACGCCTTCGGCAACGACGCGGTCCTGCGCGCGCTCGAATGCTCGGGCTGCGCGTGGCTGGCGCCGCGCCTGGACGAGCACGACAACTGGGAACAGGCGCTGCCGCTGCGCGCGCAGCAGCGCCTGGGCTTTGCGCGCGTGCTGCTGCAGCGCCCCGCGTGGATCCTGATGGAAGAGGCCACCGACGCCTTCGACCCGCGCGGCGAACGCCTGATCCTCGAGATGCTGCAGCACGAACTGCGCGACACCTCGCTACTGACGATCAGCTTCCACAGCGGCCTGGAGCGGCTGCATCACCGCAAGATCGTGCTGAACCGCCTCACCGAGGACCGTTTCCTGTTCGCCGGCAAGCGCGAGAACGGCTCGTCGTCTCACTGAAACCGGTCCGGCAACCAGCCCCGCTCGACCGAGTCGCGGAAACTCCACGCCGGCGTAGTCTCGGTGCGGTAGCTCCAGAAGAACCAGCCGCGGTAATGCTCGAAGCTGAGCAGCTGCGCGGCGCCATAGCCGCGGCAGGCCACGTGCTCCTGGAAGGCGTCCATGCGTTCGAGCGCGTGGTTGTAGGGGCCCGGCGCCCACAGCGACACCACCTTGAGGTCGAGGCCGAGGCTCCACTCGCCCGCGATCGCCGGCACGCCGAGATCGCGCTGGATCGCGAGCGCCTCGTCCTTCCACAGCATGCCGGCCTTGTGCATGTGGCCGTGAATGTCCATGTCGATGTCGGCGCGCTCGAAGCACTGGTAGCGGTGCACGTCGAACAGCACGTTCAGGAAGCCCGGTTCCTGGAACAGCCCGAGGAACTCGCGGTGCGAGCGGAAGCCGTCGTGGAACATCACCGCGACCCGATCCGGCGGGCAATGGATGCGGATCGCCCGGTTGGCGCGCCGGTAGTAGTCCTTGAGCAGGTCCGTGGGTACGTCCTCGCGCGGCTCGTTCAGCACCTCGATGGCGTGCAGGCAGCCGCGGTCGCCATAGCGCGCGGCGAGCCGCCCCAGCACCTCGACCGAGTGCGCCAGGTACTCCTCGCGCGTGTGCCACTCGCAGACGTCCTTGATGCCGCCGTTGTCGAAGCCGTTCTGGCAGCCCGGCGCCGCGTGCAGGTCCAGCACCACGCGCAGACCGAGCTCCCCGGCCCAGTCCATCGCGCGGTCCAGCACCTCGATGCCGCCCTCGACGAAGGGATGCGGGTTCGCGCCGTAGCTGCGGTGATACGGATACGGCGCGCCGAAGATCCAGTGCCCGAGCGGGATGCGCACCGCGTTGATGCCGCGCTCGGCGAGCCAGGCGAAATCCGCGCGCGTGATGAAGCTGTCCCAGTGCGCGCGCAGCCGCGCCGGGGCCTGTGCGCCCAGCTCGGCGCACCAGGTGGTCTCGTCGGTGGCCGCGAGACCCTCGAACAGGCTCGGCTTCATCCACTTCTCCAGCACCAGCCAGCCGCCGAGGTTCACGCCGCGCAGGCGCATGTTCGCCGTCGTGTCTTCCATGGAATCCGCTCCGCCCGGTTTGGCGGAAGTTTATACTCCGCCGCGTGACAAGGGTGGCGCGAGGCAGATCAAGGATGGAACAGATTCCCGCAGCGACTCCGGCGAGCCGGCGGCCCCTGGTGCTGCTGGTGGCGGCCTGTGCCGCGTGGCTGGCGCTGCTGTACGCCTTCCGCTTCGGCTTCATGGAGATCGAGGCCGAAGCGGATCCCTGCCTCAGCGACCCTCTCGGCGCACTGTGCCGCGCCCGTGCCGTGATCGGCATGTCGATCCACCTGCAGCTGTTCGGCAGCGCGGCGCTGGTGCTGGCGCTGCTGGCCAACCTGCGCCTGGGCCGCGTGCGCCGCGCCGTCGCGATCGCCGGCCTGTTCGCCGCGCTGCTCGCGCTGGTGATGTACAACGTGCGCTACGGTGCGCCGGCCGCGGTGATCGCGGTGATCGCGCTGGCCGACCTCGGTTTCTTGCGCGGCGCGCGCCGCCCGCTTTAGGCGGGCCGTGCCCGTGACCGTCCCTGTGGGTCGGGTTTCAACCCGACAAGGGTTCGGCAACGCCGAACCCGCCGCCTGCCCGCACGCAGCTGTCGGCATGAATGCCGACCCACATCGAGTACCGACCCACGCAGCTGTCGGCATGAATGCCGACCCACGTCGAGTACCGACCTACACCGCGCGCATCCCGCCGCGCAGCAATCCCGCCGCCATCACACCGGTCACCGCCAGCCAGCCCAGCGCCTGCAGGTTCAGCGGCGTTTCCTGCCACAGCACGACCGGCATGCACAGCACGAGCAACAGCCCCAGCGCGCGGTTGCGCTCGCGCCACGGACCGCCGTGTGGTGCGAACAGCCACGCTGCCAGCGCCGGCGCCGCGAACACCGCCAGCGGAAAATGGCGGTAGCGCGCGTCGAAGGCGAGTCCCAGCATCTCGATGGCAGCCAGCGCCGCGGCCGTGCCGATCAGCGCATCGTGCCAGCGCGCCGGCGGGCGGCCGCGCAGGCGCCGCGCGCCGATCCAGCCGAGCACGAGCGCGAGCACGGCCAGCAGCAGGAACCAGCCGGTTTCGGTCACGCTGCGGCTGAACAGGCGCATCTGCTGCAGGTGGAACACCACGCCGTTGGCGGCGACGGCCGCGAGCAGCACGGCGCCCCGCGCACGCCAGCCGCCACCGGCGATCAGCAGCCCGGCGCACAGTCCCAGCGACAGCGCCAGGCAACCGCGCCACCCGGGCAGGTTCGACACCGGCCCGCGCAGGATGTGCTTGTCGTTGCGCGCGGCGTCGAACAGTCCCCAGTAGCCGCCGACGGCCCCCTCCTGCCCGCGCTTCCAGGGCTGGTCGAAGGCCTCGATCAGGTTGTAGTGCCAGCCCTCGGCCTCGGCGTGCGCCACGAAGCCGCGCACGAAGCGCGCCTCGTTGACGCGGCCCGGCACGGCGCCCTCGCGCTGGCGTCCCTGCGAGGGCCACCCGGTCTCGCCGATCAGGATGTCCTTGCCCGGGAAGACCCGCGCGGTCTCGTCGTGCGCGTGCGTCACCGCGGCGATCGCCGCGTCGATGTCGCTGGGGTCGTTCTCCCAGTACGGCAGCAGGTGGATGGTGACGAAGTCGGCGCCCGCCACGATGGAGGGGTTCTGCAGCCAGAAATCCCACACGTCGCCGTAGCTCACGGGCTGCTGCACCGCCGCCTGCACGCGCTGCAGGTGGCCGAGCAGCTGCGCCGCCGTGCGCTCGCGCCGCAGCAGCACCTCGTTGCCGACCAGCACCGCGCTGATGACGTCGGGATAGCGGTTGGCGAGCGCGATGAGGCCGGCGATCTCGCGCTCGGTGTCGGCGTCGTCGCGGCTGACCCACGCGCCCGCGATCACTTTCATGCCGAAATCGCGCGCGACCTCGGGAATCTGCTCCATGCCGCGCACGGAGTAGATGCGCACACAGCCCACCTGCGGCGACAGCTGTGCGAAATCGCGCTCGAGCCGCGCGCGGTCCACGCTGAACGCCATCGGGGTCTCGGTGCCGGTGAAGGGCGTGTAGGAGGCGCACTGCAGGCGCTTGCCGGCGGCGAGCTCGCCGGGCACGTGCTGCTCGCGCCCGAGCAGCCACCAGAACGCCACGCTGGCCGCCACGGCGAGCAGCAGCGCGAGCGCGCCCCGGGAACGCGACATCTCAGCTGGCCGGCTGCGTCAGCGTGAACGGGCTCTCGCGCCGCGGCATCACCGCGAGGAAGGACATCACCACCGCGGCCAGGTACGCCAGCGACTGCAGCAGCAGCATCGCCAGCCAGGCATAGGCGTCGGTGGTGTCCATCTCGTGCACCACCAGCAGCCCGGCCATCGCGCCCCACAGCAGGATCAGGATGTAGAGCTCCTCGCGCGCCTCGGCCAGTGCCTGCAGCATGCCGCCGTGCCCGCTCATTTTCGGGGTGCGAAAGAACGGGATGGTGCGGGTCACCAGCCCGTAGATCACCGCCTTGCCGATGGTGTGCGACAGCGCCAGCCCGGCCACCGCGGCCCCGATCGAGGTGCCGACGTGCACACGCATATCGCAGGTAGACGTACAGGATCTTCGCCAGCTTGACGAAGAACAGCCGCAGCGGCGGCATCGCGAAGATCATCGCCGGCGGCAGCGACCTGCTTGGGCACCAGCAGCATCGCGGACGTCCACACCAGGGCGCCCGCGGTGAAGATCAGGTTCAGCGCATCGGCGAACCACGGCAGCCAGCCGGCGACGAAGTGATACTTCTGCCAGAAGGTGAGCTTGGTGTTCGCCCGAAGAACATCTTGCCGGCGTGCGCCTTCATGATCTGCATGGCGCCGTAGGCCCAGCGGAAGCGCTGCTTCTTGTAGCCGGAGAAATGATCGGGGGTCAGGCCGTGGCCGAAGCGCTCGCGGCTGTACATGGCGCCGTAGCCCTTCTCCATCAGGCGCAGGCCCGAGTTCGGTGTCCTCGGTGATGCACCAGGTCGCCCAGCCGCCCATCTCCTCCATGCAGGTCGCGGCGCACCATGGTCATCGTGCCGTGCTGGATGATGGCGTCGTACTCGTTGCGCAGGCACATGCCGATGTCGAAGAAGCCGGCATATTCCCAGTTCAGCATTTCCTTGAACAGCGGTCGCCGTCGCCAGTCGCGATGGTCCTGCGGCGCCTGCACATAGCCGATCTTGCGGTCGTCGAAATACGGCACCAGCGCCTTCAGCCAGTCGGGTCGCACCATGTAGTCGCTGTCGATGACGCCGATCGACCTTGGCGTCGGGCGCGGTCTGGCTCAGCACGTAGTTGAGCGCGCCGGCCTTGAAGCCCTTCATGACGTCGAAATGGAAGAAGCGGAAGCGCTCGCCGAGCTGGGCGCAATAGTCCTGCACCGGGCGCCACACCGCCGGGTCCTTGGTGTTGTTGTCGATGACGATGACTTCGAAGTTCGGCGTAGTCGAGCCCCGCCAGCGACATCGAGCGTCTGGATCACCATCGACCGGCGGCTCGTTGCAGAACGGCAGATGCAGCGAGACCTTGGGCCGGCGCCCGCCGGTCTCGCGTACCGAGGCGAAGGCCCGGCGCCGCGTCGCCCAGATGGTCTCGGCGATCTCGTGCGCCTCGGTGAACAGCACCGTGAACACGCCGATCACCGAGAGCACCAGCAGCGCGCCCAGCACGTACTCCAGCAGCCCCAGGTACTGGCGCGAGTAGTCGTAGGCGACGAACGCCAGGAACGAGGCCACCACGAAGGCCACCATCGCCAGGAAGGCCCGCCCGCGCTGCTTGAGGCCGGAGCCGTCGATCAGCAGCAGGCCGAAGGCCAGCACCGCGAGCACGATCGAGACCGCGGCGAGCGTGCGCCACTCGGGGATCGCGACGATCGGCCCGTCGAACGGGAACTTCTGCTGGCGCCCTCGTTGTAGACGCCCCAGTAGGCGCCGACGTTGCCCTCGTCACTGGTCTTCCACGGCTGGTCGAACGCCTCGATCACGAAGTACTCGTAACCGGCACTGTTGAGCTTGGGCAGCAGCGTGCGCAGGTAGGTGGCCTGCTCGGCCGACGTCGCCTCGGCCTGGCCCTGGGCGCGCCCGTGCGAGGGCCAGCCCACCTCGGCCAGCAGCACGCGCTTCTTCGGGAACTGCGCGCGCACTTCCTTGGCGCGGTTGATGGTCCCCTGGACCGCGTATTCCGAGGGTTCCTTCTCCCAGTACACCAGCACGTGCGCCGCGATCACCTTCACGTGATCGGCGAGCTCGGGGTACTTCATCCAGATGTGCCAGGGCTCGGCCGTGGTGACGCGCACCTTCACCGCGTCGCGCACGCGGTCGACGTATTCCGTCAGCTGCGCGAGCGTGACGTCACCGCGGTACAGCGCCTCGTTGCCGACGATCACCAGGTCGATGTTGCGCTCGCGGTTGGCGATGTCGATCGCGCGGTTGATCTCGTATTCGTTGGCCACGAGGTCGTTGCTGAGCCACACGCCCAGCGTCACATTCATGCCGAACTCCTGCGCGATGTGCGGGATCTCGCCCAGGCTGTCGCGCACCGAGTAGGTGCGCAGGCGGGTCGTCTGCTTGCTCAGCAGTTCGATGTCGGCCGCGATCTCCTGCTCGCTCGGATAGATCCCGCGCGTGGGATCCTGGTCCTGGCGAAACGGCGAGAACGAGTAGCCCCAGACGTTCTCGGGCCACGCGGGCACTGCGACCGGGCGGTTGAAGTAGGCCCAGCCGCCGGCGCATGTCGCGGCGATGCTCACGAGGATCGCGAGGTTCAGGATCAGGTTGCGTCGTCTGTGCATCTGCGTGCGAACCACCCGGGAGATCAGCCGCATGACGCGGCGGGTACGGGACCGAAACAACCGGATTCTATAGGCGCCGCCAGCCGCCCACCATACACGCAGGGACGGTTGTGGAGCATTCCCGCGCGACGGCCGGCACTTTGCGACTCAGGACACGAAGGCCGCGTAGATCGCGCGCACCGCCGTCGGGTAATCCTCGGGCGCCACGCCCACGATGATGTTGAGCTCGGACGGCCCCTGGTTGATCAGGCGCACGTTCACGCCGGCGCCGGCCAGCGCGGCGAAGACCTTCGCCGCGATGCCCACCGCGTGCGCCATGCCCTCGCCCACGATCGCGATCAGCGCGATGCGCGGCACGTAATCCATCTCGTCGGGCTCCAGCGTGCGGCGGATTTCGGCGAGCACCTGCTCCGACTGCCCCTCGATCTGCCCGGCATCCACGACCACGCTGACGCTGTCGATGCTCGACGGGCAGTGCTCGAAGGCCACGCCGTGGTGCTCCAGGATGCCGAGCAGGCGATAGACGAATCCGACCTCGCGGTTCATCAGGTGCTTGCCGATGGAGATCATCGCGAAGCTGGTCTTGCCCGCCACGCCGGCGATCAGCGTGCTCTTCTCGACCTCGGGCGACAGCTTCGCGACGATGCGCGTGCCCGGGTGCAGGGGTTCGTTGGTGTTGCGGATGTCGACCGGGATGCCCACCTCGCGCACCGGCGCCATGGCCTCGTCGTGCAACACCGAAGCGCCCATGTAGGACAGCTCGCGGATCTCGGCATACGTGACCTCGGCCATCGGGCGCGGGTTGTCGACGATGCGCGGGTCGGCCATCAGCAGCCCCGACACATCGGTCCAGTTCTCGTAGAGCGCGGCATTGGCCGCCCGCGGCGGCGATCGCGCCGCTCACGTCCGAGCCGCCGCGCGAGAAGGTGCGCACATGGCCCTCGGCGTCGCGGCCGTAGAAGCCCGGCACCACGTAGCGCCCTTCGGGATCGGCCAGGGCGTGTGCCCAGCAGCGCGTAG